>CACKFA010000023.1 GCA_902599335.1 uncultured Pelagibacteraceae bacterium | reverse complement strand
ATATTTCTAATATAATAAGTAAAGTTTTACAAAAGTACCAAATTAAAATAGTTAGATTTTTGGATCAAAACTATATTGAAAACTATTTTGAAGATGATCTTAGCGAGTTACCGGAAATGATTTATAGAATTAAAAGCGGTCAAAATCAAAATGAAGTAGATTTAGTCCCAAAAAATACAGAAAAAAAAGGTTTTTTTGAAAAATTTTTTCAACTATTTAGTTAGTATTGTTTTTTCTGGTAACAATAGTTGTTTTTAATTTAAACATATTTCAAATTAAAAACTTACTTGTGTCATATTTAACTCAAAAAACTGTTAAAAGTATTATTTCATTTAATGGTATTGCTCTACATAGTGGGCTTAACGTAAATTTATGCATAAAGCCTGCTGAACCTAATTTTGGAATTGTTTTTAAAAGAGTAGATTTAAAGTCTAACAATTTGGTTTATCCTAACTTTAATAACGTTTCTAATACGTCTTTAAATACAACTGTAGAAAATGAATTTGGAGCAAAAGTTTCAACAATAGAGCACTTAATGGGAGCATTATTTGGTTTAGGTGTAGATAATGCTTTAATTGAAATAGATAATGAGGAAGTTCCAATTTTGGATGGATCAGCAAAAGAATTTATAGAAAAAATTTTATCAGCTGGTATCACGACAAGCGCTGCACCAATAAAAATAATTAAGATTGAAAAAGAAATTACTTTTAGTGATGGAGAGAGATTTATATCAATCAAACCATCTACATTAAGTTTAGATATTGAATTTGAGCTTAAATATACAAATAAGATTATAGGTAATCAAAAAAATAAAGTTAAAGTTTATGAAGATGATTTAACTGATGTTTTTAATTCTAGAACTTATTGTTTATATGAAGATATAGAATTAATTCAAAAAAAAGGTTTAGCTAAAGGTGGAAATTTAAAAAATGCTATAGTTGTTAAAGAAAAAGAAATTTTAAACCCTGAAGGACTTCGAAATGAAAAAGAATTTGTAAATCATAAAATATTAGATTGTATAGGAGACTTATATACTTCTGGTTATAGAATTGTTGCGAGCATTAAATGTTCTCAAGGAGGCCACTATTTAACTAATCAGTTACTTAGAAAAGTATTTCAAAATAAAGAAAATTTTTCGATTTTAGAAATTAAAGAAAAAAATCTTCCACATACATTAATTAATAGAAACTTATTAAAATCTATTGCTTAAATATAAAGAAATATTTTAATATATCAAAAATAGGGTTATAAATTATAAACATGCCTAATTATAATTTTTTTTTGTTTATAGCTATAATTTTATTAATGATTTCTTGCTCAAATAAACCAGAGCAAGTTTCAGTAATTAAGGAAAAAAATTTATATTCTCAAATGTCAGAAGCCTATAAGGAAGGTTTGAAAGCTTTAGAGGATGGAGATGCTATATTTGCAGCAAAAAAATTTAATGAAGCAGAAATTTTATATCCTCAATCAGAATTTGCACCTAAAGCATCAATTATGGCAGCCTATTCATATTATTCTCAAGACTATTATGAAGATGCTATAGCTGAATTACAGAGATTTATTAGAGTTTACCCTCTACATTATGATTTGAATTACGTTGAGTATCTTTTAGCTCTTTCATTTTATGAACAAATAGTAGATGAAAAAAAAGATACAAGATCAATCTTAGAATCTAAAAAAGCTTTTCAAAATATTATGCAAAAATATCCCAATACCGATTATGCTATAGACGCTTCTTTTAAAATTGATTTAATTAATGATATACTTGCATCTAAAGAAATTTATATAGCTAGGTATTATTTTGATAAAAAAAAATACATTGCAGCAATTAATAGATTTAGAGAAGTAATTGAAAAGTATGATACAACAGTTTATGTTGAGGAGGCTTTATACAGAATGGTTGAAATACACTATATTTTAGGTCTAGAGAATGAGGCAAAAAAATATGCTAGTCTATTAGGTTATAATTATCAATCTTCCAAATGGTATGAAAAATCATATTCTTTTTTTAATAAAATGTATGCAGAACAAGCATTAGAAAATTCAGAAAAGGATAAAAAAAGTAATTTTATTTTGAGAAAATTT
>CACKFA010000022.1 GCA_902599335.1 uncultured Pelagibacteraceae bacterium | reverse complement strand
AGCATCTTTTTCATTATGTGACCTCAATTGGTGGAATATTAAACAAAAATACAAAATTGATTGATATCATCAAAGCTATGATGCCTGGAGGATCTGTAATTGGTTGTCCTAAGATAAGAACGTTAGAACTTCTAAATAATCAAGAAAAAGAAAGTAGAAATATTTTTACAGGAAGTTTTGGATTTATTAAATTTAATCAAGATATGAAGTTTAATATTATAATTAGATCTATATTAAATTACAAAAATCAATCAGAGATCTCTGCTGCATCTGGAGTAGTATTAGATAGTTCACCTAAGAAAGAGTTTAATGAAAATTATATTAAAGCAAAATCTTTACTGGAGTTGTTTAAATGATTTACATAATCGATCATCAAGACTCTTTTACTTGGAATGTTGTTCATCAATTTGCAAAATTTGATAAAGTTTTTTGCTCAAATTATTATGAGTTAAATAAGAAATTACTTTATAAAAGTGATGTGATCGTTTTATCACCAGGACCTGGATCACCAAAGGATTACCCAAATACTTCAAAAATTTATAAAAAATACAAAGGAAGGAAAAAAATTATTGGTATTTGTCTTGGTTATCAAATGATTTTGCATAATGAAGGAGGCAAAATAATACAACAAAAAAAAATTTATCATGGATTTCAATCTAAAATAAAAACAAATAATCAAAGTAAAATCTTTAAAAATAATCAACAGTTTAAAGTTGGAAGGTATCATTCATTAAAATTAAAGGAGCCATTTAAATCGAATTCTATTAAAATAACTATGAGATGTAGTATAACAAAAATACCAATGGGACTTGAGGATAATCAAAATAAAATATATGGATTTCAATTTCATCCAGAATCTTTTTTAACAGAAAATGGCAACACTCTTATTAAAAAAATCTTATCAGCTTAGTAATCTTAAAGAAGTTACTTTCAAAGATCTTTGGGGAACCAGGGGTGTATTCACTACAATGCGAATGGTTAGAAAACCTCCTAAGTTAATACTTTTAAAACCACATATTGAGAATTTAATAAAATCTACAAAAAAATATGGAATAAGAAAAAAAAATTTAAAAAACATTATTAAAGATTTAATTAACAAAAATACTATATACAAAGGTCCTGATAATTTATTTCGTATAGCGTTAAATAAAAAGTTAATATCAGTCTCAATTAGAAAAAGACCAAAACCAAAAAGTAATTTTAATCTTTTATTGTTTAAATATAAACGAGTAGAGCCAAATTATAAAAATCTATATTATAAAAAAATATTAGCAAAATTAAGCAAAGTTGACTCAAGCAAATTTGATATTGCTTTAGTTGCAAATGACAGGATTTTAGAAACTGGTACCTCAAATTTAGTTTTTGTAAAAAATAGAAAGATCTTTTCACCTAAAAAAAATTGTTATTTTGGAAATACACTTAAATTTATCAGTAAAAAAATAAAAATTAATTTTAAAGATATTTCAATTAAATCAATTAATGATTACGAAGAAATAATTCTTATTGGATCTGGTAAAGGAGTAACTTCAGTTTCAAAAATAAATGATCTTAAATGGAAGAGAAGAAAGAGTAATTGCTACACTAAGTTAAATAAAATATATAATTCTCTTATTTAAGTATGAAAGATCCAAACAACCCTTGTATATTTTGCAAAATCAGAAAAGAAGAGCTCCAGTTTGAAAACCAATTAGCTTATTCGTCTACAGATAGCTATCCTGTCTCAGAATTTCATAGTCTTATCGTTCCTAAAAGACATGTAGAGACATACTTTGATCTTACCAAAGAAGAAATTCAGGCATGTAATGAGCTAATTTTAAAAACTAAAGAAAAAATTTTAAAACAAGATTCTAGTGTTAAAGGCTTTAATATAGGTACAAATGCAGGAAAGTCTGCGGGCCAATCAATTATGCATTGCCATATTCATTTAATACCAAGAAGAGAAGGGGATGTGGAGAATCCACAAGGAGGAGTCAGGTCTGTGATCCCAAAAAAACAACATTACAAAAGAAAGTAAATATTTTTTAATTGTTATTAAAGACAAATTTATCAATAGTTTTTGTTGATATGATGAGTTATCTAGACTAGAAAACTTTAAAATTATTTAAATTAGTTATACATAAGGGTAAAATGCTTGAAACAAATCCATTTTCGTTATTATCAGAAATAGTTCCTACTGTTGTTATGCAGGGCTTTATAATTGCAATGGTTCTTTTAATTGCTTTTGGAACAATTATTCAGATGATACATCACAAAAATTTAACTTATTTCTTTAATAACGCAAAAAAAGCAAAATTGCAGGCAACAAGAGAGGTTGGAGCTGCTGAGAAGGCAAAAATTATTGCTAAGACTACTGTTTATGACATTGGAACAACATCAGAATTAGGTTTTGGAAAAAGAAGATTAGCACATGTTCTTGGTATGTATGGAACTATAATCTTTTGGATTGCTTCA
>CACKFA010000021.1 GCA_902599335.1 uncultured Pelagibacteraceae bacterium | reverse complement strand
AGACCCTACAAAAGTTGAACTGTATAAATGCTCATCAGTTGAAGCCACCTGTATTTCACCATCAATAAACAAAGATTTACCAAATTGTTCTAAATCTAAAATTTCAATGTGTTGACCTACTTTAGATTTAAAATCTTCTAAAACATCATTCACTACATATGATTTTTGTAAGCCTGGCGAACTGTAAATGTCATGATAAAGAGATTTTGTATCTCTATTAAATTCTTTTTTAACTATTCTTTTGTGTTCAAATTCTTTCTTTATAATATCTATCGCCACTGAGGGGTTTACTTTTCCACATGTAAAGAAATCAAAACTTATAATTCCTTTTTCTGGAAATGTATGAAAACTAATGTGACTTTCTGCTAATAAAGCAAGAATTGTAAAACCCTGAGGTTCAAATTTATATTTAGATATATTGAGAATTGTTACTTTTGCAGCTTTTGAAATATCATTAATTACTTTTTCAAATACTATAGGATCGTATTCTTTTGTAGTACCAATAATGTCTAGAGTTATGTGTTCTCCAACTTTAGTCATCAGCTATCCTCTTTTATAATTCTTTGCTTTGGATAAAACTTTTTTCATTTCATTAATTGAAAGAATCTTAGGCTTACCCAGTTTAAGGCTCGTTATATACTGAAGCGATATATTTTCAACCTCTTCAGCAAGTTCAAACGCCTTTGATAAATTTTCTTCAAATGCAATCTGTCCGTGATTTGAAATTAAACAAGCTTTTCGACCCTTTAAAGATTTCAAAATATTTTTTGACAATTCTCTTGTTCCAAATGTTGCGTATTTTGCACATTTGATATCATGACCTCCAGCCATTGCTACCATATAATGAAAAGAAGGTATTCCTCTCTTGTGAGTAGAAACTGCTGTAGCACATGTTGAGTGTGCATGAACAATTGCTTTTGCTTCTTTTTTATTTCTGTAGATATCTTGATGAAACTTCCACTCAGATGAAGGAATTCCTTTTTTTTTATCAAAGTACCCATCTAGGGAAACAAAAACTATATCACTGTTCTTTAATGATGAGTATTTTTTTCCTGAAGGAGTAATTAAAAAACCATCTTTGTACCTTGATGAGATATTGCCAGATCTTAATGCTGATAAATTTTTTGAATTCAGCATTTTTGAATATTTTATTATTTCAGATCTTAAACTTTTCATTTAAATAATTTTTTTAAACCATCAAAAGAAGCTTCGGTAATTCCTCTTTCAGTTATTAATCCAGTTACATATTTTGCAGGTGTTACATCAAAAGCTAAATTCATAGCTTTACTTTTAGTTGGGTATATCAAAACTTTCTTAATTTCATTATTCTCATCTACACCTTCAACATGAGATAATTCCTCTGAATTTCTTTCTTCAATGGGAATATCTTTTGCATCTTTAATGTCCCAATCAATTGTTGAGCTTGGAAGAGCCACATAAAAAGGAACGTTATTATCATGAGCAGCTAATGCTTTAAGATAAGTTCCAATTTTATTACAAACGTCTCCATTGGATAAAGTCCTATCAGTACCTACAATACACATATCGACTTCACCCCTCTGCATTAAAATGCCACCTGTGTTATCAGCTATAATAGTGTTAGAAATTTCTTCTTCATTTAATTCATATGATGTTAAATTTGCACCTTGGTTTCTAGGCCTTGTCTCATCTACCCATACATGTACTGGTATGCCTTTTTTATGCGCATAATAAATTGGTGATGTGGCTGTACCCCAATTTATAGTTGCGAGCCAGCCAGCATTACAATGAGTTAAAATATTTACTCTGTCTTTTTTTTTATTATAAATATTTTCAATTAATTTTAGACCATTAACACCTATATTTTCACAAAACTTTTCATCTTCATCGCATATTTCTTTGGCCTTATTTAAAGCTACATTTAAAATTTGATTGCTATTAATTCCTGATAATTTATTCATCATTCTATCTACAGCCCATTTAAGATTTATAGCTGTAGGTCTAGAAGCAATTAAATGATTAGCAGATTTTTCTAAAAAGGATTTATCATTCTTTTCAATAATAGCTAATACTAATCCATAGGCAGCCGTTGCTCCTATTAACGGTGCACCTCTTACTTCCATTACTTTAATTGCATTTACCGCATCATTTACGGTTTTAAGTTCTTTGATTATAAAATGGTGAGGAAGTTTTGTTTGATCAATAATCTTAACAACATTATTTTCAAACCAAATAGTTCGATACTCTTTTCCCTCTATTCTCATTTATTTAAAACTCTTCCTGCTACAGTTTTTAATTTCTCTATAGTCCTTTTTGTTCGCTTTTCTGGAGCAGTTATAATTGCTACATCTAAACAATTATTTGCTGGATCATTAGGATCAATATGATTTTCAAAATTATCAATTAAATTTTTAATCATGATTTTAGCTTTTTTAGCGTTTCCCAATAAAACTTTAATTACTTGCTCAACATCAACATTTTCATGATCTGGATGCCAACAATCAAAATCTGTAACCATAGAGACAGATGCATATCTAATTTCTGCTTCTCTTGCTAATTTTGCCTCAGGCATATTTGTCATTCCAATTACATCTGCTTTCCAAGATCTATATAAATTAGACTCTGCTAGGGTTGAAAATTGTGGTCCTTCCATAACAACATATGTTCCATTTCTTTGATAGTCTATATTTGATTTTTTAATTGCCTCTTCGCATGCATTCATTAATCCGCTAGAGGTTGGGTGAGCCATTGAAACATGAGCTACAATTTCGTCATCAAAAAATGTTTTTACTCTATCAAAAGTTCTATCAATAAATTGATCGATGATTACAAATTTTCCAGGAGGTAAATTTTCTTTAAGAGAACCAACAGCTGATACAGAAACAATATCTGTTACACCTAGCTGCTTAAGTGCATCTATATTTGCTCTAAAATTTATATTTGAAGGAGAAACAAAATGTCCTCTTCCGTGTCTCGGTAAAAAATAAACTTCCTTTCTATTATATTTAGTTTTTAGAATCTGATCCGAAGTTTTGCCCCAGGGTGTTTGCAAATCAAGTAACTCTCTTTCTGTTAGTTCTTCAACATCATAAAGACCACTACCACCAATTATTGCTAATTTATTTGTTGTCATAATTAAAAAATTATTTATTTATACTTTTATAATTAACTATTATGAACTTAAAAAATTATATTAGATCAATACCTGATTACCCAAAAAAAGGCATTTTATTTAGAGATATAACAACATTAATAAAAGATAAAAATGCATTTGTGGAAACTATCAATCAAATAGTTGAAAGATCAAAAAAGTTTAAATTTGAAAAAATAGCTGCAATAGAGTCAAGAGGATTTGTTTTTGCTTCGGCTGTTTCTTACATTCTAAATAAACCATTCATTATGCTTAGAAAAAAAAACAAATTGCCTGCAGACGTGTATTCTATTGATTTTGAACTTGAATATGGAACAGCCTCTATTGAAGTTCACAAGGATTCATTTGGTAAAAATGAAAATGTTTTAATTATTGATGACTTAATTGCAACTGGAGGTACTGCTGAAGCTGCAGCAAAACTAGTCAAAATATCAAATGCAAAAGTTGCTGGTTTTATATTTGTGATTAATTTATTTGACTTAAATGGTTCAAATAATTTAATAAAAAAAGGATACAAAGTAGAAAATTTAATAGATTTTCCTGGTCATTAAATGACTTATAAAAATAAATTTGATTTACACTATTGGTTAAGAAAAATTTATACATCTAGGCTTTTTCAGTTGCTACC
>CACKFA010000020.1 GCA_902599335.1 uncultured Pelagibacteraceae bacterium | reverse complement strand
ACTAGGAAACCCTTATAAAGAAGTCTTTATTGATTTAGATGGTACAATTGCAATAGAGTGGGGAGCATATGGGGTTCCTGAATCATTTTTAATTTATAATAATGAAATTATTAAAAAATATATTGGACCTCTTAACCAAGAATTAGTTGATGAAATTAATTTATTGATAAAATGAAATTTCTAAAATTTTTTTTAATTGTTATAATATTAATTCCTTTAAGTAGTATTAATGCTGAGGAGAACGATAAAAAAAATAAAATAACTAAAAATTTACGATGTCTTATATGTCAAGGTCAATCAGTTTATGATTCAGATTCTGAATTTGCAAATAGTATAAAAATTGTAGTTGATAAAAAGCTTCAAGAAGGTCTTTCCGAAGATCAAATTTATGAATATTTTAAAACTAAATATGGTGAATGGATTCTTTACGATCCCGAGTTAAATAAAAATACTTATATTCTCTGGTTATTGCCATTGTTGATATTTTTAGTCGGAGGTGCAATAATCTATAAAAGATTTATTGCTGGAAAATAAGTTAATTTAAAATGAATTTAAAAAAAATTATAATCTGCGTTTTATATTGTATATTTGCATTCTCTTCACATGCAGATGAAAAAATTATTAGTAATCAAAATACAGAATTTAGTTTTTATACAGGAACATTTGACTTTAGTGATGATGGTAAAAAATCAACATTAATAGGCATTGAACATCAAAATGAGGACTTAAATAGAGATACATTTTTAGGAAATTTATCGCCTATTACTGGAATTTTAATTACAGCAGATAATGCAGGTTATATTTATACTGGAGTTGAGGCACAATACAAAATAGGTCTACTTAATTTTAATCCAAGTTTTACTCCAGGCTTGTATCATGAAGGAGATGGTAAAGATCTTGGTCATGTATTGGAATTTAAAAGCGAATTGCAATTTTCTTTTGATTTATCAAACAAAAGTCAATTAGGATTTTCTTATAATCATATATCTAATGCAAGTCTTGGAGATAAAAATCCTGGGGCAAATAGTTATATGTTTAATTTCTTTAAAAATTTTTAAAATATTAAATTTATGAATATTAAAGATTGTTATAATTTTGAAGACTTTCGAAAATTAGCAAAAAAAAAACTACCCGCACCTATATTTCATTATATTGATGGTGGAGCAGATGACGAAGTTACATTAAATAGAAATACAGATGCTTTTAATGATTGCGATTTAATTCCTAATATTCTTAACAGTGTTGGGGAGCCAGATTTATCCACTACTGTTTTTGGTAGAAAAATTAGTATGCCATTATTTTTATCTCCTACAGCAATGCAAAGTTTGTATGATCCTGAAGGTGATAAAGCTTCTGCTAGAGCAGCAGAAAAGTTTGATACAATTTATAGCATGTCCACGATGGCATCTTTTTCAATTGAGGAGGTTGCAAATGTTTCTAGTGGACCAAAACTTTTTCAACTTTACATTCATAAAGATAAATCAATCACTGATGATTTGATTGAGAGATGCAGTAGAGCTAATTTTGATGGAATGTGTATTACTGTTGATACACTTGTTGCTGGAAACAGGGAAAGAGATCACAGAACAGGATTTACTACACCGCCTAAATTTACTTTGGATAGTTTATTGAGTTTTGCAATGAGACCTGGATGGGTTTTCAAATACTTTACAAATAAAAAATTTGAATTAGCAAACATTAAAAATAAAACAGATAAAGGCACCAATATTGCAAAATCAGTTATGGATTATATTAATGAACAATATGATCCAGCAATGAATTGGAAAGATGCAGAATATTGTATAAAAAAATGGAATAAGCCTATGGCATTAAAAGGTGTAATGTCAGTAGAAGATGCAAAAAGAGCAATAGATATTGGTTGTACAGCAATTATGATTTCAAATCATGGAGGAAGACAACTTGATGGATCAAGATCTCCATTTGATCAAGTTAAAGCAATTTCAGATGCAGTTGGTGATAAATTAGAAATTATTCTTGATGGTGGTGTAAGAAGAGGAACACATGTTCTTAAAGCTTTAGCCGCAGGAGCAACTGCATGTAGTTTCGGAAAAGCATTTCTTTTTAGCTTAGGTGCTGGTGGGCAAAAAGGTGTTGAAAGACTTTTAGAAAATATGCAAAAAGAAATTAGAAGAAATATGATTTTAATGGGCTGTAAGTCTGTTAAAGACCTTGATGCGTCAAAAATAATATATAGAGACTAAAATATATGAATTTTAAGCATTTATTTGATAAATTAAACTTTTTAACTAAATAGACAAAAAACTAATTTTCGTTTAGTTTGTCGATTTTAATTTTTAAAATGTTATGGAACTTGCAAAATCTTTAAATAGGCTTGGAACTGAAAGTGCTTTTTCAGTTTTAGCTGAGGCGAAAAAGCTTGAAGCACAAGGACAACCTATGATCCACTTAGGTCTAGGTCAACCTGATTTCAAAACTCCAAAGCATGTTGTTGAAGCAGCAAAAAAAGCATTAGATGATGGCCATCACGGATATGTTCTTTCAAATGGTATTTTAGAATGCAGACAAGCAGTAACTAGATGGATTAAAAAGCGTTACAGTGCGGAAGTAGATCCTGAAAGAATTTTAATTATGCCAGGTGGAAAACCAACAATGCATTATGCAATACAGTGTTTTGGTGAGCCAGGAGCAGAGATAATTCATCCCACTCCAGCGTTCCCTATTTATGAGTCTATGATTAATTATACGGGCTCTACCGCTGTGCCTTATGATTTAACTGAAGATAAAGATTTAAAGTTTAGTGCAGATAAAATTTTATCTTTAATCACTGATAAAACCAGATTGTTGATTTTAATAAATCCAAATAATCCTACTGGAAGTTTTGTAGAAAAATCAGAAATAGACAAATTGGCTGAAGGTTTAAAAAAACATCCTCATGTGACTATTTTAAGTGATGAAATTTATAGTAGACAAATTTTCGATGATAAGGAAATGCCAACATTCTTTAATTATCCTGAATTAAGAGAAAGATTAATTGTCTTAGAGGGTTGGAGCAAAGCTTATTCTATGACTGGTTGGAGACTTGGATGGAGTTTTTGGCCAGAAAATTTAGTTGAGCATGTAAATAAATTATTAATTAATAGTGTCTCATGTGTAAATGCTGCTGCTCAATTTGCTGGTATCGCAGCTTTAGATGGACCTGATGACTCAATTGATGAGATGATGGAAAAGTTCACATTAAGAAGAAAATTAATTCATGAAGGTTTGAATAGTTTACCTGGTGTAGAGTGTAGTTTACCTGGTGGAGCATTTTATGCATTCCCTAAAGTTATTGGAACTGGAATGGATGGTAGTGAATTTTGTAAAAGAGCTATGCATGAGGCAGGTGTTGCTATAGTTCCCGGTACAGCTTTTGGAAAAACATGCAAAGATTACGTAAGATTTAGCTTTGCAGCCTCTCGAGATAACATTTCTAACGCATTGGAAAATATCAAAAAAATGTTAGGCTAAGCTATGTCTGAAATAGCTTTACCAAAAATTGATAGTTCTATTTTAAATAGAAAAAGTGAAATAGTAAAAAAACTTTCAAAGTTAACCAATATAGAAAATGTATTGAGTGAGGCTGATGAATTGAGACCATATGAAACTGATGCTTTATCAGTTTATACGCAAACACCATTAGCAGTAGTACTTCCAGAAAACACAGAAGAAGTAAGTGAGATATTAAAATATTGTCATAGCGAAAATATTAAAGTTGTACCAAGAGGTGCAGGCACAGGATTGTCCGGTGGAGCATTACCTCTTCAAGATGCTATTCTTCTTGGTTTAGGAAAATTTAATAAAATATTAGAAATTGATTACGAAAATAAATGTGTTGTTACTCAGCCAGGAGTTACAAATCTAGGTATTACTCATGCAGTTCAACACAAAGGATTTTATTATGCGCCAGACCCTTCGAGCCAGTTAGCATGTTCTATAGGTGGAAATGTTGCTGAAAATTCTGGTGGAGTTCACTCATTAAAGTATGGAACGACCACAAATAATATTTTAGGTGTACAAATGGTTATGATGGATGGAACCATTTGTAGATTTGGAGGAAAATCTTTTGATCAAGAGGGATATGATCTTATGGGTTTAATTTGTGGTTCAGAGGGATTATTGGGAGTTGTCACTGAGGTTACAGTTAAAATTTTAAAAACACCAGAAGTAGTAAGAGCTGCTTTGATAGGTTTTCCATCTATTAAAGAAGGTGGAGATGCAGCTTCAGAAATTATTTCAAGTGGAATAGTGCCTGCAGGAATGGAAATAATGGATAAAGCTTTAATTGAGGCAACAGATAATTTTAGTAAAGCAGGATATCCACGAGACGCAGAATTATTATTAATAGTGGAACTTGATGGTACGG
>CACKFA010000019.1 GCA_902599335.1 uncultured Pelagibacteraceae bacterium | reverse complement strand
ATCAAAGTTTTTATCACCTAAGAATTTGAAAACAGTATTAATAGAATCAATATTAGTGTTTTTCGATAGTTTTATAAGAGTATTATTTCTAAGTTCTATATCCCATCGCTTTGATGGAAAAAAATAAAAATTTTTAATTTCTTTATAAGATAATTTAGATTGATCTATAATTTTTTTAAATAAAAGAAATTCATTAATATCTGGCTTACCAAAAATATATGGTAGATTTTTATTTGAAAAAGTACTTTTAATTAATTTTCCATTTTCTCCGACAAAATATTCTTTACCTTTATAATTTATTTTGGCTAAAAATTTAGTTTGTTGAATTTTAATTTTAAGAGTATCAGGATATTTTTTGAAAATAGAAAATTTTTCAACTAAAGAAATAGAGTTGATTATTTTTAATATTTCAATTCTATTGATGAAGAAATAATTACTCAAGTTTAAATTATTTATATTTTCAAGAATAATTTTTTTTTCACTTTCTTCTATGCCTGTAATTTCTATATTTATTTCTGTGAATTTTAAATTATTTAATTTTATATTATTTATGGATCCAACTATTAATAGTAAAAAAAAATAAATTAATATTTTTTTACCTTTTCGTTGATGCATCTTTTAATATCCATTCTATTAATTCAATAAAACTCATATCATTGTAAGCTGCTATTTCTGGAACTAAAGAAAGTTTTGTCATGCCAGGCTGCGTATTAATTTCTAATAAATAAAATTTATCTTTATAAAATTTGAAATCTGATCTTGTTACACCTTTGCACCCAATTATTTTGTGAGCATTCAAAGCAATATTCATTATTTCTTGAAGTTTTTTTTTTGATAAATTTACTTTGACTAAATGCTGTGTTTTTGCGTTAGTATTATATTTTGCTTGATAATCGTAAAATTTTCTTTTTGGAATCAATTCTATAGCTCCTAGTTTTTTATTTCCTAGAATTGCCACTTGTATTTCACGTCCTCCAATGAATTTTTCTATTATTACTTTTTCATATTTTTTAAGAGAATTTAAAACATTATTTATATTATTTATATTGCACATATATACATTCACACTTGACCCTTCATTAATTGGCTTAACTACTACAGGAAAATCCAATTGCTTTTTAATTTTTTTAATTAAATCTGATCTTTTCTCCTCAAATGAATATGTAAAAAATTTTGGAGTATTTATTTTATTTTTTATAAATATTTTCTTTGAAATTTCTTTATCCATTGCAATAGACGATGCCAATACACCTGAATGAGTGTAAGGAATTTCAAATTTTTCTAAGATAGTTTGAATATAGCCGTCTTCTCCAAACTGACCATGAAGAGCGTTAAAAATTACGTCTGGTTTGAAATTATTTATATTATTGACCAAAGTTTCATTAGGTTCAGATATTTTAACTTTATACTTGTATTTTTTTAACTCTTTAGCAACCTGTAAACCCGTATCAATACTAATTAATCTCTCTTTAGAAATTCCACCAGATAATATAAGTACTTTTTTTTTCAATTTATTCTAAAATTTTTATTTCTGTTTCTAATTTAATTCCTGTTTTTTTAAATACACTTTCAGACACAAAATTTATCAATTTTTTCATATCCTCAAACTTAGCATTACCTTTATTTACAAAAAAATTACAGTGTTTTTGAGAAATTGATGCATCTCCAAATGATTTTTCTAACGGAACAGACTCTTTAATTAATTGCCAAACTTTTTTATCAGATTGATCTATAGGATTTTTAAATGTGCTACCACTGGTTCTAATTTTTGTTGGTTGTGCTTGCTCTTTTTTTTCTTTAAGTAGCCTTATTTCATTCTCTATTATACTCTTATCTTTCTTAAAACCTTTAAATGATGCACTTAAAAAAATAAGATCTTCAGATAATCCACTATCTCTATACTTAAAATTAATATCTTTTGCAGGTATAGTAATTACTTGACCTGATTTATTTACTGCTTGAATAGAAATAAGAATATCTTTGAACTCTCTTTGAAAACAACCAGCATTCATCTTAATGCCACCACCTATTGTTCCGGGTATACAAGAGAGAAACTCAAAACCACCTAAACTATTTTCCATTGCAAATTCAGATAAAGATTTATCTGTAACAGCACTACCAGCCACAATGATTTCTTCAGAATGTAAAGAAATTTTATTAAAATTTTGAGTAAGTTTTATTACTACACCATCAAATTTGTTATCAGATATAAGTGTATTAGAACCAGCTCCTAATATAAATATTTTTTCTTTATCTTGAATTTTTTTGAGAAACTTAATTAATTCTTTTAAATCACCTGCCTTATAGAAAGCTTTAGTTTTACCTCCTATGTTAAACCAGTTTTTTTTTTTTAGGTCATAATCTAACTTTAAATTATTATTAAATTCTGGAATCAACTCTTTTAAATCAATTTTCATGATAACAATTTAGGCAATTCTCGCATCCAAGTAGAAATAGTACCAGCACCCATTCCAATAACTATTTTTTTTCCATATATGTTTGCTTTAATAAATTTTGCTAGTTGAAATTTATCATCTACTAAAAATAGCTGCACTTTTGAATTTTTAATTATTTCTTTCGCAAAATTTATATAACTAAATCCAAGTTTTAATTTTTCTCCAGCAGTATAAATTGGAAACAAGATTACTTTATCTGTATTTTTAAAAGCAAAAGTAAATTCTTTTTTTAAATCTTTAAGTCTTGATATTCTATGCGGTTGGAAAATACATATCTTTTCATAATCTTTATAAACATTTTTTACACCATCAAGTACTTCTTTAATTTCTGTAGGATGGTGAGCATAATCATCATAAAAATCTACATTATTAAAATTGAAAATTTTGTTAAATCTTCTTTGAACTCCTTTAAAATTTTTAAGTCCTTTTTTTATATTGTTAATTGGTAACCCTACTGTTAACGCTAATGCTGCCGCAGCTACAGAATTTTTAATGTTATGATTTCCCAATAATGGAATTTTGAATTTTTTTATTATTTGGTTTTTTTTATTAGGTAATTTTATATTTAAGTCAAACTCAGAAAATTCTTTTAATTGTTTTATATTGTTTATACAAAAATTTGATTTTTTATCAAAACCATATGTATAGAAGTTTTTATTTTTGATATTTTTAATTAAATTTCTATTATTTTTGTCATCTAAACAAATAAATGATTTTCCAAATGAGGGGACTTTATTAACAAAATTTTCAAAATATTTATTTAATTTATCCATAGTGCCATAATAATCCATATGCTCTCGATCTATGTTAGTGATGATTGAGTATGTTGGGGGTATGTAAACAAAACTTCCATCGGACTCGTCTGCTTCTAATATAGACCAATCACTTTTTCCAAGCTTTGCCGAATTATTAATCGAATTTATTACTCCACCATTGATAATTGTAGGATCAATTTTTGTCTCTTGAAATATAGAAGCTATCAATGACGTTGTTGTAGTTTTACCGTGCGAACCAACAACTACAATATTTTTCGTTAAAGAGACAATGTTGGCTAGCATTTCTCCTCTTTTGTATATAGGTAATTGTTTTTTTTTGGCCGAAAGAAGCTCTGGATTATTTTTTTTAATAGCAGAAGACACAACTAGGATAGTCCCCTTTTCTATATTTTGTTTCTTATGTCCAATCAAAACTTTTATTTTTTCTTTTCTTAATCTTTCAATATTTTTATTATTTGCAATATCGCTGCCTTGAACTTTAAAACCTTTACCTTTCATAATTAGTGCTAAGCCACTCATACCTATTCCACCTATTCCTACAAAATGTATAAGTTCTGTTTTTGCTAATTTAATTTTCATTAATAATTTTTAATATTTTTTGATTAACATTATTCCATGAATTTTGATAATTTAATTTCTGTAAATTATTTTTTTTTGTCATGTAATCCTGGCTTTTATTTGTCAATTCTAATAAAAATTTCTCAAATTTTTGGTCGTCAAAATTTTTTTGATCAATTATCCAACAACAATCCTGTTCCTCATAATATTTTGCATTTTCATACTGGTGATTATCTTTTGATGACGGAAGTGGTATTGCTATAAATGGAATATTTAAAAAAGATAGTTCAGCTAAACTTGATGCACCTGCTCTCGTTATGCATAAATCCCCCTGTTTTAAAACTTCATTAAGATTGTGATCAAAACTGAAAACTCTACTTTCAATATTATTTTGAGAATAAAAATTTTTTAAAAAATTAATATTTTTCTCACTTGTTTGATGAATAATTTTTATAGAAACCTGTTTTGCTATACTCACAAAAAATTTATTTAAAAGCTCATCAAAGATTTTTGCACCCTGACTACCTCCTATAATTATAATTGTGAATAGATTATCAGTTTTTTGATACACACTAGTTTCGTAATATTCTTTTCGTATCAAAGGTTTGACAGTAGTTAATTTATGATTAATTCCAGATGGTAAATTAATTAAATTCTTTGAATAACATATTAATTTTCTTGAAAAATTTAAAAAAAATTTATTTGCTCTTCCAAGAACCATATTTGGTTCAATTAAAAAAATTTTAATGCCTAATATTTTTGCTGCTAAACATATTGGTAAAGACATATAACCACCTGTGGAAATTAAAATTGAAATATTATTTTTTTTTAAAAGAAAAAAAGATTTAACAGTCAGAAAAAGTATTTTTAAAAGTGAAAAAGGAAGTAACAAATAATTATTTAATTTTGGAGTATTAATTATAATTGCTTTGTAATTCTTCTCTAAATATTTAAGACCCCTGATATCTGTAGAAATCAAAGTTTCATGTGTATGCTTTAAATGATTATAAATTGTAATTGCTGGTATCACATGACCTCCAGATCCACCTGTGGAAATTAAAACTTTTTTTTTCATTTTTTAAGTTATTTTTCTTTTTGTTAAATTTAAAATTATCCCACCTAATATTGATGTGCTTATTATCGATGAACCACCATAACTTAAAAAAGGTAATGTCATTCCGGTAGTTGGAAATAATCTTATATTAACGCCGACATGAATTGTGACCTGCATTAATATTAAACTAATTGAACCTATTAAAATAAGTTTAACTTTATCATTTGTCTCAAAACTTATTTTTTTAAAAACCATATAAATTAAGATCAAAAACAATAATAATATTAACATTATGGCAACAACACCAAACTCTTCGGAAATTACTGAAATAATGTAGTCAGTATGAGCTTCGGGAACTCTATTTTTAAGAACTCCTTCACCTATACCTTTTCCAAAAAAACCTCCACTTGTAATTGACTCTATTGCTTTATCAGATTGGAAGTTATGAGTACCTGTTTCTCTATTAAAAAATGAAAAAATACGTCCTTGGATATAATCAAACCTTGGAACATAAATAATAAGATAAGTAAGCAAAGACGCGCCAGCAACAAATATTCCTAAAAGAATATATATATTAATTCCTGATGTGAAAATTAGAACTGCCCAACAAAATATCACTAATAAAGTTTGGCCGATATCTGGTTGAGCTATTAACAATAAAGAAATGAAAGTAATCAAAAAAATAGATATCAAATACTTAAATAAAATATTTGATTTTATATCACATAGAATAGTTGCTAAAATTATTATCAAAAATGGTTTTAGAACTTCTATGGGCTGAAATCTTGGTAAAAAAAATAAGTCTATCCATCTTTTAGAACCTTTAACTTCAACACCGATGAATGGAACTAAAAATAAAGAAATAAGTGAAACAAAAAAAAGAATAATAGAGTATTTATATAATTGATCTGAATTTAATGATGAAAATATAAAAATAAGAGATATTCCAATTAACACATAAATTAAATGTTTAAAAAAGAAGAAATAACTGTTGGTATCTAACTTATCAGAAGCTATTAGAGAAGTTGAAACTAAAGAAAAAAATAATCCAATAATAAATAATAAACTTATTAGTAAAAAAATAGATTTATCTATGTTTTTCCACCACTGATAATAAAATTTGTAAACAATACTATCGCTTTGCATTTATATATTTTTTAATGATCTTATTGAAATAATACCCTCTATCTTCAAAATTTTTGAAACTATCGAATGAAGCTCCAGCTGGACTGAAAAAAATAATATTTTTTTTAGATTGTTGAATATTAATTTCTGAAAAAATAACTTTAAGAGTTTCTTTTAAATTTTTAAAATTTTTAATTTTTAATCTATTTTTTAAAATTTTTATAAATTTTCTATGATGTGATCCAAAAATATAAGCTTTGATATTTTCACAATTTATTTTTGATAGTTTAAATTTATCTCCTTTTTTAGGAATTCCTCCTAAGATCCAATATGCATCATTTAAATTTTTTAATATATTTTCTGAGGAAGCAAAACTTGTAGATTTAG
>CACKFA010000018.1 GCA_902599335.1 uncultured Pelagibacteraceae bacterium | reverse complement strand
CAAATATTATTATCAAACATACTTTTTGCCGATGGTGGTCCTAAAATTGAAATAATGTCGTTTGTATTAGACTTGCCTATTTTTAACAATTTTTCTTTTGATTCTAAATAAGGAACTCCATGATGTTTTACAACTTTTTTTGGCGAACAATTTGTAACTACTAATAAGATAAATATTGTATATAATAATTTTTTCATGAACGAGAAATATTTAAATTTTTATAATAATTTAATTAATTACGCCAGAAATAAAGACTTGTACAAAAATTTAAATAGAGCTGATAATTTTTCTGATAGATTAACCTTCTTTCTATTACATTTTTCTTTTTTTCTAAAAAATTTTAAAAATTATGAAAATAGGAAGATTTTGCAGGAAATTTATGATTTTAATTTTAGACAACTTGAACTTAGTATAAGAGAAGTTGGATATGGAGATCAATCAATTAATAAAAAAATGAAAGATTATATTAATTTATTTCACTCCATGGTTTCAGAAATACATTTTTGGGACACCTTAACAAGAGCTGAAAAATTTCAGAAATTTTCAATTTTTTTGAGTGATTTTAATGATATTGACTATTTACTTGATTATTTCGATGAATTTAATTCAAATTTATCAAAAAAAACTTTGAATTATTATTTAAAAAGTGTAAGTAACGCATAATTATGGCTGTACCAAAACGTAAACAAACCCCTTCCAGAACTGGAATGAGAAGAGCACAAACGATGAAATTTTCAACTAAAAATATAGTTGAAGATAAAAAATCAGGTGAATACAGGTTATCTCATCATTTGGACCTAAAAACTGGTATGTACAAGGGAAGACAAGTTTTAGACCCAAAAGAATAGTATATAATAATCTATTAAAATGTCAGATTTGATAAAAATTGCAGTCGATGCAATGGGTGGTGATGGCTCACCAAAGAAAATAATAGATGGTATTATTTTAAACCATTCTGCAAATAAAAATAATTTTTTTAAAATTTTTGGAGACAAGAATAAGATAGACCCGTTAATTCATGGAAAAATCTCAAGTGAATTTTTTGAAATAATTCATACAGAAAATAAAATTGAAAGCACCGATAGTCCTTTAGAAGGTGCAAAAAGAGGTAAAGATACGAGTATGTGGCTTGCCATTCAGAGTGTTAAAGATAAAGAAACAGATATTGTTATATCGGCCGGGAATACTGGAGCTTTACTAGTTGTATCAAAATTAAATTTAAAAATGATAGAAAATATCGATAAACCCGCCCTGTCTGCTTTATGGCCAAATAAAAAAGGTATGAGTGTTGTTTTAGATTTGGGTGCTAATATTGAGTGTAGCTCTAAAAATCTATTAGATTTTTCAATTATGGGAGCTTCTTTGTACACTTCACTTTATCCTAAAGATAAACCTAATGTTGCTTTATTAAATATTGGCTCAGAAGAATTAAAAGGAAATGAGATCATTAAAGAAACTTATCAATTATTAAATGAAAAAAAATCAGATAATTATAATTTTGCTGGATATATTGAAGGAAATCATCTTATGGATGGAAAGGTTAATGTAATAGTTTCAGATGGTTTTACAGGAAATGTTGCATTAAAAACAGCCGAAGGTACAGCAAACTTTATTACCAGTGAGTTAAAAAGTGCTATGACTGGTAATTTATTAGGTAAAATTTCCTCTTTATTGAATATATCTAACTTAAAGAAATTTAAGAAAAGACTAGACCCAAGACTATACAATGGAGCTATCTTTATTGGTTTAGATTCTCCAGTAGTTAAAAGTCATGGAGGAACTGATTATATTGGTTTTTCAAACTCATTAGATGTTTGTCATAGAATTGTAAAAGGTAATTTGATAGAAAAGATTAAGCAGAATATTTAATATGAGAATTAATTTAACTAAAAAAGACTTAGTTAATTTAGTTTATATGCAACTTGGATTTTCAAAGCAGATATCAGGAATTTTAATTGAGGATTTTTTTGAAATCATTGTATCAAATATTAAACAAGAAAAAAAATTAAAATTATCTAAATTTGGTACTTTTTCTATAAGACAAAAAAAATCAAGGATTGGAAGAAATCCCAAAACAAAAGAAACAAAAGTAATTTCAAGTAGAGATGTTGTATTGTTTAAACCATCAAAGGAATTTAAAGAATTTATTAATTTTAAGGATAATGGATAAATCAGATAGCGCTTATAAAACTATTGGTGAAGTAGCTAAAATATTAAATCTTAAATTAAATGACAAAGGAGCTTTACCTACACATGTCATTAGATTTTGGGAAACACAATTTAAACAAATTAAACCAAAGATATTAAATTCCAATAGAAGATATTATGATGAAAAAACGATAAATCTTCTAAAAAAAGTTAAATTTTTACTTAAAGATCAAGGTATGACAATAAATGGTGTTAAAAAAATATTAAATAATGAAGAATCTTTAAAGCTTGACGAAATTGCAGATAAATCTATAAGAACTGAAAATTTAAGAAATAAGATAATAAAAATTTCTAATAAACTAAAAGAATTAAAAGATGGCAAAAAAAACTCACGTTAAAGTAAGAATGGTTCCTGAAGCCAAGCCTGATAGTCCTTACTTCTATTATGCTAAAAAACCAGCTGGAGGTGAAAAAGCTAAAATTAAACTTTCAGCAAAAAAATACAACCCAGATACAAGAAAACATGAAATGTTTGTGGAAAAAAAGCTTCCACCACATAGTAAGTAATTATTTTTTCTTAAAGTTTCTTTTTTCATAATCAATATACGATAAGATCATATTTTTCCATATACGATTAGTAATTTTTGGATCAATCTTTAGTTTCTTGGATTTTGAGTGAATTTTTTTAAGTATAAAATTAATACGTTTTTTATCCACTATTTCTTTTTTAAATTCTTTAAGTTTTAAAACTTCTTTAACAAGATTTGTTCTAAATTTAATTAAGGATAACAACTTATTATCTAACTTATCTAATTTAGATCTTATTATTTCTAATTTTTTTTTGTTTTTAGGCGACATTTAATTTATTGGTTTAATTAATAATTATTATATTTATCTAATCATGTACAGTCAGAATAATTCTTTAAATTCTCAATTAAAAATATGGATGATCACTTTATTATTAATGATTGTGCTTATAATTTTAGTAGGGGGCCTAACCAGATTAACTGACTCCGGCCTATCAATTACTACTTGGGAGCTTTTTGTTGGTATATTGCCTCCTTTAACAAATGATAAATGGATAGAATATTTTGATCTCTATAAAACAATACCTGAATTTAAAGAGCAAAATTTCAATATTACATTAAATGAATTTAAAATAATTTTTTGGTGGGAATGGGGACATCGTCAATTGGGAAGATTAATTGGTCTAACTGTTCTTTTGCCAATGATTTATTTTACAATTAAAAATGGTTTTTGGATTTTAAGAGAATATTCAATTATTTTTTTATTAGTGTGTTTTCAAGGATTTATTGGTTGGTACATGGTTTCAAGTGGTTTAATTGATAGAGTTGATGTTAGTCATTATAGATTATCATTACATTTGTTTATTGCTTTTATTATTTTATCTTTAGTTTTCTGGAAGTTTTTAAAACTAACAAATATAAGAATTAATCAAATTAATATTAAATTAAACTTAATTAAATTCTTTCTTTTATTATTATTTTTACAATTAATAATTGGTGCATTTGTCTCTGGTATGGATGCAGGAAAAATTTATAATACATGGCCTTTAATGGGTTCATCGTACTTTCCTGATGACAGTATGATCAGTGATTTTTTTAGTCTCAAAGTATTTGATGATCAATCACTTGTTCAATTTATTCACAGAAATTTAGCTTATTTAATTGTCATAATATATTTTTATATGCTTTATTTCGTTTTAAAAAATGGAAATATTAATTTGAGAATTCCAATTTTTATTATTGGAATTAGTTTACTTTTTCAAATTTTTTTGGGAGTCCTTACTATTTTATCTGGAGTAAAAATGCTCTATGCATCTCTACACCAGATAAATTCTATTACAATAATACTTTCAACCTTATATTTTCTTTATATTGTAAAATATAAAGAAACTATTTATTAGTTTCTATTTGTAGACATATTAGAACCTCAAATTAGCTTACAGCTTTTAAATTGCCCTTTGAAGATTTATTCAATGCTTGATCAAGATCCTCAATAATATCATCTATGTGTTCAATACCGATACAAAGTCTTACATAACTTTGTGTAACACCTGATGCAGCTAGTTCTTTCTCATTTAATTGACTATGAGTTGTACTTGCTGGATGAATTGCCAAACTTCTAGCATCACCAATATTTGCTACGTGATAGAACATTTTTAAAGACTCGATAAATTTTTTACCAGCTTCAATTCCACCTTTAAGCTCGATACCAATCATTGGTCCATTTCCACCTTTAAGATATTTTTTTGCTCTATCGGCGATGGGTTTATCGTGTTCTGTAGAATAAATAACTTTTGTAACTTCTTTATGTTTTTTTAGAAAATCAACTACATACTCAGCGTTAGCGCAATGTTGTCTCATTCTTAAAGCAACCGTTTCAAGTCCTTGAATTATTGCAAAAGCATTATCTGGAGCCAGAGCTGATCCTAAGTCTCTCAATAAACAAACTCTTGCTCTAACAGCAAAGGGAACATTAGCACCAGTTAATTCTGGTACGGCTTTTCCCCAAATAACACCACCATAACTTGCATCCGGTTCGTTAAATAATGGTTGTCTTTTTGGATCTGCGGTCCAATCAAAGTTACCACTATCAACGATACTACCCGCTACAGCTGTCCCATGACCACCTATATATTTTGTGAGTGAATGTATTACTACGGCAGCTCCATGTTCTATTGGTTTACAAATCACAGGTGATGCAGTGTTATCCATTATTAATGGTATATTATATTTTCTTCCAATATCAGAAACTTCCTTAATTGGAAAAACTCTTAAATATGGATTGGGTAGAGTTTCACCATAAAAAGCTCTAGTTTTGTCATCTATTAACTTCTCAAAATTTTCAGGATTACTTGGATCTGCATATCTTATTTCTATACCAAGCTTACTAAGTGTATGCGTGAATAAAGATACCGTTCCACCATAAAGGTCAGTTGAGCTTACTATATTATCACCGGCTTGAGCTACATTTAACACAGCAAAAGTTGAGGCAGTTTGTCCTGAAGAAACAGTTAAACATGCAAGTCCTCCCTCAAGTGCAGCTACTCTTTTTTCCAACACATCATTTGTTGGATTCATTATACGAGTATAGATGTTACCAAATTCTTTAAGAGCAAAAAGGTTAGCAGCGTGCTCTGTGTTGTTAAATTGGTATGATGTTGTCCTATAAATTGGAACAGCTACGGCGTTCGTCGCTGGATCACTTCTATAGTCACCACCGTGGATAGCTATAGTTTCAGGGTTATTTCTTTTTTTAGTCATTTTACTCCTTTTTTAGTGCTTCAACATTATGTAAGGCGCACAATACAGTTCAAATGCCTACCGATTTTATTAATTTTATGAAATTTCCTTTTTAGCAGTTATAAGCCCGCAATAGGATCAAATCGGCAAGTAGTTTCTAGCATATAAGCTACATAATTCAAGCTAAATATAAAATTGACTTTGTAATTATTAATAGTATTAATCCTCGCACAATGACAAAATTCACTAAAAAAGACCAATTAGCTTCATCTTGGTATGAAATAGACGCGAAGAATGCAGTAGTTGGAAGATTAGCAACTGTAGTTTCAAATATCATAAGAGGTAAGAATAAAACTACATACACTCCTCATATGGATGATGGTGATTTTGTTGTTGTTAAAAATATTGAACAAGCAAAATTTACTGGAAAAAAATTTCAAGATAAAAAATATTACAGACACACTGGTCATCCAGGTGGAATTAAAGTTACAACACCTGAAAAACTTCATGAAAAAAAACCTGGAGAAACTTTAAAAATGGCAGTTAAAAGAATGTTACCTGGTGGAGTATTGGGGAGAAAACAATTAACAAAATTAAAAATTTATGCAGGAAATGAACATCCGCATTCAGCACAAAATCCTACAGTTATCGAGTTAGACAAATTAAATAGTAAAAATATAGCAAGAAACTAAAATGGAAAATACTCAATCAGCTTCAAAATCTCCTAAATTAAAATTAGATTTTAAAGATAGCAAATATGCTACAGGAAGAAGAAAAACGTCAATAGCTAAAGTTTGGTTAAAAAAAGGTTCTGGTAAAATTTATGTAAACGGTAAATTGTTCAATGAATATTTTGCAGATGAGACACATAAAATGCAAATTACAAGACCATTTGAGATTATTAATCAGGCTACAGATTATGATGTAAGATGCAGTGTAAAAGGAGGAGGACCTACAGGCCAAGCAGGGGCTATGGTTCACGGTATTTCAAAAGCTTTAGTATTATTTGATGAAAATCTAAAAGCCACCTTAAAAACTGAGAAACTTACTACCAGAGACTCTAGGGCAGTTGAAAGAAAAAAACCTGGTAGAAGAAAAGCTAGAAGAAGCTTCCAATTCTCTAAAAGATAATTTTTTTTTAATTTTTAACTGTTATAATAAAAAATGCCCAAGCTTAACGCATTAGTTGCTGGATCAACTGGATATATTGGTGTTCAATTAATTAAATTATTAGTTAAACACAAAAATATCAATATTAGATACCTTTGCGGAAATTCCTCTGTAGGTAAAAACATTAAATCATATGATAAATCTTTATCTAAATATAAATTACCAAAAATTTTAAAATTTAATAAAAAATTATTAAAAGATGTTCATGTTATTTTTACAGCCCTTCCAAATGGAGAAGCGCAAGATATATCTAAACATTTAAGCAAAAATCATACTCTAATCGATCTTGCTGCAGATTTTAGATTAGAAAAAGCTTCTGATTATTTAAAATGGTACAAACAAAAACATCGAGCAACTAATTTAATAAAAAAAAGTATTTATTTACTTCCTGAAATTAATAGAAAAGAGATTAAAAAATATAATATTATTTCATGTCCAGGATGTTATCCAACATCAATATTGCTTCCTCTATTTCCTTTATTTAAGAAAAATTTAATTAAATTTAATAATATTATAATTGATTCAAAATCTGGATATTCAGGTGCTGGTAGAGGAGTTCATAAAAAATATAAAGATAAAAATCTATATCAGTCTTTGAGTGCTTATGGAGTCGGTTTTCATCGTCATAATTCTGAAATAGATCAAATGTTAAGAAAATTTACTAAGAAAAAATTTCAATTTAGTTTTACTCCTCACTTATCACCAATGTTTAGAGGTATTCTGAGCACAATATATGTTGATTTAGAAAATAATATTTCACAAACAAAAGTATTAAAAACATTAATTAGTTTTTATAAAAATGAAAATTTTGTAAAAATATTTAAGTCTGACACATTGTTAAGCACCAATGACGTAATAAATACTAACAATTGTTATATTTCAGTTTGCAAATCTAAATATAGTAATAAAATAATCATTCTATCTGCTATTGATAATTTAATTAAGGGTGGGGCAGGTCAAGCTGTACAAAATTTAAATAATAAATTTAATTTTCCTGAAAAGACTGGATTAAAATGAGAAAATTTATAATAATTTTTTTTTCATTAATATTAGCCAATTGTTCTTTAAATAAAGATTCTCAATATTGGACAGAAAATTCTATTGAAAATAAAAGTAACCAAAAAAAATTAAATCAAATATTAAAAAAGGCAGACGATATAACGTCAATGACATTAGAGGAATATGAGATTTATATAGATGACTATACAAAAAAAAGTAAATATCCAGATATAAGTAAATGAGTAGATTAATTAATATTGCAGTAGTAGGACTTGGTCAGGTTGGCAATTATTTGCTAAACGAACTAAATATAAAAAAGAAAGATATTGAGCTTAAAACAGGTAAGAAAATAAATGTAGTGGCTGTATCTGCAAGAAGTATTAATAAAAAACGAAAATTTAAAGTTAATAAAAAAATATTTTACAAAAATCCTTTAGAAATTTTTAAAAAAAATAACATCGATATATTGTTTGAAGCTATAGGTTTATCAGATGGAGTTTCTAAAAAAGTTGTAGAAACTGCTTTAAAAAGTAAAATCCATGTTATTACACCTAATAAAGCTTTAATATCAAAACATGGTAATGAGTTAGCAAAACTTGCAGAAAAAAATAAAGTTAATTTGGAATTTGAAGCATCAGTTGCTGGAGGTATCCCGATATTAAGATCAATTAAAGAAGGATTAGCAACAAATAAAATATCAAAGGTTTATGGAATTCTGAACGGTACCTCAAATTATATTTTATCTGAAATGGAAAATTCAAATGAAAATTTTGCTGACGTTTTAAAAAAAGCACAGATATTTGGTTATGCTGAACCTGGTAATCCTAAATTAGACTTAAATGGTTTTGACGCTTTTGCAAAAGTAAGAATTTTGTCTGCTTTAGCCTTTAATAG
>CACKFA010000017.1 GCA_902599335.1 uncultured Pelagibacteraceae bacterium | reverse complement strand
TAATAGTAGTTGCTTTATCTGCAATAATCTTAAAAGAAAAAGTATCTGTTAAAACGTGGATAGCAATTTTTATTGGATTTCTCGGAGTTTTGATAATTCTAAGACCAACCTCATCAATTTTTGATCCTAAAGCTTTAATACCTCTATTCGCAGCATTTGTACTAGGACTTTATCAGGTGATCACTAAAAAAGTTTCAAAATATGATTCAAACGAAACATCTTTATTTTTTACCTCAATAATTGGTTTATTAGTTATGTCGTTATTAGCTTTTAATTTTTGGAGACCAATAGATAACTTCTTATACCCAATGTTTTTAGGCATAGGTATATTTTTTTCATTAGGTCTTTACCTTCAAATCATTGCTTTAAGTAAAGCTAGAGCAAGTATAATCCAACCATTTCATTACACTTTAATTTTTTGGTCAATAATTTTTGGATATATATTTTATAATGATATTCCAGATATGTTCACAATTATTGGAGCAATAATAATTACTTGTTCTGGCATCTTTGTTTTAAAGCAATCATCAAAAAATTAACTTAAACTATGATTGTTTATAGTTTAGTTTTACATATAGTCATCTATTGATGTCTAAGAATAAATTAGCAATTTTTTTAATTATAATCTCAGTTTTTTGTGGGACATTAATGTTAACCTTTTTAAAATTAGCACAAGAGGAAGTTAATGTTTATGTTGCAGGTTTTTTTAGATTTTTATTTGGTTTCCTAATTATTTTTCCCTATATGCTAAAATCTAATTTTACAGTTTTTAAAACCAATCATCACAAGAAACATTTTCTTAGAGCGGTTTTAAATTTACCTTCAATGCTATTATATTTCTCAGCGTTAGTAATGATGCCAATTGAAAAAGCTACAGCTATATCTTTTGTGGTTCCTTTTATAGTAACAATATTGGCAGTTTTATTTCTAGGAGAAAAAATTTACATATACAGGAGTTTTGCACTGGTTTTAGGATTTTTAGGAATGTTAATAATTTTAAGACCAGGAATAATTGAAATTTCTCTTGGAGTTTATATGGCACTGGCATCGTCTTTTATGTGGTCAATAGTGATTATAATTACAAAAACTATAGCAAAAGACGATAGTTCGATTACGATTTTATCTTATGGATACACGTATATGACAATTTTTAGTTTCATTATTGCGTTGTTTTATTGGCAAACACCTAGTTTTCAAACTTTGATTTATTTATTTTTTGCAGGTTTATTTGGTACATTGTTACATCTTTGCATTAATCACGCATACAAATTAGTAGATGTTAGTATGACACAACCTTACTCATTTCTAAGTTTAGTGTTTGCTTCTTTAATTGGATATTTTGTTTTTAGTGAAACACCCGACCTTTTCACCTGGATTGGTGCAAGTGTAATATTTATTGGGGTTATCATTATGTCATATCGTGAAATGAAGCTTGATAAAGAAATTATTAGAAAGCGTCTAGATATAAAATCTTAATTTTTCTTCTTAAAGGTTTTGTAGATATGCCAAATTACAATTAAAATTGTAATTGCTAGTATACATGCAGTTAGTGTTCTGTCCCACAAAAATTCCCACGAACCATTGCTTAATAATAAAGATCGTCTCAAGTTTTCCTCCATCAATCCACCTAGGACAAAGGCTAATATCAAAGGTGGCATCGGGAAATCATATAATCTTAAAAAAGTTGCTACTACGGCTATCCCAATCATTAAATAAATATCAAAGTTATTAAATGACATTACGTAAATACCAGTTACAGAGAAAAATAAAATTAAAGGAATTAAGTAATTTTTAGGAACAGCAAGAATTCTAGCTATGTAAGGAATAAGTGGTAAGTTTAATATAAGCAAAATTACCATTCCTATGTACATAGACATAATTATTGACCAAAAAATTTCGGGGTTAGTCATATAAAGTCTAGGACCAGGCTGGACTCCAAAACCTAACAAAGCTCCTAGCATTACAGCTGTAGTTCCGCTTCCAGGAATTCCTAAAGTAAGCATTGGAACAAAAGAACCTGAGCAAGCAGCATTATTTGCAGTTTCTGGTGCAGATAAACCATTTACACTCCCTTTGCCAAATTTTTCTTTCTCTTCATCACTGACTACATTTCTTTCCATTCCATAAGCTAAAAAAGATGCAATTGTTGCACCTGCTCCAGGTAATACACCAATTAAAAAACCAATAATCGATGATCTTGGAATTGTTTTATACATTTTTGTACGTTCTTCTTTATTAATTCTAATTGAACCTAGTTCTGTTAAAGAAACTTGTTTAGCAGCACTGGTTGGATCATTTCTTTTTAAAATAATTGTTAAAGCTTCACTCATTGCAAATGTTGCCATCACAACAAGTACAAAACTAATTCCATCAGTTAAGTTCATATTATCAAATGTAAATCTTGTGATATCAGACAAACTATCTTGACCAACTGAAGCTAACATCAAGCCTAGGACTACCATCATCATTGCTTTTAAAAATTGACCTTTAGATGAAAAAGCAGCAATTGCGGTTAAACCTAAAATCATTAAAGCAAAGTAATCTGGTGATCTAAAAGATAAACTTACTTTTGATAAACTTGGTGCCATAAATAATAAATAAATTGCAGATAATGTTCCACCTGCAAATGAACTCCATGCTGCAATCGCTAAAGCTTTGCCCGCTTTACCTTGTTGTGCCATAGGATAACCATCAAATGAGGTTGCAACTGTTCCAGGAACACCGGGTGCATTTAATAATATAGAAGAAGTAGAGCCACCAAATACTGCTCCATAATAAACACCAGCCATCAAAATTAATCCTGTTGCAGGATCGAAACCATAGGTAATTGGTATCATCAATGCAATAGCTGTCATTGGCCCAAGACCAGGAAGCATTCCAATGATTGTTCCAAAAAAACAACCAACCATTACCATTAATATGTTCTGAAAAGTAAGTGCTGTTGTTAATCCAATTAATATCCCTTCAATCATCCCATGACCCCAATTGATTTTAAGAATGGATCTCTTAAATAAATATCAAGAATACCATGAAGCAAATACATAAAGGCAGCAACAAATGGAAAAGATAATAAAAACATTAATATCCACCTTCGTTCTCCTAAAAAATAATATGAAGCAAATAAAAATAAAGAAGTGGTCAAGAAATAACCTACTTTTAAAATTGTAGCTCCATAAATAATAGCAATCAGTATAAGAATACCTGTTTTTTTATACTCTAAGTTTTGATGATCAACTTTAATAGTATTTGGGTCTGGTAAAATAAGTTTTAATCCAGAAAAAAATAATCCTGCATAACCTAAATAAATTGGAAATGTTCGTGCATTAAATGGTGCATTTTCATCAAATGCAAATACTTGAATTTGGTAAGCAGTATATAAATAAAATGCTGAAAAAATAAAAAAGAGCAGTGATATAATTTTTGTAGTATTTATATTCACTGCTCTAATTTCAAATAATCCTAAGGATTATATAACTCCTAGTTTTTTCATAAGAGCTGTCATTTCTTGTGTTTGTTTTTCTAAGAAAGAAACAAACTTTCCTTCTGGATTATAAATATTAACCCAAGCATTTCTTGCTCTGACAGTTTCCCATTCAGGAGTTTTTTGTACATCGCCAAGCATTTTTGCAATAGCAGATCTATCAGCATTGCTCATACCTGGAGGGCCAAAGAAACCTCTCCAGTTAACGAATTGTACATCATATCCTTGTTCTTTAAGAGTTGGTGCATCTGGTGCATCAGAAACTCTTGAAGGCGCAGTGATACCAATAATTCTTACTTGGTCTCTTGCACCCATCAATTCACCTAAACCAGTTGATATGATTTGAGTTTCTCCAGATAAAAGTCCAGCTAAAGCTTTTCCACCAGCATCATAAGGAATGTATTGAACAGCATTCGGATCTGCACCTGCAGCTTGGAAAGCTAAAGCACCAATTAAATGGTCCATACTTCCTCTCACTGATCCACCAGCCATTTTAACTGAATTTGGATCTTTTTTGTAAGCATTAACTACATCTTTAAAATTTTTAAAAGATGAACTTTTTGCAACTGCGATAGCACCGTAGTCACCAATTACACCAGCTATTGGCACAACATCTTTATAAGATAAAGTTCCACTTCCTTTTACATAACCTTTGTGTCTAGTAATTGATCTTAATACTAATGGTGTTGATTGAACTAAAACTGTATTAGCAGGTTTAGTATTGATCATGTATGCTAAAGCTTTACCACCACCACCACCTGACATATTTTCAAATGATGCACTACTTAACATACCAGCTTTTGTTAAAGCTTCTCCAGTACCTCTAGCGGTTCCATCCCAACCACCACCAGCACCACCACCAATTACAAAGTGCAATTTGTCAATTGCTACTGAGCTTGTAGTTGTTGCTGAGAATAATAGGATTGCTGAGAATAATACTGAAACTATTTTTTTTAAGTTTTTCATTATTTATCCCTCTCTAATTTAAAAACTCTAGTTAATTATAGTCTTAATGTTTATTCAACCTGTAATTAAGTAACACAACTTGAAATTGAAACTACTTTAGCAAAAAAAATATCAATCAAATATGATGCTTTATTTTTTTTACAGATTAAAGTTTCACTTAATTCACTAGTTTTAATTTCTTTTTTCTTATCTTTTAAAAAGTTGATGATAGAAGCTTAATGAATGATTAATCATCAAATCACATTTTACCTTAATAATGCAAAACAAGTTTTTTCAATTAAATTTGTTACTGTTCTAATAATTTCTATTCCTAGCGCAATTATTGCTGACTATTTTAATATTCCTCTAGCTTGGTTTTTAGGCCCTATGATTATCACCTCAATTGCTGCTTTATCTGGTCTAAAAATCCTGATGCCTAAAATTGTATTAAGTTTTATCTTGATAATTTTAGGTTTGCATATTGGAAATTACATAGACCAAAATTTGTTTAATCAAATGCTTGATTGGATTTGGACTTCATTAATTATGTTAATCTACATAATAATTTGTATTTTAGTTGTCGCTAAATACCTCCAAAAATTTGCAAGTTATGGAGAAAAAGCTTCAATATTTTCAGCAGCACCTGGTGCACTGGGTCCTTTAATCATTTTAGCAGAAAATGAAAAAACAGATTTATCTCAAGTTGCAACTTCTCACTTAATTAGATTAATCATCATAATAACTTTCATTCCATTTATTATAGTTAATAATACTGACAACAATGTTTTGTTAAATGATGAATTCAATTATTTTGCTCAAAATCATTTAAATTTAATTTTACTTATTATTGCATCTTTGTTTTTTATTTTTGTTTTTGATAAAATTAGAATTCCTGCAGCTTTACTTTCTGGAACATTATTTGCGAGTGGTTTGTTACAAATTACTGATATAGCTTCTTATAAATTACCAAATGAAACAGTAAATTTTTGTCTGCTAATTCTTGGTTCTTCAGTTGGCTGTAGGTTTGCTGAAAAAACTGTTAAAGAGATAGCTAATAATTCTCTTCATAGTATTGTGGCTACTACTATTTTGGTAGTATTAGGTTTAGTTGCAGCCTATGTTGCAACATTTTTTGTTGAGACAAATATTTTAACTCTAATTTTATCTTTTAGTCCTGGTGGAATTTATGAGGTTGCAGTTATAGCAATTGCATTTGATTTAGAACCAGACTTTGTTGCTTTTCACCATATAATAAGATTACTTTTCATACTTTTCACAGTTCCTATATTTTTAAAAGTATTAGAAAAAATTAAGAAATAATTTCAGAAAGTCTTTCAAAAACTTTTTCTGCAGAGAGTTTAGATAATTCAGAAGCTTGTATTGCTTTAAAATTTTCTCTTTCGATACTTACTTTAAAAGGGGTTGTATGAGATCCAAATAAAGCAATTCCTTTTGAACCTAAGTGTGCTGTCATATGTGCTGGTCCAGTATCATTTGCAATAACAAATGAACTATCTTTAATTAATGTTGCTAACTGAGAAATATCTAAAGCTTTACCATTATCTAAAACGCAAAGTGCATTAATATTTGATGCTTCTTTAATTTCACTCGGTCCAGGTGCAATAACTACTTTAAATTTGTTATTTGATTTTTCATTAATCATAGCAATTAACTCATTATAATAAGGCCATTTCTTTGAAGTTAAATGAGGAGAACAAAAAGGAAAAAGAAGAATATATTTTTCTAATTGGTGGTGATTTTTTATTTGAGATATGTCTGTTGTGCTCCATGAAAAATCAGGATTTAAAGTATGATTTGTATTTATGCCTGAACTTTTTAATTGATGATCAAATCTAGATAGAACAGAGTCTTTATCAAAATCTTCTTTTAAAGTTCCTTCAGGTAATGTTGTATGAGTAGATGACCAAGTATCTTTTGTTGCTTTTGGAAATAAAATTTTTTTATAAAAGGCTGTTCTACTTGAATTCTGTAGATCGTAAACTTTAGAAAAATTGTATTTTTTTATATTTTTCATTAATGAATATAAATAAATCAAGTTTAGTCTTGATAATCGCTTATCTAAAATAACATTAGAAATATGTGGATTTTTTTTAAATAAATCAAAGTATGGTTTAGTTGTGAGCAAATAAATTTCATCTCCTTTATGATTTTCAGAAATATCTTGAATTGCACCACATGCTTGAGCTATATCACCTAAAGATCCATGTTTGATGATTAAAATATTAGACATATTTTTAACAATTTAACATAGTATAAAATTTAATGAATAAAATTATAGTAGAAGTATCGGTAGGTGAGCTTTTAGACAAAATTTCAATCTTAGAAATTAAAAAAGAAAAAATTAAAGACCCTGAAAAACTAAAATTTATATCGAATGAACATTCGATTCTAAAAGATCAATTAGAAAAAAATGTTAAATCTGACGATAAACTAAATAAATTATTCCAAGATTTAAAAGAAATTAATGCCAAGTTGTGGGTAATAGAAGATGACAAAAGAGATTGTGAAAAAAATAAGGACTTTGGTGATAAATTTATAAAATTATCTAGAGATGTTCATTTTTTAAATGATGATCGAGCAAAAATTAAATTAGAAATGAATAATCACACTGGTTCAAGCATTAAAGAAATTAAAGAATATACTAGCTACTAAAAACTTTAGGAAACCAATCATCTCTCATTAAATCACCCGTTTTTAAATTAATTCCATCAAATGGAGGTGATGTTGGCCCTCCTCTATCAATATATTTTACATCATCTCCTATAAATCGCATCGAAAATGCTCTTCGTGATTTAGAAGAATTGTTTCCTGTTGAACCATGTACAGTTTTAAAGTTAAACAAAACAGCATCACCCAAACTTAATTCTGGAATTAAAATTTTTTTTTCAAATTCTTTTGATGATGGTAAATCCATAAAAGCACTGTCATCATCATACCAAGATTGATTATTTGACCATTTTGTGGGTCTAATTAACTTTGACCATTTGTGAGATCCTAAAATTAATTTAATATTATTTTTATGATCAACTTCATCTAATGGAATCCAAAAACTTCCAGTATCGTTACCATCAACACAATAATAAGGCATATCTTGGTGCCAAGGTGTTTCTTTGTGAGTACCTGGGTCCTTTATAAATATGTGTTCATGAAAAATTTGGGTAAATTTAGAATTAGTTGCTTCTGCAACTATTTGAGCTCCAGCTGAATTAAATAAACAATCCTTAAATTCTTCTATCCTCTCCCAATTACAATAATCCTCAAAAAATCTTCCATTATCATCAGTTACATTTTCTCTTCCATGCTTACTTGGACTATCTAAAACTTTTTGAAATCCTTTTCTAAGAGGTTCAATCCAATCTTTAAATATATCCTTAATTATTATTACACCATCGTTTTGATAATCATTAATTTGTTTGTCTGATAAAAACATTTTTATTGTTGAAAGCTGTACTTTTTCTCTAAATATTTAATCACATTATGAATGATAAAAGTCATGAACAAATAAATTCCACCAGCAACAATGAATACTTCAATTGGTTTAAAAGTTGTTGAAATTATATATTTAGCAACACCTGTTAAATCCATTAGTGTAACTGTACTTGCAAGTGAAGTTCCTTTCATCATCAATATGATTTCATTTCCGTACGCAGGAAGTGATTGTCTAATAGCGATTGGAATTTGAATTTTATAAAAAATTATTTTGTTTGATATACCTAAACTTTTTCCGGCCTCGATTATACCTGGTTTTATTGTTTGAAATGCTGATCTTAAAATTTCAGAGGTATATGCACCTGTGTTTAAAGTAAATGCTATTATTGCACACCAATAAGGTTCTTTTAAAATAATCCAAAGGAAAGTTGTTCTTAAATACTCAATCTGCCCTAATCCAAAATAAATTATGAAAATTTGGACCAATAATGGTGTCCCTCTAAATATATATGAATAGCCATAAGCAAATTTATAAATTAATATATTTTTATTTAATCTTAAAATTGCAAAAAAAAGACCTAGGAATAATCCAAAAAATAATGATGCAGATAATAATTTTAAAGTAACTACTGTTGCTCCTAATAGTTTAGGGAAACTGGTGATCATTAAATCAAAATCCATTAATACCCCCTGCTATACCTAACTTCTAACTTATTAATTAACTTCATACTCAAATAAGTAAGCAACAGATATAAAACTGCTGCAAAAGAATAAAAGAACAGTGGGTCACGTGTTGAGCCAGCTGCAATATAAGATTGTCTCATTATTTCAACTAATCCCGTTACTGAAATAAGAGAGGTATCTTTTAATGTTATTTGCCAAACATTACTTAAGTTTGGAATAGCCAATCTTAACATCTGGGGTAGTATTATTTTATAAAATTGCCCAAACTTATTTATTCCAAGTACTTTTGCAGCTTCAAATTGACCTTTATCTATTGATTGAATTGCGCCTCGAAATACTTCTGTTGAATAAGCTCCAGAAATAATACCAATGGCCATTGATCCTGTAACAAAAGCATTAATTTCTATGTATTCATAATAACCAAAAATAGAAGCTACATACATGATGGCCCCACTTCCGCCAAAGAAGAAAAGATAAATTACTAATAATTCAGGTACTCCACGAATAACTGTTGTGTAAAAATTGCCAACTAAATTTAAAGTTTTATATTTTGAAAGCTTTAAAGGAGTAAAAATTAATGCAAAAAAGAAACCAACTAACATTGCTGTAATCGATACAGCAATCGTCATTAGGGTTGCGTAGAATAACTCATCACCCCAACCTGTTTTACCAAATGCGAGAAGTTCCATATAGATTGGCGACTATATATTATAGTCGCCAGATCTGAAATGAATTACATAGAAGCGTCAAAACCAAAGTGCTTAATAGCAAGTTTACTAATAATTCCTTGTTTTCTAGCTTTATTAATTGCTTTGTTGAAGTCTTTTAAGATTTTGGCATCTCTTTTTCCAATCGCACTATCGCTAGCTTGTCTGATACCAACACCTACACCATTACCAAATGCACCACCTGAAAAAGTTGGTCCAACTAATACAACTGGCTTACCTGATTTATCTGCATAGTCTGTAAATGCTACTGCTGCAGCTAAGGCCACATCACATCTTCCAGAAGTTAGGTCTAGGTTAACTTCATCTTGAGTTTTATAAGTTCTAACATTTACACTCCCTACATCACCAGACTCTAAAAAATTTTGGTGAATTGTGCCCGTTTGAGTACAAACAGTTTTGCCAGCAAGTGCTCCTGTTAAAGTTTTAAGAGCTTTCTTAACATCAGATCCACCTAATGATAAGTTAATGCCTTCTGGTGTATCAATTCCCTCTAAACTTGAACCTTTCATTACCGCAAGAGAAGCTACTTCATCAGCATAACCTTGTGAAAAAGTAATTGTTTTTTGTCTTTCAGCAGTAATTGACATTCCAGCCATTATTGCATCAAACTTTCTCATCACTAGAGCTGGTATCATTCCATCCCAATCTTGTTCAACAATTGTGCACTCATATTTCATGATTGTACAAAGTTCTTTAGCAAGCTCGACCTCAAAACCAATAAGATTACCTGATGCATCTTTTGAATTCCATGGAGGGTAAGCGCCTTCAGTTCCAATTTTTATTTTTTCAGCAGAAACATTTCCGATGATAAATAAAGAAGCAAGAACCGTTAAAATAGTTTTTTTGAATATATTCATTATTTTCTCCTTTAATTTGTAGAATTATTTCACAAATTTAAAAAAGAAAAAAGAAAAATTAATGATTAATTGATGAAGAAAAATTCCAAGAACAATCAAAACTAGGTATGTAAACTCTTGATAATTTTGCATTCCCAAAATTTTGATTAAAAACATTTAACCAATTTTCAACCTGCTGTGGTTTTTTATCCTGACTTCCTACTTGAGCAGTAATAACTCCTTTAGGTTTCAGAATTCTTACTAAAGAATCCATGTTCTTTGCTGCCAGATCAATGCAGAATTGATCATCGTTAAGATCAACAAAAATATGATCATAAGTATCATCACTTACTGATTTAATACTTTCAAATGCATCTCCCCATACACATTTTACAGAATTTTTTTCTGTTGCTTTCCTACCAATATCTCCAAGGTGTTTATTGCAAACATCAACTACTTCGGGATCTAGTTCATACCAATCTATAAAGTTAAAATTTTTAGAAATACATTCTCTTGCAACTCCACCATCTCCACCACCAAATCCTTTTGCAACATCACCAGGGCAGGTACACCCACCATCAGCTATTACATGTGCACCAAGTCCATGCGCCGCATCAGCACACTCTATAACTGCACTTAATTGTGGGTAACCCACTCCAGTTTGAATCCTTGTCGTGCAAACGCTTCCAGGCCCAATTCCAACTTTAACAATATCTGCTCCACTTAAAACTAATTCTTGTGTCATATCAGCTGTTACTACGTTTCCAGCTATAATAGTTTTTGTCGGGTACTTATCTCTTACTGATTTTACAAAATTAGTGAAATGTTCTGAGTATCCATTTGCAACATCAATACAAATAAACTTAAAAAAACTAAATTCTTTTAATACTTTATCTAAATTTTCAAAATCCTCTTTTTTTATTCCAACACTTAACGCAATATTAGAATACATTTTTTTTATATTTTTATTTTGTTTAATTTTTTTCACATCATGTTGTTTAGTAAGGCAAGTTATCATTCCATGATCATTTAATTTTTCAGCAACACTTAGCTCACCAACTCCATCCATGTTTGCTGCCATGATTGGGATACCCGACCATTCATTTTTACTGTATTTAAATCTGTAAGTTCTGAGTAAATTTACATCCTTACGGCTTTTTAATGTACTTCTTTTTGGTCTAAATAGTACATCTGAATAATCTAATTTTAATTCTTCCTCAATTCTCATTAATTTAAAATTAGCTTTGAAAAACAATATTTCAATTGAATTATTAACTGTGGATAAGTATTGAAACGAAAAATAAAACTATTATAAATCAACATAAATTTAATGGCGGGGTAGCTCAGTTGGTTAGAGCGCGGGACTCATAAGCCCGAGGTCAGTGGTTCGATCCCACTTCCCGCTACCATTTCACAATAAGTCAAATTTTTTATAAACAAAAATATGCTTATCTTTTTCAAAATCTTTAAAAGAATAAAAAGGTTTTTTTAAATTAAAAGGATGAGCTAAAAGATTTATTTTTCTATGCTTGCCTATAGTTACATTTTGATTAATTTGGTTTTCATAGCTATTTAAGGCGATATATTTAAAATCTAAATGTTTAATATTATCTAAAATTTTTAAAATATCTGAATTATCAATATGTATAAATAAA
>CACKFA010000016.1 GCA_902599335.1 uncultured Pelagibacteraceae bacterium | reverse complement strand
AAAAGATTTATTTGAAGAACAATCATTTGAGTTAAGTGAAATCTTGAATGATAATGAAATTAATGCCGAGATACATGGTAGAGAAAAAACACCTTTTTCAATTTGGAGAAAGGTCCAAAAAAAAAGAGTCTCCCTTGAGCAAATAACAGACATTATTGGTTTTAGGATAATTTTAAAAAATGTGGATGATTGTTACAAAACGCTTGGTATTTTTCATAAACAATGGAATTGCATACCAGGAAAATTTAAAGATTATATTTCTTCTCCAAAAATTAATGGTTACAAATCTATTCATACATCTGTAATTGGTTCAAACAAAAAACCAATAGAAATTCAAATTAGAACTCAAGAAATGCACGAATTTGCTGAGAGAGGTGTTGCATCTCATTGGCAGTATAAATCTTCTGAAAAATTTAATTCTTTAAGCTGGAAGGAGTACGATTGGTTAAAAGATCTTGTTGAGATTATAGAAAAAAATGAAAACCCAGAAGATTCATATGAGTATACAAAACTACAAATGTTTCAAGAAAACGTATTTTGTTTCACACCAAAAGGTTCGGTAATAAAATTACCCAAAGACGCAACTGCTATAGATTTTGCATATGCTGTTCATACTAAAATTGGCAATTCAGCAATTGGTTGTGAAATTAATGGAAACAAAAATGAACTACAAACTATTTTAAGAAATGGTGATCGTGTAAATATTATAACATCTAAAAATAATTCACCCTCACTTCATTGGATACCAACTACTAAAACAGGTAAAGCTAGAGCAGCAATAAGAAGATATTGGCATGATAAAGGAGAGCAAAAAGAGGAAAAAACAAAAAAATACAATACAACTCTATGGATGTCATTACCTGATAAGCCAGGTCAATTAGGAGATATAAGCTCCCTCATTGGAAGTCATAAATTAAATATATCGAGCTTAGAAATGGTTGGTAAAAATCCCAATTATATTAATTTTAAATTTAAATTAATTATTAGAAACCTTAAGAATTTTACTAATTTTATTGCAGAGCTAAAACAAAAGAGTATAAAATTTAAGATAATTAGACACGAAGAAAAAAGAAATGCTTTCACTCAAAAAATCCTTAAATATTTTAAAAAAAACTGATGCATTATTAGAAGGTCACTTTGTTCTATCCTCAGGTCTACATTCTTCAAAATACATTCAATGTGCAAAACTTTTAAGTTACCCTAATTTATCTGATAAAATTTGTAAATCCTTAGCAAATAAAATTAAAAAAAAATTTAAAAAAATTGATTTAATATTAGCTCCTGCAATGGGGGGAGTAATTATTGGATATGAAATAGGAAAATTGCTTAAAAAAGAAACAATTTTTTGCGAAAGGGTAAATGGTAAATTTACTCTAAGAAGAGGTTTTAATATTAAAAAAGGTGCAAGAGTATTAATTATAGAAGATGTAATTACTACAGGTAAATCAAGTTTGGAGTGTGTTAAATTGATTAAAAAATCAAAAGCAAAATTAATTGGATTTGCATCTATTATTGATCGATCAACCAAACAATCTTTAAAAATAAAAACTGGAATAACATCTCATTTAAAAATTGATGTTCCAACTTATAAAGCAAATAAATTGCCACTAGAACTTAAATCTATACCAATAACAACCCCAGGAAGCAGATTTATTAAGTGAAAAGGTTAGGTGTAAATATAGATCATATCGCAACTTTACGAAACGCTCGTGGAGAGAAGCATCCAGATCCATTATACGCTGCTAAAAAAGTTATTAGTTATGGAGCCGATTCTGTAACAATTCATTTAAGAGAAGATAGAAGACATATAAATGATATTGATGCAAAAAAAATCTGTGGTTTAAGAAATGTACCTGTAAACCTTGAAATTTCTATGAACAAAGAAATTGTTAATAAAGCACTTAAGATAAAACCAAATTTTATCTGTTTAGTTCCAGAAAATAGAAAAGAAATTACTACTGAGGGAGGTCTAAATATAAAAAACAATCTTAATAAATTAGAGAAAATAATTAAAAAATTTAAAAATGCAAAGATAAGAACAAGTTTATTTATTAACCCTTCCCCAAATGACATTAGACTTGCTAAAAAATTAAATGCTGATTGTATTGAAATACATACTGGAAAACTAGCAAACCTAGTTAAATCAAAAAAAAATTATTCTAGTGAATTTAACAGAATTAAAAAAAGCGCAAAATTAGCATCTAGTTTAAATATAGAAGTTCATGCTGGTCATGGTTTAGACTATAAAACCACCAAAATGTTAACAAAAATCACAAATATTGAGGAGTATAATATTGGACATTTTATAATTGGGGAGTCAATATTTGATGGACTTTCAAAAGTAATTAAAAACTTAAAAAAAATTATAAAAAGATAAATGAAAATTCTTGGTATTGGTGTTGATATTGTTGAAAATAAAAGAATTCAAAAATCGATTAAAAATCCTTTATTTAAAAAAAGAATTTATTCATTTAAAGAATTGAAACAATCTAGTGCTGTAAATAATAAAGTAGCTTTTTTTTCGAAGAGATATGCTGCAAAAGAAGCATTTTCCAAAGCTCTTGGAACAGGTTTTCGTATGAATTTAAATTTTAAAGATATAGAAGTTGTTAATGATAAAAAGGGAAAGCCTTATTACGTTAAAAATAAAAAAATTACAAAAATCGTAAAAAAGAACTTTAAAATCAAAAATTTTAAATGTTTTTTATCAATTTCGGATGAAAAAAATTATTCAACAGCATTTGCAATTATTCAAACATCATGAAATTAGATAAAAATTTTTTTTCAGAAAATATTAAAACTTTAATTTATGCATTAATAATTGCAGTTATAATTAGATCGCTTTTAGTACAACCATTTTATATTCCGTCATCATCAATGGAACCTACTTTATTAGTAGGTGATAGGTTGTTTGTAACAAAATATACCTATGGATATAGCAAACACTCATTTCCTTTTAGTCCTCCAATATTAAACAAAAGAATTATGTTTAGTAGTCCTGAAAGAGGTGATGTAATTGTATTTAAAACGCCAGCAGATAATCGAACAGATTACATTAAAAGATTAATTGGTTTACCTGGTGATAAAATTCAATTTATAGACTCTAATTTATATTTAAACAATTCTGAAATTCTTAAATCTAAAATTAATAACAAAACTACAATTTTCTGTGGCGACAAAAGTATTGATGTTTATAGATTTGAAGAAAAACTTTCAAATGGTAAAAAATTTCATACTGTTTATTTAAAAGATTATACCTATCAAAATTCTGATGTGTTTACTGTACCAAAAGATCATTATTTCTTTTTAGGGGATAACAGAGACTGTTCTAAAGATAGCAGGTATTTAACAAGTGTTGGATATGTACATAAAGATAATTTAGTAGGAAAAGCTCAATTTATATTTTTCTCTTCAGATAAAAGAATAGGAAGTTTTATTGAATTTTGGAAATGGCATAAGTCAATAAGATTTAATAGAACCTTTAATAAAATTAATTAATGAAAATTAACTATCAAAGTTTAGAAAAAAAAATTGATTTAAAATTTAAAAATAAAGATCTACTTGTTCAAGCTCTCACACATAAAAGCTTTAATCCAAATGAAAATAATGAAAAGATAGAGTTTTTGGGTGATAGAGTTCTTGGCTTAGTCATAGCAAAAAAACTTTTAGAAATTTATCCAGGAGAAAAAGAAGGTATTCTTGATAAAAAATTTGCATCGCTAGTGAATAAAAAAACTTGTCTGGATATAGCAAAAAAAATCAATTTAGCTAGTTATGTTAAAACATTTAACCCCAACAATAAAAAAATAAAAATTGAGGACAAAATTATATCTGATAGCTGTGAAGCATTAATTGGTGCTATTTATCTTGATAAAGGTTTTACAATAGTTGAAAAAGCAATTTTAAACTTGTGGCAAGATCATATTGAAAAAAGTGTAGTTACGGAAATAGATGCAAAAACAAAGTTACAGGAATTAACTTTAAAAAACTTTAAAAAATTACCTACCTATAAATTAATTTCAAATACAGGTCCAAGACACAAGCCCATATTTAAAGTTGGAGTAAAATTACCCAATACAAAATATTTTATAGGCACTGGAAAATCAAAGAAAGAAGCTGAACAAAATGCTGCTATAGAATGTTTAAAAAATACTAATAAAAAATGAATTGGTCAGACGAAGGATTTTTAATAAGTAAAAATAGATATAATGAAAATTCATTAATTGCTGAATTATTTACAAAAGACAAAGGAAAGATATCTGGAATTATATTTGGTGGTACTTCAAAAAAAATTAAAAATTATCTTCAGCTTGGTAATAAACTCCATGTTAATTACAATTCTAAAAATGAAAACAGAATAGGTTATTTTAAAATTGAAATTTTAAATGCCTATACCCCATTATATTTTGATCATAAGCAAAAGTTATCCTGTATTACATCTGCTATGAATTTGATCAAAATATTAACAGCAGAGTCTCAATCTAACGATAAAGTTTATTTTATAATTCAAAATTTATTTTTAATTTTAAAAGAAAAAGATTGGATAAAAAAATATATATTTTGGGAATTGGAGTTACTTAAAATATTAGGATATGACTTGGCGCTTGAAAATTTAGTTGAAAAAGATTTAGAAGGTAACAAAACTGTATATTACGCAAGTTCTTTAAATGAAAAAAAATATGTACCTAATTTTTTAATTGAAAAAGATATAGAAGTAAATGATCTTGGCACTTTATTGAACGGTTTGAAATTAGTAGGCGATTATTTGGATAAAACTATATTAAGACCAAATAATCTAAATTATCCAAATAGCAGGTTGTTATTCTTAAATACTTTAAAATAATTATTTTATTATTTTATCAATTCTATCAGCGTAATAACTTACTATAGCATTGGCACCAGCTCTCTTAAAAGCAACTAAGCTTTCATATACAGCATCTTTATTAATTATTTTTTTCGTTATAGCTGTTTCAATTAAGCTGTATTCTCCTGATACTTGATAGGTAAATACAGGCAATTTAAATTTTTCTTTTATTGATTTTATTATGTCTAAGTAGGGCATACCTGGTTTAACCATTACCATATCAGCACCTTCTTTAATATCTAATGCAACTTCTCTTAAAGCTTCATCGGAATTTCTATAATCCATCTGATAAGTTTTTTTGTCACCTTTTAAAGAACCTTTAGATCCGACTGCATCTCTAAAAGGTCCATAAAAGCTTGAAGCATATTTTGCAGCGTACGATAATATTTGAACGTTTTGGAATTTATTTTTATCTAAAGCTTTTCTTATTTTTCCTATTCTGCCATCCATCATGTCTGAAGGAGCCAGTACATCACAACCCATCTCAGCTTGTAATAATGACTGATTGATCAAAACCTCAATTGTTTCGTCATTTAATATAGTGTTAGATTTGATCAAACCATCATGACCATGTGATGTATAAGGATCTAAAGCAACATCACACATTATACCGATTTGGTTTTTGTATCTTTTTTTGACTTCTTGTATCGCTTTACAGACTAAATTATTTTCATTCAGTGATTCAGTTCCCAATTCATCTTTTTTTGAGTTTTGCGTCTTTGGGAAAAGAGCTATCATTGGTATTCCTAATTTTATTGCTTTATCCACACTTTGGCTCAATCGATTAATTGTATACCTAAAAACTCCTGGCATTGATGAAATCTCTTGTCGTTTATTTGAACCTTCAATTAAAAAAATAGGGAGTATAAAGTCATTTGCACTTAAGGTATTTTCTTGAATCAATCTTCTTGACCATGATTCTCTTCTACTTCTTCTGAGTCTAAGACTAGGATATTTACCAATAATCATGTTTTAATTTACTTTTAAATTGCGACAAATGTAATATACACATATAAAAAAAAAAGGGTAGAAAGCAATCACGATGGCGACAGAAAACTCAAAAATTATAGAACTAAATGTCAAAAAGGAAGATAGAATTTTAGACTTTAGCGATTTCCAGAAACAAGAAATTAAGTTTGATATAGAAAAGTTACAAGAAGCTTATCATCAAATAGTTAAGATTAAAAAATTTGAAGACGCAGGTGTTACGCACTTTGGTGCCATATCTTTAACACAGGTACCTGGTGATCCAGATTCAATCAGAGGTAATAAAGCTCGTGGAGTATACTGGACTAAACCTGATAAATCAGGAAAAGAAGTTTCTAGAGACGAAATGATTGATGAAGCATCTTACTCAGAATTTATTAAAGACTATGAGAACACATATTTTAGAGAGGTTTATGATGTCCTTTCAAAAAAATATAAACTTGGAAGAGTTAGAATTCTTTTAAAAGAGCCAAGATCAACCTTAAGTTGGCATAGAGATCCTGAACCAAGATTACATATACCTATTATAACAAACCCTGGTTGTTTAATGGTAATTGATAATGTTGCAAAACATATGCCTGCTGATGGTTCGGTTTGGGTTACAAACAACACTAAATATCACAATGCATTTAATGGTGGAGAAGAGAATAGAATACATTTAGTTGCTTGTGTTTTAGATTATAAATTTAATTAATTTGAAAAAAGTATTTATTTCATCAGATCATGCTGGATTTAAATTAAAGGAAACAATCAAAGTTTATTTAAAAAATAAAAAAATAAAATTTGAGGATCTTGGTCCTAAAGATGATAGCAGCGTTGATTATCCCGACTATGCGCATAAAGTTGCTAAAAGAGTTAAATTTAATAAGAGTCATGTTGGTATTTTAGTGTGTGGATCTGGCACTGGCATGAATATTGCGGCAAATAAGCATAAAAATATTCGCGCAGCACAATGTTTTAATCTAAAATCAACGAAATTATCCAGATTGCATAACGATGCAAACATCATTACATTAGGATCAAGGTTAATAACCAAAAAAAATGCTTTGAAATTTATTAGTGTTTTTTTAAATACAAAATTTGAAGGTGGTAGACACTTTAGAAGGGTTAAGAAAATATAATTATGTCGAGCGAAAAAAGTTATTTAAACGATAGCTATAAAAGTTTTTTTGAGGATAGTTTATCTGTAAAAGATCCAGAACTTTATAAAGCTATTAAAGACGAATTAATCAGACAGCAACAACATATTGAGTTAATTGCGTCTGAAAATATAGTATCTCAAGCAGTATTAGAAGCACAAGGATCGGTTTTAACTAATAAATATGCAGAAGGTTATCCTGGTAAAAGATATTATAATGGCTGTGAGCATGTTGATGTAGCAGAAAACCTTGCCATCGAAAGATTAAAAAAATTATTCAATTGTAAATTTGCAAATGCCCAACCACACTCAGGTGCACAAGCTAATGGAGCAGTTTTTTTAGCTCTGTTAAGCCCAGGAGATACATTTATGGGTATGAGTTTAAATTCAGGTGGTCATATTACTCATGGATTAAAAATTTCAATGTCAGGTAAGTGGTTTAACGCTATAGGTTATGATGTAGATAAAAAATCTGAGTTGATAGATTATGATAATGTTGAAAAACTTGCATTAGAACATAAACCAAAACTAATCATTGCAGGTGGGAGTGCTTATTCTAGAGTAATTGACTTTAAAAGATTTAGAGAGATTGCAGATAAAGTTGGGGCATACTTAATGGTTGATATGGCTCATTTCTCAGGTTTAGTTGCAGGTAAAGGATATCCTAATCCTTGCGATTATGCTCATGTGGTTACTTCAACAACCCATAAAGTTTTTAGAAGTGCACGAGGAGGAATAATTTTAACTAATCACGAAGAACTTGCTAAAAAATTTAATACAGCTGTTTTTCCTGGTTACCAAGGAGGACCTTTAATGCATATTATTGCTGCAAAAGCAGCTGGTTTTCTCGAAGCGCTACAACCAGAATTTCAAGATTACATTAAATCTGTTCTAGCAAACGCAAAAATGTTAGCAGAAACTTTAAAAAATAATGGATTTAAAATTTATTCAGATGGAACAGATACACATTTGATGTTGGTTGATTTGAGACCTTATAATGTAAAAGGAAATCTCGCAGCAGAGAGTCTGTCTAGAGCAAACATTACATGTAATAAAAATGGTATTCCATTTGATACAGAAAAACCCATGATTACATCTGGAATAAGATTAGGAACTCAAGCGGCTACAACTCGTGGATTTGGTTTAAATGAGTTTAAAACAGTAGGTGAATTAATTACTAAAACTTTAAAAGGTTTATCTGAAAACCCAACAGATAACAGCAAAATAGAAAACGAAGTAAAAAATGAAGTTATTTCTTTAACTTCTTCATTTCCGATATATAAGAACCTTTAGTAAATGATTTGTCCGTGCGAAAAAAAAGGTGATACATCTGTTGTAGACTCACGTCCAACTGAAGATGGTACCGCAATAAGAAGAAGAAGATTGTGCATATGCGGTGAAAGATTTACTACATTTGAGAGAATTCAATTTAGAGAATTGATGGTTGTAAAAAAAAATGGAAGAAAATCCTCATTTGATCGTGATAAATTATCTAAATCAATCTACATAGCTCTAAAAAAAAGACCAATAGATACGGCCACAATAGAAAAATTCATCAGTAACATTTCAAGATCTCTTGAAGAACTAGGACAAGGAGAGATATCAACAAATACAATTGGGACAATGGTTATGGATGGATTAAAAGATTTAGACCCAGTTGGATATGTAAGATTTGCATCTGTATATAGAAACTTTAGAGAAGAAAAAGATTTCGTACAATTCGTGGACAAGCTTGATGTCTACAAAAAAAGATAAATTTTCATCAAAAGATAAATTTTATATGGAATTAGCCTTAGACCTGGCTAAATCTCGTCATGGACAGACCGGATCAAATCCTTCTGTAGGCTGTGTCATAGTCAAAAATGATAAAATTATTTCCATAGGACAAACTTCATTTAATGGAAGACCACACGCTGAATTTAATGCGATTAAAAATAGTTTTGAAGAATTAGAAGGTGCAAAAATGTATGTTACTTTAGAACCATGCTGTCATCATGGTTTAACACCTCCATGCACTGACGCGATAATTAAATCAAAAATTTCAGAAGTTATATATGCTGTTACCGACATAGACAAAAGAGTAAGAAATAAAAGTTTTAAAATTTTAAAGTCAAAAAAAATAATTGTAAAAAAAGATTTATTAAAAAGTAAAATTGAAAGTTTTTATTTACCTTATTTTTTTAATAGAAAGAAAAAGTTACCTTTCGTTACGGGCAAGATAGCTATTTCAAAAAATAATATTATTTACAGCAAGAACCAGAAAAAGATTACAAATTCTTACTCAGATCAGTTTACACACATGTTGAGATATCAAAATGATAGTTTGATGATTACTTACAAAACACTAAATAAAGATAATCCAAAATTAAATTGTCGTTTGAAGGGTTTTGAAAAATTTTCTCCAAAAAGAATTATTTTAGATAACAAGTTAAATTCTAAAATAAACAGTTATATAATTAAATCTTCTAATAACAAAAATACTTTAATTTTTTATAATAAAGCTGACAAATCAAAAATTTCAAAATTTAAAAGAAAAGGAATTCGTCTAATAAAATCTCGAATTGATAGAAATAACAGATTTGACATTAAATTAATTTTGAAAAAATTACATAATTATGGATGTAGAAATTTACTTATTGAGGGTGGAGATAAATTAACAAATTCACTGATTAAGAATAAAATATTTAATAAATTTTATTTATATAAAAGTCCAAAAAAACTTTCTAAAAACTTTGATTATTTGAAATTTAGTAGTCAAAATATATTAAATCAAAAATATAGAACAAAAATTACTCTAAATCTCAATTTACGAAAAGACAGAATAACACTATATAGTTAGAAAAAATGTTTAACGGAATAATTTATAACCAAGGTACTATTACTAAAATAATTAAAAGACCCAAAGGTCTTAACATTTTTGTTAAAAGTAATGTTAAGGTATCCAATAAAGACATGGGTTTGTCTGTTGCCTGTGATGGTGTTTGTTTAACTTTAATTTCATATAAATCTAAAATTATGGAATTTTATCTTTCGAAAGAAACGATAATTCGATCAAAATTCAAATTTTTAAAAATAAAAGATAAAATAAATTTAGAATTACCTTTAAAATATGGGACTAAAATTTCAGGACATATTTGTCAAGGACATGTTGATACTGTTGGTAAAGTATTAAGTGTTAAAAAAATAGATAAATCATTTCTTTTTGACTTTGGTTTACCTAAAAAGGAAAGAAAACACTTAATAGAAAAGGCATCAATCTGTGTGAATGGTATTTCTCTTACAATTTCAAAAGTGACTAAAAAAGGTTTCCAAATTTGGATTATACCTCACACCTACAAAGAAACGAATTTATCAACTTTAAAAAAATCTAGTTTAGTCAACATAGAGATAGATATCTTGTCTAAATACGTTAGGAATTATTTTAATGGAAAAAAATAATTTTGCGTCAATAGAGTCAATTATTAGCGTAGCTAAAAAAGGTGGTATGTTTATTTTAGTAGATGATGAAAAAAGAGAAAATGAAGGAGATTTAGTTATCTCAACATCAGACTCAAATGCAAAGAACATTAACTTCATGGCAAAATACGGGCGTGGCTTAATTTGTTTAGCGCTTGATTCTCTTCAAGCAAAAAGATTAAATTTATCTTTAATGTCTCCAGTAAATCAATCAAGAAACAAGACGGCATTTACAATTTCTATTGAAGCAAAAAAAGGAATAACAACAGGTATATCTGCTAAAGATAGAGCGAAAACAATCAAAATTGCTTCAAAAAAAAATGTAAATAAAAAAGAGATCGTTTCACCTGGTCACGTGTTTCCAATTATAGCCAAAGATGGTGGAGTGCTTGTTAGAGCAGGGCACACCGAAGCTTCTGTTGATATATCTAAATTAGCAAAAAAAAATAACTCTGCTGTAATTTGTGAAATTATGAATGAAGATGGAACAATGGCTAAAGGTCAGAATTTATTCAATTTTGCAAAAAAACATAAATTAAAAATTGGAAAGATAGAAGATCTGATCGCTTATAGACTAAAAAAAGAAAAACTTATTAAACTTAAAAAACAAAGCAAGATTGATGTGAAAAATCAAAAATATAATATTAGAATTTATGAGAATCTTTTAGATGGCTCAGAACATTTCGCGTTAATAAAAGGTAAAATCAAAAAAGGTATTGCTCCTAGGGTAAGAGTAATTTCATCTAATGTCGTTCAAAACTATTTAATAAATCAATCACTACCAAATTCATTCAACAAAACTTTAAATTATTTTAAAAAATATCAAAATTGTGTTTTAGTTTTTATCAAAGATACAAATTTAAAATCAGTAACTCAGACTTTAAAAGATTATAAAAATAAAGACTTTTATAAAAAGGGAAATGATAAGTTAATAAGAAATTATGGTATTGGAGCTCAAATTATTAAAGACTTGAAAATTAAAAACATGATATTAATCACCAAATCACCAAAAAAAGTTATTGGTCTTGATGGTTATGGTATAAAAATTAAAAAACAGGAATTAATTTGATGAAAAAAAAATATCTAATTGTTGTAGCAGATTATTACAAAGAAATTACTGAAGGCTTAATAAAAAGTGCTTTAAAAATAATTCCAAAAAAAAATATAATAAAAATTATTAAAGTACCTGGTGCTTTTGAAATTCCGGTCACAATCTCCAAAAATTTAAAAAAATTTGATGGTTTTTTAGCCTTAGGATGTGTGATTAAAGGTCAAACACCTCATTTCGATTTCATTTCTCAAGCATCAACGGATGCTATAATGAAATTATCTATAGATAGCAAAAAACCAATTGGGAATGGAATAATTACTTGTTTAAATATGGCTCAAGCAAGAGCCAGAAGAAAAAAAGGTGCTGAAGCTGCAGAAGCTGTGATTTCAGTTTTGTCTCAAAAATGAGAACTCATTATAATTCAAAAAATAACCCCAGAGTAATAATTATTCAGAAGTTATATGGTAAATTTTATAATGAAGATGATGATTTAGATTTTCCAAAACACAGATTTAAAAAATTTATTAAAGATATTGTTTTAGGAACGATAGAAAGAAACGATCTTATTTTAGATGAATTAAATAATAAATTAAGTGATGAATTTGTATTTGAAAAATTAGACAAAGTTTTTCAAACAATTTTAAAAGCAGCAACTTATGAATTTATGTACAAACCAAATTTATCTATAAATATAATCATTAAAGAATATTTAAATTCATCTAATTTTTTTCTTGAAGATTCACAGACAAAATATCTTAACGCTTTATTAGACAATGTTGGAAAAAAATTAAGATCTAAAAATGCATGAATTTGATCTAATAAATAATTATTTTTTTAAAATAGCTAAAAAAAATAAATCTGCTCTTGATCTAAATGATGATGTTTTTTTTGATAAAAAAAGAGGTGTTGTTATATCTGTTGATACATACAATATTGGTACACATTTTTATGATTTTAAATGCCCAGATTTAGTAATTAAAAAAATTTTAAGGTCATCAATTTCCGATTTAATTTGCAAAGGTGTAAAACCAAGGTTTTATTTTATTTCTGGTTCTGGTAATAAAAAAACATTTACAAAAAATAATTTATATAAAATCTCAAAATCACTCAAATCAGAACAAAATAAATTTAATATAGATTTATGTGGTGGTGATACAACTTTTTCAAATAAATTAAGTTTTACAATCACTTCATTAGGATATTCAAATAAAATAATTTATCGTAACAAAGCTAAATCAAATGATGATATTTATGTTACTGGAAATTTAGGAGATAGTTATTTAGGACTTAAAGGATTAAGTAATAAGGCTAAATTTAAATATAAAGATAAATTATTCTTTGTAGATAAATATTACAAACCAGAGTTACCTTTAAATTTAACAAAATATTTATTAAAATTTGCCAATTCTTCTATTGATGTTTCAGATGGATTATTCGATGATTTAGCAAAAATGATTAATAGACAAAGTTTATCATTTCACTTATTTGAAAATAAAATACCCGTTTCCAATAAATTGAGTAATTTGATTAAAAAACAAAGATTAAATAAAATTAATCTAATTTCTAATGGAGATGATTATCAGGTATTGTTTACTGCAGATATTAAGAAAGCCAGAATCATTCAAAAAGCTTCTAAAGCAACAGGAATTAAAATAACTAAAATTGGTAAAATTGTATCTGGTAAAGATAGATCTTTGATATTCGATGAAAAAGGCAAGCAAATACGAGCTAAATCCAAAGGTTATATTCATCGGTTTTAGAAGTTAATCGTTGTCTTTTTTATCTTTTTTTGTATTGTGCGGGCTTAAAATTTAACAACCAACAACTTAAGGTTAATATGAGCGGAACAGTCGAAACAATACTATTATACACAATTGGAGCTGGTTTATTATCTATCGTTTATGGATTTTTAACTGGAAAAAATATTCTTAATTCAAGTGCAGGAAATGCAAAAATGCAAGATATTGCATCTGCAATTCAAATTGGTGCAAAGGCATATTTAGCAAGACAATATAAAACTATTGCTATTGTTGGTGCTGTAGTTTTAGTAATCGTAAGTATTGCATTTAGTCCGTTAGTAGGTCTTGGTTATTTAATAGGTGCTGCTTTATCAGGTATTGCAGGGTACGTAGGAATGTTAGTTTCCGTAGAAGCTAACGTAAGAACAGCAGAAGCATCTAGAAAAGGTTTGGCTCAAGGTCTTTCAGTTGCTTTTAAATCAGGTGCTGTAACTGGAATGTTGGTTGCTGGTTTGGCGCTATTATCTATAGCTGTTTATTATTATATATTATTGAAACTTAATGTTGATGAAAGAGAAATTGTAAATGCTTTAGTTGCATTAGGTTTTGGTGCTTCTCTAATTTCTATCTTTGCAAGATTAGGTGGAGGAATTTTTACAAAAGGTGCTGACGTAGGTGCTGACTTAGTTGGAAAGGTTGAAGCTGGAATTCCAGAAGATGACCCAAGAAACCCCGCTGTAATTGCAGATAACGTAGGAGATAACGTTGGAGACTGTGCAGGTATGGCTGCAGATTTATTTGAAACTTACGCTGTTACAATTGTTGCAACAATGGTTTTATCTTCAATTTTCTTTGTTGGTGATCTAAATATGATGATTTATCCATTATCTATTGGTGCTGCATGTTTGTTAACATCTATTATTGGAACTTTTTTTGTTAAACTTGGAAAAAGTAATAACGTTATGAATGCTTTGTATAAAGGATTTGTTGTCTCAGCAGTAGCCTCTTTAATAATATTATGGCCTGTTACAGATCACGTAATTGGTTTTACAAATGAATTTACAGTAAATGATAAGACTTTTAATGGAATGGATTTATATTATTGTGGTGTCATTGGACTTGTTATCACTGGATTATTAATCTGGATTACTGAATACTATACAGGAACAAGTTATAGACCGGTTAAATCTGTTGCATTATCATCAACAACTGGTCATGGCACTAACGTTATTCAAGGGTTAGCTGTTTCTATGGAAGCAACTGCAATACCAGCATTAATAATTGTTGCTGGAATTCTTATTACAAATTCTATTGCTGGACTATTTGGGATTGCAATTGCTGTAACTACTATGCTCGCATTAGCAGGTATGGTTGTTGCATTAGATGCGTATGGACCAGTAACTGACAATGCTGGCGGTATTGCTGAAATGTCTAATCTTGATAAGAAAGTTAGAAAAACAACAGATGCTTTAGATGCAGTAGGGAACACAACTAAAGCTGTTACAAAAGGTTATGCAATTGGTTCAGCTGGATTAGGAGCATTAGTTTTATTCGCAGCTTATACTGAAGATATTAAGCATTTTTCAAAAGAAGCTGGGTCTGCTTTAGAAGGTATTGTTGTAACTTTTGATTTATCTAACCCATATGTAGTCGTTGGATTATTAATTGGTGGAATGTTACCTTATCTTTTTGGTTCAATGGGAATGCAAGCTGTTGGAAGAGCAGGTGGTGCAGTTGTAGTTGAAGTAAGAAGACAATTTAAAAAATTCCCTGGTATTATGAAAAGAAAGCAAAAACCTGATTATGCTAAGTTAGTAGATTTACTTACTGTAGCTGCTATCAAGGAAATGATTATACCATCACTATTACCAGTTTTATCTCCTGTAGTTTTATATTTTATAATTTTATCAATTGGTGGACAAGTTGCTGCTTTAGCTGCAGTTGGTGCAATGTTACTTGGTGTAATAATCACTGGTTTGTTTGTTGCTGTATCAATGACTGCAGGTGGTGGTGCTTGGGATAATGCAAAAAAATATATTGAAGATGGAAATCATGGTGGAAAAGGCTCAGAAGCCCACAAAGCCGCGGTTACGGGTGATACAGTTGGTGATCCTTACAAAGACACTGCGGGACCTGCGGTAAATCCAATGATTAAAATTACAAATATTGTAGCATTGCTTTTACTAGCTGTTATCGCCGGTTAATTTCATCACGTTTTTTGACCCTCTGACCAAGGGGGTCATTAATTTTTTGTCTTAAACTAGAAAAGAAATTATATA
>CACKFA010000015.1 GCA_902599335.1 uncultured Pelagibacteraceae bacterium | reverse complement strand
AATAGTTTCCTGATGTTGTTCTTCCAATAATCTTATTATCTAAATAAATAGGCTCTTCATGTAATAGCAATGGCACACCAGGTTGACTGTCTTTCAGTGTAAACATGGTCATGGTTTTATTTGGTTTTCTATCTTTAATTTTTAAAAGCGCATCTTTACCTATAAAATTAATATTTTTTTTATAACTAATAGTAAAATTTAAACCAGCTTCGTATTGATTTTCTTCTGGTGAAATATCATGGCCCCAATGCAAAAAACCACTCTCCATCCTCATTATATCCATTGCGTGCATACCACAATGCGATAAATCATAATTTTTACCTTCTTCAATTAAAATTTTATATAATTTTAATACATTTGAGTTATCAACATATAGTTCAAAACCAAGCTCGCCAACATAAGATATTCTTTGTGCCCAAACTTTAATATCATCTATATAAACATTTTTACCTGTTCCAAATTTAAAATTTTCAGAGGTAAAATCATCACTGCTTATTTTTTGAATCATATTTCTGCTTTTAGGACCAAATAAACCAAGACAACAAATGCTTTCAGTAATATCTGAAAATTCAACCTCTTTAGACAAATATTTTAGAATATGATATTTGTCTCTTTCTCTTGTTGCTGCCGAACTAACTATTCTAAAATAATTTTTATCTATACAAACAACCGTTAGATCAGTTTCGATACCACCATCCTCATTTAGCATATGAGTATAGGTATATTTGCCAATTTCATTTTTAATATTAGCTGTGCAGATTTTTTGTAATTCACTATGAGTTTTTTCACCTATTAAATCAAATTTAGAAAAAGTTGAAAAATCAAAAAGTCCAACATTTTTTCTAGCATTTATTGTTTCATGTTTTACAGATGGGTACCAATTTTGATAATTGAAATTATAATTATATTTTGGTTCTTCTCCGTTTAAAGAGTACCACATGGGTCTTTCAAACCCTCCAGCTACCCCAAAACATGCACCAGCTTTTTTTAATTCTTCGTGATAAGGTAATAATTTTTCATTTCTTGAAGTTTCGTGTTGTTTATATGGCCAATGCATACCATATAAATCACCTAATGTTTCAGTAACCCTTTCCATAATAAATTTTTTAGATGAATGAAATTTTTGAAATCTTTTTATGTCTAACGAAAATAAATCTTCATTTATATGACCATTAACCATCCATTCTGCAGTTGCTCTTCCTGCTCCTCCAGAACTTGCTATTCCAATACTATTAAAACCACAACAAGTGTAAAGATTTTTAACTTCTAGTGTTTCCCCAAGTAAATACTGAGTATCAGGTGTGAAAGACTCAGGACCGGAAAAAAATTTCCTTATACCTGTGGTTTCTAACATTGGAAGTCTATGAAAAGATTTTTCAAGATATGGTTCAAAGTGATCAAAATCATCAGGGAATTCTCCAAATGAAAAATCTTCAGGAACTCTGCCGCTATCCTTAAATGCAGGTTTTGCATTAGGTTCAAAAATTCCAACTAACATTTTTCCAGCATCTTCTTTTAAATAAAGACAAGCATTGTAATCCCTTAAAACAGGTAAATCTTTAGGAAGATCTTTCATTGGTTCTGTAATCACATAAAAGTGCTCATTAGGATACAAAGGAATACTAACTCCAATTTCTTCTCCAATTTGTCGAGACCACATGCCTGAAGCTAAAACTACATATTCACAATCGATTTTTCCTTGAGTAGTTTCAACACCACATATTCTTTTATTTCTTACTAATATTTTTTTGACTGGCGACTTCTCAAATATTTTCACACCTAACATTTTAGCGGCTTTAGCCAATACATTGGTAACTCCAACAGGATCTGCCTGACCATCTTTTGGCATATAAACACCCCCAACTAAATCATCATTTTTTGCTACTGGATATAATTCTTTTATTCTTTGTTGGTTTAAAACCTCAACTTCAACATTAGATAGTTGTGCTGTAGTAGCTTGTCTTAATAGTTCCTGCATCCTCGGTTTAGATGAGGCGACTGTTATTGCTCCATTTTGTTTAAGTCCAGTTGATAAACCCGTTGTTTTTTCTAGTTCTTTATAAAGATCTAAAGAATATTTTCTTAATTTAGTAATTGTAGAAGTTGCTCCTAATTGACCTATTAATCCTGCTGCATGCCAGGTTGTACCGGATGTTAATTGATCTCTTTCTAATAAAATAACATCTTTCCAACCAAACTTTGCTAAATGATAAGCACAAGAAGTGCCGGCTACACCGCCCCCAATTACAACCACCTTTGTGCTTGAAGGATAGTTTTTTTCCATTTCTAATGTTTGATAGCTTCTCCAGGTTCAACAAAATTATGTCCAAATACATCTGCAACAGCTTTGTAGGTTACTTGTCCTTTATGAACATTTAATCCTGCTAAAAAGTTTTTATCTTCACCAAGTGCTTTTTGATAACCTTTATTAGCAAGCTTCACTAAGAAAGGTAATGTTACGTTATTTAAAGCCAATGTTGCAGTTCTAGGAACACCTCCTGGCATATTTGCTACACAATAATGCACTACATCATCAACTATATAGGTCGGATCACCATGTGTTGTTGGTTTGCTAGTTTCTACACAGCCACCTTGGTCTATAGCAACATCAACAATTACAGAACCTCTTTTCATTGTTTTAATCATTTCTTTTGTAATCAATTTTGGTGCTTCTGCACCTGGAATTAACACTCCTCCAACTAATAAATCTGCCTCAGCAACTAATTTATCTAAATCAGTTTTATCACTTTTTTCTGGAATAATTTTATCTCCAAAAATTTCAACAAGTTGTTTTAATCTAGCCTCGGATTTATCTACAATATGAACTTTTGCTTGCATACCAGTTGCAATCACTGCAGCATTTTCACCAACAACTCCTCCGCCCAATATAACTACTGTTCCACCTGTTACACCTGGTGCACCCCCTAATAACAAACCTCTACCACTTTGGTTTTTCTCCAAACAATGAGCTCCTGCTTGTACTGACATTCTTCCTGCAACAGCACTCATTGGAGCAAGTAAAGGTAGTCTTCCATTATTATCCGTTACTGTTTCGTAAGCAATATTAATACTTTTAGATTTCATTAACCCCTCGGTTAGTTCTTTTGCAGCGGCTAAATGTAGATAGGTATATACGATTTGATTTTCTTTAATCATATCAACCTCTACTTTTTGAGGTTCTTTAACTTTAACAATTATTTCTGCATCATTAAAAATATCAGAAGCTGTATCAGCAATTTTAGCACCAGCTTTTATATATTGATCATTCTCAAAACCAGCTTCGAATCCACCATTGTTTTCAACCAATACTTCATGGCCCTCTGAAACTAAAATTTTAACACTTTCGGGTGTTAAACCAATTCTATTTTCTTGTGGTTTTATTTCTTTAGGAACTCCAATTTTCATAAACGAAAATTAATTCTTTTTGCTTTTTGCGTAATTTGTTATTCCGGTTCGAAGTTTTTCAATAATCTCATCAATGTGTTTTTTTTCACAAATAAACATTGGAGCAATGATTAAACAATCACCAGTAGCTTTGAAATTCACTCCAGCTTCATAGCAATGTTTGAAACAAGTAAATCCTGCAGCGCCTGGTTTTTTATCCATAACAATATCAATACCACCCATCATTCCATAACCTCTAATGTTATCAACAACATCAATATCTTTTAAAGACATTAGACCTTCTTGAAAATAAGGTGCCAAATTTTTAGCTCTATTGAAAATATCATCTTTTTCAATGATGTCTTGTACGGCTAATCCAGCAGCTACAGAAATTGGAATTCCTGAATAAGTATACCCATGAAATAATTCTATAGTTCCTTTGGGAGCATTTTCTGCAATAGCATCATAAATATCTTCTTTGCAAGCAACAACTCCCATTGGACTAATTCCGTTTGTAGTTGCTTTTGCCATTGTCATCATATCTGGAGTTACTCCATACTCTTGTGATGCAAATGGAGATCCAGTTCTACCCCAACCAGTGATTACTTCATCAAAAATTAAAAGTATTCCATGTTTATCACAAATCTCTCTTAATCTTTGTAGATATCCTTTTGGTGGAACTAATGTACCAGTTGATCCTGCAATAGGTTCAACAATACAAGCTGCTATATTTTCAGCTCCAAAGTTCATACAAATTCTGTCTAAATCTTCCGCTAACTCAACACCTGTTTCTGGTTGACCACTTACAAACTTATGTTCTGGCAAATGTGTATGTCTCATATGAACAACACCTGGCATTAAAACACTTGCAAAAGTTTTTACGTTATTAACCATACCTCCAACAGAAGTCGCACCAATATTCATTCCATGGTAACCTCTTTCTCTACCAACAAATCTAAATCTTTGACTATCTCCTCTTGCTCTGTGGTAAGCGATTGCAATTTTAATTGCAGTTTCAACAGCAGTAGAACCACAAATAGTATAAAACATTCTATTTAGGTTTCCTGGAGTATGTTTTGAAATTCTTGTAGCTAATTCAAATGATCCACCAAATCCTTGTTGGAAAGGTTGACAGTAGTCTAAAGTTTTTAATTGATTTGTTATTGCCTCAATAATCTCTTCTCTGCCATGCCCTAAAGGATTACAGAATAATCCTGAGCTTGCATCAATTTGTGTTTGTCCTTGATGGTTTTTTAGATACACACCTTTAGCCTCAACAATTAATCTTGGGTTTTCTTTAAAATCTTTGTTAGATGTAAATGGCATCCAGTGCTCATTTAATGAATTTGGAATTGCCGTTTTATTTTGTGTGCTCATAAAAATTTCTTTCTATAAAATATTTTAATTTAATCTTAAGGCCTCTTTAGACTAAAATAAATGGATTAACTACCACATTATTGACACAACCAAGAATTGTATAAGTTTCTTTTTTTGTTTTACTTCGGAGACAATTTGAATTTAAATATCTAGTATTTAATTAATTAAACATAGGGGAATAAATGAAAAAAATACTAAGTTTTATTCTAGGATCTATTTTTGCACTTAACCTATCAATTTCAGTTGCTAATTCAGCTGCAAATGAAGTTAGAGTTGCATACTTTCTAGAATGGCCAAGCCCAAATCTAGAGGATATGCAGAAGAAAAATTTTGCAAAAGCTCTTGGTGTACCAGTTAAATGGACTAACTTCACAAATGGTGGAGCAATGACTGATGCAATGTTAGCAGGAGATATTGATATTTCTTACTCACAAGGATTAGTGCCTTTTATAAATGCTGTAAAATCTAATGCACCTATCAAATTAGTTGATATTGCTATGGAATACGGAATGGGTGGAACTACTTGTGTCACATCTAATGCTTCTGGAATTACAAAAGCAAACGCTACTGAATTAGAAGGTAAAAAAGTTGCTGTTCCTTTAGGAACAATGGCTGAATACGTTTTTGATGAAAGTATGAAAGTTGTTGGTGCTGACAGAGGTAAAATGGATATTATTCAAATGGACCCAGAAGAAGGTGCTGCTGCATTAGTAAGTGGCGATGTTGTAATGGCATGTTTATTTGGTGGTAATTCTATCAAGGCAGCAACTGCAGTTGGATCAAGACTTTTAACTGTAGATGAAGCTAGAGCAGCTGGTATCTTAGGTATAGATATCACATCAGTTACAGATAAATTCATGAAAGAAAACCCAGGTATGTTAAGAACTTTCATCGAAGTAACTCATGAAGCTAATGCTAGATACAAAGCAGGTAAAGCTGACATGAACGCTATGGCGAAAGCTTCTGAAATGACAGTTGCAGATATGAAAGACACTTTAAGTGGTTTCAAATTCTTAACACCAGAAGAAACAAAAGCATCTATGGAAAGTGGTAATCTTGATGGTTTCCTAAAAGGTATGGGGACTCCAGGAGGAGCTGTAGATACAAGTTTCTTACCTTTATAATTTTAAGGGTTTAAAACTTTTTAAATAGGCACTGATTTTATAATTGGTGCCTATTTTTTTTATCAAATTTCTAATATAAGGCAGTTATGAGTGATCTGATTTCTCAAAATCTAAACATGATTTTTAAAACTCCAAAAGGAGAAACGGTTCACGCTTTAAAGGATGTAAGTTTTACTTTAAAAAAAGGAGAATTACTTACTGTTCTTGGGCCCTCTGGTTGTGGAAAAACAACTTTACTAAATATTACTGCTGGGTTTCTAAGACCTACTTCAGGAAAAATAACACTTAACAATAATGAAATTGATGGACCTGGTGTTGAAAGAGGAATGGTTTTTCAACAAGGTGCATTGTTTGAATGGTTAACAGTAGCTGAGAATGTAAATTTTGGACTTAGGATGAAAAAAGAAGATCCTGAAGTTACAGCTAAGAAAGTTGATGAGTGGTTAGATATAGTTGGACTTAAAGGTTTTGGTAACACTCCAACTTATCAGTTATCTGGAGGTATGCAGCAAAGGGTTGCTCTTGCAAGATGTTTAATCAATGACCCTGATTTAATTTTAATGGATGAACCATTAGGGGCGTTAGATGCATTAACAAGAGAAAAGATGCAGTCTTTAGTTTTAAAGATTTGGAAAGAAACAGGAAAAACTATTATCTTAATTACTCACTCTGTTGAAGAAGCATTGTTACTAGGAGAAAGATTGTATGTAATGGCACCAAGACCAGGGCGTATACATAAAGAGTACAATCTTCCATTTGCAGAAATGGGTCTTACACAAGATTTAAGAGAAATTAAAAAAAATAAAGAATTTTCATCTACAAGAGAAGAAATTTTATCCATGATTTGGAATATGGAAGAAGAAATAATGGGGAAAGATAATTAATGTTAACCCAATTTGTAACAATATTAATTATCGTATCTGTTATTGGCTGTATTCTTTATGGGAGAAGATTAATTAAAACTGAAAAAGTTGATGCCGTATTTGGTAATCCAGAAAGAGCAAAAGGTGGAACGCATTGGGTAATAGTTGGAACTAGTGCAATTCTAATGTTATGGCTTTATTATTCATGGGATATTGCAAAAGGTTTCTATCCAAAATCAGCAAATGAATTATGTCAAGTTGCTAAAATTAACGAGTCATTATTAGGTTTAAAATATCAATTTCCTATTGAAGAAAGAGAATTCAAAAGCACATCAATTATAAAAATTGAAAACAAAAACCTTGAAAAAATTGCTAATGAAATAAATGGATCTCCAGATTTAAATGATCAGCAAAAGACAATTCTAGTAAGCTATATTGATAGAACATCTAAATTAATTCCTTTCTTAACTAGTGAAGAGCTAATGGAAATGGAAACTAAAATTAAAATCAAAGAAATGACTGAGGAAATAAAACTTCTAAGTTCAAATTTCCAAAAGAAAGATTATCCTTTTGAAACAGATGCTCAGAAAACTGAAAGACAAAAACTTATTAATGAACAAGGTGGTTGGGGAATAATAACAATAGATTCTGGAAGTGGTTCTATAGAAAATACAATAGAAATACCGACTGCACCACAAACTAACAGAGGTTTAAAATTTGCTGCAGCAGCGGCCGAACTAAAACTTATAGATGATAAATTTTTTAAACTAAGAAATCATAATCCACAGTTTAAAAATGCAATTAAAAAACTTAAAGATGATATCAAAGCTTATAGAAAAAGTTTAGATGACAGTCAGGAAATTGCATCTGAATACGCAAAGAATATTGTTAAAATTGCTAGAAGAATAGAATTTGCAAGTATCTATCCTCCTAACGCATTAAATGGAATGCAAGCTGCAATTGTTGAATTTGATGAATTGCAAAATAAAGAACAAGGTGGATTAAGATTAATAGATATTCTTTTATTCCCTGCTGGAACAATAGTTGCAAGTGGACCAACATGTTCAGAACAAGGATCGGGAAGATGGCTACCAAAACCATCTGATACTTTTAATAAATTCATCCTGATGTCAAAACCAAGTGTTGGCTACAAAAATATTCCTCTTTTATGGATTGAGATGGTTGATGTAAGTAAAATGATAGGATTTATTTTACCAGATTGGATTGCTGATATACTGCCTGGTGAATATCCAGTGCATACTAAAGATGGAATAGTAAAAGAAAACTTTAAAAGTAATGTGTTAAAAGTTGTTACAGGTGATTTCAAATTATTTAAAGTACCTGTTCCATACGGTCATATTTGGGATTCTTTTTTAAGAGTATTCTTAGGATTAATCTTTGGTATCATCATTGGTGTACCTTTAGGACTTTTTATGGGTCTAAACAGATTTGCTAAAGGTTTCTTTGATCCTTTAATCGAGCTTTATAGACCTGTTCCTCCTCTTGCATGGGCACCTTTGATTATTTCAGTGCTTGGAATTGATAACTCAGGAAAAGTATTTTTATTATTTATGGTTTCTTTATCAATTATGATTATTTCTGCAAGAGCTGGTGCTTCTGGAACACAGCTTTCAAAAATCCATGCGGCCCACTCATTAGGCGCTACTAAAAAACAAATATTAAGACACGTGATTTTCCCAAATTCACTACCTGAAATTCTTACAGGAATTAGAGTAGCTGTTGGTATGTGTTGGGGAACGCTTGTTGCTGCTGAGTTTTTAGCAGGCACAACAGGTATTGGTTTTGTTGAAAACGTTGCTAAAAAGTACTTCCAATATGAGGTAATTTGGATAACGATTTTTATTATGGGTCTGTTAGGTCTTTTATTTGATATTACATTAAGAAAAATAATAGATAAAACTATTCCTTGGCGTGGAAAAGGATAAATGTTAAGGGGATGAAATGAAGACCCCAGTTTTAAAAAAACAAGTCATTAAAATATTCCAAAAATTTGGTCTAAGTAAAGATCATGCTTTAATTTCTACTAATGCATTAATCAATGCAGAATTAGTTGGTGCTTATGGACATGGTTTATCAAGACTGAAGATGTACTGTGATCGAATTTCTAAAAAAGTAATTAATCCAAAACCAAAAATTAAAATTAAAAAAATTTCATCTTCTATTTCTCATATTGATGCAAATAATAGTATTGGTTTTGTTGCTGCTGATCTAGGAATTAAAACTGCAATTAAACATGCACAAAAAACTGGGATAGGAATGGTGGCTGTTAAAAATAGTGGTCACTATGGTTTATCAGGCTATTACGCTGAACAAGCAGTAAAGAAAAATTTAATCACAATGATATATACAAATGCTCCTCCAGCAGTTGCTCCACATGGTGCATTAAAAACTTTATTTGGAACAAATCCAATTTGTTTTGGATCCCCTACTGCTTCTAAAATTCCTTTTATTTTGGATACATCAATCTCAATGATTAATAGAGGAAAAATTAGAGTTGCGGCGAGAAACAATCAATCAATTCCTGCGGGAGTTGCTTTAGATAAGTTTGGTAAACCAACTACAGATGCTAAAAAAGCATTGGCAGGAGTTCAATTACCAATTGCAGGTTTTAGAGGTTCAGGACTTGCATGGATGGTAGATATATTAAGTGGAGTTTTGACTGGAGGAAATCACGCAGGAAGAGTTAAAGATCCATTTGATGATTTTTCAGGTCCACAAAATATTGGACATTTATTTATAACTTTTAAAGCAAATTTATTTCAGAAAAATTATAATCAACGAATTAAAGATAATATTAAAACAATAAAAAAACTTCCTAAGATAAAAGGTGTTAAGGAAATAATGTATCCAGGACAAAATAAATATGCCCGGTATAAAAATAACTCAAAAAAAGAAATTTCTATACCGGATATAATAAAGAAAGATTTGGAAACCTTAATAAGTTAACATCGTTAGAGCACCCAAAGAAACGATAACAGATGATAAAATTATTGTTCGTTTAACTTTTTCCTTCTTCTTTTCTTCCAGAAGTCTTTGCTTTAGAACATCCACGTTAACCCTTTTTGGAGTTTCGACATATTGAGAGGGGGTCTCTACAATCTCGGATGTTCTATGTAAGCTTTCTGTACTCATATTTTGTTTATAGACAATATTTTAATCATTATTACTTCATATTTTACATACTAGAGTTGTCCAGAATGGGTTGACTCTAATATTGCTTTTGTTCATATTGGGTTTTTTTAAAAAATATGAACACCATACCAAGTATTTCTGAGCATATTGATGAGAAGGTAATCAATAAGGTAATACAAGATAATTTTGCCGCACTAGCACCCGCTTATTTTACTTTAACAAGCAACTGGTTTGTAAGAGCCTATGATCATTATAAAGATATAGATAAGTTTGTCCTCATTATATATTTGATACATCAAGACCTTATATATTTCAGACAAAATGGAGTAAAAATTGACTACGACACATTTTATAAGGATAAACCAATCGAAATTAATAAAATTAATATTTCAGACATCTCAAAAGATCTAGGAGTTCCAAAAGAAAGTATTAGAAGAAAAGTTTTAGAATTAGAAAAATTAAAAGTAATTAAAAGAACTGGTAAGAAAATTTTTATTGTTCGAGATACGCTTTACTCAGCTAAAGCGGTCGACACTCTTACAGAGGTTGCAAATATCTTGTATGAATTTAATAAAATTTTAAAAAAGGAAAAATTAGTAAATGAAGTTTATTCTCATAAAGAAATAATATTAGCAATAAAAGAAAATTTTTCTTACTGCTTGTATCAATTTAATAAATTTTGGTTTATTTTTATAAAAAGATGGAGAGAAGAATTAAAAGATTTAGAAGTTTTTGCAATCGGTATGGTTGTGCTAATAAATACAATTAAAAATCCAAAATTTACTCCAGAAAAACCAAATTTAGACTCATATAGAAAAGAGATTCTGGGATCAGATAAAAGAGGAGTTAATGCCATGTCAATTTCTGAAATAACTGGTATTCCTAGACCTACAGTTGTTAGAAAAATAAAATATTTAGTTGATAAAAAATTTCTTCATATAAATGATAAAAAATTAATTACATACAATGCTAAAGATAGTGCTTTTGTAACAACAAAGGGAATGGTGAATAAAAATATGCTTAGCTTAAGCCATTTTATTTATAAAGTTTTTAATCAAATAAGAATAATCAATAATTAATTAGACTTTCTTAAAAAATAAATAAAAATAAATCCTGTTATATACATGATTAGTGCATAAGCACCTGTTGGTAATGCATATAATATATCAGTACCAAATATTTGTGTTGAAACAAATAACGCTAGTGTACCATTTTGTAATCCACATTCTAAAGCAATGCATTTCATTTGTTTAACTCCTGAAGCAAAAGCTTTTGCAATATAATATGCGATAACCATCATTGATATATTTAAAATTAAAGCAATTAAACCTGCTTGTTTTATAAAGCTAATAAAATTTTCTCTTTCTGAATAAAAGGCAGCTACAAAAAAAACAGCAAACAATACTATGTTAAGTTTGTTAAATATTTCAACTTTAGAAGATATAAAATTTTCAGCAAATTTTCTAATAATCATTCCTAAAATCACAGGCACTGTTACAACTAAAAACATTTTTAGAGCGATTCCTGTCATTGAAATATTTTGAGAAACCTCTGTTATTCCTAACATGTCTGCAGATGTAAAGATTATTAAAGGAACTGTAATAATACTTAATAAACTAATTACGGCAGTTAAAGATATTGATAATGCAACATCACCATCGGCAAATTTTGTCATTACATTGGATGTTACTCCTCCAGGTGCTGCAGCTATAATCATAACCCCTATTGCTATTTCAGGCGGTGTTTTTAAAATTAAAATTAATATGTATGCTACAATTGGAAGAATTATTAATTGAGAAATAAAACCAACAATAAAATCTTTTGGCGATTTGAATACTCTTCCAAAATCTTCTATTTTTAATCCTAGGCCTAAGCCTAACATGATCAGAGCCAATATGATTGGCGCTATCTTAGTTACAATCTCCAATGACTTACCCCTCTTAAAAAAATTATACAATATTTTTAATTTAATAACTAAAATAAATTTTAAACCTAGAAGTGAATTTTGTAATAAAATAGTAACAATTTTTAATAAAACATATTAACTTTCTGAATAATATAACTTTAGAGAGAGGAAATAATGAAAAATCTAATAAAGATAGCATCTATTGTCCTTCTTTTTTCAATTACATTGTTTGGTCTTACAAACAAAGCTTCTGCTGCAAAATTAACTTTATATTGCAGTGTAGAAATTGATGTTTGTGAAATGCTTGAACAAGCTTATGAAAAAGAAACAGGCACAAAAGTTGCAATGACAAGAGCAAGTAGTGGTGAAACTTTTGCTAAAATTAAAGCAGAAGGATCTAATCCAAAAGGAGATGTTTGGTTTGGTGGAACAGGTGATCCACACTTAACGGCTGCTCAGGAAAATTTAACAGAGAAATATAAATCAAAACATTTTGACGATTTATTGCCTGCAGCTCAAAACCAAGCTAAAAATGCTGATTATAAATCTGTAGGGATTTATGTTGGTGCATTAGGTTTTGGATACAATAAAGATCTTTTAGCTAAAAAAGGTCTTCCAGCTCCAAAATCATGGATGGACTTAACAAAACCTATTTATAAAGGTGAAATCCAAGTAGCAAATCCTAATTCATCTGGAACTGCTTACACAACTTTAGCTACAATTCTTCAAATTTTTGGAGAAGATAAAGGTTGGGATTACATGAAAAAACTTCATGCAAATATAAATACTTACACAAAATCTGGTTCTGCTCCAATTAAAGCGACTGGAAGAGGTGAAAACTTAATTGGTATTTGTTTCCAACACGATGGTGTGAAACAAACTAAAAAAGGTTTACCTGTTGTAACGGTATCTCCTGCTGAGGGGACTGGTTATGAGGTTGGATCAATGAGTATTATTGCTGGTGCAAGAAATATGAAGGAAGCTAAGAAGTTTTATGACTGGGCATTAAGTCCTGCAATACAAACTATGGTTTTCACTTCAGGAAAATCTTTGCAAGTACCATCAAATACTAAAGCAAAAGCTGATCCTGATGCTCCAGATTTATCTACAATAAACTTGATTGATTACAATTTTAAAGTTTATGGAGATAAAGCTACTAGAGCGAGCCTGTTATCTAAGTGGGATAACGATGTATCTGTAATTCCTAGATAATTTTAGGAATTAATGAGAGGACTCGTTATCTGTTGGATGCTCATAGGAGGATTGGGCTTCCTAGTCTTTCCATGGTATGTAACAGGTGACGGGTTTTTCTCAATAAACTGGATACTAGAATATTCTTTAGAGGATTATGGTTCTGTATTACCTCAAGTATTTATAAATAAAAAATATTGGCTTTTACCAATATTACTTCCTCTAATTTTTCCTTTATCAACATTTAAATTAAATCAGAACAATCCGATATATTCTAAAATTTTCTTATACTCAGGGTTAATTGGTTTTTTTTACTTTTTTCTTCAGGGATTTTCTATTGGTATAAGAGGATGGAATTTTGAAATTTTACAATCTATTTTTGGTGATGTAGAAAATCAATTTGGTGTTGGTTCAGGTGCAGTTTTAACTTGTTGTACATTTGTATTTTATATCACTCATGGTCTTTCAGCACGTGGGTGGTTGAATGGGGATAATTTTATAGTTGGAAGTATAGGTAGTATTATAATTTTAGTTTCAACTTTTGTATTTTTTCCAATTTTCAGAATGTTTGCAGTTGCTTTTAAAGGAACCGAAGGTGGATATGAAATAAGTAATTTTTCAGACAAAATATTTAATAAAGGAATTTGGGGGCTGGATTGCCTTTATAGTGATTATGCTTGTGGTGTTTTTTGGAATACTGTTACTATGGGTACACTCACTGCATTTTCATCAACAATTTTGGGGTTAGCTTTTGCTTTATTAGTTGCAAGAACTAGTTTCAGATTTAAAAAAACAATAAGAGTATTATCTGTATTACCAATAATTACTCCACCATTTGTAATTGGATTAGCGATAATAATTTTATTTGGAAGAACTGGTGTTGTGAGTTCGTTTCTTGAATGGGGATTTGACATTGAACCTTCTAGATGGATTTATGGTTTACCAGGAATATGGTTTGCCCAAACACTTGCTTTTACCCCTATTGCATTTTTAGTTTTAATTGGTGTTGTTGAAAGTGTCAGTCCATCTATGGAAGAAGCATCTCAAACCTTGAGGGCTTCTAAATGGCAAGTTTTTAAAACAGTTACCTTACCATTAATGAGACCTGGAATAGCAAATGCGTTTCTACTTGGTTTTATAGAAAGTTTAGCAGACTTTGGTAACCCTTTAGTACTAGGAGCAGAATACGATGTATTATCTACTGAAATATTTTTTGCAATTGTTGGCGCACAGTACGATGAAACTAAAGCAGCAATACTAGCTATGATTTTATTATCTGTTGTTCTAGTAGTATTTTATTTACAAAACCAATGGTTAGGAAAAAAATCCTATATTTCAATTTCAGGCAAAGGAGATAGTGGTGTTCATCCAGAGCTTCCAAATAAAACAAAATGGGTAATTTATTCAACTGTGCTTCCGTGGGCTTTATTGACATTTATAATTTATGTAATGATCATGTTTGGTGGATTTGTAGAAATGTGGGGTGTCGATCATAGCTTTACATTAAGACATTATATTGAAGCTTTTAGTGTTGATTGGGTAAAAGAGAGAGGTTTCTTATGGACAGGAACTGCTTGGAATTCCTTTAATACTACATTTACGATTGCTTTAATTTCCTCTTTACCGACTGCTGCAATAGGAATTTTAACTGCATATCTTCTAACAAGACATAAGTTCAAAGGAAAAAATGCTTTTGAATTTGGTACGATGTTGAGCTTTGCAATACCTGGTAGTGTTATCGGTGTAAGTTACGTTTTTGCTTTTAATGTTCCTCCTCTTGAAATAACAGGAACTGGAATAATCTTAGTGATTGCATTTGTATTTAGAAATATGCCTGTTGGAGTTAGAGCAGGAATAGCTGCTATGAACCAGCTTGATCCACACTTAGATGAAGCTTCATCAACTTTAAACGCTTCTAGCGCCCAAACATTTAGGAATATAATTCTTCCTTTACTTAAGCCTGCCATTACAGCATCTTTAGTTTTTAGTTTTGTAAGAGCCATGACAGCAATTAGTGCGGTTATCTTCTTGGTAAGTGCAAATTATGACTTAGCTGTTTCATACATACTTGGTCGATTAGAAAATAATGACTATGGCCTTGCAATAGTGTATTCATCTGCATTAATTGTAGTTATGCTGATTACAATTACTTTAATGCAATTAATAATAGGAAAACGTAAATTAGGAAGAAGAGATCAGGCAGCTGGAATTTTACAAGGAAATTTAGGATAATGAAAAAAGCAGAAGTAAAGTTTGAAAATATAACAAAAAAATTTAATGAAACTACAGCGGTAGATAATGTTAGCTGTAAATTTGAAGCTGGAACTTTAACGACTTTACTTGGTCCATCTGGTTGTGGAAAAACTACTTCACTAAGAATTATTGCAGGTCTAGAAAGAGCTACCAGTGGAAAAATATTAGTCGATGATGAAGATGTAACATTATTGCCTGCAACTGACAGAGATGTATCAATGGTATTTCAATCTTATGCTTTGTTTCCACACATGAGTGTAATTGAAAATGTTTCGTATGGCTTAAAAATGGTCAATGTAAATAAGGAAGAATATATTCAAAAATCTTTAGAAACTCTAAAATTGGTAAATTTAGAGGGGTATGAAAACAGGATGCCATCAGAACTATCTGGTGGACAGCAGCAAAGGGTTGCGGTTGCAAGAGCAATTGTGTTGGAACCAAAAGTACTGCTTTTCGATGAACCTCTTTCTAACTTAGATGCAAAATTAAGAAGACAAGTAAGAGAAGATATTAGAGAAATTCAACAAAAATTAGGAGTTACAACTATTTATGTAACCCATGACCAAGAGGAAGCGTTAGCTATTTCTGATAAAGTTATTGTGATGAATAATGCAGTAATCGCTCAAGAAGGTAGTCCAAAAGATCTTTATAATTTTCCACAAAATAAATTTGTAGCTAATTTTATAGGTGATGCAAATGTAGTAAAAGCTAAAATTTTAAATAAACAATCTAACTCTTATGATTTAAAAATAGCTGAAATGAATATTAAAGTGCAAAGTGATAAAGATTTTCAAAAAACTGTTTCTGTAGCTCTTAGACCTGAAAAAATTTCAATTAATAAAGATAAAAAAGAGAACTCAATCCATGCAACTGTTAACAACGCATCCTTTGTAGGAAGCAGTTATCAATACATACTAAATTCAGATGCAGGGA
>CACKFA010000014.1 GCA_902599335.1 uncultured Pelagibacteraceae bacterium | reverse complement strand
TTGTTTTTTTTCTTATCAATTAATGTTTCGGGAGAGCAACTTACTATAGAATAATCTTTGTCCTTTATCATAAATGACTCTGGGGAAGCATTAACACGCATTAATTTCCAAAAAAAATTAACAGGATTTATTAATGATTTATTCTTATATTTTGTACAAATTTTAATTTGATAAGTCTCTCCTTGTCTAATTTTTTTTGAAAATAGTTCAAATATTTTTTTATATTTTTCATAAGAAATATTAATCTTAAAAGGACTTAGTATTTGAGTTTTGCTGAATTGATAATTGAATGTATGTTTTTTTATACTAGATATAACTTTAACATCATTTCTAATTTTAATTATTGTCTCAGGTTTATAAAAAACCCCTTTGTAAAAATTTATCCTCTTTTTATTTTTTAAATTAATACCAATTAAATTACATAAAATTTCATAACCAAAAAAACCAAGATATAAATCTGTTTCCTTTTTGTATTTTTTTTTCTCTAACGATTTAAGAAAATTATGTATATTTTTTTTTGTTAGAATGATCTTTTTTGAAAAATCTGTATAAATATTATACCCATCATCTACTTTGTAAATAATTAAAGGTTTATCTGATTGATACAGATCCTCTAAATAAGGATTAAATTTAAATTTATGCTGGCTGAGTTCTTTCAATTGCTTTCTCTACTATAGGTAAATGTATCAGACCTGCAAATAATGATAATGCGATAGATCCGTACCATGCATAGTCAAAATTTCCATTTAATTCATAAAATACACCACCTAGATATGCTCCTAGGAAAGAACCAATTTGATGGCTTACAAAAACTATTCCATATAAAAGTCCAACATATTTTGTACCAAATATATGTGCAACAATTCCATTTGTTGGAGGAACTGTGGATAGCCATAAAAAACCAAAAGTAACTCCAAAAACTACAGAATTAAATATACTTGGTGGTAATAAAATAAAATAGATAATTGAAACGCCTCTTAAAAGATATATTGCACTTAATATTTTTTTCTTACTATACCTTGTTGCTAAATAACCACTTGTAATAGTGCCGGCCATATTAAAAACTCCTATCAAAGCTAAAACCATTGCAGGAGTCCAATCAGGTAAGCCTTTATCTGCCATATAGGTAGGAATGTGTGTTGCGACTAGAGCAATATGCCAACCACAAACAAAAAAACCTAAAGTAAGATAAATAAAACTTTTGTTTGCAAATGCTTCTTTTAGTGCTTCTCTTGCTGTTTGATTGTTGTCTTGATTAACTCCCACAGGTATTTTTGGTGTACTAACAAATAATGATACTACCAATCCAACTCCTAAGAGAAGACAAAAATATAAAAGTGTATTTTCCCAACCTGTTTCAACTAAAGAATATCTTACTAGTAGAGGTGAAACAAAATATCCAAAAGATCCTGCACATGTAACTATTCCTGTTGCAATAGTTCTATTAGATGCTGGAAAATGTTTAGCTACAACTGATACAGGTATACCTATAGCGGTAGAACCTAAGCCAATTCCAATCATCACTCCTATGGTTAAAGTAAAATAGCCTCCAGTATTAAAACCAGAATAAAAAAATAAAACACCTACCAAATAAAAAATAAAGCCAATAAAGATTGCAACTGCCCCTCCATACTTATCAGTAATTACACCAAACAAAGGACTAAATACGCCCCAGAGTAATAACTGTAATCCCATAACAAATCCAAAATGGGAAATGGAAATATCTAAGTCAGTGTTAAAATCAAAATAAAATAATCCAAAGGTCTGTCTTATTCCTAAAGAAATAATTACAACTAAAGATGCAGCAATTAATGTAATTAGCGCTTTCTTGCTTATAGTAAAATTTTCTGAGCTCATTTAATATATTTTAAAGCTTTTTTTAAATCAGCTATCAGATCTTTAGAATCTTCTAAGCCAATATGTAATCTTACAAGGTGTTCATCTTTTGCTAATTTTAAAAATTTTCTATTTCCCGTTTCCCTGTATTCTTGGTGCAAGGCTAAACTTTCAAATCCTCCCCAACTGTAACCATACCCAAATAATTTTAATGAATTAACAAATTTTCTTACAGAATTAATATTTTTGCATTTTATCTTTAAACCCATTAATCCAGATGCTCCTGAGTAATATTTTTTCCACATTCTAAAATTGTAAGAGTCTTTTTTATATGGATAGAGTAATTTTATATTTTTGAATTTAGATAAAAACTCAGCAACTTTTTTTGCATTTTCTCTGTGTCTATCTAATCTGACGTCTAAAGTCCTTAAACCTCTTGTAATTAAATAAGCATCATCAGGTCCTAATCTTAGACCTGAATTTCTTTCTGCAGCTTTAACTTTTGGAAATACTTTTTTATTAACAGCTAATGAACCACCCATTACATCCGAATGACCTGAGTAATATTTCGTTGCAGATACAATAGACATATCAAAACCTAGTTTAATAGGTTTTAAAAAGTAAGGTGTGCCCCAGGTATTATCTATTGCAGTTAAAACTTTATGTTTTTTTGCAATAGATAAGATTTTTCCAATATCTTGAAAATCAAAAGAGTTACTACCTGGGTTCTCGACATATATTAACTTTGTTTTTTTTGTAATTCTTTTTTCTAATGTTTTTAAATCATGAGGATTATAAAAAAACGTTTTAATATTAAATTCTTTTAAAAAATTTTCAGTTAATAATCTAGTTGGACTATATAGAGGATCTGCAGCAATAATTTCGTCTCCAGGTCTAGTAACGCTAAATATTGCTAAAAATACTGCACCAAAGCCAGTTGGTGTAGTAAAAACATGATAACTTTCTTCAAGCTTTGTTAAAATTTTTTGTAATATATAAGTTGTTGAGGTTCCTTGTCTTCCGTAATCGTAATGTCCACCTGTTGGGTTCTTTATTGCTTTAGCTTGAGTTTTTCTAATATCTTTCATTGATTTAAAGATAATAGTAGAAGCTCTAACTACAGGGGGGTTTACTGATTGATTATGAAAATCTTTAGCCGTGTGTTTAAGAAATGTTTTGAAAGAATTAACCATAAAAAATTTGATAAGTTATTAAGACAATGCTATATCCCAAGAAAAACGTCAATAAAATTAAAATAGGACTAAATGAGTTACCCAAAAAAACATAGAGGCCGAAGAAAACAAGGGTCTAAAAAAAGAAGAGCTAAAAGAAAAAACAAGAAAAAATAATTTTTCTATTATTCTTTAATCCAACCACCGCCAAGAACTTTATGGCCAAACTGGTCTTTACGATAAAAGACGCATGCCTGACCGGGTGAAATACCATCTTCTGGAACTTCTAAGTTCACTTTAGCATTGTTGTTATCTATTAAATCAACTTTTGCCTCTAAAAGACTTCCGGTAGATCTAACTTTAACAAATAAATTTTGGTCTAAATCCTCTTTGTTGGTTAATAAATTTAATTCCTTTAAAGAAATTATTTTTTTTCCAAGTTTTTCTTTAGGACCGACTATTATTTCATTTTTATCAGAATTAATCTTTAATACATAAAGGGGCTCTTTATCTGAAACTTTAATGCCTTTACGTTGTCCAATTGTAAAATTAATAATTCCATCATGAACACCAATCACGTCACCATCTAAATTTTTTATATTTCCTTTCTGAAAGGAGTCTGGTCTAAACTTTTGTATTACTGAAGCATAATCACCATTTGGAACAAAACAGATATCTTGACTATCAGGTTTATCGGCAACGTTTAAATCTAGATTTTTTGCAATTTCTCTTGTTTTTTCTTTTAACATTCCACCTAATGGAAATCTTAAATAATCTAATTGTTCTCTAGTTGTATTAAATAAAAAATAACTTTGGTCTCTATTTTCGTCTATAGCTCTATACATGTTGGTAGTTTTGTTTTGTGTAATACTTTTTACATAATGACCTGTAACTAATGCATCTGCTTTAAGTTCTTTTGAAACTTCAAATAAATCTTTAAATTTTACAGTTTGATTACACTGAACGCATGGAATTGGAGTTTCACCTTTTAAATAACTCTCAACAAAATTATCTATAACACCTTGTTTAAACTTATCTTGATAATATAAAATTTTATGCTCTATACCTAACTTATGCGCAACACGTTTAGCGTCCATTATATCTTGACCAGAACAACATTGTTTTGATGCAGCTACTTCTTTGCCATCGTCATAAAGTTTTAGCGTTATACCAATTACATTATAACCTTCTTTTTTCATGATACCTGCGACAGTGGAAGAGTCTACTCCACCAGACATTGCAACAACTACATTAGTATCTGAAGGTTTTTTATCTAAACCAATAGAATTTAAATCTTTATTCATAAGGTGGTATTTATACTTATTTACAATATAAGTTAAATTAAATGATTTTAGATTATGAACCAGGTGACAAAGTCACTAATCCTCAAAAAAAAGAATGGGGAATTGGGCAAGTGCAATCTATAATTAACGATAAAGTGACAGTTAATTTTGAAAATGTTGGTAAAAAAGTAATTAACGCAAAAAACGTTGAATTAAAAAAACTAGGAAAATGATGGGGAACTTAAAAGAGATTGTAGAAAATTTAATTGATAATTTTTTAGAGGCTGGAGATTTGGCAATTCAATTAAGAGAAAAGGGTTTGATAAAAAAAATAAAATCAGACAATACACCTGTAAGTAATGGTGATTTGGAAGTAAATAAATTTATATCCAAAAAAATTTCTGAGGTAACTCCTAATTTACCTATTATTTCAGAGGAGACATCTGAAAATAAAGATAACTTAAATTTGAAAGATTTCTGGCTTGTTGATCCTATTGATGGAACTTATGATTATATTAATAATTTAGAAGAATTTACCATTAATGCTGGTTTAATAATCAATAACAAACCTGTTGCAGGATTAATAAATGCTCCTGCAAAAAAAAGAATGTTTTATTCATTTGAAAAAGGTAATGCTTATGAGCTTAGCAACGGTAAAAAAATAAACTTAAGCAATTTACCTGCTAAGAAAGAAGAAAATTTAAAATTTATTTCATACTCAACTAAAATAAAGCCTGAAATTCAAAAAATTTATGATGATTTAGGAGTAAAAGAAAATACTAGAATGAAAAGTTCTTTGAAATTCTGTGTCGTTGCAACTGGTGAATATGATGGTTATGTTGCTGAACCCAGAGCATATGAGTGGGATATCGCTGCTGGTCATGCAATTTTAGAACATTCAGGTGGAACTGTAACTGATTTTGAAGGAAATGAAATTTTGTATGGTAAAAAAGATTTAAAAAATCCAAGTATAATTTTGAAAAATAAAAACATTTTATAATGGATGAACAATTAAGAATAATACTAATAATAATTATTTCTGTCTCAATTTTTGGGTTATTAGTATTTGTTTTTGTAAAAAATTACATAAGAAATAAAATAAATCAGCTTGTTAAAGAAGAAAAAGATAAAAATTCAAAGTAGATTTGTTATTTTTAGATATTCATCTTTTTCTATATCCATTACCTTTTTTGATGTTTCAAAATCAAATCCATTTCTTGCAAGTAGAGATATATCTTTTTTATAAAATAAAGTTCTATTATCCTCTGCCCTAGCTGGACCAATCCTTTTCTTTTTACATAATTTAATTGCAGAAAAAAAATCTTGATCAGAGTTGTCTTCTTTTATTTTTTCAACTGTATCATTGATAAATGTTTCATCTATACCTTTTCCTATTAAATAACTTCTAATCTTGTTAATTGAGTTTCCTCTTTGGATCATACTTTTAGCTTTGCTTTCAGAATAAAATTGATCATTTATAAATCTGTTTTTTTCTAGATCAGACAAAACAATATCAATCAATTTATTTACATCTTTTTTTCTTACATCAGACGCTGATAGTTTCATGTATTTTTTTAATAAATAAGTTTTGAGTTGTTGTTTTGAAGGAGCATACTTCTCAACATAAGCAAAGGCAAAATTACGCATTTCATCAACAGTCACTTGGAGTGTTTTTTTTCTATTTCTTATAGGAATCATTGTTAGATTTAATATAATATATCTAAATGATTGAACAAATTTATACTTATTTCACAATTGAGACACTTTACATGTGGATCAACCTTGGTGTGCTACCTTTTTGGTTTATATTAATAGTGTTTCCTCAATCACATTTAAGTAGAATTTTTGTAACATCAATTTTTCCCTTTTTAATATTAAGTGGTGTTTATATCTTCATTTTATATAAATCTTATTTAATTGGTTACGATTTTGATGGAAATTTCTCTCTTTACTTAGGTCTAAACGAGTTATCCAGATTGTTTGAAGATCATTTATATATAATGATATTTTGGACTCACTTTATAGCAATAAACTTATTTATTGGTGGCTGGATTGTTAAAGACTCTCAAAAGTTTTCTATAAATAAAGTTTTGATGGCTGTGCCTTTAATTGTGACTTATTTAATTGGTCCAATAGGTTTGTTTTTATACTGGATAATAAGAATTTTTTACGCAAAAAGAATTAGTTTATATGAGTAATCATATAGATTTCTATTTCGATATAATTAGCCCATATGCATATATTGCACACAAAAAAATTCTTAAACATAAAAATATCATATTTAATTACAAACCAGTATATTTAGGTGGTCTTCACAAGCTAGCTGGGATTGATTCTCCTGCATTTAATAAATTCAAATTGAAAAATAATATAAACGATTGCAATTTGGTATCTGAGAAAAATAATATTGAATTCAAATGGAATTCTAATTTTCCAATAAATTCTTTAAATATAATGAGGGGATATATTAGTGTTAGTAAGGATAAGCAAAATGATTACTTAAATTGTTTTTTTGATGGTTATTGGAAAGATAATCTTGACTTATCGAATGTTGAAATTATGTCAAAATTAATAAGGGATTTAAGTATTGATAGTGATGAATTTTTTCAATCCATAAAAAAACAATCAGTTAAAGATCAATTGATTAAATTAACAACTGATGCTTTTGAAAAAGAAGTTTTTGGAACTCCAACCTTTATAGTTAATAATAAAATTTTTTGGGGGCAAGATAGACTTGAATATGCTTTAGAAGAAATTGTTACTAATTAAATTATTTTAAATTTACTACTAGCTAGAGAGCCAAAACCACCATCAATATGTGATACTTTTTGATATCCCATATCTTTTAATGATTTTACAGCTAAGGCTGATCTTACACCTCCTGCACAAAATAAAACAAATTCTTTATTTTGGTCTATTTGTCCATTTTGAAATACCGGGCTATTAGGATCTAGATATACTTCAAGCATTCCTCTTGGAATATGACTTGCTCCTTCAACACTACCAGTGTTTTCTAGCTCATTACTTTCTCTTATATCAATAAGATTACAATTTTTATTTTGTACCATTTGATAAGCTTCATCAGCATCAATTGTTTTAATTTCACTCATAGCCTCAGAGACTAAATTTTGGATTGTTTTAATGGTCATAATTTTATTTTAAATTACATCAAAAGGATTATATTGCTACAAAATTATGTTAAAAATTAACTCAAAAGCTCCAGCATTTGTAGTTCCATCAACAACAAATAATAAATACTCATTAAAAGATTCAATTGGGAAATATGTTGTTTTGTATTTCTATCCTAAAGATGACACGCCTGGATGTACCATTGAAACTAATGATTTTAATAAACTTCTTCCTAAATTTAAAAAGTTAGATTGTGAAGTATTTGGGGTTTCAAAGGATAGTTTAAAAAGTCATGATAAATTTAGAGATAAATATAAAATCAAATTCGACTTACTTGCAGACGAAGAAATTAAAGTTCTTAAAAAGTATAAAGTTTGGGGTAAGAAAAAATTTATGGGCCGTGAATTTATGGGAATAATTAGATCGACTTATTTAATCGATAAAAAAGGCAAAATACTTAAGGTTTGGGATAATGTTAAAGTAAAAAACCATGCTAAGGAAGTATTAAAAACTCTCGAAAATATTATAAAAAAATAAAAAAAAGACCCCTTATTTCTAAGGGGCCTTTAGTTAACTAACTAGAGAGAGAGATTATAGTTAATTCTTTTTATTAGAGGCTCTTCAATGAGATAACGACATGGAGATCGAAGAGCCTCTATATTGCATACAATTAGTCTCGTATTGCGTATGCTATTACTCCTGTTTCTGTAACGTCAGTACCTTTGGTTTCAGCTTCTTTACTTAATCTAATTCCAAACGTAGCTTTCATTATTGACCAGATTATATAGGACACAACAAACACAAAAATGTTAATTGAAAGTACACCGATTAATTGTGCACTAAACGATGCATCAGCGTTTGTTAATGGCACTGCTAATGTTCCCCAAATACCAGCAAACATGTGAGCTGGAATTGCACCTACAACATCGTCAAGTTTGAAACTGAATAATAATTTAGTTCCAAATACTACGATCAATCCACCTACAGCTCCAATGAAAATAGCTGCCAAAGGTGTTGGTGCTAATGGTTCAGCTGTAACAGCTACAAGACCACCAATTGCTCCGTTTAACATTTGAATTACATCTGTTTTACCAAACATTAATCTTGTGATTATTGCAGCAGCCATAACACCACCACAAGCAGCAAGATTAGTATTGATAAATATTGCTGATACAGCAACTGCATCATCAAATGTTCCAATAGCTAGTTGAGATCCACCATTGAATCCAAACCAACCTAACCATAATATAAATACACCAACAGTTACTAATGGGATTGAAGAAGCAGCAAAAGGTTTAATTGCTTTCGCCTCACCTTTACTATCAAATCTTCCATATCTAGCACCTAACAACATGATACCTGCTAAAGCAGCCGCTCCACCTGTTGAGTGTACTAATGTCGAACCAGCAAAATCAGAGAAGCCTAGTTCTGCTAACCAGCCTCCACCCCATTGCCAACCCATAACGATTGGATAAATAATTCCAGCTAAAATAGCTGCAAATAAAAAAAACGGCCATAGCTTAATTCTTTCAGCCATAGCACCTGAACAAATTGAAACTGTTGTTGCACAGAATACCATTTGGAAGAACCAGTCAGAACCGTCAGCATAACCTGTATCAACTGCACTTGCATCTGACCAAGGTGTAAATGTTCCAATGTATCCTCCTTCAGGAATTCCATAAGCTAAATTATAACCAAAAAGCCAAAACATAATTCCAGCAATTGAATATAGACCTATATTTTTAGCACAAATTACTGATACACTTTTTGAAGTTACCATACCAGATTCTAGCATCGCAAAACCCGCTGCCATAAACATGACAAGGAAACCACAAATTAAAAATAGAAGCGAGTTAAATATCGCTTGAACTTCTCCAGAGACAGTTGTCTCTGCCATACCTGCACTACTCATGTTTAATAAAAATATTAAACTAAGAAGCGGTGCTGATATTTTTTTTATTATTTTAGTCATTAGACCTCCACTTGTTTAAATGGTGTCTTATAGTTTTATTAATTTTTAAAACTAACGCTGATTAGGAAAATTGGCTATGCAGTTTTTGCATATAGAAACAGCCCTAAACGTGCTTTTATAACGTTTAGGGCTGTTGAAAAAGAATATTATCTGTTGAATACTTCTTTTAAAGCTTTAGCTGGTAAGAATTTTACCTTTTGAGAAGCAGCGATTTGAATCTGCTCACCCGTTCTTGGGTTTCTTCCAACTCTTGCTTTTCTTTTAGCTACTTTGTACGTACCAAACCCAGCAATTTTTACTGAATCATCACCTTTTAGAGCATCTAAAATAGTGTTGGTAATTGTATCAAAAGTTCGCTCAGCATCTGCTTTGCTCAAGTTTAATGAGCCAGAAAGCTTAGCAATTAGTTGTTTTTTGTTCATTTTAGCTCCGGTTTTGTTGGTTAAGATTTATACTTGTCATAAACGTTGATAAATCAAGCTTTTTTTTAGTGTCATTTTTTTAAAGACACACAATATCTTGTTTTAATTTAAATTAATGTTGATTTTACTTGTCTTTTTAACAACTTAGAAAATTAAATTATCTGAATAAACCAAGGTCTTTTAGATCATTAAATGTGGTGAAAAACATCAATGAAAGCAACAAAAACAAGCCGATTCGAAAAAAGCCTTCTTGTGTCTTTTGAGATAAAGGGCGTCCTAAAATTTTTTCAAATGCATAAAACATTAAGTGTCCACCATCTAACATTGGTATCGGAAACAGATTAATTAACCCTAGACTTATTGAAATATAAGCCATCATACTAATAAAAGCTAACACTCCAAAGGTTGCAACTTGCCCTGATATCTTTGCAATTCTAATTGGTCCACCAAGTTGGGAAGTATCTGCTTTTCCCATGATCATGCCACCGATGTATTTTAAAGATGAAACACTTACAAAATAAACTTCGTTTGCTGCATGGTACAAAGCTTGTGCTGGTCCTAATTTAACGTGATTAATTTTATCATTGTAAGCACTTAGTTTTATACCAACCATTCTTTTATTAATTTTATTTCCTAAACCATCTTCACCTTCAACAATTTTTGGTTTTATTTTTAAAATTAATTCTTCATATGAACGCTTAACTTTAAAATATATAAAGTCTGTTGTTGACATTGTAATATATTTAGAAACTTCCATGATGCTTTTAACTTCATTGCCATCAATTTCTAAAATAATATCTTGGTTTTTTAACCCTCCAACCATTGCAGGACTATCTTTTTGAACTTCACTGATAACTGCAGGAGTAAAATCTTTTCCAACAAAAGTATAAATACAAAAAAAGATTGCTAAAGCTAATAGAAAATTTGCTAAAGGACCACCAAATACAATTAACACTCTTTGATATAAAGGTTTTAAAATAAATAATTTATCTCGTTCCTCTTCATTGTATTTTTCTAAAATCTCTTCATGATCAGCTTGTGAATAAACATTACGATCTCCAAAAAATTTAACGTATCCACCTAATGGAATTGCACACACTTTCCATCTAGTTCCATGTTTGTCATTCCAACCTAATAATTCTTTACCAAATCCAATAGAAAAATCAGTAACTCCAACTCCATATTTTCTTGCAAAATAATAGTGTCCATATTCGTGAATAAATACAACTACTAAAATTAGAATTAAAAAAGGTATTATATAACTAAGCATTAATTAATATTTTAAATGAATAATTGATCATTAACAACCTAACAATCATTAGTAATATTGACGCTTTTTGTCTTAATAATTAAATATTGAATTTATCTTTAAATCTATAAAACCAAACTGCTAATTTAAAATAAAATACTCTTAATTGTGGGAAAATAAATTTCTTAGGTAAACCTTTGTAAATTAACGATATATTAAGATCTTTACTATTTGATGAAAAAACCAGTTTAGATAATTGTTTTCCAGTCCAAGGAGCTGCACTTACCCCTACGCCGCTATATCCAAATCCATAATAAATTTCCTCATTAGGTAAAGATATTTCACTTAAATTCTAGCTAGATTAGATCGATGTCATTAGAGTACTATTAAGGAAAATAATTTAAATTATAGCTTTTTATCATTCAGTTTGGTCATAGCTTTTCCAGGGGAGAAAGTATAATCATTGTCATCCATTAATTTTCCACTTCCGTCATAAAGTTTCCAATTAAATTTTACTTTGTCTTTCTGCTTTTTTCCTAATTTTAAAATTGTTAATTCTATTTTTCTTGGCTTACCGCCAGAAGTACCTTCAAACGATCTAGTCTCACCCTCTTTCCAAACTCCTAGAGGAAATTTACATCCATTTTTTATTACTCTTCCTCCTCGTCTGCTGTCCCATATTCTTCCTATGCACTGCCCATCATTAGTAACTGTAAATAACTGTGTTTTTAATCCATTCTGACCTTTTCTTGTTCTTTTATAAACTTTTATAGTTCTCCAGTTTGTGGGTTTTTCCAATTCTCAGGACCTACAATTTTTTTTCTTTTCTTTTCACCAAATACCAAATTAGCATTAGTAAATTTAATTTCTGTATCTTCTCTTATGTCTCCACCAGTAAATAATTCTAAAGGGATAAATCTTTCTGATCCAATCGATTGACTGGTATTTAATAAAATTAGAAATGATATTAAAAAAAATTTTTTCAAATAATTAAATTAATTTAATAAATTTTCTCTCCAAAAAGCTAAATACTCTGGCATAAAAGTTTTTCCGTGGTTACCACCTTCAGTAACACCTTTTCCAATACATTTTTCTTTTTTAAGACCCTTGAACATTGTTTTAAAAGCTTTTCTTGGATTTTTACGTGATAACTCATTAAATTCATCCAAACTTTTTATTTTTGTATTTTTTAAAATTAAATCAACGAACTCTTTATTCATATTACCATCATCTTCGGTATAAAAATTTGGACACTTCCAAAAATATTGAGTTCTTTTTTCAATTTCTGGCTCATAATTTCCAGTAAATAAATGATACCATCCCTCTCTTAAATCTATTTCAATATCAGCACCTTTGGCTTGCATTTTTTCCATTAGATCTACACATGGACCTGGCAAGGTATAATCCTCAGCTAAACCATGTACATACCAAATTTTAGTTTCTTTAACTGGAGTTGGATTTCTAAACATTCCAGATATTCCACATTCAGCAGATCTTGGTTGAGACGCAGCAAAATAAAGATCTTTGCTAACTAATATATCTCTCAATCTTTTTTCTGCAGCCATAATTGAAAGGTTTCCACCTCTTGAATAACCAGAGATACCTATTTTTTTTATATTTATTTTTGGATCATTACTTAAATACTCTAGTGCCATAAACACATCTATATAAGTAGACCATAAAGATGCTTTTGATTGATCTGTATAAGTATGTTTTGCGCCTCTCGCAGAAAAATTATCTAAATACATAGTAGCTATACCCATATCTAGTAATGGCTTTTGTTGGTCTCTCATAAATTCTAGCCAATCTGCAGTAAATTCATCTGCACCACCACTGCTATGCACGATTAACAAAAGAGGAAATGGTCCATCACCTTCAGGATAAGAAATTAAAGCATCTACTATTATTGGACTTTCTTTATACCAACCCTCTTTTATACCTTTATAGTCAGAAGTTTGATAAGAATTAATCTTAACCAATTTACCATTTCCCAACTGTTTTGATAATTTTTTTAATGGTGTTTTTTTTGGTTTAATTGTTTCAGCACTAACAACACTATTCGAAAAAACAAATAAAAAAAGAATAACAAAAAATTTTTTTATAATACTCATAAAGCTATTTATATAACTATTTAAGAGTTCCTTGAAGAACATATTTTAAGATACGAACTGCCTGTTTTTGATTTGAAGCAACAGCAGCTGCAGCAGCATCTACTTCTTTTAAAGCATGTTGGTGTTCTTCATTATGAATAATAATTATTGATTTATTTAAAGCGGCCGCATACCCTGCGTCAAACGCTGCATTCCATTGTTTGTATTTTTCACCAAATTTAACAATGATCACATCACAATCTTTAATGGATTTTTTAGTTCTAATTGAATTGATATTAGCCCCTTTTCGATCTTTCCAAAAATTTTTTTCCTCAGGACCTAAGATTTCAACTCCACAATCATCTGAAGATGCATGGTCTGTGACAGGAGATAAAAATTGAATGTCTAAATTTTGTTTTTTACATTCATCAATAATTTCATCACGCCAGTTTGTGTGAATTTCTCCTGCTAAATATACTTTCAACATCAATATCTCCTTAAAATTAATTTTTTTATACAATATTATCTTTAATTTTATTTAATAAAAAATAGATTATATTATAAATTAATTATGCCGTCATTTGATGTAATAAGCAAAATTAATTATCAAGAATTTGATAATGCTTTAGCAAATTGCTTGAGAGAAATAAGCAATCGATATGATTTTAAAGGACTTCACATCACTATAGAGCGAAAAGATAAATCAGTTACTACTAATGCTCCTGATGAATTAAAATTAAAGCAAGTAAATGAATTATTACAAACACATTTGGTAAGAAGAAAAGTAGATCCAAGAGTTTTAGAAGTTAAAAGTTCTGAGGGCGCTTCAGGTGGAGCAATTCGACAAGTAAGTGAACTTAAAGAAGGTATTAGCCAAGAAAATGCTAAAAAGGTAATTGCTGACATTAAAAAACTAAAACTTAAAATTCAGATTAAAATTCAAGGTGATGAGTTAAGAGTTGATGGTAAAAAAAGAGATGATCTTCAAGAAGCTATAGCAGCAATTAAAGCTATTGATATTGGGCTTCCAATTGATTTTGATAATTTTAGAGACTAGTTAAACTTTTTGAATTAAGGACGCGCTATTATTTGTAGGCTTATTAACATCTTTTGAAACTTCATGAAAAATTAAATTAGGAATTTTACGTTCCTTTAAAAATGTAGAACCTTGTAATTCTAAATTTAAATAACGATTAACATCAGCTTGATTTAAAATAACTGGTTGTCTGTGATGAATTTCATTTATATTTTCTTTTGCTTCCTCTGTTATCAAACAGAACTGATCATTTTCAAAGATGCCAGCAAAATAAATAAGGTTAGTATCTTCACGGGTAAAATAATGAGGAGTTTTTTCTTTTTCTTCTCTTTTCCACTCATAAAAACCATCTGCAACAGCAACACATCGGTTGTTTTTTATTAATTTTTTAAATGAAACTTTTTCATCAATGGTCTCAAGTCTTGCATTAATTAAAGCTTTAAAATCTTTGTCTTTAGCCCATCCTGGAACCAAACCCCATTGTAGATTTTCTAAAGTATTTCCATTTTTATATTTTTTTATGACAGGAAGTTTTTGATATGGATGAGCGTTATAGTTTTCAGTATCTTCAACCTGAATTGCAGATTTTACTAATTTATTTGTTTTTGTTACGGGGTTTTTTACTACGTATCTTCCACACATTATATTGTTTGTTGTTTCATTAATTCTTCTATTTGCTTAATCATTATTTTAGGTGATCTCATTGCAGGATAAATTTCTTGCGCTTGTTCATAACTTCTTATTGCTTTTTCATAATTCTTTAGCTGAATATTTACTAAGCCCTGCCCTGCTAAAGCTCCAAAGTGTCTTTGTTCTAAGGCTAAAACTTGATCTATATCATCTTGAGATTTTTGAAATTCTCCTAGCATATAAAGTACAGTTGCCCTTTTATTCCAAGCCTCAGCCCAATTTTGATCAAGATTAATAACTTCAGTAAAAATATCTTTTGCTTTTATATAGTTTTGATCTCTCACAAATTGAGAACCCTCCTCTAATCGTGCAGTGAGTTTTTCATCTGTTGGATGGGTGCTCCACAAGGCCCAAATTTCTTGTTCAATTATAAAAGCTACTTTTGATTTATTTGCTTTTAACTCATTAAATAATTGGTTCAGTCTAGTATCTCTTTCGTTTGCTAAAGAGCTAGCCTGTGAAAATAAATAAACCAAAATTACTAAGAATAACTTCTTCATATTTAAATATTATCAAATATTAGAATTAGAGTCTTTGGTCTTAAGTGTCTTTGTTATTATTTTTACAACTATAAAAAGAAATATCTTTTTCTTTTTCCTCTTGTTTTATATTGGTTGTAATTTCGTGAATAAGTTCGCCTGTTTTTCTAGTATAAACTGCAGACTCAGAATAATTCCTCTCTTTATCGAATGCTTGAATTAAGAATATATCCTTATTTGAAATTTTAACCTCTAAATCAATTTTATTAAAAAATTCTGATAAATTTTTAACATTTAGAACGTCTGGTGTTTTAGACTCTATTATTAACTTATTAATATCTTTTCTTTTAATTTGATCTTTTGTGAAAGACTCAAAGTTATGGTCTGGATTTTTTAAAATTACTTTTTCAAATTTACAATTTAAGTTCAAATCTGAATTTAGAGTAATATTAGTATTTTGAGCTTGAGCAAAACTAAAGCAACATAATATGCTAAATATTGATAAAATGATTTTCATTTAATTAATTATATTAATAATACTTTTTTTTATTGTTTCACTTACTTTTATTGTTCCATCTTTGTTGGGATGTATACCGTCCTGTTGATTCAAACTTGGATTAAGTGCCACACCTTCAAGAAGAAATGGGATTAATGCTAAATTATATTTTTTTGATAACTTTGGATAAATAGCATCAAACTCTTTTTTATATTTTTCCCCATGAGTATCTGGCGCTACCATTCCAGCTAAAATAATTTTAATTTTTTTATTCTGAGCAACTTTTATTATTTGTTCTAAATTTCTTTCTGTTTCCTCTGGTTGAATTCCTCTTAGCATATCATTAGCTCCTAATCCTAAAATAATTAAATCTATTCCTGGTTCAGATAAACTCCAATCTACTCTATTCAATCCACCTGACGAAGTGCTTCCAGAGACACTTCCATTAATGACTTTAATACTTAACCCAGTTTGCTTAAGATTATTTTCTAAAACTATTGATAAATGCTGTTCTTTAGGTAATCCATAACCAGCCATCAAACTATCACCAAATAAAACTACCTTTTCTATTGCACTTGCGTTTATGTGCACTAGAAAGATTATCAAAATTTTTATAAATAAACTTTTGTTCATGAGTACTCTTCTTAAATTAAAAAAAATAAATCTCAAATACCAAACTGGCAAAGATAGCATAAGTGTTTTAAAGAATATTGATTTAAATATTAAGAAAAAAGAAACTGTTTCAGTAGTTGGAGAAAGTGGCTCAGGAAAAACAAGTTTAATAATGTTAATTGGAGGCTTAGAAAAACCTACTTCTGGTAAAATAATTTTTAATGATCAAGACATAACAGGCCTTAGTGAAGACGAAGTATCGGAGATAAGAAAGAAAAATATTGGAATAATATTTCAGTCTTTTTATCTAATTCCTAATTACACAGCAGTTGAAAATGTTGCTTTGACGCTTGAACTTAATAATTTTAAAAATCCAGAAAAAGAAGCAAAGATTTTATTAGATCGTTTTGGTTTGAAACATCGTTTTAATAATTTACCAAGTCAATTATCTGGTGGTGAACAGCAACGGGTTGCTATCGCTAGAGCAATTGCGATGAAACCAGAACTAATCTTAGCAGATGAACCAACAGGAAACTTAGATACTGAAAATTCTATCATGATTGCAAATATTTTATTTAAATATGTAAAAGAAGAAGGTTCGTCTTTAATTATGGTAACTCATGATCCTAAGCTTGCAGACAAAGCTAAAAGAAAAATAAAAATTAAAGATGGAAAAATTAAATAATCCTTCAGAATTTAGTTTGATTTTTAAATATGCTTTAAAAGACTTAAGCAGAAATTATCATAAAATTTCTAGTATCATTGTAACGCTATTTATAAGTCTTTTTATCTTAAGTGCTATTTTCACAATTGAAGATAGTCTTAAAAAAGAACTTAATGATAATGCTAAAGCACTTTTGGGTGGAGATTTAGAAATTGATTATAATCGTAATCAAGGAAATTTAGATTTAGTTAATCAAGTAAAAGAGTTTGCAACTGTTTCTCAAATGATTGAGTTCAGTACTATGCTTTCAACTACTAACAGAGAAAAAAATAAATCATTATTTACTAGAATTAAAACTGTAGATGAAAAATATCCTTTATATGGAAATGTTGTCTATGAACCAATTGGTGCTTATGAAAGAATGCAAAAAGAACCTAATACTATCCTGATAAATGAAAGTTTATCAAAAACTCTAAATATTAAAATTAATGAAATCGTAAAAGTTCAAGATCAAAATTTTACAGTAATTGGAATTATTAAATCAGTACCAGATGTAAGTGGATTTGTTGCATTTGGCGATTGGGCTTTAGCAGGAAAACAAACATTAGAAATTTTAAAGCTTAATGGCATTGGAAGCTTTTTAAACTATGAATACAAAGTAAAGTTTAATAAAAATGATAAACCTGAAGAAACCGAACAAAGAATTGAAGAAATCTTTAAAGACGATCAAAAAGTAAAACTTAGATATCCTGAAAATTCTGCAAGTGGTATTAAGAGAATTATTAATAATTTTTCTCAATTTTTATCCCTTGTATCTATCAGTGCAATGTTGATAGCGGGTATTGGAATAGCAAATACTTTGCTTTCTTTTATAAATCAAAACAACATGTCGATAGCTGTACGAAAAGCAGTTGGCTTTTATTCAGGCAATATTAAAACTCTATATTATCTGCAGTTATTTATACTTTTATTTATCATCACTGTTGTTGCTTATGGATCGAGTTTTTTAATTGTGCCAATAGCGGACAAATATCTATCTGATGGATTAGGATTGAATGTTTATCCAGTATTTTCATTAGTTAATTTTTTAAAAATATTCTTAGTTGGCTTATTAGTGCTGGTAATTTTTTCTATTCCAACAATCAGTTCTATAGACCAAGTAAAAGCATCTAATTTATTTAGAAACGTATTTCAAAACCTTCAATTTTATTATTCTAAGAGATCGGTAGTTCTAAGCTTTGTTTTGTTATCTATCTTAATTTTGTTATTCACTATTGGGTCTGAACAGCCCTCATATAGCTTAGGTTACTTTGCTGCTTTTTTTGTTTGTTTAATTGTTTTTTTCTTGCTTTCAAAATTAATCATTTTTTTTCTAAAAAAATTCAAATCTAGCCCGATAATTTCTTTAAAAGTTTCAATCAAAAATATTACCCAAACAAAAAGTATAACCCCCATTACAGTTATGTCTCTTGGCTTAGGGGTTACTTTGTTATTAACATTAGCTTTAGTTGGTACAAATTTTCAAAGAGAAATTGCTAAATCTATTCCTGATATTGCACCTGATTATTTCTTTGTCGGTATTCAAAAAGGAGAAAGAGATAAATTTGAACAAGGAATTTTAAATATGGATCCAAATGCATCTATTGAAATTGTGCCCATGGTATCCTCGGGAATTGTAAAAATTAATGGTGTGGATCCTAACACTTATATTAAACCAGATAACGATAGCTACTGGGTAATTGGTAGCGAACGAAGATCTTCATGGGTGGAAAATATACCTGAAGATAATCCAATTTTAGAAGGTAAATGGTGGGATTTATCAAACCCAAATCAACTTCAAATATCTCTGGATGCAAAAGTCGCTAAAGATTTTAACATTCAGTTAGGTGATATTTTTACTTTAAATGTTTATGGACGAGAAATTGAAGGAGAGGTCATTAATTTTAGAGAGGTAGATTATCGAGATTTAAGTATCAATTTTGTAATGTTATTTAACCCTCAATTTGCAAAAAATATTCCACACGAATATTTAGCTACTGCAAAATTTAATTCAAAGAAATTTGATGAAACTGAAATGCTTGAAATCATGCCGAGTTTATCAATGATAAAAATTGCAGATTACTTATCTAAAGTTACAGCTGTTTTAAACAAGGTGTTTATTGCAGTTACTTTAATTTCGGCTGTTACTATTGTTATTGGTTTAATTGTGATTTCTAGTGCAATTATGGTTCAAGGGAAAGTAAAAGAATATCAAAATTTAGTCTTTAAAATTTTAGGTTTTTCAAAAAAACAAATTATTTTTTCATCGTTAATTGAATTCGTAATTATTTTTAAATCTGTAATTTTAATTGCAATATTCTTTGCAGTAATTGGTTCAAAATTTATTATGGAAAATATTTTTGAGCTGGTGTGGAT
>CACKFA010000013.1 GCA_902599335.1 uncultured Pelagibacteraceae bacterium | reverse complement strand
AAAATCTTGCTGCTCTAAAACTATTTTTTTTAAAAATAGTTCTGAATCTATGCTTAAATCCTTATCTTTTTTATTTATAAAATATTTAACTTCATCTACTTCTCCAGTATTAAACTGAATTTGTCCCTTACCGTTAATTAATAAATTTTTGTCTTTATAATTTAAATTCAATTTATGATTATCAAGTAAAATTAGATCATCAAACTCTGGAAAATATTTATTAATTATTTTTAAATTTTTATATTTTAGCTGAGTAATATTTATATCAGAATTTAAAATAATATTTTTAACTTTGAATTTTTCATCTATTTCTAAAGAAAATTTATTATTTGTTTTAAATTTAGCATCATCAACAATTATATTTTCAAAACTTAAATTTAATATTTTTAATATATTTGAATTTAAATTTGATTGATCGTTTCCAACAATAGCATCAATTAAAAAGCTATTTTTTTTCTTTTTTACGTTAAGTTTTTTTGAAATAAAATTTACTTCTTCTGCTTTAAAATTTATTTCATCAAAATTATAATTATCTTTTTGAAAATTAAAATTAAAATTTATATTTTTAAAATTGGCCCTGTCTAAAAAATTTATACTTGCATCTTTTAACAAACCTTTAATAATATAATCATTTTTAAGTTTACCATTTTCATCGATGTTCAAACTCAGATCTATAATTACATGACCTTTTTTTACAATTTTTTCTAATATAAATAATTCAGGTTTGTTGGTTGTTGTACGAATAAATCTAATTAAATCATTTAATAATATAGACTTACTTTTTAACTCTATATTTGATGATGAAATCTTGTTTTTAATTAAAGAACTGAGTGAAACTTGCGTTTTAATGCTTTCTAATGCTAAAGATCTTTTTGCAAAATATACTGTGGTATCAATTGTTTTTGCATAAATTTTTAGTTTAAAAGGATCTAGAGTTAATTTAATTTTTTTTAAATCTATATCTATCTTTTTATTTATTAATAAAATTTTTTTTTTAATTTGATCATTAAATTTATCTGTCTCTATACCTACAGTGCTAAGGTAAACTGTCAAAATAACCAAGACTGACAGAAGCAGAATAAAATATTTTAAAATATTATTTTTCATTTAATTTATAAAGTGATTGTTCCAAAAATTCATCAATATCACCATCCAATATTTTATCAGGACTAGTGCTTTCAAAGTTAGTTCTATTGTCTTTTACAAGTCTATAAGGTTGAAGAACATAAGATCTAATTTGATGCCCCCACCCTATTTCAGATTTAGAACTTTCAACATTTTGATTTTCTTCCTCTCTTTTTTTTATTTCATAATCATATAATCTTGCTTTCAACATATTCATGCAGGTTTCTTTATTTTTATGTTGAGATCTTTCATTTTGACATTGGACAACAATTTTTGAAGGAATGTGTGTTATTCTAACTGCGCTATCAGTAGTATTAACATGCTGGCCACCTGCTCCACTGGAACGATAGGTATCTATTCTTAAATCTTTTTCTAAAATTTCTATATTTATATTTTCATCTACAACTGGATAAATCCAAACACTTGCAAAACTTGTGTGCCTTCTTGCTCCAGAGTCAAATGGAGATATCCTAACTAATCTATGTATTCCCGACTCTTTTTTTAACCATCCAAAAACATAGTCACCATCTATTTTAATTGTTGCAGACTTTATTCCAGCCTCATCACCTCTATGTTCGCTAATCAAACTTGATTTAAAATTTTTTTTATCGGACCATTTTAAATACATTCTTCTTAGCATATCAGCCCAATCTTGACTTTCTGTGCCTCCAGCACCAGCATGTATTTCTATGTAACAATTTAAAGGATCTGCTTCATTAGATAAAAAACATTTAATTTCATTTTTTTTAACTTCACTACTTAAGTCTTTAATATTTTGGAGAACTTCTTTTTGAACTTGTAAATTCTCTTCTTCAAACGCCAGTTGATTCAAGTCATCTAAATCTTTAAGTTTTTCAACATTATTATTTAAAGAATTAGTTAAATCTTCATAAAATTTCTTTTCTTTGATTACTTTTTGAGAATTATTTTTATCTTGCCAAAAATCGGCACTCAGCATTTGTGAATTTAAAGATTGCAGTTTTGAATGGATATTGTTTTTTTCAAAGATACTCCTGTATTTTTTGATTTATCTTTTCAATCTCTTCTTTTAAATTTTGATAATTATTATCCATTAGTAAAACTTTAATATATTATTTGAATCTAATCTATCTGAATTTGTATAAAGTACTTTTCCATCAACAACATTTTCTTTTTTAAAAACCTCAATAATAGTATTCTTTGAGTTAAATTTTGCCTTTTGACCTGTTAAAGGATCAACAACCATCATCACTGTACCTTTAGCAGCCTTAAATGGTCTTGCATCATTTTTGTTAATAGAATCACTTATAAAACTTTTAAATATTGGCAAAGCCGTTTTAGATCCTGTTTCATATTTTCCTAATGGAGTTGGATTATCTGAACCAACATAAACACCAACTAGTACATTTGAGGTAAAACCTATAAACCAAGTATCTGTATTTTTATTTGTTGTTCCAGTTTTACCTGCAATATTTAAATTTAAGTCTTTTAGTTTTTTAGCTGTACCTCTTTGAACAACTCCTTCTAAAATTGATGTCATTTGAAAAGCTGTTTCTGGAGAAAAAATTTGCGTATAGCTATTCTTAATCTCTGGATAATCGTTGGTTAAATAAGAAATTTGATCACAATTAATACATTTTCTTTTATCATTATTAAAAATAGTATTTCCCTCACTGTCCTGAATTCTATCTATAAGTATTGGTTCAACAAGTTTTCCACCATTAATAAAAACTGAATAAGCAGATGTAAGTTTTAATAAAGTTGTTTCAGCAGATCCTAAAGATATAGATAAAAGTTCTTCTGGGTTGTCATAAATTTTTAATACTTTTGAAAAATTAACTATTTTCTCTACACCAAGATTTTGAGCTATTCTTACTGTCATTAAATTTCTAGATTTCTCCAAACCAACCCTTAAAGTCGAAGGCCCATAAAATTTTTTCCCATAATTTTCTGGTTTCCACATTTTTAAATCATCTCCTTGGTCTAAAACCAATGGTGCATCTAAAACTAATGATGTTGGTGTAAAATTATTCTCTAAAGCTAATGCATAAACAAATGGTTTAAAAGCTGATCCAGGCTGTCTTTTAGCTTGAGTTGCTCTGTTAAACTCACTTTGTTTAAAACTAAAACCACCACTTAATGCTAAAACTCTTCCTGTAAATGGATCCATCACAACAATTCCACCATTTACTTTTGGTAATTGTTGTAAATTGAAAATATTTTCTTTAATATTTTTAACATAAATAACATCGCCAGATTTTAATAATTTATTAAACTCTTTCTTTGTCCAAGAAATACTCTTATATTCAATAATACCTTTGATATTGTCTTCTGTTTCTATTTCTGCTGAAAATTTATTTATCTTTTTGACTATTGCTAATTTCCAATTAATTGAATTTTCTAATTTATACTTTTCTAAATCTTTTTTCCATTCTGAATTATAAATCTTGTTAGTAAGTGGTCCTCTCCATCCTTTTCTTTTATCATATGCTATTAATCCATCTCTAAGAGATTTTGTTGCGATTGTTTGTAAATTTAAATCTATTGGAGTATTGATATTAAAACCTTGTTTATAAACTTTATCATAGCTCAAAGTTTCAATTACATTTTTTCTCACATCTTCAATAAAATATTGAGTATCTTCTAAATAAATTTTTTTATTTTTTTTTAAAATTATTTCCTCTTTGGTAAGTTTTTCATACCATTCTGAAGTTAAATAATTATTATCTAACAAATTTTTTAAAACAAGATTTCTTCTAAATTTTGCTATAACTGGATCTCTATAGGGATTATATCTACTAGGTGCTTTTGGCAAAGCTGCTAGTAAAGCAGCTTCCGAGTAATTTAAATCTTTAATTGATTTATCAAAGTATTCTAAGCTTGCAGCGGCTACTCCATATGCTCCACTTCCAAGATAAATTTGGTTTAGATAAAGTTCTAGAATTCTTTCTTTGGATAAAGCTCTCTCTATTCTAAAAGCTAGTATCGCTTCTTTAATTTTCCTATTTAAACTTACTTCATTGGTAAGTAGGAAATTTTTTGCTACTTGTTGAGTAATTGTAGATGCACCTTCTAACCTCTTGGAGGATAAAATATTTGAAATATTATTTATTACTGCTCTAACAACTCCTCTCGCATCAACACCAGGATGTTTAAAAAAATTTTTATCTTCAGCAGATAAAAAGGCATTAATTACATTTTTTGGAATTGAATTAAACGGAACAAATACTCTTTTTTCTTGGGAAAAATCTGCCACCAAATCACCATTACCAGAATAAACTTTACTGGAAACAGGGGGTTTATAATTTTTTAAAAATTTATAATCAGGCAAATCATTCGAATAAGTCCATAAAACACTTATTATCGAAATTGCTGATAATAGAATAAAAGACGTAATTAAAATAAAGATATTTCTAAAAAATTTATTCATTTTAATTTCATTATATCTTGGAATTTGTTAAAGATATGGCAAGAAAATTAAACAAAATTTTAAAAATTAAATTACTAATGAAATTAACATTCACAAAATTATGGAAAAAAATTTATATATCGATGCTTCGCATCCTAACGAAACAAGAGTTGTTCTTAAATCAGGCGAAAATATTGAAGATTACGAATACGAAGGTTTAAAAAATAACTTAATTAAAAACAACATTTATCTAGGTAAAGTCAGTAGAATTGAACCATCTCTGCAGGCAGCCTTTGTTGATTTTGGAAGAGAGAAGCATGGATTTTTATCTTTCAATGATATTCAATCAGATTATTATCAGATACCAAAAGCGGATTTAGAAAAAATCAAAGAGGAAGAAGAAAAAGCTAGAGAAGAACTTTCAAGAGAAGTTGAGGCTAAAGAAGAAGAAAATATTGCTGAAGGAAAACTAGAAATTGATGATCCTATAGAAAAGATATCAGAGGAACAAATAGAAGAAGATTCAAATAATAAAGAAAATATTACTGAAAAAGAAAATTTAGATGATGGAAAAGAAAAAAAGAAAGAGCATAGATATAAATTTAAGAGATATAAAATTCAGGAAGTAATTAAACCTAACCAAGTAATTCTTGTGCAGGTAATTAAAGACGAGAGAGGTCAAAAAGGTGCAGCTTTAAGCACTTTCATTTCTATTGCTGGTAAATATATAGTATTAATGCCAAATACTCCTAAAGGAGGAGGTATTTCAAGAAAAATATTTAATCCTACTGATAGAAAAAAAATAAGAACAATTTTAAATGAAATTGAAATACCTAAGGAGATGGGATTAATTGTAAGAACTGCTGGAAGCAATAAAACAAAAAATGAAATAAATAATGATTTAACAACTTTGATCAATACTTGGGGTCAAATAAAAGAAAACGCAATTAACTCTATTGCTCCTTCTTTAATACATCAAGAAAGCGAAATAATTAAAAGGACTTTAAGAGATATGTTTGATGAGAATACACAAAATATAATTGTAGAAGGTAACGAGGGTTATAAAAAAGCTCAATCATTCATGAAAACAATGATGCCATCAAATGTCAAAAAAGTGAAAAAATATAGAGGAAAAATTCCACTATTTATTCAAGAAAATATTGAACAAAAGTTAAATCAAATTTTTGACTCTGAAATTAAACTAAAGTCAGGAGGATATTTAGTTATTAATCCTACAGAGGCTTTGGTATCCATTGATATAAATTCTGGAAGCTCAATAAAAGGAAAAAATGTTGAAAGTACTGCTTTAGATACAAATATTGAAGCTGCAGAAGAAATTGCAAGACAAATAAAAATTAGAGATTTGTCTGGTTTAATCATAATAGATTTTATTGACATGTTAAGTTACGGAAATAGACGATTGGTTGAAAGAAAACTTAAAGAAAAATGTAGGTCAGATAGAGCAAGAATTCAAATTGGGCGAATAAGCAATTTTGGTCTTTTAGAGATGTCCAGACAAAGACTTAGAGAAAGTGCGATTAAATGGAAAGTTACGTTAACAGATGAATCTTTTGCTCAAAAACTTTTAAAAATTGTTGAATTAAAAGCTGTAATTAACAAAGCTAAGTTTGTTGAACTTAAAGTTTGTGCGAAAATTTCAGACTTTCTTAAAGAAAATTTTGTTAATGACTTAACCTATTTTGAAAAAAAAAATAAAATTACAATAGACATTATAAGTGATAATTCTTTAATTATACCTGAATATATAATTGATTTTAAAAATAAATCAAAAAAAACAATTGAGTTGGTAGAATATTACGAAAAATTAAAAAATTTAGAAGCTCAAATTAAAGAAGATAAAATTACTGAAAAAAAAGTTAATAAAAAAACTAACAAAAAAATTTATAAGAAAAAAAGATACTTTAAAAAAACTAAATAATTCCTTTTGATGGAGATGACGGATAACCCATTAAAGTTTTATCTATTCTTCCAGATTTAAAAGATTGCCTTCCAGCAATAACTGCATTCTTAAATGCGAGAGCCATCTCGAAAGGTTTTTTGGCTTTTGCTATTGCGGTATTAACAAGTACTCCATCACAACCCAATTCCATTGCAATTGTGGCATCTGAAGCTTGACCTAATCCAGCGTCAATAATTAATGGAAGTTTGGTTTGTTTTCTAATTATTTGAATATTAATTTTGTTTTGTATGCCTAGTCCTGATCCAATTGGTGCAGCTAGGGGCATAATTGCTTCAGCACCTGAATTCTCTAAACGCTTAGCCATTAAAGGATCATCATTACAATAAACCATAACCTTAAAACCTTCTTTAGCGAGAACTTCTGTAGATTTTAAAGTTTCAATCATGTCTGGAAATAAATTCTTTTTATCTCCTAAAACTTCTAATTTAACTAACTTCCAACCACCTATTTCTCTTGCTAATCTTAAAGTCCTCAAAGCTTCTGTAGAATTAAAACATCCAGCAGTATTGGGTAAATATGTAATTTTTTTTGGATCAATATAATCCATAAGCAAGGGCTTATTTTTATCTGAAATATTAACCCTTCTTACAGCAACTGTTACAATTTCTGCTCCAGAAAGTTTAATTGCTTTTGCGCACTCTGACATACTTTTATATTTTCCTGTTCCAACAATTAATCTGGAATTAAATTTTTTATTAGCAATAATTAGACTATCTTTTTTCAAATTAACCACCTCCAATAAAATGAACTATTTCAATTTTATCATTTTTATTTAATTTTATTTTATTAATTTTTTTTTTATCTATTATTTCCTCATTAAGCTCAATTGCTACTTTATTTAATGGTATTTTTAGATTTTTTAACACCATAGAAAGATTAGAATCTTGAATTATAGATTTGATTTTACCATTTATTTTGATTTTTATTTTTTTTATTTTTTTCATCGTATATAAGTGCTGAATGAATAATAAAATAATTATTATTAACGGTCCAAATCTTAATCTATTAGGAGAAAGAGAACAATCACAATATGGATCAATTACGTATAAACAACTTAAAGAGAATTGTTCCAAAAAAGCAAAAGAAATTGGTCTTGATGTTGAATTTGCTCAATCTAATGTTGAAGGAGAGCTTGTTAATATTATTCAAGATGCTAGGAAAAAATTTGATGGAATGATTATAAATGCTGCTGCATTTACTCATACCTCTATAGCCATAAGAGATGCTCTAGATTTATTTAAAAAACCGATAATCGAGCTACATTTATCTAATATTTATAAAAGAGAAGAATTTAGACATAAATCACTTATAAGTGACGTGGTAACTGGAGGAATTTTTGGATTAGGTGCTGAAGGATATATTTTGGCCATAATTTCATTACAAAAGACTTTGCATAATGAAAATAGATAAAAAAATAATTAAAGAATTAAGTGATTATTTAAAAGAATTTAATCTTACTGAAATAGAGATAACTGAAAAGGATACAAAAATTAAAGTATCAAAAAATAATGTTTCAATAAGTAATCAACCTCAAGTTATTTCGTCCTCATCACCTGAATCAAGTTCAGCACCTACTCAAACTCAAAATATTAAATCAGGAACTGAAATTACTTCACCTATAATTGGAACTGCCTATCATGCTCCAGAACCAGGTGCTAAAAAATTTGTTGATATTGGAAAAAAAATTAAAAAAGGTGATACAATAATGATTGTTGAGGCAATGAAAACCATGAATCATGTTCCTTCAACAGCAGATGGTGTAGTAAAAGAAATTTGTGTTGAAGATGGCCAACCTGTAGAATTTGGTCAAACTATTATTATCCTAGAGTAAATAATGTTTAAAAAAATTTTAATTGCAAACCGTGGGGAAATTGCAGTTAGAATTATTAGAGCATGTAAAGAATGGGGAATTCCTACTGTTGCTGTTCATTCCGATGTAGATAGAGAAAGTATGCATGTTAGAATGGCTGATGAAAGTGTATGTATTGGTTCTCATCAACCAGCAAATAGTTACTTAAATGTTCCAGCATTAATGTCAGCAATAGAACTTACAAATGCTGATGCTGTTCATCCTGGATATGGTTTTCTTTCTGAAAATGCAAATTTTGCAAGAATTTTAGAAGAGAACAAAATTAATTTTATTGGAGCTTCATCAAAACATATAGAAATGATGGGTGATAAAATCCAAGCAAAAAGAATAGCTAAAGAAAATGGGTTGCCCGTTATTGAAGGATCTGAAGGAGGAGTAAAAGATGTATCTGAAGCAAAAGAACTTTGTAAAAAAATTGGTTTTCCTGTTTTAATCAAAGCCTCAGGTGGAGGTGGAGGTAAAGGTATGAAAATAGTTTATAAGGAAGAAGAATTTGAAACGCTGTTTTCAACTGCAAAATCAGAAGCACAAAAATATTTTGGTAATGACGAAGTTTATATTGAAAAATTTTTCCAAAATCCAAGACATATTGAAGTTCAAATATTAGCTGGAAAAAACAGAGTAGTTCACCTACATGAGAGAGATTGTTCGGTTCAAAGAAGACATCAAAAACTGATAGAAGAAACACCAAGCCCAGTTTTAAATGATGAAATAAGAAAAGATTTATTTGAAAGAACAGTAAAAATGGTAGCTAAAATAGGTTATATGGGAGCTGGGACTGTTGAGTTTATTTATGAAGATGGAAAATTTTATTTCCTTGAAATGAATACAAGAGTTCAAGTGGAACATCCTGTAACTGAAATGGTTACAGGCGTTGATATAATTAAAGAGCAAATTTGGATCGCTTTTTCAGGAGAAACGGCTTTGAAACAAAACGATATAAATCCAAGAGGACATGCAATTGAATGTAGAATAAATGCTGAGAATGCTAGTAAAAACTTTCAGCCTTCACCTGGAGTTATTACTATGTGTCATCAACCATCTGGTTTTAGAACAAGAGTAGATGGCGCAATATTTCAAGGATATAAGGTAACACCTTATTACGACAGTATGGTTTGTAAGTTAATTTGTCATGGAAGAAACAGAACAGAGGCAATTCAAAGAATGAATAGATCTTTAGATGAATTTGTTATTGAGGGAATAACTACAACAATACCTCTGCATAAAAAATTACTTAATCATAAAAAGTTTATCAATTCAGATTTTAATGTAAGTTGGTTAGATAAAGACTCAATAGTTTAATAACAGTTTACAAGCCAAACATCGTAAACAGGATGATCAAAGGGTACAATAGATGGACTTGATGAAAACATCCAGCCATTAAAAACAAATACCTCATCATTATTTTTGTTTGTCAAATCCCTTACTTGTATATAGGCAGTTATTTCTGGATTATCATCAAACTCAGAATTTTTACATTTAAAGCTTTTAATAGCTAAATCCTTGAATCTTATCAATTCTCCATTTTTAAGCTTAATCAAAGTATTTTTAGAACTTATTTTATCTAAGATTTTTATATCCGTAAAAGTTCCTTCTAAATTATTTTTTGAATCTGAAACAATAACTAGAGAAAAATAGACTAAAAAAACTAAAATTAATAATTTAAAATTATTCTTTCCAACTTGAGTATTTTTTTTTGACACCATCTTTATTTTTGTTTGGATAATATGCAGCATCAGTTCCAGTTAAATTTTCCTGATGTGGTTTTTGCCAATCATATTTTTCTAAGTTATGTTTTTTTTCAATTTTATTAGGAGTAAAGTGAATCCAAGAATACCATTCTACAGGAATTTTAGATGCATCAATAGTGTCTGAATAGATAACCCATCTTTTTCCATTTTTGCTTTCATAATATTTGTTGCCAAACTCATCGGCACCAACAAGTTTTCCAAAAAAAATAGTTTTTAGTCTTGTCCCAAAAGTGTCTTGATTCCACCAAGTGAATATTTTTTTTAAAAGTGTCAACATAATTTTTTTTATTTATTCAATTAAAAATTGTAAAATTTAAATTAGACTAAAATATGAATATGTATATAAATTAATTGATTCATTATTCAAATTAAAATTTAAATTGAGGTTAAATGGCAAAATATTTAGTAGAAACTTATTATACCTGTACCTTTAAAGTAAATCACTATTTAGATGATATCAACGAGGCAGAGTTAAAAAATTTAGAAAAGAGAGATGATGGTAAATTTGAGGTTTTAGACGTAAAACTTGATAACAGAAAAACAAAAAGTCTAGATCCTAAAAACAATAAAGTCCTTGAAAACAACAAAGTAGAAGTAGTAACCGAAACGGATAAAAAAAACCCAATAAATAAAGAAAGTGTAATAACAAGTATAAACATAGCTAACGAGAAATCAGGTAAAAGGTTTAGCATGCCTGACAGAAGAAAAGGATATATTCAAAAAGCTACTATTGGTGACCACAAAGTTTACCTACATACTGGAGAATATGAAGACGGAAAAATCGGAGAAATATTTATTGATACCAGTAAAGAGGGTGAACTTGTTAAAGCCTTAATGAATAACTTTGCAATTGCTGTTTCTTTAGGCCTTCAATACGGTGTTCCGTTAGATGAGTTTATAAGTGCATTTGTTGGCACAAAATTTGAGCCATCAGGCAAAGTACATGGTAATGATAGAATTTTAAGTGCCACATCAATTTTGGATTATATTTTCAGAGAATTAGCTATTTCATATCAAAATAGAGAAGATCTGGCCCATACTCCAGCTATTGGAGGAAATGATGTCATCAATGCTGAAGACCAAAATTCTGAGGATCAAAATCAATTATTGAAAATTGTAAAAGACATTACCAGTAAAGGTTTCGTTAGAAATAATTATAAAAAAAATCTAGTTGATCTTTCAGATGTAAAAATAAGTTTAAAAGGTAAAAAATAATTTATTTTTTTGTTTTTAAAGCTAAATTTAATTCTTTCAATTGATCTGCATTTACCTCAGATGGTGCATTCATCATCAAGTCTTGTGCGTTTTGGTTCATTGGAAACATAGTAACTTCCCTAATATTTTTCTCATTAGCTAGTAACATTACGATCCTATCAATACCAGGTGCTATTCCTCCATGTGGAGGTGCACCATAACTAAGTGCATTAATCATACCACTAAATTTTTCATCTACTTGATTTTTATCGTATCCCGCAATTGAAAAAAGTTTATACATAAGTTCTGGTTTATGATTTCTAATTGCTCCTGAAGATAATTCTATACCATTACAAACTATGTCGTATTGATAAGCAAGTATATCTAATGGGTTTTCAAAATCTTTTTCACTTAAATCACCTTGAGGCATTGAAAATGGATTATGACTAAATTCAATCTTGTTTGTTGATTCATCTTTTTCGAACATTGGATAATCTACAATCCAACAAAATGCGAAAATATTTTCATCAATTAAATCAAGATCTTTTGCAATTTTATCTCTTGCTAGTGCAGTAATTTTTTCTAATTCATCTTGTTTTCCGCAAGCCATGAAAATACTATCCCCTATTTCACATTTTGTTTTTTTCATGATTTCAACCAATACTTCTTGAGAAAAGAATTTTCCTATAGGACCTTTTGCTGAAATATCTTTATCTTTTTCAAAAGTAAAATAAGCTAAACCAGAAGCACCCTCTTCTTTAGCCCACTTATCAATATTATCAAAAAAACTTCTAGGTTTATCTTTTGTATTTTTTGTAACAATACATCTTACTTTAGATCCAGATTTTACTAATTTTTTAAATATTTCAAATGAAACATCTTCTCTTGTAAAAATTTCAGTTATATCATTTACAATGAGTGGGTTTCTTAAATCTGGTTTATCAGTACCATATTTAAGCATTGCTTCCTTGTATGAAATCTTTGGAAATTTATCAAACATCAGTTTTTTAGTTGAAAAATTTTTAAATGTATTAACCATTAACTTTTCAACAACATTAAATACATCCTCTTGTTCAACAAATGACATCTCTAAATCTAATTGATAAAACTCCCCAGGACTTCTGTCTGCTCTTGCATCTTCATCTCTGAAACAAGGTGCAATTTGAAAGTATCTATCAAAGCCCGAAACCATTATTAATTGTTTAAATTGCTGAGGAGCCTGTGGAAGTGCATAAAATTTTCCTGGATTTAAACGACTAGGCACTAAAAAATCTCTAGCACCCTCTGGGCTAGATGAGGTTAAAATTGGTGTTTGAAATTCTAAAAAACCTAATTTAGTCATTTCATTTCGGATGTATGAAATAACCTTAGATCTTAAAATAATATTTTCATGAATTTTTTTTCTTCTTAAATCTAAGAATCTATATTTCAATCTTATTTCTTCTGCATATTCTTGATCACTAAAGATTGGCATTGGTAGCTCTTTACAAGTGCCTAAAACTTCATGCTGCTCAATAACAACCTCAATTTCACCAGTGTCAATTTCAGAATTAATTGTTTCTTTAGATCTGTTAACAACTTTCCCCTCAACTTTAATTACTGTTTCTAATTGCATTTTTTCTAAATCAGAAAAATATTTATTATCTTTATCAATTATACATTGGGTAATTCCATAATTGTCTCTCAAATCAATAAATAATAAATTACCATGGTCTCTTTTTTTATTTATCCAGCCTGAAAGAGAAATTTTTTTATCTACATCCTCTTTTCTTAATTCATTACACTTGTGTGTTCTGTATTTATTCAATTAAACCTCTAATGCTTCTTTTATAATTTTAAAATCGATTGGTTTCTTTCTTTTTAAACTAATTTCGTCGATTTTATATATGAAATCGGAAATTTTGCCATAAGTTCTATCAATTCTCTTAATTATAAATTCAATAAGTTTTTGGTCTATTGATATTTGACGATCAGAAAGATTTTTTAATATTAGTGCATAAATTAAATCGTCACCAGGTTTTTCAATTTGAGATAAAATAAAATTAGTAGATCTTGAATTAAGATCATTTAATTTAAATTTAAAGTCAACTATTGGTATTTTTGAGGTTACTATTAAGTACTTATTATCCTGGTCTATTATATTTATAAGTGTAAATAATAAGTTTTCATTTATTTTTTCAGTTAAATCCTCAATAATAATATTTTCATATATTTTAACTTGTTGAAGAAAGTCATTATTAATATCTTCTGCATTAATTTTAATTCCTCTATTTTTTTCTAAAAATATATTTATTAAATGACTTTTTCCTGAAAACTTTTCACCTATTATGTTTATAAAATTTTTATCCCATTTTGGCCAACTATTTAAGAGGCTAAAAGAGTGTTCGTTGCTGTTTGAAACATAAAAATCCTGATCTTTAAAATTTTGATCATAATCAAATTTAAGTATTTGCTGATTAAGATTTGTCATTTAAAACCCAAATTTTATTTTTAATTTCAAAATCATAATTTTGATCACGCATAACCTCTAAAAATTTATCAGGTGATCCATTGAAAATAACTTTATAAAAATTATTTTTATTATTAAATTTATAAATATGAAAATTATATATTAAATCCATATCAGAGAGAATTTTTTCAAACTTATTAATTTTAATATTATTTGAATTATTGATGGAAATTCTTAAAGATAACTTTACTGATGTGTTAATTTCATTTTGTGATTTCCAAAAATCTTCGTAAACTAATTTTAAATTATCAATAAATTTTTGCATTTCTTTTTCATTATAAAAATTAACCTCATTAAAATTTAAATTTTTCAAGTTATTTTGATTTTTAAAAAAAATTTTACTAAACACTCTGATTTTGTTATTATTTTTAAATACAATCATTATTATATAATCATCTAAATTGTATTTATTTATGATTTGTTTGAAGTCATAGGTTTCTAAATTGTTAATATTTTCTTTAATCGCACTGAAATCATCAAGATCTTGGGTAGGTAAGATATAATTTAAAAGATTGTATTTTTTATTATCTAAATTCCACGAACTATACAACTTACTCTCTGAAAACATTAAAACTTGATTCGTATTTTGATCAACAAAAACTGGTATAAATAAAAAATTTTTTTTTAATGGTAATGATGGAAATATGTTTTTGGACTCTAGTAAATCAAGTATATATTTTTTATTAAATGAAACATTTAAGTTTAAATAATAAATCTCATCAATAAACTTTTCCTCTGTTATTGAGAAAGTTTCAATCATTCCTTTGATTTGGTTAATTGAAGTATTTTTTAATTTTATTTGATCTTTGCTTTGAACAATTGACAAGATTAATTCGTTAAATGCTTTTTCAAATCCCGAATCTATAATGTTATTTTTATTAAAATTTATTTCAAAAGGTGTTGATATTTCTACATCATTTATTGAAAAAGTCTTAGCATGACTATTTCCTGTGGAAAAGAAAATATTTATTAAAGCAAGAAATAAAAAAAAATTATATAAAAGCCTTAATTTATTAAGTTGAGAAATAAATTTCATAAAACATATTAATGAATAAAAAAAATTTTACCTATAAAAAAAGTGGCGTTAATATCAAGGCTGCAGATAAATTTATTAATTTCATTTCTACTGTTTCAGCAAAAAAAAGAGGCAAAAAAAAGTTTTCTAATATAGGTGGATTTGGTTCAATTACAAATATACCAAAAAACGTTAAACAACCTAAAATCGTTGCTTGCACCGATGGTGTAGGAACCAAAATTGAAATAGCTAATACCTTAAATAAATTTGATACTATTGGAATTGATTTGGTTGCCATGAGCGTAAATGATTTAATTGTTCAAGGAGCTAAGCCTTTACTTTTTCTTGATTATATATCGATAAACAAAATTGACATAAAAAAACTTAAAGCAATAATAAATGGTATTAATGAAGGTTGCGATCAATCGGAATGTGAGCTGGTTGGTGGAGAAACAGCTGAAATGCCTGGCACATATGAAAAGGGTAAATTTGATATTGCAGGTTTTGCTGTTGGAGTTGTTGGAAAAAATAAAATTTTAAATAAAAATAAAATAAAAAAAAATAACCTTATTTTAGCAATTCCTTCAAGTGGTTTACATTCTAACGGGTATTCTCTTGTAAGATATTTAATAAAAAAGAAAAAAATAAATATTAAAAAAAATAAATTTTTAAAATCTGAACTTTTAAAGCCTACTAAAATATATGTTAAAGAAATAATGAATTTAGTAAATAATAACTTAATTAATGGGTGTGCAAATATAACTGGAGGAGGATTATCTGATAATATTAAAAGAATTATGCCAGAAAAACTTTCTGCCAATATAAATTTAGATCAAATTAAAACTTCTAAAATTTTTTATTGGTTAAAGAGTAACGGCATTTCTGACAAAGAGATGTTAAAAACATTTAATTGTGGAGTTGGTTTTTGCCTAATTATTGAAAGTAAAAATTTAAAAAAAATAAATAAATATTTTTCAAAAGAATTTAAACCTTACGTTCTTGGAGAAATTTCCGAAGGTAGAAAAAAAGTAAAACTAAATGGCTCTATTGACTGGTTGCAACAAGGTTAGAACAGCTGTATTTATTTCGGGTACAGGTAGTAATTTAAAATCTCTAATCAAATTTTCTAAAAGTAAAAAATCTCCTATATCAATTAATTTTATTATTTCAAACAACTCTGAGGCTAAAGGTTTAAATTATGCTAAAATTTTTAAAATAAAAAAAAAAGTTTTAAATTTCACAAATAAAAAATTAAGTGAAAATAATTTAATTTTAATTTTAAAAAAAAATAAAATTGAAATGATTTTACTTGCAGGATTTATGAAGATTTTATCAAAAAATTTTATAAAAAAGTTTAAAGGAAAAATTTTAAATATACACCCCTCATTACTGCCAAAATATAAAGGGTTAAATACTCACAGTAGAGTATTAAATAATAGCGAAAAATATTCAGGATGCACAGTACATTTTGTAAATTCTAAATTAGACTCTGGAAAGATTATTCTACAAAAGAAAGTCAAAATTTCAAAAGATGAAACAGCAGGTTCTCTTGCTAGAAAAATTCTAATCCAAGAGCATAAACTATATCCAAAAGCTATATTAAAAATTTTTAATCTTTAAAGAAAAAGTCTATTTCTATTTTTGCATTTTCAACACTATCTGATCCATGGACGGAATTTTTATCTATTGAAATTCCATATTTTTTTCTAATAGTGCCCTCTTCTGCATCTTTTGGATTAGTTGCCCCCATTAATTCTCTATTTCCCAAAACTGCATTTTCTTTCTCAAGAACCATAACTACAATTGGACCTGAAGATAAATAATCACATAAATCATTATAAAATGGTTTTGTTTCATGAACTTTATAAAACTTTTCTGCCTCAGATTTTTCAATTTGAATTTTTTTTTCTTTTAATATTGAAAATCCCTTATTTTTAAACATATCTTTAATTTGGTCCTCAAGATTTCTTTCAACAGCATCAGGTTTAATAATTGATAAAGTTTGTTCTAAATTACTCATAATTGTCCTCTATTAGTTTATTTAATAATCTTACTCCATAACCTGTGGCACCACCTGAATTTAATGCTCCACCGTATTTTGAAAAAGCCATTCCAGCAATATCTAAATGTGCCCAAGGTGTTTTGTTTAAAATGAATCTTTGTAAAAATTGAGCAGCTGTTGTTGATCCTGCTCCTCCAACATAATTAATATTTTGCATGTCAGCATTTTTTGAGTCAATTAGTTTATCAAAATTTTTATTTAATGGCATTCTCCAAACTTTTTCTTGAACATTTTCTCCTGCATTAATCAATTGATTTGATAATTTATTGTCGTTTGAAAACAAACCTGCGTATTCTGATCCAAGAGAAACAATGATTGCTCCTGTTAAAGTTGCTAAGTCTACAATAAACTTTGGTTTAAACTTTTCTTCTGTATAAGTTAAAGCATCTGCTAATACTAATCTTCCTTCAGCATCGGTATTTAAAATTTCAACTGTCTTTCCACTGTATGACTTAACTATATCTCCTGGTCTTTGTGCATTTCCACCAGGCATGTTTTCAACTAAACCAACAACACCAACAGCATTTATTTTTGCTTTTCTTATAGCTAAACTTTTCATTAGACCTACTACTACTGCAGAACCAGCCATATCATATGTCATGTCCTCCATAAATTTTGCGGGTTTCAGTGATATACCTCCAGTATCAAAGCAAACACCTTTTCCTACAAAAGCTAAGGGTTTAGAACTATCTTTTAATCCTTTCCATTCTAGAGTTACTAAATATGAACCTCTTATACTCCCTTGGCCGACACCTAAAAGAGTATTCATTCCCAGTTTTTTTAATTTTTTTTCATCATAAATCTGAACTTTTAATCCGTCTTTCTTTAAATAATTTAATCTTTTAGCATACTCATCAGGGTGTAAAATATTTCCAGGTTCTGATACTAAATCTCTAGTATAAAAAGTTCCATCTTCTATGGCTTTAAATTTAATTTGGTCTTTGTAAGATGGTATGTTTTTACCAATTACATTTATAGAAAATTTTTTTTTAGTTTTTTTTGATTTATATTTTTCAAATGAATAAGATTTTAACTTTAAACCATGCAAAAAATGACCAACAATGTTTTTTAATTTAATTGAAACTGTATCGGAATTTAAAGTATATTCGCTCTGTTTATTATTTTTAATTTGATCATAAAATTTTGCACCTAAATTTTCTACGTCGTAAGAAGTGATATTTTTTTTTAATGAAACTAATATTACTTTCTTTTTCGAGCTTAAATCAAAAGTTAATATTTTTTTTTTTATATCTCTTGTTTTAATTAAATCAGATATAAATTTATATTCGGAGCTTAAAATGTGCTTTTTTAAACCAGAAATATTATATTTTTCATCAACAAACAAAATAGTATTTGATGAGGTTTTTTTAGAGAAGTTTTTTTTATAATTAATTAAGATAGACATAAATTTTAAATACACTCTATACGAGATGAGTGCTATATATGAGTAAAAATACCATTTTTCAATGAAAAAAATTTTATTTAGAAAATTACTTTTAGATTGTCTGCTTTTTTTTCTGATAACGCTATTAAGCATAAGTCTTATTATCTGGGTTTTTCAAGCAGTGAATTTCTTAGATATTATTATTGAAGATGGAAGAAATTATAACGTATACTTAGGTTATACTTTACTGAATTTTCCAAAAATCATAAGCAGAATACTTCCATTTGCCTTATTTTTTGGATTTGCATATGTCTTTATAAAATATGAAGTAAATAATGAATTGTTGATTTTTTGGAATCATGGAATTCATAAGCTTCAAGTAATTAATTTTTTTCTAAAATTCTCTTTTTTAGCAGTAATTTTTCAATTAATTTTACTAAACATTATTGTTCCTAAATCTCAAGAAGTTGCGCGATCATTAATTAAATCATCTAATGTCGATTATTTTGAAAGTCTTATTAAGCCAAAAAAATTTAATGATACTATTCAAGGTTTAACTATTTATGCAGATAAAAAAAATTTTAATGGTGAATTGATAAACATCTATATAAAAAATTCGTCTTTAAATAATCAATTTCAGGTTACATTTGCAAAAAAAGGAATTTTTGAAAAAAAAGGGAAATCTAAAATTTTAGTTTTATATGATGGTCAAACAATAAATTATAATAATGGAAATCTAACAAACTTTAAGTTTGTTAAATCAGATTTCAGTTTTTCAAGAATGAATTCTCACGCAGTAGTCATTACAAAACTTCAAGAACAATCTTCTTTGGAGCTAATTAAATGCATAAAAATTTTAAGAGATAAAAAATCTACAGATTTATTGAATTGTGATAAAGAAAATATTAGAAATATTAATAAAGAACTTTTTAAAAGAATAATCAATCCATTCTATTTAATTTCATTAATTTTAGTTTCACTTTTTCTAATTATTTTATCCAAAGAAAACATAAATTATATAAAATTGAGGTTTTTAATCTTTGTTATCGGTATAATTGTTCTTGTACTATCAGAAAGTTTATTAGGCTACATTAGTGACATAAATTCAAAAAATATATTCTTGCTTATTGTTCCATTTGTAATTTTTTTTACAATATATTTTTTAATTTTTAAAAATCTAAAAATTACTTTTATAAAATAAAAAATGAAAACATATATAAAATTTTTAATTACAAGTTATTTAAAATCTTTTTTAAATATTTTTTTAATAATGATTACTCTAGTTTTTATTTTAAACATACTTAAAGAAATTGAGTTTTTTAATAATGTAAATGTAAGTCCGTTTTATCCTGTTTTTTTATCTATATTAAGCTCTCCATCAGTGATTTTTGAAATGTTTCCATTTATAATTTTAATATCTACACAATTTTTTTTCATAAAATTATTTGAAAATGATGAAATTCAAATATTCAAGTACTCGGGGTTAAAGAATACAAGTATATTAAAAGTTCTGTGCTTTTTAGTATTATCAATAGGATTAATTATAATTACATTGTACTATAATTTTTCATCAGGTTTGCAGAGTTATTATCTTCAGCTTAAAAATCAATATACAAAAAATAATGAATATTTGGCAGTCATTAACAAAAATGGCCTATGGATCAAAGATATTGTTAATGACAAAATAGCCATAATAAACTCATCAAAAATAGACAATAATTTTTTAACAAATTCATTTATTACTATGTTTGATGATAATTATAATCTTTTATTAAGTATAAAAAGTGACAAAATTGACATTAAAAATAAAAATTGGTTAATTCATAATCCACAAATATTTGAAAATAATAACAGTAAAGAGCTAGAAATTTATGAATTTAAATCTAATTTTGACTTAGAGCGTATAAAAAATTTATTTTCTAATTTATCCTCTTTATCATTAATTGAACTAATGAATTTAAAAAAAAATTATGAAACTTTAAATTATTCTACAACTGAAGTGGAAATTCAGATACAAAAAATCTTATCTTACCCTTTATACCTAATGGTAATGATGATTTTATCTGCAGCAATTATGTTTAATACAAAAAAATTTAAAAAAACAACATTTAAAATAGCTATTGGTTTATTTTTTTCTGTCGTAATTTATTATATTATAAATTTCTTTAACGTGCTCGGAACTTCAGAAAAATTACAAGTACTGCCCTCTGTATGGATTCCAATAATTTCTTTGTTGTTTTTTAGTATGATAATTTTATATAAATTTAATGAAAAATAATTTTAAATTTTTTTTAATATATTTAACTTTAAGTGTTGGATTATTATTCAATTCAAATGCAAATGAACAATTTGTTTTTGATGTTTCTGAAATAGAAATATTAGATAATGGTAATTTAATTATTGGAAAAAATGGTGGAAAAGTAACAGTAGAAGATGGATCTATCATTACAGGTGATAATTTTAAATATAACAAAATACTAAATATTCTTGAAGCTGATGGAAATGTAAAATTTGAAAATAAAATTGAAGATATAATAATCTTCTCAGATAAAGCAATTTATAACAAAAATATTGAAGAATTAATTACTAAAGGAAATTCAAAAGCAATTAAAATAGATAATACAATTACTGCTAATGCTTTCATATATAAAAAGAATATTAATATATTAACTGCAAACAAAAATGTTAAAATAGTTGATAAATTAAAAGATGTAATTATTCTTTCTAGCGAGGTAACTTATGATAAAAATAAAGAAACATTTTTTTCAAAAGGCCTAACGGAATCAGTTGTAGAAAATAAGTATAATATTAAATCTAAGGATGTACTTTTTTCCAAAAAGATTTCTATCTTAAGTTCTAATCAGAAAACAATTGTGAAAGATAACAAACTCAATCAATATGAGCTCGAAGAATTTAATTATAATATTAGTAAAAAAATCCTAAAAGGAAAAAATATCAAAATTTCCTCCAACGTAGAAGACGGTAAAAAAGATTATTATTTTTTTTCTGATGGTTTTTTTAATTTTAAGGACAGTTCATTTGTCTCAAGAGAAACTAAAATAAAACTACATAAAGATGTATTTGACAATATTGAACAAGATCCCAGATTGTATGGCACCTCTTCCTCTGGTAATGATGATAAAACAGTCGTAAATAAAGGAGTTTTTACAAGTTGTAAACAAACAGAAAATTGTCCTTCTTGGAGTATAGCATCAGAAAAAATTACTCATGATAAAATCAAACGTGATATGATTTATGAAAATGCATTATTAAAAATTTATGATGTTCCAGTATTGTATTTTCCAAAATTTTTTCATCCAGATCCAACAGTCGAAAGAAGATCAGGTTTCTTACAGCCACAGCTCAACAACTCAAAAATATTAGGTTCTTCAATATTTCTTCCATATTTCAATGTAATTTCAGATAATAAAGATTTAACTTTTAAACCAACATTATTTGAGGATAACAAATATATATTACAAAACGAATATAGACAAAAAAATAAGAATTCTGATCTTATTACAGATTTTGCTTTGACCAAAGGGTATCAAGCAATAATTGATGGAGAGAAAAATAATAGAAATAGTATAGGCCATTTGTTTTTAGAACATAATTATGATCTTAAATTAAATGGCTATAAACATAGTAAAATAAAAACAAGAATTGAAAAGGTAACAAATGATACTTATTTAAAAGTCTTTCAAAATAATCTTTTTACAACACCAGTAATGCCCAATAGTCAAAGTGTTATGAAAAACGAAATCACTTTTGAATTAAATAATGATAAAAATAATTTTACTTCTGGAATAGAAGTGTATGAAAATTTAGGTGTAAAAAATAGTGATAGATACCAATATGTTTTTCCATATTATGAATATTCAAGAAATATAATAAATGATGAATTACGTGGTTCTCTAAATTTTAGCTCATATGGAAGCAATAATCTTATAAATACAAATAATCTTACAACTAAAGTAACCAATAATATAAGTTATATTTCACCAGGATATATTTCTAAATTTGGGTTTGAAAATCAACTTGGTTTATATGGTAAAAATTTTAATACCGTAGCTAAAAATAATTCAAATTACAAGAATAGTATTCAAGTTGATGCTATGAGCTTGTTAAAACTTTCCTCCTCATTGCCTCTAATAAGATCTAATGAAAATGTAAATGAAACTCTATCGCCAAAAATTTCTTTATTGATAAACCCAAAAAATAACATGAAAAATCATAATGATAAAGATAGTGAAATAAACGTAGACAATATTTTTAACGTAGATAGATTAAAATTATCAGATTCATTTGAGCCTGGAAAGTCTATTACTTTAGGTGTAGATTATAAATTTGATATAATTGAAAAATATTCTCTTAATGAAGAAGAAAGTATTGATGAAAGGTTCAAAGATGAAATTATTTTTGAAGAAAGAAAAAACAATTATGACAAATATTTAGAATTTAAACTTGCTACTGTTTTTAGAGATGAAAAAGATAATAAAATTCCAGAAAATTCTACTTTAGGAGATAAACATTCAAACATATTTGGATCGATTAATGCTAATTTGATTAATAATATTGAGATTGGCTACAATTTTGCATTAGATAATGACTTAAGTTCAATAAATTCTAATAATATAAATTCTACAATTTATTTAAATAATTTTGTTACTTCGTTTGACTTTATTGAGGAAAAAGGACCAATTGGCACATCCCACCTAATAAAAAACACATCTACATTAAAATTTGATGATAATAATTTTCTTAGATTTGAAACGCGAAGAAATAAAGAAATTAATTTAACTGAATATTATGATTTAAGTTATGAATATAGAAACGATTGTTTAAAAGCTGCTTTAAAATTCAATAAATTATTTTATAAAGATAAAGACTTAGAACCATCAGAAAATTTATTTTTTACAATTAGTATAATTCCAATAACAACATATGAACGTAGCTTATACAAAAGATAGTATTTTGAAAAAAATTCTTTTTATAATAATTTTTTTTTTATTAAATTTAAGTTTTGAAAGTAATGCTATCGAAAGTAAAATATTAATAAAGGTTGAGAACGAAATAATAACAAATATTGATTTAGAAAATGAGTATAAATATCTTTTAGCATTAAATAAAAATCTTAAAGAAATTGATATTGAAAGAATGGATAAATTTAGCAAAAATTCAATAATCAAGGAGAAAATAAAAAAAATTGAAATTCTCAAAAATATAGAAAAAATTGACTTACAAGATGATTATATAGAGAAAATTCTTAAAAATGTTTATCAAAAACTAGGCCTAAAAAATATAAACGAATTTAAAACTTATTTGGAAAATGAAAAAATTGATTATGAATTTGTAAAAAATAAAATTGCAATTGAAGCTATATGGAATGAATTAATATACCAAAAATTCTCTTCAAAAGTCAAAATTGACCAAAAAAAATTAAGAGAAAAAATTTTAAAACAAAAAGAGATAAATTCATACAATTTGTCTGAAATTTTATTTGAAGTTAATAATACAATTAATATGAAAAGTAAGTTTGACGAAATAAATAATATAATTAAAAAAGAAAGTTTTGAAAATGCTGCAATTTTATTTAGTATTTCAGATACGTCATCCAATGGTGGAAAACTTGGATGGATTAGACAAGACTCTTTAAATAATAAAATTGAAAGAAAAATTTCTAATTTGAGCGTAGGCGAAATTACAGAACCAATAGTAATCCCGCAAGGATTTATAATTTTAAAACTAAATAAAGTCAAAAAAGTTAAACTAGAATTTGATACAAATGTAGAATTAAAAAAATTAATTAAAATTAAAACCAATGAACAATTAAATCAATTCTCAAGAATGTATTTTAATAAAGTAAAAAAAGATATTGA
>CACKFA010000012.1 GCA_902599335.1 uncultured Pelagibacteraceae bacterium | reverse complement strand
TTTTTAGTATAATTGCCACGATTATACCAGGCATACCCCCTCCTGAACCTATATCTGTGGTTGTATTGCTATTTAAGTCAATAAAATCAATAATTTGTGCGGAATCTATAATATGACGGTCAATTATAGCCTTTTTTGATGCTGTATTTTGGCTAATTATGTTGATTTTTTTATTTTTTTCAAGAATCATAGATATATAGTTTTCAAAGTCCAAAAATGTTTCACGTGAAACATTTAAGTGATTGATTCTAGAATAAGAATTTAAAATTTCCTGATCCATTAAGCTATATGCTTAATAGACTTTCTTTTGACATGTGACAACAAAATATATACAGCTGCAGGAGTTATTCCGTCAATTCTGAGAGCTTGACCCATTGTTTTAGGCTTTATTTCTTTAAATTTTGCTTTTACCTCATTAGATAAACCTGATAGCCCATCATAATTGATTTTATCTGGAATAATTAGGTTTTCGTCCCTCTTAAATGCTAAAATATCAGCTTTTTGCTTCTTCAAATATCCCCTATAATGAGCATTTATTTCTACCTGTTCGTCAATTTCTTTACTAAAAAAGGGTATATCGGACCATATTTCCCTAATTTTTCTCATATTTACCCCTTTTTGAGTTAAAACTTCGCTAGATGATCTCAGTATTCCGTCTTTTGCTATTTTTATTCCGAATTTCTCTGCTTTAGAAGGTGAAATCTTGGAATTTCTCATTTTTAAATTTATTTGACTAATTTGTTCAAATTTACTCAAATATATTGCTTTTCTCCCATTACCTATAAGGCCAATTTCTATTCCCTTTGCAGTTAATCTTTCATCAGCATTATCAGATCTCAAACTTAATCTATATTCTGCTCTTGATGTAAACATACGGTATGGCTCAGCTACTCCTTTAGTAACCAAATCGTCGATCATTACTCCGATGTAGGCATCGGATCTATCAAGTATAAATGGTTCCAATTTTTTAACAGACAGGGCAGCATTTATTCCAGCTATAAGGCCTTGTGCAGCAGCTTCCTCATATCCTGTTGTTCCGTTAATTTGACCAGCAAGATAAAGATTGCTTATCTTCTTGGTTTCAAGAGTTAGGAATAGTTCACGTGGATCTATATAATCATATTCTATTGCATATCCTGGTCTTAGTATAGTAACATTCTCTAAACCATTGATATTATTACATATTTCTTGTTGCACATCCGCTGGAAGTGAAGTCGATATACCATTTGGGTAAATTGTGTAATCATTTAGGCCTTCTGGCTCTAAAAATATCTGGTGGCGAACTTTATCTGTAAATTTTACTATCTTATCTTCTATAGATGGACAATATCTTGGGCCTACCCCTTTTATACTACCCGAGTACATAGCGCTCTTTGATAAATTTTTTTCTATAATGTTATGAACCTTTTCGTTTGTATAAGTCATTCGACAAGATATTTGTTTATTTAGATTTTTTTTAGTTAAGAATGAAAAAAAATAAGGATCGTCATCTGCGAATTGTTCTTCTAAGTTTTCAAAATTAATTGTCCTTGAATCTAGCCTTGGTGGTGTTCCGGTTTTTAATCTTCCAATTTTAAAATTATATTTTGCCAATTGTTCACTCAAACCTGTGGAAGGTTTTTCGTCATATCTACCTGCTGGAGTTCTTTCATCACCTATATGTATCAAACCATTCAAAAAAGTCCCTGTTGTAAGTATTATCTTATTCGATAGCACTTTCTTTCCTTCTTTAGTTTCAAATCCACATATTGAATTTTTATTAAAAATAAACTTTATAACTGGATCAGAAAAAACGCTTAAATTACAATAGTTTAGCAATATTTCTTGCATATATTTACGATAAAGAGATCTATCAGATTGTGTTCGTGGTCCTCTGACTGCTGGCCCTCTACTTCTATTTAACAATCTAAATTGTATACCTGATTTGTCTGCTACATCTCCCATAACACCATCGAGGGCATCTATTTCTCTAACCAAATGACCTTTACCCAAGCCTCCTATTGCAGGGTTACATGACATCTCACCGATAGTTTCTATTTTATGAGTAAATAGGGCAGTGTTCACTCCAAGACGTGCAGAAGCTGCTGCAGCTTCACATCCAGCATGGCCTCCTCCAATTACAACTACATCAAATGACAAATCATTTTTCATAATCCAAATCTATATGTGATTATATAATTTACAAGATAGGCTTAATTTTTTGTAAATAAGCCATATTTATCAACGTTTTTTGATTAAAAAGGTCTAAAAAAACAGCAAAATAGGGTATTACTTGCCGATACAAAAATCGTTGAAAATACTACCTAATATCTCCTCTACATCAACTTTTCCAACTATCATACCTAAATGTCTAGTAGCTAATCTTAAATCTTCTGCAGCTTTATCAAAATCTTCGATTTCTTTTTTTTGATTAAAGTTATTTAGATGATCCAAACACTGTTGCAAATGTTGTCTATGTCTCTCTCTTGTAATTAAAATATCATCACTTGTAAGAAATTTATTTTTTAAATTATTTTTGATTTTTAATATTAATTCTTCAATATTTTTGTTTTCTTTAATAGAAATTAAAACATGATTTGTTTTTTTAATTTCTGGATCAATATCTTTTTCTAAAAGATCAGATTTATTTATAACTATAATTGCATTCTCATCTAATAAACCCTTCAAAACATCAGTAAAATTAAGGCTTTTTGCATCAAACACAATAAGCTTTAAATCTGCTTCTTCGGCTCTATTAAGAGATAATTTAATACCTTTTTTTTCTATCTCATTTTTAGAATCTCTTATTCCAGCGGTATCAGAGATTATAACGGGATAGCCATCTATATTGAGATGGGTTTCAATTACGTCTCTAGTTGTACCAGCAATTTCGGAAACTATTGCTACATCACGATTAGATAAATGATTCATTAAGCTAGACTTACCAGCATTGGTTGGTCCTAGTATCGCAATTTTAAAACCCTCTCTTATTCTTTCTCCAACATTTTGATCGTTTAATATTTTTTTAATTTTAATTATTACTTCATCTAAATTATTTTTGATTTCATCTAAAATGTTATTAGGTAAATCTTCGTCTGGAAAATCAATTTTCGCCTCAACATGTGATAAAATTTTTAAAAGTTTTTCTCTAAGAAAATTAAATTGATCCGCAGACTTTCCATCCATGATTTTAATTGCTTGTTGTCTTTGGATTTCGGTTTCTGAAGAAATTAAATCAGCAATACTTTCAGCTTTGAGCAAATTTATTTTTCCATTTTGAAAAGCAAGTTTAGTAAATTCGCCTGGCTCAGCTAATCTACAATTTTCAATATTAGAAAGGGAAGTGTGTAGGGCATCTACTACGGCTTTGCTACCATGAACTTGTATTTCAGCCATATCTTCGCCTGTGTAGCTCTGAGGACCGGGAAACCACAATATTATCCCTTCATCGATCAGCTCAGAAGTGTTGATTTTATTGATTTTTCTTAATGTTGCAACTCTTGGCTTTGGAAGTTCACCGCCAGTTAAGAGCTTGATGATTTTCGAGGTTTCTACTCCTGATATTCTAATTACAGCAATACCCGAGATACCAGGCCCGCTTGATAGGGCATAAATTGTCATAAATGAATTATACTGTTTTTTTTTATAAGTTGGAGTCAAGAATGTTAAACATTTCAGATAAATATTTAACATATTGTTCATTAGAATTAACAGAAGTTTTATAAATTGGTCTATTGGCTTGAGATACACTAACAGTTTGAACTGGTGTTTTTTTATTTTTATAAAAATTTAAACAATCTGGTTCCCAATCTAAATTACAAAAAGAAATCATTTTTTTTACTTCTTGTTCTGGTGAATTAACAATTTTTTCATAGTTAGCTTCGTAAATATCATCTTTAAATTTAGATTTCCAAAAGTCCATCAAATTAGAATACAAAATATAATATTCAGCTATATTTTTTTGATCATATGCCCAATACATGGTCCTTGAAGAGAAATAATTTTTAAAGATTGATAAACAATTATCTTTAGGATTTCTAGAACAGTGAATAATTTTACTTCCTGGGAAAAAAATTTTGATAAATCCTATCCACATAAAATTTTGTGGTGCTTTATCTGTAATAATATCTGATTTAAAATTATGAAATTTTATAAGATTATTATATTGTTCATAAATACAGTTATTTGGCTTCGATATTTCATCTAAAATTTTTGGTGTATTAAATTTTCGATCATTTAAAAAATTATTATTAATAACTTCAGATAGATAATGCACTTCGCCAGCGCCAGATACAGAACTATGGGAGGCAACTATTTGTTCAACTAAAGTTGTACCTGATCTAGGCATTCCACAAATAAATATATATTTTCTTTTATTTGTAATTTTTGACCTTTTTACCTCAATTGGTTTGAATAATTTAATAAGACTATCAAATAATTTTTTAATATTTTCTGTTTTTTGAATATTATTTTGGTTTTCTAATAAGTTTGCTTGCTTTAAAAATTTAAAAGAGTTTTCAAAATCTTTAATATCTTCATAAGCTTTACTTAAAGCAAAAAATAATTCTGCTTTTTGAGCTGATGTATACTTATTAAAAATTTCTTCATCTATCAATTCTTCCATTTTTTTTAAATATTTTTGATCATTATTATAATCAACCAAGGTACTTAAAAGTTTATGCGCAGAAGTATTATTTGGATCGAGATCAATTACTTTTAAGGCATAATTTTTTGCTTCATTTGATTCTCCTATGCCTTGACAACACATCGACAAGTTTAATAAAATATTTATATTATTAGATTCTAGGTCAAGCGCTTTTAACAATAATTTTTTTGCTTCCTGATACTGGTTAATTTCTCTTTTTAAATTTGCATAGTTGTTTAAAGCCTTAATATTTTTTGAGTCATCTCTAATAATTTCTTTATATAATGACTCTGCTTCTTTGAATTCATATAAATTTTTATAAACGTTAGCTAAATTATTTTTTGCAGCATAATTATCTTTCTGGATAAAAATTGATTTTTGAAAATATTGAATTGATTTTCTTATCTGACCACTATTTTGTAAAATTAATCCCTGTAAATTTAAAATATAAGAATTATTTGGAAATTTTTTGCTTAAATTTTGACATTTCGTTAATGCATCGGAAAATTTGTTTTGATTAATTAAATTATGAATTACAAGTATTCTGCTTTTAAAATCCATATTGTATTTGGACAAAAAACATCAGTTTATGCTGGTTTATTCATAGAATTGAAAAACTCAGCATTATTTTTTGTATCTTTTAACTTGGAATTTATAAATTCAATTGCATCCATTGTTCCCATTGGCGCGATTATTCTTCTTAGAACATTCATTTTCTGAAGATCGTTTTTGTCAAATAGCAATTCTTCTCTTCTTGTTCCGGACTTAGTTATATCTATTGCTGGATAAATTCTTTTATCTGCGATTTTTCTATCAAGTATTGTTTCACTATTACCTGTTCCCTTAAATTCTTCGAAAATTACTTCATCCATTCTGCTACCCGTATCAATTAAAGCTGTAGAAATAATTGTTAGTGAACCACCTTCTTCAATGTTTCTTGCTGCTCCAAAGAATCTTTTAGGTCTCTGAAGTGCATTTGCGTCAACACCACCAGTTAAAACTTTCCCCGAACTAGGTATTACTGCATTGTAGGCTCTTCCTAGTCTTGTTATAGAGTCTAATAAAATAATAACATCTTTTTTATGTTCGGTTAATCTTTTGGCCTTTTCAATAACCATTTCAGCCACTGCTACGTGCCTTTGAGCTGGTTCATCAAAAGTAGAGCTAATTACTTCGCCTTTTACAGTTCTTTGCATGTCTGTTACTTCTTCTGGACGTTCATCTATCAACAGCACCATCAGGTAGCATTCTGGATAATTTTTAGCTATTGAGTTTGCTATGCTTTGTAAGATCATTGTTTTCCCAGCTTTGGGTGGAGAAATAATTATAGATCTTTGTCCTTTGCCGATCGGACTAACTAGATCAATCAGTCTTGGAGTTAAGTCTTGTTTTTTTTCAACTTTTGTAGTTTCAACTTCCATAACTAACTGTTTATCTGGATATAAAGGTGTTAAGTTGTCAAATGCAATTTTATGTCTTGCTTTTTCTGGTTCCTCAAAATTTATTTTACTGACTTGTAATAACGCAAAATATCTTTCCCCTTCTTTAGGGGCTCTTACTGGTCCTTCAACAGTATCTCCAGTTCTCAGACCAAATTTTCTAATTTGACTCGGACTAACATAAATATCATCTGGTCCTGGAAGATAATTTGATTCCATGGCTCTTAAAAAACCAAAGCCGTCTTGTAATAACTGCAATACACCCACACCAGTTATCTCCTCTTTTTCAGCAACTTTTTTAAGAATAGCAAAAAGGATTTCTTGTTTTCTTAATGTGCTAGCATTTTCTATTCCAAGCTCCTCTGCTTGAGTAATGAGCTGTTCAGATGATTTTAGTTTTAGTTCTTGAATATTCATGATTAATTTTATGATAAGGACTTATCAGATAGATATAATATATATACTGTTGTTATTATTTCAACCCTAGATTGGCTTAAAAATAGCCAAAAATACGACGATAATTAAGATAACCGTCGGTATTTCATTAATTATCCTAAAAAATTTTGCAGATCTTGTGCTTGTAGAATTTTTTAGAGCAACAAGACATTTTCCTAAATAATCGTTGTAAGCTGATAACAATATTACCAAGACGATCTTTATTTGAAACCATAATTGAGCGAAAATCTCAATTCCATTTAGATAAATTAATATTAAACCAAAAACCCAAGTAAAAACCATCGCGGGTCGCATAATGTAAAAAAATAATCTTTTTTCCATAACTTCAAATATGTCAGTTGCTTCTTTCTTTTCTTTATTCTCTACATGGTAAACAAAAATTCTAGGAAGATATAAAAGACCTGCCATCCAAGAAACAACAGCAATTAAATGTAAAGATTTGAATAATAAATACGAATTCATATATCAGATATTTCTTTCAATTAAGGACTTTAGTAAAACGATATGATCATTATTATCATTTAAACATGGGATCATATCAAAGTTTTCTCCACCCGAATTTAAAAAACTTTCTTTAGCTTGGATTTGAATTTCTTCTAAAGTCTCTACACAATCAGATGCAAAGCCTGGACAGATTGTAAGAACTTTTTTTACACCCTGTTTGGGTAAATTTTCTAAAATCTTGTCGGTATATGGTTGAAGCCATTCTTGTGGGCCAAATCTTGACTGAAATGTAGTTTTAATTTCAACTGAAGTAAATTTTTCTGAAATAAGTCTTGTCGTTTTATGACAATAACAATGATAAGGGTCGCCCTTATCAAAATATTTTTTTGGTATCCCGTGATAAGAGGCTATAATTAATTCTGGTTTCCAGTTAATTTCTTTAATTTTTTTATTAATCGAATTAACGAGGGCATCGATGTAAAGTGGATCGGATTCGTAGTGAGGAATTATTTTTAAAGAAGGTTGCCACCTCATTTTCATTAAAGTTCTATATACCTCATCGCAAACTGTAGCCGTTGTAGCTGCTGCGTATTGAGGATAAAGCGGAAGTATCACTAAGTTTTCACAGCCCATTTTATGCAATTTATAAATCTTGCTCTTAATACTTGGATTTCCATATCTCATCGCAAAATCTATAATAATGTTTTCTCTTGATAATGAATTTGAAATTTTCTCACTTTGCTTTTTTGTATAATAAAGAAGTGGAGAAATATTTTCATCTTTCATCCAGATTTGTTTATAAGCTTTAGCAGTCTTTGATGGTCTAAAATTTAAAATAAACAAATTTAAAATTATTTGCCAAACTAACGGATTTACTTCGATTACTCTTTTATCAGAAAGAAATTCTTTTAAATATTTTCTTACGTCAAACCAATTAGTGGAGTCGGGTGTACCAAGATTGATTATGAGTACACCTGTGTTACCATATTTTATTGGTGGGTGGTTTTTTTCAATCATTTAAAATCTTTTACAATTTTAATTAAGTTTTCAACCATTTCTGGATTTGTTTCGGGCAGAATACCATGACCGAGGTTAAATATATATGGATGATCTCTAAAAATTTCCAAATATTTAGAAGCCTCTTTTTTTATTGTCTCTTTATCAGTTAACAAAATTTTTGGGTCCAAACCGCCTTGTATGGGTATTTTTATATCCCTAAGTATTTTTCTTGGATCAACATTATAATCGATGCTAATAGCATCAGGTTTAACAATTTCACAAAACTCTTTATAATTTTTTATCTCTCTAGGGAAACATATCACTGGTATATTTAAGGATTTTACATAATTAACTAAGTTTAGAGTTGGTGAATAAACATAATTTGGTAAATCTATTTCCTCCAATAAACCTGCCCAACTATCAAAGATTTGAATAACATTTGCACCATTATCAATTTGATTTTTGATGTGAACTTTTAAAAATTTTTCAATGATTAATAAAATTCTGTTTATTAAAAACTCATCTTTAAAAAAATCTTTTTTTAAATTTTTTTTAGGAGACTGTTGATTGATCATATAAACTAATAGTGTCCATGGAGCACCAACAAAGCCAATAGTATTTTTGTTTTTTAAAACAGGGTTTAGGTTAACTTTTTTTATTGCTTTATATACGCGGTGTATTTTTTCTACAAAATCAATCTCATCAATCTTAGCAATTTCATTTAAATTTAATTCTCCTAATTTCGGTCCAAAGTTTTTTTCAAATTCTACTTTTTGACCCAACCCATAAGGAATCATTAGGATATCTGAAAATATTATTGCAGCGTCCAGATCAAATCTTTTCAAAGGTTGTAGAGTTATTTCTGAAGACAAATCATCATTTAAACATAAATTAATAAAATCAGGATTTTTTTTTCTTATTTCTCTAAATTCTGGTAAATATCTTCCTGCTTGTCTCATAATCCATATTGGATTAAAGGAAGCATCTTTTTCAATAATTACTTTGTTTAATGGTTTCATATATAACCTTTAATAATTATTGTAGTTGTAGTATACCTTGTGAATAAAGGTGATTATTTTTTATAAACATTATATTCACAGTTTACTAACATCTTTTGCAACTAAAACTGTTTAAAATGAAGCCTTTTTAATTATGTTAATTTTTGTGGATACTTTTAACCTATTTATTATCAATGTTAATAAAAACCAAGTTTTACAAGCATTATTTAATAAAATTAGAATTGTATAATTCAATTAAAATAATACAAATTTATTAACAATTTATTCATGAGCAATACATACCAAATATATTTAATTTCGGATTCAACAGGGGAAACTCTGGACAGAATATTTTTAGCCCTTAAAGCACAATTTTTAAATATAGAATATAAAGTTCATTCATATTCATTTACCAGAACAGAAAACCAAATATTAAAAATCTTAGAAGACGCAGACAAGAGTGAAAACTCAATTATATTGTATACAATTGTAGATAACAATTTAGCCAAATATTTAGCAAATGTTAGTGAGAATAAGAAAATACCATGTTTTGGGGTATTGGGAAATTTAATTTTAAACTTTTCAAAAATTTTAAATCAAAAAGCTACACATGAACCAAGCGGCCAACATATATTAAATGAAGAATATTACGATAGAATTGAAGCAATTCAATTTACAATGAATCATGATGATGGGAATTTAATAAATGATATTCATAAATCAGATATTATTCTTGTTGGCGTAAGCAGAACAAGCAAAACACCAACCTCGATTTATCTTGCAAACAAGGGCTTTAAAACATCAAATATTCCATTGGTTAACGAAAATTCTTTACCAGAAAAATTAAAAAAAAACCCTCATATGGCATGTGTGGTTGGTTTGAGTACAGAACCTGAAAGGTTGGCTGATATAAGAAAAAATAGGATGAATTCTTTAAAAAAATCTCAGAACATTAATTATACAAATTTAGAAAATATTAAAAAAGAAGTTTTAAATGCTAAAAAAACTTTTCAAAAATACAAATGGCCATTAATAGATGTTACAAGAAAATCTGTAGAAGAAACAGCGGCATCAATTATAAAAATTCATGAAATATATTTAAACAATGCAAAGTAAGATCGTTCTTGCATCAAAAAGCAAAATTAGAAAAAAGATTCTTGATATAAATAATATTCAGAATGTAGTAGAGCCATCCAATATAGATGAAGATATTGTTAAACTAAGTTTATTAAAAGAAAAAGCAAGTCCAGAAATTATTTCTAAAAATTTAGCAGAATTAAAGGCAAATAAAGTAAGTTTAAAAAAACCCAATGAAATAGTTTTAGGTGCAGATAGTGTTATTGATTTAAATAACGAGCTTATATCTAAACCCAGTAGTCGAAAAGAAGCTATGACGATACTAAAAAAACTTAATGGAAAAACACATTATTTAATTAGCTCTGTTTGTATATCTAAAAATGGATCTATGATTTGGAATTATTCAGATAAAGCCACATTAACTATGAAAAATTTTTCAGAAAACGATTTAAAAAATTATTTATCTAAAATACCAGATGAGGCACTTTACGCTTATAATGTATATCAAATAGAAGGAGAGGGTAAAAATTTATTTTCAAATATAGATGGTGATAAAGATACCATTATGGGTTTACCAATAAAAATAATTAAACAATATTTAAACGAGTTAAAATGAAAAAATTTTTAGTAATTGGAAATCCAATAGATCATTCCCTTTCACCAAAATTACATAATTTTTGGATTCAAAAATTTGGAATTAACGCAGTATATGAAAAAAAAAAAATTGAAGAAAATGAAATTGGTGAAGTTATTAAAGATATTAAGCAACACAAATTATCAGGCTCTAATGTAACTGTACCATTAAAAAAAAAAATCATACCCTATCTTGATAAGTTGAGCCCAGAAGCAGAGCGAACACAATCTGTAAACACAATAATTTTAGAAGACAAAACACTTGTAGGATATAATACAGATGTTAGTGGTTTCGAGAGTGCAATTAAAAGAATAAATTATGATTTTAAGAAAAAAAAGATTTGCATTTTAGGTGCTGGAGGTGTTGTGCCATCATTAATTTTTGCTCTTAATAGAATGCAAGTTTTAGATATAACTATTGTCAATAGAACAAGACGGAAAGCAGAAGATTTAAAAATACAGTTTGACAATATAAAAGTTATAGAATGGGGCAACCTTCCTTTTTTTGATGTAGTTATTAATGCTACCAGTTTAGGTTTAAATAACGAAGATATAAATTTAAATTTTTCAAATGTTGGAAGTAACAAGTTATTTTATGATATAATTTATAATCCAAGTGAAACTAATTTTTTAAAAAAGGGAAAAAAACTTGGCAACCAAATAGAAAATGGAAAATGGATGTTTATTTTTCAAGCCTTTGAAGCATTTAAACTGTGGCACAGGGTCAATCCAGAAATAACAGATGAAACACTTAAACTTTTAGAAAATGATTAGAATAGGAGTTTTGGGAGCCATAGGATCTGGAAAAAGTTATGTTGCAAACAGTTTTGGATATCCAGTCTTCGATGCTGATTATGAAGTATCAATGCTTTATAAAAAAAATAAAAAAGTTTTTACTGAACTTAAAAGAAAATTACCGAAATATATATCTAAATTTCCAATAGATAAAAATGAAATTATCCACTCCATTTTAAGTAATAAAAATAATTTAAGAAAGATTATTAAAATTATTCATCACGAGATCAGGAAAAAATTAAAAATTTTTTTACGAAAAAATAAAAATAAAAAAATTGTAATTTTAGATATTCCTCTTTTATTAGAAAACAAAATGAACGCTAAAGAAGATTTATTAGTTTTTGTAGACTCTAAAAATAAAGATATTGATAAATTGTTAAAAAAAAGAAAAAAATTTAATCAAAAATTAATAAATAAATTTAAAAAAATTCAACTACCTCTTGATTATAAAAAAAAGAGATCACATTTTATTATTAAAAACGATTTTACCAAAAAATCTGTTAAAATAGATATAAAAAATATTCTAAAATCAATTTTAAAATGAAAGAAATAGTTTTAGATACAGAGACAACCGGGATATCTGTAAAAGATGGTCATAGGATTGTTGAAATTGGTTGTATCGAACTTGAAAATTTAATACCAACAACAAATTTTTTTCATTGCTATCTTAATCCAGAAAGAAAAGTTTCTGAAAAAGCATTTGAGATTCATGGTTATTCAGACTCTTTTTTATCTAATCAAAAAAAATTCAACCAAATAGCCGATCAATTTTTAAATTTTATTAAAGGTAAAAGAATTATCATTCATAATGCAGAATTTGATTTAGCTCATTTAAATAATGAATTATCATTATTAGGAAATGAGAATCTTAAAAATGAAATAGTAGATACTTTAGTTTTAGCTAGAGACAAATTTCCTGGCGCACAAGTAAGTCTAGATGCTCTGTGTAAACGATTTAGAATTGATAATACCAAAAGAGTTAAACATACAGCCTTAATTGATTGTGATCTTCTTGCTAAGGTTTATATAAATTTAATAGATCAAAAAGAACCAACATTAAATTTTGAAAGTGAGCATATAAATAAGAGTGACTTAAAACCTTCAAAAATTTCTTATTTTAAGAAAATTATTTCACCATCTGGTGACGATTTAGAAAAACATAAAAAATATCTTAAAGAAAATTTAAAAAAAAATTTTTTTTAATTAAATTTTTGTTTGTATAAATTTTCAAAATCAACTTTTTTTTCAAATTTTATATTTGGATATCCAGAATTGTGCAGAAGGTCTAATAATGTTTTTTCTAATTCAGGATAGATTAGTGTTTGCACATCACACAAAATAATTTTTTCTAAGTCATTTTTGTCTTTAATTTCATCATTTATTTTTACAATTGTTGAATATAGAATTTCAAAATATGCTTTTTTTTTATTATTTTCTTTATCTTCAAATTTAAACTTTGTATTTACTTCTATCATCTTATTTTTTAAAGCTTTTGAATTAATATCAATTCCAAGTTGGTATTTTGATATATGTTCTTTTACAAATAAATAAGTTTCAATATCAGGTGTTTCACTAGATAGATCTTTAATATATTTACCTAAAATTTTAAATTTTTCTGTCATTATCGTCATCATCTATATCTTCAAATTCTCCCTCTATAAAATTTTTTTTTTTATTTTCTTTATTAAATCTTTTTCCAAATATATTAAAAATAAACTTTCTACTTAATGGAAAAATTAATAAAAAACCTATAACGTCAGTTAGAAATCCTGGTATTATTAACAACAAAGCTGCAATTCCAATTACTGCGCCCGAAAGAACCTCATAAGCCGGGGTTTCATTTTTACTTAATTGTTGAAAACCAGATTTTAGAGTATTGAGACCTTCATATTTTGCGTAATAAAGTCCGATTATGGCAGTAAGAAATATTAAAAATATCGTATAAATGGCACCTATTTGGGAGCCTATTTTGATTAAAAGATAGATTTCAATCACTGGCACCGCGATTATAAATAATAATATTGTGTTCATTTGTCCTTAATCTAAATTGCTGGTTGAAATTAATCAACAGAGTAATTACTATAATTCTATGAATTACAGTTTTGAGTATATCGATATAATTTTATTAGCAATGATAGCAGGTTTCATTTTTTTAAGATTAAGAGGGATATTAGGTAAAAGAACAGGTTTTGAAGGAAAGGCTCCTCCACAATTTAAAGAAGTTATAAAAAATGTTAATACCGAAATATCAAAAAAAATTAATGATAACTTTGATAATGAAGCTCAAACAGAATTTTTAAAAGGAGCAAAAATTGCTTACGAGACAATTATTACTGATTTTAGTGATAACGATAACAAAATAACAACAAGCAAATCTTTATTAAGTAAAGATATATACAAACAGTTTAATAATGCTCTGAATGAAAGAAGTGAAAGAGGACATTATGCAGAAATTACTTTTATAGGAATTAATTCTGCAAAAATAAAAGAACACAAGAAAATAGGAAAAATTTTAAATGTAACAGTAGATTTTATTGCTGAAGTGATCACTTGTATTAGAGACAAAGATAAAAAAATTGTTTCAGGATCTCCAGAAAAGATAAAAAAAATTTATGATACTTGGGTTTTTTCTAGAGATACAACTTCTACAAATCCTAATTGGCAGCTTGTTAATACTTTAACTTAATTGAACGATAAAATTTCAGACAAAGACAAAAAAGATTGGGAAAGTTTTATTTCTAGCGATGAAAAGCTAGTAAACAAAGATTCTGAGAACCAAAGTAATAAAAACTTTTCATTAAGATCTATAGATTTACATGGTTATACCTTAAACGAAGCAAATAACGTTGTAGAGGAATTTATAGAGAAAGCTTTTTTAGATAAAGTAAACAAACTAATAGTAGTTACAGGAAAGGGTATTCACTCAAAAAATGAAAAAGACCCTTATGTTTCTAAAGAATTAGGTATTTTAAAATATTCTGTACCGGAATTTATTTCAAACAATCAAAATTTAATGAATATGATAAATTATATGGAAAATGCAAAAATTGAAGATGGCGGAAGTGGAGCGTTTTATATTTTTTTAAAAAAAAAACATGATAAAAAAATTTAATGATAATTTGGTTGGCTTCATATCCTAAGAGCGGAAATACTTTTTTAAGATCTCTTCTGTCGGCATATATATTTACAAAAGATGGCAATTTTAATTTAAATTCTTTAAAGGAAATATCTCAATTTCCTGATTTAAATATATTTAGAAAATTTGGAATAGATACCTCAAACGAATTAGAATTAATTAAAAATTATATAAGTGTTCAGCGAAAAATAAATTCTTTAGGTGGTAAAAAAATTAGATTTTTAAAAACTCATACAAGTTTTTATGACATTAATGGGCATAAATTTACCGATTTAAATAATACATTGGGTGTTATTTATGTTGTTAGAGATCCAAGGAGTGTAGTTAAATCATACGCAAATCATAATCAAATGACTTTAGAACAAGCTACAGATAAGTTGTTAGAATTTGGCACTTTAACTGGTGAAAAAAAACATTCAAAAATTTTAGAAGATAAGGCCATAACTCATGTTGGTTCTTGGGCTTCAAATTATAACACTTGGAAAGAATTTAAAAAATTAAATAGATATTTATTAGTAAGATATGAAGATTTAGTTTCTGATACTGAGAAAGTTTTTTTAGAAGTTCTTAATTTTATATATCAGTTAGGAAAATCTAAATTCCAAATAGATAATATTAAATTTAAGAATGCAATTCAAAGCACCACTTTTACTAAAATGCAGAAATTAGAAAAAGAAATAGGATTTCCAGAAGCTATCAAAAACATAGATGGTAAAAAAATTACTTTTTTTAAGTATGGTATGAAAGATAATAATCCAAATTTACTCCCAGACATTTTGAAGAGCAAAATAAAAAAAGAACTTAATAAAGAGCTTAAAGAATTAAATTATATTTAATTTAATTATAAAATAAATTTGGAAAGGTCTGTATCTTTTACTAAAGTATCTAAATTTTTATTAATATAGTTTTTATCAATAACTATTTTTTCACCTGAGCGATCAGTCGCTGTAAAACTAATTTCATCTAAAATTTTTTCAATAATAGTATGTAATCTTCTGGCTCCAATATTTTCTACTGTAGCATTTACCTCAGAAGCAATGTTGGCTATAGCATCTATACCATCATCAGAAAATTCAAGATCAACATTCTCAGTTTTTAAGAGAGCTACATATTGCTTTATTAAACTAAAATCAGGCTCTCTTAAAATTCTTTTAAAATCTTCACTAGTTAAAGCTTCTAGCTCAACTCTAATCGGAAGTCTTCCTTGTAACTCAGGCAGCAAATCAGATGGTTTGGCAAGTTGGAAAGCACCAGATGCTATAAATAAAATATGGTCAGTTTTTATTGGACCATGTTTTGTATTAACTGTAGTTCCTTCAATCAAAGGTAATAAATCTCTTTGAACACCTTCTCTGGAAACATCTCCTCCAACCCTGTCTGTTCTAGCAGAAATTTTATCAATCTCGTCTAAGAAAACTATTCCATTATTTTCAGTGGATAATTTTGCAGCTTTTATAATTTTATCTTGTTCGATTAATTTATCAGATTCATCGTTAATTAAAATTTCATGAGACTCTTTTACAGTCATTTTTTTCTTTTTTTCCTTGTTACCCATTGATTTACCAATCATTTCACCAATGTTAATCATTCCAACATTTGCACCTGGCATACCTGGGATTTCAAAAGAAGCTCCACCAGATCCAGAGTCGCTAACAGCGATTTCTATTTCGTTATCGTCTAAATCACCATTTCTTAATCTTTTCCTAAAACTTTCTCTGGTTGCAAGACTTGCTTTTTTTCCAACTAAAGCATCTAGAACTTTTTCTTCAGCAGCCTTTTGAGCTTGAGCAAAAACTTCTTTTCTTTTTTTTACTTTTTCCATTGAGATTGCAATCTCAATTAAATCTCTTACAATTTGCTCAACATCTCTTCCAACATATCCAACTTCTGTAAATCTTGTGGCTTCGACTTTTACAAAGGGTGCTTCTGCTAATTTTGATAGTCTTCTTGAAATTTCAGTTTTACCTACTCCAGTTGGTCCAATCATTAAAATATTTTTTGGTAAAACTTCATTCTTCATTTCACCCTTAAGAGCTTGTCTTCTCCATCTATTTCTTAACGCAACAGCTACAGCTCTTTTAGCTTTGTTTTGGCCTACGACAAATCTATCTAATTCAGAAACTATTTCTCTAGGAGATAAAGAACTAACTAAAGACGCTTCTTCTTTTTGATTTTTATCTTTAGGGTGTAGTTGTGTTACGTTTGACTTATCCATTATATTTTTTCAATTTTAACATTATCGTTTGTAAAAACACATATGTCGGCAGCAACTTTGATTGCTTTTTTAGCAACTTCTTCTGCAGACATATTGCCTTCCATTAAAACTTTTCCAGCAGCTAAAGCATAATTTCCTCCTGAGCCAATTCCAATTACATCTCCCTCAGGTTCTAAAACATCACCGGTTCCAGAAATAATATAACTGTTGTTTTTATCGCCGACAGCCATAAGTGCTTCTAGTCTTCTTAAATATTTATCTGTTCGCCAATCTTTAGCTAGTTCAACAGCAGCTCTTGATAAGTTTCCAGCATGTTTTTCTAATTTTCCTTCCAATCTTTCAAACAAAGTTAAAGCATCAGCAGTTGATCCTGCAAAGCCTGCAACCACATCTCTTTTTTCAATTTTTCTGACTTTTGAAGCAGTGCTTTTCACTACAGTATTTCCCATACTTACTTGTCCATCCCCAGCAACTACTACTTCATTATTTTTTCTTACTAGTACAATTGTTGTCATAACTAATAAATGGTAACTATTTTTGATACTTCAAGTGTTCAGACTAATATTGATATAGTGGGATTATGTATGTATACCATTAAAAATATATGGCTAGAAAAGGAAAAGTTTCTCGAAAAACAAAAGAAACCAGCATCAATGTTGAGGTAAATATCGATGGTAAGGGTAAATACCAAATTGACACTGGTATAGGTTTCCTAAACCACATGCTTGAACAATTATCTAAACATTCATTAATTGATTTAAAAGTAAAAGCTAAAGGAGATACACATATTGATCTTCACCATACAACAGAAGATACAGGAATTGCAATTGGAGAAGCTTTAAAGAAAGCTGCTAAAAAATTTGTAGGAATAAAAAGATATGCGCACACAGTTATTCCAATGGATGAAACATTAACTAGAGTAGCTATAGATGTTTCAAACAGACCTTATTTGATATGGAAAGTAAAATTGAAAGTTGAGAAACTTGGAGAAATGGATACGGAGCTATTTAAAGAATGGTTCCAAGCATTTTCTCAATCAGCTGGAATTACAATGCACGTTGAAAATATTTATGGTGATAATAGTCACCACATAATTGAGTCTTGTTATAAAGCTTTAGCAAGATCTTTAAGAGCTGCACTAGAGATGGATCCAAGAAATAAAAAAAGTATACCATCCACTAAAGGCTCATTATAAGGTTAATGAACGTCACAATTGTTGATTATAATTCGGGCAATATAAGCTCGGTAATAAACTCCTTTAAGGAAGTTGCTAAAGATAAGGTAAATATCGAAGTAACTTCAGATTTAAATAAAATTAAATCTTCTGATAAAGTTGTTTTACCAGGGCAGGGTTCGTTTAAGAGTTGTGTTGATGCGCTTAACAATATCAAGGGTTTAGTTGATACATTAAATGAATTTGCAGTTAGTAATAAAAAACCGCTTCTTGGAATTTGTGTAGGACTTCAAATGTTTGCAGATATTGGTTACGAAGAAACAGAAACTAAAGGTCTTGGTTGGATTTCGGGCAAAGTATCAAAAATAGATAACCAAAATGGAAAATTTAAACTTCCGCATATTGGTTGGAATCAAATAAATATTGTTAAAGATAGTAAAATTTTTAAAGATATAGAAAATAATTCTCACATGTATTTTGTTCATAGTTATGAATTTATTCCAAATGACAAAAGTGTAATTTCTGGAACAACAGATTATTCTTCAAATATTGTTTGTTCGGTTGAAAAAGAAAATATCTTTGGAACCCAATTTCATCCTGAGAAGAGTGATAAAACTGGACTTAAAATAATTGATAATTTTATTAGTTTATAAATGAAAATATTTCCAGCAATAGATATTAAAGATAAAAAGTGTGTGAGGTTAGTCAAAGGTGACTTTGATAATAAAACTGAGTATGAAATGTCTCCGGTTGAACAAGCTGGCAAATATAAAGATCATGGTTTTAAAAATTTACATGTAGTTGATTTGGATGGAGCTTTAACAGGCGAAACAGTTAATTTAGATATTATTCAAGAAATAGTTTCTAAATTTGATCTTAAAATTGAAATTGGTGGAGGAGTAAGAAATTTTGAAAGTATTAAGAGATATACTGATGCCGGTGTTGAGAAAGTAATTTTAGGCAGTGCTGCTATAAAAGATAAAATTTTTTTAAAAGAAGCATGTGATAAATTTCAAAATCAAATTGCCCTAGGATTAGATGCTAAAGATGGATATTTATCTGTCTCTGGTTGGAAAGAAAATTCTAATCAATTAACTTTAGATTATTTAAAAGAGGTGAATGATTTTGGTGCAAGTAGACTGATTTATACTGATATCAACAGAGATGGGATGAAGCAAAGTCCTAATTTTGAGGAGACAGTAAAAGTTGCTGATACCTCTAATTGTCCAGTAATTATATCTGGTGGAGTTTCTTCAATAAATGACATTAAAAAGGCCAAAGAATTAAATAATAAAAATATCGAGGGTATTATAGTTGGAAAAGCTATTTATGATGGTGATATTAAATTAGATGAATTAGTTAAAGAATTAGATGCTTAAAAATAGAATAATACCTTGTTTGGATGTTAAAAATGGTCGAGTTGTTAAGGGTATCAATTTTGTAGATTTAAAAGATGCAGGGGATCCTGTTGAACAAGCAAAAATTTATTCTGATGGTGGAGCTGATGAAATTTGTTTTTTAGATATTACTGCATCAAATGAAAATAGAGACACTATTTATGATGTTGTAGATAAAACTTCGAAGAAATGTTTTGTACCATTGACTGTTGGAGGTGGTGTCAGAAGCGTTGAAGATATTAATAAATTACTAAATTGTGGGGCTGATAAAGTATCTATCAATACATCTGCAGTTCAAAATCCAGAGGTAGTAGTTGAAAGCTCTAAAAAATTTGGTTCACAATGCATAGTTGTTGCAATTGATGCAAAAAAAAATTCTGAAAAATGGGAGATTTTTACACATGGTGGAAGAAATAATACTGGAATTGACGCAATTGAATTTGCAAAAAAAATGGAGGATAGCGGGGCAGGTGAACTCTTAGTAACATCAATGGATAGGGATGGTACTCAAGTTGGTTATGATATCGATTTAATGTCAAAAATATCCTCAAAAGTAAATATTCCAGTCATTGCATCTGGTGGAGTTGGTAATTTAGATCATCTAGTAGATGGAATTAAATTAGGACATGCTAGTGCAGTTCTAGCAGCATCTATATTCCACTATGGCAAGTACTCTGTAAAAGAGGCAAAGGAATATTTGGATTCAAAAGGAATTCCTGTTAGGATTTAGTATGCTCAACACATTAGAAAACTTAATAAAACTTGCAAGAGAAAGAAGATCTTCACCTGTCGAAAATTCATACACTAATAAGTTGCTTACTGACAAATCATTAAGCAAGGCAAAAGTTTTAGAAGAAGTTAATGAATTGATTGAGGCAGTGGAGCTAGATTCTAATAAAATTCATGAAGCGGCAGATGTATTTTATCATTTGTTAATGTATTTAGAGGCTAATGATATAAAAATTGAGGACGTAATGTCAGAGTTAGAAAAAAGAAAAAAATGAGTTACGATGATAATAATATCTTCGCAAAAATTTTGCGGGGCGAGATACCTTGTAATAAAATTTATGAAGATGATTTTGTTTTGTCATTTCATGACATTAATCCACAAAAAAAAATTCATGCTTTAGTTATCCCTAAAGGGAAATATATTGACCTAGATGATTTTAGTCTTAATGCCTCTCCACAGGAAATGGTTGGATTGTTAAAAGGTATTAATATAGTTGCTAAAAAGCTTGGTATTTCAACAGAAGTAGGCAAAGGTTACAGGGCTTTAGCAAATATCAGTGATCATGGTGGACAAGAAGTACCTCATTTACACTTTCATCTATTTGGAGGTGAAAGAGTAGGAAAAATGGTTGAGTGAGCGAAGAAGTTAAAAGAAATTATCTAGAAATAAACTCACTTCAAGATCTTAAGGAAGGAAATAAGCCTTCAGAAGATTATTCTTTGAGTTTAATTGATCCAATTAATTTTCAATTAAATAAATTTTTTTATAAGAATATTGGTAAAAAACATAAATGGGTAGATAGATTAACTTGGTCAGAGGAAAAATGGATTACGTATGTTTCATCTGAAAATGTTAAAACATATGTATTTAAATTTAAAGATGATTTAGTAGGTTTTTTTGAATTAATTTTTCACCCAGAAAAAAATGAGACCGAAATTGCTTATTTCGGAATATTAGAAGAATATCAAAATAAAAAATTTGGTTCTTATTTATTATCAGAAGCTATTAAAAAATCTTTTAATAATAATGTTAAACGTGTTTGGGTTCACACATGTTCGTTAGATCATAAAAATGCTTTAAATAATTATATTTCAAGGGGTATGAAAATATTTAAGACAGAAATTTTGAGTATTTAATTTTGTGTAGGTAATTTGAATAAGTTTTTCTTTAAAATTGTATTTCTTTTTATTGAAGAAAGAAATGTTATATTAACATTTTGATAAATATCTTTATTTTGCCAGCCCACAAAATCATATGTATTACTATCAAAAAAAATATTAATCTCATTATCTTTATCAATAATTTTAAAATTTATAAAATTTTGATCATTTATAACTTCATTTAAACTATTAATTTTTTTGATTAGGTAATTTTTATCTAAAATTAGATTTAATGGAGTTTTGTCTAAAGGATATCTATAATAACTAGTTTTTGTTTTAATTACTAAGGAATTTCCATTTGATACTAATATTTTATTAATATTGCCATTATATTTACAAAATATTTTTTTTGGGTATTTAATTGTACATTCACCATTTTCAATTTTACCATTTATTATTTGTTCAAATTGGAAATGAATATTCGCTGTATTTTTTAAATTATCTATTATTTTGTCTTTATTCTGTGAATTTGCGTTGCAAGTTAATAATAAAAAAAAAAATATAGAAAAAAATCGTAACATTATAGAACTTCTCTTTTCCCAACATGGTTAGCTTTACTAACTACTCCATCTGCTTCCATCATATCGATAATTCTGGCTGCTCTGTTATAACCGATTTGAAGTTTTCTTTGTAAAAAGGAAGTGGATGCTTTACCTTCAGATCTTATTATTTCTAAAGCCTGATCATAAAGTTCATCTTTTTCTTCATGATTTTGCACCTCACCCATTTCTTTTTCATCTGCAAAATTTAAAATTTCGTCTACATAATCTGGTTCTGCTTGAGATCTCAAAAAATTATTTATTTTTTCTATTTCTATATCTGAGACGAATGGAGCATGAATTCTGACTATTTTATTAGCAGATGACATGTAAAGCATGTCACCTTTTCCAAGTAATTGCTCAGCACCTTGTTCCCCAAGAATAGTTCGGCTGTCTATTTTTGATGTCACTTGAAAAGATATTCTAGTTGGGAAATTAGCTTTAATTGTACCTGTTATAACATCTACGCTAGGTCTTTGTGTTGCCATAATAATGTGAATTCCTGCTGCTCTAGCCATTTGAGAAAGTTTTTGTATGTAGTTTTCAATTTCTTTACCAGCTACCAACATTAAATCTGACATTTCATCGACAACCACAACAATATAAGGCATAGGTAGTTTATGTTTTGTATTGTAGCCATCTATATTTCTAACACCTTCTCTTGTCATTAATCTGTATCTACTTTCCATCTCTTTTACTACCCAACCAAGAACAGAGGCCGCTTTTTTTGCTTCAGTTATTACTGGGCAAAGCAAATGGGGAATTCCTTCATAAGTAGAAAGTTCGAGCATTTTTGGATCAATTAAAATAAACTTACATCTATCTGGTGTATGTCTGTATAAAATAGATAAAATTATTGTATTAATACAAACAGATTTTCCCGACCCAGTAGTACCCGCGATAAGAAGATGTGGCATAGAGGACAAATCTCCTACAATTGGTTTCCCAGAAATACTTTTACCTAAGGCTATAGGTAATTTTATCTCCTTCTTCTTAAAATCAATATTATTCAAAATTTCACTTAAATAAACATTTTCTCTTGAATTATTTGGAAGTTCAATACCAACTGTATTACTTCCTGGTATAGTAGCAATTCTTGCTGATTCTGAACTAGTGTTTCTAGCTATATCATCTGAAAGATTAATTATTTTTGAAACTTTTACACCTGCGGCTGGTTCAAATTCATTTAAAGTTACCACAGGACCATGATTTACTTTTTTGATATTACCATTAACCCCAAAATCTAATAATATTTTTTCTAAGAATTTTGGATCATGGGTTTCATTTTTACTTGAATTTTCTCTTTCTTTTTCGGAGGGTGTTTTTAATAAATCCAAACTAGGTAATTTAAATTTTACTTTATTTTCATTTTTTTTATCAGCTTTAATAAATGGAAGATCTTCTTGAATAAGATTTTTGATTTCATCCTGTGGTATATATTCACTAATAATTTCACTTTTATCTGTATAATTTTTTACTCGTTTTTTAGAAACAAAAGCTGAAAATTTAGTAATTAATCTATAAAATCTGATTGGGTGAAAATTAATACTAATTAAAAATAGAACCAAAACTAATAAAATTAATAAATAAAAAAACAAATTTTCGTTGATCTGTATCACTGTATTTAAAAAAGTTTTATTTAAATAGAAACCTATGAAACCACCATTTCCGTTTATATAAAGCGTAAATGCATCAGAATAAAAATGACTTAAAAAAAGTGTTCCTAATATTAAATAAAGAATTGTGTAAAAAAGGTTTTCTATAATAAGAAAAAAATCTTTTAATATTAATATATTTATTCCAGTTATAATTAAAGTAAGAGAAAATAAATACGAAACTAAACCTATCGATTGAAAAAATAAATCAGAAATAAAGCTTCCTTGAAATCCCAATATATTTTTAATTTCGGTTTTTTCTGGGAATATAAAATTTGGATCTTCTGGTGAATAGGTTAATAACGAAGAAAAAAGCAAGAGTCCAGCCAAGGCTACAGCTGTGCCAAAAATTTCCGCCAATCTTCTTAGAGTAAAATTAATTAATAAATTAGCTGTTTTTTTAATATCCATATAAATGAATCAATTTAATCACTTTGTATCATCTAATTTTTGTTGTTAAAATTAAAAATAATATGAGAGTTTGTATTCTTGGTGATAATTTGACTAGCTTGTTATTAGCGAAAGCTTTAACTAATAATAATGTGGATGTAGATCATTTAACGATAAAAAAATCATCTAAAATTAACTTTTCTAGAACTATTGGGATAACCAAGTCTAATATAAAATTTATCAATAAAAATATTATTAACATAAATAAATTATTATGGAAATTAAACAAAATAGAAATTTATACAGAGAATTTAAAAGAAGAAGTTTTATTAAATTTTCAAAATAATAAAAAGCAACTCTTTTCCATTGTTAAAAATTTTAAATTTTATCAACTTTTGGATAAAAATTTATCAAAGGTTAAAAAATATAAAAAAAAAAATATTACAAAATATAACTTATCCTTATTAGATAAATATGATATTACAATTAACTGTGATTACTCAAGTTCATTAACAAAAAAATATTTTACTAAAAAAATCAAACAAAATTATAATAGTTTTGCTTTTACAACTATTATTCAACATAAAAAAATAAAAAATAATATTGCTACTCAAATTTTTACAAAAAAAGGTCCATTGGCTTTTTTGCCAATATCTGAGAATAAAACATCAATTGTTTACTCAATTACAAATATTTCTAGTCAAAAAGAGGTATATATAAAAGATTTAATTAAAAAATATAATTTTAAATATAAAATTGAAAATTTTGGAAATATCGAAAGTTTCAAATTAAATTCCTCAAATCTAAGATCATATTATCACAAAAGAGTTTTAGCTTTTGGTGATTTATTACATAAAATTCATCCTTTAGCAGGACAAGGATTTAATATGACAATACGAGATATAAAAGTTCTTTTGGAAATTATTAAAAATAAATCTGAACTTGGTTTACCTTTAGATAATTCTATAAACCTTGAATTTGAAAAAAAATCTAAACATAAAAATTTTATTTTTTCTACTGGTATAGATTTTGTTTATAAATTCTTCAATGCTGAAAGACAAATCTCCAATAATGTTTTGAGTAAATCTGTTCAGTTATTTGGAAAAAATACTTATTTAAATAAATTATTTACGAATATCGCTGATAAGGGAGCTATATAATTATTATTGAAGAGTTGTATTATTAAAAATATCGTAAGAGTATGTGCTTAAAATTTCTGAAATTTTATTTTTTCTTAGCGTTAAATTCTTAGCTTCTAATAAAACTTGTTTTTCCTCTAATGAAAAAGGAGAAGCCATTGCCAGTGCATTTATAATTTCATCAAGACTCTGTTTTTCAAGTGCTTTCCAATTGATTACAAATCCTTTTTTTTCAAATAAAGATTTTAGATCTTTAAAAATTAGTTCTAAATCTGTAAATTTTATTTCTTCTTTCTTATCATTTAAGTCGTTCTTGAAATCATCGAAATTTACTTCAAATTCTCTATATTTATTGTCATTAGATAATTCTTTTATTTTTCTAAATCTAATTAGTCCTTTTAACTCAATTAAATAACGACCATCATCTGTTTTGTTAAAAGATGTTATTTCGCCCACACAACCTACATCATACAATTCAGGTTGATTGAATTCCACATTTGAATTTTTTGGTTGTATCATTCCAATTAGTTTGTTTGATCTCATACTATCATCAATCATATCTATATATCGTGGTTCGAATATATTGAGAGGCACTGTTGTTTTAGGAAAAATAATAAAATTACTTATTGGAAAAACAGAAATTTTATTGGGTAGATTTAAAGTTTTCATACTTTCATATTATACATGAATAAAAAAAAATAAATTTAAATTTATTTTTTTTCACTCAATAGATGATAATAGGAATGGTATTTTTTATCTTCGTACATTTTAATTTTATTTCGAACCTGTAAAAAACTGTTTGTTTTATTAAATAATTTCTGATTTTTGTCAAAATCAAGAAAATTTTTGTTAACTTCAATATTACAAAATTTTAAAATTCTTTTAACTTCAAATTCTTTTTTATTACTTAATTCTTCTAAATTTACATCAATTATTTTGGATGGATATTTTTTTTTAAAATAGTTTATAGTATTTTTATATACTTTTATATAATCATAAATATCACTAATTGTATGGCTCCATGATAATTCTGGTAACATCGTTTGAAATATTCCAATTATAGCATCATTTAAATTTCTAAAGGTATGTATAAATTTAGCGTTGGGAAAAAAATTCAATATAATCTCTATATTAAAAAAGTTTTCTAGAGATTTATCTAAATAAATTTTTTTTTCAAAATTATTATACTTTTGAAGTATTGACTCTTGAAATTGTTTTTTATTAATTGTTAATTGAAATTTATTCAAATTAAAATTTTTGGAATAAATTGTATTATTTATTTGATCTAAAATTGAAGTATTAATTCCATGAAATTCTCCAACTGAAACTAAGTTTTTTGAATTGTGAGAAATTAATGTTTCTACTAAAGATGATCCAGAACGCGGCAATCCAATTATAAATAAATGTTTTTCATTATTAAACTCGTCTATTCTTTCAAAATCATCT
>CACKFA010000011.1 GCA_902599335.1 uncultured Pelagibacteraceae bacterium | reverse complement strand
AATGGATATCCTTTAGCATCATGGCCTGCTGGTATAGAAATTCCAGGTAAACCTGCTAAATTTACAGGAACAGTAAAAATATCATTTAAATACATTGAAACCGGATCATTTGTTTTTTCACCAATTTTAAACGCAGAACTTGGAGTAGATGGGGTTAGAATTGCATCAACTTTTTTATAAGCATCATCAAAATCATTTTTAATAAGTTTTCTTACCTTTTGTGCTTTAAGATAATAAGCATCATAATATCCTGAAGATAAAACATAAGTTCCAATCATTATTCTTCTTTGAACCTCAGCACCAAATCCTTCGGATCTAGTTTTTTCATACATATCAATAAGATTTTCTCCTTCAGCTCTAAAACCGTATTTAACTCCGTCGTATCTAGCCAAATTAGATGAGGCCTCTGCTGGTGCTACTATGTAATAAGTTGGTAGTGCATAATTAGTATGAGGTAGAGATATATCGATAATCTCAGCACCACAATCTTTTGCATATTCAATACCTTTTTTCCATAGGTCTTCTATTTCTTTAGGCATGCCGTCTACTCTATATTCTTTAGGTATTCCTATTTTTTTACCTTTAATATCTTTTGTTAATTCTTTGCTATACTCGTTTCTTTTAAAGTCTATTGATGTAGAATCTTTTTCATCATAAGTGCTAATAACTTCCTGCAACAATGCACAATCTTTAACATTTTGCGCCATTGGACCAGCTTGATCTAGGGATGATGCAAATGCTACAATTCCGTATCTAGAGCAACTACCATAAGTAGGTTTTAATCCGACAGTTCCAGTAAATGAAGCAGGCTGTCTTATAGATCCACCTGTATCTGTTCCAATAGTTATTGGTGTTAATTGAGCGGCTACAGCAGAAGACGATCCACCTGAAGAACCTCCTGGAACTAAATTCTTATCAATTGGGTTTTGTACATTACCAAAAAAACTAGTTTCATTAGATGAACCCATTGCAAATTCATCACAATTTAATTTCCCCATTAGGATAGCTCCTTCATTCCAAATGTTTTGTGTGACTGTTGACTCATAAGTTGGAACAAAGTTATTTAAAATCTTACTACCTGCCGTAGTTCTTAAATCTCTTGTACAAAATAAATCTTTTACAGCCATTGGGATGCCAGGCAATTTAAGATCGAGATTAGGTTTTTCATCAAACTTTTTTGCTTTATTTAAAGCATTTGCATAATCTTCGGTTATATATGCATTTAATTCTTTTGATTTTTCTGATCTTTCAACAAATGCTTTAGTAACTTCACTTGAGGAAAGTTTTTTACTTTTTATATTTTCTACTAACTCAGATAATGATTGTTTAGTTACATCTGACATTATTCAATTACCTTTGGTACTACAAAATAATCTTCATTTTCCTTCGGAGAATTTTTTATTACTTGATCTCTTAAGTTTTTACTTTTTACTTCATCTGATCTTAGTTTTAGAGTTGTTTCAGCAACAGAAGTTAATGGTTCAACATTGTCAGTTTTTAATTCGTTAAGTTTTTCAATAAAATCAAAAATTGAATTTAAATCTCCTGCAAGTTTCTCTGCTTTTTTCTCATCTACAGAAATTCTTGATAGTTTAGATATGTGCTTTATTGTTTTAAGATCGATGCTCATATGGTATTTAAATATGTCGCAAACTATCACTTAAGTTTAAAATATACAATATGATCACTATTGAAGAATTCAAAAAAAAACAGTCTGAAACCTCTAGATTGATTGGTTTAGATCTTGGTTCAAAAAGAATCGGTGTATCAATTTGCGATGAAAAACAGTCAATAGCCACACCTTTTAAAACGATCAATAAAACCAATAATGATGATCTAATAAACGAATTAAAAAAAATAATAGAGGAAAACAATATTAAAGGAATTATCATTGGATATCCAATTAACATGGATGGTTCATTAGGTCCTTCTGCTCAATCAGTAAGTGATGTATCTAAAAATATAGAAAAAAATGTTGATGTAGATGTTTGCTTATGGGATGAAAGACTTTCAACTGTTGGGGCATTTAATCTATCCAGTCAGCTTGATGTTAATGTTTCTAAGCGTGAAAAAAACATAGATCAAAATGCAGCTGCATTTATTCTTCAAGGAGCTATAGATTATTTAAACAATTAATCCTTGCCATTTAGGGGCTTTATAGCTATAGAGTTAATTTTAATGGCAATTAAAACCAATAAAGCTATTAAAATCTCACAAAAACATCTGTTAGGTATCCAAGATTTATCAGTTAATGATATTAATTATATCCTGGATGAGTCAGAAGCTTTCATCAAATTAAACCAGAGTAAAAATAAAAAAATTGATGTGTTAAGAGGCAAAACTCAAATAAACTTATTCTTTGAGCCATCAACTAGAACACAAAGCTCATTTGAACTTGCTGGAAAAAGACTTGGTGCAGACGTCATGTCAATGAATATGGGTAACTCAGCTATTAAAAAAGGTGAAACTTTAATTGATACGGCCATGACCTTAAATGCAATGCATCCTGATATAATTGTGATCAGACATCAAGACTCCGGTGCTTGTAATCTGTTATCTCAAAAAGTTAATTGTGTCGTTCTAAACGCTGGTGATGGTAGACGTGAGCATCCTACTCAAGCGTTATTAGATGCATTAACAATTAGAAATCGAAAAAAAAAAATTCAGGGATTAAAAATAGCTATATGTGGAGACATACTTCATTCAAGAGTAGCTAGATCAAATATTTATCTTCTTACAATGTTGGGAGCAGAAGTTAATATAGTTGCGCCATCCAATCTTATGCCAAAAGAAATTGAAAAGTTTGGTGTTAACACTTTTACTGATATGAAAAAGGGTCTCAAAGATTGTGATATTGTAATGATGCTTAGATTACAAAATGAAAGGATGACCAGTTCATATCTTTCATCGAATAGAGAATACTATGAATATTATGGGTTAACGCCAGATAAACTTGATCATGCAAAGTCAGATGCTTTAATTATGCATCCTGGTCCAATGAATAGAGGAATTGAAATTGATACAAGATTAGCTGATGACATAAACAAGAGTGTAATTAAAGAACAAGTTGAATTAGGTGTTGCTGTAAGAATGGCATGTTTAAAAATATTTTGTGAATAAATGAAAAAACAATACTTTATAAATGCAAACATAATTGATCCTCATAATTCCAAAAACGAAAATGGTGGATTAATAATTGGAGAAGACGGAAAGATAGAAGCAATAGGAAAAAAGGTAAATACAAACAATTTACCAACTAGAGAAAAACCTACTGACTTAAAAGGTAAATATATATTTCCTGGTATAGTGGATATGAGAGTTTTTGTAGGCGAGCCAGGATATGAATATAAAGAAAATTTTAGGACTTTAAGTAATGCAGCATTATCTGGAGGAGTAACTTCCGTGGTAACCATGCCTAATACAGATCCAATTATAGATAATGTATCAATTGTAGATTTTTTAAAAAGAAGAGGACGTGATAAGTCTAAAATAAATATCTTTCCTTGCGCTTCATTAACTCAAAACACTGACGGCACCAATATGACTGAATTTGGGTTACTAGCTAAAAAGGGAATTATTGCTTTTACAGACGGAGTAAAAACAATTCAAAATACTAGACTTATGTCTAGAATTATGAATTCAGCTAAAGATTTGGGATGTCTTATAATGCAACATGCTGAAGATTACGATTTAGCAAAAAATGGCATGATTAATTCTGGTATTATTGCAACAAAACTAGGCTTATCAAGCATACCAGATATTGCTGAAAGAATTATAATTGAAAGAGATCTTACTCTCTTAGAAAAAACCAAATGTCGATATCATATATCTCAACTATCAGCAGGAAAATCTGTAGATATAATTAAAGAACGTAAACAAAACGTTAAATTTACTTGCGGTGTATCAATAAACAATCTTTCATTAAATGAAAATGATATTGGAGATTTTAGAACATTTTTAAAATTATCACCTCCACTGAGAAGAGAAGAAGATCGAGAAGCTTTAGTTCAAGGATTAAAAGATAAAACTATTGATGTAATTGTTTCTGACCACAAACCTGAAGATGAAGAATCTAAAAGATTAACTTTTGCACAAGCTGCAACTGGTGCATCTGGTATTGAAACATTGTTATCCTTAAGTTTAGAATTATTTCATAATGGATCTGTAAAACTTGAAACTATAATTCAAGCTTTAACCTCTAACCCAGCAAAAATATTAAATATAAATAAAGGAAACCTGTCTATTGGTAATGATGCAGATTTTTGTATAGTAGATATCAATAAACCATGGATTGTAAAAAAAGAAAATCTAATCTCTAAATCTAAAAATACTTCAATTGAAGATAAGAAACTTCAAGGAAAAGTAACCAATACATTTGTAAAAGGTATAGAATTATTTAAAATATAAAAATGGAACTTTTTATAATAGGTATAATCTCATACCTAATGGGATCAATTCCTTTTGGATTAATATTAACCAAAGTATTTTTAAAAAAAGATATTAGAGAAATTGGTTCTGGTAATATTGGCGCAACAAATGCTTTAAGAACTGGTAACAAGTTAATTGGTTATTCAACACTATTACTTGATGTGTTAAAAGCAGTAACACCTGTTTTATACGTAAAAATTAATTTTCCTGATGCAGTATATATATCAGCTTTATGCGCTTTTATAGGTCATGTGTTTCCAGTATGGTTAAAATTTAAAGGTGGTAAAGGTGTAGCGACATATGTTGGGATACTTTTTTCTTTAAATATTATTTTTGGTTTGGTGTTTGGTATTTGTTGGTTAATAATTTTTTTTATCTCTAAATATTCATCTTTATCTTCCTTGATAGGATCACTTTCTATACCAATTTATATTTTAATTTTTGAGGGTTCAGAAAATGTATTTTTTTACGTAATAATGTTCATTTTAATATTTTTTACCCACAGAGAAAATATTAAACGCTTGAAAAATAAAGAAGAAACTAAGACAAAAATTTATTAATTTGACTATCAAACTCTTTTGAGTAGTTTGTTATTTTATGAATCTAGTCATAGTTGAAAGCCCTGCTAAAGCAAAAACAATTAATAAATATTTAGGTGATAACTATACCGTTTTAGCTAGCTATGGTCATATTAGAGATCTTCCCTCAAAAAATGGATCAGTTGATCCAGATCAAAATTTTAAAATGGAATGGGAAGTTGATAGCTTTTCAAAAAAATATTTAAAAGAAATTACTGATGCTGCAAAAGATTCTTCAAAAATAATTCTTGCTACTGACCCAGATCGTGAGGGTGAAGCAATAGCATGGCATGTAAAAGAATATTTAGATGAAAAAAAACTTTTAAAGGATAAAGAAATTGAACGTGTGGTATTTAACGAAATAACAAAGAAAGCTGTCACACATGGTATTGAAAATCCAAGACAGATAGAGCCCTTATTAGTCGATGCATACATGGCTAGAAGAGCACTAGATTATTTGGTAGGATTTAATATATCACCTATACTTTGGACTAAACTACCTGGTTCAAAATCTGCAGGTAGAGTTCAATCTGTTGCACTGAAATTGATTACAGAAAGAGAGCATGAAATTGAATTATTCAAGCCTGAAGAATTTTGGACTTTAAGTATTAATTTTCAGGATAAAAACAAAAGCAATATTACAGCAAGTATTTCTCAACTTGATGGTGAAAAAATTGAAAAATTTTCATTTAAAAATAAAGAAGAAATTGAAAAGGCAATTGATAATATTAAGAACAAAAAATTTAATATAACTGATATTTCCTCAAAAGTTGTTAGCAGAAACCCCTCAGGACCCTTTACTACTTCAACACTTCAGCAAATTGCTTCTAGTAGATTGGGTTTTGGTGCATCAAGAACAATGCAAATAGCACAAAAACTTTATCAAGGAATAGAGATTGAGGGAGATACAGTTGGGTTAATTACTTACATGAGAACAGATGGAACTAATTTATCAGCTGATGCTGTCGCTGATTTTAGAAATTTTATTAAAAGAGAATATGGAAACGAATACTTGCCAGAAAATCCAAATAATTACTCGGGAAAAAAAGCAAAAAATGCTCAAGAAGCCCATGAAGCAATAAGACCGACTGATATTAATAGAAATCCAGATTCTGTTAAAAAATATTTAAGTTCTGACCAGCAAAAATTATATTCATTAATTTGGTCTAGAGCTCTATCCTCTCAAATGGAAACAGCAAAATTTGATAGAAATACAATAACGATTGAATCTGAAAATGGTAAAACTATATGTAAATCAAGCGGATCGGTTTTAAAATTTGATGGATTTTTAAAAGTTTATTCAAATCAAATCAAAGATGATGATGAGCAAATTTTACCTGAGATGTCAAAAGGACCAATTAATATAGAAGCTCTTATAGATGAACAACATTTCACTCAACCTCCCCCACGTTACTCTGAGGCGAGTTTAGTTAAAAAATTAGAAGAGCTAGGTATAGGTAGACCTTCAACTTATGCAAGTATAATTTCAACAATAGCAAATAGAGGTTATGCAGAAATAGTTAATAAAAGATTTTTCCCAACTGACAGAGGTAAATTAATTTCTGCGTTTTTAGAAAAACTATTTTCAAAGTATGTAGATTATAACTTTACAGCTGGACTAGAGGATCAACTAGATGAAATAACTTCTGGAAAAGAAAGTTGGTTAAAAGTTCTAGAGATGTTTTGGAAAGACTTTAATAGCAATGTTTCAGAGGTAAAAGAAAAAAGAACCAGAGAAGTTTTGGATCTTTTAAATGAAAGTTTAGGAGCATTGATATTTGATACCGATAAAGAAGGAAAGATAGTTAGAAAATGTCAGTTATGTGAAACTGGTTCACTGAGTTTAAAAAATAGTTTTAGAGGAGGTGCTTTTATTGGATGTTCAAATTATCCAGAATGTAAATTTACAAGACCATTATCAAAAGCAAAAGCAGCTGCTCAGTCACAATTAGCAGAGCCAAAATTTCTAGGAAAACACGAAAATGGAAATGATATTTTTTTAAAAAATGGCAGATTTGGTCCTTATCTTCAGTATGAGAAAGTTCTTGAGGAGAATATTGAAGAAGAAAAACCTAAAAAAAGAAAAAAAACCAAGAAAAAGAATCCTGAAGTAAATAAACTATTGAAAAATGTATCAATTCCCAAAGGAATTCAATTAGAAAGTATTGACATAGATAAAGCTAAATTTTTATGCTCACTTCCTAAATCATTGGGAGTAAATCCTGATCAAAAAGAAATTACCTTAAATACAGGTAGATTTGGACCATATTTAAAATGTGAAAATAAATCAGCTAGATTAGAAAATGTAGAAGAAATTTTTTCGATAGGTTTAAATAGAGCTATTACATTAATAGCTGAAGCAAAACCTGGAAGAATGTCTTCTTCGATTATAAAAGACTTGGGAGAGCATCCTGAGGATAAAAAGCCAGTAAGAATTATGAAAGGTCAATATGGTCCTTATATTAAATATAAATCTCTAAATGCAACAATTCCAGAAGAAAAAGACCCAGTTGAGCTAACAATGGAAGAAGCTATTATATTAATTGAGAAAAGAAGAGAATACGATAAGAATAAAAAATCAAAAAAAAAGAAAAAATAAAAATGAATTTTGAAAACAAAATAGAAGAATTAAAAATTAAACTTCCAAAAGCAAAACCACCTGTTGGTTCTTATGTTGCAACAAAAATTGTTGACAATTTACTTTATATTTCAGGACAAATTTCTATTTCAGAAAGTGGTGAATTAATAAAAGGAAAAGTTGGAAAAGATCTATCTGTAGATGATGGTTACAAAGCAGCTGAAAGATGTGGTTTAAGTATTATATCTCAAGCGAAAGTAGCTTGTAATGGAGATCTTTCTAAAATTAAATCTTGTGTAAAATTAACGGGTTTTGTTAATTCAACTGATAACTTTACAGAGCAACCAAAAGTAATTAATGGTGCTTCAGATTTAATTGCTTCAATTTTTGGTGAGGCTGGAATGCATACTAGAGCAGCAGTAAGCACAAATAGCTTGCCTCTTGGTGTATCTGTTGAAGTTGATGCAATATTTGAATTAAATTAATTATCTTCCAATACCAAAATATTTAATATTTAATTTCTTCATCTTTAAAGGAGAATACAAATTTCTCATATCAAATATTTTAAAATTATTTTTTTTAACTAATTTTTTAAAATTAAGAAATTTAAAATCATTCCACTCTGTATGCAGAATTATTAAATCTGCGTAAAGACATGCTAATCTAATACTTTTAGAATATTTTACATTTTTTAAATTTTTGAATTCAATTTTCTCACCTGAAGGATCGTAGTAATTAATTTTACTATTTTTTTTATTTAAATAATTAATCATGGGTATACTTGATGCTTCACGCATATCATCTGTATTAGGTTTAAAAGTGACACCTAGAAATGTAATTTTTTTATTTTTCAACTTATTGTTCAAAATTGATTTTACTCTTTCTAAAAGTAAAGTTTTTCTAGAATTATTTGATGCAACTACGCTTTTTACAATTGTCAAATCTGTTTTAAATTTATTTCCAATATCTATTAAAGCACGTGTGTCTTTAGGAAAACAAGATCCACCATAGGCTGGTCCAGCTCTGAGAAATCTATCACCAATACGTTGGTCTAAACCCATACCTAAAGATACATCTTTAATATCTACACCTGTTTTTTCACACAAGTTTGCTAACTCATTTATGAATGAAATTTTAGTTGCTAGAAATGAATTCGAGGCATATTTAATTAATTCAGCTCCTCTTCTTGATGTATTAAAGTATCTACTACTTTTTTTGATTATTGGCATATATAAAGATTTAAGTGTCTTGTTTGCTTTTTTACTGTCAGTACCAACTATAACACGATCTGGATACGTAAAGTCTCTTATAGCATCACCTTCCCTTAAAAATTCAGGATTTGAAACTACATCAATTAATTTATTTTTTTTTAAATTATTTAAAATTTTTTCAATTTTATCTCCAGTAGTTACAGGGACAGTTGATTTTGTAACAATAATTTTATACTTATATATTAATTTTTTAAGCTCATTTGCAACCTGAAACACATATTTTAAATCTGCAGAATTACTATTTTTTTGTGTAGGTGTACCCACACAAATAAAAATTATATCTGAATTTTGAACAGCTTTTTTTAAGTTTGATGTAAAAATTAATCTTTTTTGCTTATGATTTTTTCTTAAGATTTCTTCTAAGCCAGGTTCGTATATTGGGACTAATCCTTTATTTAAGGAATTAATTTTATTAACATCATTATCAACACAAAAAACTGTATTTCCTAAATCAGAAAAACACACTCCACTTACCAAACCAACGTAACCTGTTCCAATCATGCACAGTTTCATAATTTACCAATTTCTTTAGATGAGTTTATGTAACCATTCATTGTGCCACAGTCTAGATATTTGCCCTCAAAATTGTGAGCTATAAATTTTTCTTTATCATTAATTAATAACTGAATGGCATCGGTTATATGTATTTCTTTGCCTCTTTTAGGTTTTAAGGATTTTATTTTATAAAAAATTGAACTTGGCAAGATATATCTTCCTATAACAGCATTATTTGATGGTGATTTTTTAATAGAAGGTTTCTCAACAACACCATCGATGACATAATTTCTTTTATTTAATTTTTTATTAATTTTATATATCCCCCATCTTGAAACATTGTTTTTTTTTACTTTCATCGATGCCATAACAGAGGCATTGTATTTTTGATGAATTTTAATCATTGCTTTAGAACAATTTTTATTAATTATTAAATCGTCGGGTAACAACATTAAAAAATATTTATTTTTTATATATTTTTTTGTTTTAAGTACTGCATCGCCTGTACCCTTTGGAGTGTTTTGAAATACAAATTTAATTTTATTTTTATATTTAAGTATCTTTTTATATTCATTAATTATTTTAGAACTTTTCTTTTTTTTTATTATATTTTTATAAAACTGATCACTATAAAAATATTTTTTTATCATTAATTTTCTGGTGGAGATAATAAATATAATCTCTTTAATACCTGCTTCAATACACTCATCAAGAATATATTCAATTCCAGGTCTTCCATTAATAGGTAGAAGCTCTTTAGCAAAAACACTCGTTAAAGGTAATAAACGAGTTCCAAGTCCAGCTAAAGGAATAATTGCTTGTTTAATCATTTAAATGTTTTACTTATTAAATATTTTTATACAAATGAAAATATTATTAAACAATACATCATTATTTGAATCATTAAGGCCATTTAATGACCTGGGCTTTGTTCCTACTATGGGTGGGATACATAAAGGTCATTTATCACTGATAAATAAATCAAATAAACTTTGTAAAAAAACAATTGTAAGTATTTTTGTTAATCCAAAGCAATTTAATAACGAAAAAGATTTAAGATCCTATCCGAGAAATATCAAGAGAGATTTAAAAATTCTTAAAAAAAGCAAAAAAGTTGATTTTGTTTATATTCCTAAATTTAAAGACATATACAAAGATAAAAAAACATCAAAAATTAGATTAATTAAAAAAGATAAAATTTTGTGTGCAAAATTTAGAAAAGGTCATTTTGAGGGTGTTTTAGATGTAATGAATAAACTAACTAAAATTATAAATCCTCAAAAAATATTTATGGGAGAAAAAGATTTTCAACAATTATATTTGGTAAAAAAACAATTAGAAACAAATTATAAAACTAAGATTATACCTTGTAAAACTATTCGTGATAAAAATAATGTGGCATTATCGTCAAGAAATTTTCTTTTGAATAAATCTTATTTAAAGGTTGCAGCAAATATATATAAAAAATTAAAAAACATTAAAAAAAATATTAATAAAAAGAAAAACATTTCAGATTTTTTAAAGTCTCAAACAAAAGAATTAAGAAATAATTATAAAATTAAAATCGATTATTTAGAGCTAAGAAATATAAAAAATTTAAAAATTTCAAGCACAAATAAAAATTCAAGATTATTTATTGCTTATTATTTAAATAATGTCAGATTGATTGACAACCTTTAATTTTATAAAAAATATGCTCCAACACCTAAAAAAGAAACAAAACCAATTACATCTGTAATCGTCGTCACAAAAACACTTGAAGCAATTGCTGGATCTATGTTCATTTTTTTTAGAGTAAAAGGAACTAATATGCCAAACAATCCAGCTATGATCATTGTTAGTACCATTGATATTGCTATAATCAATGAAAGGATACTATCTTGAAACCATATCTGTACAATAAAAGCACTTATTGCTGCAAATATAATTCCGTTTAGAATACCAATAGAAAATTCTTTAAATACATTTGATGAAAAGTTATTTTGCGTTAAATCGTTTGTTGCTATCGTTCTAACCGTTACAGCCAAAGTTTGCATTCCAGCATTTCCACCCATTGAAGCTACAATAGGCATTAAGAAAGCTAATACTACCATCTGTTCAATTGTTGCCCCAAATAAACTAATGCACCATGTAGCTAGAAAGGCAGTAAATAAATTAAGTAAAAGCCAATTGAATCTTCTCTTTGTTTTTTTTACAACTCCATCAGTAATTTCTTCATCTCCTACCCCTGCTAATCTTAAAGCATCTTCCTCAGCCTCTTCTTTCAAAACTGTCAAAACGTCATCGTTCATAATCATGCCAACTAATTTGTTATTTTTGTCTACAACGGCTGCTGAATTCAAATTGTAATTTTCAAATAAATTAGCAACTTCCTCTTTATCCATTTCAACAGGAATTAATAATTGAGATTCAGACATAATTGTTGCCATTTTAGTATCACGAGGGGTTGTTAAAACTCTAGATGAAGGAACAGTGCCTATTGGTTTGAAATCTTCATTAACAATAAAAATTTCTAAAAATTCCTCAGGTAAATCTTTATTTTCTCTTAAATAGTCAATTGTTTGACCTACAGACCAATTACTTGGTATAGCAGTAAATTCACGCTGCATAAGTCTAGCAGCGGTGTCTTCAGGATAGCTTAAGCTTTCTAATAGAGCAAATCTATCTTTAGGAGGTAAAGAGCTAAGAATTGCATTTTTATCCTCTTCAGGAACATTTTCTAATATAGATATAGCATCGTCTGACTCTAAACCTTTTAAAATACTTACAATAGACTCTGAAGATAAATAAGTAATAATTTCTGATTGAATAGACTCATTTAATTCAACAAAAACCTCAGGATCAATATTGAAATTATTCAGTTTAATTAAACTTTCTCTATCTCCTTCGCTAAGGTGTTCAATAATATCTGCAGCATCAGCAGGGTGCATTTCATTAAATGAATTGGTAATAAATTGAGCATCATTGTTAGCTATTTTACTAGTAACAACTCTTATATATTCTTTATTAAACTCAAAATTTACTTTTTTATCTTTAGTTTTTTTAGTTAAAGACATAAATCTACCTATAATTTAGATTTGCACTATTAATACATAATAAAGATAATACAAATTATAAATGAACATAGAGATCAAAAAGTCAATAAAACCAGTAAATTATCCTGATGCTATTAATATATTAGAGTCAAGATTAAAGGATTTATATGAAAATAATAAGCGAGAATTAATTTGGACTTTGGAGCACAATGAAGTTTTTACTGCAGGAACTTCCTATAAAGAGAATGAGATTATTGATAAATCTATTAAAATATTAGAAACGAATAGAGGTGGTAAAATTACTTATCATGGGCCAGGTCAATTAATTTGTTATTTTGTTTTAGATTTAAGAAAAAAAAAGGATATAAGAAAATTTATAACAATTATTGAAAAAACAATAATTCAAACTTTAAAATATTATAGAATAGAAACTTTTCCAGATAAAAATAATATCGGTATATGGCATAAATCTAATAGTGAAGTTAAAAAAGTTGCTGCAATAGGCATAAGGGTTAGCAAATGGATTGCCTATCATGGTTTTGCAATAAATATAAATAATGATCTAGAAAATTATAAAAAAATTATACCATGTGGTATTTCAGATAAAGGAGTAACTAATTTAAAAAATATTTTAGATCAGGATTACTCAAATCTAAGTGATATATTAATTAAAAATTTTATTTTAAATTTGAAAATCTAAGTCTTTTAGATTTTAAAAGTTTTTTAAAATAATCAGGCAACAAGGCTGAATAAGTATGTTTTATGTCATTAATTTTAAATTTAATTTGATATGAATGTAACATTAAATTTTTATTAATTCCTTTATTTGAATTTGATAATTTATATTTTGTATCTCCAAATATAGGATTTCCAATTGCATACAATTGTTTTCTTAACTGATGTTTTCGTCCAGTAATAGGTTTTAATTCTAATAAACTTGCTTCAGAATTTTTATCAATAACTCTAAAAATTGTTTTTGCTTTTTCAATTATTTTTTTATCACCGTCGTACCTAATTAAATCATCATCCCATATTCCAGATTTTTTACTAATTTCTCCTTGGCAAATAGCTAAATAGGTTTTATGAACCTTTCTTAGTCTAAATAAAGAAGTAAGTAATTGAGCACTCTCTCTATTTTTAGCAATAATAAAAACTCCAGAAGTGTCTTTATCTAACCTATGAACAGAATAAGGTTTTGTTCCTTCAAAAATTTCACTTTTAGCAAAAATATCAACTAGATTTTTTTTTGATTTAGTTCCACCTTGCACTGATATGCCTGATGCTTTGTTTAAAACAACAAAATTGTCATTGTTTTCAATAATTTGATCTTCATTTGATTTTATAATTTCTTTTGATGGTAAAAACTTAATTTTTTTTTGTTGTATTGTTTCTTTAAATTCAATGTTGAATATATTTATTTCATCTTTCGTTTTTACTTTAAAAGAGCTTTTAACTTTTTTTTTATTGAGTTTTATTTTTCCTGTTCTTAAATATTTTTCAACAAGTCCTTGTGGAATTTTACCAATTTTTAATCTTAACCATCTGTCCAAACGCATATCATTACACGTTGAATCAACGATGTATGATTTCTTCATGATTTAAGATTTAAGCTGTAGCTTGTTTTTTCTCTTCAGTAGTTTTGGGAGATTCTTTTTTTGGTTTATCAACTCTTTTTGCTTCAACGTCTCTATCAACAAATTCAATTATTGCCATTGGAGCATTATCACCATATCTAAATCCAGCTTTAATTATTCTTGTATAGCCACCTTTTCTGTTCTGGTACCTTTTAGAAAGTGTTTTTTTAACTTTATTAGCTGATTTAATATCTTGTAATTTAGAAACTAACATTTTAGTTGTTTGTAAAGTTTCCTTTTTACCCAATGTTATAATTTTGTCAGCTTGCGGTTTTAAAAATTTAGCTTTTGGTAAAGTAGTTTTTATCTGCTCATACTTAATTAATGAATTCAGCATGTTCTTAAGTAGAGCTTTTCTATGCTCTGATGTTCTATTTAACTTCTTATTTGCCAAGCCATGTCTCATTAAATTGCTTCCTCCAATTTCTTAGACATTTCTGCAATATTGTCAGGTGGCCAGTTAGGTATTTCCATGCCTAAATACAAAGACATTCCTGTTAAAACTTCTTTAATTTCATTTAATGATTTTCTTCCAAAATTAGGTGTTCTTAACATTTCACCTTCAGATTTTTGAACCAAGTCACCTATATAAATAATATTATCATTTTTTAAGCAGTTCATTGATCTTACAGATAACTCTAACTCATCGACTTTTCTTAACAAGTTTTTGTTGAATTCAGGTTCTGTAGAAACTTCTTTAATAGGTGCTTCAACTGGCTCATCAAAATTTATAAACATTTTAAGCTGATCTTGAAAAATTCTAGCTGAATATGCTACAGCATCTTCAGCAGAAATTGATCCATTGGTTTCAACCTCCATAATTAACTTATCATAATCTAGTGCTTTACCTTCTCTAGCAGTACTTACTGAGTATGAAACTTTTTTAACTGGACTATAAAGTGAATCAATAGCAATAAGGCCTAATGGTGGCTCTTCTGGTTTGTTTAGCTCTGCAGGAACGTATCCTTTACCAGTATTAACATTCATCTCCATATGAAAAGTAGTATTTTCATCTAGATTACAAATAACTAAATCAGGATTTAAAATTTCAACATCTGCAACTGGAGTTATATCTGAAGCTTTAATTTCACCTGGTCCTTTTGCGTCTAAAATTAATTTTTTTGTACCCTCTGAATTACTTTTTAATGCTAAAGATTTTACGTTTAAAACAATATCGGTAACATCTTCTCTAACACCTTTTATAGATGTGAATTCATGTAAAACTCCATCAATTTGAATAGATGTTACAGCAGCACCTCTTATTGATGATAATAAAATTCTTCTTAAAGAATTTCCTAAAGTTAGTCCATAGCCTTTCTCTAATGGTTCAGCTACAATTTTCGCATGTGTTAAATCATCACTTATTTGAACATCTAATTTAGAAGGTTTGATTAATGATTTCCAATTTTTTACATTTACATTTTCTACTTCCATTAAACTCTCCTTTTCTTTGGTGGTCTAGTTCCATTATGTGGCATTGGCGTTGTATCTTTTATAGATAAAATTCTAAATCCTCTTGCCTGCAAAGCTCTTAAAGCTGTTTCTCTTCCTGATCCAGGTCCTTTTACTTCAACTGATAAAGTTTTCATTCCAAATTCCAAAGCTTTTGATGCAGCTGCATCAGCAGCAATTTGTGCAGCATATGGTGTTGATTTTCTTGAACCTTTAAAACCTTTTTGTCCAGCAGATGCCCAAGATATTACATTTCCATTCGTATCGGCAATAGAGATAATAGTGTTATTAAATGTAGATTGAACATATGCAATCCCGTTTAAAATGTTTTTCTTAACCTTTTTCTTTTTTGAATAAGAGCTTTTTAGACTTTTCTTCGTAGATTTTTCTATCTTCTGATCTTTATTCTCAACTTTATCAGTTTTTGCCATTATTATTTTTTAGTTGGTGTTAATTTTTTTCCTGCAATAGCAATAGCTTTACCTTTTCTAGTTCTTGCATTGCATCTAGTTCTTTGTCCTCTAACAGGTAATTTTTTTCTATGCCTTGTTCCTCTATAACAAGCTAAATCAATTAATCTTTTAATACTTAATGAATAATCTCTTCTTAAATCACCTTCGACTTTAAAGTTTTGATCAATGTACTCTCTAATTTTTAAAATCTCTTCATCTGTTAGTTCATTTACTCTTTTAACTCTTGGTATTTCTAAAGATTTACAAATTTGTTGAGAGAATTTATCACCAATTCCATAAATATAAGTTAAACCTATATGAACAAGTTTATTCTGTGGAATGTTTATACCTGCGATACGAGCCATAATTTTTGTGATAAATTGAGCCTTTTATATAAGAAGATTAATCAAAGTCAACGTCTTATACATTGACAAAAGTGTCTATTTTCCTTGTTATTTCCTCAATTTCTAAGCTTCCATCAATCTCTCTAAAATTTGGATTCTCAGAGTAGAAATTTAGAACTGGTCGAGTTGTTTCCATGTATTTCTCATACCTTGAAATTATTGTATGAGTGTCATCATCAGACCTATTTTCTATAGATTTTCTCTTCTCAAGCCTTTTGAGAATTGTTTCTTTATCTACGTTTAGAAATAAAATTAAATCTATCCTCTGATTTGAACTTTTTAGTAACATTTCTAAATTTTGAGCCTGACTTAATGATCGAGGATATCCATCAAATATTAATTTGTTTTTTTTTTGAGGATCAGATACTAGCTTTTCAATAAGTTTATTAACAATATCATCACTTATAAATTTTCCATTCTTCATATCATTGGTTATAGTTTTACCAATATCTGAATTTTTTTTGATTTCTTCTCTTAAAAGATCACCTGTTGAAATTTGAAAAGCTTTTAGTTTGTTTACTAGATATTTAGACTGAGTACCTTTTCCAGCACCAGGAGGTCCAAATAAAATTATATTCACTTACTTACCAAATTTTGTTTTTTTAATCAGTTGTTCGTATTGTGAGCTCATTAATCTTGTTTGTATTTGTGTTACAGTATCGATAGCTACCACAACAACAATTAATATAGATGCCCCACCTAAATAAAAAGGTATTGGATAATTTGCAATTAAAAATTCTGGCATCAAACAAACTAATGTTAAATATAAAGCACCAATCGTAGTTAATTTTGTTGAAATATTTTCAATATACAACGCTGTACTTTCACCTGGTCTAATTCCTGGCACAAAACCTCCATACTTTCTTAGATTTTCAGCAGTTTCAGTTGGATTGAATGTTATAGAAGTATAAAAAAAAGTAAAAAATATTATTCCTGATGCATATAGCAACATATAAAGGGGCTGTCCCTGAGTAAAATAAGAGCTCAAGTTTAAAAATGTTTCGTTATTTGAAAATGAAAAATTTGAAAATGTTACTGGTAGTAATAGAAGTGCAGAGGCAAAAATCGCTGGAATTACTCCAGCCTGATTTATTTTGAGTGGTAAATGAGATGACTCTCCTCCATACATTTTATTACCCATTTGTCTTTTTGGATAATTAATAAGAATTTTTCTTAACGCTCTTTCCATAAAGACTACAAAAAGAATTGTAACTATTAATAAAACAAATATGGCTAGGATCATAAATGTTGAAACCGCGCCCGTTCTACCTAATTCAAATGTTGTAACTAAAGCTCTCGGAATTTCTGCTACAATACCAGCAAAAATTATTAAAGATATACCGTTACCAATACCTCTTTGAGTAATCTGTTCACCTAACCACATTAAAAATATCGTTCCTGCAACAATAGTTGTAACAGTGGTTATTTTAAAAAAAGCTCCTGGATTAATCACTAGATCAGCTGAGGATTCTAATCCAACTGATAAACCATATCCTTGAACTGTTGCAAGCAACACTGTTCCATATCTAGTTATTTGTGTAATTTTAGCTCTACCAGTCTCACCTTGTGCTTTTAAATTTTTAAAATATTCAGTAACACCTGTTAAAAGCTGAACAATTATAGCAGATGAAATGTAAGGCATTATTCCTAATGCAAATATCGCCATTCTGCTAACTGCACCTCCTGCAAAAACATTAAACATGCCTAATAATCCTTTTTGATTACCTTCCATCATGATTTTTAATTGTTCAGGATCTATACCTGGTAAAGGTACAAAAGTTCCAAATCTATAAACGGCTAATATTAAAATAGTAAATATAATTCTATTTCTTAAATCATTTGTTGATGATGATGCACTCATATAAACAAACTATTTTTTTAATTGAATAGATCCACCAATTTTTTCTAGTTTTTCTATTGCTGATTTAGAGGCCAGGTCAGCTTCAATATTAATTTTATCTTTTACTTCCCCAGATCCTAAAATTTTTAATTTTTTTGAGTTTTTATTTATTAGTTTAAGTTTTTTTAATAATTCAGAGTTTAATACTTCATTTGGATTGATATTTTTCTTGTCTATATAAGATTGAATTTTATCTAGATTTAAAATTGCAATATTCTCTTTTGATATTGGATTAAAACCTCTTTTTGGAAGTCTTCTGTATAATGGCATTTGGCCACCTTCAAAACTTTTTATAGCTACACCTGATCTTGATTTTTGACCTTTTACACCTCTACCTGATGTCTTTCCTTTACCCGAGCCAATTCCTCTTCCAACTCTTATTTTAGATTTATTGATTTTTTCTCTATTATTTAAAGTAATCATTATCCTCTTTTTTCAATTATTTCAGAAATTTTTTTATTTCTAATTGCTGATATTTGTTTTGGTGAACTTTGTTTCATTAATGCTTTCATTGTAGCTCTAATAACATTGTGCGCGTTAGAAGTTCCCATAGATTTTGCAACAATATCTTTTACTCCTAAAACTTCACACACTGCCCTAACAGGACCACCTGCAATAATACCTGTTCCTTTTGAAGCAGCTCTTAGAACTATTCTACCCGAGCCATCTTTTGCTTTAACATCATGATGTATCGTTCTGCCTTCTCTTAATGGTATATGAGTAAGTTTTCTTCTTGCCATCTCATTTGCTTTTTTTATAGCATCAGGTACTTGTTTGGCTTTTGCATGAGCTATACCAATTTTACCTGCTTGATTTCCAACAACTACAAGCGCTGAAAATCCAAATCTTCTTCCACCTTTGACAACTTTAGTAATTCGATTTATGTGGACTAATTTTTCTAATATATCGTCTGTTTTTTTATCTTTTAAATTTTCCATAATTAAAATTCCATTCCATTTTCTCTTAAAGTTTCTGCAAAAACTTTAATTCTACCATGATATTTGTAAGAACCTCTATCAAAATAAATTTTAGTAATATTTTTCTCTTGAGCTTTTTTAGCTAATTTTTGAGCAACCAATTTAGATAGCTCAGTTTTATTAACTTTGTCTACTGATCTAAGGTCTTTTTCTATAGATGAAGCTGATAACAAGGTTACTTTTTTTGTATCATCAATTATTTGAGCTGAAATATTTTTTGATGATCTAGAGATACTTAATCTAAATCTATCTTTTGGAGCAACTTTTTTAACTTTATTACTAACTCTAAATCTTTTTCTTATACTAGTGTTTAATTTCATTACTTTTTCTTACCCTCTTTTTTAAGAACATACTGTCCTTTTTCTCGAACACCTTTTCCTTTATATGGCTCGATTTTTCTTAATGTTTTGATTTTAGAAGCAACTTCACCAACTAGCTGCTTGTCAGAGCCTGTAATTTTTAATGTTGTTTGTTTTTCTACGGCAATTTTAATGCCTTCTGGTATATCAAAATTGATATCATGACTATAACCCAATTGTAAGTTTAACTGATTTCCTTTTAACGCTGCTCTATAACCAACACCAACTAATTCTAAGGTTTTTTCATAACCTGTGCTGGATCCAATAACAGCATTATTTATTAAACTTCTGTTCATTCCCCAAAGTCTTTTTGAGTTTTGATCTACTTTTTTTGGTTTAATAGAAATTTCTTTACCCTCAATTATGTCTAAATTAAACATATCTAGATCAACATTGATTGATTTTTTTCCTAGAGGTCCTTCTATATTTATAATATTTCCAGCTAAAGCAACTTTTACTTTTTCAGGGATTGATATGTTAATTTTTCCTATTTTAGACATTAAAATACCTTACAAATTATTTCGCCACCAACTTTTTGTTTTCTTGCATCTATGTCTGTCATTACTCCTTTTGGAGTTGAAACAATAGCAATTCCTAAACCATTATTTATTTTAGGCAAGCTATCAGCGGATGAAAAAATTCTTCTTCCAGGTTTTGACACTCTTTCAAAAGCACTAATTACTGGATTACCTGAATGGTACTTAAGCTCTAATGATAAAATTGGTTTTTTCTCCTCAGAACTTACTTTGAAATCTTTTATAAAACCTTCATTTTTAAGTATATCTGCAATTTTTGTTTTAAAATTAGATGAAGGTAATTCAACTTTTTTATGATTTCTGGCTTGAGCATTCTTTACTCTTGCAATCATATCTCCTATCGGGTCACTTAAACTCATAATTTTCCTTTCTACCAGCTAGATTTAACTAAACCAGGTATCTTTCCTTGTAATCCTAATTGTCTTAATGCAATTCTTGAAATCTTTAATTTTCTGTAAACACCATGAGGTCTTCCAGTAATCTCACATCTATTCATAACTCTTGTTTTAGCCGAGTTTCTTGGCAGTTTAGATAATTTTTGTTGCGCTTTAAATCTTTCTTCTAGTGGAATCTTTTTATCCATTACAATCTTCTTTAATGCTTGTCTTTTCTTATAAAGCCTATCTGAAAGCCTAATTCTTTTTTTATTTTTATTAACAGCGCTTAACTTTGCCATGTTTAATTATCTCCTTTTTTAATAAATGGAAAATTCATTTTTTCTAGTAATGCAAAACTATGCTCTTTGTTGATTGCTTTTATAACTATTACTATATCTAAACCTCTAACTTTGTCTGCTCTATCAAAGCTTACTTCTGGAAAAATTATATGCTCTTTAATTCCAAATGTATAATTACCAAATTTATCAAAGCCTTTTGATGACAAACCTCTAAAATCTTTAATCCTTGGTAATGCTATATTCACCAATCTATCTAAGAATTCATACATTCTATTTTTTCTTAATGTTACCTTTAAACCAGCATTTGATCCTTTTCTTGTTTTAAAATTAGCTACTGATTTTTTAAATTTTGTTGTAACTGGTTTTTGTCCAGTAATTTTAGCCATATCTTCTTCACATGATTTTAAAATTTTAGAGTCTGTAGCATCTAAACCGAGACCCATATTTAAAACAACTTTCTCAATTCTTGGAGTCATGTAAATATTTTTAAAACCAAACTGTTCTTTTAATGCAGGTTGTATTTCTTTATTGAGTATTTCTTTTAATCTTGGTGTCATTATTTTTTAGCCTCTTTTTTCTTAGCCGCTTTTTCATCAATTAGTTTTAAGTTAGAAATATGGATAAAGCTTTCCTTTGGAAAAATTCCACCTTTTTTCTCTTTTGTTGTTTTAACGTGTTTTTTAACCATATTTATTTCTTTAACTTTAGCTCTGTTATTAACTCTATCAATTTCAATAACTTCACCTTCTTTTTTTTTATCTTTTCCAGTTAAAACTCTTACTTTCAAACCTTTTTTAATCATTATAAAACCTCCGGTGCCAAAGAAATAATTTTCATTTGACCTCTGCTTCTTAATTCTCTTGTAACTGGTCCAAAAATTCTTGTTCCCACTGGCTCCCCTTTGTCATCAACTAGGACAGCGGCATTATTATCAAATCTTACTTTAGAACCATCATTTCTGTGAATTCCCTTTTTAACTCTTACAACTACAGCTTTATGGACAGATCCTTTTTTAACTTTCCCTTTAGGTATCGCCTCTTTAACTGCAATTACAATTGTATCACCAATACTAGCGTATCTTCTTTTTGATCCACCTAGAACTTTAATGCACTCAATTCTTTTTGCACCAGTATTGTCAGCCACTTGTAATTCTGTTTGAACACCAATCATTACTTTCTACTCTCCATAACTTGAAATTTTTTATTTTTAGAAAAAGGTTTGCTCTCAATAATTGAAACCTTATCACCAGTTTTGAACTTATTATTTTCATCATGGGCGTTATAGTTTTTTCTGACTTTAATTACTTTTTTTAGAACTGGATGAGAATATTTACGTTCTACCATAACAGTAACTGTTTTATTTGGTTTATCGCTTATAACTACACCTGTAAGTATTTTTTTAGGCATTTGCTTTTCCTTTTAAAATTGTTTTTAATCTTGCTATTGTTTTTCTAGTTTCCCCAATCTTTGCTGGGTTTGTTACTTGTGAATTCATTTTTTGAAATCTGAAATTAAAAAGATCTTTTTTAAGCTTATTAATATTCTTCACAATTTCGTCCTTTGATAATTTTTTAATTTCTTGTTTTTTCATTACGCAAATCTCTTAATTGTTTTGGTCTTTATAGGTAATTTTGCTGATGCTTTGTACAATGCTTCTTTTGCAATTTGCTCCGAAACACCATCAACTTCAAATAATATTCGTCCTGGTTTTACTCTACATGCAAAGTACTCAGGTGAACCCTTTCCTTTACCCATTCTGACTTCAATAGGTTTTTTTGAAACTGGTATATTTGGAAATATTCTTGTCCAAACTCTTCCTTGTCTTTTCATATGTCTTGTTAAAGCTACTCTTGCAGCTTCAATCTGTTTTCCTGTAACTCTTTCAGGCTGTAAAGCTTTTAATGCGTAAGCACCATAATTTATAGTACTTGCTCTAGTAGCATTACCATGAATTCTACCTTTATGAGCTTTTCTCCACTTTGTTCTTACTGGTTGAAGCATTATTGTTTACCTTCCTTTGGTGTTACCTTGTTTGTCTCTTGGCTAAATTCTCTAGCAAAAACTTCACCTTTATAAATCCAAACTTTAATACCAATAATTCCATATGTTGTAAGAGCCTCTGCCTCTGCATAATCTATATCAGCCCTTAAAGTATGTGATGGAATGCTTCCATCTCTTAACCACTCTGTTCTAGCTATTTCATTTCCACCAAGTCTTCCACTCACTGATACTTTAATTCCTTTTGCTCCTAGTCTAATACATGATTGCATTGCTCTTTTCATAGCTCTTCTATAAGAAATTCTTTTAACAAGCTGTTGAGCTATGTTTTCAGCTACTAAATAAGCATTAGTTTCAGGTTTTTTAACTTCTTTAATATTTAGATTAACTTCATTTGAAGTTAATTTTGAAAGATTATTTTTAATTTTGTCTATATCACTTCCTTTTTTACCAATCACAAATCCTGGTCTAGAAGTATAAATTGTGACATAACACTTATTAGATGTTCTTTCGATCATTACCTTGGATACACCTGAATTAATTACATTTTTCTTGATATATTCCCTAATTTTAAAATCTTCGATTAGATAATTTCCAAAATCTTTTTTCTTAGCATACCATACAGAGTCCCATCCTCTGTTGACACCTAATCTAAAACCTACCGGATTAACTTTTTGTCCCATGTTTCTCCATTTGTTTTACTTCTGATAAAATTATTGTAAGAGTTGACCAAGGTTTTAATATTGGTGCTGCTCTTCCTTTGGCTCTTGGTCTAAATCTTTTCATAACTATTTTTTTTCCACAATATGCTTCTTTAACTATTAATTTATCAATATCGTATTGAAAATTATTTTCAGCATTAGCAACTGCAGAGCTAATTGTTTTTCTAACATCTCTAGTAACTCTTTTTTCTGAAAACTGTAAATCTCTAATTGCAATATCAACTTTTTTACCAACGATACTTCTAAGTATTGGATTTAACTTTCTAACACTTGATCTAATACCGTTATTAACAGACTTCACTGTTTTTTCGTTAGATTTATCTATTTTCTTTTTCTTGCCCATAATTATTTCTTCTCTGCTGTTGCTGGTTTAGCTTTTTTATCAGCCGGTGTATGACCAAAGAACGTTCTTGTTGGCGCAAACTCACCTAATTTATGTCCAACCATATCTTCTGAAACAGTTATTGGTATAAATTTTTTACCATTATAAATTTGGAAACTTACCCCTACAAAATCTGGTAAAATTGTAGATTTTCTTGACCAAGTTTTAATAGGAATTTTCTTTGGATCGTCTTTATACTTGTCGACTTTCTTCATCAAGCTTTCTTCTACAAACGGACCTTTCCAAACTGCTCTAGCCATTACTTAGTATCCTTCCTCTTATTTCTTCTCTTAACTATAAATTTATCTGTTCTTTTATTATCTCGAGTTTTTAAACCTTTAGCAGATTGTCCTGTAGGTGAAACTGGATGTCTTCCTCCAGCAGATTTTCCTTCTCCACCTCCATGTGGGTGATCAACTGGGTTTTTAACAACACCCCTAGTATGAGGTCTTCTACCCAACCATCTTGATCTACCTGCTTTTCCAATTTTAATATTTTTTTGATCTGGATTACTTAAAATTCCAATTGTAGCTAAAGCTCTTGAATCTATTTTTCTCACTTCACCTGAGGCTAGTTTTATTAAACTATAGTTTCCATCTAGACCAGTAATAGTAACTGATGAACCAGCTGCTCTAGCAATTTTTCCACCACCACCTGGCTGTATCTCGACATTATGTATATTGATACCTACTGGAATGTCTTGCAATGGCATACAATTACCTACTTTAATTTCCTTTTTGGAACCGCTTTCAACTTTATCTCCAACTTTAATTTTTTGTGGTGCTAAGAAATATGAGTGAGTACCATCCTCAAATTTAACTAACATAATGTAGCATGATCTATTTGGATCATATTCAATTCTTTCAACTGTGGCTTCCATGTCGAATTTTTTTCTGTAAAAATCTACATGTCTGTACATTTTTTTATGTCCACCAGCTCTATTAATAGAGGTAATATGACCATTGTTATTTCTACCTTTCATGGCATTTTTTGGAGAGACTAATGACTTAAATGGTTTACCTTTCCATAAACCAGTTCTATCAACTAAAATGGTACCTCTTGTAGATTTTGTATATGGTTTAAAAGTTTTTAATGCCATTTATTAAATTCCTGTTGTTAGATCAATGCTCTGACCTTTTTTTAAAGTAATTATTGCTTTTTTATATCCAGATACTTTAACTTTTTTGCCTCTGGTAACTTTTGTTCTGTTTTGTTTGTTTATAATATTTATCTTAGTCACATTAACTTTAAATATTTTTTCAATATTCTTTTTTAAATTTTTTTTATTTGCGCCATCTGGAACTTTAAAAACAATTTTATTCAGTTCAGACAAGTTAGTTGATTTCTCAGTAACCACAGGTGATAGAATTTTGTCGTATAAATGAATTTTTTCCATTTTATGAATATCTCTTTTCTAATTCTTTCACTGAACTTTCTGTGAAAACAACTTTTTTAAATTTAATAATATCGTAAGCACTAAAATGATTTACATCAGTAACTTTAACATTTGGAATATTTCTCACTGATTTTTCAATTTTTTCTTTAGAATTTTTATCCAAAATTATTAGTGAATTTGTAATTTCAAGTTTATTAATAATTGAATTCATTTCTTTTGTTTTTTTAATTTCAGAACTAAAATCATTTAAGATTAATAAATTTTTATTATTATTTTTTTCAGTAATTAATGAAGCTACGCTCTGTTTTTTCTCAGTTTTATTTAATTTTCTTTTCTTGTATGCTAATTCACCTTTTGGTCCATGAGCAATACCTCCACCAACAAATATAGGAGCTTTTCTACTAGCATGCCTTGCACCACCAGTTCCTTTTTGAGCATATATTTTTGAAGTTGGTCCTTTTACTTCATTTTGTTGTTTAGTTTTGGCATGCCTTCCTTTGTAATTAGCGTTTGTTTTATAAAGAACAGCGCTAACTAATTTATGGTTAATTTTAGCAGAAAAAATCTTATCCAACACTTCAATACTATCTTTTTTTCCGTCTATGCTAATTTTATCTAATTTCATTATTTTTTCTTTTTCTCAGGTGTTTTTTTAGCCTCTTCAGCAGCTGCTTGTTTCTCAACAATTGTCATTTTGTTTATATTTTTTACTGATTTTTTAACCATTACTTCAGAATTTTTTGAACCAGGTATTGATCCTTTTAAGTAAAGAAGTTCATTTTCTAAGTCCGTTTTTATTATTTCAATATTTTGCATTGTTCTTAGCTTGTCACCCATATGACCAGCCATTTTTTTTCCTTTAAAAACTTTTCCTGGATCTTGACTATGCCCAGTTGAACCATGTGCTCTGTGAGATATTGAAACACCATGACTGGCTCTTAAACCACCAAAATTATGTCTTTTCATCGCACCTGCAAAACCTTTACCAATTGTCTTTGATCTTGTGTCTACAAATTTAATATCTTTGAATATTTCTAAACCAAACTCGTTTCCCTCTTTGTAAACAGATGTATCATTTACTCTAAATTCTTTTAATTTTTTCTTAGCTTCTGTATTTTTTTTAGAAAAAACACCTTTCATAGCTTTTGTTAATTTTGAATTTTTAATTTTTCCATATCCAAGCTGAACAGCTTTGTATCCTCTTTTTTCTTCTTCGATAACTTGAATAACTCTAGCTTTTTCAACCTTAAGCACAGTTACAGGAACTAACTGACCAGATTTATAGAATTCTCTCGTCATTCCTATTTTTTTTCCTAATAAAGCTATCTCGCTCATAATTAAATTTTTATCTCCACATCTACACCAGAAGCTAAATCAAGTTTCATCAATGCTTCTACAGTTTGTGGTGTTGGTTCAATAATATCTATTAATCTTTTGTGTGTTCTTGACTCAAACTGTTCTCTACTTTTCTTATCTATATGAGGTGATCTTAATACAGTGTATCTTTCAATTCTTGTAGGTAATGGAATAGGACCTTTAATTGTAGCCCCAGTTCTTTTAACTGTATTTACAATTTCTTCTGTTGAAGCGTCTAGAACCTTATTATCGTACGCTCTTAGTTTTATTCTTATGTTTTGCTTTTCCATTATCCTGCTACCTTTTTAGTTACTTCGTCTTGAACGTTTTGAGGAACTTTAGAATAATGATCAAAGAACATTGAATATTGCGCTCTTCCTTGTGACATTGATCTAAGATTATTAATGTAACCAAACATATTGGCTAGAGGAACCATAGCTGTAATTACAGTTGCATTTCCTCTTTGTTCTTGAGTGCTAATTTGCCCTCTTCTACTGTTTAAATCACCAATAACGTCTCCCATGTAGTCTTCGGGCGTTACTACTTCAACTCTCATTACTGGCTCTAATAATTTTAGCCCACCTTTTGTACATGCTTCTTTAAAGCAAGCTCTGCTTGCTAATTCAAATGCAAGTACACTTGAGTCAACATCGTGATGCAATCCATCTAAGATAGTTACTTTGTAATCAATCATTGGAAATCCAGCTAAAATTCCAGTATCTGAAACAGTTTCTATTCCTTTTTCAACACCAGGGATAAATTCTTTTGGAATTGCACCACCTTTAATTTTGCTCTCAACATCTCTACCTTTACCAGGTTCTTGAGGCTCTACTAAAAGTTTAACTTTGGCAAATTGACCAGCACCACCACTTTGTTTTTTATGAGTGTATTCAACCTCTGAAGCAGCTTCTATAGTTTCTCTATAAGCAACTTGTGGAGCTCCAACATTGGCTTCTACTTTAAATTCTCTTTTCATTCTATCAACAATAATATCCAAGTGTAGTTCACCCATTCCCTTAATAATTGTTTGTCCTGACTCTTCGTCTGAAGTAACTCTAAAAGAAGGGTCTTCCTTAGCTAATCTGCCTAATGCTTCACCCATTTTTTCTTGGTCCGCTTTTGTTTTTGGTTCTACTGCAATTTCAATTACTGGATCAGGGAACTCCATTGGTTCAAGAAGGACAGAATTTTCTTTGTCACATAAAGTATGTCCTGTAATAGTATTTTTTAATCCTGCTAAAGCAACTATATCACCTGCATTAGCTTCTTTAATATCTTCTCGAGAGTTTGCATGCATTAAAAGCATTCTTCCAACTCTTTCTTCTTTTTCTTTAGAAGAATTGAAGACTGCTGTACCAGTTTTGATTGTACCAGAATAGATTCTAATAAAAGTTAGTGAGCCAACAAATGGATCGTTAGCCACTTTAAAAGCTAAAGCAGAAAATGGAACACTATCTTCAAATTTCATTTCAATTTCATCTTCACTACCTAATTTAGTTCCTTTGATAGATCCAATATCTACGGGACTTGGTAAGTAGTTCACAACTGCGTCTAGTAAAGGCTGAACACCTTTGTTTTTGAATGCTGAACCTGTCAAAACTGGAACAAAACTAAAATTTAGAGTTCCTTTTCTTATGCATTTGACTAAATCTTCTTCTTTAATTTCATCACCATTTAAATAGGCTTCCATTAGCTTTTCATCTTGTTCAACAGCTGTTTCAACTAATTCTGTTCTATATTTTTCTGAAATTTCTTTTAAATCTTCTGGAATTTCTTTGTATTCCCATTCAGCTCCTAGTGCCTCATTTTTCCAAACTTGAGCTTTCATTTTAACAAGATCAACTACACCAGATAAAGAGGCTTCAGCTCCTATAGGTACTTGCACAACCAAAGGTTTGGCACCTAATCTATCTCTAATCATGTCTACACATCTAAAGAAATCAGCACCTGTTCTGTCTAATTTGTTTACAAAACAAATTCTTGGTACTTTATACTTATCGGCTTGTCTCCATACAGTTTCGGATTGTGGCTCTACACCTGCAACACCATCAAAAACAGCAACAGCACCATCTAAAACTTTTAAAGACCTTTCTACTTCAATGGTAAAATCAACGTGACCAGGTGTGTCTATAATATTTATTCTATGATCATTCCAAAAACAAGTAGTGGCCGCAGATGTAATTGTAATTCCTCTTTCTTGTTCTTGCTCCATCCAATCCATTGTTGCAGCACCATCGTGTACTTCACCAATTTTGTGACTCTTTCCTGTATAGTATAGAACTCGTTCAGTAGTAGTTGTTTTACCGGCATCTATATGGGCCATGATCCCAATGTTTCTGTATTTATCTAATGAATGAGTTCTAGCCATATCTTATTACCACCTAAAATGAGCAAAAGCCTTATTGGACTCTGCCATTTTATGTACATCCTCTCTTTTTTTAACGGCAGCACCTTTTTTTTCATAAGCATCATAAAGCTCATTAAAAATTTTATCTGCCATGTGTTTATCTTTTCTTTTTCTTGCTGACTCAACTAACCATCTAATGGCTAAAGCTTGTGCTCTTTTACTTTTTACCTCAACAGGAACTTGATAAGTTGCGCCACCAACTCTTCTAGATCTGACTTCTACAGTTGGTTTAATGTTGTTAATTGCTTCATTGAAAATATTAATCGGTTCATCTTTAGTTTTTGTTTTAATTTTATCTATAGCTTCATAAACTATTTTGGCAGCAACACCTCTTTTACCATCATACATAATGTTGTTGATTAATTTTGGAATTATAGTTGAATTAAATTTTGGATCTGGAACTACATTTTTTTTCGGTTGTGTTTTTTTTCTAGACATTATTTACCTTTTTTTGTTCCGTATAAAGATCTTCTCTGTTTTCTATTTGCAACACCTTGTGTATCTAGATTACCTCTTAGAATATGATAACGAACACCTGGTAAATCTTTTACCCTACCACCTCTAATCAG
>CACKFA010000010.1 GCA_902599335.1 uncultured Pelagibacteraceae bacterium | reverse complement strand
TATATTTGGATATGCAAAATTTTTTAAATATCAATAAAGCAATTAAAATTATTAAAAAACAATTAATAATAAGCCATAAAACTCGAGCAACTTCCCATTCAAATAAAGTAAATGGATAATAAATTATATTTAATAAATGGCCATACTCTCCTCCCTGACATAAAAAATCATATTTTCCATTAGTTAAAAATTTATTGTAATGATTAGTCCCTTCCCAAAACAATTTAGCTGGTTGCCACTGAAAATCACAACTATTAAAAAAACCTTTTATAATAGAATCTATAAAACTGATAAGAGCAATTAATGATAAGAATATTAATATTTGATTTTTATACTTTGCAATTAGTTCTGACATTAATTTCTTAATGCAATTTTTAAATATTTTAGATCTAGCTTACAATCTTTATAACCTCTTTTAACAACATTTAAATATCTTTCAGTTGGAAACTTAAAATTAGTTTTTTTAACCATTGTATATGTCATAACTTTTTTTCCATAATAATAAAAATAATGTTTTTTATATAAAATTGGAAAATCTTCATACACATCCAATTTTTTTTCATCACTTTTAGAAATTTCAAATAGAGCTCCTGGAACAATAGAATTTTTTTTTGATTCTATATCTGCAGCTCTATATTTGCTTCTGAAAGTTAATCTAAAATTTTTTAAATTTATTTTTTTTAAAAAAATACTATCTTTACATCTACGTTTCATTTGAAAGTGATGAAGATTACTACCATAAGCGAAATACAACATTAACGATCTACTACTTCAATTTTTTTTTCGCTCACAAATTTTAAAATTTGCGAATTGCAATTATCAATTTTACTTTGATCTTCAGATCTAATTACTATTGAAACTCCTAATTTACCTGCATGAAAAAATGGGTAGCTGCCAATTTCAACATCCTTATTATCATTTTGAACTTTTGTTAAAGAATTTGCTATTTCACTTTCTACTGTTTTTAAACTTATGGTAAGGCTTTTGATTGGTTCTCCACCAACAATTTCATTTGTTAAACCACCTAACATAGATTTCAAAATAGAGGGAACGCCAGGTAAAGAAAAAACATTTTTAACATTAAATCCTGGAGCGCCGCTTGTTGGATTTAAAATTAATTTTGCATTGTGAGGCATCCATGCCATTTTTTGTCTACCATCATTAAATTCCCCTGGTTGATAATATTTTTCTAAAATTTTAAAAGCTTCTTTATGGACTTCATATTTTATTCCAAAAGCCTTTGATACTGATTGAGCAGTGATATCATCATGTGTTGGTCCTATACCTCCAGTTGTAAAAACATAGTCATATTTTGACCTAAGTAAATTTAAAGTATCCACAATTGTTTTTTCAACATCAGGTATTACTCGAACTTCTGAAACATTTACCCCAATTGAATTTAACCATATAGCTAAAGTTGAGGTATTTGTGTCTTGGGTTCTACCAGACAAAATTTCATTACCAATAATTAAAATTGATGCATTAACTTTTACTTTTTTATCCATATGAAATATATAATTTAGTAATGGAATTTACCAAGTCTTTAATAAAAGGCAAACTAATCAAACGATATAAAAGATTCTTTACTGATGTAAAACTAAGTAAGAAAATTGTCACGGCTCACTGTCCTAATACAGGATCAATGAAAGGATTGTTGGATGAAGGAAATGATGTTTATTTACTTCCTAATAATGATCCAAAACGAAAGCTTAAATATGGATTAGAGATTATTAAATCTAGAAAAAATTATGTTGGTGTAAATACTCACATAGCCAATAGAATAGTTGAGCATGGTCTGAAAAATAATCTAATAAATGAGCTTAAGAATAATGATATTATAAAACCTGAGGTTTTTTTTAATAATGAAACAAGATTTGATTTTTTGTTAGAAAAAAAAGGTCAAAAAGCTTTTGTTGAAGTTAAAAATGTCACTTTATTTAGAAATAAAGATACTGCTGAATTTCCAGATGCTCCAACAGCTAGAGGAACTAAGCATTTATTAACCCTTATTGATGCCATAAAAAAAGGTTATAAAACATACTTAATATTTTTAGTTCAAATCCAAAATATGAAATATTTTAAAATAGCTAAAGATATAGATAGAGAATATTATAATGCCTATTTAATTGCTAAAAAAGCTGGTGTTAATTTTTTAGCGTATAGATGTTGTATAAGTTCTAAAAAGATTTTTATAGACAAAAAATTAAAAATTATCGATGACTGATTATAAAGATAAATTTGAAAAAATGAGAGCTGCAGGAAATTTAGCTGCAAGAACTTTGGACATGTTAACTGAAAATATTAAAGAAGGTATCTCAACTAATTATATTGATAAGTTAGGATTCGAATTTATAAGGGATAATGGTGGGTACTCTGCCCCGCTCTATTATAGAGGGTTTACAAAATCTTTATGTACGTCCTTAAACCATGTTGTATGTCATGGAATACCCTCTGATAGAATTTTACAAGAAGGTGATGCTTTAAACGTTGATGTGACAGCAATTGTTGATGAACATTATGGTGATACAAGCAGAATGTTTTGTATTGGAAAAACTCCAGTAAAGTTAAACAATCTTATAGATGCTACTTACGAATCCATGATGAGAGCAATTAAAATTTTAAAACCTGGAATTAAATTAGGAGATATTGGTTATGAAATTCAATCTTTTGTAGAAGAAAAAGGATTTTCAGTTGTCAGAGATTTTTGTGGTCACGGAATAAGTACAACATTTCATGAACCACCAAATATTTTACACTATGGTAAAAAAAATACAGGTATAGAATTAAGACCTGGTATGACATTTACTATAGAACCAATGATAAACGCAGGTAAATACGACGTAAAAATGTTGAATGATGGTTGGACAGCTGTTACAAAAGATAAATCTTTATCTGCACAATTTGAACATACGTTAGGAATTACTGAAAATGGTTATGAAATCTTTACAGAATCTGCTAAAGGTTATTCAAAGCCTCCATACTTATAATTAATGATTAAAAGATACTCGCGAAAAGAATTAACTAATATTTGGTCAGAAGAAAATAAATACAAAATCTGGTTAGATGTTGAAGTTGCAGCTGCAGAAGCAATGGAAAAACTTGGTCAAATTCCAAGAGGTGTTGCTTCAATAGTTAAAAAAAAAGCTAAAATTAGTGTAAGCAGAGTTCACAAAATAGAATCTGAGGTAAAACATGATGTAATAGCATTTCTTACCTCTGTAACCGAAAAAGCTGGTATCAAAGCACGGTACCTGCATCAAGGAATGACATCATCAGATGTTTTGGATACAAGTTTTAATATTCAGTTAGTCCAATCAGGCAAAATTATTTTAAAAGATATAGATCAGATTTTAAAAGTTTTAAAAAAACAGGCAAAAAAATATAAATTTACACCTTGCATAGGTAGAAGCCACGGTATTCATGCAGAGCCAATTACATTTGGTTTAAAATTAGCTTCGTTTTATGAGGAATTTAAAAGAAACAGAAATAGATTAAAAGATGCGATAGATGAAGTATCAACTTGTGCAATATCTGGTGCTGTTGGTACATTTGCCAACATCAGTCCAAATGTTGAAAAATATGTAGCAAAAAAATTAGGTCTAAAAGTTGAACCAATTTCCACACAAGTAATTCCAAGAGATAGACATGCATTTTATTTTTCAGTTTTAGGTATTATTGCAGGATCCATTGAAAGAGTAGCAATTGAAATAAGACACCTACAAAGAACCGAAGTTTATGAACTACAGGAATATTTTTCTAAAAATCAAAAAGGATCCTCTGCAATGCCACATAAAAAAAATCCTATTTTAAGCGAAAATTTAACAGGCTTAGCTAGGATGGTTAGAAGTGCAGTTGTACCAGCGCTTGAAAATATAGCTCTTTGGCATGAAAGAGATATCTCTCACTCAAGTGTAGAAAGAAATATAGGACCCGATGCAAACATAACAACCGACTTTGCATTGGTTAGGCTTACAAATATTTTAGAGAACATGATTGTTTATCCTAAAAAAATGCTTGAAAACTTAAATTTAACAAAAGGTTTAATTTTCTCTCAAGAAATTATGTTGGAATTAACTAAAACAGGATTAAGTAGAGAAAAATCTTATAGATTAATTCAATCTTATGCAAAAAAATGTTTTGCCGAAAATTTAAACTTAATTGACGTCATTTCATCTGATAAATTTATAATGAGTAAAGTTTCCCCAAAAAAACTAAAATCTATATTTAATTATTCTAAACACTTTAAAAATGTAAATTTTATCTTTAGAAGAGTTTTTAAATAATGAAAAAAGGTAAAAAATTATACGAAGGCAAAGCTAAGATCATTTATGCAACAAATGATAAAAACTTAGTTATCCAATATTTTAAAGATGATGCTACTGCATTTAATAATCAAAAAAAAACTACCATTGAAGGTAAAGGTGTTCTAAATAACAGAATATCAGAACATATACTCTCTAACCTCTCTCAAATAGGAATTAAAAATCATTTAGTAAAAAGATTAAATATGCGTGAGCAAATTATAAAGCTTGTAGAAATAATTCCAATCGAATTCATTGTGAGAAATGTTGCAACAGGCTCAATTACTAAAAGATTAGGTATTGAGGACGGTACTGTTTTAAAAGAACCTCTGATCGAATACTGCTTGAAAGATGACAAGCTTGGAGATCCATTAATATCTGAAGAACATATTTTAGCATTTGATTGGGCGTCAAAACAAGAAATAGATAAAGTTAAAAAAATGATTTTAAGAATTAATGATTTTATGATTGGGATGTTTAGAGGTGTTGGTATTAAACTTATAGATTTTAAATTAGAATTTGGAAGAATTAAAATTGATGGAAATAATGAAGTTATTTTAGCAGATGAAATTAGTCCTGATACATGCAGATTGTGGGACAGTATTACAGAAAAAAAATTAGATAAAGATCGATTTAGAAAAGATCTGGGTGATTTAATACCAGCCTATACCGAAGTTGCAAAAAGATTAGGTATACTTCATGAGCAATCTAATGTTTCAGCAGTAAATGTAACTAAATTATCTTCGGTTAAAAGAAAGAAAAAATGAAAATTTCAGTAATCATAACTTTAAAAAAAGATGTACTTGATCCACAAGGAAAAGTTATTCATCAAACTCTAGATGGAATGGGTTTTGAAGATGTTAACGAGGTTAGACAAGGTAAATATTTTGAAATAGATACTAAAGAAACTGATAACGACAAAGCAAAAGCAAAAGTTGAAGAAATGTGTAAAAAACTTTTGGCAAATCTTGTAATTGAAAATTATAAAATTATTGATCCAAAGTAATCAATGAAATCATCAGTTATTACTTTTCCTGGTTCAAATTGTGACAGAGACATGGATGTCGCTTTGAAAAAGTTTGGATTTAAAAACAAAATGGTTTGGCATGCTGATGCTGAATTACCAAAAAGTGATTTGGTTGTATTGCCAGGTGGTTTTTCATATGGGGACTACTTAAGATGTGGAAGTATGGCATCTAAATCAAAAATAATGCAGTCTGTAATTAATTTTGCAAATTCAGGTGGTATGGTTATGGGTATCTGTAATGGATTTCAAATATTGGTAGAAACTGGTTTAGTTCCAGGTGTTTTGCTTAGAAACAAATATTTAGAATTTATTTGTAAAAACGTTTTTGTAAAAATTAACGATAAAAAAAATAAATATTTTAAAAATGTTGATAACGAAGTTTTAGAATTTCATATAGCTCATAATGAAGGAAATTATTTTTGTACTAATGATCAATTAAAAGAAATTGAAGATAATAATCAAATAGCTATTAACTATTGTGATGAAAATGGAAAAATAGAAGATCAATTTAATCCTAATGGATCCTTAAAAAATATTGCTGGTATATTTAATAAAAAAAAAAATGTTCTAGGAATGATGCCTCACCCTGAAAGAATGATTGATACATCTTTATCCGGTGAAGATGGATCATTATTTTTTAAAAATTTAATAAACAACTTAAAATGATTGTAAACGAGCAAGTAGCAGTTGATCACGGTTTAAAGAAAGATGAATACGCTAAAATTTGTAAGCTATTAAAGAGAACCCCTAATATCACAGAACTAGGGATTTTTTCTGCAATGTGGAATGAACATTGTTCTTATAAATCATCAAGATTACATTTAAAGAAGTTACCTACTAAAGGAAAGAAAGTTATCCAAGGTCCTGGAGAAAATGCTGGGGTTATTGATATTGAGGACAATGATGCAATAGTTTTTAAAATTGAAAGCCACAATCACCCTTCATTTATTGAACCGTACCAAGGAGCAGCTACTGGGGTTGGTGGCATAATGCGTGATGTATTTACAATGGGCGCAAGACCAATTGCCAACTTAAACTCAATACATTTTGGGTCTCCACAGCATAAAAAAACTAAAAATTTATTAAGAGGTGTAGTTCATGGCATAGGCGGTTATGGGAACTGCATGGGTGTTCCAACAATAGCTGGTCAAACAAGCTTTGATAGCTCCTATAATGGAAATATTTTAGTTAATGCAATGACTTTGGGATTAGTTAAAAAAGATAAGATTTTTTACTCTAAAGCTGCAGGTTTAAATAAACCGGTTATCTATGTTGGGTCTAAAACTGGAAGAGATGGAATACATGGTGCAAGTATGGCTTCAGCTAGTTTTGATGAAAAAATCGAGGAAAAGAAACCAACGGTTCAAGTTGGAGATCCGTTTACTGAAAAACTTTTACTAGAAGCTTGTTTAGAGCTAATGGCAGGAGACTCAATTATAGCTATTCAAGACATGGGTGCTGCTGGATTAACTTCCTCAAGTATTGAAATGGCCTCAAAAGGAAACCTTGGTATAGAAATTAATTTAAACAAAGTGCCTTGTAGAGAAGCCAAAATGACACCTTACGAAATTATGCTCTCTGAAAGCCAAGAACGAATGTTAATTGTTTTAGAAAATGGGAAAGAAGAACATGCAAAAAAAATTTTTGATAAATGGAATTTAGATTTTGCCGTGATTGGTAAAACAACTAAGTCAAAAAAAATAGAACTTTATTTTGATGAAGAAAAAGTTGCTGACATTCCGGTTAATACTTTGGTTGAAAACTCTCCTATGTATGATCGTAAATGGAAAAAAGCAAAACTTCCTAAAAAGAATAAAATTAAAAAAGAAGACATTAAACATTTAAAAATTATTGATGTATTAAAGAAAATTTTAGCTAATCCAAACGTATGCAGCAAAGAATGGATTTGGCAACAGTATGATCATACAGTCATGGGAGATACAATACAAAAACCTGGTGGAGATGCAGGCGTTGTGAGAGTTCATGGAACAGAAAAAGCTGTTGCTGCATCGGTAGATTCATCTGCAGTTTATTGTTGGGCTCACCCTTTAACTGGTGGAAAGCAAGTAGTTTGTGAAAGTTTTAGAAATCTTATATCTGTTGGTGCAAAACCAATTGCTATTACTAATTGTTTAAATTTTGGTAGTCCTGAAAATGAAGAAAACATGGGTGAGTTTGTTGAATGTGTTCAAGGTATCGGCGAAGCGAGCGAATATTTAAAATTTCCAGTAGTTTCTGGAAATGTATCTTTCTACAACCAAACAAAAGAAGAAGGTATAAAACCTACACCTGCAATTGGTGGTGTTGGTTTAATCAAAGATTATAAAAATATGATTACTATGGATTTTAAAGAGGTTGATAATTTAGTTTTAGTAATTGGAAAAACTGAAGGACATATTGATCAAAGTTTATTTGCAAGAACTATTTTAGATGAAAAAAATGGACCTCCACCAGAAGTAAATTTATTTAATGAAAAAAATAATGGAGAAACGTTGCTGAAATTGATTGATAATAATTTAATAAAAAGTGCTCATGATGTTTCTTTAGGTGGCTTAATTACTGCAGTAGCGAAAATGTGTATTAAAGGAAAAAAGGGTATAAATATTAACAAACCTAAATATTTAATTAATGAAATAGAATATTTGTTTGCTGAAGATCAAGGTAGATATATTCTAGAAATAAACAAAAAAGATTTTAAAAAAGTAGCGGATATATTGAATAAAAATGCAGTCCATTTTGATGAACTTGGGACAATTAGTGAAAATGAACTATATATTAATGATAAGACAAAAGTTACAATTGACGAATTATCAACTTCGAATAAAAGTTGGCTTACGAACTATATGAGTAAATAATGGCGATGGATTTAAAAGAAATTGAGAATTTTATAAAAGAGGCAATGCCAGATGCAGTTATTGAAATACAAGATTTGGCAGGTGATGGAAATCATTATTCAGCAACAGTTACCTCATCTCTATTTTCTGGAAAAAGTAAAATTGAGCAACATAAAATGGTTTACAACTCATTAAAAGGTAGAATGGGTAATGAACTGCATGCATTAGCAATTAAAACAAAGGAGAGTTAAATGGATCAACAAACAAATGATTTAATAAAAAAAGAAATAGAAAACAACGAAGTATGTTTGTTTATGAAAGGCACACCTGACGCTCCTCAATGTGGATTTTCAATGGCTACTTCAAATATTTTAAAAATACTAGAAGTAAATTTTAAAGGTATAAATGTTTTAGAAAATCAAAATTTAAGAGAGGGTATTAAAGTTTTTAGTGATTGGCCAACCATCCCACAACTATATGTTAAAAATGAATTTATAGGTGGATGTGACATTGTTAAAGAAATGTATGAAAGTGGTGAATTAGCAAAACTTTTTGAAAGCAAAAATATTAATTTTAAGGCTAAAAGCTAATTATCTAGAATAATATTCAATTACTAGATTAGGCTCCATAACAATTGGATATGGTACTTCATCAAATTTTGGTACTCTAACAAACTTTAGTTTTTTGTTTTTTTCATCCATCTGAATATATTCTGGAGTTTCTCTTTCTTTATTTGCAAGAGCAATATCTATTATTGCAAGTTGTTTAGATTTATCTCTTATCTCAATTGAATCTTCTTCTCTAACTAAATAGCTTCCAATATTCACTTTTTTACCATTTACTTTTACATGGCCATGATTGATTAATTGTCTAGCTGAAAAAATTGTTGTTGCAAATTTTGCTCTGTAAATCACAGAGTCTAATCGTCTTTCAAGAAGACCAATTAAGTTTTCACCAGTATCACCTTTGAGCATTACTGCTTTTTTGTAAATATTTCTAAATTGTCTCTCGTTAATGTTACCATAATAGGCTTTTAATTTTTGTTTAGCCTGAAGCTGTATTCCATAATCAGATGGCTTTGATGTTTTTGTTTGACCATGTTGTCCTGGTCCATAAGCTCTAGTATTAAAAGGACTTTTAGGTCTTCCCCAAAGGTTAACTTTTAATCTTCTGTCTATTTTATGTTTAGAGTTTAATCTTTTTGTCATTTAATAGTGGGCTTTATAAACTTACTCATCATTTTGTCAATCAACGTTTTTTACCTAAACTGGCAAATACCCCTGATAAAATACGTGTTTCTTTAGTTGATAATTCCATCCTATAAAAAATATTCCTAAAGTTTTCAAGCATTATTGGTTTCTTTTCTTTTGATTTAAAGAAATTTATCTCTTCAAGATTCTTTATACAAAGATTTGCCATTGCAACTATCTCTTTTTTAGACGCTGATTTAACTTTATTTGATTTCTTAAAAGAAGATGCTTTTGAATTAATTATACTTGATACATATTGTGCAATTATTATTAAACTGTGAGACAGATTTAATGATTTAAAATCAGGATTAGTTGGAATTTGCAGAGTATAATTTGCATAGCTTATTTCATTGTTTGAAAGACCAGACGCTTCTGAACCAAATAAAAAAGCTATTTTCTTTTTAAAATTAATTTTTTTTAAATCTTCTAATTGGATATGTTTAATATTTTTATTTCTAAATCGTGCTGATGTTGCAATTACAATATCAATATTTTTTAAAGATATTTCTAAATTTTTAAAATTCTTTGCTTTATTAATTATATTTTTTGCACCTACTGAAGTTGCTAAAATTTTATCATTAGGAAATATTGGCTTAGGATCAACAACAATAAGTTTATTAAAATTAAAATTTTTTATTCCCCTTGCGCATGCCCCAATATTTTCTGAGAGTTGTGGTTTATGTAAAATGAAAGAAATATTGTTAATAGACATTAATCTATGCCATGATTTCTGTTATAACTAGAAATGGTTGATGGTTTGATATCATTTAAATATTTTGGATCTAATGTCCAAATAGAAACTTTTAATGGATAACATTTTGCTACATCGGATGAATGTTCAGATCCACAATCACCTCCTGGACAAGCAGAGAGAGCACCTAACAAGTCTGTTTCAGCAAAAAACTCTAAATAATCACCAGGTCTTACAGGACTTGCTTTCATAAAATATTGTTTAGTGTCATTGGTAAATCCAGTTAACATAAAAACATTTAATACATCATGAACTATTTTTTCTGCATGATCTAATTGAATATTTTTTTCTTTAACTAAAGCTCTTGTTAAATTTGAGTGGCAACAATAGTGATAATCATTATCGCTCAAAAGTTTTGATGTATAAGGATCACATCTTGTACCAATGACATCATGAACCGATCCTCCATCTTTATCATAATCATACCAATCTAAAGTGTCCCAAGTTATTGTTGCTAAAGATCTAAGATACGGAAAACTACTAAACATTTTATCGCCTACTGAAAGATGAGTACCATAAAGTGCTCTTGTTTTACCTGAGTAAAATTTTTCCTCTAAATTATTTAAATTAAATAAATTTAAATCTCCTACTTGGGGTCCCTCTACACTTTCGATTCTAAAAAACTCTCCAAATTTAACTTTAAAAGTTTTTGCGTCTCTCGGAGGTATTATTACTTCATCTTTTTTAATTAAGTGTTCTCGAGCAGAATGTAAAATTTTTAAATTTTTTTCCTCAATATTGGTATTTGGATAACAAACTATTGGTTTTGCCCCTATTCTACTTTTAAGATCAGATGGTTTTTCTGAAAATTTTTTAATTTTCATTCTTATAAACTTCCAGGGGCTTTGTCTTTGAATAACTTATAATCTAAACTATCAACTAGAGCTTTGAAAGAAGCATCAATGATATTTGGTGATACACCAATAGTAAACCAATTGACACCCTTTGAATCTGTACTTTCAATACTAACTCTTGTTACAGCTTCTGTACCGGTATTTAAAATTCTAACTTTATAATCAACAAGTCTTAAGTCTTTTAAATATTCTGAATATTTAGCTAGCTTCTTAACATTTTTTCTGATTGCATTATCTAGAGCATTAACAGGTCCATTACCTTGCCCTTCACACAAAATTTTGTCTCCATCTACTTCTAATTGAGCTTTTGCATATGAAACAATTTCTCCTGCATTATCTTTCTTCACTGAAACATCATATTCATTAATAGAAATATACCTTGGTATTTCTCCCATTAGTCTTCGGGCTAATAATTCAAAAGAAGCATCAGCACCATCATAACTATAACCTATAAATTCTCGATCTTTGACTTCATCTAAAAGCTTTTTAATTTTGGGATCACTTTTCTCTACTTTAATTCCTATTGAATTCAATCTTGACATTATATTTGATTGACCTGATTGATCTGAAACTACAATATTTCTAGAATTTCCAACTTCTTCAGGATTAATATGTTCATAAGTTTTAGGATCTTTTTGAACTGCCGAAACATGCATACCACCCTTGTGAGAAAAAGCAGAAGCCCCTACATAAGGTAAATGTTTATTAGGTTTTCTGTTTAAAATTTCATCTAATAATCTTGAGCATTGAGTTAAATTTTTTAAATTTTCTCTTTTAATACTTAGTTCAAACTTATCTGAAAAATCTTTCTTTAAAAAAAATGAAGGAATTAATGACATTAAATTTGCATTTCCACATCTTTCCCCTAGTCCATTTATAGTTCCTTGAACTTGTCTAACCCCTGCTTGAACTGCAGCAAGGCTATTTGCTACTGCATTTTCAGTATCATTATGAGCATGTATTCCTAAATTTTCTCCTGGAATATTTTTGGTTACTTCATGAACAATTTTGGTTACTTCATGAGGAAGTGTGCCCCCATTTGTATCACATAATATTATCCATCTAGCACCATTATCAAAGGCTGCTTTTAAACATGCTATTGCATATTCTGGATTAGCTTTATATCCATCAAAAAAATGTTCAGCATCAAACATGAACTCTTTTCCAGATTTAACGATGTGTTTTGTGCTTTCACTGATATTCATTAAATTCTGCTCATTACTTATTCCTAATGCAACATCTACTTGAAAATCCCATGATTTTCCAAACAGACAAACAGAAGTGCTTTTTGAATTTATTAAAGATGAGAGCATGGGGTCATTTTCTGCACTATGCTCTGATTTTTTAGTCATTCCAAATGCGGTTAATTTCGTTGATTTGAAGTTATGATCTTTATTGAAAAACTCAGTATCGGTTGGATTTGCTCCTGGCCATCCACCCTCAACATAATCCACACCCAATTTATCTAAGGCTGATGAGATTTTTTCTTTATCATCAATTGAAAAATCTACACCTTGGGTTTGTGCACCATCACGTAATGTCGTGTCAAATATATAAAGTTGTTCTTTACTCATTTAAATTTCCAAGTCGTTTTAGCATCTTTATCCTCTATTAAAACACCTTTGTCTAAAAGCTCATTTCTAATTTTATCAGCTTCTTCGTAATTTTTGTTCTCTCTAGCCTTATTTCTTTCCTGAATTTTTTGTAAAATTTCTTTTTCAGAAATTAAAGCTTTGCTAATTTTAAATTTAAGCCAATTTTCTTTACTTTCATTTAATAGTCCTACAAATTGACAAGCAGAAACAAATAAAGATTTATCTTCATCGCTACCTTTTTGAGCTTTGTCATATAATTGATGTAAATTAGCAATATATCCTGGTGTGTTTAAATCATCGTAAAGTGGCTGAAGAATTTCATCAGAAATCTCAGAAATATTTTCAATATCTAAATATGAATTGTACCATTTGTTAATTGTATTTTGACAGTCCTCAAGAAGTTTATCATTCCAATCTAATGGCTGTTTATAATGTGCACTCAGTAAAGCTAATCTTAAAGCCTGACCACTTATCTTATTTCTAAAATCTTTTATTTTTAAAATATTTCCTTGAGACTTAGCCATTTTTTCATTGGACATAGTTATAAATGCATTATGCATCCAAAATTTAGCAAATATTTTTGTATCATTTGCACATCTTGATTGAGCTATTTCATTTTCATGATGAGGAAATAATAAATCTATACCACCTCCATGAACATCAAACTCATCTCCTAAAAATTTCTTTGACATTGCTGAACACTCTAGATGCCATCCTGGCCTTCCTTTCCCCCATGGGGAATCCCATGATGGTTCATCATCTTCCGAAGGTTTCCATAAAACAAAATCTTCTGAATTTTTTTTATTTTCGCTGACTTCTACTCTTGATCCAGCGATAAGTTCATCTAATTTTTTATTTGAGAGTTGACCATAATCCTTGAATTTTTTAACCTCAAAATAAACATGCTTATTTTTTTCATAAGCAAATCCTTTTTTTATTAATTCAGAAATCATTTCAATCATCAAATCTATATTTTCTGTTGCTTTAGGTTGATGAGTTGGTTCTTCACAATTTAAGTAATGACAATCTTCACTAAAACTTTTTGTTACTTTGCTTGTTAATTCTGAAATTGAAATATTATTTTCTTTTGAAGATTTAATAATTTTATCATCTACATCTGTAATATTTCTTACATAAGTAACTTTTGGATAATTTTTTTTAAAAATTTTAAATAGAATATCAAATATAACTATTGGTCTTGCATTTCCAATATGGGGATCATCGTAAACAGTTGGACCACAAACATACATTCTAATATTACTTTTATCTATCGGAACAAACTTCTCTTTTTTATTTGTTAGATTGTTTGTTAAAAAAATATCTTTACTCATTATTTTAGGAATATACTTAAAAAATAGATTTGTGAATCTATTTGATTAATTTGGAATTTTGCATACAGGAATTGGCTCCATTTTATGCAAATTTTGTTTTCTAATAGTTTCGTATTTAGCTCGATTAGCAGAATTAGGATTGTTCATAGCTTCTTCTAATTCTTCATATTTTAGTCCAAGTTGACCTTCATCAGTTCTTCCATCATCCCATAAACCATCTGTAGGGGCTGCATCTATAATTTCTTTTAAAATTCCAAGCTCTTTTCCAAGTTCCCAAACTTCTGTTTTATTACAATCAGCTATAGGAGATATGTCTACCCCGCCATCTCCATATTTTGTATAAAACCCAACACCAAAATCTTCAACTTTATTTCCTGTTCCAACTACTATTCCTTTATTCGCTGCAGCAACTTGATAAAGTGTTGTCATTCTCAATCTAGCTCTAGAATTTGCCATTCCATGTTCATTATTAAAATTTGATAAACTGGAACTAAAAGCCAAAAATAACTCATCTAAATTGATAGTATGTGCCTCAACATTTTTAAAATTTTTGACTAACCACTCTTGATGCTTTAAACTTAAATCATGTTGATGTGATTTCTGTTTGATTGGCATTGACAAAACAATAGTTTTTAAACCTGTCATCGCGCTTAATGTGCTAGAAACTGACGAATCTATTCCTCCAGAAATTCCTACAACTAATGACTCTGCCTTACTTGGCATATTATTTACATAATCTTTAATCCAATTAGAGATAAAATTTACTTTTTCTGAAGCATTCATGATTTTAAAATATTAGATATTTAAAATTTTACAATGTCTTAAGATGCCGCTCTATTTGCGTTTTTAGAATAAGAGCTATTCTTTTTAATCTCATCTGAAATCAAAAAAGCTAATTCTAGAGCTTGGTTTGCATTTAGTCTTGGGTCACAATGCGTGTGATATCTTGATGATAAGTCTTTTTCAGATATCTTTTGAGCTCCACCAATGCATTCTGTCACATCTTGACCAGTTAATTCTATATGTAAACCACCAGCATAACTTCCTTCGCTTTGGTGACATGCAAAAACATTTTTAACCTCTTTTAAAACACTATTAAATGGTCTTGTTTTAAATCCTGTCGTAGCCTTTACTGTATTTCCATGACAAGGGTCACACGACCAAATTACATTTAGACCTTCTTTTTTTATTGCTCTAATTAATTTTGGTAAAAATTTTGAAACATTTTCAAATCCAAATCTAGAAATTAAAGTAATTTTACCTTTTTCATTATTAGGATTAATTCGGTTGCAAAGATTAATTAGATCATCTGCTTTTAAGGTTGGCCCACATTTAATTCCTATTGGGTTTTCTATTCCTCTACAAAATTCAACATGTCCACCATCAAGTTGTCTAGTTCTATCTCCAATCCATACGAAATGAGCTGAAGTATCATGATTTTCACCAGTAGTTGAATCCGTTCTTGTCATTGTTTCTTCAAAAGGTAACAATAAAGCTTCGTGGGATGTCCAAAAATTTACAGTTTTTAATCTTCTATTAAAATCAGCATTTATTCCACATGCGTCCATAAAAGCTAAAGCATCAGCAATTTTATCTTCTAGTACTTTAAATTTTTTTCCTTCTGGAGTATTTTTTATAAAACCTAGATTCCAATTATGCACGTTTTTAAGATCTGCATATCCTCCATGTGAAAAAGCTCTTATAAGATTTAATGTTGATGCAGATTGTGAATAAGCTTTAAATAATCTTTTTGGATCTGGAATTCTAGCTTTTTCAGTAAATTCCATGCCATTAATATTGTCACCCAAATAACTTGGTAATTCCACATCATTTTTTATTTCTGTTGGTGAGCTTCTGGGTTTAGAAAACTGTCCTGCTATTCTTCCTACTTTAACAACTGGTAATGATGCTGAATAAGTTAAAACTAATGACATCTGTAACATTAATTTAAAAGTATCTCTGATATTATCTGGATTAAATTCTGCAAAACTTTCAGCACAGTCACCACCTTGCAACAAAAAAGCTTTTCCATCTACAACTTCGGCAAGTTGTTTTTTTAAATGTCTTGTTTCACCTGCAAATACTAGAGGTGGAAATGTTGAAATCTTCTCTAAAACTTTGTCTAGTTCTTTTTTATCCGGATATTCTGGAATATGTTTTACCGGATATTTTCTCCAACTATTTTTTTTCCAAATTTTCATATTCAACCTGTAAGTGTTTTAACAGAGTTTAAAGTTTATTCAACAGTGACAGATTTAGCCAAATTTCTTGGCTTATCAATATCATAACCTTTTTTAAGAGCAGAGTAATATGCTAGTTTTTGAAGTGGTATAGTTAAAAGAAAAGGAAGCAGATCATCATTTGTATTTTCAACTTCAATTTTTTCCCAAATATTTTCTGATAATACTTCATCTTTACTTTTATTTGTAATTAATAAAACCTTTGCACCCCTTGCAATAACTTCCTGCATATTCGAAATCGTCTTTTTATAATAATTATCCCTTGGTGCTAAAACTACAACTGGCATTCCTTCTTCAATTAAAGCGAGTGGTCCGTGTTTCATCTCACCTGCAGGATAACCTTCTGCATGAACATAAGAAAGTTCTTTAAGTTTCAACGCTCCTTCCAAAGCTATTGGATAAGAAAAACCCCTTCCTAAAAACATTGAACCTTTAGCTTCATTGAATGTTGAAGATATAGCTTGAATATCATTATCGTGAAGCAATGTTTGCTCTAAAAGATTTGGTAAGGTTTTTAAATCTTCAATCTTCTGTTGATATTCCTTTTTTTCAATTTCATTCCTCAATGACCCAAGTTTTAATGCTAAAATGTACAAAACAAGTATTTGACCCAGAAAAGCTTTTGTCGAAGCAACCCCAATTTCAGGACCACAATGAATAGGTAAAACAAAATTAGAATCTCTTGCTATTGAGCTCTCAATCACATTAACAACAGCACATGTCTTCATTGAATTTTTATTACAAAGATCTAGTGCAGCATAAGTATCTGCTGTTTCTCCAGATTGTGAAACAAAGACATATAAAGTGTCTTTTTTGAATCTATTTTTTCTATATCTAAATTCTGATGCTATATCTATGTTTACATCTATATTTGTAAGTTCTTCAAACCAATATTTTGCCATTAGGCAAGAATGGTATGCAGTTCCACATCCAATTAAAGTTATTGTGTTAATCTCTTCAATTTTCCATGGAAAATTAAAAATATTTATCTCTTTGTTAACATTATCTATATATTCCTTTATACCAGTTTTAATTGTTGTTGGTTGTTCTTCAATTTCTTTTGCCATAAAATGTTTAAATTCACCTTTGTCATAACTTGCTTCATCAGATGATAATTCTAATATCTTTTTATTAACTTTTTTTCCAACTTCATTAAAAAATATAACCTGATCTTTTTTAACAATGCAAAATTCTCCATCATCAAGATATGTGATCTTATTTGTCATTGATTTTAAAGCATAGGAGTCTGATCCTAAATAGTTTTCATTCGGGCCATAACCAACAGCTAATGGTGAGCCTCTTCTAGCACCAACAATTAAATCCGGCATATCCCTGAATACAATTCCAAGAGCAAAACTACCATGAAGTTGTTTTAATGTTTTTGTTATGGCTTCCTCTAGTTCTGAAATTTTTAAATGTTCTGTTATTAAGTGAACGATTACTTCTGTATCTGTCTGAGATTTAAAGTTGTGACCTTTGTTAATTAAATATTTTTTTAATATTGTAGAGTTTTCAATAATTCCATTGTGAACTACTGAAACATTATGAGAAGAGTGTGGATGAGCATTTACACTGTTTGGAATACCATGTGTTGCCCATCTTACATGCCCTATACCAATATTTCCTTTTAAGTTTTTTAAATCAAAATTATTTTCTAAATTATCTACTCTACCCTCTGATTTTACCTCGTTTATTTCACCATCTGAAAGCGTTGCTATGCCAGCTGAGTCATATCCTCTATACTCTAATTTTTTTAAAGAATTAATTATATTTGCTGAAACAGGTTTGTTGCTAGATATTCCAATAATTCCACACATAAATTATTTTTTCTTTCTTTTATAATTTTTAACTTCTAATTGTGACGATCTTGTTAATGCCAAAGATTTTTCTCTAACATTTCTTGTTATTACAGATCCAGCTCCAACAATACTATCTTTATTTATAGTAACTGGGGCAACTAATGAAGAGTTTGAACCTATAAATACTTTATCTTTAATATTTGTTTTATTCTTGTTTACTCCGTCATAATTACAAGTAATTGTACCTGCTCCAATATTTACTGATTTTCCTATTTGAGCATCTCCCACATAAGATAAATGATTAACTTTAGATTTATTTCCTAAAGTACTTTTTTTAATCTCTACAAAATTACCTACTTTGGATCCTTCTTTTAAAATTGTATTAGGTCTTATTCTTGCATACGGACCAATCTCAACTTTATTCTCAATTTTACACGACTCTAAATGTGAAAAAGATTTTATAATTACATTATTCCCAATTTTAACCTTAGAGCCGATAACAACATAAGGTTCAATAGTTACTTTCTTTCCAATCTTTGTATCTTTTGAAAAAAAAATAGTTTCAGGACCAATCATCTTAACTCCTGATTTTATAAATTTCTCTCTAAGTTTTTTTTGACTTGAGTCTTTCATTTTGATCTTATTTATATTAAGTATATTGTTTGATTAATTCACAATTTATTTCTTTAAAATACTTTTATAATGAAACAAAAATTTACAATTTTATTTGATTTAGATGGTACTTTAGTGGATACCGCTCCAGATTTGATACGGGCTCATAATCACGTGATGAAGAAATTTGGATACCCTACTAAAACTTTAGGAGAACTAAAAAATGCTGTTGGCAAAGGTGCTAAAGCTATGATGGCAAAAGCTAATGGCCAATGGAAGTGGTTTGATGAAAAAATTCAAAACGAAATGACTGATGAATTTCTTTCATATTATGGAAAAAATATTTTACATGAAAGTAAATTAATTAACGGTGTAAAGGAATTTTTAAATTGGTGTAAAAGTGAAAATATTTCTATGGCAGTATGTACTAATAAAACTGAACACTTAGCAGTTGATCTTTTAAAAAAAATTGGGATTTATGATTATTTCGAATATGTTGCAGGTTATAATACTTTTGAATATTGCAAACCAGACCCTCGACATTTAACAACTACAATTGAAATTTTAGATGGTGATAAAAATAAATCAATTATGATCGGTGACAGCGAGACAGATGCAAATGCTGCTAAGGCTGCTGAAATTCCAATAATATTACTAAAATATGGATATACAGAAAAAAGATCTGAGGAAATTTATCATAATCACATTATAAAAGACTTTGTAGGCATTGAGAAAATAGTATCAGAATATCTTTAATATTGATTAATTTATTTTAACTATTAAAACAAAATCACAAATAAGGAGTAATTTTGTTATTACACACAGTTAAAGTATATCCATCAAAAATTAATCTTCCAAAGAAGAAACAGCTTGCATGGAAAATTGCAGAGATAGCAAGCGATAATGCTAAATTAAATAAAGATGCTATTGAAATGGTTATCAATAGAATTATTGATAATGCTTCTGTTGCAATTGCTTCATTAAATAGAAAGCCAGTAATCTCATCTAGAGAAATGGCTTTAAGACACCCTAGAAAAAATGGTGCAACTTTATTTGGTGTAAACTCAAAATTAAAATTTGATTGTGAATGGGCAGCATGGTCAAATGGTACAGCTGTTAGAGAATTGGATTTTCATGATACTTTTTTAGCCGCTGATTATAGTCATCCAGGTGATAATATTCCTCCACTTATTAGTGTAGCACAACAAAACAAAAAAAGTGGATTGGATTTATTAAGAGGAATAATTACTGCATATGAAGTTCAGGTAAATTTAGTCAAAGGTATTTGTTTGCATAAGCATAAGGTGGACCACATTGCTCATTTAGGCCCTAGTGTAGCTGCTGGATTAGGAACAATGCTAAAATTAAATACTGAAACTATATATCAAGCTGTTCAACAGGCATTACATACATCAATATCTACAAGACAATCTCGAAAAGGAGAAATTTCAAGTTGGAAAGCTTATGCTCCTGCTCATGCTGGTAAGCTTGCTATCGAAGCTGTAGATAGAACTATGAGAGGTGAAGGTGCTCCAAGTCCAATATATGAAGGTGAAGATAGTGTAATAGCAAGAATATTGGATGGAAAAAAAGCAAACTACAAAGTCCCTTTACCAAAAAAAGGTGAGAGTAAAAAAGCTATCTTAGAGACATATACAAAAGAATATTCTGCAGAATATCAATCGCAAGCATTAATAGATCTAGCTAAAAAGCTAAAAACAAAAATTAATAATTTAAATTATATTAAAAAAATTGATATTTTTACAAGTCATCACACTCATTATGTGATTGGAACAGGTGCTAATGATCCACAAAAAATGGATCCCAAGGCTAGTAGAGAAACATTAGATCATTCTATAATGTATATATTTGCTGTAGCTTTAGAAGACGGGGATTGGCATCATGTTAAATCTTATACTAAAGCAAGAGCAAATAGAAAAAGTACAATTAAAATTTGGAGATCAATTAAAACATATGAAGATAAAAAATGGACAAAGAAATATCATGATCCGAATCCAAAAAATAAAGCTTTTGGAGCTAAAGTAGTTGTAACACTTAACAATGGAAAAAAAATAACAGAGGAACTTGATAGAGCAGACGCACATCCATATGGAGCAAGACCGTTTAAGAGAGAAAATTATATAAATAAATTTTTAACTTTAACTGAGGGTATTTTGGATAAAAAAGAAAGTAATCGTTTTTTAAAAACAGTACAAAATTTGAAAAATTTAAAACCTGGCCAACTTCATAAATTAAATATTGAAGTAAGAAAAAGTAAATTGATACAAAATAATAAAAAAGGAATTTTTTAATGCACTTTGTAGAAAAAGAACCAAGTCAAAAAAGATTGGATTTTGATCAAAAATTAAAATCAAATAAAATATTGAGAGTTCCTGGAGCATATAATCCGTTAACAGCAAAATTAATTGAAGAAATTGGTTATGATGCGGTTTATGTATCCGGTGGAGTAATGGCTAATGATCTTGGTTTTCCAGATATTGGTTTAACAACACTACAAGATGTTAGTACAAGATCTTATCTGATTTCGAGAGTAACTAATCTTCCAACAATAGTTGATATAGATACAGGATTTAAATCATGTAAAGAAACAATAGAAACATTTGAGGAATTTGGAATAACAGGAGTTCATTTAGAGGATCAAATTGAGAGAAAAAGATGTGGGCATCTTGAAAATAAAGAACTTATCTCAACTGATGCTATGGTTAAAAAAATTAAAGAATGTGTTACGGCAAAAAAAGATCAAAATTTTAAAATTATTGCTCGTTCAGATGCTAAAAGCGTCGAAGGTTTAGATAAAATGATTGAAAGATGTAAAGCTTATATTGATGCTGGTGCTGAAATAATATTCCCAGAAGCTCTTCAAGATGAAAAAGATTTTGAAAAAGTTCGAAAAGAATTGTCTGGTTACTTGTTAGCTAATATGACTGAATTTGGTAAATCGAAATTGTTTAATTACAAAGAATTAGAAAATTTTGGGTATAATATAGTTATTTATCCAGTAACCTCACAAAGATTAGCAATGAAAAATGTCGAAGATGGATTAAGAGACATTTATGCAAATGGACATCAAAATAATATTATTGATAAAATGCAAACTAGGAAAAGACTTTACGAATTAGTCGATTATGAAAAATATAATTCATTAGATGAAAAAATTTATAATTTTAGTACGGAAGGACATGAATAATGAGTGATGATATTAAAAAAGGCTTACTAGGTATTGTTGTAGATGAAACAGAAGTTTCAAAAGTAATGCCAGAAATAAATTCTCTTACTTATAGAGGGTATGCAGCTCAAGATTTATGTGAATATTGTAGATTTGAGGAAGTTGCATATCTTATTCTTAATAAGGATCTCCCGAATACTATCCAACTTAGACAATTTGAAAAAGAAGAAAGAAACAACAGAGAACTAACAAAAAATTTATATGAAATAATCAAACACATGCCAAAGAAATCTCATCCAATGGATGTTGCAAGAACAGCTGTGAGTGTGATGGGATTAGAAGACAAAGAAACCACAGACTCTTCTCCTGAGGCTAATATGAGAAAAGCATTAAGAATTTTTGCAAAAACTCCAACGGCATTGGCGGCTTTTTATAGAATACGTAAAGGAAAAAAAATCATTAAACCTAAAAAAAATTTAACGTTTGCTGAAAACTTTTTCTACATGTGTTTTGGTAAAGTTCCTCAAAAAGAAATTGTTAAAGCTTTTGATGTATCTTTAATTTTGTATGCTGAACATAGTTTCAATGTTTCAACTTTTACTGCTAGAACAATTACTAGTAGTTTGTCTGATATACATGGTGCAATAACAGGCGCAATTGCTAGTTTAAAAGGCCCTCTTCACGGTGGAGCTAATGAAGAAGTTATGCATATGATGAATAAAATTAAAAAGCCTGAAAATGCCTTAAAATGGATAAATAACGCCTTAAAAAATAAAGAAGTGGTAATGGGATTTGGACATAGAGTTTATAAATCAGGTGATTCTAGAGTTCCAACCATGAGGAAGTATTTTGCAAAAGTTGCAAAAATTAAGAAAGATAAAAAATTCGAGAAAATTTACGATATTGTTGAAAGGGTAATGATAAAAGAAAAAAATATATATCCTAATGTAGACTATCCTACAGGACCTACTTATCATTTAATGGGTTTTGAAACTGATTTTTTTACCCCAATATTTGTAATTTCAAGAATAACAGGTTGGTCCGCTCACATAATGGAACAACATGCTGCTAACAAACTAATTAGGCCTTTAGCTAGTTACAAAGGTAACAAGCATCGAAAAGTGATGCAGTTAAATCAAAGATAATTTTTTTAACTAAAAGCTTCTGCCCAAGTACCCTGGGTTGATGCTTTAGAATATTCGGTAGCTCTACCCTCGAAGAAATTCATATGCTCAACTGCATTAAGCATTGTATCAAGCCAAGTTAGTGGGTTTTTTTGAACGTCATAAATTGGTTCTAATCCTAATTGAATAAGTCGTCTATTCGCAATGAATCTAATATATCCTTTAACTTCTTGCGCAGTTAAACCTTCCATCGGACCCATTTCAAAAGCTAAATCAATAAATGCATCTTCATGCTCAACAATTGTTCTACAAGCTTCATAAAGTTCTTTTTTAAGTTTAGGTGTCCAGATTTCAGGATTTTCTTTTATAAACTCCTTAAAAATTCTGATCATAGAATTGCAATGAAGCGTTTCATCTCTTACAGACCAAGTAACTATCTGTCCCATTCCTTTCATTTTATTGTGTCTTGGAAAATTTAACAAAATAGCAAAACTTGCAAATAATTGTAATCCTTCTGTAAAAGCACTAAACACTGCAACTGTCTTTGCAATATCTTCTTTGGAATTTACGTTGAAACCCTGCATATAATCATACTTGTCTTTCATCTCTTTGTATTTCATGAAAGCTGAATATTCAGACTCAGGCATACCAATAGTATCCAATAAATGAGAATAAGCAGCCACATGGACTGTTTCCATTGCAGCAAATGCTGTCATCATCATTAATACCTCTGTTGGTTTAAATACAGTTGTGTAATGTCTTAAATAACAATTGTTAACCTCTACATCAGCTTGAGTAAAAAACCTAAAAATTTGAGTGAGTAGATTTTTTTCTGGTTGTGAAAGATTTTTTTGCCAGTCTCTAACATCATCTCCAAGAGGAACTTCTTCTGGTAACCAATGAATTCTTTGCTGAGTTAACCAAGCATCATAGCACCAAGGATATCTAAAAGGTTTATAAACAGGGTTTTCAACTAGTAATCCCATTTTTTTTGGTTGAATAATTTCTTTATTTATTTTTTCTGCTACTGACATGATAGACACTCCTCGTACTCTGGCTCTTCGTTAGATGGTTGATTTTTAGATTTATAAACATTAGCCGTAATATCAGTTGATTTAGCATCATTAATATTTTCAGCTCTTTGAATTGATTTTGATCTACAGTAATAAAGACTCTTTAAGCCTTTCTTCCAAGCATCAAAATGAATTTTATGTAATTCTTTTTTGTGAACATCTGCTGGTAAAAATAAATTTACTGACTGTGCCTGTGAAATAAATGGCGTTCTATCACCACTTAATTCAATTATCCAATTTTGGTTCAGCTCAAATGCAGTTTTAAATACGTCTTTTTCTAAGTCAGTTAAGAAATCTAGATGATTAACTGAACCCTGATTAGTAGTAATTGTAGACCATGTTTCATCATCATTTTTTCCATGAGATTGAAGAATTTCTTCTAAATATCTATTTCTTACATTGAAAGATCCTGAAAGAGTTTTATGTGTATAGCTGTTTGCAGCAATTGGTTCTACTCCTGGTGAAGCACCTCCGCAAATAATTGAGATTGAAGCTGTTGGAGCAATTGCTGTCTTATTTGAAAACCTTTCTTTATAGCCATACTCAGCTGCATCTGGACATGCTCCTCTTTCTTCAGCTAAGTCCTTAGAAGCTTGATTAACTTTTTCATGTATATTTTTAAATATTTTTTTATTCCATGATTTTGCCATTACAGATTCAAGTGGAATTCTATTTTTTTGTAAAAATGAATGAAAGCCCATAACACCTAACCCAACACTTCTTTCTCTTTCTGCTGAATATTTTGCATCTTTAAATTGCTCTGGAGCTTTATTAATAAAATCAGATAAAACATTATCTAAGAATCTCATGACATCACTAATCATATCTGGATCATCTTTCCATTCATCATATTTTTCCAAGTTTAATGAAGACAAACAACACACTGCTGTTCTGTCTCTTCCATCTTTATCAACTCCTGTTGGTAAAGTTATTTCACTACATAAGTTAGAAGTTTTAACTGTAAGATTTGCTAATTTGTGATGTTGAGGAATTTGTCTGTTAACAGTGTCAATATAAATTATGTATGGTTCACCCGTTTCAATTCTTGCAGTTAATAATCTTATCCATAAATTTCTTGCAGAAATAGTTTGTTGAACACTTCCGTCTGCTGGACTTTTTAACGCCCATTGTTCGTCTGTTTCTACTGCTCTCATAAATGCATCTGAAACCAAAACACCATGATGTAAATTTAAAGCTTTTCTATTTGGATCACCTCCTGTAGGTCTTCTCATTTCAATAAATTCTTCTATCTCAGGATGATCTATTGGAAGATAACATGCTGCAGAACCTCTTCTTAATGATCCTTGACTGATAGCCATTGTTAAAGAATCCATAACTTTTATAAAAGGAATTATTCCAGAAGTTTTTCCAACTCTTCCTATTTTTTCACCAATAGATCTTAAGTTACCCCAGTAGCTTCCAATTCCTCCACCCTTCGCTGCTAACCAAACATTCTCACTCCATAAATCAAGAATGCCTCCTAAGCTATCAGATGCTTCATTTAAAAAACATGAAATAGGTAATCCTCTTTTTGTACCACCATTTGATAAAACTGGTGTTGCTGGCATAAACCAAAGATTGCTTATATAATTATAAATTCTTTGAGCATGTAAATTATCATCTGAATATGTGCTTGCTACTCTTGCAAATAAATCTTGATAAGATTCGTTTAAACCTAAGTATCTGTCTTTTAAAGTTGCTTTACCAAAATCAGTTAGATTTGCATCTTTAGAACGATCAATTTTAATTATGATGCCTTTGTCATTTTGAAATAATTCTGTTTCGTTATTTAATGAGAAAAGATCAGGCTTATTTATCCTAGAAACTTCCTTAACTTCTGGACTATATTCAGAGACAGCTTTTTTAAGGGCTTGGGAGAGAATCTTATTCATAATTTTAATATATTTTGTTATTTAGGCGAAAACAACTATATGTTGTAGGCGCTTACATTTAGTATACTAAATAAACGTTTAATCAACAGAACATTTATAGAACGCGACAATATGATAATCAATAAAAAAATAAAAAATTTTTCAAGAAATTAACATAATAAACAGTAAGTAAATAACCAATGAGCCGAAATATAAAAATAGATCCCTATGGTTTTAGAGAATATGACGCCCGATGGTTGTATGAGAAAGATATAAATCAATCTGGAATAGTGAATCTTGGAAGGGGTCTTGGAACACAGATAAAAATACATACCAAAAAAGATAACCCCAGAATCATAGTAGGTCATGATTACCGTTCCTATAGTGAAGAAATAAAAACTGCTCTCAAAAAAGGTTTAATGTCTACGGGATGCAGCATAGAGGATATTGGTCTTTCATTGTCTCCAATGGTTTATTTTGCACAATTCAATTTAGATGCAGATGCAGTTGCTATGGTTACAGCAAGTCATAATGAAAATGGTTGGACTGGTGTGAAAATGGGAATCAAAAAAGGATTAACTCATGCACCCGAAGAAATGAAGGAATTAAAAGAAATTACATTAAATGAAATATTTACAAAAGGTGAAGGTAATGAAAAACATATAAAAGATTTTGATAAAATCTATAAAGAAGATTTAATTAGTAAAAATAAAATTAAGGAAAAAATAAAAGCTGTGGTGGCTTGTGGAAATGGAACAGCGGGAGTTTTTGCTCCAGATATTTTAAGAGGTATTGGTTGTGAAGTAATTGAGTTAGATTGTAACCTAGATTGGAATTTTCCTAAATATAATCCAAATCCAGAGGATCTAGAAATGCTCCACGAGATAGCAAAAAAAGTTAAAGAAAATAATGCTGATATAGGTTTTGGGTTTGATGGTGATGGAGATAGAGTTGGTGTTATTGACGATAAAGGTAATGAAATATTTTCAGATAAAATAGGACTGTTAATAGCTAGAAATCTATCAAATAAACATAAAAATTCTAAATTTGTAGTAGATGTAAAATCAACAGGTTTATACTCAAATGATAAAATTTTAATTGAAAATAATTGTGAAACTATTTATTGGAAAACAGGTCATTCTCATATTAAAAGAAAAGTGAACACTGAAAAGGCGTTAGCAGGCTTTGAAAAAAGTGGTCATTTCTTTTTTAATCAACCTTTAGGATATGGTTATGATGATGGAATTAATTCAGCTATTCAAGTATGTCATTTGTTAGATAATCAAAATAAAAAAATGAGTGAAATTATTAGTGAATTACCTAATACATTTCAAACTCCTACGATGGCACCTTTTTGCAAAGATGAGGAGAAGTATCTTGTTGTTGAAGAGCTTGTTAAAAAAATTAAAAATTTACAAGAAAACAAAACTCAAATAGATGGCCAAGTTATTAATGATATTTTAACTGTTAATGGAGTTAGATTTTCATTTGAAGATGGTTCTTGGGGGCTGATAAGAGCATCGTCAAATAAACCATCCTTGGTAATAGTAACTGAAAGCCCCACTTCGGACGAAAGAAAGAAAAAAATTTTTGCTTTCATTGATGAATTACTAAAAGAAACTGGAAAAATCGGTGAGTATGATCAAAAAATTTAATATTTTATTAATTTTTTTTTTATTTTTAAGCTCAAAAAGTCAAAGTTTTAGCCCTGAAATTGAACAACAAATTTATATCGGCTGCTACGGAAGTTCAAAACAATATATAGGTCCTGAAAAAGCAAAATCCTATTGCATGTGTACATTAAAAAAACTCAATGAGAAATTTACAGATGATGAAATTAAGGAAATATTTAAGCAAAAACCTGAAGATATAATGGAGGCTACAAAATTTGCTTCATTATATTGTGAAAAAAATCTTTGATTTCACTGGTCTAAAAACTTAATTTTTATAATTATCATCATCAGCTTTAGTTCCTATATTATCCTCATCAGCTTTATTTTCTAAATTATCACCGTTTTGGTTATTTTCTTGTTTGGGAACTTCATCACTATAAAACTTTCTAACTAACTCCTCCTCTTTTAACCTTTGCTCTTCATCAAATTTTTTCTCCCATTCTTTCATTCGTTTATTTTCTTCATCAATTCTCTCTTTATGAGCTATTTCAGCTAATCGAATTCTTTCGTTTTCTTCCTCAATTCTTTTTTGTCTTTCCTCTTCAATTTTCAATTCTCTTTCTCTTTGACGTCTTTCATTTTCTCTATTTATTCTTTCACGTTCAGCTTCTTTAAATTCTTTTTCTTTAATTCTTAATTCCTCCTCCTTAGCTCTTTGCTCAGCCTCTTCTTTTAAAATCTGTCTTTGAATTTCTTGCTGTCGTTCAGTTTCAAGGTCTCTTAACCTTTCTTCCATTTCTTTAAGTTTTTCTTGCTCATATTTCAGCTTCCTAGCTGCCTCTCTTAATCTTTGCTCTTCCTCAAGTCTATTTTTTCTTTCAATTTCTTTTAATCTTATTTTTTCTTGTCTTTCTTTTTCTTTTTCATCTCTTTTCTTTTGGGCTTCAATCTCTTTATTTTTTAATTCCTCTTCTTTAATTTTAAAATTTTCTTCTCTTATTCTTTGTCTTTCTAACATTTTAAGCCTTAAATCTTCTTGCTTAAGTTTTCTTGCTTCCTCTCTAAGTTTTCTTGTTTCTTCGTCTTTTATTTTTTTCTGCTCTATTTTAATTCTCTGAGCTTCTATTTTTTGTCTTTTCTCTTCATTCTTTTTTTCTTGCTTTTCATTTTCAATTATTAATTTTTTTTTAAAAAGAAGTTTCTTTCTTTCTTCTTTTAACTCATCCTGTTTGGCTTTTTTTACTAATTTTTTTTCTAAAATTAATTCTCTTTTTTTTTCTTTTTCTAATTGTTTTTGTAGTACCTGATCTTTTTTAGCTTTATTTTTTTTTATATTGTTTAGTAATGATGAGAATTTATTTTTGGTTTTATCTAATGGATCAAATAAATTTTTTTTAATTTTTTTATCAATATCTTTTATTGAGACCATAATTTAAAGTATCAATTAGAGTTAAAACCTTAAATATAATGTATGGCTAAATTGAGTTTTAATTTAAGACTAGATGCAACTTAAGATTGTTTAGATTTAAATTGGTTGATAAAGTGTATTTTCAACTAATAAGTGTTCATAAATATTTAAAGAATCAATTAATTTTGATTCGTGAGGTGATGGAGGGAGACTGAAGTCACCTCTTTTTATTTTAGAACTCTATTAAACTTTTCTAAAATATTATTTAAATCCTTTTTTGAGTAATTTTTGCCTTTAACAACCCAAACTGATAAAGGCCAAGTTTTATCTTTTTTTCTTCTTGCAATAATATGTATATGTAGCTGAGGAACAATATTACCAATTTTTTCTACATTAAGTTTATTTGTTTTGAATAACTTCTTCATAACTTTACTAACTTTAACTATCTCTTTTATTAGCAGAATTTGATCTTTAGAATTAAGCTCACTTATATCTCTAATATTTTTTCTCTTAGGAATTAAAATAACCCATGGGAATCTAAAGTTATCATGAAGTCTAAGTGAACATAATTTTAAATCTGTAATATGGTATGAAGAATTATAAAACTTTTTATTAATTTTAAAGGTCATTTATTTACAATTTCATATATTCAAGCAAAAACTTAGCGGCAACCATAAGTAAAAAAAGTCCAAAAATTTTACTAATCTTTTTTTTATCTATTTTATGAACAGTTCTAGCACCAAGTCTTGCCATGAAAGTGGTTATAGGAATAAAGATTAAAAAAGCAGGAATATTTAAAAAACCAATGCTAAGTGGTAAATTAGTTTTTAAATAACTTCCTGAAAATAGAAAACCAATGGCTCCAAATAGAGCAATTAAAAAACCAATTGCTGCTGCACTGCCAATTGATTTATTTATTGAATAGCCGAAGTATTTGAAAATTGGGACATTCATAACAGCCCCACCAATTCCCATAATTGCTGAAATAAAGCCTACAATAACTCCAAGTATAACTTTTAAATATAGTTTCATTTCAGAAACAATATTTTGCTCTCTTTCTTTTATTAAAAGTAAATAAATACCTAAAAATAATATTACAATTGAAAAAAATAAAACTAGAGATTTTGTTTTTAAGGTTGCTGCAAAAATAGTTCCAATTACAACGCCTGTAATAACAAATATTCCATAATTTTTTACAATATTAAAGTCTACAGCATTAAATTTGTGATGTGTTAGAACTGATACGGTTGATGTTGGAATTATAATTGCAAAAGAAGTTCCTACAGCTAAATGCATAATATATTGTTGATCAATCCCCAATTGGCCAAATATATAATATAAGAATGGAACGGTTATTAGTCCCCCACCAATACCAAATAATCCAGCAACAAAGCCAACTGGTATTGCCGTTAAAACCATTAATAAAATAATATAACTGTGTTCGTTTGTTAGAATTGAATTAAGCAGAGTGCCCTACTCTAGTATCTACATTGTTGTATTTAATTTTATCCATAATGTGATCAATTTTTTTTACATCAGCATCTCTTACACACATGTTTTCACTTAAATATCTTTTCCAATAACTTGCACCTGTTTGACCATGAAATAGTCCAAGAGTGTGTCTCATGATTTGATTTAATCTTGTTCCTTTTTTTAATTCTTCTTTAACATAAGGAATAAGTTGTTCAATTACATCTTGTCTACTTGGAACATCATCATTGTTAAATATTTCTCTTTCAACATCTGCTAATAAATAAGGAGTATGATACGCAGCTCTTCCAATCATTACACCATCAGTTTTTTCTAAATGAGGTTTTATTTCATCTACTGAAGTTATTCCTCCATTTATAATAATCTCTTCATTTAAAAAATCTTTTTTTAATTTATAAACATATTCGTATTTTAAAGGAGGAATATTTAAATTTTGCTTAGGCGTAAATTTACCTAACATTGCTTTTCTTGCATGAATGATAAAAGTTTTAACCCCAGTTGCTTTTAGAGTAGAAATAAAACTATTTAAATTTTCATAATCTTCAACATCATCGTAACCAATTCTTGTTTTTATAGTTACTGGTAGCTTGGTAACTGATTTCATTTTACTTAAACAATCCGCTACTAAATTTGGTTCTTTCATCAAACAAGCACCAAATCTATTTTTTTCTACTTTTTTACTAGGACAACCTAAGTTTAGATTAATTTCATCATAACCAAAATCTTCACCTATTTTAGTAGCTTCAGCTAAAAGTTTTGGAGAAGAGCCTCCTAATTGAAGTGCTACAGGTTTCTCATTAATATTAAACTCCAATAACTTTTTTTTATCTCCTCTATTAATGGCTTCATCTACCACCATCTCAGTGTAAAGAAGAGTGTTTTTGGATATTAATCTTAGAAAAAATCGTTCATGACGATCTGTGCAATCCATCATAGGAGCAACTGATACTTTCCTATTCATGGTATAACTTTATATTATTTTTTTAAGAGTTTGAAGCTTCAGTGTCGTCTGAAGATACGTCTACTTCTTGATTTTCTGATTCTGATACTTCATCTAAAGAAACTTCTCCTTGCTCATTCATAGTTTCTTCTCCTACTGAATTATCGACATCTGCTGTAGCTGTTTCAGATAGCTCAGCTAAATCTTCTTTTGTTAATTGAATTTTTTCCGGAGTTTTTCTTGCTCTTTTAGATGGTAGAATTGGTGTACCACTTTTTGAAATTTCACCTTTATATAGATTTTCAAAATCATCACCTATTTCTTCATCATCCTCTGCAGTATCATCAACTTGTTCAACATGTTTTCTAAGTTTATAAACAGCGCTATCTGTTAAATCTGAAACTTTAATTTTTTCTTCTGCAATTTCTCTTAATGAAATAACTGTATTTTTGTCGTTATCTCTATCAATTGTTGGTTCTATTCCTGCATTTAATTGAGTAGCTCTTTCTTTAGCAACTAGTACTAATTCATAAGGGCTCTCCACTTTATCTATACAGTCTTCTACGGTTACTCTTGCCATGCGGAGTATCTACACAGTGAGTCTTTAAAAATCAAGGGCTATTTTTATAAATAATGAGGATTTAACTTATTTTTAACAAAATAAAGAAGAATAATTGAGCCAAAGATATAAGTTCCTGAAACAACTGCTATTTCTTCAATTGAAAAACCAATGTCAATCAGAAAGCCAAATAGAGCCGTACCAAATGCTGTTGAAAATACCATCAATGCAGTTGTTAACGCTTTTATGGACCCAATATATTTAACACCATAAATCTCAGCCCAAGTTGAGGAACCAAGCACGTTTGCCAAACCATTGGTTACCCCCACTAAACCAAAAAATACAAAAGAAGACAGCGGTGCATTAAAATAGTAGAGAACTATGGTGCCAAAAAGAAGTGGGATATTCATATAGATTAATAATTTTCTACTTGAAAATTTATCAATTAAAAAACCAGATATAAACAGAGTAATCACTGATAAAATAGAGTAAGCCATAAATGATTGTGCAATTACATAAGGTCCCCACTCTTTAGAAGAAGATATAAAAGACTGATAAACAAAAGATCCTGTTGCAATCCATGGCATTGCTAACATCGTCATACAAATAATGTAAAATCTATAATCTTTTAAAACTTCTATTCTTTTCCATTGTTTAATTTCTTTATTATTCTCTTCTATTTTAGATTCTTCTCTCGTATCAAGCTTAACATCTTTAACTAAAAGAAAAGTTGCAACAGGTAGAACAAGTATAACTAAAATAGAAATTGAAACCCAAATATCTCTCCATTCTATAAAAGTTAATAAAAAAACAATTAAAACTGGCATTATAAATTCAGCCAATGACAATCCTAACCAACCTGTACTTAAAGCCCTACCTCTATTTTTTTCAAAAAAACGAGATATGGTTGTTGTAGCTGTGTGACTTGATAATCCTTGTCCAGCTAAACGCATTAAAAAAATTCCTACAAATAAAAAAATAACTGATGAAATTTTTGAAAATATAAAACAGGATGCTGATAAAAAAATTATTACATAAGATGCAAATTTTAATATGTTTACGTCATCGATTTTTTTTCCAATCCAAACTAAAACAATACTACTTAATAAAGTGGCTGATGCATAAATTGAGCCAAATTGTCCATGTGTAATTGATAAGGCGTCTCTAATACTAGAATTAAATAGACCAAGAAAAAAACTCTGTCCAAAACTTGAAAAAAATGTAAAAATAAAACCAAATACAATTACTTTTAAACTTAAACTTTTAAACATAGAAAAAAATTATGACTTGTAATGTTGCTTTCATAGGTCTTGGGGTTATGGGCTACCCAATGGCTGGATATATATCAAAAGCCGGACACAATGTAACTGTTTTTAATAGAACTAAATCTAAAGCTGAAAAATGGATTGGTGAATATAAAGGTAAAATGGCCAATACACCTGCGGAGGCTGCAGATGGTGCTGATTTTATTTTCACATGCGTTGGTAATGATGATGATTTAAGAGAAGTAGCAACTGGAGAAAATGGATTATTTAACACAGCAAAAGCTGGGTCTATTTTTATTGATAACTCAACTGTATCTGCAGAAGTATCAAGAGAATTAAATAAAAAAGCAAATGATAAAGGGTTTAGTTTTTTAGATGCCCCCATTTCTGGTGGACAAGCTGGTGCTGAGGGCGGAATACTAACAGTAATGGTTGGTGGCGATGAAGAAGTGTTTAAAAAGGCTGAACCTGTGATTGATTGTTACAGTAAAAAAGTAAAATTAATTGGTCCTTGTGGAAGTGGTCAGTTAACAAAGATGATGAACCAAATGTGTATTGCTGGAACAGTCCAAGGTTTATCTGAAGCAATCAATTTTGGAATAAACGCAGGTTTAGATATGGATAAAGTTATGGAAACCATATCTAAAGGTGCAGCACAATCTTGGCAAATGGAAAATAGATACCGAACTATGACTGATGATAAGTTTGATTATGGTTTTGCTATTGATTGGATGAGAAAAGATCTAAAAATTGCAATCGAGGAAGCAAAAAAAAATGGTTCACCTGTGCCTATAACAGAAATTATTGATGGTTTTTATGCTGAGGTTCAAGAAATGGGTGGAAATCGTTGGGATAGCTCAGGTTTGATTGCTAGATTAAAAAAGAAAAAATAATATTTGTGACGGATACAGTTCCTTATTACGAGGACTTTGCAGAGATCAAAAAGAAAATTTGGTCAATGCTGGATAATGCTGTGAAAGACAGAGGTTCTCCTTTTAGAATACCGGTATTCATTTGTGGTGATCAATCAGACTTTGATGGAAGAATTGTTGTTCTAAGAAAATCTGATCAATCAAATAATTTAGTACAATATCATAGCGATATTAGGTCAGATAAAATTGAAAAATTAAAAGCAAATAAAAATGCAGCAATGTTATTTTACGACAAAGATGAAAAAATACAGGTTAGATTGAAAGTTGAATGTACGGTTAATCACAATAATGATGTAACAAAAGAATCTTGGTCTAAAACCCAACATATTAGTAGAAAATGTTATTTGGTTGATAATGGTCCAGGAACTGAGTCAGATCTACCAACGTCTGGTCTAAAACCAGAATTAGATAATTTTGATTATACCAAAGAACAAAGCGAAGAGGGTTATAAAAACTTTACTGTTATTCAGTGCAAAATTAAATCTATAGAATGGCTTTATTTAGCAGCTAAAGGCCATCGAAGAGCAAAGTTTAATTTAG
>CACKFA010000009.1 GCA_902599335.1 uncultured Pelagibacteraceae bacterium | reverse complement strand
ATATCTATTACTTGAAATTGATAATGAACCTGTAATTCAACAAAAATTACAAAACTTAACAACAACAATCAGAAATTACTTCAAAGAAAAAAATATTAAAATCAATAATATAAAGATAGAAAATCAAAATATTTTTTTTAATGTAACAGATGATGATAAGCAATCTGTCTTAGATGTTTTTCAGGATGAAAATAGTGACCTTAACCCTTATTACCCAAGATTTAAATCACATCAATTAGAAATTGAAGATACAGGTTTTAATTTTAAAGTTACTTTTACAAGACAAGGTTTAATTAAACTTAAAACTTCTTCTCAAGATCAAGCTATAGAAATAGTTAGAAGAAGAGTAGATGAAGTTGGAACTAATGAGCCTAACATACTTAAAAGAGGAAATAATCGAATTTTAGTAGAGTTACCTGGATTAGATGATCCGATGAGAATAAAATCATTACTAGGTAAAACTGCAAACCTTACTTTTCGATTTGTAACAAATGACGAAAATGATCGTTTTGGTGTTGAAAAGTTAAAATTTGAAGATGGTCTAGAAGAAGCCACGGTTAGTAAAAGAATTATAATAAGTGGCGAAAATTTACTTGATGCTCAACCAAAAATGGATACTCAGGCTAACCAAACTATTGTTTCATTTACATTAGATAGAGTAGGTGCCAAGAGATTTGGTAAGGCAACGTCAACTGGTATTGGAAAGCAATTAGCAATTGTTTTAGATGGTAAAATTATTAGTGCACCTGTAGTTAGAGACACGATTGCCAGTGGATCCGGTCAGATAAGTGGTGGCTTCACCTTTCAAACAGCAACGGATCTAGCTTTATTATTAAGATCAGGAGCATTACCAGCACCATTAGAAATAATTGAAGAAAGAACAGTGGGACCAGATCTTGGACAAGACTCAATTAATGCAGGAATGATTGCCTTAGCAATAGGTTTTATGCTGGTGATAATTTTTATGTTCGTAAAATATAAAATTTTTGGATTAATTACTAATATAACATTGATAGTTAATTTGTTTATTCTTTTGGGAGTTTTAACTTTATTTGAAGCTACTTTAACATTACCTGGTATTGCAGGGATTATTCTAACAGTAGGTATGGCTGTTGATGCAAATGTTTTAATTTTTGAGAGAATAAAAGAAGAATTAAAAGACGAGACTAATAATATTTTGGCTTTTGATGGTGGTTATACTAAATCTAGAACAGCAATTTTAGATGCTAATATTACTACATTGCTAGCTGCAATTATTTTATTTTTCATGGGTTCAGGTCCAGTCAAAGGTTTTGCTGTAACATTAGGAGTTGGAATATTTACAACCCTATTTTCAGTATATTTCATAGCAAGATTATTCACTAGTATTTATGTATCAAGAAATAAAGATAAGGAAAAATTAATATAATGATTGCTTTTAATAAATATTATAATCACTTTAATTTACTCTCATCAGTTTTAATTATTGCTTCATTATTATTGTTAATTTTTAAAGGTCTAAATTTTGGTATAGATTTCAAAGGTGGGACTTTAATTGAATTAAGGACCTCAGACTCAAAAATAAATGTTAGCTCGTTAAGAGATAGATTTAATCAAATGGACTTAGGGGATGTTTCAGTTAAGAAATTTGGTAATGAAACTGATTTTTTAGTTAAATTTGAAAATAAAGACAATAAGAAGAATATCATTGAAGAAATTAAAGCTAATTTAGATAAATCTTTTGGAAACAATTATGATTTTAGAAGAGTTGAAAATGTTGGTCCAAAAGTTAGCGCCGAATTATTAAAATCAGGAGTGATAGCAATATCTTTATCGTTAGCATTAATGCTGATTTACATTTGGATTAGATTTGAATGGCAGTTTAGTCTAGGTGCAATATTAGCTTTGTTTCATGATGTTATTGTAACACTTGGAGTTTTTTCTTTGTTTAGCTTGGAAATAAACTTATCAATTATAGCTGCTGTATTAACAATAGTAGGATACTCTATGAATGATACAGTGGTCATTTTTGATCGTGTCAGAGAAAATTTAAGAAAATATTCAGATATAAAAATTTTTGAATTAACAAATATTTCAATTAATGAAACTTTATCAAGAACCATAATAACATCTGCAACTACTTTACTGGCTTTATTAGCCATCTATTTTTTTGGTGGTGAGATACTTAAAGGATTTTCACTTGCTATGATATTGGGTGTTGTTTTTGGAACTTATTCCTCTATTTATATAGCGAATACTGTTCTAGTAAGATTAAGAGTTTCACAAAAAACAGTTTTTAGAGAAGACGATCAAAATAAATCAAATTAATCGTTAAAAATTTAAAAATTACATTATAATATTCTGAAGTATTTTAATTATTTTATGAATATAAAACTTTGGAGGCCATCCAGTAAAACAAAAAAAAAATCAAATTTATTTAAATTTGAAAAATTTTTATCCAAAAGATTTAATAAAAATTATAATGAAAATTTCAAAAAAATTCACGATTGGTCAATTAAAAACCAAGGTGATTTCTGGAGTAGTGTGTGGGATTTCACAAAAGTTAAGGGGGTTAAGGGTAATGCTAAAGTTAAAAAATCAAAAAATTTTTATAAAAATATTTTTTTACCAAATTCAAAATTAAATTTTTGTGAAAATTTACTTTCAAAAAATACAAAAGAGAAAGCAATTACTTTTATAAGCGAAAATGGTTATCGCGAGATTCGAAATTGGAATGATTTAAATAAAAATGTAAAAAATATTTCAAATAATTTTAATAAATTAAATATTAAGCCAAAAGATAGAATAGCAGCTTATATGCCAAACATACCTGAAACAGTAGAGGCTTTTTTGGGTACCGTTGCTATTGGAGCTATTTGGTCATCTTGTTCACCTGATTTTGGAATTCATGGTGTTATAGAGAGATTTTCTCAAATTAAACCAAAAGTTTTAATTGTTGCTAATCAATATTTTTACAACGGAAAAAAAATTAATATTTTAGAGAGAATACCTGAAATAATAAAAAAAATTCCTTCAATAAAGCACGTAATTATATCTATTTATCCTGGTGAGCCTATTTTAAAAAAACTTCCAAAATACAAAAATATCAAAACACATTATTGGAACAATATCACTAAGGAAAGCGTTTCAAAATTTATATATCATAAATTTGATTTTGAACATGATCTAGCAATTCTTTATTCTAGCGGCACAACAGGTAAACCTAAATGTATTTGCCATAAAAATGGTGGTGTATTAATTCAGCATTTAAAAGAACATCAACTACATTGTGATATTAAAGAAAATGACAATGTTTTTTATTTTACAACATGTGGATGGATGATGTGGAATTGGCTGATTTCAGTTTTAGCATCAAAAGCATCAATTGTATTATTTGATGGTTTCCCAATGTATAAACGTGATGATCTTCTTATAAAAATAGCCAATAAAGAAAATATAACCTTATTTGGAGTAAGTGCCAAATACATCGATGCTTTAAGAAAAACGCAAAAGAAATTTAAGAAAGTTTATAAGTTAAAAAAACTTAGAACTATTTGCTCTACTGGGTCTCCGTTATCAGTAGATTGTTTTAGATATGTATATAACAATATTAAAAAAAATGTTCATTTAGCATCTATATCTGGAGGAACAGATATTGTTTCTTGTTTTGTTTTAGGAAATTTATACCAACCTGTTTATGCGGGAGAAATACAAAGTAAAGGTTTGGGTATGGATGTACGCGTATTCAATGAAAAGGGAAAGTCTGTATTAGGTCAAAAAGGTGAATTGGTTTGTGCTAATCCTTTTCCATCTATGCCTTCAAAATTTTGGAATGATCATCAAGATACTAAATTTAAAAAAGCTTATTTTAACAAATATAGAAATATATGGCATCATGGAGATTATGCTAAAATAACAAATAATAATGGATTAATAATATCAGGAAGATCAGATACAACTTTAAATCCCGGCGGTGTAAGACTTGGTACCGCCGAAATTTACTCTGAGGTAGAGCGGTTTAAAGAAATTAAAGAATCTTTAGTTGTAGGACAATCTTGGGATAATGATGTTCGGATAATTTTATTTGTAATTTTAAATTTAAAGTATCAACTAGATGATAATTTAATAAAAAAATTAAAATTACAAATTAAAAAAAATGCTTCACCTAGACATGTGCCGAAAAAAATAATTCAAATAAACGATATACCAAGAACTAAAAGTGGTAAAATTGTTGAATTAGCAGTCAAAAATATAATTGAAGGAACTAAAATAAAAAACAAAGAAGCTTTGGCTAATCCAGAAAGTTTAAACCAATTTAAAGATATTTTAGAGCTACAAAATTAATTATTTAATATAAGTTTTGAGCTATTACCATTGTAAGTAACATTGGTAATGATAATAAAGTATTTGTTCTTGAGAATAGCATTGCTGTTTTTGCTGATTTTGCTTTTGTATCAGGATCACTTTCAACAATTCCTAACGCTCTTTTTTGATTTGGCCAAATTACAAACCATACATTAAATGCCATTATAATTCCTAACCACATTCCAATTCCTATCGCAGTATGTTTTGGTACACCCGAACCAATACTTAAAGTCATTGCATCATGAAGATATCCATTAAGAAGAGCTAGAATTAAACCTGAAAGAACAGTTAATGCAGCAGCCCATCTAAAGTAAAATAATGCAGCTGGTGCTATTACTTTACCGATGGCTGGTTTTTGTTCATCTGGAATTTTTCCCATGTTTGGAATTTGGACAAAATTAAAATACCAAAGCAATCCAATCCACATAATTGCAACAATCACATGTATGTATCTAAACAACCAGCTCCAAAATAATGTATCAAAAGCTATTCCATCATTTAAATAAAACAATCCTAAAAATAATACTATTGCTAACGCAAGGGAAGCGTGAACTGTTTTTGACAAAGATGATAATAAGCTATTCATGATTCTTAATTACTATACACTAATTTTTGAATATTTTTAAGTTGTTAAATCTAGTTTAAAAGAGGTTTTAAAAATTGACCAGTATAACTCTCCTTAACTTTGCATACTTCTTCAGGTTTTCCTTCGGCGACAATATTACCACCCTTTACACCTCCTTCAGGACCCATATCCACAATGTAGTCGGCCGTTTTAATAACATCTAAATTGTGTTCAATCACAACTACTGTATTACCAAGTTTTACAAAAGTATGAAGTATCTCTAAAAGTTTTTTTATATCATGTTGATGTAAACCTGTAGTTGGTTCATCTAAAATGTACATCGTTCTACCTGTAGATCTTTTTGAAAGTTCTTTTGCAAGCTTAATTCGTTGTGCTTCACCTCCTGATAGCGTAGTTGCTTGCTGACCAATTTTTATATAACCCAATCCTACTTTTTTAAGAGTTAATAGTTTTGTTTTTATATTAGATATATTATCAAAATATTCACACCCTTCATCAACTGACATATCTAAAACATCAGCAATACTTTTACCTTTAAATTTAATTTCCAAAGTTTCTCGATTGTACCTGGTACCTTTACATTCATCACACTGTATATAAACATCAGGTAAAAAATGCATTTCATATGTGATTACACCATCACCCTCACAAACTTCACATCTACCTCCTTTAACATTAAAAGAAAATCTTCCTGGCTTATATCCTCTTGTTTTGGACTCTGGTAGGCTTGTAAACCAATCTCTAATAGGTCCAAAAGCACCAGTGTATGTTGCTGGATTTGATCTTGGAGTTCTACCAATAGGTGACTGGTCAATATCAATTATTTTATCAATCAATTCTACACCCTTATAACCTTTAAATGATTTAGGTGATTTTCTTGCTTTATTGTTCAATGTTAAATTTAAAGCATGAAATAGTGTTTGTAATATTAAAGTAGATTTACCACTACCTGATACACCAGTTACACAGGTAAAAGTCCCAGTTGGAATTTTAAGATTTACATTATTTAGATTATTTCCACTTGCACCATTTATTTCTACAAATCTTCCATTTTTAGCTAAACGTCGAGTTTTAGGAATTTCAATTGTTTTTTTATTTGCAAGATATTGACCTGTAATACTTTTTTTATCTTTTTTAATTTCTTCGTATGATCCTTGTGCAGTTATCTCGCCACCATTACTCCCAGCTTCAGGGCCAAGATCAATAATATGATCTGCATTTTCCATTGTTTCTGTATCATGTTCAACAACAATGACTGTATTACCGAGATCACGTAATCTTTTTAATGCATTTATAAGTTTCACATTGTCTTTTTGATGTAATCCAATTGAAGGCTCATCCAAAACATATAATACTCCTGTTAAGCCAGACCCAATTTGTGAAGCTAATCTTATTCTTTGAGCTTCTCCGCCTGATAAAGTTCCAGATTCTCTAGATAATGTTAAATAATCTAATCCGACGTTTAGAAGAAAATTTAATCTTTCATTTATTTCTTTTAAAACATGTTCTGCAATTTTAAATTGTCTTTTATCAAGATTATTCTCTAAATTTTTAAACCATTCTGCTGCATCTAAAATAGATTTATTTGTTACTTCACTAATATTAAGATCATTGATTTTTACACATAATGCCTCTTCTTTTAATCTGTCACCATTACATGCTTCACATGCTGTATCTGATTGATATTCGGCAATAGCTTCTCTTTTCCATTCACTATCTGACTCTAAAAATCTTCTTTCAAGATTATTAATTACACCTTCAAAAGTTTTTTTGTAAGAATATTTCTCATATCCATCATCATAATTAAATTTAATTTCATCTTCATCTGAACCATAAAGAATAATATCTTTAATTTTTTTTGGTAATTTTTTCCATTTTTCATCTAAAGAAAAACCATAATGTTTTGCTAATGATGCTAAAGTTTGAGCATAATATAATGTAGTTGATTTTGACCAAGGTTCAATCGCTCCGTCAGCTAAACTTTTTCTTTCATCTGGAACAACTAAATTTGGATCAACATTTAATTTCATTCCAATTCCCTCACACTCTTCACAAGCTCCATAAGGGCTGTTAAATGAAAAAAGTCTTGGCTCAATTTCCTCAATTGTAAAACCACTTTCAGGGCAGGCAAACTTTGTAGAGTAAATTAACTTTTCAATTTTTCTAAATTTTTGAGGAAGAGTTTCGTCCTCATATTCGACAAAGACTAAACCGTTGGCTAAATTTACAGCTGTTTCAATACTTTCGGCTAATCTGTTACCAAGTTTTGAATTTAAAACTATTCTATCTACTAAGATTGAAATATCATGTTTAAGTTTTTTATCTAGATTGGGTGATTTTTCTATATCATATAAAACATTATCAATTTTAATTTTTCTAAATCCTCTTCTTTTGTAGCTTAAAATATCTTTTTTATATTCACCTTTACGACCTCTTACAACTGGGGCGTAAATATATATTGTTGATTTTTTTGGTAATTTTTTAACTAAATCTACTATCTGTGTAATTGTTTGGGAGGTTATTGGTTTGCCTGTAAATGGTGAATACGGGATACCTGCTCTAGCGTATAATACCCTCATGTAATCATAAATTTCGGTTACAGTTGCAACAGTAGATCTTGGATTTTTTGAGGTATTTTTTTGTTCTATTGCGATAGCTGGACTTAATCCTTCAATAAGATCAACATTTGGTTTTTTCATTTTATCTAAAAACTGACGTGCATAAGCTGATAAACTTTCTACATATCTTCTTTGACCTTCTGCGTAGATAGTATCAAAAGCTAAAGATGATTTTCCTGACCCTGATAGACCCGTAATGACCACAAATTTGTCTTTTGGAATTTCTACAGTAACATTCTTCAAATTATGTTCTTTGGCGCCCTTAATAACTATCTTTTTCATCATAATTTTAGTTGCTTTGAGTTAATAAAATTAATATTCAGAAGAATTGTGATATAATTCTAATTAACTAATTTAACAAATATTAAATATTATGGCTGGAAGTTTAAATAAAGTATTATTAATTGGTCGTTTGGGCGCAGATCCAGAAATTAAACAAATGGTAAATGGCAAAAGTGTAGCCCGATTAAGCCTTGCAACAAGTCAATCCTGGAAAGATAAAAACACAGGTGAAAGAAAAGAGAAAACGGAGTGGCACCGTATAGTTGTATTTAACGAAGGTTTAGTAAATGTTGTTCAACAATACTTAAAAAAAGGAGCTCAAGTTTATGTTGAGGGACAACTTACAACAAGAAAATGGAAAGATGAACAATCGGGACAAGACAAATATTCAACTGAAATAGTTATACAGGGATACAATTCTTCACTTACGATGTTGGGCGGAGGAAAATCTGGTGGTGGAATTCAAAATGACACAACTCAACAAAATAATATTGAGGATTCTTCACAAGTGTCAGATATGGATGATGAAATTCCATTTTAATTTCTATGAAAAATTTTGAAGAGTTTAAAGATAAAAATATAAAATTAATCTCAATGCATGATGAGATGAGCTCATCATATCTTTCTTATGCAATGAGTGTAATTGTAAGTCGTGCACTTCCTGATGTAAGAGATGGATTAAAACCTGTTCATAGAAGAATTTTATATGCAATGTATAAAGGTGGTTACGATTGGTCTAAACAATTTAGAAAATCTGCAAGAATAGTTGGAGATGTTATTGGTAAATATCACCCTCATGGTGATCAATCTGTCTATGATGCTTTGGTAAGAATGGTACAAGATTTCTCTATGAGTCTACCTTTGATTCAAGGGCAAGGAAATTTTGGTTCTATAGATGGTGATCCTGCTGCAGCAATGAGATATACCGAAACTCGCTTATCAAAAGTTTCTCAATATTTAATTGATGATATTGAAAAAAATACAATTTCTTTCAAAAGTAATTATGATGAAACTGAGAAAGAACCTAGTGTTTTACCAGCACAGTTTCCAAATTTATTAGTAAATGGAGCTGGTGGTATCGCTGTTGGTATGGCAACAAGTATACCTCCTCACAATTTAGGTGAAATTATTGATGGAACTTTGGCCTTAATAGATAATAAAGATATTAAAATTAGAGAATTAATGAAACATATACCTGGTCCAGATTTTCCAACTGGTGGTGTAATTATAGGTAAAGATGTAATTAAACAAGGGTATAACAATGGAAGAGGGTCCTTTAAGATAAGAGGAGAAATCTCAATTGAACAACAAAAAAATGGTCGTGAAAGACTAGTAATAACTTCAATACCGTATCAAGTTAACAAATCTGTTTTAAATGAAAGGATTGCCCAGTTAGTAAGAGAAAAAAAGATTGAAGGTATAAGAGATATTCGAGACGAATCAAATAGAGAAGGTATCAGAGTAGCAATAGATTTAAGAAACGGTGTAGAACCAGAAACTATAAAGAGACAATTATATAAAAATACACAAATAGAGAGTTCGTTTGGTTTTAATACTTTAGCTATTGTTGAGGGAAAACCTCAAACGTGTACCTTAAAAGATTTTTTATCTAATTTTTTAACTTTTAGAGAAGATGTAGTTATTAAGAAAACTAAATTTGATCTTCAAAAAGCTGAAGAACGAGCACATATATTAATCGGATTATCAGTGTCGGTTGAAAATCTAGATAAAATAATAAAAATTATTCGATCATCTAAAACACCCGATGATGCTAAAATATCAATTTTAAAAACTAAATGGAAAATAAATAAATCACAAAAATTAATTTCTTTAGTAGAGGGAAAAAAAGGCAAAAACCTTTATTCTTTATCTGAACCACAAGTTTTAGCTATATTAGAATTAAGACTTCAAAAATTAACTGCTTTAGGAATAAATGAGATCGAAATTGAAATTAAAAAATTAGCTGAATTAATCACTAAATATAAAAAGATTATTTCATCAAAAAAAGAACTTCTAAAAGTAATCAGCGAAGAACTAAAAAATATCAAAGAGAAGTTTGCTATACCAAGAAGAACTAAAATTATAGATGCTGTATTAAATTATGATATTGAGGAAACTATCCAAAAACAATCGGTAATAATTACAGTTACATTACAAGGATACATAAAAAGAGGTTCTTTAGACGGAGTTAAAAAACAAAAAAGAGGTGGCAAGGGAAAATCAGGCATAACAACTAGAGATCAAGACTCTGTTGTTCAAACATTGTCTGTAAATACTCATACTTCAGTACTCTTCTTTTCTACTGAGGGTTTAGTTTACAAGATCAAAGCATGGAAAATTCCAGAGGGTTCATCATCATCTAAAGGTAAGTCTTTATTTAATATTTTACCTTTAAAGAGTCACCAAGCAATAAGCTCAATTATGCCAATGCCTGAAGATGAAACTGATTTAAAAAATTATCAAATTATATTTGCTACTGCTCAAGGCAAAGTAAGAAAAAATAGTTTAGAAGACTTTTCATCAATTAATGCATCTGGAAAAATTGCGATGAAATTAGATAACAATGATAAAATTGTAGGTGTTAAAATTTGTAAAGATGATCAGGATGTAATTTTAAGTACAAAATTTGGAAAATGTATTAGATTTGAAGCCAAAAAGTTAAGAGTCTTTAAAGGCAGATCTTCTAAAGGAATTAAGGGATTAGAGTTGGCATCAAATGATCAAATAGTATCTTTGTCAGTTATTGATAACGATAAAATTAATAAAAACGGAAAAAAATCAAAAGACGAAAAATCTGAATTAAGAGCAAAAGACAAATTTGTTTTATCAATTAGTGAAAATGGTTATGGAAAAAAGACTTCACATACTGATTACAGAGTTACTAACAGAGGTGGTAAAGGAATTATAGGAATAGTAAATTCACCAAGAAATGGAAATATTACTTCATCATTTCCAGTTTTTGAAGGTGATGAAATTTTAATTTCTACTAATAAAGGAAGGGTTATTAGAGTGGCTGTTAAAGAAATTAGGACTGCAGGAAGAAATACCCAAGGGGTTAGAATAATTAAGTTATCAGGAGAAGAAAAAGTTGTTACAGCCATTAAAATTGATGATAATTTAATTTAATGAGTAAAATTGCAATTTATCCTGGAACTTTTGATCCAATAACTTTCGGACATATAGATGTAATCAAAAAATCATTAAAATTATTTGATAAAATTGTGGTAGGTGTCTCAGATGAAAGTAACAAAAATTATCTATTTAGTTCTGATGAAAGAATAGAAATAGTAAATAAAGCTTTATTTAAAGATCTAAAGTTAAATAGGAAAAAAATAAAAGTAGTATCATTTGGTTCTTTAACCACTGATTTATGTAAAAAATACAAATCAAACATTATTTTAAGAGGATTGAGAGCTGTATCTGATTTTGAATATGAATTTCAATTAGCTGGTATGAATAGAAAATTGAACCAAAATATTGAAACAATTTTTTTAATGTCTGATGTAGAAAATCAAATTATTTCATCTAGATTTGTAAAAGAGATTGTTAAATTAAAAGGTGATATTAAAAAATTTACTACCAAAAGTACGATCAAGTCTTTAAAAGAGAAATATGAATAAAATTTTTATTAAAATACTTATTTTGTTTTTTTTTATTACTAATCAATCAATAGCTGGGGAGAATATAATGATATTAAAATTAAAAGATGGTGAAGTTAAAATTGAATTGTTTGAGGATGTTGCACCAAATCATGTTAAAAGAATTAAGGAATTAGCAAATAGTGGTAAATACGATAACGTTGTTTTTCACAGAGTTATAGATGGATTTATGGCTCAAACAGGTGATGTTAAATTTGGAAATTCAGAATCAAAAGATTTTGATCTTAGAAGAGCTGGAATGGGTGGATCAGATTTTCCTGACTTAGAGCAAGAATTCAGTAGTCTACCACATGATAGAGGAACTTTATCAATGGCGAGAGCTCAAGATCCAAATAGTGCAAATAGCCAATTTTTTATTTGTTTTCAGCCAGCTCCTTTTTTAGATCGTCAATATACAGTTTTTGGAAAAGTGCTCGACGGAATGGAATTTGTTGATAAAATAAAAAGAGGCGATCAAAACAATAACGGTGCTGTAACTGATCCAGATAAGATTATTAGTTTCAAATCTCAATAATTTTATTAATGGCATTAAAAAAATTTGCCTTCAATGTTTTAAAAAAAGATAAATTTGCTAGGTGTGGTTTAATAGAGACACATCGAGGCAATATACAAACTCCAGCTTTTATGCCTGTAGGAACACAGGCAACTGTAAAAGCTTGCACAATAGATGATATAAAAAAAACAGGTTCTGAAATAATTCTTTCAAATACCTATCATTTAATGATACGCCCTGGTGTTGAAAGAATTGAATCTGCTGGTGGACTTCATAATTTTATGAATTGTGATTTACCTATTTTAACTGACTCTGGTGGTTTTCAAGTAATGTCTCTTTCAAAATTGAATAAGATTGATAGAGAAAAGGGAGCCATATTTAACTCCCATGTTGATGGTAAAAAATTTTACTTAAGTCCAGAAGAGAGTATCCGAATTCAGTTGGGTTTAAATTCTGATATTGTGATGATTATGGACGAGTGTCCAAAAAAAACTAATGATTATAATGTAATCAAAAAATCTATGGATTTATCACTTTACTGGGCAGAAAGATCTAAAGCGGCATTTGGAAATAATCCACAAAAAGCGTTATTTGGTATAGTTCAAGGAGGTCTTTTTAAAGATTTAAGATTAAAATCTCTTCAAGAGTTAATTAAAATTGGTTTTGATGGGTATGCTCTCGGAGGATTAGCTGTAGGAGAAACTCAACATGAAATGTTTAACGTTTTAGATGATATTAAGGAAAACTTACCTTTTGAAAAACCACACTATTTAATGGGTGTTGGAACACCATCAGATATTTTGGGTGCTGTAAAAAGAGGTATAGATATGTTTGACTGTGTTTTGCCAACTAGATCCGGTAGAACAGGTTTGGCCTTTACATGGCAGGGAAGAATCAATATTAAAAATAACAAATATCAAAATGACAACGCACCACTTGATCCAAATTGTAAAAATCTTAATTTAAATAAATATTCAAAAAATTACTTAAATCACTTATTTAATACTAATGAAATTCTAGCCTCAATGTTATTGACGCTAAACAATATTAATTTTTATCAAGAATTAATGGCCTCGATCAGAAAAAATATTAATGAAGGCACTTTTGATCAATTTCACGATAAATACATTGATAAGTTGTAGAAGGTCTAAAGATTTGGTTAAAATTGTCATTTGAAAAAAAATTATAATTCTGTATATAACAACTATTCAATTTGAATAATTTGGGGGCCCTTAGCTCAGTTGGTAGAGCAATTCCCTTTTAAGGAATGGGTCGATGGTTCGAGTCCATCAGGGCTCACCACTAATTCATTTAACTTAAATTAATTGGTGGATAATCTAAAATAACTTCATTCATCCATTCATTGAGTTGCTTTATTCTTGTGTCTGATGATGGGTGAGTACTCATAAATTGGGGAGGTTCCTTGCCTTTATTGGACTCCTTCATCCTTTCCCATATTTTAACTGTTTCTCTAATATCGTAACCTGATAAGGATGAAAAAATCATTCCTAAATAATCTGCTTCACTTTCTTGTTTTCTACTAAACGGATTCATAATTCCTAATTGAGCAAGCATACCAACTGTATCCATTCCAGTTGTTCTATTGATGTCAGATAAAACTCCACCACTAGCAATATCAATTATTTTTGCTCCAGTATTAAGCAAAACACCTCTACTAGCTCTCTCCACTGAATGTTTAGCAACAGCGTGTGCAACTTCATGCCCCATGACAGCAGCTAAACCATTTTTATTTTTAGTGACATCTAATATTCCAGTATAAACTGCAATTTTTCCTCCAGGCATGCACCAAGCATTCTTTACTTTCTTATTATCAATTAAAATATATTCCCAATCAAAATTAGCTGTAGGATCAGTTAAGTTAGCTCTATAAAAATATTCACTAATCGAATCTTCCATTTTCTTTCCAATTTCTATTATTTCATTTAAAGTTTTTTTATCGTCACTCATTTTCTCTTTTTCTTTTACTTTTTCGTAGATTAGAGCGGCCTGTGCATTTAATTTAGCCTCAGGAATTATTTTCAATTGTTTTCGATCAGTTATTGGAGCTGTAGAACATGAGTGTAAAAGTATACTGCCACAGCCACAACCCACATATGTTAAAAATTTTCTTCTATCCATAGCTTCTTAAAATTGATATTAATATTTTATCATGAATCTTAATAACAAAATTTTAATTGTAATATTTATCATTGCAATTGTTTTTGTTATATACGCAAGTTATAGTTAATTTATAATATGGCAAAAAAGAGCACAAAAAAATCTTTTTCATTAACTTTAAGAAATTATTTTATTACTGGTGTTGTTGTATTAGTACCAATCGGTTTTACGTTATATTTAACTAAGATTTTAATAGGTATTTCGTCTAATTTAATTCCAAAGAACATTAATCCTAACAGTTATTTACCATTTAATATTCCTGGAGTTGAAATCATTATTTCAATATTACTCATAACTATTGTTGGTGGTCTTTCTTTATCATTTTTTGGAAGAAGAATTCTTAAATTGATAGATGATTTATTCAAAAGAATTCCTTTTTTAAGAACCGTTTATTCTGCAATTGTTCAAATGACTGAAACTTTCTCAAAAAAAGATGATGGAAAAAGAAGTGTAGTTTTAATTGAATATCCAAGAAAAGGTGTTTGGGCTGTTGGTTTTGCTACTAAAGAAAATAAAGGTGAAATGGCTCAAAAAACTGGAAAGAATTTAATAAATGTTTTTGTTCCAACAACACCCAATCCAACTAGCGGCTTTTTATTAATGTTCCCAATAGAAGATGTAATATATTTAAACATGTCATTTGAGGAAGCATCTAAATTTATAGTTTCAGCAGGCACATCTACAAAAAAATCTTAAGCAATATCATTAATAATATCTGCTCTATCGTATAATTTGATTAATGGCTTAAATTTTCTTAAATCTTCATTAGAATTTTCAATTCTTGTCATTTCCTTTTCAGCTAAAGTGAAAAGATCGCTATTATGAATTGGGTCTGCTAATTTAAAATTTTTAATTCCACTTTGCTTAAAACCCAAGATATCTCCGAAACCTCTTAATTTCATATCCTCTTCGGATATTAGAAAACCATCATTTGAATCTTTTAAAATTTGAATCCTTTTTTTTGCGTTGTCACTTAAATTAGATTTAAACATGAGAATACAAGTGGACTCTTTATCACCACGACCAACTCTACCCCTTAATTGATGAAGTTGAGAAAGTCCAAATTTATTTGCATTCTCTATTACTATTACGTTAGCATTAGGAAAATCTATTCCAACCTCAATTATTGTTGTTGAAACTAAAATTTTAAATTTATTATTTAAAAAATCATTGAGTATTACATTTTTTTCATCTAAATCTGTTTTGCCATGGAGTAAAGCAACCTGGCTGGGAAATTGTTTCTGTAAAAATTCAAATTTCATTATAGCTGAAGTGTGGTCTAGTTTTTTTGACTCTTCAATTAAAGGGCATACCCAAAAAATTTGGTTTCCTAATTTAATTTGTTTATTTACAAATTTTAAAACATCATCAATTTTTGCATCTAATTTACTATAAGTTTTTATTGGTTTTCTATTTTTTGGTTTTTCACGGATTATAGAAATATCCATATCACCATAGATTGTCATTGTTAATGTTCTAGGTATTGGTGTTGCTGTCATTAAAAGAACGTCACAATCTACTCCCCCTTTGTCGGACAACCTCTTTCTCTGGTTTACACCAAATTTATGCTGCTCATCTATAATTATTAATCCCAATTTTCTAAATATAACTTTTTTTTGAAAAATTGCGTGTGTTCCAAAAATTATATCAATTTTATTATTTTCTAAATTTTTAAGTATTTCTTTTTTTGTCCTGTATTCTGACTTTCCTGAAATTAACTCTAAATTAATATTTTTAGGAAATATTTTTTTTGCTAAATTAAAATGTTGTCTTGCAAGAATTTCTGTAGGTGCCATAATTGCAACTTGGAAACCAGAATTTATAGTATTTAGTGCAGCCAATAGAGATACGATTGTTTTTCCACTACCAACATCCCCTTGTAAGAGTCTAAACATTTTATTTGGGGAGTTTAAATCTTTGTTTATGTCATATAATGCATTTTTCTGATCATTTGTTAGCAAAAAATCTAAATTTTTAATTAATGAATTTTGTTTATTTACATTGATTATTTTATTTTTTTTCTTATTTCTTTTTATTTTTTTTCTTATTTCTGAATTAACTAGAAATGTTGAAAAAATTTCATCATAAGCAAGTCTTTGATAAAAATTTGATTTATATTTTCCGATATTTTCTGGTTTATGCAATTCTTTAATTGATTTATTCCAACTTAAATTTTGAAATTTTGACATAATATCTTTAGAGTGCCATTCATTTAAATCAGGTAAATTACTAATAATTTGACTTAAAATTTTATTATATACTTTTTCAGAAATCCCATCGGTTAAAGAGTACTTATTATGAACTTGTTTAATTAAAGCTGAGTCCTGAGATACGTATTTAGGATTTGTAATTTGATATTTATTTTTAAAATGACCTATTTTACCACTAACAGTAATTTCCTTTCCCAACGGTAGGATTTTTTTAATATAACCTTCATAACTATTAAAAAAAATACAATCTATTTCGCCTGTCTCATCTGTACATAAAACTCTGTTAGGTAATTTCCTAATACGTGGGAAGTTATATTTTTGTGGAATTATAGTTACTGTTTGTATTTCACCAATTTTTAAATCTTTTATTTTTGATGACAAGCTTCTATCTGTATAAGATTTTGGAAGTTTCCACAGTAAATCAAATAAATTATTAATATTTTTCTTCTTTAATAAATTTTTCGTTTTAGTTCCTACACCTTTTAAAGAACTTAAATCTGACAATAAATATTCATAATTTGTTTTATTATTCATTAACAACTAATATATTCTAATTATTATGATCAACATAGATGAATTAAAAAAAAAAATTATTTACCGATCTAATTATAGAGGTACAAAAGAAATGGATAATCTTTTGGGTGCATTTACAAAAAAATATATAAATAATTTAAATGAAAATGATCTTCTTGATTTAGAAAAACTACTGAATATTGATGACACTAATTTGTATAATTTTTTTAATGGTTTAAAAACCGATTTTGAATTTGAAAATAACAACATTAATTACTTATATAAAAATTTTGACTATACACAAAAATGATGGCGGAGAGACTGGGATTCGAACCCAGGAAAGAGTTGCCCCTTTGCCGGTTTTCAAGACCGGTGCTTTCAACCACTCAGCCATCTCTCCGTGAGCAAGGTTTTATAATTATAATTATTTAATTCAACCATAAAATAGTCTAATAAACTTATTAATTACAGGCATCATGGTTTCCTATGAATAAAGAATTTAACAAAGGCTTATTACTTGCTGGGTTTGGATCTTTTTGGTGGGGTTTCTTTGGTGTAATTTATTTCAAATATATTGCTTATATTGGACATATTGAATTAGTAGTTCATAGATGTTTATGGACAGCGTTTACTTTAATTCTGACTACTTTTTTATTCTCTAAATGGAATATTTTTTTTCAAATTGTAAAAAATAAATCAAATTTATTTTATTTATTTATTTCAGGTTTTTTGATTTTTATAAATTGGAGCGTATGGATATATGCTATAGCAACAAACAGAATTATAGATGCTAGTTTTGGTTATTTTATTATGCCTATTTTAAGTGTAATGCTTGGTTATCTTTTTTTTAAAGAAAAACTTAATAAAAAAAGAGTTTTTTCAATTCTGTTAGTTATTCTATCTATCCTTTTTTTAATAATTGTAAGTATTAAATCATTGCCATGGGTTGGTTTAATTGTTGCTTTAAGTTGGGGATTTTACAATCTAGTTAGAAAAAAAATTAATGTTGATACTGATGTAGGTCTTCTTATCGAGAGTTTATTTATATTACCATTCGCACTGTTAGCTTTTTATTTGATAGCAAGCAAAGGATATAATGATTTTCAATTATCCGATCCATCGATGATGCTATTTATTTATCTTGCTGGACCCATGACAGTTATACCTTTATTTTTATATGTTAGAGGTGTTGAACTCTGTGGTCTAGGACCTACTGGTATGATATTTTATATAACTCCCACTTTTCAGTTTTTATTAGGGTATTTTTATTACAACGAGCCTTTTTCAATAACAAAATTAGTTAGTTTTATTTTTATTTGGATTGCTGTAATTATATATTTGAAGGATTTACATGAGACTAATTAATTTTTTTTTATTTTTTACTTTTATTTCTATTAACTTCTCAATTGCTGATATCAATAAAGAATTTGAAAATTGGAAATTAAGTTTTAAAAAAATAGCTTTAGAGAACAATATCTCAGAAAAAACATTTGATAGAGTTATGTCCGATACTAAATTTTTATCAGATGTAATAAAATATGACAGATATCAACCTGAATTTTATGAGGATACTAAAACTTATATTTCAAAAAGAACATCTTCAAAAAAGGTTTCATTAGGAAAAAAATTCTATGAAAAAAATTCAACATTAATAAATACTGTTGAAAACGAATTTAATATAGAGAGAGAGTTATTATTAGCTCTAATGGGAATAGAGACTAATTTTGGAACGTATGTTGGTAAAATGGATATTTTATCTTCTTTAGCAACTTTAAGTTTTGATAAAAGAAGATCAGATTTTTTTACAAATGAATTATTAATACTTTTGCGTTTAATAGAAAATGAACAAATAGATTATAAAACGTTATATGGATCTTGGGCAGGTGCCTTTGGTTTTTTTCAATTTATGCCATCAACAATGAAAAATTATGCAATTGACCACGATGGGAACGGGTATATAGATTTAAAAAATAATAATGATGCTTATGCTTCAGCATCAAACTATTTAAATCAAATAGGTTGGAAAAGTGAGAATCCTTGTTTTTATAGAATTGATTTATCAGAAAATATACCAAGCAATTATTTAAACATTTCAGCAAAAAAACTTCATGATAAAAAAAAATTAAAATATTTTAGAAAATTTATTAAAAATAATGATCAAATAGATGAAAAGTACAATGCTTTAAAAGTAGCCATTATAACTCCAGATAAAGATATCATACCTGATGCAGAAACTTTAAATCCAGCTTATATCGTATTTGATAACTATGAGATAATATTAAAATGGAATAGATCATTGCGATTTGCTTTAGCTGTTTGTACATTAAAAGATAAATTTAAAAATGAACTTTAAAAAACTTATATTAATTATTTCTATATTTTTTTTATCTGCGTGTAATCAATTTGATCAAAATAATAAAAACTTATTTTATATTAGTGATCAAAAGTATAGTAATACTGGATTTGCTTTAATTTATGATGATGAACTAAAAAAAGAAAAAAAAATATCTAAAAAAATTGATAATAGATCTCTTTTAGTTTTTCATAATAAAATTAAAAAAAATTCATTTGTTAAAATAACTAATCCTATTAATGATAAGTCAATTATAGCAGAAGTAATCTCTAATGATGTCAAATTCTCATCTTTTTATAACTCTGTAATTACTCAACGAATTGCTGAGGAGTTATTACTTGATCCTAAAGAACCTTATATTAATCTTGTTTTAATCTCAAATAGTTCAACATTTATAGCTAAGAAAGCAAAGACTTTTGATGAAGAGAAAAGCGTAGCCGAAAAAGCTCCTGTTGACGGAATTACTATAGATAATCTGGGTAAAGAGATAAATAAAGTAGTTAAAATAAAAAAACATAAATTTTTATACTCAATCAAGATTGCAGATTTTTATTACAAAGATTCAGCAGAAAATATGGTTGATAGAATAAAAGATGAGACAAATATAAAAAAATCTCTAATTAAGAAATTATCTAAAACTAAATATAGGGTATTATTGGGTCCATTTAATGATATAAAAAAACTAGAAAAATCATTTAATGAAATAAAAGTATTAAATTTTGAAAATATAGAAATATTAAAAGATGTTTAGAATATTATTAATTGTAATTTTTTTTAGTTTTTCATTAGTAAATGTTTCAAAAGCTAATTTTGATGTAAAGGCAAGAACTGCAATATTACAAGATTATCATTCTGGAGAAATTCTCTATGAAAAAGAGCCAGATATTTCAATTTATCCAGCTTCTATGACAAAAATAATGACAGCAATTATTGCTTTTGATCTAATAAAATCAGGTGATCTTAATTTAAATGAAAAATTTATAATATCTGAGAGAGCTTGGAGATTATCTACATCTGGATATTCATCGATGTTTATAATGGTAGGAGATGAGGTCTCTGTAGAAAATTTATTAAGAGGCATTATTGTTGCTTCAGGTAATGATGCATGTATAGCACTAGCTGAAGGTATAGCAGGTACAGAGGAAGAATTTGCAATTTTAATGACAGCTAAAGCAAAAGAATTAGGGATGGATAATACAAACTTTTCTAATTCATCTGGTATTAATGATCCTGATAATTATTCAACTGTCAGAGATATTTTAAAAATGTCTAGATATTTAATTAAAGAACATCCTGAATTTTATAAAATGTTTGCTGAAAAAGAATTTACGTGGGATAGGACAGGAGGTGATCCAATAACACAAGGAAATAGAAATCCTTTGCTTTATAAAAATCTTGGAGCAGATGGAATAAAAACTGGCTATTTAGCTGTTGAAAAATATTCTTTAGCTTCATCAATTGATAGAAATGGTAGAAGATTAATTGCCGTTGGAAGCGGTTTTAAATCGAAAAATGCTAGGTCTAAAGAAAGTACAAAATTGCTTACATATGGTCTTAGCAACTATGATCTTATTGAAATAGCTAGAGCTAATCAACCGTTTCATAAAATTGATGTTTGGTTAGGAAAAGAAAATAGTGTGGATGCGTACACAAATGAGGATATTTATAAAACAATTAAAAAAGCAAAAAAAAAACTTTTAAAAGTTGTTGTTAAGTATGATGGTCCAGTTGAAGCCCCAATAAATAAAGATCAAAAAATAGCAACTTTAAGAGTTGTTTATGATCAAGAACTCGTAGGAGAGTATGATTTGCTTTCCTCTAAAGAAATTAAAAAAGTTAATTTTTTTACAAGATTAATAAAATCGATTAATTATTTAATTTGGGGTGATGTCTAAAAAGCCCATCATTGTCTTTGAGGGTATAGAGGGTAGTGGCAAAAGTCATCATATAAATAAAGTATCTAAATATTTAGATAAAAAGAAAATTAATTATATAAAGATAAGAGAACCAGGTGGAAGTCTTAATTCAGAAAAAATAAGAAGATTAATTTTAAATAAAAAATCTAATTTTAACATATATACTGATTTACTTTTATATTTATCAGCTCGTAGTGAAAACATAAATATTATAAAAAAATCATACAAAAAAAAAATTATTTTGATTGATAGATTCATAGACTCAACTATTGCATATCAACATTATGGTATGGGTATTGATTTAAAAATTATAAACACCATAAATAAATTTCTATTAAAAAAAATTAAAGTCAAATTTACTTTTCTTAATGTTGTAAATAAAAAAAATCTCTTTCAAAGGTTAAAAAATAGAAAATCTTTAAATAGATATGATCAGTTTGATATGAATTTTTATAATAAAGTTCAAAAAGGTTTTTTAAAATTAGCTAAATCAAATAAAAAATCATACAAAATTATTGATTCTAATTTAGATATAAAAAAAAATGAAGATTTAATAATAAATCAAATTAAAAAATTAATTAAATGAATTTAAATCCCTCAACTCAAATAAATTTATTTGAGCACAAAGAAATTTTTAATCAATTATATAAATTAATAAAAAACGATACTTTGCCTAATAAAATTCTTTTGTCTGGTGAAAAAGGTATTGGAAAATCAACATTAGCATATCATTTAATTAATTTTGTATTATCTAAAAATGAAGAACATCCCTATGATTATGAAAATAATATAATTAATCCAGATAATAAGTCATACAAACTTATACTAAATAAATCGAACCCAAATTTTTACTTAATTGATGTCTTAGAAGATAAGAAAAACATTGATATAAATCAAATTAGGGAGTTGATAATAAATCTAAACAAATCCTCATTTAATAATAAAAAAAGATTTGTTTTAATCGATAATATTGAATTATTAAACTTAAATTCTATTAATGCTTTGTTAAAAATTTTAGAAGAACCTAATGACAATATAAATTTTATTTTAATTAATAACAATAAAAGAGTACTTCCAACTCTTAAATCCAGATGTTTAAATTTTAAAGTTTTTTTAACAAAAGATCAGTCTATTAGAATTGTTAATCAATTACTAAACGATGACATAAATACTATTATCAATAATAAGTTATTTGATTATTATGCAACTCCTGGAAAATTATTTAAATTAATTAAGTTATCTGAAGAATATGACTTCGATTTTGTCAATTTTGATTTAAACACAACACTAACAAGCATAATTAAAAATAAAATTTATAAAAAAGATAAATCAATTATTGAAATCATTTATTCTTTTATTGAACTTTATTTTAGAAACAATATATCTATTGAAAATATTAGTTTACTAAAGTCATACCATTATTTTTTGGAAAAAATTAAAAATACCAGAACTTATAATTTAGATGAGGAAACATTGTTTATGGAATTTGAGGATAAAATACTAAATGGATAAAACTTATTATATAACCACGCCTATTTACTACCCGTCAGCTAAGCCTCATATGGGTCATGCATACTCAAGCATTATCGCAGATTTCTTTGCAAGATTTAAAAAAATTGACAATTATCAGGTTCATTTTCTTACTGGTACAGACGAACATGGATTAAAAATTCAAAGATCTGCAGAAAAAGCGGGGAAGGAACCTCTAGTATTTTGTGATCAAATTAGTCAAACTTTTAGAGATCTTTCAGATACTTTGAATTTATCAAACACTGATTTTATAAGAACTACAGAAGCTAGACATAAAAAAACAGTTCAACATCTTTGGAATGAACTTGAGAAAAATGATGATATATATTTATCAAACTATTCTGGATGGTATTCAGTATCAGATGAAGCCTTTTATAACGAAGACGAAATTGAGGAATTAGATGGAAAAAAAATTGCTATATCATCAAAATCTCCTGTTGAATGGATTGAAGAAGAATCTTATTTTTTTAGACTTTCAAAGTGGGAAAAACCGTTATTAGAATATTATGAAGCTAATCCAAATTTTATTGCTCCACAATCTAGGAAAAATGAAGTTATTAGTTTTGTAAAAAGTGGTCTTAAAGATCTTTCTGTTAGTAGAAAAAGTTTTTCATGGGGCATACCTGTTCCAAACAACAAAAACCACGTGATATATGTTTGGCTTGATGCTTTAACAAATTATTTAAGTGCATTAAACTATCCTAATACAAACGATGATTTGTTTAAAAAATTTTGGCCTGCCTCAATACATTTAATTGGAAAAGATATACTTAGATTCCATGCTGTTTATTGGCCTGCCTTTTTATTAGCAGCAAAAATTGATTTACCGAAGAGAGTTTACGGGCATGGATGGATATTATCAGGGGAAGAAAAAATGTCTAAATCTAAAGGAAATATTCTTGATCCACTTGAAATAATTAAAGAGTATGGTCTTGATCCTTTAAGATACTACTTAATTAAAGAAGTTTCTTTTGGGAATGATGGAAATATATCTCAAGAAAGACTAGAAGATTGTATTAATAGTGATCTTGCTAACAATTATGGAAATTTATGTCAGCGTGTAACCGCTTTTGCAATAAAAAATTGTGATGGAAAAATTCCATTAGAAGTTAAATTTAATGATGAAGATTTATTAATACTAAATAAGTATAAAGATAATTTAGATAATATTAGGTCACAAATTGACAATCAAAATATTAATTTTTACATTGATTATATTGTAAATTCACTTTTTGAAGCTAACAAATATTTTAATGATCAAGAACCATGGAAAAAGAAAGACGATACAATTAGATTAAATACCATTGTTTACACTACTTTAGAAATTGTAAGAAAAATAAGTTTTTTACTATATCCAATTATTCCTGAATCTTCTTTAAAGGCATTAAATATTTTTGACATTGAAGAAAAAAATATAAAATTAGACTCGGTTTCTAATAATGAGTATTTAACAAAAGGTAATAACATTAATAAAATTGACATACTTTTTAAAAAAATAGAGAAAAACAATGATTGATTCACACTGTCATCTAGATCATGAACCATTATTAAGTGATTTAACTAATGTAATTCAAAGATCAAAAGAAGTTGGTATACAAAAAATACTTACTATCTCAACTTCGTTTGAAAGTTTTTCTAGAGTAAAACATTTAATTAATAAAGATGAGATGATCTACGGTACTATTGGCATTCATCCTCATGAAAGCTCCAAAGATATTATCACTTCAAAACAGATCATTGAAGGTCTCAATGAAAACTCAAAAATTATTGGAATCGGAGAAACTGGTTTAGATTTTTATTATAATAATAGTGAAAAAGAAAAGCAGATTGCAAGTTTTAAAGAGCATATAGATGCATCCATAAAAACCAATATTCCATTAATTGTTCATTCAAGAGATGCAGAAAAAGAAACTTTTGAGATTTTAAATGAATATAAAAATGAAAACCTTAAAATTTTGATGCATTGTTTTACTGGGTCTAAAGAATTCTCAGAAAAACTAATGACTTTAAATTCATTCTTTTCAGCAAGCGGTATCATTACTTTTAAAAACTCATTAGATTTGCAAGATACGTTCAAATCTATTCCAATGGATAATATCTTAATTGAGACTGATAGTCCTTTTTTAGCGCCCGTTCCTAAAAGAGGAAAAAAAAATGAACCGTCATTCATTGATTTTACTGCTGCAAAATTAGCTGAAATTAAAAATATATCCAAAGAAGATCTTATAAAAAAAACTACAGATAACTTTAATAAACTATTTTTTAATTGAAATTAATGAAATTTATTATTTTAGGCTGTGGCAGTTCAATGGGTGTACCAAGGCCAGATGGATTCTTTGGAAATTGTGATCCTAATAATAAAAAAAATTATAGAACAAGATGTTCAGCTTTGATAAAAACCACAAATGAAAATATTCTTATAGATACGTCTCCTGACCTACGACAACAACTTTTAAGGCATAAAATAAATAAAATTAATAAAGTATTATATTCTCATTTGCATGCTGATCAAACTCATGGAATAAACGATTTGAGATCTTTTTATATTAACAGCAGAAAACAACTTGATGTATATGCTGATAAATATACTTCTAAATATCTTAACTCTACATTTTCTTATATATTTAAAAGTTATTCAAAAGAATATCCTGCAACACTAAAGCTCAATAAGCTTCCAAATAAAATTTTTATCAAAAATAATAATAAAAAAATTACTATTCAATCAATTATGGTTGAGCATGGTAAAGTAAAGTCAAATTGCTTTATTATTAATAAAAAATTAGCTTATATAAGTGATGTAAGTAAAATTTATAACAAAGATCATAAATATTTTAAAAATCTTCGATATTTAATTATTGATTGCTTATGGTACAATTATCATCCATCACATTTTAATTTAGAAACTTCACTTGCTGTAATTAAAAAATTCAAACCAAAAAAAGCTATTCTTACTAACTTATCACCAGTATTAGATTATAAAGTGCTTAAAAAAATGATGCCTAAAAATGTTATTCCAGCACATGACGGATTGACAATAAACTTATAAGCTATTTTCTATAGCTTTAATTATTTTTTTTGAAGTTGGTTTTGTAAATGATGCGAATGTATCTTGAACTTTACCTTCTTTATTAATTAAAATTTTATGAAAATTCCACTTAGGTTCTGCCGACTTACCATGATTTTCTTTTGCCCATTTAAAAAGTTCATGAGCGTCTTTGCCTTTAACCTCAGTTAATGTCGTAAGTGGAAAGTTAATATTAAAATTTACTTCACAAAATTCTTTAATATCAGCATTATTATTTTTTTCTTGATTAAATGAATTTGATGGAACACCAAGAACAATTAAACCTTTTTCTTTATATAAATCCCACAATTCTTGTAATTCATCATATTGTTTTGTAAATCCACAGTAACTTGCTGTATTTACAATTAAAATAACTTTATTTTTGTAATCTTTAAAATTAATTGTCTCGCCAGTTATACTCTCAATACTAAAATCATAAATTTTTTTTTCGTAGTTAGCATTTGCTGAAGTTTTAAAAAAAAACATTATTATAGAAAATAAAAATATTACTTTTCTCATTTATTAGGTTTATTTGGTGTAAGTAATATTAAAAAATAACCAAATAAAGTTGACAACAACGATCCAGTCAATACACCAATTTTTACACCATCCATATATTGCATGTTTTCTACAAAAGCTAAATTTCCAACAAATAAACTCATTGTAAAACCAATCCCGGTAAGAACTCCTACGCCATAAAAATTATACCAACTTGTATCATTTGGCATTTGAGCTACTTTTAATTTAATTGACACATATGAGAAGACAAAAACACCTAGTTGTTTACCAAGGAATAGTCCTAATACGATTCCAAGGGGAACCTTATCAAGTAATGAAGCAAATGATAAACCTTCAAGAGATACTCCAGCATTTGCAAATGCAAATAAAGGCATTATTCCGAAAGCAACATATGGACTAATTGAGTGTTCAATTTTAATTAATAATGAAAAATCTTTTTCTTTTTTTCTATGAGGAATTGTCATAGCTAACAAGACACCAGCGATAGTAGCGTGTATTCCTGAGTTATGCGTAAAGTCCCAGAGTAATAGTCCTACAACCAAATAAGGCAGAAACTTTTTAATGTTAAATTTGTTAATTAATAACAAAACAATAAAAGCTAATAACATTAAAGTTAAATACTTGATACTCAGATCTCCAGAGTAGAATAGGGCGATGATTACTATTGCTCCTAAATCATCGATTATAGCTAATGCAGTTAAAAATACTTTTAATGACAAAGGAACTCTTTTACCTAACAAAGATAAAACTCCTAAAGAAAAAGCGATATCAGTTGCTGAGGGTATTGCCCATCCATTTAAAGTTTCACTATCACCTAAATTTATAAAAACATAGAACAGTGCAGGAACTAACATTCCTCCTACAGCAGCAATTATGGGCAATAAAGCTTGTTTAATATTAGAAAGTTCACCTTGTAAAAATTCTCTTTTAATTTCTAAAGTAACAAAGAAAAAGAAAATTGCCATCAAGGCATCGTTGATCCAATGTAATACTGATAATTTTAATCCAAAATTATTAATACCTATGAATAAATACTTATTTAAAGTAGCAAAATATAAATCCGCTAGTCCAGAATTGCTTATAAATAATGCAATTATTGCAGCAAACAACAATACAAGTCCACTTGCCGCTTCTAATTTAAAAAACCATCTAAAAGGCTTAGATATATAATTAATCATAAAAAATTAAATTAGGTCTATAATAAATAGTTTTATATCCTGCAATGTTTCAAAAAGGTTAAATAGTATAATTTCTAATCCTGGAAAAACATTAATTAGCGGAGTTTTTAGAGTATCTAGCAAGATAACTAATGCTACAAAAGATATAATAAATACTATTAAATAAGAAAAAAACTTATTTCCCTTATTTTTCGTTTTATTAAGCGTAATTGTATTTTTTTGTTCATCTAAATTTTTTTCTTTTTTTTTATTATTTATTTCAGTTTTAATTATTTCATTTGGTTGTTGTTTCTCTTCTATTTTATCCTCTTTATTTTCAGCTTTTGTTTCAACGTCTTCACTAATAATTTCATGTTTCAACTCTAGTGTTTCATTATTTTTTTCTTGGATATTATAAAACCAAATATGATTACATGATCCACATTGCAAATCTCTACCTTCGTCTGGTATTAAAGACTTATCAATTTTAAATTGCTTGTTACAATTTGGACATGTAATTATCATGCTTCGTTATATACCAGATTTTATTCAAATTTCTTTTAATTTTGGTATCTTTATACATTGAAATTATCAATAACTGCTGTATTAGTACTCGGATCGGAGTGTAGCGCAGCCTGGTAGCGCATCTGGTTTGGGACCAGAGGGTCGCAGGTTCGAATCCTGCCACTCCGACCATCATTTATGAAAAAAGCTATTATTTACATCCCAAATAAAAATCCAATGCAATCAGGGTTAGCAAAAAATGATAAATGGATTTTAGAATTTAAAACAAAAGATCCAACAAAAAATCCTTTAATGGGTTGGGAGAGTTCATCTGATACTTATACAGAACTAAAGTTAGAATTTTCATCAAAAGAGTTAGCAATCAATTATGCAAAAAAGAGAAAAATTGATTTTGAATTAATTGAACCTAGAAAAAGAAAAACTGTAAAAAAGTCCTACGCGGATAATTTTCTTAAATAAAAAATGTTTAGATTCTTTACTGAAAAGCATTGGATTATTTGGTCCTGGATAGGTTCATTCATAATTCTTTCATCTCTTTGGGTTCAGGTTGAAATAGACGTAAAAATTAATGAATGGTTTGGGGTTTTTTATGACATGATTCAAAAAGCTCTTTCAGAACCAAACGCTGTTTCGATTGAAGAATATTTTGCAAGTTTGTTTTCATTTATTACACTGGCAGGTATGTATATTGCTGTTTATGTTGCTATTAGTTTTTTTACAGCTCATTATTTATTTAGATGGAGAACATCAATGGTTGAATGGTATCACTCTGTCTATGACAAAGCACGAAAAATAGAAGGTGCTTCACAAAGAGTTCAAGAAGATACAATTAAATTTACTAGAATCATGGAAAGTTTAGGCACAAGTTTAATAGAATCTATAATGATTTTGATCCAATTTATTCCAATATTATTTGGATTGAGTATTGGTATTCCAATTTTCTTTTTTGGAGAATGGGAATATGGTTTAATAGTAGGGGCCTTAATTTGGACTATAGGAGGAACTGTTTTTTTAATTGTGCTTGGTTTAATATTGAGATTAGTCGGCGTTGAATATGATTTACAAAAACAAGAAGCAGCATACAGAAAAATTTTAGTTATTGCAGAAGATGATGGTAGTGTAAGACCTAAAAGAATAGACGAATTATTTGATGATGTACGTAAAATTCATTTTTTAAGTTATCTAAGATACCTGTACTTTAATATTGGACGTATTGCATATCTGCAAGCTAATGTTTTATCTGCTTATGTTTTCTTAGCTCCAGCTATTGTAGCAGGTGTAGTTACATTAGGAGTTATGCAGCAAATTATTAGAGCCTTTGGAAGAGTTGAAGGGTCTATGCAATATTTACTTAAAGCTTGGCCAACTATTATAGAACTAGCAAGTGTCTATAAACGTTTACGAGAATTTGAGTCTAAAATACAACAAGAAGATTTGCTTGATGAAAAAGCTTAATGGCAATAGATAAAAAATTTTTAAATCAATTAGTTAACGTTACATCAAGAGCTGCTGTAGCATCATCATATTTAGTTGGAAAAAAAGATAAAATTGCAGCAGATAAAGCAGCCGTAGACTCTATGAGATCAAATCTAAACAATTTAGATATTAAGGGACAGATAGTAATAGGTGAGGGAGAGTTAGATGAAGCACCGATGTTATATATTGGGGAAAAACTAGGAACAAATAAAGGTCCAGAATTTGATATAGCAGTAGATCCATTAGAGGGTACAAATTTTGCTGCTAATAACTTACCAGGCGCATTATCAGTAATTGCTATTACTGAAAAAAACAATTTGTTTAAAGCTCCTGAAACTTATATGGAAAAAATCTCTACCAAAGTTAATGAAAAAAACGTTATTGATTTAGATTATACAGTAAAGCAGAACATATCTAATTTAAGTGACTATTTAAATAAGAATCCAGAAAATTTAACTGCATGTATTATGGACAGACCAAGACATAAAGAAATTATAGATGAGTTAAACAAATTAAAAGTTAATCTAAAATTAATTACTGACGGTGATGTTTCGGGAGCCTTACTAGTTACTGAAGAAAAATATAATGTTGATATTTTTTTAGGTACAGGAGGTGGTCCAGAAGGTGTTCTTGCAGCAGCTGCTTTAGATGCATTTAATTGTAACTTTCAAGGAAGATTTTTGTTCAAAACAGAAGAGGATAAAGCAAGAGCAAAAAAAATGGGAATTAAAGATTTAACAAAAAAATATGAATTAAATGAAATTGTGACTGGTGATTCTATTTTTTGTGCGACTGGGATTACCTCTGGTGATTTAGTTGCAGGTATTGAAATTCAAGACAATGATTTTGTTTCAGAGACATTAGTGACACATAAATCATCTGGTATTAAAAAGGTAATAAAATTAAAACAAAAAGTAAAATGATAGACTTGATTAATCATCATTTATACAATAAAAAGCAGCAATTCGGTCCCTTCGTCTATCGGTTAGGACACGTGGTTTTCATCCTCGAAAGAGGGGTTCGATTCCCCTAGGGACCGCCATTATTGTGCATTACTTTGTCTATCTTCTAATATCAATCAATTCTAAAAAACTAATATCTTATGTTGGTTATACTAATGATATTAAAAATCGTTTGAATTTGCATAATACGTCGAAAGGTGCAAAATTTACAAGAGGTAGAAAATGGAAAATAATATATAAAAGAAAATATTATAATAAATCACTTGCAATGAAAGCGGAATTTCAACTTAAAAAAAATTATAGACTTAGAAAATTAATAAAAGAAAAATATATTAATGATACAAAATCTTAAGAGAAAAGTAAAAATTTTACACATTGCGGATATGCATTTAAGACATCAAGGTAGATTGTTTTACTCTACTGGAAAAAAAATAAATAATGGCTTTATTAAAAATGATTTTAATGTTGTTCAAATAAGCGATAGAGATTTTTTGCAATCAAATATTTTTAATTATAAAAAAAATATATTTTTAAATTATATTGAAAGCACAATTTCTAATTTTTCACCGGATGTTGTCTTATTTGGTCATGTAGACTCACTAAATGAAAAAGATCTTTTCTTATTAAAAAATAATTATAAAAATATTAAATTTTCTCAATATTTTGTAGATACCCTTGACAAAAACTTTGAAAATTTTCATCATCATCAAAATAGATTTTTTTTAAAGTATCAAATTTGTGATACAAATTTTATTACTACAGATCCACATATACTTGAATTTACAGATAAATCTAAAACATTTTATATACCAAACGTTTGTGATGCAAGCATTGACGTTTTAGAAAATTATAAATATGAAAATTTAGAATATGATATTTTTTTTGCTTTAAGTCATGGTCAACACAGGGGAGGTTTAAAAAGAGGATATAAAGATGAAAGAGTTGATTTTATAAAAAAAATAAACAGTGATCAAATTTCAACTAATTTTTTTGGTATTGATAGGCAACCGGTTTGGGGAAGTGATTTTTTTAATGAAATTTCAAAATCAAAAATGGGTTTAAATTATAATAGGGGTGAAGCGATCAAATACTACTCAAGCGATAGAATTTGTTCACTTGTTGCAAATGGATTGTTAACATTCTTGCAAAAAGGCTATGAATATGAAGATTTTTTTGAAGATAAAATTCATGCTGTTTATTACACATCTCATGAGGAATTAATTGATAAAATAAAATTTTATTCAAATAATTTTAAAGAAAGATCAGCCATAGCAGAAAAAGGAAAAAAACAATATTTTGATTTATTTGAAAATACAATAGTCACAAAATACATGATTGATAAAATTTTAGAGCATAATGTTTATAATAAACTGTCATGGATGAATTAAAAACATTGATATTTAGGACAGATCGTATTGGAGATTTTATAATATCATGTCCATTCATACTATCTTATAAAAAAAAATTTAAAAAAACAAAAATAGTTACAATTTCATCCGAATACAATTATGACTATATTAAAAATTTTAAATTTATTGATGAAATCATACCTTTAAAAAATGAAGTAAAATTTTTTCCAAAATTATTTAATTTAATTAAAATGATTTTTTTATTAAGAAAAAATAAATTTGATCATATTATTGTACTCGATGGAAAAAATAGATCCTTTTTTATATCATTATTTCTTAATGGAAAAAAATCAATCTTACTACAAAGTAGGGAACTTGAGCTCTTTAGTAAATTTTTTAGATATATAAGTGTGATTAACTATGAGTTACAAAATCAATTAAATTAAATTTTGATATAAATCTTAAGTATATTGATATTTATAAAGATTATGATTTTCAAAATAAAATTTCTTTCGATAAAAAATATTTGATGATTCATTTAGATGAAAAATGGTATACTAAATTCTATTATAGAGATTTTACAGATATAAATCCTAATCCAGCTCAGTTAGAAAAACTTGTAAATAATATCCTAAATTCTACTAATTTTGAATTTGACGTAATATTGACAACTGGTTCTAAAAAATTAGATGTTTTAGAACAATTTACAAAAGATTTCACCTTGATAAAAAAAAATTTTTATGAAAAAAAAAAAGACAAAAATTCTATTTTTTTCATAAAAGAAACGTCTTTTAATGATTTAGAATACTTGGTTAAGCACTCATCCTTTTTAGTATGTTGCGAAGGTGGTATTAGCCATGTTTCACATAACTTTAAAGTAAGTACAGTTGCTTTTTATGAAAAAAATAGACTTCAACATACTAAATATTGGACAGGTCATATGACTAAATTATCATTATACGAACGTAAAGAAATGCACGATCTTATCGATGACAAAAAATTTTATAATTTAATCTCTGATAAAATTAATTTAAATTAATGCCAATTCCAATTTTAATGTATCATTCGATTAATACAGAAAAAAATAATGTGTCTTTAAATATTGATAATTTTAGGAAACAGATGTTTTTTTTGAAAAAGAATAATTTTCAAACAATAAATCTAAATCAAATTAATAATAAAAATTCTAATAAAAAAAATTTTATTATTACATTTGATGATGGGTATGAAGATGTTTATCTAAATGCTTTGCCAATACTTAAAGAGTTAAATTTTTCTGCAATATGCTATTTTGTTACTAATTTTATTGGAAAATATAACTTTTGGGATGAAAATAAAAGTAATTATAAAAAAATGAAATTAATGAATTTAACTCAAATTAAATCCTGGATTCATGAAGGAATGCAGGTTGGCGCTCATACTTCTAATCACATAGATCTATCAAATTGTGAATATAATCAAAAAAAAAATGAAATTATAGAACCTATTTTTTTCTTTAAAAAAAATTTTTCTATCGATATTGAAAACTTTTCTTATCCATTTGGAAAATTTGATAGTCAAACGACAAATATAGTTAAAGACTATTATAAAACAGCAGTAACCACTCAGAGATCGAGATACAAATTCAATAAATTTAATTTTTATAATATTCCACGTGTTCCAATTAATAATTCAACCAATCTTCTTAAATTTTGGTTTAAAATTTATACACCTTATGAAGATATCAAGTTTAGATAAATGTTTTTAATCAAAGATTATCAAACAATTTTTTGTCCTAATGGATGTAAAATATTTTCTGATGGAAATAACTATGAATATTGGGAAAATAAAGAAACAACATCTGATGAGCTTGAAATTACAAATTTTCTAAAATCTCATATTTCTCAAAATGTAAAGTTATTACATATAGGTGTTGGAAACTCTTATTTAGCCAAATCTTTAAATAACCAGGGCATAATTGATGGAATCTCCATATCTTCAAATGAAATTAATTATGCAAAAAAGCTCAATTTAAGTAATTATAAGGTTTATTTTAGTAATAAATTAGGAAAAGATTCGCTTAAATTCTTAAAAGAAAATTATTATGATTTTATTATTGATGTAAATTTAAAATCTTTTTCTTGTTGTGATATTGCTTTTGATGAAATGTTTAGAAAATATTCAAATTTACTCAATAAAAATGGAAAAATTTTAACTGCTAAGGATGGACTTAATTGGACAAGATTATTAAAACCGGTGTACCGTTTTTCATTTAAAAAATTTTTTTATAGACGTCTTAAAGAATTTGATGGTCCTGAAAGAAATAAATTATCGATGAATGATTGTCTAAAACTAGCATCTAATAATAATTTAAATCTTGAGGAAATAATTAATTCAAACATTATATCTTTTAAAAAACAAAATTAAATTTTGATTTTATTTAATGCATTATTTTTAAATATATTTGCCTCTCTAATATATCTTCTAACCATTTGTGTTGTTTTATGACCTGTCATAGCCATTATGCTTCGCTCATCAGCGCCTGAATCAGCAGCTACTGTTGCAAAACCCGATCTTAAACTATGACCTGCAAAATTTTTGTTTTCGATTCCTGCTAACCTTAAATATTCTTTCATTAATAAAACTACAGATTGGTCAGTTAATCTTTTGTCTGTTAATGATAAACCTTTAGAAAATCTTCTAAAAATAGGTCCAGATTTAATTTTAGAAATTTCTAACCATTTTTTTAGATTTGTAACAGGACAGTAAATTTCATTATCGAAGTAGGGTAGTCCTTTAGTCATTCCTTCTCCAAATTGGTCTGTTTTAGATCTTTTAATATTGATTTTTAGACCTTCAGAAACAAATTCTAAATCCTCGTGATCAATTGAAATGAGTTCTGTTCTTCTAAAACCCCCTCCAAAACCAATTAAGATTATTGACTTGTCTCTAAGTTTTTTTATTTCCTCAGTTTTTTGTTCATTTATTACATTAATTATTAATTTTAAATGATTGATTAATATAGGTTTTTTTCCTTTCTGAAAACTTCCTTTGATTCTTCTTATTCCCATTAAATTTTCAACAATAATTGGATGTTTGGTGTCTAAATAATGCCCTTTAAGTCTATGAACCATACTTATTGATACTAATCTTCGTCTTAAAGTGCTTATTTTAGAATTTTTAGCGAGATGGGTTAGGTATAACGAAACTATTTTTGGCTCTGTCGGTAAAGAATTTAGTCCATTCTTCGCACAAAAAGCTCCGAAGTCTTTAAAGTCAGATTTATAAGCTCTTAAAGTATTATTTGCCTTAGAGCTTTTAAGGTTGTTTAGAGTTGCCTCATGTAGTAATTTAAGGTCTGTTGTGAGTTCTTTCATATAATTACTATTGATAACAATTAATTATCATTAGTAATATATCAAGAGTTTTCTAATGTCAAATAAAATAATTAGTCATTTTTTAGGGACAATTAATGATATTGCTAGCTCAATAATGATGAAATATAACCTATAGATGGGCATAGATGGAGTAATTGAACCGATATATTTCTTAATAACATCTTTTGGTTTTGCAATATTAAGCTTTATTAATTATAGAAAATCTGGAAAAACTCTTGAAACTATTTATCTTTCAATTTTAACTGTTTTCTTTATAGTTTGTTTCATTATTTTAAATTTTTATTGATGAAAGGTAGTAAATTTCAATTAAAAGTCTGGAATTACCTTAAAACTATACCAAAAGGCACTGTTAAAACCTATAAACAGGTAGCAATAGCTATTAAAAGGCCTAAATCAGCGCGTGCTGTAGCTAATGCATGTGGAAAAAACCCTTATGCCCCCAAAATACCCTGTCATAGAGTAATTCGGTCCGATGGAGGCCTTGGTGGATACTCGGGGAGAGGTGGAATTAAGACAAAACTGCGTTTATTGAGATCCGAAAAAGTTGATATTTAGTGGCTTTTTTAGCCTATTTTATGGTCAAAAAGACTAGTAAAATCAACGTTTTTTGTATATTTGAGCTTATTTCAACATAAATAGTAATATTCACCCTTCAGTTGTAGTATATATCGAGATATAACAAAATAAAGCACCTCTATGGCCGTTTAAAACATATATTCTATAACTGCATTGCTCTACTTTTCAATGTTACCAAGGCTAAATTTAGTAT
>CACKFA010000008.1 GCA_902599335.1 uncultured Pelagibacteraceae bacterium | reverse complement strand
GGTTGATGGAGTGTATTCCACCAATCAACTGAATATTTAATTATTGGAACATTAATAATTCCTAAAATTGTTATAAAAGTTGAAATCTTGTAGACTTTTTCTTCCTTATCATAAATTCTCCATACAACTAAATACATTGCATAAAACAAAGCTAAAATTAACATTGAAGTAATTCTAGCATCCCAAGCCCACCATGTTCCCCAAGTTGGTTTTCCACAAATTGATCCTGTAACTAAAGCTATTATATTAAAAACAAATCCCGAAGGAGCTAGACTTTTGGAAATAAAAAAAAAGTTTTTATTTCTAAACACGAAACCACAAATAGATAAAAAAGTTATAGAAGAAAATATTCCAAGTGAAATCCAAGCAGCAGGAACATGAACATACATGATCCTAACCGCATCGCTTTGTTTGTAATCTTCAGGAGAAATGACTAATGCCTCAACTAAGCCAACACTTAATACAACTATAAACAAAAATAAAACGTACTTAGGTGCTTTTGATGTAATTTTAAAAATCTTGTTAGGTTCAAAAAGTTTAAACATATTTTTAATTTAGAATTTTTTTGAGTGATTTCTATTATGAAATACTTTTCTGATCAAGAATGCAGAGGGGAGATAATAAGATTAAAATTAACGTTTAACACTCTTGACCAGAACATACTTAAAATATAGCTAATTTGTATGGCCTAGATTTGAGCTAAATGTGGTTGAATGATGGTTGCCTTAATTAGAAAGCTTAAAATAACTAGAGCCTTTTTTTCCTGAAAAAATCTCTTCAATTAAAGGGTGTTTTATCGGCTCATCAGAGTCGTCCATTAGCAAGTTTTGTTCAGAAACATAAGCTTCATAAGTTATCTCGTCATTTTCTGCTAATAGGTGATAAAACGGTTGATCTTTTCTTGGTCTGACATTTTTTGGAATAGATTGATACCATTCTTCAGAATTATTAAATTCAAAATCAACATCATAAATCACACCTCTAAACTCAAAGTGTTTATGCTTTACAATGTCTCCAATTGAAAATTTAGCTTTTTGAACTGGCATTGATCTTAGTATGGGTATTTAGAAATAAAAATCAATGCTAAAAATATAAATGTTTTGTGATGTGGCAAATATGTTAATATCTTTTTGGTGAATAAATCTTTTTTAAAATTTGTTACTGATTTCGGTCCTTTAGCAATATTTTTTTTCTATTATTACAATAGTGGTAAAAATTTATCAGTTGCAATACCTCCACTGATAGTTGCAACTTTAGTTGCATTAGCAATAGTTTGGTTTTTTGAAAAAAAAATTCCTCCAATGCCACTTGTTAGCGGAATTTTAATTACATTCTTTGGAGGACTAACAATTTATTTTAATGACCCAATATTTATTTATGTAAAACCAACTATTATCAATATCATGTTTGCTTTGGCATTATATTTTGGGAAATTTTTTACAAAAGAGCCTGTTCTCAAAAAAATTATGGGAAAAACAATACCGTTAAGTGATATCGGATGGGAAATTCTTAATAGAAGATGGATGTTTTTTTTCTTTGGTCTCGCTTTATTGAATGAGTTTGTTTGGAGAACTCAAACAGAAGAGTTTTGGGTTAATTTTAAAGTATGGGGGATGCTTCCAATAACAATAGTATTCACAGGATTTCAAGTACCATTAATTAATAAACATAAGATTGATGCGTAGTAATTTAAAACTAGTAGTAAATAATACTCATAATAAAATAGAAGAAAAACATTTTTTTGAAAAGGATGAGCTAAAAATAATATTAGACTTATATGCCAAAATGGTTTCGGAAGGTTCTTGGAAAGATTATGGTTTAAATATTTCAAGTAAACAAGTTAGCTTTAGTGTTTTTAAAAATGCAACTGAAAACGCACTTTATAAAATTTGTAAAAACTTCAAGCCTAAGAATAAAAATCTAAGATATTTAATTACTGATACAAACGGTAAAATTTTAAAAAATTCTTACGATTTAAATATTTTAGTTAGAAACACTAAATGGAAAAAGCTTTAATCTTTTCTTTTTAATTTTTATCTTAAACTCATTTAAATTTTCAATTTTAACTAAACAAAACGGGTAAGTAATAACAGCTAAGTTTTTAGAATTTTTCTTAGGTTTTATTTCCTTAAAGTATATTTTATCAAATTTTTTTTTCTTTTTAATCTTTAAAAATTCTAATGAATAACCACTAGAGGGTTTTCCACCAGTAGATACTAATAAATTATACTTTTTATGGTTTAATTTTTTATCAATCTTATTTATTACCTGATTAAAATTTTTATCTTTAAAGCTAAGTGAAATAACATCTTCTTCTAATAATCTAGCATTGCTTACATCGCAAAAAAAATCTTTAAAATTATTTTCATTCGCTAAAACAATATTATTTGGTATTGAAATTAAAATAGTAAAAAATAAAATTCTCTTAAAAAGTTTTTTTATAAAATAAAGAGAAAAAATTTTGATTTTTTGAATTATTTGAATGATCACCATTTTGAACATGAGTTAAATTTGCACTCAAATTAGACGATTCTGTGATTGTTTTATTAAAAATAATATCATAATTAATTTGTCTAGCGTCTGGCTCTAAATCAACATTTAAATTGCTATAAGTAACAGTTCTGTCTCTATCTGAAGAAGTTGGAACTCTCAAATTTAGGCTACCATCCTCAACTCTTTGTGGTTGGTTAACAAAAAAACCTATTCTTTGATCTTCTTTTAAAAAGTTAGCTTTAGCTAAACCTAAGGAAAATGAACTTGTCAATAGAGGTGTTGAACTATCGATGTAAGAATCTGCTGCTTTATCAATATAAGTGTATCCAGCAAAACCTGAACCAACGAAAGTAAAATCGTCACCTAAATTCTTTTTATACTTTATCCCGGTAAAGTTTGTATTTGATAAATCACCTGTTGAAAAAACACCTGTTGAAGTAGAATTTAAAAATTTATTTTGTTCATAGTTCGCACCAAATACTATTTGAAGATCACCAGCATTCTCCATTCCTTCTTCCGAGCTTGATAAGGGGTTCAAGTTAAACGATAATCCTAAATCATTACCATTTGCATTGGTAAAAGTATCAAATCCAAAACTACTATTATTATTAAATGACATAAAATAATCTTGTCCTGATCCAGTATTAAAATAAGGATTTACTAAATAGTTATTACCAAAGTTGCTATCATTAAAGAAACTAGATAAAGGGTCTACTGCGTTTTCAAAGCTATTAGTGGATTGATTATAACCTAAAGCTAAGAAATTACCTGTTGATTGGAATATTGAACTCTCTATATAATTACCATTAGTTTCAACAGTAAAATTACCGTATAAGTTTTTATTTGTTTCTTTGTTTTTAGTTTTTGGCTGAAGTCTTGCTATATGATTTTCAATTGTATTTTGTGAAGTATAGCTTCCAGAAGTAAAAAAACTATCTACCTCTACCTTAAAATTTGCTCTATCAAAGCTGTCATATACTTCCATTGTTTGACCGTTTAAAGCCGAATTAAGTGCATTTGAAAATGCTGCACTACTAGTGAAACTATTATTAACTAAATCATTATAACTTGTATTCGGATCATCTAAAAGATTATTACCATTTATGGTCTGTAAAGATCCAACTGCAGCCGTAGCAGCATTTAAGTTCATCATGCCGTGACCATAAATACTTGTTTGAGAATACTCTCCACTGTCGTTTGCTGTAGTTAATAATCTTGAAACTACTTGGGCAGGAGTTAAACTTGAAAATTCTTGCATAATTAATGCTAGACCGCCTGAAACCATTGGAGCTGCCATTGAAGTTCCACTTTCAAAGGTATAGCTACTAACCGTCTTAGTTAATGAATAAATGTAGTCCCCAGGAGCTGCAATGCAATAAGCTGAAACTTTACCACATTTATTCGAAAAACTTGCTAATGCACCGTCAGCAACATAATAAGAGCTACCAGCATAATGAGATGTTGCAACTACACAAACAGAAACAGCATTAATATCTGAATTGTAAACCATGGTTTGACACTCAGCAGATGGTTGACTTTCTCCATCATTACCAGCTGCAAAAACAGAAATTTTAGGAGTAGCTAATTGTGAAAGATCTTCCCAATTATCATAAATCGTTGTACCTAGAGCTCTACAAGCTGATGCACTAGAACAATCTGCGTTTGTACCCCAACTATTATTAATTATATCAATTGCTGCAATATTTTCTATTAATCCTAAAGCGTTACCTAATGTTGTATCACTACCTGCTCCACTAGAGTTCAATGCTTTAAAAGCATAAATATCTGCATCGTATGCTACACCGTGCATATACGAATTATTTTTTTCAGCAGCTATAATTCCTGCAACATGTGAACCATGACCGTCATCGTCATTAGGATTATTATCAGAATTAACTGTATCTGATCCTGTCACGGCTGTAACCATGTTAGCATTTATATCAGAATGAGAAGCATAGACGCCTGTATCAACAACAGCAACTTGAATGCCATCACCAGTAGCCCCTCTTGCGTAAGCGGAACTAGCACAAATTTTTTGGAGAGGAGAATCTGCAGATGCTACTCCACCATAATAATACTCTGAAGTTTGATAAGCAGTTCCGGTATCTGAACAGGCTGTGATTGTGCCAGTACCAACTCCACCACCAGCAGCTCCGCCTCCTCCGCCTCCGCAAGCAGATAAGATTAAGGGAAATGATAATAAAACAAATAATTTGAAAACTTTTTTCAACATATCTAAAGTTTAATTAATAGTTAAATTAATTACAATGAGTTTATTAAAAATTTAAATGAAAAAACTATACATTTTATTAATCAGCTTAATAATTTCATTCAATTCTGAAGCGAAAGAGTTCAAAAGTCAATTTAATTTTATTTTTAAACTAGATGATAATTACCAAGTTATAAATAATTCCAACCTATATGAAGTTTATAACTCATCACATAATGATCCGAAGATAAAACAACAAATAAATATTTTTAGCCAAAGACTAAAAGAGCAAGATGTTGAAATATTATATAATTTTAAGCAGAGTCTTTTCAATAGTATTTCTATTTTGGTATTTAATGAAAATTATAAAGTTGATGAAAAAAAAGTTCTTAAACAATGTAAAAAGATTTTAAAAATTGAAAAAAAATTTGGAAAACGAAAAGTTAATCTTATCGAGTGTAGAATGCATGAATACCCAAAATTTGCTGACTGGAGTATGTACAGAGAAAATGAAAGTTCATTTTTTGAAAATGTACTAACTCAACAAATAATTTTTATGTTTAATAAGAAAGAATATGTAATAACTGTTGCTTGTATCGAGAAATGTAAACAAACAAAAAACGATTTGTTTCAGCTAGTAAAATCTATTAAGTTTTAATTATCTTCTTTGACCAAATAATCTTAGCAACATTATAAATAGATTAATAAAATCTAAGTATAGAGTTAAGGCTCCCATCACAGCTTTTTTACCCATTAACTCACCTGTGTCTGAAGCTGAGTACATATTTTTTATTTTTTGAGTGTCATAAGCAGTTAAACCAACGAATATTAAAACACCTAAAATTGAAATAACAAAATACATCATTGAAGATTTCATAAAGATATTAACGATTGAAGCTATAATTATTCCAATTAGGCCCATCATTAAAAAAGAACCAAGTTTTGTTAAGTCTCTTTTAGTTGTGTATCCATAGATACTCATTGCTCCAAATGTTGCAGAGGTAATGAAGAAAACTCTAGTTACACTCATTCCAGTGTAAACTAATAATATTGAAGATAACGATAAACCCATCAAAGCTGCAAAAACCCAAAACGTAGTTTGTGCCTTTGATGCGCTCATCTTATTAATTCCAAAACTCATGTAAAAAACGATACCTAGAGGTGCTAACATTACAAGCCACTTAAGACCTGACAAATAAATTGCATTACCCATTGAAGTCAGACCAACTATAGATCCTGCATCATTAGTTACTACTGACATCTTAAATGTTAGTAATGCTATTATTCCTGTTAATAAAATTCCTGTTGCCATGTAGTTATAAACTTTAAGCATGTAAGCTCTTAAACCTTCATCCGTTACAGCAGCAGACTGTTGAGCAGCTTTAGCTCTGGCTAGTATTCCATTTTTATCATTTTCTATCATGGAATATATATAATATTCTTTTACTAATTATTCAAGATACCTTAAAAGATTAAGAAAAATTTTAACTTAATTTCTAATGAATTACAAAAATTTGGGTAATACTGATCTCAAAGTGAGTACAATTTGTCTCGGTACAATGACTTGGGGTGAGCAAAATACTAAGGCTGAGGCATTTGAACAAATGGATTTTGCTTTAGACAATGGAGTAAATTTTTGGGATACTGCAGAGCTATATGCCGTTCCTCCACGTAAAGAAACCTATGGTGATACCGAGGAAATAATTGGCAAATGGTTTGAGCAAACAAAAAAAAGAGATAAAGTAATTTTAGCAACTAAAGTTGCGGGTCCTGCCAGAGATTATTTAAGAAATGGAAAAAATAGTTTTACAGGTCCAAATTTAGAGTCTGCTTTAAATGACAGTCTTGAAAGACTTAAAACTGATTATATAGATTTATATCAACTTCATTGGCCAGAGAGAAATGTAAATAATTTTGGAAGACTTGGTTATGTTCATAAAGAAAATGAGTGGAATAAATTTGAGGATGTTCTTGAGGAATTAAATAAATATATTATTCAGGGAAAAATAAGATACGTTGGTTTATCAAATGAAACTCCTTGGGGAGTTTTAAATTATCTTCAATTATATAAAGATAAAAAATTACCAAGAATGATGTCAATTCAAAATCCTTATAGTTTATTAAATAGATCTTACGAAGTAGGATTGGCTGAAGTTTCTATAAGAGAAAACATTGGATGCTTAGCTTACTCTCCACTTGCAAGTGGATATTTAAGTGGAAAGTATAGAAACAAGAATTTCCCCAAAGGATCAAGAATGGAGAGAGATTTCGATTTCTGGACAAGGTATAGAAAGCCAAATACTGAGGATGCCGTTGAACATTATTATAAAATTAGTGAAAAGTTTGATCTAGATATGAGTCAGATGGCGATAAAATTTTGTGAAATCCAAGACTTTATGACTAGTGTAATAATTGGAGCAACTACAATGGAGCAGTTGAAAACAAATATAGAAAGTGTAAATGTAAACTTATCTGATGATGTCATTAAAGAAATTAACCACGTACAAACAATTTATCCAAATCCATGTCCATAATTAAAAAAATTACAATATTGTTAGGAATATTTTTTATAAGTGGTGTTGCTCAAGTTTCAGCTCAGGAAATTAAAAAAATTGGTAAATATAAAGATTGGGAGGCAATGGTAGTTATGGATGCTGATGGTAAAGTATGCTTTGCGCAATCTTTACCTATTTTACAAGCACCGAAAACTAATAAAAGAGATGCAAAATTATTTGTGGCATTTAGACCAAACGACAATATAAAAAATGAAGTAAGTGTTACCCCAGGTTATGAATTCAACAAAAATAATTCTGTAACAGCTGCTTCAGGGAAGAATAAATTTAAATTTGATATTAAAGAACAAGGTTTTGCGTGGATTGCGGACAATAAAATCGAATTAAAAATGATCAAACAAATGAGAAAAGGATCTAGAATTATGATCACTGGATACAATCAACAAGGTTCTCAAACAATTGATCATTACTCATTGCTAGGATTTACTAAAGCTTATAACGCTTCAAGAAAAGCTTGTAGTTAATTCAATGAAATCAAAAAAGAAAATTGTTCTAGCTTATTCTGGAGGGCTCGATACTTCTATAATTTTAAAATGGCTTCAAGAAAATTATGATGCAGATGTAATTTGTTATACAGCAGATGTTGGACAAGAAATTGATAGAAAAAAAATTATTACTAATGCAAAAAAATTTGGTGTTAAAAATATAATTATTAAAGATTTAAAAGATATTTTTGTTAAGAATTATGTTTATCCCATGATCAGAGGACACGCGATCTATGAGGGTGTTTATTTATTAGGGACATCAATAGCAAGACCTCTTATTGCAAAAGATCAAATAAGAGTAGCTAAAAAATTTAAAGCCTATGCAGTTTCACATGGAGCAACTGGTAAAGGCAATGACCAAGTTAGATTTGAATTAGGCTATCATTATTTTGGTCCTAAAATTAAAATTATAGCTCCGTGGAGAATTTGGAAACTAAAATCTAGAACAGATTTAATTAATTATGCAAAAAAACATAGCATAGGTATTCCTAAAGATAAAAAAGGTGCACCTCCTTTTTCAGTGGATGATAATTTATTTCATACATCAACTGAAGGTAAGGTTTTAGAAAATCCAAAAAATTCTGCTCCAGAATTTATTTTTCAACGAACAGTTTCTCCTGAAAAAGCACCTAACAAACCATCTTTTGTCACTATTAATTTTAAAAATGGTGATCCTTTTGGAATTAATGGAAAAAAATTATCTCCAGCTAAATTATTAACAAAGTTAAATGATCTAGCAGGCAAAAATGGAATTGGAAGAGTTGACCTAGTAGAGAATAGATTTCTAGGTATTAAATCTAGAGGAGTGTATGAAACACCTGGTGGGACTCTTTTAATAAATGCTCATAGAGCAATTGAGTCTGTTACCTTAGACAAAGAAACTATGCATAAAAAAGATCAGATAATGTCTAGATATGCGGAGTTAATTTACAATGGTTATTGGTATTCAAAAGAAAGATTTAAACTTCAAAAAATTGTAGATTTAAAAAGAAGCAAAGTTAATGGCTCAGTTAAACTTAAATTGTATAAAGGAAATATTACAATTCAATCTAGAGTTACTAATAGCAGCGCTTACTCGATGAAAAAAGTCTCATTTGAAGAAAATAAGTCATTTAATAAATCTAACGTTGAAAGATTTATCAATTTTCACAAAAAAAAGCTTCGTTCTTAGTAACGTTTAGGACAAATTAACATTTGTTTAAATCACTAAAAATTATATCCTTACATCATGGAATCAATAAAGAATTGGATGAAAGATGCTGCAAATATTTTATTTGATGATAGTAAGAATGATCTACGCGCACTTCCTAAAACAGTTAGATTACAAATTCTTTTAGTTTTAAGTTTTATTTGGACTACTGTTTTTAGTTTATATGTTTTTTCTTACACAACTTTTGCATTTGGATGGGCTGGACTTTTTTTAGCTCATATAGGTTTAATATTTGCCGTCTATATGACTTTTAAACAATTTCATAGAGCAGAAGAGAAGTCTGCAAGTGTTTTTCAAACAAAAAATTTTGATCCTTTTAAAATCATGGTCATAGTTTTTGTAATAGTATTTATATTTGTATTTTCAAAAGGAATTGAAGTTTTGACAAGTCCAAACCCGAACTCTTATTCAATCCCTTATGATGGTCCCTTAAAATCTGCAATTGAAAAATGGTTACCTTTTAGTAAAGATAAATAATGGATAAGATAGCAAAAAACTTACAGTTAGCATTAATGGTTATTATCTTAATCAGTACTGTTATTGCTGTTGGGATTGAAATGAAAAACATGTTTTTAAATCAATCTGTTACATTGGCAGATTTGCTTTTAATGTTTCTTTATTTGGAGGTACTAGCAATGGTTAGGGTTTTTTGGAACCAACAATCTATTAGTATTACCCTACCACTTCTTATTGCGATTACCGCCCTTGCACGATTTATTATCCTACAAGGCAAAGAGATGGATCCTACTGCACTTGTTTATGAAGCAGTAGCTATTTTGTTAATAGCTGGAGCCATTGTTGTTTTAAGATTAAGACATAGTGACAAATTAGGTCTTAAGAAAAAAAAATCAAAATAATTTAAAATGATATTTGAAGCTTCAAGGGCTAAGGCCTTAAATCAATTAAATAATTTTGTTGAGAATAATCTTGGAGAATATTCAAAATTAAGAAATTTTGATTTTGGACCTGAAAAAAGATCTAATATATCTTGCTTATCACCATATATAACTCATGGAATAATTAATGAACAAGAAGTCATTCAGAAAGCTCTAAGTAAATTTTCTTTTTCAAAAAATGAAAAGTTTATTCAAGAAGTTCTATGGCGAACTTATTGGAAAGGTTGGTTAGAACTTAGACCAAATGTTTGGACTGATTATCTTATCGAATTAAATCAAATCAAAAACGAATTAAAAGATAATAAAGATTATATTGCAGCAATCGAAGGAAAAACAAAAGTAGATTGCTTTAATGAGTGGGTGAAAGAGCTTAAAGAAAACAATTATTTGCATAATCACACAAGAATGTGGTTTGCTAGTATTTGGATTTTTACTTTAGAATTGCCTTGGCAATTAGGTGCAGAATTTTTTATGCAACATCTTTATGATGGAGATGCTGCATCAAATACTCTTGGGTGGCGATGGGTTGCGGGTGTTCAAACTCAAGGAAAACATTACCTTGCAAGTGAATGGAATATTAAAAAATTCACTAACAATAAATTTCAAAATATAAAATTAAATGAAAATGCTCCTCCAAAAGTATCTGAAAAATCTTATCAAATAATTAAACAGGATTTCAACAACCCACAAAAGATTGAGAATAAGAATCTTTTAATTTTTGAAAATAATCTTTCGTTTGAAATCACTGACTTTAAGGAAAACAATTTTAAAAAAATTTACTTAGTTTCTAATAAAAATGAAAATAGAGCAATAAAACTCAGTGAAAAGTTAGTGAAATTTAAATCTCATTTAATAGAAGACCAAGAACAAAGATTAAAAAATCAATCTATTGATTGTCAAATTATAGATATAAGTGAATTAACAAATATTGAAAATTATTACAGTTTGTATCCTACAGTAGGTGAAAATTTAGATTTTTTAAATTCTAATAATTTAAAGATAGATTTTTTATATAGAAATCTTGATCAATTAGCTTGGCAATACTGTAATAAAGGTTTTTTTAATTTTAAAAATTATATTCCTAAAATAGTTTCAAGCTTTAATTAAAACCAACGAACCATTCCAATAATTCCAGCGGTTGCATAAAAAAATTGCAAAAATAAAATTCCTTTATGGCCACCTCTATAGGCCCAAATTCCAATTAAAATGGCTGACAATAACAGTAAACAAAAACCAAAAAATTCTATTCCTATGTTTAAAGCAACAAACAAAGAATACAATATTGCAGTTATAACCCCTGCCCATTCAAAAATTTTATTATTCATAAAAGTTTTTTAAAATTATTATAAAGGATTGTAGAGTAGTTATTCATATCTTTCATGTTATCTTTTGCAGATTGATCAAACTTTTCTAATGCACCATTACCAAGCTGATCTTCCAAAGCTTTTTTGTATTCCGGTACACATCCCCACTCATTGACTGTAGTATCTTTTATTTCTATATGAAATTGAATTCCATAAGCATGGTTTTGATATTTAAAGATTTGATACTTGGTAATTGGGGAGGAAGCTAATAAAGTTACATCATTATTATTTTCAATACCTTGAACCTCATAAGAGTGCCATTGCAAACTTTTAATTGTATTAGGAAATTTTGAAAATAATTTATCTTCATCTTTTTCATTAGAGAAATTAATATCCATAATTCCTATTTCTGCTGGTTTAGATTTAACTACTTTTCCGCCCACCACTTCTCCTAAAAGCTGACAACCTAAACAAAAACCTAAATAGGGTTTTTTTAGATTAATAACAAATTCTTTAATTGCTTTCTTTTCTTCTATTAACCAAGGATATTCTTGTTCCATATAAGTATCCATTGGACCCCCCATACAAAACATGCCATCAAATTTACTTAAATCGTCTGGTATTTTTTCACCTTCATCTAATTCAATGGTAGTTAAGTTAAATCCATCAGCTAACATTAAATCTTTAATGTAACCTGGATCTTCTATTTTGATATGTTGTAATACTATTATGTTCACTAAGCTTAGCTTAGCTTAGAACACTTCTTGGAACAATATTTTACTCTATCCCAATTTAACTTCCATTTTTTTCGCCAAGTAAATGGTCTTTTACAAACTGGACAAGTTTTGGTTGGTAAATTTTCTTTTTTCATCAAATTGTATTTTGTTTTATAAATTTATCAGCTTCTGATAAAATTAATTTTTTTCTCTCAGATTTCATTTTATCAAATATCCTTACCATCATAGATAGACGAGGATTTTTTAAAAAAAATTTTCTGTTTCGGTCTATGAACCTCCAATAAAGGCCATCCATTGTGTTACACCACTCTCCTTTTTTAAAATCCATCATTTTCATAAAATATGCTGATCCACAAATATAAGGTTTTGTTGCAAAAATTCCTCCATCACTAAACAATCCCATTCCATAAACATTAGGAACCATTACCCAATCTGAGGAATCCACAAACATTTCCATGAACCATTTGTAAACAATTGTTGGCTTGATTTCACAAAGGTTCATAATATTTGATAAGATCATTAATCTTTCAATATGATGTGACCAACCATGATTAACGGCATTTTTAATTGCATAATCCAAAGGTGGAAGACCAGTGGTTCCATCGTACCAAGAATTTTTCATTTTTCTATTTTGTTTGAAAAAATTTCCAGTTTCCATTTCTTGAGAGTATGACTGATAAATTCCTCGCATAAATTCTCGCCAACCAATCACTTGACGAATGTAACCCTCTAAAGAATTCATTCTAATTTTATTTTTCTTGTGAAAGTCTAAAACTTTTTGGACAACAAATTCAGGGGTTATTAAACCTAAATTTATGTAAGGACTTAATGCACTATGGAACAGGATATTATCTTTTTGATCAACTGCATCCTCATAATCACCAAATAAGTTTGATTTTTCTTTTATAAAAAAATTCAATAGTTTAACTACATCTTCATATTCCGTTGCAAACCAAAAATTATTTGTACTCCCTGGGTGATTTTTAAATTCCTTTTCAATAATAGGCTTTAGTTTTTTTGTATGACTGGTTTCATTTATTTTTGGAAATTTAGGAATTGAAATATTTTTAGGTAATTTATTTCTGTTATCTTCATCAAAGCTCCATTTCCCCCCGATTGGATTACCATCTGAACCTATCAATATTCCGGATTTTTTTCTAACATCTTTATAGAAAGTTGCCATAAAAGGTTTTTTTGATTTTGATAAATAATTTTTAAATTCATCTCTTGAATTTAAAAACATAGGCGTTTGGACAATATTCCAATGTATTTTTTCTTTTTTTAAAAATTGTGAAATTTTTTTTTCAAAAAATTTATCCTCTACTTCAAAACTTGAAATTTCTTTTACTTTTTTTTGTGTAATTATTTTTTTTAATTTTTTTAAATAATCATCATTAAATTCTTTGTCTTCAATTTTAAAATAATCTAATTTAAATTTGTTTTTTCTTAACGCGTCAGCATAAGAACGCATTGAAGATAAAAATAGTAAAATTTTTTGTTTATGATGCTTTTCATAAGTGCATAAACCCTTATCTTCAGCCATAAAAAATAGGTGGTCTTTTTTGAAGCGGTCTAGGTATTTTATTGGAAATAATTGATTACCAAGTATAAAAAATAACTTCATAATTAAATATAACTAATAAAATTTTTTATGTCAGAAAAATATGTAATTTTTGGTGCGACAGGTTCTATTGGATCAAGTTTAGCGGAACAATTAAAAAACTCTGGAAACAATATTCATTTAGTTGGAAGAAATGAAAGTGAACTTAGTTCTATCTCTGAAAAACTTGGATGTTCACATACCGTTGCAGATGTTTTAAAGGATGGGTTTATAGAAAAAGTTAAATCAGATATTTCTGAAATTAAAGGCCTAGCTTATTGCGTGGGTTCAATTGATTTAAAACCATTAAGAATGGTGAATGAACAAGACTTTCAAAAATGCATGAAACTTAACCTTTATTCTGCTGTAGAAGCTATTAAAGGATATCAGGAAAGTTTAAAAAAAAATAAAGGTTCAATAGTGTTATTTTCAACTGTTGCTGCTCAAAGAGGTTTTACCAATCATGCAATCATAGCTTCAGCAAAAGCTGCTGTTGAAGGATTGACGGTTTCTCTTGCAGCAGAATTCGCTCCCAACATAAGAGTAAATTGTGTGGCTCCAAGTTTAACAAAATCTAAAATAGCAGAACCAATGTTAAAAAACACTGCTATAGCTGAAGGTATTGCAAAAGCACATCCTCTTAAAAGATTAGGCGAAGGTAAAGATTCAGCAGCTCTTGCTAAATTCTTACTTACAGAAGATAGTTCTTGGGTTACAGGCCAAATAATTGCTGTTGATGGTGGTAGGTCTAAACTTTCATAAAGTGATCAAATATTTTTTATCTATATTTTTCTTTTTTTTACTTTCATCAAAAAGTTTTTCTGAAAATTTTACTTTTAAAAAATTGGCAGATTTAAATGATCCGTGGGGATCGTCTTTTATAAGTGATGAAGAACTTATTATCACTGAAAAAACTGGAAAAATAAAAATAGTAAATATTATTTCTGAAGATGTTTATGAAGTTGAACATAACTTAAATTATTTTGTACACGGACAAGGAGGTTTATTAGATATTATTTATCAAAATAATTACTTATGGATTTCTTATTCAGAAAATCGAGGGGATTGGAAAACAAGCACCTCAATTGCAAAAGCTGAATTAAATAAAAAAAATTTAGATTTTAAAAATATATTTCAAGCTGAACCACCAATAGAATCTGGTTATCATTTTGGTTCAAGACTGGCTATTAAAGACAATTATCTTTTTGCATCTGCTGGTGAAAGAGGTGGAGGTATGATTGCTCAAGATCCGACAAGCCATCCTGGAAGTATTATCAGAATTTATTTAGATGGTAGTATTCCAAAAGATAACCCTAAATTTGAAGGTAGATCAGATTGGTTACCAGAAATTTATCAAATTGGTGTTCGTAATCCTCAAGGTCTAACCTATTCCTCTTTTGATGGAAAAATTTATGCAAGCAACCATGGTGCAAAAGGTGGTGATTGGTTTGGTGAAGTAAAAAAGGGAGAGAATTATGGTTGGAAAATTTTAGGTTGGGGTGGAACAAATTATTCAGGGTCAAAAATTGGACCTAAATGGAAACCAGGTTTTACTAAGGCACTCCAATACTGGGTTCCTTCAATAGCTGCAAGTGCAATAACTATTTATAAGGGAAATGAATTTAATGAATGGAATGGAGAAGCGCTCATTACTTCTTTGAAAGATAAATCTATGAGAAAATTAAATTTTCAAAATTCATCTAACATTCAAGAAACAATTATTTTCAAAGATAAAATTGGAAGAATAAGAGATATACAAGTTCACCCTGTTAATGGAAAAATATATTTTCTTGCAGGAAATAGCTTATGGTTAATGGAGAAAAAAAAATAACATGAAAGAAAGACCTTATCATCATTTGCCTGATGGCACTTTCAGAAATCCAAAAGGATCTCCAGTAATAATATCCAAGTCAGGAAAATTTTCTTATAGAACTTTTAGTAAATTGAGAAAAAAAGTTGATTTAACTTATCCAAAAGAACATGTGATTGAAAAAGAAAAAGTATTAGCTGATTTAGAAAAATATAAAGATAATGATTATATTGCTTGGATAGGTCATGCGACATATCTTATAAAATTAGGTGGAACTACAATTATAACAGATCCTGTATTTTCAAAGAACGCTGGACCACTAATCTTTGGTCCAAAAAGATTTACTAATCCTGCAATAAAATTAAATGAGATACCTAAAACGGATATATTTTTACTCACTCATAATCATTACGATCATCAGGACATGTCAACAATTAGAAATTTTCCTTTTAAGAGTGCAAAAGTATTAACACCTCTAAACCTCGGTAAATATTTTAAAGGATATAAAGATGTACACGAAATGGATTGGTATGATCAAATAATTATAAATGAGGATTTGAAAATTTCTTTACTTCCTGCAGTTCATTGGTCAAAGAGAAGTTTAACAGACACTAATAAAACTTTGTGGGGTAATTTTCTTATAGAATATAAAAATAAAAAAATTTTATTCGCATGTGACACTGGATATGGGGAAGTCTACAAAGAACTAGGTGAAAAATATGGTCCTATAGATCTGACAATGATTAATATTGGGGCTTATAATTTCAAACCAATGTTTGATAAAACTATTTATCATACTACACCAGAAGAAGCCTTGAATGTTGCACAAGACCTAAAAAGTAAAAAAGTATTAGGAATGCATTGGGGAACATTTGTTTTGTCATTGGAGCCAATTATGGAACCCCCAATTAGATTTAAAGATAGTGCTGAAAAATATGGTTTTAATAAAGAAGATGCAATTATTTTTAAAATTGGAGAAGTTAGTCCTCTAGATAAATTGTTATAGAGTTAAATACTTAATTGCAAAAAATATAGTCCCTATAGAAGCAATAGTAGAGACAAAAATTGCTTTAATTATATTTTCGGGACTTACATTATAAGCGGCACATAAAACTATAGAAGTAACTCCGCAAGGTGCAACACTCACAAAGAAAGCACCTGGTATTTCAGCTGGTAATCCTGCATTAAATAACAATAATCCAATTAACAATAAAATTATCGGGGAAATGACTAATTTTAAAACTGAAATAGAAACGGATAATTTGTTAATTACATTTTTAGTATAAAATGAAAGAGTTATGCCAATTGCAAACAATCCAACTGGTGAAACACATGCTGCAAGTTTAGACAAAGTGTATTCAATCGGTGTTTGATCAATATTTAAATTTAATAATAAAAATAATAAACCTATAATTATTGAAAGAATAAACGGGTTTAAAAATAAATTTTTAATAAAATTAAATAAATTTACATTTTTTTTTGTAGATAATTCTAGAAAAAAAGCAATTACAGATAATAAGATTATCCCATCCATTAATATGATACTTGCAACTTGTGTAATTACATCTTGTTGAAAATATATTTCTGTTATTGGCAAAAGCAAAGTCACATGGTTTGATAATGCAACTGTTAAAGCCCAAATAATTGACTCTGGGATTGATCTTTTAAAATATTTTGAAGTAATTAAGTAAGCGATAATTCCACATATCGATTGCATAATTAAATAAGAGAAAATTTGTTTGAAATCTACTTGTCCAATTTCATTTTGTGCTATTAGCTTAATGATCAATGCGGGGACCGCAATATAGAACAAGAAAAGATTTAAAATTTTAGCATGACTAAGGTCTAAGACCTTCAACTTACCAAAAACAAAACCTAAAAAAGTAATAAATATAAATGGAGTTAGTCCTAAAAAAATTGTGAACATAAATTATTTGATTGTTATTCTATGCATTATTCTATTTCCTTTGAAAGGTGTTGCTTGATGAAGCATAGATCTATTATCCCATATAGCCAATTGATTTTTTTCCCAAGGCAATGAAAATTGAAACTTCTTCTTAATTTGATGGTTAAATAAAAATTTTTTTAACTTTTCTTGATTTTTTATCTTTGAGCTAAAACCAACAAAATGTCCTGGACTGCAATAAATAGAATAATTTGTGCTGATTTTCCTAATTATTTTATGTGAAGATTTAAGCTCTTTAATATTTTTTCCTTTTTCTTTTACTCTTTCTTTTGTTGTAACCGAGATTGGACCCTCGGAGGAATATTTACCTTTAATATTTTTAAATTTTCTTTTTATTGGACTTGGTAATTCTTTATAAGCAAGATATTGAGAACAAAATTCTGTATTAGCTTTTCCTTTTTTTGGCACAAGTTTAGAAAGCAACATTGTAAATCTTGGTGGTTTTTTTGTATAAATCGAGTCTGTATGAAATTGTTCACCAAAACTTGGTCCTTTATCAGTTGATTTTCTTTGTACCACAGTAATTTGAGGAAATTTTTTATTTAAACCTTTTAGTCTTGGATAGTTGGCTAATTTTCCAAAATATTTCGCAAACTGAATATAAAATTTAGAAGTTAATTCTTGTTGTTTAAAATACAACATTCCATATTTATTCAGTGCTTTCTTAATTTTTAAAATATCTTTATTCGTAATATCTTTTAAATTTACAATTATTTCGGCTCCAATATTTTTTTTATTTGGAATTATTTTTAACATTTTTTAAAAAAAATTTTTTTAAGTGATTAATCGTTTGTTTAGGACTTTCCTCTGGAATGAAATGATCTGAATTAATTTCTGCTCCATAAACTTTTTTGTTTGTGTATTTTTGCCAAATTTTAACTGATTTAAATTGCGTTCCAACAACTCCCTTTTTACCCCACAAAACTTGTATAGGAATGTTTAATTTTTTTTTTCTGTCTTTTTTGTCATGCTCTAAATCTATAGTAGCCGCAGCCCTATAATCCTCACAAGTTGCATGAATTCTTTTTTTTTGTTTAAAGGCTCTAAAATATTCATCTTCAACTTTTCCAATCGCACGTTTTGATGACCTATTAAAACGACTTTTTAACCATCTTTTAGGATCTGCCATTATCATTTTCTCTGGTAAAGGTGCTGGCTGTATTAAATAAAACCAGTGAAAATATCCTTTTGCAAATTTCATATCAGTATGCTCGTACATATCTAGAGTTGGACAAATATCTAATACACTTAATGCCATAATCTTATTTCTATAATCTCTTGCCATTCTATGTGCAACTCTCCCGCCTCTATCATGTCCAGCAACAAAAAATTTTTTAAAATTTAATTTACTCATCAATTGAACCATATCTTTAGCCATTTCTCTTTTAGAATAATTTTTATGATTAGTGCCACCAGGTAAAACTAAACTATCTCCATATCCTCTAAGGTCAGCAACTATTACAGTAAAATATTTACTAAGCTCAGGGGCAGTCTTATGCCACATCACATGTGTTTGGGGATATCCATGAAGTAATAATAAGGGGGGACCGTTACCTTTAAATCGACAAAAAATTTTACCCTTGCTTACTTTAACAAATTTTTTTTTAAAACCATTAAACATGATTAAACTATTTAATTATTTAATAGTTTATTTTTCGCCTTTTCAAATTCCTCTTGAGAAATAATTCCTTTTTCTTTTAGATCATTCAATTTAGTAAGTTCATCACTTAAATTGCTGCTTTGTTCATCAGAAGTTTCGCTTGTCTCCCTACCCTCACTTTCAGCTTCCTCTTTCTCAGCTCTATTAGCTTCCTTAGACTTAAAACCATTCATAATTGCCATTCCACCTAAGTATAAAACATAAGCCATAATAGGAATGACCAATCCAAAAAAAATTATTTTTTCCATAATTTAATCTTCATCTTCTTCACGCCAGTTTTTTTCATACATTAAATATGCAGCGTATATTACTGATACAGTACCTACAATCATACCATAATCAAAACCAGTTTGCTTGTCATGCAAATACCAACCTAATTGTGTTGCCCCAATAGGTGGAACTGTAAGAAGCAAAAAAATAATACCAAATCTGTATGGTCGTTTAGGTTTTTTCATCCTAATAAATTAACAGATTACAGCTTATGGTTTAATTATTAAATTTGCGATCTTTTGAAACAGTCGATCGTATTTTTAAGCAAACAAGCAATAGTCATTGGACCTACACCGCCAGGAACTGGAGTAAGTGCTTTTGCATTTTTTGAAACTTCATCAAAATGAACATCACCAACTATACCATTGTCAGTTTTATTTATACCAACATCTATAACAATAGCATCTTTCTTAACCCAATCTCCTCTAACAAGTTCGGGTATACCTACAGCTGCAATAATTATATCTGCCTCTAAACATTCAGCTTTTAAATCTTTAGTTTTTGAATGAGTTATAGTTACAGTGCAATTTTCCTTTAAAAGAAGTTGTGTCATTGGTTTACCATTTAAATTTGATCTACCCACAACCACAGCTTTTTTACCACTTAAATTAGGTTCAATTTTTTTTATCAACAAATAACATCCAAGCGGAGTACAAGGTACCGAACTTTCATAACCAGATGAAAGATTGCCTACATTCATTGGATGAAATCCATCTACGTCTTTTGAGGGATCAATAGCTTCTATAACCTTCTGCTTATCAATGTGCTTAGGTAAAGGAAGTTGAACTAAAATTCCTGAAACAGTTTCGTCACTATTTAATTCTTGTATTTTTTCTAAAACAGTTTTTTCTTCAACTGAGTCTGGATATTTAATGACTTCAGATTTTAATCCTACCTCATTTGCTGACTTTTCTTTATTTCTTACGTAAATCTGACTAGGTGTTAAATCACCAATCAGTATAACTGTTAAACCTGGCACTTTATTATGTTTTGATTTTAACTCTGCAACTTCTTCCTTTAACTCTGCTCTTAATTCTGCGGCTGCTTTTTTTCCATCAATTAAAATCATATTTTTCTGTTAAAAAATCATTGGTGCAATGTACAGCTTCATACACATTTCAATAAACCAAATCAATAAAAGAAGAATGATTGGAGAAATATCTAGTGAACCTAAATTTGGTAAAAAACGTCTAATTTTATTCAGAAAAGGCTCAGTTAATTTGTAACTTAACTCTAAAATTGCATACACAAACCTATTTTGAGTATTAAGAACGTTAAAAGCTATTAACCAACTTACAATAACATTGGCGATTACAACATAAGAGTACAATTTTAAAATTTGTAAAACTAAATAAAAAATAGCTATCATTTTTTCTCTACATAAATCGACTGACTTGGGAAAGCAAATGAAGCACCATTTTTTTCTACAATTTCTTTAATCGCAATTGCTAATCTTTCTTTTACATCAAGCCAATTATTCCAACTTCCTGTTTTTGTAAAGCATCTTACATACATATCTATTGAACTATCAGAAAATTTATCAACTCTTACCGCAACACCAATTGAGGTATTATAATCTTCGCTTGAATTAATATGACTTTCGATTTCATCTCTAATTTTTTTTAACTGATCTACCGTAGTGTCGTATTGAAGTGTAATAATCCAACTGATTAACCAATTTGAAGTTTCACTTACATTTACAACTGCGTTTTCGGCAAATTGAAAATTTGGAATAATAGCAAGAGATTTATCAAACTTTCTAATTGTTGTTGATCTAAATCCAATCTTTTCTACTACACCTTCAATAATACCCTCGACAGCTATCCAGTCTCCAATTTTAAATCTCTTTTCAACTAAAACTAAAATTCCCGATATTAAATTTTTGAATAAATCTTGTGCCCCTAATGCTACAGCAACACCAAACAATCCTAGACCTGCAATGATTGGACCTATTTTAATTCCCCACAATTCTAAAACTGCCGCTAAACCTAAAATAAAAATTAAAATTTTTAGTGATTTAATTATCCAGCCAATAAGTTCTCTTGTTAACAATTTGTCTAAACCACTAAGTATATATGAGATTGGTTCTATGATTTGGTGAATTACCCAAAAAATTAAAATAGTGATCAACGTTCTATTAATTGTATCTACCACTTCTCTTCCTTCTAGTGAGAAAGTCATGTAGTAGCTTGCAATAAAAAATCCTAATACAATTGGTAAAAATCTTGCTGGACCTACAAGTGATTGAACAAAAGTATCATCTAATTTATTCGTTGTTCTTTTCGAGATAATTTCTAATTTTTTAATAACTAATTTGCTTATTAGACCTCTAAAAATTAAGAATAGTAAAAATATTCCAATACCAATTAAGATTTGAAAAATATCAACACCAAGAATTCCTTTATTCCATACTGATAAAAATATCTCCGAAAAATTATTAATTAATTCCATTTTTAAATTTTATATAACAAAAACTCTTCTTCTCCAGGGTTAAAAAGAAAAATCTTTTTCCATTTGATTTCGTTAAGTATTGACGAGGTTTTTTCGCCTATACACATTAAATTTGTATTCATCCATAAATTTTCGGTTTGGCAAATCTTTATGAAATTTAAGAAACTTGACGCACTATTTTGAGAGTAAACATAGACCATATCAGGCATATTTAATTTTAATTCATTAACAAATTTCTCATCAAATTTTTGATTATGATCTACCCTATAATTAATAATTCTTTTTACCTTAAAACCTTCGCTTAATAACTGTTGATCTAAATCAACCGATATTGTTTCACCACTAACATAAAGTAATTCTTTATTTTTGGACTCATAACTTTGTATAATTAACTCCTTTAAGTTTGTAACATTTCCTTCAGCCGCAATTGTATTTTGAAAACCAACACTTCTTGCTTTGTTTTCTGTAGCGTTTCCAACACAGAAGCATTTAATATTTTTATCTAATTTTACTGTGTTTAAAAATTTTACTGCATTTGCACTAGTAAAAACAATCCCACCATATTCAGAAAAGTTAATTTCTTCATAATTAACCTTTTCAATTCTTATTAATGGAAGATGAGAAACTTGATGTCCTAATGATTGAAATTTTAATATCATTTCAGAGCAATCCTCCAGTGGTCTAGTTAACAAAATATGCATATTATCTTTTATATGAATTATTTGATTTTGTTTTTAAAAGTATCCCAACTTCTTTACCAAGTTCTTTAAATTGATTCAAATTACCAACTTTTTTTTCATAAAACCTTTGTTTACCATCTAAAGAAAAAAGTTCAGCCTCCACTATAATCTTGTCTCCATCAATCACTGAATGAGCTCCAATTGCTGTTTCACAATCTCCATCTAAAACTTTTAAAATATTTCTCTCAAGGTGAGCTCTTTTGTGTGTTTCCTCATGGTTAATTTTATTTAAAATAGAAATTGTTTCATTATCATTCTGTCTGCACTGAAGAGCAATTACACCTTGTCCTGCGCTAGGAATTATTTCTTCAGCAGAAAAAATTTCGGAGATTTCATTTTCAAATCTTAAAAATTTTATACCTGCATAAGATAATATAATTGCATCATACATTCCTTCATTTAATTTTCTAATTCTAGTATCTACATTTCCTCTAATTAATTTGCAGTTTAAATCTTGTCTAATTTTTTTTATTTGAAATTCTCTTCTATATGATGAGGTTCCAACAATTGACTTTTCATCTAAGTCTTTAAGTTTCTTTTTATCCTTTGTAATTAAAATTTCCCTTGGGTCATTTCTTTCAAGAAAAGAATCTGTCCTTAATCCTTCTGTCTCATTCGCAGGCATATCTTTGAGCGCATGAACTGCAATATCAATATTTTTTAATTGAAGTTCTTTTTCAATATTGCTTGAAAACAAACCTTTGCCACCAAGCTCAGATAATCTTATATCCTGTACTTCGTCACCTTTAGTTGTAATTGATTTAATTAAAATATCTTCATTACCAAGGTCGGTATTTTCAATAATCTTATCTTTAGCTTGTTGAGCATAAAGTAAGGCAAGCCTGCTACCCCTTGATCCAATTATTATTTTTTTCCTCATAAAAAATTATTTCTTACTTGTATAAAGATTGTACAATTATTAAAAACTATTTGAATGAGCAAAAAACCCTTAATTCTTGGAATAGAGTCTAGTTGTGATGAGACAGCAGCTTCTTTAATAACTGAAAATGAAGAAGGATTCCCAGTAGTTTTATCCAACATTGTTTCTAGCCAAGTGGAGGTTCATAGGGAGTTTGGTGGTGTGGTTCCTGAACTAGCAGCACGTTCACACATTGAAAAAATTGATTGGATTGTAAAAAAAGCTATTGATGAAAGTGGAAGAAAAATTGAAGAAATAGATGCGGTTGCTTCTACCGCTGGTCCTGGATTAATTGTTTGTTTATCAGTTGGGTTAAGTTTTGGTAAAGCTTTCGCAACAGCAATGAATAAACCTTTTATTGCTGTTAATCATCTAGAGGGACATGCTTTAAGTCCAAAACTAAATACAAATTTAAATTATCCATATTTACTTCTTTTAATTTCAGGTGGGCACTCACAATATTTAAATGTTCAGAACCTTGGTAAATATAAAAGATTAGGAACAACTATTGATGATGCATTAGGTGAGGCGTTTGACAAAACGGCAAAGCTTTTAGGAATAGAATTTCCTGGAGGACCTCAAATAGAAATTTTAGCTAAAAAAGGTGATCCAGAAAAATATGATTTACCAAAACCAATCTTTAGCAAAGGAGGATGCAATCTTTCTTTTGCAGGTCTAAAAACTGCCGTGTTGAAGATAAGCAAAACAATTAAATCAGAACAAGATAAATATGATCTTGCAGCATCTTTTCAAAAAACAATTGAGGAAATTTTATATAAAAAAACAAAGATTGCTTTTACTGAATTTGAAAAAATAAATGAATTAAATGAAAAAATTTTTGTTGTTGCTGGAGGAGTTGCAGCAAATAAAAAAATTAGGTCTATGTTAATTAATCTATGTGAAGAAAATAATTATAAAAGTATTTTTCCACCTATAGAGTTTTGTGGAGATAATGCAGCAATGATTGCAATGGTAGGTTTGGAAAAATTTAAAATAAATCAATTTGATGATTTAGATTATCCAGCAAAACCTAGATGGCCTTTAGATGAAGATGCAGCTTTTCTCAAAGGTGCCGGAGTTCGATTGTAATGAAATATTGGTTGATGAAATCTGAACCAGATGTTTGGTCAATTGACCAACAAAAAAAAGCTGGAATTAAAGGTGCACCTTGGGATGGTGTCAGAAATTATCAAGCTGCAAAAAATTTAAAAAGTATGAGTAAAGGAGATCTTTGTTTTTTTTATCATTCAAACATAGGAAAAGAGATAGTTGGAATAGTAAAAGTTGTTAAAGAATCGTATATAGACAAAACAGACAAAACAGGGAGATTTGTTGCCGTTACTGTTCAATTTAAGTCTAAATTTTCAAAGCCTATAACGCTCGAAAGTATTAAAAAAAATAAGGATTTAAGCCATTTAGCTCTGATAAAGCAAAGTAGGCTTTCTGTAATGCCTGTTGATTATAAAAGCTGGAAAATTATAAATAACATGAGTAAAATTTAAAAAAAAAATTGTCCTATGCCAAAAAAAAAGAAGAAGAAAAGCAAGGTAAGAAAAAAAAAGTCTAAAGTTAGAAAAAAAACCTCAAAAAAGGTAAAGAAAAGATCTAAAGTTAAAAAAAGATCTTCTAAAAAAGCAAAAAAAAGAATTAAAGCAAAAAAGGAAAACGGAAATACACCTCCTGAAGTTGTTATTAAAACAAAACCAGAATGGGTTAAAAGTAGCTTAGCAAACAAAAGCAAATACCAGCAAAAATATTCTCAATCTATAAAGAGTAATGATGAATTTTGGAGAAAAGAAGGAAAAAGAATTACTTGGATAAAACCTTATAAAAAAATCAAAGATGTAAAATACAGTACAAAAGAGGTAAAAATTAAATGGTTTGAAGATGGTACTTTAAATGCTTCAGCAAATTGCATTGATAGACATTTAAAGGATAAAAAAGATAAAACTGCTATTATTTGGGTTGGAGATGATCCAAAAGATAGTCAAAAAATTTCTTACAAACAACTTCATCAAAAAGTTTCTAAAGCAGCAAATGGTTTAAAAAAATTAGGAATTAAAAAAGGTGACCGTGTAACAATTTATTTAACGATGATTCCAGAGTTAGCAATTTTAATGCTGGCTTGTGTGAGAATTGGTGCAGTCCATTCAATTATTTTTGGTGGTTTTTCAGCAGACTCCATCTCTGGAAGAGTTAATGATTGCGAATCTGAATATATAATTACTGCAGATGAAGGAGTGAGAGGTGGAAAAACTATACCACTGAAATATACAGTTGATGAAGCTCTAATGAGTTGTCCAAATGTTAAGAAATGTATTGTTGTTAAACGAACTGGAAATTACATCAACTGGGATCAAAATAGAGATGTTTGGTATCATGATTTAATTAAAGATGTTCCTAATCATTGTGAACCTGAAGAAATGAACGCAGAAGATCCTTTATTTATTTTATATACCTCAGGGTCTACAGGTAAACCTAAAGGAGTTCTTCATACTACTGGTGGTTATATGGTTTATGCTTCAATGACACATCAATATATTTTTAACTACAAACCAAAAGATATTTATTGGTGTACTGCTGATATTGGTTGGGTAACTGGACATAGTTATATTATTTATGGACCACTTTCGAATGGTGCAACAACTATAATGTTTGAAGGAATTCCAAATTATCCTGATAGTTCAAGGTGGTGGCAAATAGTTGATAAATATAAAGTAAATACTTTTTATACAGCACCAACTGCAATTAGAGCATTAATGCGAGAGGGAGATAAACCAGTTAAAAAAACCTCTAGAAAATCTCTTAAACTTTTGGGAACGGTAGGAGAACCAATAAATCCAGAAGCTTGGATGTGGTACTATAAAACTGTAGGTAATTCTAAATGCCCAATAGTAGATACTTGGTGGCAAACAGAAACCGGAGGTATAATGATTGCTCCTCAAACAGGTGCAATTCCTCTTAAACCTGGATCTGCAACAAAACCTTTCTATGGAATCAAGCCAGTGCTTGTAGATAAAAACGGTAAAGAAATTAAAGGAGCTGGAGAAGGAAGATTATGTATAGCTCAATCATGGCCTGGACAAATGAGAACTGTTTATGGTGATCATCAAAGATTTATCGATACATACTTTTCTCAATTTAATGGAAAATATTTCACTGGTGATGGATGTCGAAGAGATAAAGATGGTTATTACTGGATAACTGGCCGAGTAGATGATGTAATTATTGTATCAGGGCACAACTTAGGAACTGCTGAAATTGAAAGTGCATTTGTTGCTCATCCAAAAGTAGCTGAAGCTGCTGTAGTTGGTTACCCTCATGATATTAAAGGTAATGGATTATATTGTTATGTAACCTTGAATGCAGGAGAAAATGAAACTGGAGAGCTAGAAAGAGATTTAAAACTTTGGGTTAGAAAACAAATTGGACCCTTAGCAACTCCAGACCTAATTCATTTTACTCCAGGCCTTCCTAAAACAAGATCAGGAAAAATAATGAGAAGAATTCTAAGAAAGATTGCAGCCAATGAGCATGGTCAATTAGGAGATACAACTACCTTAGCAGATCCAAGTGTTGTTGATAGTTTAGTAGACAATAGAAAAAATATTTAAAACTGAATTAAATCTTTAAATTCCTGTTTAACAACATCCCATTTTAAAATCATCGAATTTAAAACAATCTTTCGATCTAAAGTTTTTAATTCATCTGCAATTGGAGCCCACTTATATAAAGAAAGAGCACTAGGATTAAAAGGTAAGTCTTGATAATATCCATCCCAATTTATTTTTTCTAATCTTTCATCAAAACTTTTTCTAGCTTCATCAATAATATCTAATGGCATTTTATTAGAAATTTCATCATCTAAAATTTTATTAAAAATTTCGTTTGCTTTATGAATATCCTGATAATCAAAATTAACCTTCAAATATGAAAAAGTAAAAAAAGTTAAATCTTGTAATGCAACTGAATAAATATTCCATTTAGCAAGATTTACTGATGACATGAATTCATCATTATCAAAATGAAGAACGTATCTTGTTCCCATTCTGGTTTTTAGATAATTATATAAAGTAACTTGAGTGGCCCATGCAGATTTAGTTTGAATAAACTGCTCTAATTCATCTAAAGTTTTTATTTTTTTCTTTGGAATAAACGCCTTAAACATGGCGAACAAATATGTTTTGAAATCCTCAAGTTTTACGTCTCTCCAAGTTAATTTGTATTTTCCCATGTTAATTTGTAAGTGCGCCAATTATATCTTAAAAAAGTAAGTAAATAAGTACCTAATATGATCAATTTTTAGGGTTTTCAAAGCTCTTATAATGGTTATGGTTTCAACCAGTTATAACTAAAAAGAGAGGTATAAATGTCAAATCAACAAAAACACTGGGAAAAAACCAGGGGATTGTTATTTATAACACTAGCAATCTGGTTTGTTTTCTCAATTGGCATCTTTCTCTTTGGAGCTGAAATGAACGAGGTCACAGGACCTTTCGGTTATCCATGGACATATTGGTTTACGTGTCAGGGATCTCTTGGTGCTTTCGTAATCCTAATTTTCTGGTTTGCGAATAGACAAGAAAAAATCGATGAAGAGTTCGGCTTTAGCGAAAGAGAGGACGAATAATGAAAGGTAATTTCATAGATAATTTGCCTAAAGTTTACGGGATCTATACCGGAGGATTTATAGGTTTCATAATCATTATGGCAATTGCTGAACAGATGGGTATGACAGCTAAAGCGATCGGTATCGCTTTCGTTGCATTTACTGTATTCATCTATGCATTAATCGGTTGGCTATCAAGAACGGCCCAAGCAGATGCATATTACGTAGCTGGTAGGCAAGTACCAACAGTCTTCAACGGAATGGCGACTGCAGCAGACTGGATGTCTGGTGCTTCATTCGTTGCAATGGCGGGCGGTATTTACTTTAAAGGTTACGGCTATATGGCTCTACTTGTAGGTTGGACTGGTGGTTACGTGCTTGTTGCATCTTTATTAGCACCATACTTAAGAAAATTTGGCTGTTACACAGTTCCAGATTTTATAGGTACTAGATACGGTGGTAATCTAGCTAGATTTAGCGCAGTGGTAGTTTTAACTGTTGCTTCATTTACTTATGTGACTGCACAAATTAACGCTACAGGTACTATTGCATCTGTTGCACTTGATATCCCATTCCAATACGCAGTCTATGTTGGACTAATAAGTATTTTGTTATGTTCAATGTTAGGTGGTATGAGAGGGGTAACTTGGACACAGGTTGCACAATATATCGTACTGATTATAGCTTACTTACTTCCAGTTTTCTGGATCAGTAACAAAATGGGTGCAGGTTTCTTCCCTCACTTTATGTTAGCTGATGAAGTAGCTAGAATTGGTGAATTAGAACAACAGTTCGGTTTTGTTAAAAACGCAGCTGCTGATCTAAAATCAGTACCTAAAGGCTTAGCAGGAATAACTAAAGCTCACTCTGCAGTTAACGCTACACCTTGGGCATTTATTTCATTAGCATTAGCGATGATGATGGGAACAGCTTCATTACCGCACGTGATGATGAGATACTTTACTACTCCAAGTGTAAAAGCAGCTAGAAAATCAGTAGGTTGGTCATTATTCTTTATCTTCCTACTTTATTCTTCTGCTCCAATGTTAGCTACATTATCTAAGTTATCATTGATCGACCCGAATTTACCAACAGGTATTATCGGTAAGACATTTGCAGAAGTGGAAGCGATAGATTGGTACCAAAACTGGAACCAAGCAAACCTAATGTTTATCAGCGACTTTAACGGAAATGGAACTCTAGAATTAAATGAGTTCTTCATGGGTGGTAAAGCCGTTGTATTAGCAACACCAGAGATAGCTGGATTACCATATGTAATTTCAGGTCTAGTTGCTGCAGGAGGTATGGCAGCTGCCATGTCTACTGCCGATGGTTTGATTCTAGCGATTGCAAACGCTATATCACATGATGTTTACTATAAGATCATTGATCCAAAAGCGGAAACTGCAAAACGACTACTTGTTGCAAGGGTATTACTTGTAATAATTGGTTTTGCTGGAGCAACTATTGCAGCAATGGAGATTCAAGGAATCTTAGGTTCGGTTATCTGGGCTTTTGATTTTGCGATGTCTGGATTGTTCTTCCCACTTGTGCTTGGTGTATGGTGGAAGAGAGCTAATAGACAAGGTGCGATTGCTGGTATGCTAGGTGGTCTAATCGCCGGTGCGTGGTACTTAGTTTGGGTACGAACTGGTGGAAGTGGATTCCTAGGAATTACACAGTTAACATTTGGTATCTTCGGATCAGCTGTTAGTTTAGTTTTAATGGTGATAGTTAGTTTAATGACTGCAGAACCAGATAAAGCTACTCAAAAAATGGTTGATGATGTTCGTGTGCCAAGTGGTAAATCGATTCTTGGTAAATCACACTAAATAATCTTTTAAAGGGGCGATTAATTTCGCCCCTTTTATTTCAATACATTTTCCAATATAAATTTTGAATGTCAGCAAATTTTCATCCTTTAATATATTTTATTGATTATTTGCTTGGGATCATCATGTGGACTCTTATAGGAAGAGTAGCGATGAATATTTTTCAAAGAGAAGACTCACAATTCTTTTTCATGAGAGTATTTGTGAAATACACCAATCCTCTAATAAAATTATTTAAACCAATCACACCTTCATTTATTATTGGGCCATTAGTGCCTTTATATGTTGCTTGGTTTTTCTACATGATTAGATTTTATCTAATGCCTTGGATCTTAGGCTATTCGGTGATGGGAATGTTGTCATTTCCTTTGGAGAGTGAAATTTCTAGACAAATTTATCAATTTTTTAATTCATTTTAATTTTTAAAATTGATACTAGTTAATCTAGCAATCAATGAAAAATATACAAATTTCACCATCAATTTTATCAGCTGACTTTAGTCAATTAGGTTCGGAAATTAAAAGACTCGAAGAAGGTGGAGCTGATATGATTCATGTGGATGTGATGGACGGTCATTTTGTTCCTAATTTAACAATAGGACCACCTGTAATTAAAGCCCTTCGAAAACACTGTTCATTAAAATTTGATGTTCATTTAATGATTTCACCAGTTCATAAATATATAGATGCTTACGCTGATGCGGGAGCAGATATAATTACTATTCATCCTGAGGCAACTGATAATTTAGAAAATTCAATAAAAAAAATAAAAGAAAAAAATAAAAAAGTTGGAGTTTCGCTTAATCCAAAATCTAAAATTGATTTAATTATAAATTTATTAGACCAAATAGATTTAGTTTTAATTATGAGTGTAAATCCTGGGTTTGGAGGTCAAAAATTTATGCCTGAAGTTTTAGATAAAATTAAAGAACTAAAAAAAATAAGAGAGCAAAAAAAGATAGTTTTTGACATAGAAATTGACGGTGGAATAAATTTTGATAATTGTAAAAGTGCAATTGATGCCGGTGCTAATATTCTTGTTTCTGGCACTACAGTATTCAAAAGTAATGATGGAGATATAAAGAAAAATATTAATTTATTAAAATTAAAATAAGTTAATGATTAATACAAATTCCTTAGGCATTTTAGGTCAATTTTATTCTAATATAAAAGAAAGTTTTAAATCAATTTATCAAAATTCAAATTTTTATGAAAAAAGGATATCAAAAACTTTTGATAGTGGTTTTGAATATAAACCAAGTCCTCATTTACTTTCGTCTATAATTAAGTACCAAAATAAGAAATATAAAATTGAAGACTTTGCTATTGAATCAATTTGGCAAAATAATTTAAGTTCAAAAGATTATGAAAAATTAAATAATTTTTTTTGGTTTTTTAGCTTAGATTTAAAATCTTCAAAAAAAACTACGCAAACAGTTATCAAAAACTGGATTTCAAATAATAGTAAATATCAAAAAAAAAGCTGGGAATTTGATTTAACAGCAAAAAGAATTATTTCATGGTTATCAAATCATCAACTCACTTATGAAGATAGTGACCAAAAGTACAGATCTAGTTTTGATCATATGATTCAAAAACAAACTAACCATTTATTAAATGAAATAAAAAACCCAAAAGAGGTAGAAAATAAAATGATTGGGTGTGCTGCAATAATTTTAGCTGGATTAGCTTACAAAAATGAAAAACAATATTTAGATAATGGATTAAATTTATTAAAAAATATTATTAAATTTTCAATTGATAACCAGGGTTTTCCAAAATCTAGAAATATCAAACAATTAATATTTTATTTAAAATACTTTATAATTATTAGAGAGTGGTTTAAAGAATCTCAGAGTTTAATTCCCGAATATATTGATGAAACCATTTATTATTTAGGGTCAAGTTACGCTTTTATATGGCAAAATATTAAACAAGATATTTTTTTTAATGGTAATTATTCTTCTGAAAATAAAGAATTTGATCAATACTTAAAAAGGTTTGGTTACACTTTTAAAAATCAAATTAATGAACTAGGCGGTTATGCAATACTAAAAAATAAAAAAATAATTCTTGCTGCTGATATTGGATCTAGCCCTAACAAAATATTTTCTAACGACTATCAAGCAGGAGCTTTATCATTTGAAATACTTTCTAATGATAAAAAATTAATTTCTAATGCTGGTTACTTTCCAGATAAAAATAATAAATTTAATAAATTATCAAGAAGTACAGCTTTACATTGTGCTTTAAACATTGAAGATTATTCCTCTTGTAATTTTATTAAGCATCAAAAAAATTTGATTGTTGATAAAGGACTAAAAGTATCAAAAAAAAATGTAGTTTTTGAAAATAATTATTGGAAAATATCAGGTACACATGACGGATATTTAATTAAATTTGGAGCCATTTATGAAAGAGAGATTGAGTTTTACCCAGAACAAATGAAATTTATTGGCTATGATAAGTTATTTAGAAAAAATCCAAGTAAAGAAATTAAATTTGATATTAGATTTCATCTTGATCCAAACTCAAAAGTAATGAAAACACAAGATAACAAATCAATACTAATTGAATTAGATGAGGAAGGTTGGAAATTTAGTTGTGATAACTTTGATATTAATATTGATAATGGTTTATATTTCGGTAATAAAAATTTATATAAAGAAAACCAAAATATTTTTATCTCAGGTATGAATAATGAAAAAGAACAGATAATAAAGTGGGAGATAAATAAATTATAATGAGGAAAAAAATTAAAACAGCTCTCATCTCTGTATCTGACAAACATAACTTAAGACCATTGCTAAATATTTTAAAAAAGAACAAAATTAAAATAATTAGCTCAGGTGGTACTTATAAAGAAATTAAAAGATTAAAATTTAACTGTTTAGAAGTATCTGATTTTACTAATTCCCCCGAGATTTTGGAGGGTAGAGTAAAAACTCTTCATCCAAAAATCCATGCAGGGATTTTAAATAAAAGAGAAAAAAAATCTCACTTAAAAGATCTTAAAGATAATAATTTTGAAAATATTGATTTAGTCATAGTTAATTTTTATCCATTTGAGAACACTCTTAAAAAAACAAATAATCATCAAAAAATTATAGAAAATATAGATGTAGGTGGTCCTACTATGGTTAGATCGGCGGCAAAAAACTATAATGATGTAGCTGTAATAACTTCTTCAGATCAGTATGAGGAATTAATTCAAGAACTAAAAAAATTCAAGGGATCTACTTCTTTAAATTTTAGAGAAAAACTATCAAGAATAGCGTTTGCTGAGACTGCGTATTATGACTCTGTGATTTCAAACTATTTTAACAAAAAAACAAATACTATTTTCCCTAGGAAAAAAATTTTTCATGGAAATCTAGTAGAGCAACTTAGATATGGTGAAAATCCTCACCAATTAAGCGCAATTTATTCAAGTAGTTCAAATATGAACTTAAAACAAATTCATGGAAAACAGCTTAGTTATAACAATTATAATGACATATTTAGCGCTCTAACTATTTCAAGATCTTTACCAAAAGGGAAAGGAACAGTCATAGTTAAACACGCAAACCCATGTGGAGTTTCTGCTAAAAATGATCATTTAGAGAGTTATAAGTCTGCTCTTTCTTGTGACCCTATAAGTGCTTTTGGTGGAATAGTTTCTTGTAATTTTAAAATTACAAGTGATTTAGCTGTTGAATTAAATAAGTTATTTTTAGAGGTAATAATTGCAAATGGTTTCGATAGCAATGCAATCAAAATATTAAATTCTAAAAAAAACTTAAGATTGATTGATGGAACAAATTACACATTAGGAGAACTTTTTAAGTTTGTATCATTTAATCAAGATATAATGATACAATCAGAAGACTTAAATATATTTGCAAAAAGAAATTTTAAAGTTGTATCAAAACGAAAACCAACATCTAAACAACTTAAAGATCTTATTTTTGCTTTTAATGTATGCAGGTATGTAAAATCAAATGCAATAGTATTAGCATCTAATGAAGCTACTGTTGGCATTGGTTCTGGACAACCAAGCAGATTAGATAGTTGCCAAATAGCAATTAACAAAATGAAAAAATTTAATCTTATGACTAATGATTTAGTAGCCGCTTCTGATGCATTTTTTCCTTTTGTAGATGGTATCGAAAAATTAGTCCAATCAGGTGTTAAAGCTGTTATTCAACCATCTGGATCAATAAGAGATAAAGAAATAATTAATTTTGCAAACGAGACTGACACTGTGCTTCTTTTTTCAAAGACAAGACACTTCAGACATTAGATATTTTATCTATTTTTGCAGCAAGAATAAAATCACTTTCAGCTAGACCCTTTATCGCATGCGTAAATATTTTAATTCTCGCATAACCCCAACCAAACCACAAATCAGGATGATGACCTTCAGCTTCGGCTATTTGTCCAACTTTATTGACAAATTCCTGACTTTTTAAAAAGTTATCAAATTTAAAATTCTTGATTAAATGAAAGCCATCAATTTTATCCTCTAAAACCTCCCAGCCATCAACTTTTTTAAGATATTTATGTATCTCCTCAGCATTAAATGGAGGAATATTTCCTTCACAAGGAACACACTTTTTATTTGCTAGATCACTCATAATTTTTTTTTGGAGCGGGCAAAGGGGGTCGAACCCTCGACCTTCTCGTTGGCAACGAGACGCTCTACCACTGAGCTATGCCCGCTTATTATATAATTACTAAAATTAAAGGCTTTTTTAAAATTTGCAAGAAATAGTTAGAAACTGTATTAAAATTATTAAAATAATTTGATGTTAAATTATGAAAAGTAAAAACCCAAACTTGCCACAAGAATTATTTCTACCAATAATTGATAACATTAAAAATAAAAACTTTGACGAGGCTTTAATTTTGCTAAACAATATTTCTGATCAAGATCCAAATATAATTAATAGATTAAAAGGTTCAATTTATCTGAACAAAAGAGATTGGCCAAACTCTTTATTATTTTATGAAAAAATTTCTGATAAAGAAAAAAATTTTAAAATATTAAATAATATAGGGTATGCTTTATTAAAAATTGGTAAATTTTCAGAAGCATCAATAAAATTTAAAGAAGCAATAAATAATAATAATAGTTTTATAACTGCTTATGAAAATCTTAGTATTTCATATAAATTAGTTGGGAATTATAAATTATCTATAAAATATCTTTTAGAAGCTATAAAATTAATGCCACAAAATCAAAAATTAAAAAATTACTTAATTGATCTTTTTAATTATTATGAGCCAAATGATTTAAAAAATTCAATTATAAAATTAAATCATCAGATTAGCGAAGTAGGTACTATTAAAAAAAATGATAAAAAATTACAAAATATAAATATAAATAATTTATTTATTAAATCAGAAGAAATTTTACAAAAAAAATTTATTTCTTTCAATTATCCAGAAACACAAATCTATAGAAGAAATAAACATAATTTAAATTGTGATAGACATTTTGGTATTTTTAATAAATACAAAATTATTCCGAAGTTTTGTTTTAGCTGCTATAAAGTTCAGATTACAATAAAAAATGTCTTAAATTTAATTAAATTATATTTTTATTTTAATAATCTAGTTTTAGAAAAGAATAACATTAGAAAATCTATGATTGAATTGAGAGAAAAAGTGAGTGGAAATTACAAAGGGTATCTCTATGCAAATTCAATTTCAGAAGCTGATAATATAAAAAATATAATTACAAAAGATTTAACAAATTATGAAATTGATTTTGAAAAAATTGAAATCAAACATGGCTGTACAGAATATTATGAAGAGTATGAACTTTATAAAAATATTAATGAGGATGTTACAAATCAAATATATAAAGAAGATTGGATTAATTTTGAAAATGAATTTGACCAAAAAAATTGGATAGAAGAAAATAGTAAGGAAAGATCTTACAATAATACATTAAACAAATTTAATCTCCCAGATTTTCTAATAATCAAAAACTGGCTGATTTATGCTAAAATAATTGATGACCAAAGTTATAAAAAAGTTTTTGACATAGATGTAAAAACAACCCATTTATCAAAAACTGATATACAAAAAATTCAATTGAGAGCAAAAAAAAATTAATTCTAAGATAGATATATGTCTATTGAAAAAGGAAAAACACTCATTCAAAAAAGACAATTTAAAAATGCATTGTTAATTTTAAATAAATTATTAATGGATAAACCAGAAGATTTGAGAGCAAATTTTCTTATTGGAAAAATTTATTACGAATTAAATGATATAACTAAATGTATTATATACTTCAAAAAATGTAATGAAATTCAACCAAATAATCCAAATATATTGTTTAACATGGCGCTTGCCTTTCAAAATATGGGTAAAATTGATGAAGCAAAAAAAAATTATTTAAAATTAATTTCAATAAATCCTGAAAATGTAAGTTCTTATTTCGGATTATTCAATTTAGAT
>CACKFA010000007.1 GCA_902599335.1 uncultured Pelagibacteraceae bacterium | reverse complement strand
AGAATTTATTTCTTAACAATTCTAATCAAATAATAAAAATTGATCAGGCAAATTTTAATTATTTAGATACAGAAAACAAAAAAAATAATTACAATATAAAAAAAGTAGAAGGCCAAAATTATTTAATTGATGGTACCTCATTTAATGCGAATTCTTTAATTTCGAATTTACTAGATGCCAATGACAAAAAAGAAAAAAATCTTTTTGAAAATAACGTAAGTATGGAACTAAATTTTGAGGAAGTTTACTTTGATACAGTATACTTTGTTAAGGATTTGAAAGGAAAGATAAAGATTATTAATAACAAATTAGAAGAAGCAGATATTTTGGCTTTTTATAACAATTCACAAAATATAAAATTTACAATTAAAACAAATGATCAAGGTGAAAAAATTACCACTCTTTTCTCATCTAATGCAAAACCCTTAGTAGATAGATATAAATTCATTAAAGGATTTAGAAATGGTAGAGATGGATATTTAGACTTTTACTCTATGAAAAAAGACGGAGTTTCAACTTCCAAATTAGTAATTGATAATTTTAAAGTTAAAGAAATTCCAGCGTTAGCCAAGTTGTTGGCTCTTGCATCTCTTCAGGGAATAGCAGACTTACTTACAGGAGAGGGGATTAGATTTACAGATTTTGAAATGAATTTTACTAATCAAGATAAACAGATGAAAATTGAAGAATTATATGCAATTGGTCCAGCAATATCTATTTTATTGGAAGGATACATTGAGGAGGATAAATTAATTAGTTTAAGAGGAACCTTGGTTCCAGCGACAACAATTAATAGATCTATTGCTTCAATACCTTTACTTGGAGATTTATTGATTGGAAAGAAAGTAGGCGATGGTATTTTCGGAGTCAGCTTTAAAATTAAAGGTCCCCCTAAAGATTTAGAAACTACCGTAAATCCTATAAAAACCCTAACACCCAGATTTATTACTAGAACTTTAGAGAAAATTAAAAAAAATTAATTCAATTCTATTTTAATATGTCTTTTTTTTCCAAGTGAAAGTTTAAGATAATTATCTTTAAATAAATTTTTATTGATTTCGAATTTTTCATCTGAAATAACATCGTCATTAATTTTTACCGCATTCCCTTTTATAAGTCTTCTGATTTCGCTTTTCGAGTTTTCTAGTTTAGATAATAAAACAAGGTCTACTATATTTATTTTTTCTTCTATTTTATTTAATTGAATATTAACTTTAGGTAAGTTCGAACCCAGAGTGTTTCCGGAGAAAGCTTCTTTTGCTGCTTGCTCAGAATTTTTGGCTGCTTCCTTTCCATGTAACATTTCTGTGGTTTTATTAGCAAGTAGTATTTTTAATTCATTTATATCTTTATCTTTAATTGTTTCTATTTCATTAATTTGAATTTCAGTAAACATTTTTAAAAATTTAATTACATCTCTATCATCTATGTTTCTCCAAAATTGCCAATAATCATAAGCTGATAAGTATTTTTCATCTAACCAAATAGCCCCACTTTCAGTTTTTCCCATTTTAGCACCAGTTGCTAGTGTAATTAATGGAGTTGTTAAACCAAAGGTTTGATTATTAGAATATCTTTTAATTAGCTCAACACCATTAACAATGTTTCCCCATTGATCTGAACCTCCGATTTGTAAGACACAATTTTCTTTCTTATTTAATTCAAGAAAATCATATGCTTGTAAAATCATATAATTAAATTCCATATAACTTAGTGATTGTTCTCTATCCAATCTGAGTTTTACACTATCAAATGTTAGCATTCTATTTATAGTAAAATGTTTTCCAATATCTCTTAAAAATGAAATATAATTTAAATCTTTAAGCCAAGTATAATTATTTACAAATATTGGTTTTGTATCTGGATCATCATTATCTAAAAATTTTTTTAAAATATTTTTGATATTTTTAATATTTTTTTCTATTTCTTCTTCACTTAATATTTTTCTAGTTTTGTCTTTACCGGACGGATCACCTATTCTTGTAGTTCCTCCACCAAGTAAAACTATTGGTCGATGTCCATTTTTTTGAAGTAATCTTAAACACATTATTTGCAGTAAGCTACCCACATGTAAGCTTTCAGCTGTACAATCAAAACCTATGTAACCTTTTATCTTTTCTTTATCTAATTGTTTAGATAGTTCATCTTCACTTGTGCATTGATAGAAAAAACCTCTATCTTTAAATTCTTTTAAAAATTTATTCATAAGTTTATAGTTACAATATACAAATTTTTTTTAAAAAACATATCAATGAAAAAAAAATTATATACTGCAATTGGACTAATGAGCGGAACATCTATGGATGGTATTGATTTATCCATAATTAGTTCAGATGGATACGATGAATTTTCAAACATTTTAGATGATTATTATGAGTATGATAAAAATCTTCAGGATCAGTTAGTTCGATTAAGAGATTTAGTTTTAACAAAGAAAGATCTTTTACAAAATTCAGAAAAATTAAGAGAATTAGAGCGTAATTTAACTCTTTTTCATGTAGAAGCAGTAAACCAATCATTAAAAAAATATAGAGATCCAATTGATCTGATAGGTTTTCATGGTCAAACAATTTTTCATAACCCAAATGAGAAAATTACTAATCAATTAGGAGATGGGAAATTGTTATCTCAAATGATCAAAAAAAAAGTCATATACGATTTTAGACAAGCAGATATTCAAAATAATGGCCAAGGTGCACCTTTAACACCAATTTTTCATCATATTTTATCAAAAAAAATCAATCAAAATTTTAATATTAAATTTCCAATAGGTTTCTTAAATATTGGTGGTATCGCAAATGTTACAAAAGTTATTAATGAAACTGATAATTTTCAAGATAATCTTTCGGCTTTTGATATAGGTCCTGGTAATTGTCTGATTGATGAATGGGTAAGAAATAATTCTAATAAAAAGTTTGATACAAATGGTGAACTAGCTAATGCAGGGAAAGTTGATCAATTAATTCTAAATCAGGCAATAGATAATTTTAAAATAAATTCTTACTCCCAGTCATTGGATATTAAAAATTTTGACGTATCATTTGTAAGAGGATTATCGCTAGAAGATGGTTGTGCTACTATAACAGATTTTACAGCATATTTGATTGCAGAAGGATTAAAACATGTTAGTCAAAAAAAAAGTATTACATTTTTACTCTGTGGTGGTGGTAGAAAAAATAGTAATTTAATTAATCGTATAAAAAATTACATATCAAACGAAAATAATATTACTTTGGAAATCATAGATAAATATAATTTTAATGGCGATTATATTGAATCCCAGGCTTTTGCTTTTTTAGCTATAAGGTCTTTTTTAAATTTACCGATTTCATTTAGCTCAACAACTGGATGTAAAGAATTTACAGTGGGTGGAAAGTTGATAGAAAATTTTTAATAAAGTGCTGTTTCTTTTTTAATATATTTATTAAGATGCTTAACTAAAGTGTCACTTGTTTTTGAAAAGAAATGATTAGCCTCTGATATCGCATTAAATTCTACTTTAATTCCTTTTTGAGCGCTTAATCTTTTATCTAATTCTGTAATGTATTCTAATGGTACTAATTCATCTTTTTTACCATAAGCTACTAAACCTGACGTTGGACACGGAGATAAAAAAGAAAAATCATAAACATTTGGTTGTGGTGAAATTGCTATAAATCTATTTATTTCAGGTCTTCTCATTAATAATTGCATTGCAATTAATGATCCAAATGAAAACCCTGATACCCAACATTGAGAATTATCAAAATTTTCTCTTTCCAACCAATCTAATGCTGCTGCAGCATCGGCTAGTTCACCCTGACCATTATCAAATTCTCCATCACTTTTTCCAACACCTCTAAAATTTACTCTGCAAACAGAAAAATCGTTATCCATAAATGTATGGAAAGTATCTACTACTACTTTATTATTCATAGTTCCTCCATATTGAGGATGGGGTTGTAACACTAAAGCAATTGGGGATGTATTTTTTTTACTTTTATAATATTTAGCCTCAAGTCTTCCTGCTGGACCAGGTATAAATATTTCTAAAATTTTGTTATCCATATGCGATATTGATTACTATTCTCAAAAAAAATGTACGTTTATCATAAGTCAGCGACAATATGTTAGTTTTTTTTTACACTCTAAACTTGACCATTTTAGTCAGGTATGTATAAAAACCCACAATTTAAGGGTAAAAAATGAAACTTACATCAAAAGGTAGATATGCTGTAATGGCATTAGTTGATTTAGCTAGGTTTGATAACATCAATCCAGTATCATTAAGAGACATATCATTGAGACAAGGTATATCTTTAGATTATCTAGAACAAATTTTTTCTAAATTAAAAAAAAACGAAATTGTTAAAAGTATTAGAGGAACTCAGGGAGGATACGTTTTAAATAAAAATCCGAACGATATTAAATTAACAAATATTTTTCATGCAGTAGATGAAAAAGTAAAAACTGTTCAATGTAAAAAAGAATCTAAAAAAGGATGCAATGGTAAAGCCACTAAGTGTATTACTCATAATCTATGGGATGAATTAGAGGTACACATAAATACATTCTTTGAAAATAAAAGCCTAAAAGATTTATTAAATAATAATAAAGAGACAAGAGTTTAGAATGGATAACAGACAAAAAGAGATAAATAATTTAAAAGACTATAAATATGGTTTTTCGACAGACATAGAAAATATTCAAGCCCCAAAAGGTTTGAATGAAGATGTCATTAAATTTATATCTAATATTAAAAAAGAACCTGCATGGATGCTTGAGTTTAGACTAAAAGCTTTTGAAAGATTTAAAGTATTAAAAGAACCAGATTGGCAGAAACCTAAATTTCCAAAAATAGATTATCAAGATTTATATTATTACTCTGCACCTAAAAGCATGAAAGACAAGCCAAAGAGCTTAGATGAACTGGATCCTAAACTTTTAGAAACTTATAAGAAACTTGGAATTCCTTTGCAAGAGCAAGCGAGATTAAATGGAATAGCCGTTGATGCTGTATTTGATTCAGTTTCTGTAGCTACTACTTTTAAAGATGAATTAACAAAACAAGGAATTATATTTTGTCCTATATCTGAGGCAATTCAAAATCACCCTGAATTAGTCAAAAAATATTTAGGCTCTGTAATTCCAACAAGTGATCATTTTTTTGCAACATTAAATTCAGCAGTTTTTACAGATGGTTCTTTTGTGTATATTCCTGAGGGTGTTAGGTGTCCAATGGAACTATCAACTTATTTTAGAATTAATGCATCTAATACAGGTCAATTTGAAAGAACTTTAATTATTGCAGATAAAGGAAGTTATGTAAGCTACTTAGAAGGATGTACAGCTCCAATGAGAGATGAAAATCAATTACATGCTGCTAATGTAGAACTAATTGCACTTGATGATGCGGAAATAAAATATTCAACTGTTCAAAATTGGTATCCAGGTGATCAAGATGGCAAAGGCGGAATCTATAATTTTGTAACAAAAAGAGGTTTATGCAAGGGAAAAAATTCAAAAATTTCATGGACACAAGTTGAAACAGGTTCTGCAATTACCTGGAAGTATCCTAGTTGTATTCTTAAAGGAGATAACTCTGTTGGTGAGTTCTATTCAATAGCTATTACTAACAATCATCAAAAAGCAGATACAGGTACCAAAATGATTCATCTAGGTAAAAATACTAAAAGTAAAATAATTTCTAAAGGAATATCAGCTGGTTGTTCAGATATGACTTATAGAGGTTTGGTTGATATTTCTTCAAAAGCCAAAAATTCAACTAATTATACTCAGTGTGACTCTTTATTAATGGGTAACAAATGTGGAGCTCACACTGTTCCTTATATAAAAAATAAAAATTCCGAGTCCAATATTGCTCATGAGGCAACCACATCCAAGATTAGTGAAGAGCAGTTACATTATTGTCAACAAAGAGGATTAAATCCAGAGGAAGCTGTTGGCTTGATCGTTAACGGTTTTTGTAAGGAAGTGTTGCAACAATTACCTATGGAATTCGCTGTAGAAGCTCAAAAACTTGTAGGTATCAGTCTGGAAGGAAGTGTGGGCTAATATGCTTAAAATAAATAATTTAAATGCAACTATAGATAATAAGTCAATTTTAAACGGGCTATCATTAGATATAAATCCCGGTGAGGTTCATGCAATTATGGGTCCTAATGGATCTGGAAAAAGCACATTATCAAATATTCTATCTGGAAAAAAAGGTTATGAAGTTTCTGGGGAAGTTCTTTTTGAAGAAAAAGATTTATTTGAACTTGAAACAGAGGAAAGAGCACACAAGGGTATATTTTTAGCTTTCCAATATCCTTTAGAAATTCCAGGTGTAAATACAAATATATTTTTAAAAACTTCTTTAAATGCTGTTAGAAAAGCTAGGGGTGAGAAAGAGCTTGATGCTATTGAGTTTCTAAAATTGGTAAAAGAAAAGTCTAAAGAATTAAAATTTGATGAGGAAAAATTAAATAGACAATTAAATGTTGGTTTTTCTGGAGGTGAAAAAAAGAAAAATGAAATTTTACAGATGTCGTTGCTAGCTCCAAAACTTTCAATTTTAGATGAAACAGATTCTGGTTTAGATATTGATGCTTTAAAGATTGTTGCAGATGGAGTTAACACATTAAGAGATAAAAATAATTCATTTTTAATTATAACACACTACCAAAGATTACTTGATTATATAAAACCTGACTTTGTTCACGTTTTGATGAATGGAAAAATTGTAAAATCTGGTGGTCCAGATTTAGCTTTAGAATTAGAAAAAAAAGGATATGAAAATTTTAATTAAATGAAAGAACAATTACAAAAAGATTTTGATAATAGTATTAAAAATTTAAGTTTATCTCAAAAAGATATTGAAATAAAAAAATTTTGTTTGGACAATTTCATAAACAAAGGTTTTCCAAATAAAAAAGAGGAAGATTGGAAATTTTCAGATTTAAATCAAATAATAAAAAATAATATTGGAGAACTTAGTTTCTATAATGACCAAACATCTACTAATAAAGTTGATACATCTGTATTTGTAGATGGATTAGAGCATAATAAAATAGTTTTTATAAATGGTAGAATTGAAAAAATTGATTTTGAATATGAAAAAAAAGATCAAATAGAAATAATTGATCAATCAGAAACTATTAATGAATTTAAAAATAGCAATTCATTATCTGACTTGAACAATGCTTTTACTAATAAATGTTTTAAAATATTGGTAAAAAAAGGTTACCAGTTAGTAAAACCTCTAATTATCTATCATACAACAAACTCCAAAATTTGGTCTAAAAACATTAATTTACGACTTAATTTTGAACTAGATAAAGATAGCTCATTAAGATTAATTGATTTGTTTAATGATACATCTGAAAAGAATTTTTTAAATATATTTTATAATTTTGAATTAAAGGAAAATGCAGTTTTAAAAAATTATAAAGTAGATAAGTTTGAAAATAAAAATATCAAGTATTCTTTTAATAATATTGATCAAGATAAGAACAGTATTTCTGAAACATTTATTTTATCCTCTGGATCAAATTTTTCTAAAAATGAGATAAATTGTAATTTAAATGGAGTATATGCATCAGCTTTTGTAAATGGTGTTTTTTCATTGAATAATCGCAAACATCACGAAATCAGATCAATAATAAATCACTTAACCGAAAATACAAAAAGTTATCAATTAATTAAAAGTGTTTTAGAACAAAGCTCTAAAGCAGTGTATCAAGGAAAAATTTTTGTAAATTCAGACGCTCAGAAGACTGATGGATACCAATTGAGCAAAGCAATATTGCTGAATAAAGAGTCAGAGTTTAATGCCAAGCCCGAATTAGAAATTTATGCTGATGATGTTAAATGTTCGCATGGTTCAGCTTCAGGCAGTTTAAATGAAGATTCTATATTTTATTTAATGTCTAGAGGTTTAAGTTATCAACAATCAAGAGAGCTATTAATAAATGGTTTTCTGCTTGATGTTGTTGAAAAAATTACTGACTCGGAAATAAAAAACTTAATAAAAAATATGATTGGAATTAAAGAATGAATATTGATCAAATAAAAAAAGAATTTCCGATTTTTGATGAAAAAATTCAAAATAACGATCTAGTATATTTAGATAGTGCGAACTCATCTCAAAAACCTAAGGTAGTTGTGGATAGAATTAATGAATTTTATACAAAACAATTTTCAAATGTTGGTAGAAGTGTTCATTATCTTGCTGTAGCAGCAACTAATTTATACGAAAATACAAGAACATCTGTTCAAAAATATATTAACGCTAAAGATAAAAATGAGATTGTTTTTACAAAAGGTGCTACTGAAGCATTAAATTTAGTTGCTAATACATTGGGTCAAAGTTACTTGCAGGAAGGTGACGAAGTATTAATTACAGAACTTGAGCATCATTCAAATTATGTTCCATGGCATTTTTTAAGAAAATCAAAAAATATAAAAATTAATTTTGCCGAAATAAACGAAGAAGGTGAAATCACTCTTGAGGAAATAGAAAAAAAAATAACTCCTAAAACAAAATTAATTTCTATTACTCATTTGTCGAATGTAACAGGTGCAATTTTACCTGTAAAAGAAATTACCCAGCTTGCACATTCAAAAGAAATAATTGTTGTAGTCGATGGATGTCAAGGAGCGCCACATTTAAAATTAGATATGCAAGATTTAGATTGTGATTTCTATGCAATTTCATGTCACAAAATGTATGGACCTACAGGTTTGGGAGTTCTTTACGGTAAGAAAAAATGGTTAGAAGAATTACCTCCATACCAAGGTGGTGGAGGAATGATAAATGAAGTTAAAAAAGATAGGATTTCCTATGGTGAACTACCTAATAAATACGAAGCTGGTACTATGGCTACAGCACAAGTAATTGCTTTTGACCAATCAATAAAATTTTTAGAAAGCATTGGTATCGAAAATGTTATGAAACATGAAGCTGATTTAGTTGAATACGGGCAAGAACTATTACAAAAAAATAACTCAGTTAAACTTATCGGAAATCCAAAAAATAAAGGAGGGGTTTTATCATTCACTATAGAAGGAGTTCACCCTCATGATATAGCAACTATCCTGGATGAAGACGGGGTTGCAATAAGAGCAGGACATCATTGTTGTCAAATTCTACATGACAAATTAAATATTCCAGCAAGTGCAAGAGCATCAGTTGGTATATATAATACAAAAGAGGATTTAGATCAGTTGAATGAGTCAATTAACAACTGTAAAAAAATATTTAATTTATAATGAATTTAAAAGAACTTTATCAAGAAATTATATTAGAACACGGTAAGAATCCTAGAAATCTTAGAAAGACAGAAGGTTTTAATAAAGACGCTAAAGGTAATAATCCACTTTGTGGTGATAATGTTCATGTTTATTTAAAACTAAATGGACAAAAAATTGTAGAAGATGCATCCTTCGAAGGGAGTGGTTGTGCGATTTCAATGGCTTCAGCTTCTATAATGACAGATTTAATTAAAGGAAAAAATGAGCATGAGGCTAAAGAGATAGTTGAGGATTTTTTAGGAATGATTAAGGAAAATCCTGAATTAAAATCTAAGTATTTGAGTGAAGATGAAAAAACTAAACTAATGTGTTTATCTGGTGTTAAGCAATATCCAATGAGAGTTAAGTGTGCAACTTTATCTTGGCATACAATGGTTTCTGCTTTTGATGAAAAAACAGAGGAAGTAAAAACGGAAAATTAAATTATGTCAAAAAAAGAACAGATAATTGAGGAAATAAGAAAAATTTATGATCCTGAGTTACCTGTAAATATCTACGAATTGGGTTTGATTTATGATATTAAGGTTGAGGACGATAAGTTTGCTAAAATTAAAATGACTTTGACTACACCAAATTGCCCAGTAGCTGAAAGTTTACCTAAAGAAGTAAAAGATGGTGCAATGCAAGTTGAAGGTATAGAGGATGTTGATCTTGAGTTAGTTTGGGATCCACCGTGGAATAAAGATATGATGTCAGAAGCAGCAAAATTGGAATTGAATTTATAATGAACCCTATAATTAAATTAAGTGATAACGCAGCATTACGAATAAAAGAGATAATGTCTAATGCTGAAAAAGATTCTATCGGAGTTAGAGTATCAGTGAAATCTGGTGGTTGCGCAGGGATGTCATACGTGATGGAGTACACAAAAGAGTTAAATCCTAATGATGAAGTTATAGAAGATAAGGGTGTGAAAGTATTCGTTGATTCAGCCGCTATTATGTATCTGCTTGGCACTGAAATGGATTATAAAAAGGAGGAATTGTCCTCATCATTTGTGTTCAATAATCCTAATGAAACTGAGCGTTGTGGCTGTGGAGAGTCCTTTAAAATATCATAAGTTGTATTATCCCAATAATTGCATATCTGTATTGCATTATTTGCATATCTAGTATATAGATTCTTCATGAACAAATTTGAGTTTAAAAATCTTGTTAAAAACTTAAAAGACTCTTTAAAGGAAAAAACATTCTTTAAAGAACTACGTAAAGAAGTTGAAACCGGTGCGAACGGCACACAAGATTACGTAGTTAAAAAAGGTGTTAACAAAGATACAATTGCAACAACTAGACAGTAATTAAATTTATTAGCTACTGTAATACATCTCAAACTCTACAGGATGAGGTGCATGTTCAAATTTGTGAATTTCTTCAAACTTAAGAGCAATGTAAGCATCAATCTGATCGTCAGTAAAGACACCGCCTTGAGTTAAAAACTCTCTGTCTTTATCTAAACTTTCCATTGCTTCTCTTAAAGAACCACAAACTGTTGGGATAGCTTTAACTTCTTCAGGTGGCAATTCATATAAATCTTTATCAAAAGATTCACCAGGATGAATTTTATTTTTAATTCCATCAATTCCAGCCATCAACATAGCTGCGAAAGTTAAATATGGGTTTCCGGCAGCATCTGGGAATCTAATCTCACATCTTGCACCTTTTTTGCTTAATGTGATCGGTATTCTACAAGAAGCAGATCTATTTCTTGCTGAATATGCAAGAAGAACTGGAGCTTCAAAACCTGGAATTAATCTTTTGTAACTGTTTGTTGTAGAGTTAGCAAAAGCATTAATTGCTTTAGCGTGTTTTAGAATTCCACCAATATAATGTAATGCGGTTTCACTTAATCCAGAATACGCATCACCTGAAAACACCGGAGTATCACCTTTCCAAATGGATTGATGGATGTGCATACCTGAACCATTGTCACCAGCAACTGGCTTTGGCATAAAAGTTGCAGTTTTTCCAAATGAATGAGTTACCATTTGAACAACATATTTATATAATTGCACGTTATCAGCTTGGTTTACTAAAGTTCCAAAATACATTCCAAGTTCGTGCTGACTAGGAGCAACTTCATGGTGATGTTTTTCAACTTTAATACCAACTTCTTTCAAATTTTTAAGATACTCACCACGCATGTCTTGTTCACTATCAACTGGTGGTACTGGGAAATATCCTCCTTTAATTTGAGGTCTGTGTCCCATGTTTCCATTTTCATATTCTTTCCCTGAGTTGTAAGGACCTTCTTTACTATCTAATTTAAATCCGCACTCATTCATATCATTTTTGACTCTTACATCGTCAAAAACAAAAAATTCTGGCTCAGGTCCAAAAAAAGCTTTATCACCTATACCTGAAGCTTTTAAATATTCTTCAGCTTTTTTAGCAACACCTCTTGGATCTCTTTCATAAGGGTCTTTTTTAATTGCATCTAGAATGTCACAAAACAAAACCACAGTATTATGAGACGTAAAAGGATCCATGAACATTCTTGCAGTATCAGGTTTTAAAATCATGTCAGACTCATTAATTGCTTTCCAACCAGCAATAGACGAACCGTCAAAAAAGACACCTTCATTCAACATACCTTCATCAACTATTGAAGCATCCATTGTTAAGTGTTGAAGTTTTCCCCTTGGATCAGTGAATCTTAGATCCACAAATTCTGCTTCTTTTTCTTTGATATATTTCAATACGTTTGCTGCACTCATTTTGTCTCCTATGTAATTTTGTTTGGCCTAATTAGCAAAAAAATACTTAAAAATATTGCTTATTTAACAAATAACACCTATGCAATTTTCACATAAGTAGTGTAATTAGTCACTAAAATAATAAATATATTTAACTTGTGAATTCAATATTAAATAAAGAGCCAGTATTAAGAGCACAAAAATCTCTAAAACAATTTAACCCAGATCTTAAAGTGATTATTTTGAAGCAAACTGCCAGAACAGCTAACGATGCAGCTACAGCTTTAGGTTGCAAAGTAGGAGCCATTGTCAAAAGCTTACTTTTTAAGGCAGGGGATAGTTATGTTTTATGTTTAGTTTCTGGAGATAAAAGGTGTTCATTAAATAAATTAAAAAAAATTTTAGATGAAAAAGATGTTTCAATGGCGAACCCAGAAAATGTTAAAAAAATTACTGGATATACAATTGGTGGAGTATCTCCAACAGGACATTTAACAAAAATAAAAATTTTTATTGATGATACTTTAAATAGATTTTCCTCTATTTTTGCAGCTGCAGGTCATCCTAATGCAGTTTTTGAAATAAATTTTGAAAATTTAATTGCCTTAACTTCTGGTGAGATAAACGAAATAACAGAATGAGAAAACCACAATTAGTTGATTATTTGTTGTTGACATTGTTGTCATTAATATGGGCGTCTGCTTTTTTTAATATAAAGATTGCGACATACTCATTTGGACCTATTACAATAGGTTTTTTAAGATCATTTTTAGGAGCTATACCAGTTTTAATTTTATGTTTTTATAAAAATATAAAAATTGAAGCATTCTCAAAAGACTGGAAGTGGTTTGCAATCATTGGATTGGTAAATTTAGTTATTCCATTCATACTAATATCTTATGGAGTGAATTTTGTTCAAAGTAACTTAGCAGCTATCTTGATGTCCACAACACCATTAAGCTCAACAGTTCTAGCTCACTTTTTTTTAAAAGGAGAAAAATTTAACTTATTAAAAACAATTGGATTATTAATAGGATTTTCAGGAATAGTATTTTTGTTTTCAGATAACTTTTTAATTAATGAAAATAACTTTATTGCTGCACTTTTAATTCTTCTTGGATCTACCTGTTATGTAATCGGAGGAGTTATAACATTAAAAATAAGCAATAAAGAAAATGAAAATGTTACAGGCTCAATTTTAATTTGGTCTACAATTATACTTCTTCCATTCACTTTAATTTTTGAAAAACCTTGGATGTTAAATCCTTCAACAGACTCTATTATATCTGTAATATATTTAGGAATTTTTCCTACCGGGATAGCATGGTTATTGAGATTCAGAATTTTAAAAACAAATGGTCTCATATTTCATTCACAGGTTTCATATATCATTCCAATATTTGGAATTATTTTAGGATACATATTTCTTAATGAAATAATTACCTCAAAAATTATTGTTGCATTAATTGCGGTATTTATTGGAATATATTTAGCAAGAAAAGCAGATTATAAAAACGTTACTTAAGGTTTGCGATTGCTTTTATGTGTGAAGGACTTGTTTCACAGCATCCCCCAAGAATAGTTGCCCCAGCGTCTTTAAATTTTTTAGCAATTTCTTGAATTTTGATTGGTGTTAAATCTTGTCTTTTTCCCAAAATTTCATTTGGATTAGATTTTTTTCCTAAAAAAACTGATGTGTAACTTTCTCTTAGTTTAGTGGTAACAAAACCATTTAATTTGAAACCAAATGGTATATTTAAATTTTTTAATTCTTTTAAGTTTTTCTCAAAATTTTCAGGAGAAACACAAGACAACAGCACTCCAAGAGCGTTTTCATCAATTATTTTTTTGACATCTTTGATCTTTTCCCCACTTGGTAAAGTTGTTCCTTCAGATACATGTAATCCAACTAAATATGGTTTTTTAAATTCTTTTATAGCCTCAATTCCACACTTAACCTCTTTAACACTACTCCAAACATCAAAGTAAAAAAAATCAACATATGGATTTAACGCCTTTGCTTGACTATTAAAGTTTTCTGTAATTTCGACCTCATCTCTATCATCTGCTTCATAGGTTAAATTTTGTGGAGGTATACCACCAGCAATGTAAGTATTGGGAAATTTTCGTTTTGCAGTTTGAGCAATTTCACCTGCCTTTTGATTTAAATATTCAAATTTATCTAAAAGATTGTTCTCTTTTAAACGTTTTTGCCGTGTAGCAAAAGTTGTTGTGACAATGATCTCTGCACCAGCTTTTATGAAATCAATATGTGTGTCTAAAACAAGTTGATGATAATTTTCATCCAATATTGCATTAGCACTCCATAAAGTTGAATTTGGCTTCATCCCTCTTGCAAGCAATTCTTGACCCATTCCTCCATCTAATATTCTAATTTTTTTAAAAAAATCTTTGTTAATCATTATTTTCTAAAAATGATTTTAGCATTAAAAGAAAAAGATCTTCTTTCAGCATTAATATTAAATGGATATGCGGTATGCATTAAATAGTTTGGAAAAATTATCAATTCTCTTTCTTTAGGCACAATATTAAAAATACTTCTACTTAAAAAACCCCTTTGTCCGTTTATAAAATCAATTGTGCCATTAGTCTTATCTTTTTTATTTTTTAAAAGTTTATTTTTAGTCATATTTTTTGGGACTTTTAAATAACCCACACCAGATATATCTCCATCATGATAATGAATAGGGTTATATTCATCTTTAAATTGACTAACTACCCATAAATTTAATATTTTTATATTTTTAACTTTTTTAATTTCTTCATTTTTAAGAAAATCTTTAATATTTTTTTTTATTTCTCTCTCTAAATTCTTCTTTATAAAATTATTTGAAATTTTAATTTCTTTTTTAATTTGACTAGCTAGTTTAGAGCTATAATCGTTTTTTTTTGTTAAAACTTTATTATCAATCTCTTTATTCAGGATATTTAAAAATTTCTTTGAAATTTTTGTTTTTCCAATTGATGGACCAAAAGGCTTAATATTTTTCATAATGCTTTAAATATATTAAAAGCATATTTATTCAAGATTAAGCAATAAGTTTAATTCCCATTCTTATTGCGACAAAAATTACAAGAAAAGAAGTTAGTAGAGCTAAAATTTTATTCGATAAAAATTTAATGTTTAATAAGCTACCAATTTGTCCTCCAATAAGCACCGCTAAAAACAATGGCCAATAGTTAGTAACCTGATCTAAAATCTGATCTTTTGTCAGCTGTCCAGCTATCCCAAAGATAGAATTGATTAAAATAAACAAAGATGCACTACTGGTGATATGTCTAGAGTATCCAGCCTTAATTAAAAAAAGAAGTGGGCTTAAAAAAATTCCTCCACCAATTCCTACTAACCCTGACATAAAGCCAATTATCGATCCAATAGAAATTGAGATTAATCTTGGTATTTTATTAATTTTAATTTGCTCTTTATTAAAAGATTTACTCTCAATTAGTAAAAAAATACCAGCAATTAACAAAACACAAAATAATAAAATCTCAAATAAACTTTTTTCAATTGTTATTGATCCTCCAATAAATGCAAAAGGAATAGAGCCAATTAAATAAGGAAAAATTAAATTAATATTTATATTTTTAGATCTTATAAAATTGATAGAATTACCAGATACAACAATAATATTACATACAAGAGCTATAACCGGAAATATTGTATAAGGTACACCCCAAATTAAAAGTATTGCTAGATATGTTGAGCCACCCCCAAATCCAACGCTTGAGTATATTAAAGCGGTTACAAAAAAAAGAATTGATAATATAATCATTTTTAAATTATGGATGTAAATATAGCTTTATTAACTGTAACAGATACAAGAACATTTGATAATGATAAATCTGGTGCAATCTTGGTTGAAAAAATTAAAGAGGCTAAGCATAAATTAATTGATAGAAAAATTTGTAAAGACAATAAAGAAGATATTGTAAAAATTTTAAAAGAATGGACAAATCAAAAAGATATAGATGTCATTATCACGACTGGAGGAACAGGGCTTACAGGTAGAGATATAACTCCTGAAGCGATTGATGAAATTGCAGACAAACATATACCTGGTTTTGGAGAAGTTTTTAGAACTATAAGTCTAAAAACAGTTGGAACATCCTCTATACAATCAAGAGCTTGTGCAGCTTTATCAAATGGAAAATATATATTTGCATTACCAGGATCCTCAGGAGGTGTAACTGATGCATGGGATGGAATCTTAAAGCATCAATTAGATATTAATCACAAACCTTGTAATTTTGTTGAATTATTTCCAAGACTTAAAGAAAAATAATTATTTTTGATATTTTTCTTTCCATTCAGAATAAGGCATTCCATAAACATGCTCTCTAGCTTCTAGGTCTGACATGCTTACTCCATTTTTTTCACCTTCTTCTCTAAACCATCTTGACAAACAATTTCTACAGAACCCAGCAAGGTTCATAAGATCAATATTTTGAACATCTTTTCTTTCATCTAGATGTTTTAACAGTCTCTCAAAAGCTGCTGATTGAAGTTCTTTTTTTTGATTATCATTCATTATTGAAATATTAATCACAAAATAAAGAAGCACAAGATGTAGTATTAGTACACTTGTAAGTAGAAAATTAGATTTTTTATAAATAGACTTTAAATAAGTTTATTAGTTTAATTATTTATGGCTATTAAGAAAAAGAAAATAGCAAAACCCAAGACCAAGAAAAAAAAATCTAAATTGGTCAAATCTTCTAGAAAAAAAACTAAAACGAAAAAAAGAGTAGTGGCTAAAAAGTCTGCGACTAAGAAGCGTTCTAAAAAATCTAGAAAAAATAATAAACTTAAAAATAAAACTAACAAGAGAAAGGTTAAAAATATGAGTGCAGAAGCTATGAAAGTGTCTTCAGTACTAGATACATCTCACTTAAATGTGAAATTTCCATTTAAGGCTAAATATGGAAATTACATTAATGGAAAGTTTGTTGAGCCATTATCAGGTAAATACTTTGATAATCCAAGTCCAATTTCAAACGAGATAATCTGTTCTGTAGCACGATCAAATGAAAAAGATGTTGAAGCAGCATTAGATGCAGCTCACGCAGCTTTTAAAGAGTGGGGAAAAACTGATATAACTACAAGATCAAATATTTTAAATAAAATAGCTGACAAGCTTGAGGAAAACAAAGATATGTTGGCTGTGGCTGAATGTTTAGATAATGGAAAGCCAATAAGAGAATGTATGGCTGCAGATTTAGCACTTGTAATAGATCATTGGAGATATTTTGCAGGTGTAATTAGAGCAGAAGAGGGATCGGTTGCTGAGATAAGCAATTCTCAATACTCTTATAATATTCCTGAGCCACTTGGTGTAGTTGGTCAAATAGTACCTTGGAACTTTCCGTTACTGATGGCAACTTGGAAATTAGCTCCAGCACTTGCAGCAGGTAACTGTTCAGTTCTTAAACCAGCAGAGCAAACACCAGCATCTATTATGGTAATGATGGAATTAATTGGTGATTTATTACCTCCTGGAGTTGTTAATATTGTAAGTGGTTTTGGATTAGAAGCAGGTAAACCATTAGCTTCATCAAAAAGAGTTGCTAAAGTTGCCTTTACTGGTGAAACAACTACTGGAAGATTAATCATGCAGTATGCTGCTCAAAATATAATTCCTATAACTTTGGAATTAGGTGGAAAATCTCCAAACATTTTCTTTGAAGATATCATGGATAAAGATGATGACTTTTTAGATAAATGTGTTGAAGGTTTTGTAATGTTTAATCTAAACCAAGGTGAAGTTTGTACTTGTCCTAGTAGAGCATTAGTTCAAGAATCTATCTACGATAAATTCATGGAAAAATGTATTGCTAGAACAAAGGCAGTTGTGCAAGACAATCCTTTGAAAATGGAAACAATGATTGGCGCACAAGCTTCCATAGAACAGATGGAGAAAATTAAATCTTATCTAGATCTTGGAAAAAAAGAAGGTGCTAAAGTCCTTGCAGGTGGAAATACAGCTAAATTAAATAGTGGTCTTGAAAAAGGAAATTATATTGAGCCAACTATTTTTGAAGCAAACAACAATATGAGAATTTCTCAAGAAGAAATTTTTGGTCCAGTTGTTTCTGTGATTAAATTTAAAGATGAGGCTGAGGCTCTAGAAATAGCCAATGATACTCTTTACGGTTTAGGAGCAGGTGTATGGACAAGAAATGGTAATATTGCCTACAGAATGGGTAGAGCAATACAAGCAGGAATAGTATGGACAAATTGTTATCACGCTTATCCAGCTCACTCACCATTTGGGGGATATAAACAATCTGGAGTTGGAAGAGAAACTCATAAAATGATGCTTAATCATTATCGTCAGAATAAGAATCTACATGTCTCTTATGCTGAGAAAAAATTAGGCTTCTTTTAATATAACATACAATAATATATACTGGCCCATGATTCTAATTCATGGGCCGGACATTAAAAATGAAAGTATCTGCAACAAAATCAGCCTTAAATCTTTTATCTGAACTTCAAGCAAGATATGGGGAAAAATTAATGTTCCATCAGTCGGGAGGTTGTTGTGATGGAAGTGCACCAATGTGTTTTCCAGAGGGTGAATTTCCACTTGGAGATAATGATGTAAAACTTGGTGAAATTGGAGGAGTACCTTTTTATATGAATGGTGATCAATATGAAAAATGGAAACATACAGATTTAACTATAGATGCTGTGAGTGGTATTGGAGGAATGTTTTCATTGGACAACGGTACAGGAAAAAGATTTTTAACAAAATCTGAAATTTGCTTAGTAGTAGATAACGATCAAGAAAATAAATAAATTCATACTTTATTTTTATATTTTTCAGAAACAATTTGTGAAATAATAGATAATGCTATTTCAGATGGAGATTTTCCTCCCAATTTAATACCAATTGGTCCATTTATTATCTCTACATCAGATTTTTTAAAGCCGGCCTCTATCAATCTAAAACATCTTTTTTCATGTGTTTTTTTACTTCCTAAAGCACCAATATAAAAAAAATTATTTTTTAATGCATATTGTAATGCAGAATCATCAATTTTTGGATCATGAGTTAAAGTAACCAAAGCTGTCTTTGAATTAGTTTCTATTTCATTAAACGCTTCATTAGGCCATTTATTTATAATTTTTGTATCTGGAAACCTTTCTTTAGATGCAAAAGATCCCCTTGGATCAACAATAATAATCTCAAAATTTAAATTTTTTGCAAAATCAATTAAATACATTGATATATCGCCAGCACCTACAATGATTACTTTGATTGGATTTTTAAATATTTGAACGAATATTTCTGAATTTTCTATTATACCACTTTTGTTTGAATGAAATTTTTTTTCTATTTCGTCAAAATATTTTGAAAACATCCCAGTAAGATTTCTTCCAGGAATAAATATTTCACTATCTCCACTAATTAAATTTGTAATAAGTGCAAATTCTTTTTTTAAAGATTTATTTTTTAAAGTTTCTCTAATTATTTCAATTTTCATTACTTAATTTCTTCAATATAAATTGAAATATCGCCCCCACAAGCTAAACCTATTTCCCATGCATTTTCATTTGAAACTTTAAAATCTATTTTTTTACAAACTTTTTTATTTTTAATTAGAGATATACATTCCTCAACAACTTTAGCCTCAACACATCCCCCAGATACGGATCCTAAAAAATTTCCATCTTCACTTACTATCATTCTACTACCTACCCCTAATGGTGATGAACCCCATGTTTGAACAACAGTTGCTAATGAAACTCTTTTATTTTTTTTTAACCAATTATCAGCTTCTTCAAATATTTTTTTTTCGGTAAAATTACTCATTTATAAAATATCCTTTTAAAGTTTACTCTTAAAAATAGTAAAATTGTTATTATCACAAAGTAAATTAAAGGTTTAAAATATATAGTTTTGGATAACCAAATAAAATGTAAAGAACCTAAAATTGCAATAACATAGATTAATCTGTGTAATTTTTTCCAATTTTGCTTAAGTAACATCATCATTTTTTGAGATGAAGTTAATGTAAGTGGTATTAGTAACAACCAAGCTGCAAATCCAACAAAAATATATTTTTTTTTAACAACATCATCAAAGATTGGTTGCCAGCTAAATCTGTAGTCTATGCCTACGTAAGTTAATAGATGTAATGATGCATAAAAAAAAACAAATAATCCCAACATTCTTCTTCCTTTTACCCAAAAATTTAAATTAGTTAATTTTTTTAAAGGACTCATTGCTAAGGTTAAACAAATAAAAATTAAAGTCCATTCTCCTGTAAAATGAGTTATTTCTTTTACTGGTTCTGGTCCTAATTTATTAAAAAAAATTTTATAAATTATAATTAAAAATGGAATTGTACTTAATATGAAAATACTCGACTTAAAATACTTTATCATTAAAAGTACTTTTTCAAATCCATACCAGTATATAAACTTGCTACTTCATCTCCATAACCATTAAACATTAAGGTCTTTACTCTAGGCGCCCAAATACCTTCACCTATTATTCTTTCAGTTGCTTGAGACCATCTTGGGTGATCAACATTAGGGTTAACATTTGAGTAAAATCCATACTCTCTAGGTGAAGCCCACATCCATGATGAGGTAGGCATGTTTTCAACAAATTTAATTTTAACAATAGCTTTTGCACTTTTAAAACCATACTTCCATGGAATAAAAATTCTTAGTGGTGCTCCGTTTTGATTAGGCAGTTTTTTACCATATAAACCTGTCACAACTGTTGTCAAAGGATGCATAGCTTCATCAATTCTTAAACCTTCATTGTAAGGCCAGTTTAAAACAGGGTATCTTTGACCTTTCATTTGTGCAGGGTCATATACACTTTCAAATTCAACAAATTTTGCTTTATTAGTTGGATTTACTTTTGATAGTAATTTGCTCAAAGAAAAGCCCATCCATGGAATAACCATAGACCAACCCTCAACACATCTTAATCGATATATTCTTTCTTCAGAAATAAACATTTCTGAGATTTCTTCCATAGATAATTTTATTGGTTTTTCAACTTCACCCTCAATAGCTATATCCCAAGGAGTTGTTTTAAATATTTGAGAGTTTCTATAAGGATCACTCTTTGATGTTCCAAACTCATAATAATTATTATAAGTCGTTATGTCTTTATAACTCGTTAATTTATCTCTCTCACTTGCTAAAGATTTATTTAAAAAGGGTATACTCGACATTGCTAATGTGCTTGCACCGAGACCTACAGATTTAATGAAAGATCTTCTTTTTTTATAAATATTCTCTGGTGTAATTTCTGAATTTTTAAATTTTATCATTTTAATTATTTAGAGATATTCCTTTTAACCACTCACTGTCCTCATTTTCATAATGTTCTTTTTTCCAAATAGGAGATCTTTTTTTAATTTCTTCAATTATATATCTAGATAACACAAAAGCTTGATCTCTATGTTTACAAGCTACACCAATAATGATGCTTTTTTCTTTTAAACCCACATATCCTTTAACATGCTCAATAAATACTGCTTTTTCTTTAATATTTAGCTTGTTGTCAGCTTCTTTATAAATTTCTTCAAAACTTTTTATAACCATACTTTCTTTGGCATCATAGGTAATACCAGTAACTGTTTTATTTTCATTTAAATCTCTTACAGTCCCAACAAAATATATTACAGCACCAAATTTCGATTGACTTAAAAAATTTTCTGCTTTTGAAATTTCTATCTTCTCATTTTTTGAAGCATCAATAATTTTAGTATGTAGCATTAACCGCCTCCTATAGGAGGTATAATGCTAAAGTTTTGTTTTTTAACTATTTTATAATTGTCTGAGACAATTTTATCATCAGACGAACAAAAAGCTGATGATTTAATAATTTTTTTAAAAGTTTCATTTCCTTTAAATTTTATATCAATAAACTCTATCATTTGGTTTCTAAGATCCTTTATTGAGGAATTTTCAATTAATTCAAAGTCTAAATGGGATTTAGTACTAAATTCTCTAGCTGCGCCAAATAGTTCAACTGATATTTTCATTAAAAAATATTTTTTAAAAAATCTGGGAGACCATCAGGGTTTTTCCATAATCCACTTTTTCCACCTTCTTTAATTAATAATTTTACGTTATCAATTTTAAGATGTGGATTTACTATTTTGCTTAAATCGTAAATTGTGATTAAGGCAGAGTTAACACCCATTATAGCTTCCATTTCAACACCTGTTTTTGCTACTGCAGAAACTACGCAAAACACTTCTAATGAACCGTCTAATTCATTCATAATTATTTTAGTAGCCGTATGGTCAATTGGAAGTGGGTGACAAAGAGGAATAAGTTCACTTGTTTTTTTTACACCCAACACAGCTGATACCTCAGCTAAAGTAATAGGATCTCCTTTAGGCATTTTCTTATTTTTAATTAGATCAAGAACCTCTTTTCCAACATAAATTTTACCTGATGCAAGTGCTCTTCTAAAAGTTTCTTTTTTTGAAGAAACATCAACCATATTGAAAGAGTTTTTTTGAAATATTTCTTTCGCCCAATCTTTAAGCTCTTCTTGATTAATAATTTTTAATTTTGACATTAGCCACCCATGGTAGATAAATTTTTAGTTAAACCAGTTTCGCCTAGTTCCAAATGGTGAGATTCTTTTTTAAATTTCATTTGACCCATTATAAGATCTTGTAATTCTTCAATTTGATCATCTTTTTGTAATAAATGTCTTATACTTATTCCAGTATTTCCAAATAGGCATAATCTAAGATCTCCTCTTGATGTAATTCTTAATCTGTTACAGCTTCTACAAAAATCTTTAGAGTAGGGCGCTATAATTCCAAATTTCCCTTTGTATTCTGGATTGATATAATTTAGTGACGGCCCTGCATCTTTACCTAAGGTTTGATAAATCCAATTATTTTTATTTAAGTAATCTTTGAAAATTTTTGAAGATACATGATATTTTTTAAAATAATCTAGGTTATCGCCTGTTTGCATTAGTTCTATATATCGAAAATCTACTTTATTCTTCTTTATAAATTCTCCCCAAGACTCAAAATCTTTTTCTGATGCATTTATTCTATTTAAAAGAACTGCATTAATCTTAATATTTTCAAAATTTAAATCTTGTAGAATATTAATTCCTTTTAAAATCTCTGGTAATCGATCGTGACCTGTAACATTTTTGAATGTATTTCTATCTAGACTATCAATGCTAATATTAATGCCGTTTAAGCCACTATCTACTAACATCCTTGCTTTTTCATCTAAGTGATAACCGTTTGTGGTAATTACAACTTTTTTAATTCCAGCCTCATTTTTTAAGATCTTGATTATATCAAAAAAATCTTTTCTTACTGTTGGTTCGCCTCCGGTAAGTCTAATTTTGCAAACACCCAATTTTGAAAAAACTTTTGCTAGACGCCTGATTTCCTCTAAGTGAAGAAATTTTCTATTATCACTCTTATCAACTTGATAACCATTAGGTAAACAATACCCACACTTAAAATTACATACATCGGTAATCGAAAGTCTTATATAAGGAAAAGACCTACCAAAACTATCTCTTAATATTTTCATTTAAGTTAAAGCTATCATAATTAATAAATTTAATCATGATAGAATTAACTTAAAATCTAGCTTTAACCTGCTGGTTTATAATTAGCCATAGCTTTTGATGCCATGCCAGCAGCTTTACCCATATCCATTTCCTCTAATATGGTAAAATTTGTTATAGCTCCAGAAGCTTCAACTGCTAGCTTAACTGCTGCTGCACCTTCAAATCCAATACTACCACTCACAACTCCTACAAAATCATAAGCTCCTCTTGTGATCATAAATGATTCCATCTTTCCTCCTACTGCCTCTGATAAAGCAGTAGCTGCTGCAGCCCTGTCTTGATCTGGATTACCTATAAATCCTTTAAAAGCTTGAGCTGTATAATTGCCCATTACTATAAATTTAGCCATAGTTACCTCCTACTTACAAAGTAACATTATAGAAGAAAAATAATTAATGAAAAAATTAAATATTAGTTATGTGGATTTTAAATATATTAATTTAAAATTAAAATTTGAAAAATTACAACTTGAGATAGTATTTTAAATTTTCGTATTAGTTGTACACCTTTATATATAGATTTATTTTTATTTTAAATTTTAATAGAACTTAAGTTTAAACTAGAGGTTATTAATAAATACTTAAAAATAATATTAACTTAAGATGGCAGAGATAAATATTTCGAAAATTAATAAATCTTTTGGGTCCACACATGTAATCAAAGATGTATCTTTAGAAATTAAAAGTGAATCTTTCACTGTATTTGTTGGACCAAGTGGCTGTGGTAAATCAACAATGCTAAGAATGATTGCTGGTTTAGAAGAGGTTAACTCAGGAACAATTTCAATTGATGGACAAGTTATTAATGATCTTCCACCATCAGAAAGAAATATAGCAATGGTCTTTCAATCATATGCTTTGTATCCACACATGACAGTGTTCGATAACATGGCTTTTGGTTTAGAGATTGAAAAAAAATCTAGAGAAGAAATTACAGAGAGAGTTATGGAGGCTGCTAAAATTCTTCAAATTGAAGAATACTTGGGGAGAAAACCAAAACAATTGTCAGGAGGACAAAGACAAAGAGTTGCAATTGGTAGAGCAATTACAAGAAAGCCAAAAGTATTTTTATTTGATGAACCTTTATCTAATTTAGATGCAGCTTTAAGAGTTCAGATGAGAGTAGAGCTTGCTAAATTACATGATCAATTAAATGCAACGATGATTTATGTTACTCACGATCAAACTGAAGCAATGACACTTGCAGATGACATAGTTGTATTAGATCATGGAATAGTATCTCAAAAAGGATCACCTTTAAAATTATACAATGAACCAGAAAATTTATTTGTTGGTGGTTTTATTGGTTCGCCAAAGATGAACTTTATCAATTCTAAAGTTATAAGCTCTAATAGCTCTGGAACCGAAGTTGAAATTTCAGGACAAGGAAAAATTATTGTTCCAAAAACTTCAGATAAAGTTTCACCTGGCGATAGTGTAAAGATTGGTATCAGACCTGAACATATCTTAATCAATACTGGTGAAAAATGCTGGAATAGTAAGGTATTTGTAATTGAAAAATTAGGCTCATCTACATTTCTATATTTAGAGAAAGATGGAGAACCATTAGTTGTTCAAACAGATGGTGAGAATTCAGCTAATATTGGAGACAATTTAAGCTTAAGTTTTGATCTAAATAAATGTCATTTATTTGACGAAAATAATTTAGCTTTTAAATAATTTATCTTTTTTAGTAAGTTTTTATTTAGATTTAATAAATTAAAAATTTAACGGAATTGAATTTTGTTCTACAAGCTTTCTGAAAAAATAGTACGATTTTTTGGGTGTTCTTTTTAAAGTTTTAAAATCAACATGTACTATTCCAAATCTCTTTTCAAATCCTAACGCCCATTCAAAATTATCCATGAATGTCCATGCAAAGTAGCTTTTAACTTTAGCTCCATTATCAATAGATTTTTTTACAGCACTTAAATATTTCTTAAAATAATCAATACGATCGGTGTCGTTTATTTCTCCATTTTTTTCAATTAAATCTGGATATGCAGCACCGTTTTCAGTTAAATAAATATCTGGATTTCCATAATTATTTTTTAAATCCATAATTTGATCATAATAAGCATCTGGAACAATTTCCCATCCCATAAGAGTTAACTTTGCATCTTTATCTTCAAGACCAAAAGGTAATTCATCATTAACTGCTCCTCTTGCTTTAAGTAAATTATTATTATCAGCTTTAATTCTATAATGTTGATAATGATTTAATCCTATAAAATCATTTTTTTGAAATATAGTTTTCATATCATCTTGTTGAATATGTTTTGAGACATCATCAATTAGTAATTCAGGATATCTTCCAAGATACATTGGGTCGGCAAATGATCTATTCCAATAAGTATCAAATAATTTAGTTGCATGAATATCTTCACTTGATTTTGTAGCGGGAATACATGGGGCCATATTAAGTGAACAACCGATTTTAATATTATTATTTAAAGATTTCATTGCTTGAAAAGCTGTGCCATGTGCAACATTAACATTATGTATTGATGCAAAATATTTTTCTAAATCCTTGTATCCTGGAGCCATGTAACCATCTACATATCCATAAATAGTAAATACAGCTGGTTCATTGAATGTGATAAAATGATTACATTTATCTCCAAAATGTTTAACAATAGCCTCTGAATAATCTGAAAATATATTTGTTATATCTCTATTTGCCCAACCTCCTTTATCTTGCAGTGATTGAGGAAGGTCCCAATGATATAAAGTTATGAAAGGCTCAATATTTTTTTCTAAACACTTGTCTATCAACCTTGAATAAAAATCTACTCCTTTAGGATTTATTTTACCTGTCCCTTCAGGGATAATCCTAGTCCATGCTAAAGAAAATCTATATGAATTTAAATTAATATTAGCCATCAGCTCAATATCTTCTTCGTATCTATGATAATGGTCTACAGCAGTATCTCCGTTTTCATTATTTTTTACTTTTCCAGGTGTATGTGTAAAAGTATCCCAAATACTTTTGCTTTTTCCATCTTTATCTATAGCACCCTCTATTTGGTAACTTGCAGTAGCCGTTCCCCAAAAAAAATTATCAGGAAATTTATTTATCATATTAATTAAATACGGGTATCCAATTTTTGTGAGCTATTAACAACTCATCTACCATAGAACTTATTTGATCTAAACTTAATAAAGAAGAAGTAAGTGGATCCAACATAGCTGCATGATAAATGGCATCTTTCTTTTTGCTTCTTAAAGCTTCAACAGTTAATTGTTGTACATTTATATTAGTTTTCATTAGGTTTGCTAAATGCATAGGTAAATCCCCAACTTTTTGAGGGTTAATTCCTTCATTATTTATTTTACATGGTACTTCAACACAACAATCATCTGGTAAATTAGAAATTAACTTATTATTCAAAACATTTCCATTAACTGTGTCTTCTTTTCCGTCAACAATTGATACAATTATCCGTGAAGCATACTCTAAAGATTTCTCACAAACAAATTTTTCTCCATCTAATAAATTTTGCTCTTGTTGATCCCACTCTTTAATTTGTTTTTTGCACCTTCGAATATATTCATTAATTGGAATATTGAATTCACTTAATAAGTCCTCTCTGTTATTTTTAATAAACCAAGGAGTATATTCTGCAAAGTGTTCGGATGACTCAGTAACAAAATATCCAAATTTTTCTAAAACTTTATATCTAACTTCGTTTGTGCATCCATCCCAATTGGTACCAAATGTTTTTTCTTTTCCAGCTTTAAAAATTTTAGGATAAAGATTTTCTTTTTTTCCATCAGGATTAATTTTTTCAAATTTAGTATAAAAAGACATATGATTGATACCTGAACATTCATAACTAATGTTTTTTATATCCTCGCCAATATCTTTTGCTAAATCTTCAGCAGTTCCTTGTACAGAATGACAAAGTCCAACATATTTAAGCTCAGGTGCAAATTTAGACAATGCTAAACAATTAATTGCCATAGGATTAACATACTGCAACATAGTTGCGCTTGGACAAACTTCATTCATATCTTTTGCAACTGACAATAAAGCGGGGACAGTTCTCAATCCTCTCATGATCCCACCTATTCCTAAAGTGTCACCAATAGTTTGTTTTAGTCCATACTTTGCCGGAATTTCAAAATCAATAACTGTAGAGGGCTCATAACCACCTATTTGAAACATTAATATTACAAAGTCAGCTCTACTAAGTGCTTTTTTTTGATTTTTTTCGATTATAATCCTCGGATTTGCACCTATTGATTTTGCAACTTTTTCTGCAACCAAATTTGATGTTTTTAATCTTCTATCATCAATATCTTGCAAAACTATTTCACAGTTACTGAATTTTTTTTCAAGAAGAATATCTGTAAGTATATTTTTCATAAATACAGTGCTTCCTGCTCCAATAAAAGTTACTTTAATCATATTAACCTTTAGTTGCTCCAAGAGTTAATCCAGCAATAAAATGTTTTTGCATTAAAAAAAACATAATAACAGGAGGTATCGCAGCAACAATAGATCCAGTTGATAGCAAGTGATAAGCTGTAATCCATTGACCATTTAATGATTTTAATCCAGCAGTAATTGGCATCGCATGATCACCTTGTATTAAGACGGTTGCCCAAAAATAATCGTTCCATATAAATGTAAAAATTAAAACACACAGTGCTGCTATAGCTGGTCTAGTCAAAGGTAATATTATCTTCCAAAATATTCTAAATTCAGATGCTCCATCCATTCTCGCAGCCTCGATAAGCTCTTGAGGTAACGCTTTAATAAAATTTCTCATAAAAAGTGTGCAAAAACCTGTTTGAAAAGCTACATGAAATAAAACCAATCCTGTAATAGTGTTGTATAGACCAATTTTAAAAGTCAGATCTCTAACCGGTATCATTAAAATTTGAAATGGAACAAAGTTTCCAGCTATAAAAATAAAAAATATTATTAAATTTGTCTTAAACTTATAATTCGCAAGAGCAAAGCCGGTCATACAACTTAAAGCAACCGCTCCTAACATTGTTGGTATAGTTACTTTAAAACTATTTAGAGTGTATTTGATCATTGGAGTGTTAGTGAAAACATCGTATAAATTTGAAAAAAGTAAAAATTCACTTGGTGTTCCCCACATATTTCCAGCAGTAATATCTCCTAAACCTCTTATTGATGTCATTAAAATACCAAAAATCGGTATCAACCAAATAATTAATGAGATAGGTAAAAATATTTTATAAATATATTGATTTACGATTGGTTTTTGATGAATTGGAGTAGGGAACATCTAGTTATTATCCTCCCTCTCGTTTCGATACATTCTGTATATAAAAAATAAAATATAAAACATCATTATTGTAAACAAAACAGTTGCTATCGCTGACCCGTATCCCATTCTGTAACCGTATTCACTTAAAGCTTGCTCAAACATGTAATACGCTAAGACATTTGAATAACCATAAGGTCCACCTTGAGTCATTATTGCCACCATATCAAAACTTCTAAGCGCACCAATCACAGTTACTACAATTGCTAAAAAGGTAGCGTGCCTTAGTTGAGGAAGCACTATATTCCAAAATAAATGAAATCCTTTTGCACCATCCATTCTCCCAGCCTCAATTTGTTCAGGGTTAATATTGTTAAGTCCTGTTAAATATAAAATTAAACAATAAGCAATTTGTGGATATAGACCTGCAAATATTATCCCATAAGTTGCAGTATTTTCATTTGCAAGAATTGAAAATCCTTCTAATCCAATTAAATTTAGAAAGGGTGCAATAACCCCATAATTTGGTTGGTAAAACCAAGTAAAAATAAGTCCAATGACTACTTGAGAAATAACAAATGGAAAAAAAAATAGAGATTTAATTAATCTAATTCCAAAAACAATTTGATTTAAAAATATTGCTAGTCCTAAGCCAATAGGAACTGCTAACATAAAAAATATTAACCATTTAAGATTGTTCCAAAGTGAAATATAAAAATACTCATCATCTAAAAGTTCAATGTAATTTTGAAGACCAACATATATAGATGGAGATAATCCATCCCATTGATAAAAAGAAATGCCAATAGATACAAATATCGGGGCTATTACATAAATGGAAAAAAATATTAATCCTGGAGCTAGAAAAATCCATGGGCTTATTTTAACTTGATTTTTTTGCCACCAAGTAATTCTTTTAGCTTTTGAATTATTTAGTTCCATATAATTATATTTTAAAAATTGATGAAATCGAATTTTTAACTGAGGGGCCAATAAGCCCCACAGTTAAGCTAAAAGTTTATTTATAAACTTTTTGACGTACTTTTTCTAATCTTTCTAAGATTTTTTGTCTTCTGTCAGGATTAGACATATATTCTTGAAAGCCTTTCATACCCTCTGATGCCATTTGAGCTGGAGCATCTCTATCGTAGAATTGCGCCATTGCATAAGCATTATTTAGCATATTTAATCCTGCTTTTAAGAATGGATCTCCCTTTTTAACACTAGAGTTCTTGTTAATAGGAAGTTGACCTAATATTTTATTGATCTCTTCTTGCACATCTGCTCGAGACATAAATATTAAGAAACGCTTAGCATCAGTTTTATTTTTAGCCTTAGAAGGTATATGCACAGTATCCGTAGGTGCTTCTTCAGCCATTGGGATACCTGGTGTGATTTCAGGGAACTGGAAGAAACCTAAATTAGAATCTCTTAAGCCAGCCTCTTTTAAAGGAGCAACAGCAAAGTTACCCATCACATACATTGCTGCTTCACCGTTCACCATAGGAGTTAAAGCTTCTTGCCAACTAAGTGCTGCATGATTTTCTAAGAAGTAACCAGGCTTTACAAGCTCATCCCATTTATCAAATACTGCTTGCACTTTTGGATCTGTGTAAGGAACTTTACCTAGTGTTAAATCCATATGGAATTCATAGCCATTTGTTCTAAGATTTAAATAATCAAAAACACCAGCTGTTGTCCAAAGATACTTTGATCCAATTGTAATAGGTGTAATACCTGCAGCTTTTAACGTAGCGCATGCAGCTACAAAATCATCCCATGTTTTTGGTACCGATATTCCATTTGCTGTAAATAAATCTTTCCTGTAATACACGCCCCACTGATAATAAGTGTAAGGAATACCCCATTGCTTACCACCAATCGTCATAGATTTTTTAGCATGCTCCATATTTTCAGAAAGGTTTCCGTCTACCCAGCCTGAGTCTTTCCAAATATCAGAGACATCTTCAAACAAACCTGCTCTTACAAATGGTAACATTCTATTTCCAGCATACCAGTTTGCAACATCAGGTGGATCAGTGTTTAAAAAATTTCTTATGGATTGTTTGTAACCTTCATGGTCAAAAACATTCCATTTTACTGTGACGTCCGGATTTTCCTCTTCAAATTTTTTAATAATATATTCAAAAGCTTCTTTTGGTGCTGCATCAGATGTATCTGTATTTATCACTAAAGTACCAGCAAATGAAGTTGAAGAGATTATTCCAAACATCATTATTAATGAGATAATAACCTTTTTCATTTATGCTCCTTTTTTAATTTATGTTTGATAGATTATGTATTTTTAAAATTGATTACAATTAAAAATTATCCCCGGAAATTGTTGATAATTAAATTAACAAAATAAATATATGATTATCTTATTTATAATTTTTTTAAAATTTAACCAGGTGTATATTTTCTTTCAGATTCTGGATCTTTGCTTGAGTAAGGTAATTTTAAAACTTCGTTCCAAAATTCATCTGGGATACTTGTTTTAGCCCAAGACAGGTTTTTTTCAATACTCTGAATACTAGTAACACCGCATAGAGTAGAGGTAATTCTTTTATCTTTCATTGAAAACTGTAAGGCAGCTGCACCCATTTCAACATTATACTTTTTACAAACTTTTTCTATTTCTCTAGCAGGTGCAAGTTTCTCTTCTGTAACATCTTGATAAGTTATTTTTTTAAAGTTACTTGGACCTTTTGCTAAAACACCACCAGCGTAAGGAGCAGCATTAAAAATAGATATATTTTTACTGTGAGCATAGCTATACATTTCATCTGCTTCTCTGTTTAATAAAGTATATCTGTTATGATTAATTATCACATCAAAGTCCCAATTTTTTAAAAGAGGAAACATTATATTTATTTTTCCCATAGCTAAACCAACTGCCTTAGCTAAACCCTCTTCTTTTATTTTAAATAACTCATCCAATGCCCCATCTTTTTTAGTGATATCATTTACATCTTTTACGTATTCTGGATCATGAAGAAATAAAATATCCACAGAATCTACATTTAAAGTTTTTAAACTTTCTTCAATAGATTCTCTTGTTCTTTTTTTATCAAGAACTAGCGTATCCATATTTCTATCAATTTTTGTTGATAAGATAAAATTTTCTGGCCAACCCTTATTTTCTTTTATTGCTATTCCAATCCTTTTTTCACTTTCTCCCATTGCATAATTTCTTGAAGTATCAAGCATATTTACTGGACCTTGAAAAAATCTTTTTAACGTTTCTTGAGCCCTTTGTTCTGGTACTTCATAACCATAAGTATCTGGCATACTCCCCAAAGAGGATGTTCCAAAACTTAATTCTGTAACTTCCAAACCAGTATCTTTAATTTTATTTTTTTTCACAAATTAATTTTAATTAGGTTCACTCACCTAAAATACTATCATCTAATACCTTGGTGTCATATGCTGAATAAGAATGCCATCCTGCAACTGTCTGATCAAAATCAACAATACTGCCAGTCATAATTCCTGACTCATCTGAGCACAAGAATGCCAATATCTTTGCAACATCCAAAGGTTTGTTTAATCTTTTAAAAGGAACTTTTGATTCAGCTTTTTTTAACCAATTATCATCTGCGTTGTGAAATTTTTTCTGAATTACTGTTTCCGCTGGTGTATCTGTCCAACCTAGATTTACACCATTCACTCTTATTTGATGACCAGAAACTGAATTAGCAACATTTTTAATCATTACTGCTAATGCTGCTTTAGAAGAGCTGTAAGCAGTCAAGAAAGGCATACCACTGTATCCAGCCATTGATAAAATATGAGCTATAGTTCCTTTTTTTTTATCTCTGATCATTATTTTTATAACATCTTGCATCATAAAAAGAGGAGCTTTTACATTTACATTAAAATTTTTATCATAATTTTCCTCTGTTGTGCTTAAGATCGTTCCTCTTTCAGTAAAAGCTGCAACATTTATAAAAGAATCTACTGTGCTAAATTTTTTATCAGTTTCAGAAACTATTTTTTTACAGTCTTCAAGTTTTTCTAAATCTGCTTGAACGTATAGGCATTCTGCACCTATACTTTCTATTTCAGATTTTACTTTGTTTCCATTTTTATTATTTCTTCCACAGATAGTTATTCCTTTAGCACCTCTGTTTGCTAGTAATTTTGCAGTCTCAGCTCCACTCCCTTGGGTGCTTCCTGTTACAATTATTATTTTGTTTTTAAATTGGTTAGATTGTTCAGATATATATTTATTAGACATATTAGAATTTTATATCTATTACTTTACCACTTTCAAAGGATTCATATGCTGCATTAGCTATAATCAAAGCGTTTCTTCCATCCTCAAATCCTACTAATGGTTTTGTTTTATTCTCAACGCATTTTACAAATTCATTAAATTGATCTCTGTAAGCTTGTTCATATCTTTCAATAAAAAAAAAATGTATAGGTTCTTTTTCATTTGTTGATGTGCTTGTGTATCTTTCTAAAGAAGTAGGAGTTTGATTATCAGAGATTACCATTCCATTACTACCAAATACCTCAACTCTTTGATCATACCCATAAACTGCTCGTCGAGAGTTGTTAATATGAATTAAAACACCATTTTTTGATTTTAAAATAAACATAGCGGTGTCCAGATCTTTTACTTGTTGTGAATTTTTATCAAATAAAGCACCTCCAAATGCTGATACTTGAACTATAGGATCATTACCTAATATAAATCTAGTTAAATCAAAATCATGAATAGTAGTATCTCGAAAAAATCCACCAGCAGCTCTTAAATAGTCAATTCCAGGAGGCTCAGGATCTCTACTAGTAATAACAACCATTTCCAATTCACCAATTTCCTTTTTTACCCTTGCTTGCTGTGCCTTTGCATGACTTGCATCAAACCTTCTGTTAAAGCCAATTTGAATAGGAACGTTTGTTCCTTTAATATTTTCCATGCACTCATTTACTTTATTGATATCTAAATCAATTGGTTTTTCACAAAAAATTGCTTTTCCTGCTTTTGCTGCCATTGTAATAAATTGAGTATGAGTTGGAGTAGCAGAAGCTATAAGAACTGCATCTACGTCATCCGCATTAATTGCTCCCTCTGGTGAAGAAGCAATTGAGCATCCTGTTGATTTTGCTACTTCTTCAGCGAATTCAGAATTAATGTCGTATGTGTATTTTAATTTTGCTTTTGGATGTGCAGCAATAAATTTAGCATGCATTTTTCCAATCCGTCCTGCTCCCATTAACGAAAAGTTAATCATAAGAATATAGAACAGAATTAAAAAACAAAATCAAGAAACATTTTTAATGATGAATTAAACACTAATTAAAAATATAATTTTCTTGATGCACATAACATCATCATTTAAAAATGTTTTAACTTTTTAATAAATTTTATGTCAGTAAAATTAGGAATAGCACCAATTGCATGGAGTAACGATGATATGCCTGAATTGGGTGGTGATACTTCTTTAGAACAATGTTTGTCAGAAGCTAGTCAGGCAGGATTTATTGGAATTGAGTCTGGTGGTAAATTTCCAAAAAAATCAGAAGAATTAATCCCTAAACTTAAAGAATTTAGTCTAAATCTTTGCTCAGGTTGGTATGGAGCTAATTTAAGAACAAATAGTATTGACGAAGAAAAAGATTTAATTCAAGATCAGCTGAAACTTTTTAAAGATTGTAATTCACCTTGTATGGTTTTTGCTGAAGTTTCTGGTTCAATTCAAGGAGATCCAGATCGAAAATTGTCTACAAGACCTCAAATGGATCTTGAAGAATCAAAAAAATACTATGAAAAAATTTCAGAGATGGGCAAGTATCTTGAAGACGAGGGTATGCCGTTAGCTTATCATCATCACATGGGCACTGTAATAGAGACTGAAGAAGATACAGTAAGATTGCTTGAGAACACTCATGATAGTGTAAAACTTACATTAGATACTGGTCACATGTTGTTTGCTCAAGGGGACTCTTTAAAAATATTAAACGACTTTAGTGAAAGATTAATTCATGTGCATTGTAAAGATATTAGAAAAGATGTTTTAGAAAAATCTTTAAAAGAAGATTTAAGTTTTAGAGGAGCATTTTTAGAGGGTGCATTTACAGTTCCTGGTGATGGATGTATTGATTACAAGCCATTATTTGATGTAATGAAGAAAAAAAATTATTCTGGATGGTTGGTAGTAGAGGCGGAACAAGATCCTGCAAAAGCAAACCCATTCGAATACGCAAAAATAGGTTACAAATATTTAACTAAAACTTTAAATAGTAGTAATATTGAAATCAATAAATAGAAAATAATTCATAATTTTCTATAACATCACAAAGTGGTATAAACTAAATTTTTTAAATTATAATTTTACAATCTTAGATTTTTCTAATTTATCATCAAAAAATTCAATAATGTTTTGAATTGTTTCTTTACCCATCCTTATCATACATTCTTCTGTGAATGCTGCAGTGTGAGGACTTAAAAATACTTTATTATTTTTAAGTAAAGGATTATTTGTATCAGGTGGCTCAATCTCAAAAACATCTAAACCAGCCCCAAGAATTAGGTTTTCATTTAAAGCTTTATCCAGATCAATTTCATTTATCACTCCACCTCTTGCAGCATTGATTATGATGCAATTTTTTTTCATATTTTTTAGCAAATCATAATTAATAATATTCTTAGTTTTTTCATTAAGTGGCACATGAAGGGATAAAGCATCCATGCTTTTCGAGGCTTCTTCTAAACTATCTACTTTTATACCACCGTGTTGTTCAATTATTTCTTTAGATACAAATGGATCATAGACAAAAACTTTCATTTCAAATCCATGACATCTTTTTATTAAAGCTTGTCCAATACGACCAAACCCAGCAATTAATATATTTTTATTCCACAATTCAACAGTTTTGGGTAATTTATTTCGATCATTGAATTTACCACTTTTAACAGTTTCATCATACATATTTCCTTTTTTGGAAATATTAAGCAGCATAAACATTACATGCTCAGCAACAGCTACTGCATTTGCGGTTGCTGTAATTGCAAGAGTAATGTTATTTTTTTTTGTGCTTTCCAAGTCTATATTGTCATAACCTACACCATGTCTTGATATTATTTTAAGTTTGTTTGCACTATCAATTACTTCTCTAGCTAGTTTTGCAGTTCTAATTGAAACTCCATCACAATCTTTTATTTTTGATTTGAGAAATTCAACATCTGTATTTTCTACAACTTCGAACTCATAATCAGGATTATTTTTAATAAGCTCTATCCCTGCTTCATGTATAGGTTGGATGACTAATATTTTTTTCATAAGCACTTATACACAAATATAAGTTTTATAAAATATTAATATTAAATTAAATTAGATAAATCTCTTTTGTTATTTTTAAAAGTAGGCAGAGGATATTTAAAAGCAAATTTTCTTGGAATACATTTTTCTTTAGCTTTTTCCCAGAGGGCTAGCCATTGTTTAAAATTTTTAATTTTAAGATTTTTTTTATTTTTACTTCTAACGTAAAAATTGGGAAGGGGCTCTCGTCCTGATGGCTGTCCAGCAACATTATACCTTAGATCAGCACTTATTCTAAAATCATTTGATCTATTTGGTAAAGAGCAGTGTATCGAATGTTTGTGTAGAAGTATCACATCACCAATGTTAGCCTCTAAATAAACATGTTTCATATTATCTAACAATTCACTATTTTTTAATTCTACTTGTCCTCTATATCCTGAAACGTGATTTAGTAATCCTATTTTATTGATCTTTTTAACAGTAATCATACATCCATTTTTTTTAGTAGTTTTAGTAAAAGGAATCCATACAGTAACCATGTCAGTTAATTTTTGTCCTTTTTTATTTAATACAGCAGCATCCTGATGCCAAGGCGTTCTTCCACTTAGACCATCATGAATTGAACCTTTTGGTAATTTTTTTTCAGGCTGTTTAATTCTAGTATTTTGAACAGGGTTAGACATTATTTCTTTACCCAAAATATTTTCTACAACATCCAAAATATTATTATTAGTAATTAAATTCCATAATGATTGAGTAGCAAAATAATCACTATCTTTTTTTACGTGGTCTCTTGGTAATCGAGTATTAAAATATTGATCTAAATCATAAATATTAAGTTTTGAAATATAAGAGTATTTTTTTTTAAAATCGAATTTAAGAACTTTTTTTATGTCTCTCTTTTTTGCATATTTTTGGATGAGACAATCCATAACAAATTCCATATCATTAAGAATTGGCTTTAAGTCTCTTCTAAAGTTAAGTACATTTTTAACAATCAAGTACCCATTCTCATATAATTTTTTCTGAAGACTATTTCTCATCATTAAAATTTATTTTATCATTCACAATATTTCAATGTTTTGGTGCTGTGGTTAAATAGTTCGCATCATGAAAAGAAGTTAACATTCTTTTTTTGGTGCTAATTATGTGAGGATAATATGAGATACCTTTGTAATTCCATATAACTGGTTTATTTAATGCATAACTTCCATAAATAAAAAAACGCTTTGGACAATTTTTTTCTACAAAACGCTTAACTCCATGGTAGGAATTTGGAGTAGATTGGAAAAAAACAACAGTTCCTTTTTTGGGTGTAAAAGATTTGACTATTTCAAGTTCAGTTATTTTTGGAAATCTTCTAAAACTTTTTCTTAAATTTTTTTTTGCTTTTTTTCTATAGATAGTAAGAGAGCCACCATTCTTTTTTGGAATGTCAGTTAAATAAATTAAGAAATTATATAATCTTGTTATATCATCTCGATGAGGTCTTAATCTATACCCTCCCTTTGATACTGAAAAGTCTATATCTAAATTTACTTTAGGATTAGTATAATTGTTACCCAACATTTTTTTTAATTCACTAGAATTTAATTTTTTTTTAATAGTGAACTTTTTAGGATTAAATGATTTTGGTTTATGTAAATTTACCCACGATCCATTTTTAAAATTTTTTGTAAAAAGATTTTCAATTTTTTTATAAAAAGACTTACCATTAAAAAGCTTAAAAAGTTTTGCAGAGTTAACTGAATTTTTAATATATAAATTAAAATTTTTAGAACCTTTATTAATCCTGCTTCTACCCCCCATAATCATATCATCAAATGATTTTGAGTTACTTATTTCTTTAATTAATAAATTACAGATATTTTTTGAAACAACGTTGTCTCCAACTAAAACAGGAAAGTTACTTTTGATTTTTTTTAATTTATTTGTACTGAGCATTTAGCTGTACATTCCTTCTTTCACTTTAATCATTTTATACATCAGATCGTTTAAAGGTGTTTTAATCCCATGTTTTTTACCTATTTTTGAAACAGCGCCACTAATAAAGTCTATTTCAGTCTTTCTCTTATATTGAACATCAAAAGCCATAGACGACTTGTTAGTTTGCATTGAGTCAACAATTTTATTAAACATAAATAAGCACTCATCTTCTGAAACATTAACTCCATCTGCAAGCGCCACTTCTCTTGTCTCTAAAATTATTTCTTTACCTAAACCTCGAGATACTTCGTTTGCTTTATTGTTTATGTATAAATCAGTATGATGAAGATCAAAAATTGTAGATAATGGTCCAATTGCTGTTAAAGCAAAAAGTTTCATCCATTTTCTTTTCTTTACATCCTCTGCAGCAATCATTTCAAGATTATGTGCTGTAAAAGTATCTGCTATTTCTTTAATTCTATCAGTAATCCCCCCCTCGTACTCACCAATCCAAGATGGTAACGAACCATGATTCATTATATGACCTGGTCCTAAAATGTTTGAAGCTTGAGTAGTTGTTCCACCTATTACTTTTTCATTACCAACAATACCTTGAATAATTGCTTCATGACCAATACCATTTTGAAAAGACATGAATACTGTTTTGTCTCCAATGATATTTTTAATACTATTTAATGCCGGTTCTAAAGCTGTAGCTTTACACATAACTATCACAGCATCTACTTTATCCAACGAGGATGGATCTGAAGTGGCTTTAACTTTGATTATACGATCTCCGCCATAACCATCCATTTTCAAGCCATCTTTATTAATTGCATCTACATGATCTTTCCAAACATCAATTAAAATTACATTTAAACCTTTTTCAGCAAGCAAACCGCCAAACAAGCAACCCATTGCTCCTGCACCAAGTACAGCTACTTTCAAATCTTTATTAATCATCGTTACCTTATTTAAAATTATTTATGTATAGAAATTATATATATTATCTATAGACATTATGCAAAATAAATTATAGCTTATTAACATCATGCAATTAAAAATAGAAAAAGGAACTTTTAAAGATTACTCGCTAGAAGATATTTCAGATGCATTAAGAAAAGGATTGTCTGAAAATTTTAAAAACGTTGAAGCAGAAGTGGTAGAGTGCCCTAATCTTAGAGATTGGGGTTGTCCGTCAGAAGGAATAAGTGGAAATCAAAAAATAATAGACGTTGGTGGAGAGCCTTATATGCATGATCCAAAATTTATTGGTGCAGAATTTGACTATCAAGAAATATCTAAAATGATTGACTCTGAAAAATCTTATGCTTTAGGAGCTGGATCAGGCGCAATGTCATGTTTAAATGGTCACTGTGGAGAATTAGTTATAAATGAAAATTTAATTACCGATGAGTCCAAGTCAATAATAGCAAGAGTAAGCCCAGACAAAAAATGTATTGTTGAAAAATATTCTGCAAAAAAACATGGTGGACTTGGAAACATTTATTACACAGATGGTAAACAAGGAAAAGTTATTAAAATTAAAATCAAAGGTAGAAATGGAGAACAAGGTTCTTTGCCCCAAGCAATGAGGTCTTCTTTATCAAAAAATTTAAAAATTAAAGATAATGAACACTTATCTCTTGCCGGAGTATTTAGAGTATTAAATGGAAAAATAAGATCGCATGTGCAACCTGATTATAAAGATATTAAACATGAGTATTATGATCCAAAACAAATGAAATGTGTAAAAGATTTTCTTCAATTTTATGAACCTGTTGGACCAAAATTACAATGTTATACTGTTCTTTGGACCGGTGATCCTACTGGAGGAGAATTAAATCTAAGAGAGTCTGGTGAACATACTCACTTCCATTCTTACGAACATGACAGAGATGCTGGGCATTATCATTTTGACGTAACACCTGAAGAAATAGAATATGAAGGTTATTTTAATATTGCTTCAGAAGTACATAGAGTAAATAATATTTATAAGGAGCTATTAAGTAAAAATAGTATTGAATAGAAAACTCAATGAGTTTAAATTTATTTAAATGAAAAGACAGTTCAAGTATCCCAAGCACTTTGAGGAACAAAAAAAAATACCAAAACTTACTCAAAAAAGAATTCAATTAGCAGAAATATCACTTGGCGATTTTGAAGGAAGGTTAGCCAATGAATTATTGAATTGGTTCTCCTTAACCCCACAACATTGGATAATGTTGCATATGGTTATGCTTGCTTATTATAAAAATAAATCAATTACTAAAAATCAATTACTTAAAGTGATCGAGAAATCATATTTAACCTCAAATGTTTATATCGATACTGCAATTAAAAAAGGTTATTTTAGAATTATAAGAAATGAGAGAGACAAAAGATCTATATTTATATTACCTTCAGTAATCACCATTAAAACCTTTGAGGAATTTATTGATAGGAGAGACATTCTTTATAAAGGTGTTAAATGAAGAATATTTATACATGGGCCGCTAAACCAGCAAAGCGAACTTTAACTGTAGCCGATCTAAAGACAGCTAAAGGAAAAAGAAAATTTACACAAGTTACAGCGAATAGTGTTGAAGAAGCCGAAGCAGCTGAAAAGGCAGGATTTGACATGATTATATCAAATGCGAAAAACGTAATTCCTGTAAGAGAAGGTTCAAAAAATTTATTTTTAACTGCAGCTTTAGTATTAAATGAGTTTGTAACTGCAGAGGATATTATGCGTGGGGCTTTTAAAGCATTAGAGAATGGTGCAGATGCAGTTATGACACCAAGAAGTATGGACGTAGTTGAAATGTTAGCAAAGGAAGATGTTCCGGTGATGGGGCATTTAGGTTTAGTTCCAAGAAAATCTACTTGGATTGGCGGTTTAAGAGCAGTGGGTAAAACTTCTGATGAAGCGTACAAACTTTTTCAAAAGTTTAAAAGATTAGAAGATGCAGGTGCTTTTTCGGCTGAGTGTGAAGTTATACCTGAAAATGTAATGGGTGAAATTTCAAAGCGCACAGACATCGTTACTGTTTCACTAGGTTCAGGAAAAAATGCTGATGTAATGTATTTATTTATGGAAGATATTTGTGGTGATACTGAAAATCCCCCAAGACATTCAAAAGCGTATGGAAATTTATTGAAACTTAGAAATGAAATAAAACAAGAAAGAGTAAAAGCACTTAGAGCTTTTAAAAAGGACTCAATGACTGGTAAATTTCCAGGAAAAAAACAATCATCTAATTTAGAAAAAAAACAATTTGAGAAATTTTTAGATCAATTAGATTAGTAAGTTGCATTATCGTCTTTTTTGGATAATGAACCTTTCATTTTATCAACTGTAGCTTTTGCACCAGCACTTAGAGCCCTTAAATCAGACGCTATAGTTACAAAATTAAAACCTTTTTCAATCATTTTGGTTGCATATTCTGTAGTACCATTATGAATTCCTGCAAAAATATTATTTTTTTTTGCATGTTCTAAAATTCTTAAAATTTCTGAATAAGCTTTAGTAGACTCTGGTCTGTCAAACCCAGGTTTTTCTCCTATAGCTAAACTTAAATCTGCTGGTCCAATATAAATACCATCTACACCTGGTGTAGACATAATTTCATCAAGGTTTTCCAATGACTCTTTTGTCTCTATCATTGCCAATTTTAGTATTTCTTGATTAGCATGATCTGCATAATCAGGACCTCCATAAATTAAACCTCTAACAGGGCCAAAACTTCTGTAACCATCCGGTGGATACATACATGCTTGGACAAAATTTTCTGCTTCTTTTTTATTACTTACCATTGGGCATATAATTCCATAACATCCAGCATCTAATATTTTCATTATTTGACCAGGTTCATTCCAATTTACTCTTGCTAAAGGAGTTACTTCTGTTGTGGATATTGTTTGCATCATTGGTAAGGCATTACTGTAATCTACTAAACCATGTTGCATATCTACTGTAAGAGAATCCCATCCTTGATGAGCCATTGCTTCAGCAGATGCAGTGCTAGGAATAGCACACCAACCATTGATTACGGGCTTACCGTCTTTCATCATTTGTTTAACTTTGTTTTTTCGCATTATTTATATTTTTAAGCCCATGTGAGTGTATTTCACATTTAGATAGTCTTTAATTGCTCCTGAACCACCTTCACGACCATAACCAGTTTGTTTAATACCTCCAAAAGGTGCTTCAGCAATTGCAACAACACCAGTATTAACTGCAACACAACCAGACTCTAGCTTTTCAGATCCAATATGAGCTTTGTCCATAGAATTAGTGTACAAATAACTACATAATCCTAAGTCATTATCATTTGCTCTTTTAATTACCTCATCAAAAGTTTTAAAAGTTAAAATTGGAACTAGTGGACCAAAAGGTTCTTCTTTCATTATTGTAAAATTATCTTTTACATCGTCAAAAACTGTTGGTTCATAATAATATCCTTTATTGAAACCAGAAGGTTTCTGTCCACCCATCAATACTTTAGCTCCTTCTTTTTTTGTAGTTTCAACGAGTTTTTCTATTTCTTCTAATCTTTTAGCTGTTGTTAAAGGTCCTAGATCCACACCTTTATCCATACCGTTTCCAATTTTTAATTTTTTTGCTCTTTCGATAAAAGCATCAACAAACTCATCTTTTCTATTTTCTTGGATATAAAATCTATTCGGTGAAATACAGACTTGACCGTTATTTCTAAATTTACCAGTTATTGCTATATCAGCTACTTTGTTCATATCCACATCTTCACATACAATAAAAGGGGAGTGTCCGCTTAGCTCCATAGTAACTCTTTGAACCTTATCAGCTGCTTTTTTTAAAATAATTTTACCAACTCTAGTTGATCCAGTGACTGATACCTTTTTAATAATATCAGATTCCATTAATTCATTTGATATTTCAGCAGGGTCACCTGACAAAAGACTAACCACACCATCTGGTACACCAGCTTCTTTGCAAATGTTTACTAATTCCATTACAGCACCAGGAGTAATTACATCAGGTTTGCAAATTACAGAACATCCTGCAGCTAAAGCAGTAGAAATTTTTCTTGAGGCTAAAACTATTGGGAAATTCCAAGGAACTAAAGCTGCAACAACTCCTACAGGTTGATAATAAACATGAACTCTAGTATCTGGAAATCTACTTTGTTGTGTTTGACCATAAATCCTTTTTGTTTCCTCAGCATTCCACTCAAAAATATCAGCTCCACCACCAACCTCACCAACTGCTTCTGTTAAAGGTTTTCCAACTTCAAGAGTTAACCATTTTGCAATAACATCTTTTTTCTCTCTCATCATGTCTGCAATTTTTCTAAGCACGTAAGCTCTTTGCCATGGAGCGGTGTTTTTCCAAACTTCCAAACCTTTTTCTGCAGACTTTAATGCTTTTTGTACTTCAATAGATGAAGCTTTCGATGCTTTTCCAATCACTTCCTCAGTTGCAGGGTTGATTACATCATAAGTTTCTTTTTTTTCAGCTTGCTGCCATTTACCATCAATGAATTGTCCAAATTTTTCGTACATAGAATTTATTTTTAAGTTTACTTAATTAGGTTTTTTAATTTATAATTAAAATTATATATAAACACTATACATATTAAAAGATAAACATATTTATGAAAAAAATTACCCTTACATGTGCTCATGCAATAGTTAAATATTTAATTGCTCAGAAAATATTAATTAACGGCAAAAAAGAACCTTTATTTCCAGGTGTCTTTGGAATTTTTGGACATGGAAACGTAGCTTGCTTAGGTCAAGCATTAGAGGAAAATCAAAAAGATCTTCCAACATATAGAGGTCATCATGAGCAAAATATGGCTCTTACAGGAATTGGCTATGCAAGAGCAAAAAGAAGACAACAAATTTTTGTAGCGACATCATCTGTTGGACCTGGAGCAACAAATATGATTACAGCTGCTGCGGTTGCTATGAGCAATAGATTACCAATTTTATTTTTACCTGGTGATACTTATGCAAATAGAATGCCAGATCCAGTATTGCAACAAGTTGAACAATTTAACAACCCAAGCACAACTGCAAACGATGCTTTTAAACCAGTTACGAGATATTTTGATCGTATCACAAGACCCGAACAAATAATTCAATCATTTCCAATAGCAGTTCAAACAATGTTAGATCCAGCTGATTGTGGCCCAGCTTGTATTTCGTTGAGTCAAGATATCCAAGGTCAAACTTTTGATTATCCAGTAGAATTTTTTCAAGAAAAAGTTCACACGATTCGAAGACCAAGACCAGATGAATTTCAAATAAAAGAAGCAGCTGTTAAAATTAAATCTTCAAAAAATCCAATAATAATATCTGGAGGTGGAGTATTTTATTCAGATGCAATGGAAGAATTAAGTCAGTTTGCAATTAAACACAACATTCCAGTTACACAAACTGTAATGGGCTATTCAACAATGAAGAGAGACCATTCTCATTTTGCAGGTCAAATTGGAGGTCTAGGAGGAAAAAATACAAATACATTAGCTAAAGAAACTGATCTTGCTATTGCGGTTGGAACAAAACTTGCTGATTTTACAACAGGATCATGGGCAAATTTTGAAAACGAAAATTTCAAATTAGTTTCTATCAATGTATCAAGATATGATGCTAATAAACATTTAGCACAGGCAGTTGTTGGAGATGCAAAAGTTTCATTAACTGAACTTTCTCAAGCTTTAGGTGACTGGAAAGTAGGAGAAGATTGGAATAAAAAATCTCAAATTGAGCTTAAGTCGTGGAATGAGCATATAGATAAAGAGAGTGCTCCAACTAATCAAGAAGTCCCAAGTTATGTTCAGGCAATTGGTGCAATCTATAGAAATTCTAATCCAACAGATATTGCAGTTACAGCTGCAGGAGGTTTAGTTGGTGAGGTAATTCAAGTTTGGAGACCAAGAGAACTAAATACTCATGAAACAGAATGGGGTTTTAGTTGTATGGGTTATGAAATTTCTGGAGCTTTGGGAATCAAAATGGCAAATCCAGACAAAGAAGTAATTTCTTTTGTAGGAGATGGATCTTATCTATTAAATAATACCGACATTTATTCTTCAGTTATCACAAAAAAAAAATTGATTATAATTGTTTGTGACAACGGAGGCTTTGCAGTTATTAATCGATTACAATTATTTAAAGGTGGTAAAGAGTACAACAACTTATTAAAGAGTTCTAACACACCTGGCTTAGTTGATGTAGATTTTGCAAAACATGCGGAAAGTATGGGTGCAAAATCTGAACACGTTACTTCAATTTCAGATCTTGAAGCTGCATTTAAAAGAGCAAAAGCATCTGATGTGACTTATGTTATTTCAATAAAAACTCATGCTTACAAATGGGTTGAAGGCTCATCTTTTTGGGATAGTCCAACTTTAGAAATTTCAACCACTAAAGAAAATGAAGAGGCTTTAAAACTTTATAAAGAAGGAAAAGGTAAACAAAGACAAGGTGTATAAACCTTTATGAATAAAATTTTTAAAGTCGGTCTTATTGGCTGTGGGCATATTTCAGAAACTTATTTTAGAGCACAAGAGTATTTTAATAATATTAGGATAGTTAAATGTGCTGATATAAATCTGGATGCGGCAAAAAAATGTGCAATACATTACAATATTGAAGCTGTTACCGTTGAGGAAATTTTGAATGATAAGGAAATTGAAATAATACTCAATTTAACAATACCTGCAGCACATTTTGAAGTTTCTAAAATGGCTTTAGAAAATGGCAAACATTCTTATGCTGAAAAACCTTTGTCAGTTGATTTTGATGATGGAAAAAAATTAATAGAGATTGCTTCAAATAAAAATTTATATCTTGGGAATGCGCCAGATACATTTTTAGGAGGAGGAATTCAAAAAACCCGAGAATTAATTGATAACGGGGTTATTGGAGATATCAAGTTAGGTAATGCTATTTTTGCTTATCCAGGAATTCAATCTTATCATCCAAATCCAGAACCATGGTTTGCTAAAAATGAAGGTGGACCAGTTATAGATATGGGACCATACTACTTAACAGCATTGGTAAATTTAATTGGTCCAGCAAAACAGGTTCAAGGAAGATGTACAAAAGTTTTTGAAGAAAGAGAAATTGGAATTGGTCACAAAAAAGGTCAAAAATTTAAAGTTGATACTCCAACAACTTATTTAGCAACTATACAGTTTGAAAATGATTGCATAATTCAAATAACTTTATCATTTGATGTGGTCGCACATCAAAGAAACCATATTGAGCTTTATGGAAACAAAGGATCAATTATTGTTCCAGATCCAAACATGTTTGGTGGCTCTGCTTTTGTCTCAGTTACAGCTGGAGGTAATTGGGGAGAACATAAAACAGATATGATGCCTTTAGGAAAGATTAATATAAAGAGTCAAAGCTCCAGAGCAAACGAATCACCAACTAATGCAAATTACCGAGGGGCTGGATTATCAGAAATGGCGTATGCAATTGAAAATAATTTAGAGCATCGATGTAACGGAGAGTTATCACTGCATGTATTAGATATAATAGACTCCACAATGAGAGCTTCACAAACTGGAGTTCCTCAAGAAATAAAAACCACATGTAAAAAACCAAAACCTTTTACACTTGAAGAAATTAAAAAAATATTAAATTAAAAAATAGTTAAATTTTAATTAATAGATTTATTTTTATTCTCAGCCATAGACAAAGCAATTTTAAAAGAATTTAAAATTGGTGCTAAATTAGCCTCATTTTTTCCTGCAATAGCAAATGCAGAACCATGAGCTGTAGTAGTTACTGGTACAGTTAATCCTCCTTGAACTGTTACGCCTCTGTCGAAGCCAAATGCTTTTAGCCCAGATTGAAGTGCATCATGATACATGCCAACCATACAATCATGATTTTTATTTTTATATGCAACCACAAAAGATGTGTCACATGGTAAAGGACCATCAACATTGTAACCAAGTTTTTTTGCTTCCTCAATTGCAGGTATAATTTCATCTTTTTCCTCTGTACCAAACTCAGCATGAGGATTAAGTGCCTGAACAGCAATTCGAGGATTTTTTACACCATTCAACTCCATAACTTCATTTATAAGTTTTATCGGCTTCATGATATTTTCTTTTGTAATATGTTGAGCAACTTCTTTTATTGGAATATGGGAAGTTACTCTTGCCGTCCAAAAATCATCTATGACATTAAATTCACAACAAAAGCTTTCTACTCCAAGCTTTTCAGCCATTAATTGCAACTCATCTGAATGCTTGTTTCCTCCAAGTTTTAAACTTGTTTTATTCATTGGTGCAAAATTAATTGCATCTATTTTTTTTTCTTTAGCGAGTGTTAAAGCTAAATATAAAGCTTCTAATACACTTTCACCAGATTCTTTGGAAGGTACAGCTAATTTATATTTATGATTTTTTCCTTTTGAAATATCTAATAAAAATCGATTAGATTTATTAAAATCTATTTCATCAAAATTTTCAACAACATCTAATTTATGAAAAATACCAGTAATATTATTTCCGTTTTCAAATACTTGTTTTTCACCAATGATGACTATGTTTGCTTTTTTAGTAATATTATCATTCAAAAGTTTTGAAATTAACTCTGGACCTATCCCCGCAGGATCTCCTAGCAATAAAGCAATGTTAGATTTGTTTTGAGTCATTTTTTTCTTTACGTCTTGTATCAGATTATGTTTAATTTATTAAATATAAATTAACTTAAGAGGGAAATAATGAAAAAAAGTTTTAAACTATTTTTAGCAGCCGCTTTTTTAGTAACTGAATTTTTTGTTGTAGCTCTTCCATTAATGATCACTTCAGCTAAAGCTGATGGACATCCAATACAAGCAATTACTCATGCTGGTTTTGGTGGTGGAACAGACGTTACTACTAGAATGATGTTATTAAGAGCTAGAAGAGTTCTTAAGCAGGATATGCAATTAGTAAACAAAAAAGGTGGTGGTGGAGCAGCATCTATGGACTACATGATGTCTTTACCAGCTGATGGAAATCATACTTTAACTTGGACTACAGGTCATGCTGTATCTATGGCTTTAGGTAAAACTAAAGTTAAGTTGAGCGATATGCAACCACTTGCAAGAGGAACTGATGATCCTCAATTATTTGTTGTTAATTGTAAAAACGATATCAAAGATGCTAAGAAATTTATAAGCACACAAAAATCAAAATCACTAAAATATGGAACAACACATACTGGTGGTATTGATGATGTTAGTGCAATCGCATTTACAAAAAAAGGTGGATTAAAAGATCCAACTATCGTTGCTTACAAAGGTGTTGCACCAATTAAAACTAACCTTATCAAAGGAGATATTGATGTAGGTGTTTTAAACTTAGGTGAAGCATTAACTGAAATTAATGAAGGTAAACTTTGTGTTTCAGTCGTATTAGCAAACAATAGAATGGCTAAAATTGGAGACTCTCCAACAGCAAAAGAGTTAGGTATACCTGTGTCTTTATCTACTGTTAGAGGTTTCGTAACAAAAAAAGGTGCTCCAGCAGACAGAGTAAAACAATTAGAAGCTGGAATGATGAAAGCTATGAGTCACAACTATTACAAAAATTTCTTAACTGAAATTGGTCTTGATGACACTAGTGTAGTTGGTGCTGACGAGTGGGGTAAGCAAATGGAGGAAATGCTTACAGAAATGACTGCTCAGCTTAAAGCATTAGGTTACATTAACTAATCTAATTAAAAGTACATTTAAATATGAAGAATGTACAAAAACAAAAAAGGGCAAACAAAAGTTTGCCCTTTTTTTTTAGAGACGAGTTTAAAGTTTGTTTGGTTATTATTTTAACTTCTGTAGCATTATTAATCACTACTTTTACATTTGATATTGTTCCTCCTATTTTAAATAGAGGAATTCAACCAGCAACATTTCCAAAGGCACTTTTGATTTTAATAATAGTAATGAGTTTACTAATTTACTATTTAGCAATCAAAAATCCTTGGAAAGTTGAAAAAAAATTACCTAAATCATTTTATTTAACAATTTTAAGTTTTTTTATTTTTGTAGTGATTTCAAAAAGTTTAGATTTTTTTTTAGCAATTTCAGCTTTATCTATTTTTGTTTCATATTATTGGGGAGAAAAAAGAATATTTTATTTATTACTTGTTGGTATTATTTTTCCAGTCTTAGTATTTATTTTTTTTGAGACAATTCTAGGTCTAAGGTTTCCACCTGGAATTATAACCAATATTTATTATAGCTAGATGGAAAATTTATTATTAATGATGGCTCCTTTATTTAGCTCAAAGCTAATGTTGGTTTTATTTTTTGGAACTTTGTTTGGTTTAATATTAGGTGTTCTACCCGGTTTAGGACCAACAACTGGTGGTGCATTAATTTTACCTTTTACAATGACGCTCGATCCTTTATCAGCAATTGTATTGTTGACCTCAATTTATTGTGCAGGTACTTATGGAGGTGCAATCACTGCAGTTCTGATTAATACACCTGGAACCCCAGCTGCTGCAGCAACTTGTTTAGACGGGTATCCTTTAGCACAAAAAGGAGAGGCTGGTAGGGCTTTAGGAATGGCAACTGTTTCTAGTACAGTTGGGGGTATTTTTAGCGTTATTATTCTTGTATTTTTTGCACCTATTCTGGCTCAACTAGCTTATGAATTTGGTCAACCAGAATATTTTGCGTTAGCAATTTTTGGTTTAACGATGCTTGCATCAATAGGAGAGGGAAGCCCAATTAAGAATTTAATTGCAGGTGCATTTGGAATTTTAATTTCAACAGTTGGCAAAGATTTTATGACTTCAATTGATCGATTTACTTTTGGAATTAATGAATTAACTGAAGGGATTGGTTTTATACCTGTGGTAGTTGGTTTATTTGCAATGAGCGAGATGTTAACTCAATCAACTTTAATTAACCAAATATTTAATAGAATAACTTTAAAAGCAATAAAACTTCCAAGTAAAGATGATTATAAAAATACCTGGAAAACAATTTTAAGATCCAGTGGCATTGGTTCGTTTATTGGAGTGTTACCTGCTGAAGGCGGAACAGTTGCTTCTTTAATTGGATATTCAGAAGCAAAAAGATTTTCGAAAAAACCTGAACAGTTTGGAAAAGGTTCTATAGAGGGTATTGCTGGTGCAGAAGCAGCAAATAATGCAGCAACTGGAGGCGCGATGGTTCCAACACTTGCACTTGGAATTCCTGGTAGTGCAACAACAGCTGTTATCCTTACTGGATTAATTATACATGGTGTAAGACCTGGTCCTGATTTATTTAGAGAACAACCCGATTTTTTATATGGAATCTTTGGAGCAATGTTAATTGCCAATGTTTTGTTTTTTATATTTGGGTTCTTTGGAGCGAAAATTTTTGCAAGAATAACATTAGTGCCAAATAAAATTTTATGGCCAATGATTTTTGCAGTTTCAGTTTGCGGAACCTATTCATTAAACCAATCTATAATAGATGTTTGGATAATGTTATTTTTTGGTATTCTAGGTTTCTTTATGAGAAGATATGGTTTTTCAGTTGTACCAGTTATCATCGGATTGATTTTAGGTGAATTAGTTGAGGGTACTTTAAGACAATCTCTGGTTATATTTGATGGAAATTGGTTAATGTTTTTCACAAGACCAATAGCTTTAACGTTCTTTATTTTGTCTTTAATTGCCTTAGCTTTTCCTTTAATAAGATCAAAAAAATTTAAAAAATAAAGATGATTAAATATGATTTAAAAAACAGAGTAGCAATTGTAACAGGTGGAGCTCAAGGATTTGGTTTAGCTATCACTGAAAGATTTATTGAATCTGGAGCTAAAGTAGTAATTTGGGATATAGACGAAGGTGAAGCTAAAAAAGCTTTAGAAAAAGTAAAATCAGAAAACTTAACTTATCAAATAGTTGATGTGAGCAATTATGATACAATAAATTCGAAATTATCTGAAGTTGAAAAATCACATGGTAAGATTGATATCTTTATTAACAATGCGGGTGTAGCTGGAATGAACACTACAGTTGCAGAATATCCAATAGAAGAGTGGAATAAGGTAATTAACTTAAACTTAACTGCAGTTTTTTACTGTTGCAAAGCAGTAGTTCCATTTATGGCTAAGAATGATTATGGAAGAATTGTTAATATTGCATCTATTGCAGGTAAAGAAGGAAACCCAAATGCTAGCGCTTACAGCACATCTAAGGCGGGTGTTATAGGTTTAACAAAATCTCTAGGTAAAGAGCTAGCGCAAAAAAATATAGCTGTAAATTGTGTTACACCAGCAGCAGCTAAAACCAGGATATTTGATCAAATGACAGAAGAACATATAAATTATATGTTATCAAAAATTCCTAGAAACAAATTTGCAAAAGTTGAGGAATTAGCCTCATTAGTAACTTGGTTAGCTAGTGAGGAGAATTCATTTTCAACTGCAGCAGTTTTTGATTTAAGTGGTGGAAGAGCAACATATTAGTTATGCAAGTAGGTATCGATGTTGGTGCAACTAAAATAGAGAGTGTTGTACTTGAAGAAAATGGGAACGAAAAACATAGATCAAGAATATCGTGTCCAAAGGAGTATACCCAAATTATAACTGCTATAAAAGATATTCATAGACAATTAGAACAAGAGTTTAAACAAGAACTTCCGATTGGAGTTTGTCATCCAGGAGTTCATTCTCCTCAAACTGGATTAGTAAAAAATGCTCCAAATATATCTTGGTTAGAAAAAAAACCATTTCAAAGTGATCTACGTAAAGCACTTGGAAAAGAAGTATTTTGTGAAAATGATGCAAACTGTTTTTCTTTATCAGAAGCTATAGATGGATCAGGTAAACATTACAAAATTGTTTATGGAATTATATTAGGTTCAGGAGTTGGAGGTGGTTTAGTAATAGACAAAAAAATTATTACTGGCTCGAATGGAGTAGCAGGGGAATGGGGACACAACCAAATTCCATATTTTGCAGCTAAAAAAGAAAATTTCGACTCTAGTAATGCTAGGGAAGCAGAGATTGAAAGCTTTTTATCTGGTTTAAGTTTAGCAAAAAGATTTAAGAAACTTTATGGAAAAAATTTAAAAACAAATGAAATTTTTGAATTGAACAGAAAACACGATTTAGATGCAGAAAGATTTATAGATGATTTTAAAGTAAATTTAGCAATGTCACTTTCATGCATCATAAACATTTTAGATCCTGATGCTTTTATATTTGGAGGAGGAGTTTCAAACGAAATTGATTTTTTACATGAAATAGACTCATTGGTTAGAAAATTTGTTATTGGAAGAGAATATGAGGGTGTTTTTTTAAAACCTAGATACGGAGACGCTAGTGGCGTTAGAGGTGCCGCAAGATTAGGAAGAAGTGCAACGTATTAGAAATTCTATTTATAATTTAATAAAAAAAATTAAATTTTTCTAAAAGTATTAAAAAATAAAAAAAAAATCATAAAAAATAAATATCAACCAATAGTTGAATTTATTTTAATTTTAACAAAATAAAATTAGATATAGATATTATATATAAATCTTTAATAATTTTATTTTTTACTTTACTACTTATGTTTGAATGTGTTTAAATCCTTACTTAATAATTAATATATATATATTAAATTAACTAACTAATAAGAGGGAAATAATGAAAAAACTTATACTTTCGATTGCAGCTCTTGCATTATTTGCAACTTCTGCGTTCGCTGAAAGATACGTCATGATTACTCATGGTGAAGGTAAAGATCCTTTTTGGCCAGTAGTTCAAAAAGGTGGTGAAGATGCAGCTAGAGCAATCGGTGCTGACTTTGAATACATCTACAACCCTTCTGCTGATATGGCTGATATGGCAAGCTCAATTCAAGCTGCTGCAGCTACTCAACCAGACGGTATGGTAATTTCTTTACCAGATCCAGATGCATTAGGCCCAGCTATTAAAGCTGCTGTTGCTGCTGGTGTTCCAGTTATTACAATGAACTCAGGTTTAGAGTCTTCTGCTAGCCTGGGTGCTTTAATGCACGTTGGTCAGCCTGAATTACTTGCTGGACAAAAAGCTGGTGAAAGAGCAAAAGCCGAAGGTGCTACTAAAGCATTATGTATGATTCAAGAAGCATACAACACAGCTCTTGTAGACAGATGTGAAGGTTACGGTTCTGCAGTTCCTATGCAAATGACTGATACTACATCTGACCCGGCAACTATTCAAACTAGGGCTACTGCTGCTTTACAAGCTAACAGTGATATCAATGCAATCCTTTCAGTAGGACCACACGTATGTGAGGCTGTTGATAAAGCTTTAGTTGATCTTGGTATGACAGTACACCACTCTTGCTTCGACTTGAGTCCTGCAGTGATGGACCTAATCGGATCTGGAAGAGTTTCTTTCACTATCGATCAACAACAAAGACTACAAGGTTATATGCCAGTTATCGTATTACACTTGTACAACAACAGTGCTGGACTTCTTCCAGGAGCTAACATCCCATCGGGACCTGGCTTCGTTGACAAGTCTAACGCTTCTTCAGTTGCTGCTCTAGCAGGAATTGACAGATAGTCAGTAATAATTTAAAGGGTCGATTATTCAGTCGGCCCTTTTTTTTTATAAATTAATAAGTCTTTAAATAAATGAACACATCAACAACAAAAAAACCTAGACAAGAATCTGACCGACAAGGTGAAAAAAAATGGTACTCAGCATTAACATCTCGACCAGAGGTCGGACCTTTTGGAGTGATGGTTTTACTTTTTTGTATGTTGGGATACTTTTCTATTCCAGAAGGACAATTTTCTTTGAACCCTTTTTCTGGTGAAGGATTTAATGCTTTAGGAATTAGAAATAATTTTAGGGTAATTGCTCAATTAGGGATTGTTGCACTTGCTGCTGGAATGTTGATCATTGCAGGTGAATTTGATCTTTCTGTTGGTTCTATGATCGGTTTTGCTGGTGGTTGTATGGCAATGATACTTAAATGGGGTTTTGCTGTTGTTATTCCTTACATATCTTTTGAAGGAGGTTTTCATTTTGAGGGGTTAAGGTTATTTGAAATAAGAGATGTTTCTCCACTACTTGCAATATTAATTACTTTATGCATGACTTTATCTTTTGGATGGATTCAGGGATGGATAATAGTTAAAAGTGGTATAGCTTCTTTCATTGTTACACTAGGCGGACTTTTCTTTTTAAGAGGTTTAACAGAAGTATCCTATAGAGCATTTAATAGAGCTCCCGACCAGACTGCTGGATCAACAACTGTTACAGATTTACCAGATATTAAAAATATTATAAATGTACCAGGTCATGGAGAAATGGAAAGGGATGCGGCTAAAAATTTACCAAATGACCAACTATTAGAAATTCTTAGCACTGTACCGGCAAGCACAGTAGCAAAATTAACTGAAAGATTAACATATATTAATGAAAAAGTTGCTGCTTTCAAAACTGCCTCAAATTCAGAAAAAATGATTGCAACTTTAGAGAAATCTTTAGCTGGAGCAAAAAAATCTGGCAATGACTCAATGGTGGAAATTTTGACAAAGAAAATAGAAGCTGGAGTTAATGTCCCTGAAGTTGCTGCAAAAGCAGTTACTGATATTGATATAGCAAAAGCTTATATTGACACAATTTATACTGCAAGACCAGTCGCTAACTTTTTTGGAGGCGATATTATGGAACCAATTTTTAACTGGTTGTATTTTACTGCAGACTGGAACGTAAATAACTACGGGAACATTTTTGCTAAAGGAATGTATTCCTGTTTAATGATTTGGGCACTTATAGCTTTAATTTTTTATTTAATTTTGAGCAAAACTCAAGCAGGTAACTGGATTTATTCAACTGGAGGAAATCTTAGTGCTGCAAAGGCTAATGGTGTGCCAACAAACAAAGTTAAGATTTCATTATTTGTGAATACTGCATTCTGCGCAACAATGTTTGCTGCATGCCAAGTATTTGAAGTTAATACTGCGGATACAGCTAAAGGTAATTTAAAAGAGTTAGAAGCAATTGCTGCAGCAGTAATTGGTGGTGTCGTGCTAACAGGAGGTTTTGGAACAATAGGTGGAATTATTTTAGGTACAATTATTTTTGGAATAGCAAAAGAAGCTTTTTTTTATATTCCAGGAATTGATGGATCATTCTACAGAGTCTTCCTTGGAGCTGTTCTTGTTACTGCTGCTCTTACAAATGAGAATATTAGGAAACGAATTATGGGAAATATCTAATGGATAAAAAACCATTAATAGAACTAAAAAATGTAGTAAAAAAATTTGGATCATTTACCGCCTTAAATGGTGTTTCATTAGATGTCTATCCAGGGGAAGTTCACGCTCTTTTAGGTGATAATGGAGCTGGAAAGTCAACCTTGATCAAAGTGTTATCCGGAGTTCATCTTATGACAAGTGGAGAAATAAAAGTTGATGGGGAAACTGTTAATTTTTCCTCACCGCGACAAGCATCTGATGCGGGTATTGGTACAGTTTATCAAGATTTAGCGTTGAATGCTTTAACTTCAGTAACAAGAAATTTTTTTCTTGGACGTGAAATAAAAAAAGGACTTGGCCCATTTGGCTTAATGCAAATGGATGAGATGGACAGAATAACAATAGAAGAAATGTCTAAAATTGGAATTAACATTTCAAACCCTAACCAACCAGTTGGAACAATGTCAGGTGGACAAAGACAAACTTTGGCTATTGCAAGAGCAATTTACTTTGGTGCAAAGATATTAATATTAGATGAACCTACATCAGCATTAGGTCAAAAGCAGCAAATGGAAGTTTTAAAAACAATAAAAAAAGTTCAAAGGCTTGGAAATATTGCAATTATACTTATTACACACAATGAAATTCATGCACGCCTTATAGCTGATCGATATACTTTTTTAAGTTTAGGAGAAGTGATTGGTTCAGGATTATCTTCAGAACTTGGTGGTGAAGATGTAAAAAGATTGATGTCAGGTGGTGCAAAAATTGGCGATCTTGCTCAAGAATTAGAGTTATAATTTTTTTTATTTTTTTTTAATTTTTTTTCACTTAAGATTTGTCTATGCGCAAATTCTCAAGAGAAAGTTTTAATATTACTAAAGCAATAAATGAATTAATGCATGAGTCTGGAGTTATAGTTATTGAAAATGCATACGATTTAAATGATATTGAAGAAGCAAGAGAGATTGTTAATTATTTTGCAGATACACAAGAGCAAAAAGAAACCCACTTTAATGCTGAGGCTGAAGCATCCGACAAAATTAAACTTCAACAAAGGATATGGAACTTGTTTGGTAAAGGAGAGGTATTTAGTAAATTAATTACAAATGAAATTATTTTTAGCTTAATGTCTAAACTTTTAGGTTCGGAGTTTTTTTGCGGATCTTACTGTGCAAGTAGATTGCTACCAGGGTCAATTGGACAGGAACTGCATATCGATTATCCTTATTGGGATTTTTATAATAGTGAGACTTTCCCTATGGGTCTTAATAGCTCATTTGCACAAAACTGTCAGGCTACTATACCTCTAGATATTTGTTCAGAACAATCAGGAGCAACTGCATATATACCGGGATCACAGAAGAAATTACATTATCCAAATGAAAATGATGATTTTTCAAATAAACAACAAATGATTGCTAATCCTGGAGATTTAGTTTTTTTTAATGGTAACTGTTGGCATGGAGCATCACCAAATAAATCAAATCACCAAAGAGCAGCTTTATTGATAGAGTTTCTTCCTAAATATATAAAACCAGTAGAGGATTTAGTCACTTATTTATCTGAAGACTTTAAAAATAATTCAAGTCCAAAAGTGCGACAGCTTTTAGGATTAAATTATGAATATCCAAAAATTATGGATACGAGCAAAAAAACAAATAATATTGGTTTAGGTTATAAAGCTAAATAAAATCTATATTTTTAATTTAAATTCTCTATAAATATTAATAATTAAATAAACATAATAGAAAATATTAAGCTAATAGAATTTGTAAACATTACGATTTTTAAAACAAAAGAGCATTTATAACAGGTGGAGGATTAGGAAAATGAAAGTAAAATATTATGATCTAGAAAATAAAAGAGTATTTATTACAGGTGGAGGATCAGGAATTGGAGCTTCAATTGTTGAACATTTTTGTGAACAAGGTTCTGAGGTTTATTTTATAGATATTAAAGTGGCAGAGGCTGAAAAATTAATTGAAGATATAAAAAGTAAAAAATATTCAATACCAACTTTTATTGAATGTGATTTGTTAAATATAAAACAACTTCAAAAGACAATAGCAGACATAATAGATCAAAAAGGCCCAATTGATATCTTAATAAACAATGCTGCTAATGACACAAGACACAAAATTGATGATGTTACAGAAGAATATTGGAACGAAAGAATGAATGTAAACCTAAGACATTATTTTTTCACAGTTCAGTCAGTTAAAAAATCAATGATTGAAAATAAGGGTGGTGTAATTGTCAATATAGGATCTTCTTCTTGGATGGTTGGACAAGGTGGTATGGCAGCTTATACAGCTGCAAAATCTGGAGTAGTTGGTTTGACAAGATCATTTGCCAGAGATTTGGGTGAATTTAACATAAGGGTTAACTCAGTAGTACCAGGCTGGGTTTTAACACAAAGACAAATTGATCTTTGGTTAAACGAGGAGTCTGAAAAAGATTTGATGAAAAACCAATGTTTAAAAGAGAGATTGTTACCCCATGAGCTTGCTCAAGCAGTATTGTTTTTTTCATCAGAGCAATCAGGTGGATGCACAAATCAATCTTATATTGTTGATAAAGGCTGGTTGTAATAAGCTTTGTGAGAGTACAAAGCTCAATAATAGAGAATAAGTATCTAAGAGTTAAATCAATTAATATTGGTGCTTGTTTGTATGAAGTTTATGACAAGCAAAAGAAGATAAATTTAATCTTAAATCTTGGTTATAAAGAAAATTATAGTAATAAAAATTTTTATGTAGGTGCTACGTGTGGTCGGTACGCAGGAAGAATATCAAATTCAAGATTCAAGATTAAAAACAAGATTTATAAACTCGATGGTAATGAAGGAAGAAATACACTTCATGGAGGAAAAATAGGATTTGATAGGTTGGAATGGAAAATACACCATCACTCAAAAAATAAAATAATCTATCAATTATTATCTAAAAACTTAGATCAAGGTTTTCCAGGAGATCTTAATTCACGTTGTATTTATGAAATTAAGAATAAAAGTTTATTTATCAAATATCAATACAAATCAAATAAATTAACGCATGTGAGTTTAACAAATCACAGTTATTGGAATTTAAATAAAAATAAAAAAGAAAAAATTTTTAATCATGAATTAAAAATCAATTCAGAAAAATATCTTGAGGTAAACAATAAATTGATCCCAACTGGTAAATTTAAACAAGTTAAAAATACTATTAATGATTTCAATAAGTTTCAAAATATTGGAGCAAAAATAAATATTATCAAATATAAAAAATCAAAAATAATACTAAATAAAATAAATGCATTAGGATTTGATTTAACATTTTGTATTAAAAAAAATTACAAAAATTATTTAGCCTCATTAAAAAATAAAAAAACTAATATTCAATTAGATTTTTATTCAAATCTTCCTGGGGTACAGCTTTATACTAGTCAGGGTTTGAGATATAAAAATAAACTGAATCCTTTCCAAGGTGTTTGTTTAGAAACTCAACATTATCCAGATGCACCGAATAATAAAAATTTTCCAAGTACTTTAATTAAACCTAAAAAACTTTATAAGTATTTTACAAAAATAAATATTTCATAAAATGAAAAAAAAAATAAATATATCAATTTTAGGTACAGGATTAATGGGTTTGCAACATATAAAAGCTATTCAAAAATCAAAGAAAGCAAATCTTCACTCTATAGTAGAGATTGGTGATAACGCTAAAAATTTATCTAAAAAATATAAGATCCCATTGTATTCAAATACAAGTGAACTATTAAACTCAAAAAATTTAGATGCGATGATTGTTGCTACTCCAAATCAACTCCATGAAAAGCATACAGTAAGTTTTCTAAAGAAAAAAATTCCAGTATTGTTAGAAAAACCTATTTCAGACAATATAAATTCAGCTAAAAAAATTATCAGTAGTGCTAACAAAAATAAAACACCATTATTGATTGGATATCATCGTCGACACAATTCAATAGTTTCTAAAGTAAAAGACATTATTAACAAAGGTAAATTGGGTAATATCGTTTCGGTAAACGTTTTATGTTGGCTGTATAAACACAAAGCTTATTACAAAGAAAAATGGAGAGTTAGTAAAGGTGGTGGGCCTTTAGGTATCAATTTAGTTCATGACATTGATATGATTTGTTATTTATTAGGTTCAATAAAATATGTGCAAGCATTTACAACAAATAAAACTAGAAAATTTCACGTAGAAGATACAGCTACAATAAGCTTGATTTTTAATTCAGGAGCACTTTGCACACTAAATTTGTCAGATACAATTGTTGCACCATGGAGTTATGAATTAACTGCTGGAGAAAATCCTGCATATCCAATTACAAACCAATCTGCATATATGATTGGAGGCACAAAAGGTTCTTTACAGTTTCCTAATCTTAAATATTGGTTCTATAAAAAAGAACGAAGCTGGTGGAACAAGATTTTTGTTAATGAAGATAAAAACAAAAAAGATGATAATACATTGGTAAATCAAATTGACCATTTTGCTGATGTAGTGACTAAAAAAGCTAAACCAAAAGTGAATGGTAATGATGGTTTAATTTCTCTCAAAATTTTTGCAGCAATAACTAAAAGTGCAAAAACTGGTAAAAAAGTAAGAATATAAAATTTTTATTTAAATTTAAATCATTCATTGTTTTGACATATTTTATTTGTTAACTTTTTAAATGAAAAAAATTATCTTACTTGCTTTATTTAGTTTGTTATTTATCACAAATTCAAATGCTGCATGTGATGATCCTTTAACAGAAGGTGTAGATTATTCTAATTGTAGATTTTCAGACTCTCAAGATTTACAAGGCAGCTATCTTCCAAATTCAAATCTTTCTTTTGCAAGTTTTATTCAAGTAAATTTTGATAAAAGTATCATGATGACATCAAATTTATCATTTGGAACTTTCCCTGAGTCTACATTTGTAAGAGCTAATCTTTATGAATCGGTTTCTATAGGTGCAAATTTTGAAAAAACTAATTTTACTGGAGCTAACTTAACTAGAGTTGATTTTATGGGTGCAACATTAATTGAGGCTAATTTTCAAAACTCTAACTTAATGGAAGCTAATTTTACATCATCTAATATTATGAATGCTAATTTTGATGGAGCTAATTTAACTGGAGCTACTTGGACTAATGGTCAAAAGTGTGGTCCAGAGTCGATTGGTACTTGTAAACAATAATTAATGAATACCTCAGTGAATACTGATGATGTTATTTTTAATTTTTTTAAACAAATTTGTGATGAAAAAGACGATCAAAAATGTGTTGAGCTTGGTAAAGAATGGATAAAAGCAATGGAAACAAATTTGTCTGAAATGGAGAAAAACTTAAATGGAGCTGACTACATAAAACACAAAGATGATATTCAAAGTAACAGAAACCATCTTAATAGCTTAAAAAATAAGACTTCGTCTGAGTGGAGAGAATACGCTACACAATGTATGATCGAAATAATGAACCACAAAAACCAGAAATAATTAAATTTTAAAAAGACTTTCCATGATAAACAAAATATATTAAGTATATTAACAAGGGGTGTCCTAACAGACTGAGATCATACCCTAAGAACCTGTCCGGTAATTCAGAAAGGGATAAAATGGATAAAACATATTTTTTAACTCAATCAACATCATTAATTTTAGTTTTAGTAATTAGTTTAATATTTACTTTTTTAGGAATTCTTCATTCTAAAAAATTTAAAGGCATTAATAATTATTTAACCGCAAATAGAAACATTGGTTTATTTTCACTTACCACAAGTCTTGTAGCATCAGCTTTAGGTGCTTGGATTTTATTTGGTCCAGTTGCGGCCGCAACGTGGGGCGGGGTAGGTGCTGTTATTGGTTATGCATTAGGTACAGCTTTTCCAATGATTTTCTTAATTTATTTTGGAAAAAAAATTAGAAATGAGTTTCCTAAAGGATCTTCTTTAGTTGAGTTTATGAGAAAGAAGTTTGGCAAAAGTTTATTTAAGTTAATTTTGATAATGACAATTTTTTATATGTTCATATTTCTTTGTGCAGAAGTAACTGCAGTTGCTGTATTAATTAATTATATATCTGGAACAGAATTGTGGATTACAGCATTAATAGTCTTGGTAGCTACCTTAAGCTATACTCTTTATGGGGGATTAAGAGCGTCAATATTTACTGATAATATTCAAATGATTGTAATTGGTGTTTTATTAATTATTTTGATCTCAATTATTAGTTCATCTTCAGGAGATAATTTTTCTTTTTCTTTAATTAATGAGAAAAACCCTCAACTAATAAGTTCAAATTATATTCCAGGATACACTGCTGGATTAACTTTCTTTATAGCAGTTGCAGCAACCAATTTATTTCATCAGGGAAATTGGCAAAGAGTATATGCAGCAAAAGATTATCAAACATTAAAAACTAGTTTGACAATTTCTTTCTTTATTATTGTTCCAATAGTTTTTTTAATGGGTTTTATTGGAATGGTTTCATTTTCAATTGATCCATCTGTTAGACCTGATTTAGGATTTTTTAGTTTATTATTAAAAGATCAAACAGAAATTTTATCCTTATTGATCATTATCCTCGGTCTTGCATTAACAATTTCTACTGTTGATACTTTGGTTAATGCTATTTCTAGTTTATTTGTAGTTGATGGCAAAGCAACTTTTAACTTAGATAAAAAAAGTGATTACTTAAAAATTTCTAAATATTTTATTTTAATCTTGTCTGTAATTGCTTTTGGTATTGCTTCAAAAGGATTTGATATTTTATATTTATTTCTTCTTGCAGATTTATTTTGTTGTGCGTTTGTAGTAACTGTTTTTTATAGTTTCTATAATAAAGTGGATGAAAAAACCGCTTATGCTTCAATTATAATTGGTTTAGTTGCTGGATTTTTAATGTTTCCATTTCCAGATTTTTCTAAAAGCTTATTAGTGGGAGTATTTATGTCTAAAGACTTGTTTTCACCTTTTATAGCTCAATCTTTATTGTTTTTATCTTTTTTGATTGCAACTTTCTTGCCCGCAATAATCTTAAAAATTAAATTTAGATAGAGGATTTTAAAGCATCATAAATAAGTTCTTTGGTGGTCTCACCAATACTTCTGTAAACTTCTTTATCATCTTTAAAAATTAAAAGTGTAGTTTGATATTGAACGTTAAAAAATTGAGCAATTTCTTTATTTGTTACATCAAAAGCAAAGTATTCCATATTATCAAAATCATTTTTTGCTTTTTCAAGAACTTTCATTTGGCTTGCACAAGAAGTACAATATTTAATCCAAGAACTTACAACTACAACTTTTCCTTCCGATAATGCTTTATCGAATAACTCTTTACTGTAAGTAGTCTCTTTTCCAATAGCATTGCTGCTGAATGCCAATATAAAACAAATAAAAACTAAAAATTTTTTCATAATTTTTAAACATTAGAGCAAATTTTAATTTATTGTAATACAACAAAATGCCCCTATATATGCATAAATCAAATGTCTAGTAATCAAATCAACATAAACAATCTATCTAAAATTTATGACAACGGTTTTGAAGCTTTAAAGAACATAAACCTAAACATCAAAAAAGGTGAAATCTTTGCGATGCTAGGACCTAACGGTGCAGGAAAAACAACACTTATTAGCATTATTTGTGGAATTGTGAGGCCATCATCTGGAAATGTAACAGTCGATAATTTTGATATCGTTAAAGATTATAGAGAAACAAGATCTAAAATAGGTTTGGTTCCTCAAGAATTAACTTTAGAGCAATTCGAAACAGTTTTTAATAATGTTTCTTATTCAAGAGGTTTGTATGGAAAAAAACCTGACCCAAAACATATTGAAAAAGTTTTAAAGGATTTAAGTCTTTGGGATAAAAAGGATTTAAGACTTAGACAGTTATCTGGTGGAATGAAAAGAAGAGTTTTAATTGCAAAAGCATTGTCTCATGAACCAACTATTTTATTTTTAGATGAACCAACTGCAGGAGTAGATGTTGAGTTAAGGCAAGATATGTGGAAAGTTGTTGAAAGTTTAAGAAAAACTGGTGTTACAATAATTTTAACCACTCACTATATAGAAGAAGCTGAGGCGATTGCAGATAGAGTAGGAGTAATCAATCAAGGTGAAATTATAGTAGTTGATGAAACAAAAGAATTATTAAAAAAAATGGGTCATAAGAAACTTACTGTAGATTTACAAGAAGAATTAAATGAACTACCAAGTAGTTTAGAAAAATATAATCTTGAAATTGGACAAGATAAAATGTCAATTGACTATACTTATAATGTTCAAGCAAAACAAACAGGGATTACAAATTTACTTCAAGATTTAAAAGATGCAGGATTAAAACTTAAAGATCTTAAAACAGAACAGAGTACATTAGAAAAGATTTTTGTCAGTTTAGTAAAGGAAAATAATGAAATTTAATTATTACGCATTTAAAGCAATTTATCTTCATGAGATGGATAGGTTTAGAAGAACATTGATGCAATCTTTATTATCGCCAGTTTTATCTACCTCATTGTATTTTATAGTTTTTGGCTCAGTAATTGGAGGGTATGTTGAAAATATAGATGGCATTAGTTATGGATCATACATCGTACCTGGTTTGTTGATGCTTACTCTTTTAACTCAATCAATCAGTAACACATCCTTTGGTATATTTTTTCCTAAATTTAATGGAACTATTTATGAAATCTTGGCAGCTCCCATATCAACTTTAGAGATTGTTCTTGCTTTTGTTGGTGCTGGTGCAACAAAAACTTTAATTGTAGGTGTTGTAATTTTTATAACAGCAACATTTTTTGTAGAAGTAGATGTAAAATATCCTTTACTGATGATATTTTTACTAGTCTTAGTCGCTTTTACTTTTGCCTTGTTTGGTTTTTTAATCGGATTGATGAGTTCTAATTTTGAACAAATGTCAATTATACCAACCTTAGTTATTACTCCGATGGTATTTTTAGGTGGTAGTTTATATTCTTTAGATATGCTGCCAGAATTTTGGCAGATGGTTACTTATTTTAATCCAGTAGTTTATCTAATAAACGGATTAAGATTTTCATTTTATGGAGTATCAGATTTTAATATTTGGGTTAGTATCATTTCTATGGTTGCGTTTTTACTTGGATGCATCACCGTTGTTACTATTTTACTAAAAAAAGGTTACAATATTAAATCTTAGCTACTGGCTATTTTCTTTTTAGGATCATAAAAAGGTTTTTCTACAATTCTAGCAGTATATTTTGCATCATGAGTTTGAACATTTAATTGATTTCCTAATTCTGAATAATTTACTTCTATCATTGCAAGTGCGATATTCTTTTTTAATCTAGGAGAATATACAGCTGAAGTTACTTTACCAATTGTTTTACCATCTTTTTCAATCGGCCAAAAAGTTGTGTTAGGTCCTGACAAAGGATCACAATCAATTATAAGACCAACCTGTTTTCTCTTTATTCCTTTTTGTTTAATCTTTTTTAGAGCTTCTTTACCTATAAATTCTATATCATTTTCTAAATTAACTAATCGATCTAATCCTAATTCGTATGGATTTGTATGGATATCTGCATCTGCATGATATGAAAGCATACCGCCTTCAATTCTTCTTATAGACGATGTATGACCTGGTTGAATTCCATGTTCTTTACCAGTAGACATAATTTTTTCATATAATTCATTTCCTTTTGAACCATCTCTTAAATATATTTCATAACCAAGTTCACTTGACCAACCTGTTCTTGAAACAATCAGTGGAATTCCATCAAGATTATATTCTCTAAGCCAATAATATTTTAAATCTCTTATGCCATCACCAAATAATTTAACCATAATTTCTTGTGAGGTAGGGCCTTGCAATTGTAAAGGAGATACATCCGGTTCAGATATTTTAACGTCTAAGCCTGAATTTATAGCAACTCCTTGAGCCCACAACAAAACATCACTATCTGCTAAGGATAACCAAAAATGATTTTCTGCTAATCTTAATAAAACTGGATCGTTTAAAATACCACCATCATTATTTACGATTAATACATATTTACACTGTCCTATTGATAATTTTGAAAGGTCTCTAGGTGTTAATAATTGAGTAAATTTGTAGGCATCAGGACCAGTGATCTCGACTTGTCTTTCAACTGCAACATCACATAAGATCGATTTTTCAATAAGGTTCCAAAAATTTTGTTCAGGACTTCCAAAATCTCTTGGAATATACATGTGATTATATACAGAAAAACCAGTTGCTCCCCATTTTACGGTAGCATCGAAATATGGAGATTTCCTAATTTGTGTTCCAAAACCAAAGTTTTTACGCGACATCTGTGACCATTAACAGTCTTAAAATTATTTACAAATAGAATATTCACTTTAATAGTCTTAAATTAATAAAAATTCATTTGTATGATTAAATATCTGATACCAGCTATTATTGTATTTTTAATAGTTTTATTTTGGGAGAAAATAACTGATTTTGTTGAGAAAAAGTTCAACATTAAGCTTAATTATATTGTTGTTAGCTCCATCATTGCTGTAATAGCGGTTATCCTTTTGCTCCTAAATTACTAGGATTCATGAACAGCCTGGAAGTTTCAAATTTTAAAATTGAGGAAACTGAGGGAGTTTTCACCTTTAAAAATGAAAATACAACAATAGGCTTTGTTAGATTTAATGAGAAAGGTGAGGTAGAATATATTTTTGTTAATCCAATTTTTAGAAAACAAGGGTTAGCAACTAAATTATTACAATTAGTAAAACAAAAAACTGGAAAAGAAATAATACTTCAGCAACCAATTAGTCCTTTAGGATCAAAATTATTAAAATCATTAAATAAATGGAAATAAACTTATTATTTTTTTTTACAGTTGTTCCAGCCATAATTTTATATGGGATTGCAAAATCAGGTCTAGGTGGATCCATGACTTTAATTTCCGTTCCGTTAATGACAATAGTTATGCCACTAAATCAAGCTTTAGGAATTATTTTACCAATATTAATATTTTCAGATTTTATTGCTGTTTATAAATATAGGAAAGAATTTGATTTAGGAACTTTAAAATTAATGGTTCCTTTTGCAGCAATTGGGATATTTATTGGATCATTAACTTTTTCATATTTTTCAGAGGAATTATTAAAATTTATTATTGGAGTTATGGGCTTCTTGTTTTCTGGTCATTACTTTTTTTTTAAAAAAAATAAAGAAAAAAAGTCAGAAAAAAACTTTTTTAAAGGTGGTACTTGTTCAGTTGTAGCAGGATTTACAAGTTTTTGTGTACATGCAGGAGGAACTCCCACTAGTCTTTATTTACTCCCGCTTAGAATGAAAAAAGAAATTTATGTAGGTACAAGAATATTTTTTTTCACTTTCGTAAATTTAATTAAACTTCCCTTTTACATTAGTTTATCTATGACAAACTTTGAGTCTTTTAAACAGTCAGCAACATTGTTTCCAGTTGCATTATTGGGAATATTGATTGGATATCAATTACTTAAAATTATTGAAGAGAAATTATTTTACAATATTTTATATGCTTTAATTTTTGTTACTAGTGCGAAGCTTTTGTATGATTATCTGGTATGATTTAATTGCGCATTTAAACTTTAAAATAAATGGTAGATAATTATTAAAATGAAAAAAAAATTTAACCCAAGAATTAAAGCAAGATTAAGAAAAAATAGACAGGTTTTAACTAAAAATATTGATAATTTTTTTGGGTGGGTCAAAGGCGCAAAACTTGTTGAGCTTAAAGAATGTAATCCTGAAGAGGATCCTGTTAGACCAGAATTAGATAACAAGTTTAGAACGGGATACGGAAGAAAAATTTTTGGTGTTGAATATCAAGGAGAAATTCATGCTGTGATGTGTTTTGCTTATACAAATGAAATTCCAAAAAGTGTTGAAGAGTTGGAAAAATTAAGCACTGATGCATTTCTACAAACAGCAATGAGAGATCAGGCTGGTGGTCAAATAGCAATTGCTTACACCGTATGGTCTAAAAAAAAGGGTGGAGGAAAATTAATAGTAAAAGAAGTATTCAAAAAAATAAAAAAATCTAATCATTTAAATAGATTGGTAACTCTTTCACCTCTAACAGAAATGGCAACTAATTTTCATGAGAGAAATGGAGCTAAATTAATCCAAATTAATGAAACTACACAAAATTTTGAATATAAAGTTATGTAACAATGAAAATTATAAAACTTTATATTATAGTATTTTGTACTTTATTTGTTTTACCTTATTCTACAGTTATGGCTTACGAAGAAGCAAATTATGAAGTTGTCTCTAAAAATGAAGTTTATGAGATTAGAAAATATTCAGATCGTTTAGCGGTTGAAACTATTACATCCGGAATAGATAGTAATTTTAGAAAGTTATTTAATTATATTTCAGGTAGAAACGATACCCAAGAGAAAATTAAAATGACAACTCCAGTTACTCAAGTTGAGAAAAATGGAAATATGAGTATGCAATTTTATTTACCATCTAAATTTAACTCAGAAAATGCACCAAATCCAAGCAGAGAAGACGTTAAAATAGTTAATATTGAAGGAGGATACTATGCGGTGCTGAGATATTCTGGACGAGCTTCAGATGGAAACTTTCTTAAGCATAAAGAAATTTTAGAAAAAGAGTTACAAAAAAATAATATATCAATTATAAGCCCACCTATTAGAGCTACATATGACAGTCCATTTACACTTCCAATGAATAGAAGAAATGAGGCCATGTTTAAAGTGGAATTAAATTGAAGAAATTGAAATTTAAAGCAATGGTATTATCTTGTATAGATCCAAGATTTCAATATTTAGTTCATAATCATTTAAAGAAAAAAAAATTAACAGGAAAATATAGTGCTTTTACAATCGCAGGTGCAGCTGTTGGGGTAACACATAATAAATTTAAAAAATGGCATAAAACGTTTTATGATAATTTAGAAACTTCTATTCAATTGCATAAAATAGAAAAATTAATTGTCATTAATCATGAAGATTGTGGTGCAGCTAAAATTGCTAATGGAAATAAAGAATTTAGCCCAGTAAATGAAAAAAAAATTCATAAAGAGTCGTTTTCTAAAATTAAAAAACAAATAA
>CACKFA010000006.1 GCA_902599335.1 uncultured Pelagibacteraceae bacterium | reverse complement strand
ATTTTCTAAATTCTAAAAATTCACCCTCAAAATCTGTAGGGTTCAAACCTTCTAAAAATTTTAAAAAATTTCAACATAGGGTTCCTATGCTCTCACTTTCAAATGCTTTCTCAGAAGAAGATTTAAAAAATTTTGAAAAAAAAATTATAAATTTTTTATCTGAGAATAAAGAATTTATAATTTCTTACAGTGCTGAACCAAAAATAGATGGAATCTCCGCTTCATTAACTTACAGAAATGGTAATTTTGAAAGAGGATTATCGAGAGGAGATGGGAGAGAAGGTGAGGATATAACAGCAAACTTAGAAACAATTAAAGATATTCCAAAAAAAATTTCAAATAAAGATTTCCCTAAAGATATTGATATTAGAGGAGAAGTATTTATTAAAAATAGTGATTTTAAAAATTTAAAGGAAAACTTTGCAAATCCTAGAAATGCTGCCTCGGGATCATTAAGGCAAAAAAATCCTGAAGATACAAAAAAAATACCCTTAAATTTTATAGCTTATACTTTTGGTTTTACGCAAGATCTAAAACAAAAAAAACAATCTGATTATTTAAAAAAATTAGAGGATTGGGGTTTTAAAACTAACCCACTTAACAAAACTATTTCTGGTATAAAAAATTTAATTCAAAATTATAGTGAAGTTGAACAACAAAGGGCAAATTTAGATTTTGATATAGATGGTATCGTTTACAAAATTAATGATTTTAAATTACAAAAAAGATTAGGAAATGTTGCTAACGCTCCAAGATGGGCAATTGCGCATAAGTTTTCTTCAAACAAAGCGATTTCTAAAATTTTAGATATTGATATTCAAATTGGTAGAACAGGAGCATTAACCCCAGTAGCAAAAATAATGCCTATAAATGTTGGAGGGGGTAATAGTTTCTAATGCAACTTTACACAATGAAGATGAAATTCAAAGAAAAGATATAAGAATCGGTGACACAGTAATTGTTGAAAGAGCAGGAGATGTAATTCCACATATTTTATCTGTTGATTTTGATAAGAGACCGAAAATAAGCACTAAATTTATTTTTCCAATCAAATGTCCTTCGTGTGGCTCAAAGACAGTAAAAGAATTTAATAATGTTACAAAAAAAATTGATGCAGTTAGAAGATGTTCTAGTGAAGGTTACTATTGTGATAAAATTTCAATAGAAAAACTAAAGCATTTTGTTTCAAAAGATGCATTTAATATAGATGGTCTTGGAAAAAAAATAATTGAAGGATTTTGGAAATTAAAATTAATTAAATTTCCACAAGATATATTTAAATTAAACTATAAGAAAATTGAAAAACTTGATGGATGGGGAAGTCTATCAGTTGAAAACTTAAAGTATTCTGTAAATCAAAAAAAAACTGTTTCTCTTGAAAGATTTATATTCTCTTTAGGTATCAGACATATAGGATTAGAAAATGCAAAATTATTATCTAAACATTTTATATCTTTTTTGAAATTTCAAAATTTATCTAAATCAAAAAATTATAATGATTTATTAAATATTGATGGGATTGGAGAAACTCAAGTTACCTCAATTAAAAGTTTTTTTTCTAATGAAATAAATTTAAAAGTTCTAGATGAATTAGGAGAAATTTTGGAAATAAGAAATGTAGTAGCTAAAAAACAAAATGGATTATTAAAAAATAAATCATTTTTAGTAACGGGGAAATTGAATGGTATAAGCAGAGCTGAGATTAAATCATTAATTGAGGAAAATTCTGGAATTACAGTAAGTAGCGTTTCAAATAAATTAAATTATTTAATTATTGGGGAAAAACCAACTCGAAGAAAAGTTGAAAATGCTAAAGATCTTAAAATTAATATTATAGATCAAGAGCAATTTTTAAAAATGTTAAATAAGACTAGCTAACCATTTTTTTTCGTTTTTTTTCAAATATTTAGATATTTTTGAGTAAACATCTAGATGATACTTGAATAGATAATTCTTTTCAGAAACAGTCAATAAATCAAAATTTATTAAGTCTTTCTCTATGGGTGCCATTGTTAAATTTTTAAAAAATAAATTTTTATTTTTTTTATCTACATAAACTAGGTTTTCTATACGTATTCCAAAATGGTTCTTTTTGTAATAACCGGGCTCATTACTTAAAACCATTCCTGGTTTTAGTATAATTTTATTTATTTTGGTAATTGATTGTGGCCCTTCATGTACATTTAAAAAAAAACCAACGCCATGACCAGTACCATGAGCATAATCTAAATTACTCATTTTTAAAAATTTTCTTGCCCTTTTATCAATTTTTTTACCAATATTGTCCTTATTAATATTGATTGTAGCAACAGCAATATGTCCTTTTAAAACTTTCGTATAAATATCTTTAATATTTTGTTTTTGATTAGAAAAACAAATAGTTCTTGTTACATCTGTTGTTCCATACTTATATTGTCCACCTGAGTCACATAGAAAAATATCTTTTTTATTTATATTTCTACAATTTTCATTTTTGGCACGATAATGCACAATTGCTCCATTTTTTCCAGAACCTGCAATTGTATCAAAACTAGGATAAAGAAAATTTTTATTCATTTTTCTAAAACTTTCTAATTTTTTAGCTGCTTCAACCTCAGAAATTTTATTTTTATTAATTTTTTTAATCCAATAAATAAATTTTGTTAAAGCTACACCGTCTATAATATGAGCATTAACCATATTATTAATTTCCACTTTATTTTTAATAGCTTTCAAGAGATAAGTAGGATCTTCCCTACTAACAATCTTAAATTTTGATTTAATTAAATTTTCATAAAATATCGAACATGATTTGTCATCTACTATAAATTTTTTACCTTTAAGTTTAATTATTTGGTTTGGAAATTTATTTATATCTAAAATTTGATTTAACTTAATAGTTTTATTTTTTATTAATTTCTTACATTTTTCTTTATTACTTACTAACATTATTTTTTTTGTTTTGCTTATTATTAATCTTGAATTAGGGATCGGGCTATTTGGACTATCTCCGCCTCTAATATTTAATAACCATGCAACATTTTCTGGTGCTGTTATAAAAATATAATCTGATTTATTTTTTTTTAGATATTTTGATATTTTATTTATTTTAGAATTTGAACTTTCGCCAACTATATTTTTGTCTAATGAAAAAAAAGGAATTTTAAAGTTTACCTTTTCTTTCTTAATTTCGTCAACAAGGTTATTATTTATGTATTTAATTTTATTATTTTTTAAAAAATAATTATTTATTTGAGAATGAGTAAATAATCTTGAGTCAATTCCTAGAGTTAGATTTTTAAACAAACTACAGTTGATTAATTTTTCAAATCCAAATATTTTAAAGTTTTTTCCACTTTCAAGTTGACTTTGTATTGTATATCTACCGTCAGTAAATAAATAGTTTTTATTTTTTAAAATTATTGCTAATCCAGATGAGCCACTGAAATTAGAAATTATTTTTAATCTATTAATTTTTGAATATTCAGTAAAATAGTCATCATTTTTTGGTATGACATATCCGTCAATTTTATATTTTTCGAATTTTTTTCTCAATGTTTGAATATTTTTCTTCATTTAATTCTCTTTTGATATCTTATCCAGCCAGGACTTCTGGTGCCCTCTTCAATTTCAAAATCTTGATTAAACTCAAAATCTTCATCATTATTTATTTCCTCATCAAAAAAAGAATTTTTATCAATGTTTTTTTCAGGTAATTCATCTATAAACCTTGAGGCCATACTGTCTATCCAGTCTCCTTGATAAAATCTGTTCATAGAAAAGGATATTATAGCTTTTTTCTTAGCTCTTGTAATTCCTACATAAGCCAAGCGTCTTTCTTCCTCTAAGCCATTTTGACCTTTTTCCTCAATTGATTTTTGATGAGGAAACAAACCTTCCTCCCAGCCTGGAAGAAAGACAACATCAAACTCCAATCCTTTTGCAGCATGCATTGTCATCATATTAATTTTTTCACCATCCCATTCTTGATCTACTGAAGTTGCTAAAGACACATGTTCTAAAAAACTTTCTAAATTATCAAATTCTTTCATTGCACTTAACAATTCTTTAATATTCTCCAATCTATTTTCATTATCTACGTCTTTTTTATTTTTTAACATTGCTGAGTATCCAGACTCATCTAAGACAATTTGTAATAATTTAATATGGTTTGATCTTTTTATTATTATATCATTTCTCCACTTACTTAGAGAATTTATAAATAAATTTAAACCAATTTTAGCTTTTGGTTTAATCAAATTTTGTTCAAGCATTTTTATAGACGCTCTTTCTAAATTTAAATTATTTTCCTTTGCAAATTCATGAATATTTTTTAAGGTACTTTCTCCTATTGATCTTTTTGGATTATTAACAATTCTTTCAAAAGCAAGATCATCTTTTTCTTGGTTAATCAATCTTAGATAAGCTACGCAATCTTTTATTTCAGCTCTTTCATAAAACTTTGTGCCACCTAATATTCTATAAGGCATACCAATTTTAAGGAAACGTTCTTCAAATTCACGTGTTTGAAAAATGAATTGACTTTTGAGAATGATAAAAAAGTTGGTAAATCAAAATTAAATTTAAATAAAATAAAAAGACTTGTAAACTATAAAATTGAACAAAATTCATTTGATTTTCATTTATTTGACAAAATTGATAAACCAAATGTTACTTATAAAGGTAAATTTAATTTTAAACCTTTTTTTGCAAATTTAGAGGGTAGCTTAGATGAAATAAATTTGAATTATCTATTTGGTAATAATGCTATTGTAGCTCAACTTCTGAAAACAGAATTATTTAATAATAAAAATATTGATTTAAAATTAAATATTAATGCAAATAGTGTTTATAAGAATTCTAACTTTAAAAATATTAAGTTAAATTCAAAAATACAAGAAGGTTTAATAGATACAGATAAGACAAAATTTGAATGGAGAGATATTGCAGATTTTGAATTAATGGAAAGTTTAATTTTTGTTAGAAATGGAGAGTTAGTTTTAGATGGAAAATTAAAAATAAATGTTAAAGATTATAACGAGATCTATAAATTTCTTTTAACGCCTAAAAATTATAGAAATAAAATTGATCAAATAGATTTAAATTTTACCTATAATTTCGATCAAAAAATAGCTGCATTAAAGGATATTAAAATTGATAACAAAATTAATCAGAATATTAATAAAATTTTAAGTAATATAATTATAAAAAAAGATGATTTACAAAACAAAATTTATTTTAAAAACTTGTTAAATGAAGCAATTAAGAGTTATGCTGGATAGATCATCTTTTTAGGATCAACTATCTTGTTGTAATCTTTTTCTTTTATTAATCCTGTTTTTAAAGTTTCAAATTTTAAAGTAGTATTATTTTTTAGTGCAGTTTTTGCTATGTTTGCTGCATTATCGTAACCAATATGTGGAGCTAAAGCAGTAACTAGCATAAGTGAATTATCTAGATGTTCTTGGATTTTCTTTTTATTAGCTTTTATTCCTTTGACACAATATAGAGCAAAATTTTTAGTGCTGTCAGCAATTAAATCGATGGATTGTAAAATATTATGTGCAATTAAAGGTTTAAAAACATTTAGTTCAAAATGTCCATGTGAACCTGCCATTGTTATTCCGTTATGGTTACCGATTACTTTAACACAAACCATAGTTACAGCTTCACATTGCGTTGGATTTACTTTACCTGGCATTATTGACGAGCCTGGTTCATTTTCAGGGAGAATCAATTCTCCATAACCAGCTCTTGGACCTGAGCCTAAAAATCTAATATCATTTGAAATTTTCATAAGAGCAACTGCACATGTATTTAGAGTGCCTGAAAAATTTACTATTGCATCATGAGCAGCAAGTTCAGCAAATTTATTTGGAGCAGGTTTAAATTTTAATTTTGTGAATTTTGCTATCTCTTTAACAATTTTTTTATCAAAATTTTTTTTTGAATTTATTCCAGTACCAACGGCTGTACCTCCTTGCGCAAGAAATAATATTTCTTTTAAAGCATATTCTATTCTTTCAATACTTTTTTTAACTTGAAAATGATATCCTGAAAATTCCTGTCCAAGGGATAATGGAGTTGCATCTTGAAGATGTGTTCTTCCAATTTTTACTATATTTTTAAATTCATTAGATTTTCTTTTTAACTCTTTTTCTAAAATTTTTAAGCTTGGCAGCATTTTACTTATTGTCTGTTGAGCTACAGAGATATGCATTGCAGTTGGAAAAACATCATTTGTAGATTGGGATTTATTTACGTGATCATTTGGATGTACAGGTTTTTTTGTTCCTTTTTTTCCTCCTAAAAATTCTATTGCTCTGTTTGCAATGACTTCATTTACATTCATATTTGTTTGTGTACCTGAACCTGTTTGCCAAACTTTTAAAGGAAAGTTTTCATCTAATTTACCTTTGATTACTTCATCTGATGCTTTGATTATGGCTTTAGAAATTCTATCATCAATTAATTTATCTTTAGCATGCACTATAGCAGCTGATCTTTTAATGATTGCTATCGATTTAATGATTGAAATATTTACCAAAATTTTTCCAATATTAAAAAATTTATTAGATCTTTGAGTGGAAGCACCCCAATACTTATCATTTGGGACATTTATACTTCCAATAGTGTCAAATTCTTTTCTTAATTTCATTGATTAATTTTTAAGTTACAAATAATTATTAACATACAATAAATTTTTAAAAACATATAGGAGCATTATGTCGAATTTTAGAAAAGTAGGCACTTTCATGAAAACTTTTGGTCAGGAGGTTAAAACTAAACCGTCATTTAGTACTGAAAAAATAAATAAATTAAGAATAGATCTTATTAAAGAGGAATTAGAGGAGCTTTCAGAAGCTATGAATAACAAGGATTTATTGGAAGTAGCTGATGCGCTAACAGACATATTATACGTAACTTATGGAGCAGGGCATGCATTTGGAATTGATTTGGATAAATGTTTTGAAGAAGTTCAAAATTCCAATATGAGTAAATTAGACGAAAATGGAAAACCTATTTATAATGAGTCTGGAAAAGTTATGAAAGGTCCAAACTATTTTAAACCTGACCTTTCAAAATTCGTAAACTAAATCTCTAACTTAAAGTCAACAGCAGGAGCACTGTGTGTAATACTTCCTACAGAAATTCTGTTTACACCAGTAGAGGCAATAGCTTTAACAGTTTTTAAAGTAACATTTCCTGAAGCTTCAGTTTTATAATACTTTTTAGCAATTTTCACACTTTCTTTTAAGTTTCTAATACTCATGTTGTCTAGTAGAACAGTATTAAATCTTAGACCTAGTATAGATTTAAGTTGATTGACTGTATCAACTTCAACAGTAATTTTTTTTCTTTTTTTATTTTTTATTGCTTTTAAAACCAAGCTCTTTAAATCTGAACTTGCTATATGGTTATCTTTGATTAAATATTCATCACTTAAGTTAAATCTATGATTTGTACCACCTCCTAATTTAACTGCATACTTTTGTATAACTCTTAAATTAGGAATTGTTTTTCTTGTACAACAAATTTTAGTTTTTTTTCCAGCTAATTTAACAAACTCATTTGTTTTAGTCGCTATTCCGGAAATATGAGATAAAAAATTTAAAGCAACTCTTTCAGCAATTAAAATATTGTTTGCTTTACCTTTAATTAATGCAACTAATGAACCTTTTTTAGTTCTTGAACCATCTTTTTTTTTAACAATAAATTTTATTTTATTGTCAATCAAAGCAAAAGCTTGCTTAGCAAATACCAACCCTCCAACAACTGCACTTTGATTTGAAATTAATTTAACTGTTATTATTTTATCATTTTTAATTAAACTTGAAGTGATATCTCCAGAGGGATAAAGATCTTCGTTTAACGCCAACTTTACTGTACTTATGATAAATTCTTTGCTTAATTTAATTTTTGACACTTAATTATCTGCCAATGGCTGCCATTCTCTCTACAGATATTCTGGCCTTCTCTATTGTTTCATTATCCATAATTATTTCACCAGTTTCATTCTCAAGACAATCTAGAATCTTTGGAAGTGTAATTTTTTTCATATGAGGACACATATTACATGGCTTGACAAAGTCCACATTTGGATTTTCTATTTGAATATTGTCACTCATTGAGCACTCGGTAACCATCATTACCTTTTTCGGTTGATTATCTTTTACATATTTTATCATTCCAGATGTTGATCCAGCGAAATCACTTGCTTCAATTACGTCAGGAGGACATTCTGGGTGTGCAATAATTTTAATTCCTGGATTATTTTTCCTAATGTCGTCTATTTCTTGTTTATTAAATTGATCATGAACAATGCAAATTCCTTTCCAAGAAATAATTTCAACATCTGTTTGAGAGGCAACATATTTAGCTAAATAATCATCAGGCAAAAATATCACTTTTTTTACACCAAGTGATTTAACTATTTTCACGGCATTAGCAGATGTACAACAAACATCTGTTTCTGCTTTAACTTCTGCTGAAGTATTTACATAAGATACAACAGGAACGCCTGGGTATTTTTCTTTTAATAGCCTAACATCTTTACCTGTAATAGATGATGATAAAGAACAGCCAGCATCCATATCTGGTAGAATAACTTTTTTATTAGGGCTCATTAATTTTGCAGTCTCAGCCATAAAATGAACTCCTGCCATTAAAATAATGTCAGCTGAAGTTTTTGAAGCTTCAATTGCTAATGCAAGTGAGTCAGCAGAAAAATCTGCAACACCATGATAAATTTCTGGAGTTTGATAGTTGTGGGCTAGAATTACAGCATTTTTTTCTTTTTTTAATTTATTAATTTTATGAATATATGGAGCATGCACTGACCATTCAATTTCAGGCATAACCTTAGAAATTTTTTGATAAATAGGATCTGTCGCTTTACGTACTTCTTGTGTAAATTCCATGAGGATTTTTACCAATTTGAATCATAATTGTCATTCATTTATTATGAGACATATCGCGGTCGTGCTGAAATTGGTAGACAGGCACGGTTGAGGGCCGTGTGGACCTAGTCCATGAGAGTTCGAGTCTCTCCGACCGCACCAAAGTGAATTTTATATAGGAGTTTTTGATGGATAAATTACTTTCAGTAATATTTATGATTGGGGTTTTGCTTTTAGTTCTACCAAGTTTTTTACAATCAAATTCTCAGTTAAAGCAATTTCTTAAAAATCTTAGTATTTGGATTATTGTAGTTTTTATAATTTTAATGATTGTTTATTTACTTTAATAAAAAATTAGTTTTTTATCCAATTAGGTTTATTGACATTTATTAAAGCTTCTTTAGTTTTAAAATTTGCTTTTTCATCAAAGTTTTCGTTTAAGTATTTAATTAAAGCAAAAGGATAGTCGCTATCAATTAAAACCTTACCTATTTCAACTTCATTGTTATAAATACTTTCACCTTCGTGCAGTTTTCCATTAATTACATTTATTGGAAACAATCTTTTTGAAAGCTTGTTCTTTAATTTAATTCGTGCTGTATTTTCTTGACCAACATAACAACCTTTTTTGAAATCAATTCCGTTTAATTCTTCAAAATTACATTCAATACCAAACAATTTGCCTTTTAATTTATTTAAATCTTTTGGAACTATTCCAAGACTATGACTTAATGAATAATATTCTTTTAGGTTTGCATCATGAAGATCTAGTTTTTTCAAAGATAAATAAAGTTTTTCTAAATTAATAATTAATCTTGCACCCAAATTCTTATTTCTTGGATCTAAAAATATTGGATCTTCTCTATATTTTATTGTGTATCCAGGTTGATCTTTCGCTTCATCAAAAGTTAAAAATTTTTCATGAGAAAATGCTGCTACAACAAATTCATTACTTAAATTGAGAATTTCAACTTTTGATCTTAGCTTATATAGGGATAATTGTTTGAATAATTCCTCTGCCTGAGGTTTTTCACAATCCAAAAAATACCCAGACTTATGCTTTATAATTATAAATTCATATAAAAATTTACCTTGGGGTGTAAGTAATGAACTAAAACAACTATTTACATCGTTTACTTTGTTTATGTCGTTACTAATTAGATTTTGAAGAAACTCCTTTGCATCTTCTCCATTAATATAAAGAATTGCTCTATCATCTAAAATATAAACGTTTTTTATATTCATAATTGATTAATTATAGAATGTAATATAATAACAATTTTTCAAAATGTTAGATCTTATAATTAAAAACGGACAATGTTACATCGATGGTGAGTTAAAAGATGTAGATGTTGCTATAAAAGATGGAAAAATTCAGCAGATTGGACAAATTTCAGAAGAAGCAAAAGATACAATTAATGCGGAAGGCCATACAGTATTACCTGGTTGCATAGATACCCAAACACATTTTAGAGAGCCAGGATCAACAGATACTGAGGATCTTCACTCAGGTAGTAGAGCAGCAATAGCAGGAGGTATTACAAGTGTATTCGAAATGCCCAACACTAATCCACCAACTTCTAATATGAAGGAATTTCAAAGGAAATTAGATCTCGCTAAAAATAGAATGTATTCTAATTATGCTTTTTATTTTGGGGCAACAGCAGATAATGCAGATGATTTAGCAAGTTTAGAAGGTTTAGAAGGATGTTGTGGAATTAAACTTTTTGCCGGATCCTCAACAGGTAATTTATTAGTTGCTGAAGAAGACGATATAGATAAAGTTTTTAAAAATGCTTCAAAAGTAGTAGCGGTCCATTCTGAGGATGAAGCAATTTTAAAAGTAAACAAGAAATTAATAAAAGAGGGCGATGTTCATACCCATCCAGTATGGAGAAGTGTAGAATGTGCAATAGCATCTACTAGAAGAATTGTTCGAATAGCAGAAAAGCACAATAAAAAAGCTCATGTACTTCATATTACAACAAAAGAAGAAATTGATTTTCTATCACAACATAAAGGAAACATTACATTTGAGATTACCCCTCAACATTTAACTCTTTATGCACCAGATTGTTATGACAAGCTTGGAACGTATGCTCAGATGAACCCACCTTTAAGAGATAAATCTCATTATGATAGATTATGGTATGGGGTCAGAAATAACTTTAATGATACGATTGGATCTGATCACGCTCCTCATTTAAAAGAAAATAAAGACAAGGTATATCCCAACACTCCTTCTGGAATGCCAGGAGTTCAGACTTTAATGCCTGTAATGTTAAATCACATAAATGATGGAAAATTATCTCTTAACCAATTGATGAACTTTGTTTGTGAAAATCCAGTTAAGATTTTTGGAATTAAAAACAAAGGATTTATTAGAGAGGGTTATGATGCAGACTTTACTATTGTTGATATGAATAAAACTATTGAGATTAAAAATGAAAATATCGAGAGTAAATGTAAATGGTCTCCATTTAATGGATTTAAATTTAAGGGAACACCTACCCATACGATTATTGCTGGAAAAATTAAAATGCAAGATGGAAAAATTTTAGGTGATCCTGACGGTACACCTTTACAGTTTAGCTAAGTTTTCCAGTAAAACTATTTACTAAAATTATACCTACCACTATTAAGAATAGTCCCATTATTGCTTGCCAAGCCAAAGTTTGTTTAAAAAATATATATCCAAGGATTGCTATAGTAAAAATTCCAAGACCGCTCCATGTTGCATACATAATAGCAATAGGAATCTTATCTGCTACAAAAGTTAAAAGATAGAAAGCACAAAGATAAAAGAATGCAAGAGCAGCTGTTGGGATTAGTTTTGTAAAATTTTGAGTTACAGGTAACAACATTGTACCAGCAACTTCAAAAAATACTGCACCTGCAAGAAATAAATATGTTTTAACCATTATTTAAAATTTTGTGATTAATTAAGTCTTCTTTTATTTCTGTTAATATTGCAGGATCATCAATTGTTGGAGGGATTTTATATTCAACACTATCTGCAATTTTTCTTATAGTTCCTCTTAAAATTTTTCCTGATCTTGTTTTTGGTAATCTTTTTATAACAATCACTACTTTAAATGCAGCAACTGGGCCTATTTTATCTCTAACCATCTGAACACATTCTTTTGATATTGTATCATTATCTTTATCAACACCTGACTTTAAAACTACTAATCCAATAGGTAGTTGACCTTTTAATTTATCTGCAATTCCAAGTACCGCACATTCAGCAACTGATTGATGTTCAGATAATACTTCTTCAATCGCTCCAGTTGATAACCTGTGACCCGCTACGTTTATAATGTCATCAGTTCTAGACATAATCCAAATATAACCATCATCATCAATGTGACCTGCATCATATGTTTGGTAGTATCCTTCATAATTAGACATATAGTTTTCTTTATATCTTTGGTCTGCATTCCACAGAGTTGGAAATGTGCCTGGGGGCAAAGGGAGCTTCACAACTATGTCTCCCATCTCATTTGGTTTTGCTAAAGACTGGTCCGGCTTTATGATTTTTACATCATACCCAGGAACAGCTTTGCAGGCTGAGCCATATTTTGTTTCCATCATTTCAATACCAGTACAATTTGAGCTTATTGCCCAGCTAGTCTCTGTTTGCCACCAATGATCTATTACAGGAACTTTAAGTAAATTCTCAGCCCATTTAATCGTATCTGGATCAGCTCTTTCTCCAGCAAGGAACAGGCTTTCAAAACTGCTTAGATCATATTTTGAGAAAAATTTACCTTCAGGATCTTCTTTCTTAATCGCTCTGAAAGCTGTTGGAGCTGTAAAAAGTGATTTTACTTTATAATCTGAAATGATTTTCCAGAAAGCTCCTGCGTCTGGAGTTCCTACAGGCTTACCTTCAAACAAAACTGTAGTGCATCCTTTAAATAAAGGAGCGTAGACAATATAAGAGTGTCCAACAATCCAACCAATGTCGCTTGCAGACCACCAAATATCATCAGTATCAATGTTGTAAATATTTTTCATAGTCCATTTGAGAGCAACAATATGGCCCCCGATATCTCTAACTATCCCTTTCGGAGTACCAGTTGTACCTGATGTGTATAAAATATAAGCAAACTCATTTGAGTTCATCTCAACACAGTCAGCATCTTTAGCATTTGAAACTACTTCCTCCCAGCTAACCTCTATTGGAGCATTTAATTTAACCTCGTGACCAGGTCTTTGGAATAAAATCATCTTTTCAATTTTGTGATTGGCTATTTTTATTGCTTCATCGACAAGAGGTTTGTACTCAACTGTTCTTCCAGGCTCAAAACCACACGATGCAGTCACTAATATTTTTGCTTTACTGTCATCAATTCTGCTTGCAAGCTCATTTGAGGCAAATCCACCAAAGACAACAGAGTGAATTGCACCAATTCTTGCACAAGCAAGCATAGCAACCACTGCTTCAGGGATCATTGGCATGTAAATGATCACTCTGTCACCTTTATTTGTGCCTTGTGCTTTTAATGCCCCAGCAAACTTAGAGACCTTTGACTTTAATTCTTCATAAGTGAACTGACTTTTGTTACCTGTAATAGGACTATCGTAGATTAAAGCTGTTTTTTGACCTCTTCCTTGATCAATGTGAATGTCTAAAGCATTAAAGCATGTGTTTGTTACTCCATCCTCGAACCATTTGTAAAAAGGTGGGTTGGATTTATTTAAAATTTTGGTTGGTTTTTTAAACCAAAAGATATCTTCCGAAGCTTCTTGCCAAAATTTTTCAGGATTTTTAATAGAATTTTCGTAAATTTGATTAAACTTAGAGGACATAGAGATTTGATTCGAATTCCATATTTTTTTTGATTTTTAACTTATAAATTGTATTTAATTTTAAAAATTAAGTAAAATCAATGAGAATTAGTCGCAATTAAGTCTTCATTTATCTTATTTAATTTGCTATTAACCGCGACATTGGCTTAAGGAAACTTAAGTCTAGTTTATATAAACTAAAATAAAAACTAACGAAGAGGGAGTTTTTTATGAAAAAACTTAAATTGTTTGCTCTAGCAGCTATGGCTCTGATTGGATTTTCAGGTATAGCTATTGCAGCAGACGCAACGATGTTGATGCAAGATGACTTCGTAGGAATTTCATTCTGGGTTATCTCTATGGGAATGTTAGCAGCTACTGCTTTCTTTTTCATGGAAGCAGGCAATGTCGCATCAGGCTGGAGAACATCAGTTATTGTTGCTGGTCTAGTAACTGGTATTGCATTCATACACTACATGTACATGAGAGAAGTATGGGTTGCTACTGGAGACTCGCCAACTGTTTACAGATACATTGACTGGTTAATCACTGTGCCATTACAGATGGTAGAATTCTATTTAATTCTAGCAGCTATTGGTAAAGCAAACTCTGGAATGTTCTGGAGATTGTTAATTGGTTCATTAGTAATGCTAATCGGTGGATACTTAGGTGAAGCTGGATACATTAATGCTACACTTGGTTTCATCATCGGAATGGCAGGTTGGGTATACATTCTTTATGAAGTATTCTCAGGTGAAGCTGGTAAAGCTGCACAGAAGAGTGGTAACAAAGCTCTTGTAACTGCATTCGGAGCAATGAGAATGATCGTTACAGTAGGTTGGGCAATTTACCCATTAGGTTATGTATTTGGTTACTTAACTGGTGGTGTAGACGCTGACTCGCTAAACGTTGTTTACAACTTAGCTGACTTCATTAACAAAATTGCATTTGGTCTAGTAATTTGGGCTGCTGCAACTAGTTCAAGCGGAAGAAGAGCTAAGTAATTAGCTAAATTTTAAATTAAGGGCAGGTACAATTTTTGTACTTGCCCTTTTTTTTTTACCTTAATTAAATTACGTATAATTACTATATATATTTTTTTATTTATGGATGTAAAATTAGAAAAATGGCATCGATGTAAAGTTGATATAGAAGTCCTCAAAGAACTTTCAAAAAAATCTGATATTAAAGGGCTTCAACATGTTTCAGTCTTTTTTGGATTGTTATTAGTTACAGGAATTTTGGCATATATAACTTGGGGCACATGGTGGTCTGTTTTTTGGTTTTTGGTTTACGGAAACATATATGGTTTTTCAAATCCATTATGGCATGAGACAGGTCACAAAACCGCTTTTCAATCAAAATCTTTAAACGAATTTTTTTACTATATTTCTTCATACCTCTCAAATTTTGAACCAACAAGATGGAGATATACACATTTCGTTCATCATGGAAATACATATTCAACAGAAAATCCATATGATCATGAAATTGAATATGGAAATAATTTAAAGGAAACTCCCAAAAATTTTTTAATTAATTTAATTCCTTTTATGGAACTTGTTTATTTTAAAAAAAGTATAGCTTATGAAATTATTCAACATGCATTGGGTGTAAAAACAAAAGTGATGCAAGACTGCATTCCTGAAAATGCACAATCAAAAGTTATATTTAATTCTAGAATTTTTGTTGCAATTTGGATTGCAATTATTTTGTGGTCTTTAATTATATTATCTTGGTTGCCAGTTTTGTTTTTTTTATTACCAAAATTTTATGGAAGAACTTTACATAAACTAGTTTCATTTACTCAACATGCTGGTCTAGCAAGAGACATTAAAGATCATAGATACACAACAAGAGAAATGTATTTAAATCCTATTTTAAGTTTTTTATATTGGAAAATGGAATATCATGTAACTCATCACATGTTTCCAACAGTTCCATCTTATAACTTGGATAAACTTCATCACCATATTAAAGATCAATTACCGAGAACAAATGATGGTTTAATTGATGCTTACAAAGAAATTTTACCAGCTTTGATGAGACAAAAAAAGGATTCTAGTTATTTTTTTAAAAAGGAAGTCCCTGAACCACAAAATGCATAAATCTGACCAAGTATGTTTTTACTTACTTGCTCAATTTAGATAAGAACTTATATATAACGCATGGCAAAAATTACTTACCGCACGCATGATAATAAAACTCATACAGTTGATGTTCAAAAGGGGTTAACTGTGATGGAGGGAGCTATTCAAAATGACATTCCAGGAATTGATGCAGATTGTGGAGGGGGAATGGCTTGTGCAACATGCCACGTTTATGTCAAAGAAGAATGGTTAGATAAACTTCCAACAAAAGAGGATGGTGAGGAAGATATGCTTGATATGGCATTTGAACCAAAAAGTAATAGTAGGTTGAGTTGTCAATTAATTGTTTCAGACGAGTTGGATGGATTAGAGGTAAACATTCCATCAAAGCAAGGTTAAATGAATAAAACAGATGTGTTAATTATTGGAGCTGGACCAACAGGTTTGTTCTGTGCTCATCAACTTGGAATTATAGGGTTAAATTGTGAGATAGTGGATAATCTTGATAAAACAGGAGGTCAATGTATTGAGCTTTACCCTGATAAACCTATTTATGATATCCCAGCGGTACCTGAGTGTACTGGGGAAGAATTGACTAATAATCTTTTAAAGCAAATTAAACCTTTTAATATCAAATTTCACTTAAATGAAAGAGTGGAAGAATTAAAAAAAAATCAAAATAGATGGAATGTTAAAACCTCTGGTGGACTAGAGTTTGATGTTGCAGCAATTGTAATAGCTGGTGGTGTTGGTTCTTTTGAGCCTAGAAAATTTTCAGTAAAAGAATGTGAAAAATTTGAAGGAAAATCTTTATTATATTCAATTAAAGATAAATCAATTTTTAAAGACAAAACTATTTCAATTTTTGGGGGAGGAGACTCCGCTTTAGATTGGGCTATTGAGCTATCGAATACTTCAAATGTAAATCTAATTCACAGAAGAGATGGTTTTAGTGGGGCAGAGGCTAGTGTTCAAAAAGTAAAAGAGCTAAATGATAAAGGAGAGATAAATTTATTTACAAAATACCAGATAGATTCTGTTAATGGAGACAAAAATATTGAAAGTGTAAAAATTAAACATGACGAAGGAGAAATTAAAGAGATTAAATGTGATTATGTATTAGGTTTTTTTGGTTTAATTATGCAACTTGGCCCTATTTTAGATTGGGGATTAAATATAAATAAAAAAAATATTGAAGTTAATACTGAAAACTTTGAGACAAATATTAATGGAATATTTGCTATAGGTGATATTTGTTCTTATCCGGGTAAATTAAAACTAATACTTTCAGGTTTTCATGAAGGTGCTTTAGCTGCAAGAGGGTGTTTTAAATATGTTAAACCAGATGAAAAATTAAGATTTGAATTTACAACGACATCTAAAGCTGCACAAGAAAGACTTGGAATTAAAAAATGATAGAACTTTTTTCTGCAAATACTCCTAATGGATGGAAAATTAGTATTATGCTTGAAGAAATTGGTTATGAATACAAAGTAACCAAAGTTGATTTAAGTAAAGATGAACAATTTAAACCTGATTATTTAAAGATTAGTCCTTTTGGAAAAATTCCCGTGATCATTGATCATGATAACAAAAAAAGTGTTTTCGAGTCAGGTGCAATATTAATGTACTTAGCAGATAAAAGTGGAAAACTTTATAATGAGAAAGATAGACTAGTTATAAATCAATGGTTGATGGCTCAAATGGGAACAGTAGGGCCAATGATTGGTCAACATCATCAGTTTCATCATTATAATCCGGGTAAAAGTGAGTTTGGAGAGGAAAGATACTTCAAAATTACAAAAAGAATTTATGGAGAACTAGATATAAGATTAAAAGATTCTAAATTTCTTGCGGGACCTGATTATACAATTGCTGATATTGCTACTTGGCCATGGATGGCAAGGCATGAGTGGCACGATATTGGTTTAAAAAATTATCAAAATTTATCTAGATGGTATTTAGAAATCGCTGAACGTGAAGCTGTAGTTAAAGGTTATAGTTTTATGGATAGAGATGCAAAAATTCCTAAACTTTAAAATTTATCCAAACAGTCTGTAAAGAGTACTAAGTATTCCATAACCAGAAAATTCAATAGCAACAATTACAATAATGATTAAAACTAATTTTTTGTTCATTTTAAAAATAAATATAACAACAACACAATCCAGAAGAAAGGATAGTAAAAATAAATATATTTCTTAGCAAAAAGAAAGGATATTGAGTTTTGTTTAGATAATTTTTTTCTCATTACTAATCATCTGCATGAACTTTTTCTTCTTTTTCATGCTTCTCTTGTGCTGCAATTGTGTACTTGGCAACAGGTCTTGCCATTAATCTTTTTAATCCAATTGGCTCTGCCGTATCCAAACAATAACCATAAGTGTCTTCTCTAATTCTTCTCAACGCTTTATCAATTTCTGAAATTAATTTAATTTGTCTATTGATTGCTTTCATTTCTACATTGCTGTCAATATACGAGTTAGCCTGGTCAACAATATCAGCAGAAATATTATTGTCATCCATCGCGCCATTATAAAGTGCTTCATTGTTAGCTTTGATTAGTTCCTTCTTCCACTCAGTTAGTCTCATTCTGAAATAAACTTTATGTTTTTCACACATATATTTTTCAGTGTCTTTTGGAACATAAGTTCTTGAAATTTTTACAGGTCCTTTAGAGGCAACTTTAGCTGAAGTTGGTTTTGGTTTGCTTACAACTTTTGTTTTAGGTTTTGATACTTTTTTCTTTGCTTTAGCTGTCTTTGGCATAGCGTAATTTTAATCGCTCGGAGTATATTCAGCAAATTAGGGGTGTCAAGCAAGCTTAATTGTTATAAATATTTATAAATGACTATTAATAACAAAAATATTGATAATGTTTTTTATATTTTTGTTACAGCCCATCTATTTCTTTGGACTTTGATTCCATCACTCTCAAATCATAATTTACCATTGGATACTATCGAAGCGTTAGCTTGGGGAAGTAATTTAGATTGGGGTTTCAATAAACATCCACCGATGAGTGCTTTTGTTTTAGAAATATTTTTTCAAATTTTTGGAACTCAAGATTGGGTATATTATTTATTAAGTCAAATTTTTGTAATTATTTCCTTTTATTATGTTTTTAAATTTTCAAATGAAATATTTAAAAATAAAATATTAGGTTTAATTTCTGTATTATTAATTGAAGCAATTTATTTTTATAACTTCACTACACCAGAATTTAACGTAAATATATGTCAATTACCTTTCTGGTCTTTAACAGTTTATTATTCCTGGAAAATATATAGTGACAAAGAAATAAAGTTTTTAGATTGTTTTCTAGTAGGTCTTTTTGCTGCTTTTGGTTTTTTATCAAAATATCTATTTCTTTATCTGCTAGTTTCTATCGATCTATTATTTATTTATTTAATATTTTTAAAAAATGAGAGAAAATTTGATTTTAAATATCTAATTACTATTGAAGTTTTTTTAGTAGTTTTAGTTCCACATTTAATTTGGTTGAATAGTAATGAGTTTATTACCATTACATACGGATTAGCTAGAACTGGATTAGAACAATCTAGTTTTATTGATCATATTAAATTTCCAACAATTTTTTTATTGAAACAAGTAGGAATAATAATTCCATTTTTAATATTATGCAGGTTATTGGTTAAAAAAATTAAATTAAGTTTAAATTTTAAGGATAAAAAACTACTATTTTTATTAGCAATTAATATTTTGCCAATATTTTTAATATTTTTAACTTCTTTGGTTACTGGATCAAAAATTAGAACTATGTGGATGACGCCTTTTTATTTATTTTTTGGTACACTGTTTGTTTATTTGTTACAAGCTCAAGTTAATCTTAAAAAATTAAAACCATTCATGATTGGGTTTATTTTCTTTTTCTTCTTATCACCTGCACTTTACGCTTATGTTTCAATTTCAAAAGACGATAAGAGAACTGATTATCCAGGCAAAGAAATTGCAATAAAAACTCAATACGCCTGGGATCAACAATTTGATTCCAAAATAAATGTAGTTTTGGGTGATGAGTGGAATGCTGGAAATTTATCATATCATTTAAAATCAAGACCAGTTTGGGATGGATTTGTTGAGAGAGAAAAACTTGATCAATTGAAAGATTATATGTGTCTTGATAGTGTTTGTGTAGGATCAAGATAGATGAAATACGTAATTTTAATTCCAATTTATAACGACAGAGAGTCTTTAAAAATACTGATTGAGAATATTAATAATGAAATTAAAGATTTAGATCATGAGATATCTTTAGTTGTGATAAATGATGCTTCTTCTCAACAGATAGTTGATAACTACCCAAATATTGAGAATATCAATTCAATTGAGATAGTTAATATGAAAGAAAACAGAGGTCATGCGAGATGTATTGCATCAGGCTTAAAATATATCTTTGAGAAAAAAGAATTTGATTTTGTAATTCCTATGGATGGTGATGGAGAAGATAGGCCTGAAGAAATCAAAAATTTTATTGAACTTTCTAAACAATCTGGTGAAAAATCTTTAATAGGCGAGAGGGTAAAAAGATCTGAGGGTCTAATTTTTAAAACCTGCTACCAATTTCATAAATTTCTAACTTTAGCATTTACGGGACAATCAATTAAATTTGGTAATTTTACGTGTTTATCAAAAACATCGGTAAAAAAAATGTTAGATGAAAAAGCTACCTGGAATAGTTTTTCTGGATCTTTAAAAAAAATAGATAAAGATTTAATAAGCATGCCCTCAATTAGAGGTAAAAGGTATTTTGGTCCATCTCAGATGAGTTTTTTTAATTTATTAAAGCATTCTCTTTCAATTATTAGTGTGTTTAGAAAAACTGTTTTAATTAGATCAGCTTTATTTATTATTTTTTATATACTACTCATCAAAAGTTACGCCTCAGTAATTACTTCATTGCCATTAGTTTTGTTATTGATAATGATTTATTCAATTTCTAGTTTAGCTTTAAGAGAGAATATTGAAGAATTTAATAATTCCTTAACAAATATTCACGATATTGATAAAATAAAATAAATATGAAAAACTTTTTTAGAAAAGTTGCTTTCGGTGTTGGACCCAATGAGCAAGCTCCCTCTGATCCTTTGAAGTGGGCCCTTGATCAAGTAAATGATGTACCAGAATTATCTTGGAAAGGTAAAATATATTCCGAAAAAGAACTAAGAAAACATTATAGAGACTGGGTTTATGGTGACAGAAAAGTATTAAGAAAAAAGTATAAGGATAACAAAACACTATACAAAACTCATAAAGATATACTTAGACACAAAACTGGTCAAAAGTTTTGGGAATCATTGGAAATTTCGATCAGACACAATGAAGGAATTAATAGTAGTCATCCAGTTTTAGCAAAACTGTGGATGTTTTGGGGAAACTTTTTTGCTATCAGCGAAAAAGATTTTTTAGCAAATTATTCAACTGGCCCATATCAAAGAGAAATAATTCGACCTAATTTAAGTCAAACTTTTGAAAAAATGGTTTATGATGTAACGACTTCTTGGGCCATGATCCATCATCTAGATAATAGTGAAAGTGCTGGTCCTAAAAGTGTTACAGCAAGTGAAGATTGGAGAAGAAGAAAAAAAGAGCCTGCAACAATCAATGAAAACCATGCAAGAGAACTTTTAGAGCTTCATACTGTTTCACCAAAAGCTGGCTATACCCAAGAAGATGTAATTCAACTAGCGTATATAATGACTGGCTGGCAACATAGATGGAGTAAAAAAAATCTGGAAACAGGCAATGTCTGGTTTAACTCTGAATATCATCAAAGAGGTAAAAAAAATGTATTAGGAAAAGAATATAAAAAGGGTAAAAAAGCATTAGCTATTGTAATTAAAGATTTAGTTAATCATCCTAATTGTAGAGATTTTGTTGCAGAAAGACTTTGTAGATTTTTAATCACAGATGAACCTACAAAAGAGATGAAGCAGCCAATCATTGATGCCTTTAAAAAATCTGATGGATTTATTCCTGAAATTCATAAAGCAGCAATTAAAGTAGCTTTTGAATACAATGATAAATATAAAAAATTTCAAACGCCTGAGAATTGGTTAATTCAGGTTGCAAAAATTGCAGATTTAAATTGGCCGCCATCGCCAGATCTAATGGATAAATACGAGCTAGGTCAAAGACCATTTGACTCGCAAAGAGAACCTGAGTGGTTATTACAAAATATTGGCCACCATCCTTACAGAGCAAAACAACCAAATGGTTGGTCAGACCATTCCGCTGATTGGATTTCTCCTGAATTATTAATTAGAAGACTGGTGTATGCAAAAGCAAGTTATAATTTTGCTAAAATGGAAAATAATAAAAATACAGAATATTATGTGAAAATGGTTGAAAATAATTTTGACAACCCAAGTAAAATAATGAAATACTTAAATCAAAAAAATAGATCTGTTGAAAAACATACTCTACTTTTTAACCACCCGGAGTTTTTAAAAGCATGAAGATATCAAGAAGAGATTTTTTAAAAACTACAGCTTTAACCTCGCTATATTTTGCTGGTTTCAGTGCTCATAGTTATGCAAATTCAGGTAAAAAGAAAAATTTGGTAATAATAATGTTACGTGGAGGAATGGATGGTCTATGTGCTATTCCAGTTAAAGGTGACAAAAATTTTGAGAAATTGAGAAGTAAAATCAATCTTGATAGAACTTTAAATTTAACGACAGATTTTGATTTACATCCAGCATTAAAAACATTCAAAAGTCTTTGGGATCAAAATTTAAGTGCAGCTGTCCATGCAACAAATATCCCTTACACAGGTAGATCACATTTTGATGGTCAAAATTTAATGGAGTCAGGCGGTAAAATACCTTACCAAGAAAAAACAGGTTGGCTTGGAAGAGGCATGAAAACAGCTGGACTAACAGGGCAAGGATTAGCTTTGGCTCTCCCTATGCCTCTATTAATCAGAGGTGTTCCAATGAATAATAATTATTTTCCTGTAGGTCGTAGCTTGCCATATCCTGCTACTCTAGAATTAATAAAACAAGCATATAAAGAGCACGATGAAAAATTATTAAGTGACAATCTTGAAATAATTTTATCAAGAGATTTTAACAATAGATCAAGAGATGATGCTTGGATATTAGCTTCAAGTGCTGGTACAGAATTATCAAAACCAGATGGACCTAAAGTTGCGGTATTTGAAGTGGATGGTTTCGACACGCATGCTGCACAAGGAGCAACAGATGGAGCTCATGCAGATTGCCTATCAGATTATGATAACATTGTTAGATCTTTAAAATCTTCCATGTCTGAAGAGGCATTTAATAATACTTTAGTTTTAACACTTACAGAGTTTGGAAGAACAATTAAACAAAACAGTAGTAATGGAACAGAGCATGGTTATGGCTCAGCCATTTTAATGGCAGGAGGACTTGTTAAAAAAGCACAAGTTCATGCTGATTGGCCAGGATTAAAGAAAAAAGAATTATTTGAAGGAAGAGACTTAAATTCTACAATAGACTCAAGAGCAATTTATGCTTCTGCAATGTCTACAGTCTTTGACGTAGATTTCAAAAAAATCACTAAAGAAGTTTTCTGGGGAGAAAATTTAACAAACTTATCAGATAAGCTTTTTAAAGCTTAATTCATGAAAAAAAATCATACAATAATCAAAAAAAGTAAATGAAAAAATTTATTACTTTTGTAATACTAACAATTATTTTTACCACTCAGTTATTTGCAGCATCTGAAAATCCTTACAAATTTTTAAAAAAAGAAGTTTTAATTGGTAAGGCAAAGTCAGAGATGAAAAATGATACAAGGTCGATTTCTAAAAAAAAAGCACTATCTATTTTTGAAGATTCAGATGGTAAAGCAATTAAAATTACGCTTGATACAAAATTTAAAGGACACAAAAATGACTGGGAAAGAACAGGTGAAAGAAATCAGAGATGGGAAACAGCAAATAAAAAAAAACCAAGAAAATTTAAGAAACCTGTATATATAAAATATACTTTTAAAATGAATGACTTTCCTACGCATCCTGCAGTAGGAGGAAGCCTTTTTCAAGTTATTGCCAATAAAGGTAATTCAAGGCTTTTGCCATGGATGAAATTACAATTTAGTGGAGATAGAATTGTACATCAGCTAAACTTCACTAAAGAGGTTTTCTATTTAAAAGGAGATCCAGAAAATTCTAATTTCGATAAGGTTGGCTATAAATTTGATTTGGGTAAAGTTTCTTATTTTAATGATTACAGAACTTTAAGTTTTAAAATTTTGGCTTCTAAGAAAGAAAATGGAGAGATAATCGCTTGGCTTGGAAATAAAAAAATTTTTGAAGTATATGGTCCTAATTTTACTATAGGTGATGGTTATACATTTAAATGGGGGTTTTATAGATGGCTAAAAGATGCTTTTTTAAATGACACACCAACCCAATCTTTGACAGTCAAAGAATTTGGCTTTAGCGGAAAATGTGAGGAAATTTTAGATCAAGATAAATGTTCTTATGTATCAGAAAATAAAAATTCTGTTTCTTATGTAAGTTTTAGAAAAAGTTCTTCAAGGAGCAAAACTTATGGAAAAGAAATATCTAAGTCAATTAAGTGGAAAAAACCACTTCCAGAAATTAAAATAAATAAATAGTAATATGTTTATGAAAAAAATTTTATCGATCTTAGTTCTTAGCTTGTTGTTAGGTGGAAGTAGTTTTGCAGGTGTCGAAGAAGTCCTTAAAGAAATTAAAAAAAATAAAGATATAGCCCAGGGTTTTAATAAAGTTAAAGAATATGATTCATGGAACGAATGGCATATTGACAATAAAGCAATACTTAAATCAGATAAATCAAAAAGAGAGCATATAGTTAAAATTGTTAGTAAATCTGATAATCATCCTGTTAGATTTGGAAATCAGTCATTAAGATTTGAAGTTAGAGATGGCAATGGATGGGGTTGGGATTCCAGAAATGATAGAGAAAGAGTTGAGCTGAAAATATGTTGCGTTAATAAAAAAACTACATGGACAGCTTGGTCATTATATCTACCAGAAGATTATAAAGTAATTTATCCTGCTAAAACAATGTTAGCTCAATTTCATAATGATGCTGATAATCCCCCCGCTTTTGCTTTCGAAAATCAATCTCACTTTAATGGAGGAGGTTATTGGATTGATCGTGATAGTTATATTCTTGGATACAACGAGCAATTAAAATTAATAGACGAGTCAGAAATGTATGGAAAATGGCATGATATTTTAGTTAATGCAAAATGGACACACAAAAAAGATGGTTTTTTTAAAATTTGGATTAATGGTAAACTTACTTTTCACCACAAAGGCAGAACGCAAGAAAAGGGTGAAAGAATAGAATTTCATTTTGGTATATATAGATCATATATGTCTAGAACACCTGGGCCAGATCCAACTCAAATAGCTTATTATGATGAAATTCGACATGCTAAGTCATGCAAAAAACTTAAACTTCAAGAGCTAGGATATTCTTGCAAAGAAATTGAAAGTCAAAATTGAAAAATATTAATATTATGAAAAAAATTTTGTCAATATTATTAATATTATTATTAGTTCCTTCAATCTCGTATGCAAATAAATGGCATATAAAAATGAAGAAAAAAGAAAAAAAAAGATTTTGCTCATTATGTACTTAAAGCACAGTCAGATAATAAGATGGTATTCGTCCTTAGAAATATCAAAAATCCTAACATCTATAAATTTTTTGATGAATTTGAAGATTATTTAGGAGTAAAAGAAAAAGGGATAGAATTTAATTTAAAATACTCATTTGAAGGGCACGAAAAAGATTGGACAAGATGGGGTATACCAGGTCATGCTCAGCGATTTCAAATCATGGAACCTTATAAAGAAACTACAAAAAAAAATAAAACTAAATGGTATAGACTTGGATATTTTGTGCCAGCAGATATAAGAACAGATAAACATACGATTGGTTTATTTGATTTTAAAAAACTTTATGGGAAAGGTGAAAAAACCCACGATGCATCATTTAATATAATTGATAATAGATTTTCATGGATCTTTAACTCATCAAACTATTTGGCTACTAAAAATGAAACAGGTTCTGAATATTTGTATTTTGATCACTATATTATTAATTTAGATCAAAATTTTGTAAGACTAAAAGGTAAGTGGGTAAATATTATAATTAATGCAAAATGGTCTGAACAAGGTTTTTTACATTTATGGATAGATGGAAAATTAATTTCAAGTTATTTTGGTGATACATTAGGAGGTGCTTCTAGTGTGAGATTTAAATTTGGTCCTTATAGACATCATATGGACAACGCCACGAAAGAAGGTATAGAAATTCCTGATACTATTATTAGATATTCAAATGTAGGTAAATCTGACAATTGTGATGATTTATGGAGTGGTTGCTCAGAACTGATAAGCCAGTTATCAAATCAATCTCAAGTTAATGGTGCAAGTTCTGTTGTTTTGTGTACATCAACATCTTCACAATCTTCCTCTTGTAAAAATTTAGGCTATCCATCAAATCAAAGACCTTTTTGATTAACAGCAACCGCAGCTTTTTTTTGTATTTTTTGGTTTATCGTCAGCTTTTGCAGCTTCTACTTCTTTTTGTTCTTCCTCAAGAGCTTTTTGTTTCTTTAAAATCTTATCTTCAAAGTAATCATAAAGAGAGGCAAATCCTAATTTAGAGGCTCTTTTTTCCTCATAATTTCTTCGCCCTTTAAGGTTTTCAATTATTTTAACTATTTCTTGGTTTTGCATACTCTCTTTTTATTTAAAAAGGTAAATAATTCAAGCTGTAAAAATTGACAAATTATAAACAGGTTATTTTGTGTTAGGATAATGTCATGAATATAAGTCAAAAAAAACTTGAAAAATCTAGGGGCAGATTAGAAATAAAAATTAAAGATCAAAATTTACAAAAACTTTTTCAACAAGGATCTTCAAAAGCTTTGATGCCAGATTTTCATGAAAATTTAAAACAATTAATGCTTATCAATACTGCTGGTGGAATTACTTCTGGGGATGAATACGACTACAAATTTGAAATCGATAGTTCGAAACTTTGTATTTCAACTCAAGCAGCAGAAAAAATTTATAGTGGTTTTGGTAATCCTGCCAATCTAGAAATTAATGTAAATTTGTCTAACAATTCAAATTTATTTTGGCTACCTAAAGAGTTAATTTTATTTAATAATTGTAACTTAAAAAGAAAAATTAATTTTAATTTATCAAAAGATTCAAATCTACTTCTTTGTGAAAATATTATTTTTGGACGAACTTCTATGAAGGAGGAGTTTGAAAAGGGATATTTTTCAGATTTTTGGAATATTAATATTGATAAAAAGTTAATTCATACAGAAGCTATAAATACAGGTTTATTTGAGAAAAAATATTTGAATAGTTTTTCGACATTAAATAAAAATTCTGCAGTTGCGACAATTATTATTGTAGGAAATAAGTTTTTGAATAATGTTAATAATCTATCTGAAACTTTAACCAACAATGAAAATACAACTTCAAATTATTCTCAATGGGATAATAAATTGATCCTAAGACTTTTATCTAAAGATAGTTATCATCTTAAATTTGCAATTGATAAAATTTTGTCTTATTTTTTTGAAGATTCAAAGATACCAAAAGTATGGAATATATAAATGAAACTTACTCCTAGAGAAAAAGATAAACTTTTAATAAGCCTTGCAGCGCTTGTCGCTAAAAATAGATTATCAAAAGGTATAAAATTAAATTATCCAGAGGCTATCGCTTTAATAACAGATTTTGTAGTAGAGGGAGCTAGAGAGGGCAAAAGTGTTGCAGAATTAATGGAAGCAGGAGCTCACGTTATTAAAAAAAAAGATTGTATGGAAGGCATTCCAGAAATGGTTAAAGAAGTTCAAGTAGAAGCTACTTTTCCTGATGGAACTAAATTAGTAACAGTGCACAAACCTATTAGGTGATAATTATGAAGCCAGGTGAAGTAATTACAAAAAATGAGGAAATAAACCTAAATAAAGACTCTAAAGTTACTAAAATTAAAATTTCTAATTCTGGAGATAGACCCATACAAGTTGGAAGCCATTATCATTTTTTTGAAACTAACGAGCATTTAGTGTTCGATCGAAAATTAGCATATGGAAAAAGATTAAATATCTCCTCAGGAACTGCTGTCAGATTTGAACCAGGTCAATCTAAAGATGTTGAGCTAATAGAAATAAATGGATTAAAAAAAATATATGGTTTCAATAAGAAAGTTATGGGTGATTTATAATGGCTAAAATTTCTAGAGCAGCTTATGCAGATATGTATGGGCCTACAACAGGAGATAAAGTAAGGCTTGCAGATACTGAACTATTTATTGAGGTTGAAAACGATCTAACCACTTATGGTGAAGAAGTAAAATTTGGTGGTGGAAAAGTGATAAGAGATGGGATGGGCCAGTCTCAAATCAGTAGAGAAAAAGGAGCTGCTGATACAGTTATTACCAATGCTTTAATAGTTGATGTAAATGGTATTTATAAAGCTGATGTAGGTTTAAAAGATGGAAAAATATTTGAAATTGGTAAAGCTGGTAATCCAGATACTCAATCTAAAGTAAATATTATCATTGGTCCAGGAACTGAGATAATTGCTGGTGAAGGAAAAATTTTAACTGCAGGAGGTTTTGACAGTCATATTCATTATATATGTCCTCAACAAATTGACGATGCTTTACACTCAGGTATTACAACTATGCTTGGAGGAGGTACTGGACCAGCCCATGGAACACTTGCAACAACGTGTACACCCGGACCATGGCACATACAAAGAATGATTCAATCTGCTGATGGTTTTTCTATGAATTTGGCTTTTGCTGGGAAAGGAAATTCTTCATTACCAGAAGGTCTTGAAGAACAAATTCTAGCAGGAGCTTCAGCTTTAAAATTACATGAGGATTGGGGAACCACTCCTGGAGCTATTGATAATTGTTTAAATATTGCTGATAAAAATGATATACAGGTAATGATTCATACAGACACACTTAATGAAAGTGGGTTTGTAGAAAATACTATCAAAGCAATAAACAAAAGAACTATACATGCTTTTCATACAGAGGGTGCTGGTGGTGGACACGCACCTGATATAATTAAAGTTTGTGGAGAAGAGTATGTTATTCCTTCCTCAACAAACCCAACCAGGCCTTATACGGTTAATACAATAGAGGAACATCTGGATATGCTGATGGTTTGTCATCATCTTGATAAATCTATTCCAGAGGATGTAGCATTTGCTGAAAGTAGAATCAGACGAGAAACAATTGCAGCAGAAGATATTCTTCATGACATGGGAGCCTTTTCAATTATTGCATCAGATAGTCAGGCTATGGGTAGAGTTGGAGAAGTTATCATTAGAACTTGGCAAACTGCACATAAAATGAAAGTTCAAAGAGGAAGTTTACCAGAGGAAAAAGGGGATAATGATAATTTTAGAGTTAAAAGGTATTTAGCAAAATATACAATTAATCCAGCAATCGCTCATGGAATTTCAAAACATATTGGTAGTGTTGAAAAAAATAAACGTGCAGATTTAGTTTTATGGGATCCAGCATTCTTTGGCGCAAAACCAGAGATGATATTAATAGGGGGAAGTATAGCTTGTGCACAAATGGGAGATCCAAATGCATCAATTCCAACTCCACAGCCTGTATACACTAGACCAATGTTTTCATCTTTTGGAACTTCTTTAGAGAAATCTTCAGTAATTTTCACAAGCAAACTAGCTCTTGAAAAGAATTCTTTAAAAGATGCAAGTATTAGAAAAGACTTATTACCTGTAGAAAATACAAGAGCCATTTCTAAAAAAGATATGATTTTAAACAATAAGTGTCCAAAAATTGAAGTTAATCCGGAGACCTATGAGGTAAAAGCCGATGGTGAAATAATTACTTGTGAACCGGCTAAAGAACTTCCTTTGGCACAAAGATATTTTATGTTTTAGCTTATGGATAATTGTTATTTAATAGTTAATAAAATAGCTAAAAATAAAGCAAAAGATCACATATCTTTATCCTATGATGAGCGATTTTTAAGAAGAAAAAAACTTATTTCAGATAATGGTTTTGAATTTTTAGTAAATTTACCAGAAACAAAATCATTATCAGAAAATCAAGCCTTTAGGCTTCAAAGTGGAAATTTGATTTTAATCAAAAATAAAAAAGAAAGTTTATTAGAAATAAAAGGAAAAAATTTAATGCAATTAATTTGGCATATTGGAAATAGGCATATGCCATGTCAAATTGAAAAAGATAGAATTTTTATACAGTATGATGAAGTAATAAAAAAAATGATATTAAAATTAGGTGGAAAAGTTAAGAAAGTTTTAAGACCTTTTAAACCAGAGGGAGGAGCATATGGAATTGGTAGAACCCATAGCCATAAACACTAAAATAAAAGGTAAAAAAGATTTAAAAGAATCGTTACAAATTCTTCAAACTTGGTTTTCACCATCATTTCCTGTTGGAAGTTTTTCATATTCTCATGGTTTAGAGGCAATGATTAATGATAATTTTATTAAGTCAAAAGAAGATATTCTAGATTATTTAAAATGTATCTTAAAATATGGAACAGGTAAAAATGACGTAATTTTAATGAAATACACCTATCAGGGAGAAGAGTTAAATGAATTGGCCTTATCTCTTTGTCCATCCAAAGAAAGAAAAATTGAGTCTATTGAAATGGGTAATGCTTTTAGAAAAGTGTTAGCTGAAAGTTGGGATTTTAATATTAAAGAAAACACTGCTTATCCAATTGCAGTTGCTAAAGCAGCTAAACATTTTGATATACTGCTTAACTTAACAATAGTATCTTATCTACAATCCTTTGTATCAAATCTAATAAATGTTTGCATTAAACATATACCAATTGGGCAAAAAATTGGACAGGACTGTATAATTAAAACTTACGAATTAATAAGAGAAATAGAAAAAGAAAGTCAAAATTTAAATTTAGAAGACTTAGGTGGAATTTGTTTTAATAGTGATATCTACAGTATCAAGCATGAAAATCTGAAAACACGAATTTATAAGACATGAAAAATATAAATGGACCATTAAAAGTTGGAATAGGTGGACCCGTTGGTGCAGGCAAGACAAGTTTAACAGCTGAGTTATGTAAATTTTTATCAAAGAAAATTTCTATGGCTGTAATATCAAACGATATTTATACAAAAGAGGATGCAGAATTTTTAATGAAAGCACAAGCTTTACCTCTTGAGAGAATTAAAGGAGTTGAAACAGGAGGATGTCCACATACAGCAATTCGTGAAGATGCTTCAATTAATATGCTTGCTGTAGAAAATATGAAAAAAAAATTTCCTGATCTTGATTTAATTTTAATCGAGTCTGGTGGAGATAATTTAGCAGCAACTTTTAGTCCTGAATTAGTTGATCTATCAATTTATGTTATTGATGTTGGTATGGGTGGAGATATCCCAAGAAAAGGTGGTCCTGCTATCCAAAAGTCAGATTTGTTAATTATTAATAAGACAGATTTAGCTCCTCATGTAGAAGTTAATCTTGAAACTATGAAAGAAGATGTTAAAAAGGCTCGAAATGGTTTGCCTTATGTTTTTTGCCAAATGAAAAGCCAAATTGGTATTGAAGATGTTGCAAAATTTTTATATTCATCAGGTGGTCTATAACGAATTTATATATAACAATGTGTTTTTATGAAAAAAATATTCTTATTAATACTTGGATTATTACTTTGTGCTAATTCTTTTGCTAAAACTAAATTTTCTGAAGTAAAAAAAGCTTTAAAAGAGGATGGATACGGAAAAGCTGTTCCAGAAAAATTTCATCACTTGAATTCACCTAAAGCCATTAATCCAGTATCTGTAAGTGATTTTTCAATAATTGGAGATAAGTCAATTAGATTTGAGTCAAATGATGGTGAATGTTGGAAAGAACCTAAATGGAATGATTGTACAAATGATCGAGAGAGAACAGAATTATATTATAAGAAAAAACCTTGGAAAAAAGAACGATGGTATAGATTTTATATTCATCTACCTAAAGATTATAATTCAATTGCACCTGCAAAAATGTCTTTAATACAATGGAAAAGGCATAAGCCCTCAAAAGTTTTAGTAATGTTTCAGCATGACCACTCTGGACTAACTTTTAATAGGAATGGAGATACCTTTAAAGACACGTATATTGTTTTAAAGCCCAATAAAGATTTATTAGGTAGTTGGACTGAGATTATTTATAGTACCAATTGGCATCTTGATCCTGAAAAAGGTTTTATGAAAGTTTGGATAGATGGAAAATTAAAAGTAGATTTTAAAGGTAGATCTAACAATAAAAAGGGGCAAGAGTTAAGTTTGAGATACGGATTGTATTCTTCATCAATGTCTAGATACAAAGCAGTCTTTGAAACTGATACTATGCCACAAAGAATTGTTTTTTTTGATGGGGTTAAAGAAGAAAAAAGTTGTGAAAAGTTACTCGATGAAACAAAGTGTCAAAGTCTAAAATCTCAAACTATTAATGAGTACGATGTATTTAGGTATGGCAAATATGATAAAAAATTGAGACCAAATTCAATTCTTAAAATGTCTTTATCACAATTTAATGCTCTCTACGGTCAGTAATTAAAATCATGCTCTAATCGTCGGTAAACAATAGAAATCAGCTGTATCAATTTTAGAAGAATACTGTCTTCGCATGTTCCACTTTTTATGAACGCCCGCACTAGCAACACTCAAGGTAGATCTTCCGTATCGATGATTAGTGTTATCAATTGATCTCATTAAACTATTTATTTTTTCATCTTTTTCAGAAGTAAATAAATTTGTTTTATCACTAGCATTCGATAATCCTGTTAGCATGACACCTGCTTTTTGATAACGGTAACCATTTTTAAAAATACTTTCTAATATTGAAACTGCTGTCTTAACTGTTTCAATACTATTGTTTGTTGCAATTGGAAAATCAACTGTCTTTGCATTTGAGTAATAACCAAAGTTCCTTTGAAAAGGACTGGTTCTAACAAATACGGTAATTGCTTTTGCAACTAAAGACTCTGATCTAATTTTTTCAGATGCATTTAAACAATAATTTGCAACTGCTTCTTTTAACTCTTGAAACGTTTCAATTCTTTTTCCAAATGATCTTGAAACAACACAGCTTTTTCTTTTAGTAGTAGTTGTTTCTAATCCAATACAAGAAATTCCTCTAAGCTCCATTGCAGTTCTTGAACTTAGAACATTGGAAGATTTTTTTATCCATGTGTTAGATTTATTTTTTAATTGTTTAGCATTATAAATTCCATGCTTTTGATAAAACTTTGTAAGTTGTCTTCCAACTCCCCACACATCATTAATTTCAACTTTTTCTAAAATAGGATCTAAGTTATCAATGCCAATTAAACTTGTTACCCCTGATTGTTTTTTCTTAGCAATATGATTTGCAACTTTACTTAAAGTTTTTGTATTTGCTATTCCAATACTTGTTGGAATACCTGTCCACTGTAAAACTGTTTCTCTAATTTCTTTTCCAACTTTTTCTACTTCACTATCAGGAAAGTTTGATAAATCTAAAAAAGCTTCATCAATTGAATAAACTTCTATTTCTGAATTAAATCTTTTAAGAGTTCGCATTACTCTTCTCGATAAATCTCCGTACAAAGAATAATTAGATGAAAAAACTTCAACTTTATTTTTAAGAATAATATCTTTTGCCTTAAAATAAGGCTCTCCCATTTTAATTCCTAAAGCTTTTGCTTCATTCGATCTTGAAATTATACAGCCATCATTATTGGATAAAACAACAACAGGCTTTCTTCTTATTTTTGGATTAAATAATCTTTCGCATGAAACATAAAAAGAATTGCAATCAATTAATGCTATTTTTTTAGTATGTTGAATGGATGACATAAGTAACAACTCCCCAAATAAAAATATCTTGTTCTTCGTTAATTAAAATTCTGTCAGAAAACTCTTTAGATCCAGAAGTTAAAAATTTTTTATCTCGTTCTTGAACTAAAGTTTTAACCACAAGCTCATCATGAACATTTGCAATCACTGTTGAAAAGTTTTTTGGTTTTAAACTTTTATCAACTACTAATAAGTCACCATCATTAATCCCAACATCGACCATGGATTTACCTTGAACTCTGATGATGAAAGTTGCCGGAACATTTCTTATTAAATGCATGTTCAGATCAATATCTTCTTCGATGTAATCAGTTGCAGGGGAAGGAAAACCAGCGCCTGCTTTATGTAGATAATAAGGGATTGTTAGCTTCATGTTCTTGTTTTGTTCTAATTTATAGCCCATTTATATAATGCACGCAAGAGGTTGTATTTTGAGTCCGTAATTGAATCAAAAGTGAATCAAAACGTGAACATCAAAACTATATTTTGTATGCTTGTGGATAACTTCAACCACTAGTAGTTTAAGTTGGTTATTAAGTTATATAAATTTTAATTTGATTATGGGTATTTTAGATTTTGTAATGGTTGGTTCTAATGATTATAAAAAATCAAGCGAGCTATATGATGCTGCTTTTGAACCATTAAATTTAAAAAAAATTCTAACAACAGAAAAATATATTGGTTATGCTCATTCAAGCGAACCTGAGAAAGTAATATTTTATATAACTAATCCAGTTAATGGTAAACCAGCGACCATGGGTAATGGATCACAAGTAACACTGTTAGCAGATAATAAAGAAGCAGTTGAAAAATTTTATGAGATTGCAATTTCGAAAGGAGCAACAGATGAAGGGGCGCCTGGGGTTAGAAAAGATGGAAATTATTATGGATACATTCGTGATTTAGATGGAAATAAGATTGCAGCAAAAAGTGTTTTAAAATAAAAAAGGAGTTATATGAAATTAAATTGTCATTGTGGAGCTGTTGAAGCAGAAATTAATGCTACAATTAATGAATTAGCAAAAATTGTAAGATGTAATTGTTCAATATGTAAAAGGAAAAATGCAACAATGGGAATGGTTAAAAACGAAGATTTTAAAGTTACTAAAGGACAAGATAAATTAAAACTTTATCAGTACCATACTAAAGTTGCTAACCATTACTTTTGTACTGAATGTGGAATTTACACCCATCACAATCCAAGAAGTGCACCTGCTATGACTGGTTTTAATGTGGGATGTGTAGATGAAGTTAAAGTAGAAGATTTAAAAGAAGTAGCAAACTTCGATGGTTTAAACCATCCGATGGATCAAGAAAAATAAAAGTCTAATGAAATTATCTGAAGAGTGTTTTAAGAAAGTTAAAAAAGATTGTTTTAAATTTATTAAATCACAAGAAACTTCAACAGAAAAGTTTGGTAACAAACAGGGGATGATAAAAAATTATTTAATCCCAATATGTTTTTGGATTGCAAAAAAAGCAGAAAATAAAAAACCTTATTTTGTTGGATTAGCTGGAGGTCAAGGAACCGGCAAAACAACTATTAGTTCAATAATAAAGATAATATTAGAAAAGTATTTTAAACTAAAAGTATTTAAGATTTCTATTGATGATTTTTATAAAACCAGAAAAGAAAGAATAGCTTTATCAAAAAAAGTACACCCAATGTTACTTACCAGGGGTGTTCCCGGAACTCATGATATAAATATGATGCTGGATTTCTTTAAAAAATCTAAAGCAAGAAAATTTAAAAATATGAAGTTGCCAAATTTTAATAAGGCAATTGATGACAGATTTCCTAAAAACAAATGGAACACAATTAATAAAAGACCAGATGTAATTATTTTTGAAGGATGGTGTGTTGGAGCAAGAGCGGAAGCTAACAAAACATTAAAAAAATCCATAAACTCTATGGAAAAGGCCAATGATCATGAACTGATTTGGAGAAAATATGTTAATCAACAATTAAAAACTAAATATAAAAAGCTATATTCACAGTTAAATTGTATGATTTACTTAAAAGCAAAAAACTTTAGTTTATTACAAAAGTGGAGATTAAAGCAGGAACATAAACTGTGGTTAAAAACAAAGAAAAAAGGTGGTCATAAAATAATGAGTAAAGGGGATGTGATTAATTTTATGCAAACTTATCAAAGAATTACACAAAACATGTTCAAACATATGCCAAAATATGCATCTATAATTTTAAATTTAAACAGTAACCATCAAATTAAAACTGCCGTATATAAATCGAAATGAAAAAAATATTTATAATATTTATCTCATCAATATTTTATTTTAGTAACGCCTTTGCAGTTTCTCTTCTTGAAGCATTGAATCAAACTTATCAAAATAATATTCAATTGAATGCTGAAAGAGAAAACATAAAAGTTTCTGAAGAGGATATTAAAATTTCTGAAGCAGATTATAAACCTTCTGTTACTCTAAGTGGCTCTAAAAGTTTTGAAAATACCAATACATTAAAGAATCAAAATGGTGGTACAGCAACTAAAAATGATGTTGATCCTTTTACTACATCTTTAAAGATAGAACAAACAATACTAGATTATGGTAGAGATCTTACACTTGAAAAAAACAAAGTTTTATTAAATTTAGCAAAAGCAAAATTAATTAAAAAAGAACAAGAAGTATTACATGATGCTATAAAGGCATTTACAAGATTAGTTTTATCAAGAGAAAAACTAAATATAAATTCAAAGAATTTAAATCTTTTAATTAGACAGGTAGAAAATGATAAAATTAGAAGAGATCGAGGACAAATTACAAATACAGATGTTGCACAGTCAGAATCCTCTCTTGCTGGCGCGCAAGCACAATTTGCAAAGTCTAAAAGTGATTTATTAATTAGTAAACTTAATTATGAAAATATTATAGGAAAAATAAATGATCCAAATAAATTACAGAAAAATTCAAATGCAATTGTTAATATTCCAAAATCCTTAAAAGAAGCAATAAATTTATCAAAACAAAATCATCCAGATATCCAAATTGCAAAACTAGATTTAGAAAAGTCTGAAAAAGATATAGCAATTTCAGAGTCAGATTTAAAACCTACTGCTTCAGTTTCATTAGAGAAATCTTACACTGACGATCTCAGTTCAACTGTTGCAGAAAGAGATAAAGATATATTAAAAGCAACAGTTAGTTGGCCTTTTTATTCTGGTGGAAAAAAGAAATATAAAATTAGCAAAAATACAAATTTAACAAATAGAAAAAGATTATTGTTAGATCACGCTGTTAAAACTAATGAAACTAACGTTGCAAGTGCGTGGTCAAGTTTAGAGTCATCCAAAAGTTTTTTAAATTCTGTGAGAGTTCAACTAAAATCAGCAGAAATTGCCAACGAGGGGATTGCAGCAGAGTATGAAAGAGGATCGAGAACAACCTTAGACGTTATTCAATCAAATTCACTCCTACTTTCTGCACAACTTTCTTTAGTGAACTCCGAGAGAGATTATTTAATGGCTCAATATAATCTACTTAAAGCAGTAGGCCTACTGAATAGCCAATATCTAAAACTTAAGTAAATATTTGATTTTTTTGTCATTAAAAATAATTATATTGCTAATGAGAACAAAATGTGTACATTTATATTCATGATTCGAGTGACAAAAAAATTTAAAAAAAGAGGCAAAAAATGACGAAAAATAACCTAAAAGTAGTTAAATCTACCAAAGATCAAGAAATGGATGTTAAAGAAAAGAACAAAGCGTTAGACGCTGCAATAGCTCAAATTACAGATAATTTTGGAAAAGGCTCTGTAATGAAGCTTGGTGAAAAGAGAGCTATGGATATTGAGTCTGTTTCAACAGGTTCTTTAAGTCTTGATTTAGCTTTAGGTATCGGTGGATTACCAAAAGGAAGAATTATAGAAGTTTACGGACCAGAATCATCTGGAAAAACAACACTAGCATTACAAGTTGTTGCTGAAGCTCAAAAATCTGGTGGAATTTGTGCTTTCGTTGATGCAGAACACGCATTAGATCCAGTTTATGCAAAAAAATTAGGTGTAAATACAGAAGAACTTTTAATTTCACAGCCAGATACTGGTGAGCAAGCACTAGAAATTGCTGATACACTAGTAAAATCAGGCTCTATTTCAGTAATCGTTATTGACTCTGTTGCAGCTTTAACTCCAAAAGCTGAAATTGAAGGAGAGATGGGAGATCATCATGTTGGTCTTCAATCAAGATTAATGAGTCAGGCTTTAAGAAAATTAACAGGTTCAATTTCAAACACAAACACAATGATGATTTTCATCAATCAAATTAGAATGAAAATTGGAGTTATGTTTGGAAGTCCTGAAACGACATCAGGTGGTAACGCACTTAAGTTTTACTCATCTGTAAGAATGGATATAAGAAGAATTGGTGCGATTAAAGATAAAGATGAAATTATTGGTAACTCTACAAGAGTGAAGGTAGTTAAGAATAAAGTAGCACCACCATTTAAAGTTGTTGAGTTTGACTTGATGTATGGAAGAGGAATTAGCAAGATGGGCGAACTAGTCGATCTTGGTTCAAAAGCAGATATAATTGAAAAATCAGGTGCATGGTATGCTTATAAGGGTGAGAAGATTGGTCAAGGTAGAGAGAATGTTAAGACTTATTTAGCTCAAAACCCTAAAGTTGCTGCAGAAATTGAAATGGCAATTAGAGAAAAAGCAGGTGTGATTTCTAAGAAAATAGAAGGAAATCCAATCGATCCTGAAAAATTAGAGAAAGAGAAGAAAGTAGTTGAAAAAGAAGAAGCTGAAAAAGCAGAAGCTACTCCTCCATCTAAAAAGAATTAATAGGTCATCTTTATTAATAAAAGGCGCTTAATTTAAGCGCCTTTTTTCCCTTCGATATCTAGACATAGAATAAAAAAGCTGTATTTTAAAAATATGGCAGACAAAACACTCAATGAAATAAGAAATACTTTCTTAAAGTATTTTGAAAAGAACGATCATAAAATTGTAGAATCTAGTAATCTGGTTCCAAACAATGATCCTACATTGATGTTTGCCAACTCTGGAATGGTTCAGTTTAAGAATGTTTTTACAGGATTAGAAAAAAGAGATTACGTCAGAGCAACAACATCACAAAAATGTGTAAGGGCAGGAGGAAAGCATAACGATTTAGAAAATGTTGGTTACACACCAAGACACCACACATTCTTTGAAATGTTGGGAAACTTTTCTTTTGGTGATTACTTCAAAGAACAAGCAATTCACTATGCTTGGAACTTAATCACAAAAGATTTTGGAATAGATAAAAACAGACTTTATGTAACTGTATTTCATGAAGACGATGAAGCCTTTAATTTTTGGAAGAAAATAGCGGGTTTTAGAGATGATAGAATAATTAGAATTGCTACATCAGATAATTTTTGGTCAATGGGAGAGACAGGTCCTTGTGGACCGTGCTCAGAGATCTTCTTTGACCATGGTGATCATTTACCAGGTGGATTACCAGGAACTAAAGATGAGGATGGAGATAGGTTTATTGAAATTTGGAACTTAGTATTTATGCAGTTTGAGCAAGTTACTAAAGATAAAAGAGTTAATCTTCCAAAACCATCTGTTGATACGGGTATGGGGCTTGAGAGAATCGCAGCTTTACTACAAGGAACTCATGATAATTATGAAACAGATCATTTCAAAAAAATAATTAACTCTGCATCTGAAATTGTAAAAGTTAAATCAGAAAAATCTAATCTTTCAAGTTTTAGAGTTATAGCTGATCACTTACGAGCAAGTTCATTTTTAATTGCTGAAGGTGTTTTACCTTCGAATGAAGGAAGAGGATATGTTCTAAGAAGAATTATGAGAAGAGGGATGAGACATTCGCATTTACTTGGATCAAAAGAACCAGTTTTTTATAATTTGTTTGATACTCTTAAAGATGAAATGTCTGGAAACTATCCAGAATTAATTAGAGCAGAGTCTTTAATTAAAGAAACTTTAAAAATGGAAGAAGAAAAATTTTTAGTTCTATTAGATAGAGGAATAAAAATTTTAAATGATGAAATATCTAAAATAGATAAAGTGTTACCAGGTGAAGTAGCTTTTAAATTATACGATACCTATGGTTTTCCATTAGATCTTACCGAAGATATTTTAAGAAATAAATCAATGTCAATTGATACTGAAAAGTTTCGATCATTAATGAAGGAAAGCAGAGAACTTGCTAAGAAAAATTGGAAAGGTTCTGGTGATGCAGCGGTTGAAGATATTTGGTTTGGAATAAAAGATAAATTAGAAGCAACTGAATTTTTAGGATACGAAACTAATCAAGCTGAAGGTGTCGTGTTATCTCTTTTAAAAGACAATAAAGAAGTAGATCAGTTAAAAGAAAATGATGAAGGAATAATCATAGTAAATCAAACTCCTTTCTATGGCGAGTCTGGAGGTCAGGTTGGTGATACTGGTGAAATAGTATCAAATGATTTTAAATTTGAAGTAAACGATGTCCAAAAAAAACTAGGAGATTTATTTGTCCATTATGGAAAGGTTAAGAGCGGATCTATAAAATTACAGGAAAACGTAGAGCTAAAAATTGATGTAGAAAGAAGAGATAATACCCGTGCTTATCACTCAGCAACCCATCTGCTACATGAATCTTTACGAAGAGTTCTAGGTACTCATGTCACTCAGAAAGGATCTTTGGTAGAGCCAAGCAGATTAAGATTTGATTTTAGTCATATGAAACCTATTTTGAATGAAGAAATTGATAAAATAGAAGAATTTGTAAACACAATGGTGTCTAAAAAATCTGAGGTTAAAACTAGATTAATGACACCTGATGAGGCAGTTGAAAATGGTGCTTTAGCATTATTTGGTGAAAAATACGGAGATGAAGTAAGGGTTCTTTCAATGGGAGACGAGGATGGAAAGTATTTTTCAACAGAGTTGTGTGGTGGAACACACGTCAAAAACACTGGAGATATTGGTAAATTTAAGATTGTCAGTCAGTCTTCAATTGCTGCAGGGGTTAGAAGAATTGAGGCTTTGAGAGATAAACAATTAGAGGAATATTTAAAAAATAAAGAAAAGTTATCTAACTTATCTGTAGAAAAAGATGAGGAAACAATTAAAGAGTTAAGTCAGCAAATCATTAAATTGGGAGGAAAACCAAGTTTAGAAGAAACTGACCAAAAAACTTTAATCAAAAATTTAACTAAACAATTAGAGACTATCTCAGTAAATGCAATTTTAGAGGATAAATCTAAAAATATTATTAAAGACGAAGAAATTAATGGAGTTAAGTTAAGACTCCAAAAAATAGATGGATTGCCTCCAAAAGAATTAAGAAAACTTGTAGACAAAGGTAAAAAAGATTTAGGTGAAGGTATTGTGGTAGTGTTTGCAAATAAAGATGACAAGGTTGGATTAGCTGTTGGAGTAACAGATAATTTAACCAAAAAGTTTGATGCAGTTCAGTTTGTTAAAGTTGGATCTGAAATAATTGGTGGTAAAGGTGGTGGAGGAAGAAAAGACTTTGCTCAAGCTGGTGGACAGGATCAATCAAAAATTGAAGAAGCTTTCGAAAAGCTTAAGAGTTTAGTTTAATTTCTTTTTTAAATTTCCATCAATTTCATCTAAAAATTGATTAGTAGTTAAGAATTTACTATTTGGACCAACAAGAATCGCCAAATCTTTTGTCATTGATCCACTTTCCACACATTCAATACAAACTTTTTCTAAAGTTTGTGCAAATTTAATTAGTTCTTCATTGCCATCTAATTTGCCTCTGTGAGCCAATCCTCTAGTCCAAGCAAAAATTGATGCGATAGGGTTTGTTGAAGTTTCTTTTCCTTGTTGATGCATTCTATAATGTCTAGTTACTGTTCCGTGTGCAGCCTCTGCTTCCATTACTTTCCCATCTGGAGTTAATAATGTACTTGTCATTAATCCTAGAGACCCATAACCTTGTGCCATAGTATCTGATTGCACATCTCCATCATAATTTTTGCAAGCCCAAATATATTTTCCACTCCACTTCATCGCACATGCAACCATGTCATCAATTAATCTATGCTCGTAAGTTAAATTATTTTTTTCAAATTCGCTTTTATATTCTCTGTCGAAAATTTCTTGGAAAATATCTTTAAATCTTCCATCATATTGTTTTAGAATTGTATTTTTAGTTGACATATAAACAGGCCATTTTTTAATTAACCCATAACTGAAACAAGATCTTGCAAAATCTTCAATAGACTTATCTAAATTGTACATTGATAAAGCCACACCAGGACCTGTAAAATTAAATACCTCATATTTAATTTCATCTTTTCCATCTTCAGATGTCCACTTTACTTCCATTTTTCCTTTCCCAGGAACTTTAAAATCTGTTGCTCTATATTGATCACCAAAAGCATGTCTTCCAATAATCACTGGATCAGTCCAAGATGGAACAAGTTTTGGAATATTTTTACAAATAATTGGTTCTCTAAATACTGTTCCTCCAATTATATTTCTTATGGTTCCGTTTGGAGATCTCCACATTTTTTTTAAATCAAATTCTTCTACTCTTGCTTCATCAGGTGTAATCGTTGCACACTTTATACCAACACCAATTTTTTTAATAGCATTTGCAGAGTCAATGGTAATTTGATCATCAGTATTGTCTCTGCTTTTCATGCTTAAATCGTAATACTCGATACCAAGATCTAGATATGGGAGTATTAATTTATTTTTGATGAACTCCCAAATAATACGAGTCATTTCATCGCCATCCAGCTCTACAACTGGGTTTTTTACCTTGATTTTGCTCATTAAATAAAAATTATCTTATTAATTGAATTTGATCGTTTTATATACATATTAATCGAAAATTAGCAAATAGAAGAATATGTTTAGTAAGATATTTCCAAAGATTCACACTGAAGGATACAAGTTTATAGTTATAGCTGTATTCATAACTATCATTTTTTTAATTATTAATAATTTTTTAGGATTAATAGGAATTTTACTAACTGTCTGGGTATATTATTTTTTTAGAGATCCAGAAAGAACAATTATAGGAGACGATAGTTATCTCGTAAGTCCTGCTGATGGAGAGGTAATTAAAGTTGAAGAAGTAGATGGTCCTAAAGAGCTTGGACTAGAAAATAAAAAATTTAAAAAAATAAGTATTTTTATGAATGTCTTTGACTGTCATGTAAACAGAACACCGTGCTCAGGTATTGTTGAAGATATTTTATATAAACCTGGTAAATTTTTAAATGCTTCTTTAGATAAAGCGAGTGAAGACAATGAGAGAAATTATTATAAAATTAAAGATAAGCATGGGAATGATATTGTAGTCGTTCAAATTGCAGGATTAGTTGCAAGAAGAATAGTTTGTGAAACAAATAACAATCAACACCTTAATCAAGGTGATAGAATTGGTATGATTAGATTTGGTAGTAGAGCAGATGTTTATTATGAAAATTATGAACCTCTAGTTAAAGTTGGACAAACAGCAATTTCAGGAGAAACACTGCTGGCTAAAAATTAATTTTATGGAACAACCAAAAAACAATTTGAAAATTGTTACAGATAAAAAAACCAATGCAAGAGTAATTTTACCTAATATGCTAACTCTAATAGGGGTTTGTATAGGTTTATCATCTATTAGGTTTGCATTGGATGGAAAATTTGAATTTGCGATTATAGCAATTATGTTTGCTGCTCTCATTGATGGATTAGATGGAAGAATAGCAAGACTAATCAAAGGGACATCGAAAGTTGGTAAAGAGCTAGACTCTCTTACAGATATGATAAGTTTTGGAGTAGCTCCAGCATTTATTATGTATTTCTGGAAACTAAATACTCTAGGAAGATTTGGATGGTTGTTATGTTTAATATATGTAATTTGTGTTGCATTACGTTTAGCTCGTTTTAACGTAAATACAGGTCAAGCACCTTCTTGGAGAGATAATTTTTTTGAAGGGGTTCCATCTCCAGCAGGAGGTATCTTAGTACTGACTCCATTAATTTTTAGTCTTACAAGCTTTGATTTTATAATGATAAATTATGATATTGTTGTTCCAGTTTTTTTTATTGTAACATCTTTATTACTGATCAGTAAATTTCCAAGCTATTCATTTAAAAAAATTGTAATTCAAAGAAAAGCAACTATTTTTTTATTATTTGGCATAGTTTTATTTTTTGGATTACTTCTAATATACCCATTTAACGTTATATTTATTAGTGCAATTATATATTTGGGTATGCTTCCGATAAGTTTTTTCCATTATCAAAAGTTGAAAAAACAAAACGAAGATCAAAACTTTAAAGATGATGAAGACGATCTTGAAGATATTCTATAATGAAAGAAAATGTCATTATATCTTTAGCAGACTCTAATTATTACGAGTTATTAGATGAATTGGTTAATTCTATTAAACGTTTTAAAGAAAGTGAGAATACTGCAATCTGTATTTTAGATGCAGGTTTATCAGATGAACAAAAAAAACAACTTTCACAAAAAGTTGATGAAATAAAATCAGCCGATTGGGATATAGAGGTACCTGAATTTAAAGTTAAAGGAAAAGAATGGCTTAAAAGCCAAGTATCAAGAGCCTTTTTACCAAAATATTTTCCTGGTTATAAGAAATATTTATGGATAGATGCAGATGCATGGGTCAATTCATGGAGTGCAATTGAGCTATACTTAAAGGGATGTGAAAATAATAAACTATCTATTGCAACTTCTGCAGATAGAGCTTACGGGAGAGTACTAAGGGCCGAATGGATCTTTGGAAGTTTTGCTAGAGTTAAGTCGCAGAATTATAAACATGCAAAGTCATCAGGTTTCTCAGAAAAAATAGCGAGAGAAGTTGCTTTAAAGCCTCATCTAAATATAGGAGTATTTGCATTAGAGGCAAATGCATCTCACTGGGAAGTTTGGCAAAAAAATTTAAGAGCAGCATTAAAATCTGGGAAAATTTGGGGCTCAGAACAAATAGCAATGAATATTACAATTTATCATGACGGATTAAATGTTGAGATATTACCAGCTTATTGTAATTGGACATTAATAGAGGCGTTAAAATTTGACAAAGAAAAAAATACATTAGTTGAACCTTATCTTCCAAATCATCAAATAGGCATCTTACATTTTGCAGGAAAAAATAACGACCTTATAAGAAATGATAAAAATTTTATTTCAAAAGTAAAAGCTACCGATGGTAGTTTAGTTGAAATGAAACTTAGGTTTAATAATTAATTGAAAAAAAATAAAATTTCAAAAAACTGGGTAAATAAACAGAGAAGAGACATTTATGTTCGACAATCAAAGGTAGATGGTTACAGAGCTAGATCAGCTTACAAATTAATTGAAATTGATGAAAAATTTAAAATTTTTAAAGGTGGATTATCAGTAATTGATATTGGGGCTGCACCAGGAAGTTGGTCTCAATATGCTCTCAAAGCAGCGAAAAGTGGCAAATTGATATCTGTGGATTTAAAAAAAATGGAACCCATAGGTAATAGTGTTCAAATCCAAGGAGATTTTACTGAAGAAAAAACTCAAGAAGAAATTAAAATACATATAAACGGTAAAGTTGACGTCGTAATGTCTGATATGGCCGTGGATACAACTGGTATAAAAAATATTGACTCAATTCAAACTGGAGAACTATGCAAAGAGGCAATGTTTTTTGCAAAAGATTTAATGAAAGAAAATGGATATTTTATTTCAAAAATTTTTATGGGAGGAACATTTAACGAAATCGTCGCAGAGGGAAAAAAATATTTTAAAGAAGTTAAGGTTTTTAAACCAAAATCTAGCAGAAAAGATTCAAAAGAAAGTTTTATAATTTGTAGAAAAATCCGATAGAGACTTTTAATTTAAAAGGAATCGTATATAAAAGATTATGGTTCCCATAAAAGAAGCACTTACCTTTGATGATGTTACATTAGCTCCAAAGTATTCTGAAATATTACCTTCTGATGCAGACACTAGTGTATTTTTAACAAAGCATTTGAAACTTAAAATTCCACTTTTATCATCTGCAATGGATACAGTCACAGAGAGCAGAATGGCAATAGCTATAGCAAAAGCAGGAGGTATTGGAGTAATTCACAGAAACCTTGATATAAAAAAACAATTATCAGAGATAAAAAAAGTAAAAAAACAAAAATTAATTGTTGGAGCAGCAGTAGGTGCAGCACCTAATGAATTTATTAGAGCTAAAGAAATAATTAAAGAAGGCGTAGATTTAATCGTAGTAGACACAGCACATGGTCATACAAAGAAAGTTGCCGAAATAATCAAATATATTAAAAAAATAAAAACTAACAGAATTGCTTTGTGTGCAGGAAATATTGCTACACCTGAAGCTGCAAAATTCTTAATAAAATTAGGAGTAGATATAATTAAAATCGGTATTGGGCCAGGTTCTATTTGCACAACAAGATTAGTTGCTGGAATAGGAGTTCCACAATTAAGCGCAATTTTAGCTGTAAGAAGTGGTTTAAAGAATAAAAATGTTAAAATAATTTCAGATGGGGGAATAAAATATTCTGGTGATTTAGCAAAAGCCTTTGCTGCAGGAGCAGATGCTGTAATGATTGGTTCATTATTTGCGGGTACAAACGAAACCCCAGGTAAATTAATTAAAAAAAATGGACAGCTTTTTAAAAGTTTTAGAGGCATGGGGTCTGTTGGAGCCATGAACAAAGGATCAGCAGATAGATACTTTCAAAAAAAACAAAAAGACTCCTCAAAATATGTGCCTGAAGGTGTTGAAGGTTTTGTAAAATATAAAGGAGATGTTGGGAGTATTATTTATAAATTAATTGGTGGATTGAAATCTTCCATGGGTTATCTTGGGTCAAAAACAATCATTAAATTAAGAAATAAACCACAATTTGTGAAAATTACAAAAGCTGGATTTTACGAAAGTATGGTTCATAATGTAGATGTGGTAAAAAAAGATAGTAAATATTAATGAGCAAATTTTTCAAATTAATTGGATTAATACTTTTAATAACTTTCTTTAACAGCGTGTCTTTTAGTAAAGAAAATTTTTTTAATGAAGCTTTAGAATTGTTTAAAAAAGAAAAATATGAAGATGCACGTTTTTTATTTGAGAGAAATATTGTTTTTAATCCAAAAGATGCAAACTCATATTTATATTTAGCAAAAATTTATAACCAAGAAGAAAATCAAAGAAAAGAAGAATACAATTTAGAAACAACACTTTTAATTGAGCCTGACAACGAAGAAGCTTTATTAATGTTAATGAAAATAGCTTTAGAAAAATCTAATTACGAAAAAGTCAAAGATCTTTCAGAGAGTTTTATGAAAGTTTGTAAAAATTTGTGCGATGAAAATAAAGATATTCAAGAGTCATTAAAAAATATAGAACCAGAAAAATAATGAGTCTTGATCAAAATTTGAATAAAATCTTAATAATAGATTTTGGTTCTCAATTTACCCAATTAATTGCAAGAAGAGTAAGAGAATTAGGTGTTTTTTCAGAAATAGTTAGTCACAAGAAAATAAAACTAAAAGATATAAATCAAAGTATTAAAGGAATAGTATTATCTGGTGGTCCATTAAATGTTTATCAAATAAATAAATATTCATTTGATAAAAAAATTTTACAACTTGAGGTACCAGTTCTTGGAATATGTTTTGGGCATCAAATTTTATCAAAACTTAATGGTGGAAAGGTAAAACAGTCAAAACATAGAGAATTTGGTCTAGCTAATGTTTATAAAAAAAATAATAGTCTTTTAACAACTAATTTTTTTGGAAATAAAAAATCCAAACAAGTTTGGATGAGCCATGCTGATCAAGTTTCAAAACTTCCTAAGAATTTTAAAGTTGTTGCATCGAGTACTAATTCAAAATTTGCAATCGTTGAAAATAAAATTAAAAAATATTATGGGGTACAATTCCATCCAGAAGTAACTCATACAGAGAACGGAAAAAAGTTAATAAGTAATTTTATTTTTTTAATTTGTAAAATTAAAAGGAATTGGTCTTCTAAGGATCAAAAAAATCAGCTTATCAAAGATGTTAGAAAACAAGTTGGAAATAACAAAGTTATTTGTGCATTATCAGGAGGCGTGGATAGTAGCGTAGTTGCTCAATTACTTAATAAGGCTATTGGTAAAAAACTTTATTGTATTTTTGTAAACACAGGCCTTTTAAGAAAAAATGAGGAAGTACAGGTAGTCCAAACCTTTAAGAAGCGTTTAAAAATGAATTTAATTTATGTAAATGCTGAAAAAGAATTCTTAAAAAAATTAAGAAATGTTTCTGATCCAGAAAAAAAAAGAAAAATAATCGGTAATTTATTTATCAAAATATTTGAGCGTTATGCTAAGAAAATTAAAAATGTTAAGTTTTTAGCCCAAGGTACTCTTTATCCAGATTTAATTGAGAGCAAATCTGTTACTGGAAGTCAAACTTCTAAAATTAAATCACATCATAATGTAGGTGGCTTACCCAAAAAAATGAATTTAAAATTAGTAGAACCACTAAAATTCTTATTTAAGGACGAAGTAAGAAAATTAGGATTAGAGTTAAATTTAAGTAAAGAAATTATTTCAAGACATCCTTTTCCTGGACCAGGTTTAGCAATTCGAATGCCAGGCATAATAACAAATGAAAAAATTAAAATTCTAAAAGAGGCTGATTATTACTTTATTCAAGCTTTAAAAGATCACGGTCTTTATCATAAGATTTGGCAAGCTTATGCAGCATTACTTCCAGTAAAAACAGTGGGTGTTATGGGAGATAATCGTACTTATGAATACTTATGTTTATTAAGAGCAATTACATCTGAAGATGGGATGACAGCTGACTATTATGAATTTAAAAAGTCTTTTATGCAAACTATATCAAATAAAATAGTGAATACTATTAGAGGTATTAATAGAGTTGTATATGATGTTACATCAAAGCCACCAAGTACTATTGAATTAGAGTAATTTTTAACTATAAATATTGATATGAAATATTTACATACGATGATTAGAATTAGTGATGTTGATGCATCTCTAAGGTTTTTTTGTGAAGGTCTTGGACTTAAAGAAACAAGAAGAAAAGATAGTGAAAAAGGAAGATACACTTTAATTTTTCTTGCCCCACCAAATGACAAAAATGCAGAGATTGAATTAACATATAATTGGGATGGTGATGATCTAGGTGAGGGATCAAGAAACTTTGGTCATCTAGCTTATAGAGTAGATAATGTTTATGAAACATGCCAAAAACTTATGGACATGGGTTATACTATCAATAGACCGCCACGAGACGGTCATATGGCTTTTGTTAGATCACCGGATAAAATTTCAATAGAATTACTTCAAGATGGATATTTAGATCCTCAAGAACCTTGGTCCTCAATGGAGAATACTGGTATCTGGTAATATTTTTCTAATGTGGATTGCTAAGTTTAACAAACCATACAAGGAAAAAATTAAACAATTAAATTTCAATTTTGCAGATATTAAGAAAGGTGAAACGATGTTAGTTTCATCTCCAAGTTCAATAGCAAAATATATTCATAAAATTCCTAAAGGTAAAAAAAAAACAGTTATTGAAATGAGAGAAGCTTTAGCTAAAAAAGCCAAAGCTAACAAAACGTGCCCAGTATCTACAGGGATTTTTTTAAGAATTGCTATAGAGGCATCATTAGAGGAACAAATTAAAAAAAAAACTAAAAAACCAAAACTTCCTTTCTGGAGAATTATTGACGAAAAATCTCCTATTGCAAAGAAACTATCTATATCTAAAAAGCTTTTGAAAGCTTATAAGAGCCAAGAATTTATAAATGAGTAAAATTAAAAAATTTATTTCAAAAAAAAATAAGTCAAAAATAGTTAGTCTAACTGCCTATTCAAAAAATGTTGCATCTATTTTAGATAATTATTGCGATATTATACTTGTTGGAGATTCTCTTGGATCTGTTTTGTATAATTATAAATCTACTAAAGAAGTAACTTTGAATACAATGATTGAACATTCTAAAAGTGTCAGAATGGGTATAAAAAAAAGTTTAATGATTGTTGATATGCCACATAACACCTATCGAAATCCTAAAGAAGCTTTGAAAAATGCAAAACAGATAATGAAAAAAACTAAATGTGATGGAGTAAAATTAGAAGGTGGAAAAAAAATTTATGGAACAGTCAAAACTTTAGTTAAAAATAAAATTCCAGTTATGGGTCATTTGGGGTTACTTCCTCAGTCAGATAAAACTTTCAAATTTAAAGGCAAAAAAAAGTTTGAGAGAGATAAAATTATAAGAGACTCACAATTACTGGAAAAAGCTGGAGTATTTTCAATTGTTTTGGAATGTGTTGAAACTTCTTTAGCAAAACTTGTCACACAAAATTTAAAAGTACCAACTATTGGTATTGGAGCTTCTAAACATTGTGATGGTCAAATATTAGTTTTTGATGATTTAATTGGCTTAAATCCAATGAATTACAAATTTGTAAAAAAATATGCCAATATTAGAAATGAGATTTCTAAAGCTGTTTCAAATTATTCAAAAGAAGTTAGAAAAATTAAATTTCCTAATAAAAAAAATTCTTTTTAATTAAAAGTATTTTTTAAATTCTTCATTAATATTTAATATTTCAAGATCAACCAATCCACCAATTACCAATTGTAGACCAACGATTAAGATAAATACTAAGCCGATATAAGCTATCCAAATATGTCTTTGAATATAATTAGCCATATATGTAGCTAAAGCACCAGTCAAAACAACTGATAGCATAAGACCAAATATCATAAATCCAAAATATCCTTTTGCTGCTGCAACTACACCAATGACATTATCAAAACTAATCATGATATCTGCAAATAAAACTTTTCCAATGCTACTAATGAATGAAGGCTCTTTACCTTTTTTAGTAGTGGGTTTTACTTTTTTGATGTCTAGTAAATCTTTCCTTAAATCATTTACAATCCAAATTAATAACAAACCACCTAAAATCTTAATGAAATAAAATTCAAATAAAAAAGTCGCAAAAATTGCAAAAAAAATTTTAAAAACAAAGGCTCCAATTACACCCCAAAGAATTATTTGTTTTCTATTTTTTGGAACAAAATTTGAAGCAATAGACCCAACTATTACTGCATTATCTGCTGTTAATATAATTGTGATAAAAATTATATTGGTTAAAATTATGAGCTCTTCAATCAAGATAACATTATAATAGTATAATCTGACAATTTTTCAATGAGACCATAATGATAATTTTATTGATTTAACCTCTAAGAGATAATTAAATGTTAATTTTAAAAAGGAGGATAGATGAAATTATTCAAATTATTTATATCTATAATTACTTCAGTATTATTATTTGCAAACGTTTCTTTAGCTGAAAAATGGGATATGGCACTAGCTTATGGTGCTGGAAACTTTCATTCTGCTAATGCAACAGAATTTGCAAAGAATGTAACTGAAAAAAGTGGTGGAAAACTTACAATTGTTACTCACCCAGGTGGTTCATTATTTAAAGGTGGTGAAATTTTCAGAGCTGTAAGAACAGGTCAAGCACCTATTGGTGAAAGATTTATGTCTGCTCTTGGAAAAGAAGATCCTTTATATGAAATTGACTCATTACCTTTCCTAGCAACTACTTATGATGATGCTATGAAATTATATGAAGCTTCAAAGCCATATATTGTTAAGAGTCTCGATGAAAAAGGATTGGTATTTCTTTATGCAGTACCATGGCCTGCTCAAGGACTTTACAGTAAAAAGCAAATTAAAAAAGTTGGTGATCTAAATGGATTAAAATTTAGAGCATACAACTCTGCAACAATTAGAATTGCGGAGTTAACAGGAATGGCGCCAACTAAAATTGAAGCAGCTGAAATTAGCCAAGCATTTTCTACAGGTGCCGTTGAAAGTATGATTACTTCTCCTACAACTGGAAAAAATAGCAAGATTTGGGAAAATGGTGTTAAATATTTTTATGATATAGCAGCATGGTTTCCAAAAAATATGATCATAGCTAATAAAGCAGCTTGGAATAAACTTGATAAAGCAACTCAAGATCTAGTAATGAACCAAGCAGCAATTGCTGAAGAAAAGGGTTGGGAATTATCTAAACAAGGTAATACTGGAGACAAGAAAGCTTTAGCAGATGCTGGAATGGAAGTAGGCGAAGTTAATTCAGCTTTGAAAAAACATTTTGAAAAAGTTGGAGCAACAATGTCTGAAGAATGGAAAGCAAAAGCTGGAGACAGAGGTGCTGCAGTTTTATCTGCTTACAAATAAATAGTCTTAAAAAAAAGGCCAACTTGTAGTAAGTTGGCCTTTTTACTAAATGTTTCAATCAATAAACAATAATCTAAATAAACTTTATAAATTTTCAGGATATTTAGCTGCTTTTTTCTTAATACTTGTTGCGGTTTTTATTTTAATTGGAATTTCCTCAAGGATTTTTGGTTTTTACATAAGGGGTTTAGCTGAGTACTCAGGCTACTGCATGGCTGCAGCCTCTTTTTATGCTTTAGCTTTTACTTTTGTTGAGGGTGGACATATTCGAATTACTCTTTTTTTAGAAAAAGCCTCTTCATCTTATAAGAGATTTTTAGAAATATGGTGTCTGATGGTAGCAACAATTTTTTCAGGTTATTTGTCTTTTTACTTATGGAAAATGTTATTAATCTCTTATGACTTTCAAGAGAGAAGCGAAGGTGCAGATGAGATCTTAATTTGGATACCTCAAACTAGTGTTGCTATCGGATCATTAATTTTTTTTATAGCTGTTTTACATAAATTTATTTTAACAATTTTAAGTAAGAATGACTGAAATATTTCTCATAATATTTTTTATAAGTGTACTTTTATTTTTTCTTGGATCTGGCGTCTGGGTAGCAATAAGTATGATAGGAGTTTCGACAATTGGAATGATGTTATTTACTACAAGACCAGTAGGCGATGCCATGGCAACTACAATATGGGGAACCTCATCATCATGGACATTAACAGCTTTACCCTTGTTTGTTTGGATGGGTGAAATATTATTTAGGACAAAGTTATCTGAAAATTTATTTGCTGGACTATCACCATGGATGCAAAAATTACCTGGTGGATTAATTCATGTAAATGTTGTTGGTTGTGCACTTTTTGCAGCAATTTCTGGCTCTTCTGCTGCAACCGTTGCAACAGTAGGTAAGATGTCTATCCCAGAACTAAGAAAAAGAAAATATCCAGAAAAAATTTTGTTAGGTAGTCTAGCAGGCTCAGGAACTTTAGGACTTCTTATTCCCCCTTCAATAATATTAATAATTTATGGAGTAACTGTTCAAGAGTCTATAGCAAAGCTATTTATTGCTGGAATTATTCCAGGAATAATGATTGCACTTATATTTATGTCCTACGTGATGATTTGGTCTTTAATAAATAAAAAAAGTATGCCAAAATATGTAGAAAGTTTTTCCTTTATAGAAAAAATAAGAAAATCAAAACAATTATTACCAGTAATTATTTTAATATCAGCTGTGATTGGATCAATATACACTGGAGTTGCAACAGCAACTGAGGCTGCTTCTTTAGGTGTAGTAGGGGCTTTAATTTTATCTTACTTTCAAAAAAGCTTAACCATTGAAACATTTAAACAATCATTATTAGGAGCAACTAAAACATCTTGTATGATTGCTTTTATTTTAGCTGGCTCTACATTCTTATCACTAGCTATGGGATTTACTGGTCTTCCAAGAAATCTAGCTATCTGGATACAAAATATGGAGCTATCACCTTATGTATTAATTTTTGTATTAATGATTTTTTATATTATTCTTGGAATGTTTCTTGATGGAATTTCAGCAGTAGTATTAACAATGGCAATCATCGAACCAATGATTAGACAGGCTGGTTTTGACATGATTTGGTTTGGAATATTTTTAGTTATTGTAGTTGAGATGGCTCAAATCACACCACCCGTAGGATTTAATTTATTTGTTTTGCAAGGAATGGCTAATAAAGATATGGGATTTATTGCAAGGAGCGCATTCCCATTATTTATGTTAATGATCCTTGCAGTAATTCTTGTTGTTATCTTTCCAGAGATAGCTTTATGGATGCCAGAACAAATGGTTCAAAACATTAACTAATATTTTGATTTTTTTGTGCCAGCAATTATTTGTTTTAAACTTTCGTATTCTTTACAGTTACAACTTTCCAGAATTTTTAATCTTTCATTAGCTAAATCAATTCTATTTGTTGCAACATAAAGCTCTCCTAAATACTCATTAATACCTATATGATTTGGTTCAATTGCAAGACCTTGAAGATAATATTTTTCTCCAGTTTCGAAATCTCCAAGCTTCCTTGTTGTAAAACCTAAGTAGTTTAATGTATCTGCTTTATTTGGTTTGCTTTTGTTTGATTTAATTAAAAGTTTTAAAGCTTTCATATATCTCTTATTTGCTTTCTCTACTTTACCGTCATTTTCATATTTTTTTGCTGCTTTTACTAATTTTACAGCTTTACTGTAGTTGTTAGTACTACTGGAGTCTGAACCAGAGCTAGTACCTGCAGAATATGAATTAGTAGATAAAAGAATTAATAAAAAAAAAGTGATTAATGTATTTTTTATCATTATCTAAATTTCTCCATTTCAGTTAAAGGTTTTAAAGTTAGTCCGTTATCTATTAAATTTTTTTTTATAGATTTTGCAGTAGCAAGCGAACTAGCATTATCCCCATGTATGCACACAGAGTCTATTTCACAAGGTATCTGCTTTCCACTGTGACAATTAAGTGACTGATTTTTTACCATATTTAATACGTGTTTTTTAGCTTCTTCTGGATCAGTAATAAGAGCGTGTGGTTTTTTTCTAGAAACTAAATTGCCATCATCCTCATAATTTCTATCTGCAAAAATTTCACAAGCTATACGCATGTTTAGTTTTTTGGCTGCTTTTTCCATTTTAGATCCTGTAGGAACCAAATAAATTAAATCTTTACTAATTTCGTTTATAGCTTTTGCTAAAGTAGTAGCTAAATCTATATCCTCACAAGCCATATTATTTAAAGCACCATGTGGTTTTATGTGTGTAACATTCTCTCCATGATCTTGAGCAATTTTTTGAAGAATTTCATATTGATCAATAATCAATACTCTTACATCATTAGGTGGAAGATTCATTCTTTGCCTTCCAAAATTTTCAGGGTCATTAAATGAAGGATGCGCTCCAATACTGACACCATTTTTTTTTGAAATTTGAACTACTTGGTTCATCGATTCATCATCACCAGCATGATAACCACATGCGACATTTGCAGAATTAACTATTTCTAGTAAATCAGGATCATACTTATTTGAATGATGTTTTGATTTTTCACCTAAATCACAATTTATATTAATTTCCATAGTCTCTAATGTTAAGTATAACATGACATGATAAAAAATATATCAAATCTTGGTGACGCAGCTTTGTACTGTGATTTTGGTAATGAAGTAAATAAATCAATTAATTCACAAGTTATAAAATATTTTAAAACTATTAAAGAAAAAAAATTTGAAGGGATAAATAATTTAACACCTTCTTATAATAAATTAATTATTTCTTATGATCTAAAAAAAACAAATTTTAAAGAAGTAAAAAGTTTTGTTGAAAATATAAATGTTGAAGACTCAATAGATATAAATTCTAAAAAATTAGAAATACCAGTTTGTTGTCATGAAAATTTTTCAATGGATATTAAAAGATTGGAAGAAATATTAAAATTAAGTAGAGAAAAAATTTTAGAGAATTTTTTAAATAAGGAATATTTTTGTTATATGACAGGGTTTATTGCTGGCATGCCTTTTCTTGGTGACTTAGATGAGAATATGCGAGCTCAACGTTTAGAAACCCCAAGAGTAAAAGTGCCGAAAGGATCAGTTGCATTAACTGAGCAATTTGCAAACATTTATACATTTGAAAGTCCAGGTGGATGGAATATTTTGGGAAATACTCCTTTAGATGTTTTTGATAGTTCAAAAGAAGACAAACCAAATCTAATTAACCCAGGAGATACAGTAGTTTTCAAGGAAATTACTTTAGATCAGTATAAAAATTATAATGAGTAGTAATTATCTAGATATAATCAGACCTGGAATTAATACTACCTTTCAAGATAAAGGTAGGGATCATCTTTATCATATTGGTATTCCTTTTAGTGGTGCTATGGATAATAGAAATCATCTTATAGCTAACAAACTCGTTAACAATAATTTAGACTCTGCAGTCATAGAGTTTGCATATCAAGGTCCTCATATAAAATATTCCGGAGAAAAAATTAATTGTGCCATCACTGGAGATGTAATTTTTTCAATTAAAAAAAAAGATACTGAAATTGAGGGTAAATGTTACGAAAGTTATCAAATTGAAAATGGAGATGAGATAAATATCATATCTACAAATAAATCAGTTTATGGATATTTAGCATTAGGTGGAGAGTTCGATGTAAAATTCCAATGGAATAGTTGTTCTATAAACACTAAAGCAAATATTGGATCTAATAATGGAAAAAAATTAGATGTAGGGCAAAGAATTAATCTTAAAAATATAAATTCAAATAAGGATATTAAAAAAACTAATTACATTAATACCAAAATAGAAAACATAAGGGTAATTAAAGGTACTAATTTTGATTACTTTTCTGAAGAAGGTAAAAAAATATTTTATGAAAAGGAATTCACAGTATCTAAACTTTCAGACAGAATGGGTATGAGGCTTGAGGGTCCTAAAATAGAGAATATCGTTAATACCAACATAAAATCAGAGGGTTTGATTAAAGGTGTAATTCAAGTACCAGCTGATGGAAATCCAATTATAATGCTTTCAGATCATGGTACTATTGGTGGTTATCCAAAAATTGGAGTTGTGGCTAGTGTTGATTACGACCGATTAGTACAAATGGCACCAGGATCAAAAATAAAATTTAAAGAGATTAATTTATCAGATGCAGAGACTCTCTTTAAGCTATATGAAATGGAAACTCAAAATTTACTTTCTCAAATTTAATGAATTTTTTATCAAAAATACCAGGTCCTTTTTTAGTTTTTTTAGGAGCTTGTGCATTAAGTTTTGGAGGTTTAATTGTTAAGTCTTTTGATGGATCTACACTATGGCAAATATTATTTTGGAGATCACTTTTCTTTATTGGAGTAATTACAATTTTTTTAATATTTACTTACAAAGGAAAAATTTTCAGTGCTGTTTATAAATCTGGAATTCCAGGTTTATTTGGAGGTATAATTTTATCCATTGGATTTGCTAGCTATGTATTTGCTATGTATGAAACAACAGTAGCTAATGCAAACTTTATAATTCAAACTCAAGCTTTGTTTTTAGCAATTTTTGGTTATGTGTTTTTAAAAGAAAAAATTTCAAAAATTACATTAACTTGTATTATTACAGCAGTAGTTGGTATCATTTTAATGTTAGGAAGCTCACTAACACCAGGTCAAATGACTGGAAACTTAGTTGCATTTATTATGCCAATATCGTTTGCGATCTTAATTTTAATTGTCAGAAAATATCCAAAAGTCGACATGATACCTTTACAATTGGTTGCTGGAATTTTTGCAACGTTAATAGGTTTATTTATGTCACCAAGTATTATTGTTTCAACGAATGATATTTTTTTAGGTTTTGTTGCGGGATTTTTTCAAGTTGGAATTGGTTTTATACTTATAACAATTGGAGCAAGATCAACTCCTTCAGCATTTGTTGGAATAATTATGTTAACTGAAGCTGTCTTAGGACCTTTGTGGGCATGGATGTTTGCAAACGAAAACCCACCACTTACTGTACTTTTTGGGGGAGCCGTAGTTATAACGGCAGTAGTTATACAGTTTTTGTCTCCATTACTTGTCAAAAAGGTAGCTAAATAAATTTTACACAAACATTTTAAATGTGCTATAAATTTATTTACGGGAGAGACTACTTTTGTAGCGCCGAAGGAGCAACCACCCCGGAAACTCTCAGGCAAAAGGACCGTACATATTAACTCTGGAAAGAGAATTATTCTCGCCGAAGGAGCAAATCTCTCAGGCACCAAGACAGAGGGGGCAAAGAAGAGTTAATATGGAAATAAAAAAAACATCACTAAATAAACTTCATCAAAGTAACAAAGCTAAGTTTGTTGAATTCGCTGGTTATGAAATGCCAATTCAGTATAGCAAAGGCATTATTGAAGAACATAAATTCACAAGATCTAATTCTGGAATATTTGATGTATCTCATATGGGTCAATTATTTATATATGGCGATGAAAGTTTAACAGAAGAATTAGAAAAAATTTTTCCATTAGATTTAAAAAATTTAAAACAAAACTGCTCTAAGTATAGTTTTTTAATGAATGAAGATGCTGGAATTTATGATGACTTAATTATCACTAAAATAGAGGAGGGGTATTTAATTATCTTAAATGCTGCATGCAAAGATAAAGATTTTGAGATTTTATCTAATTTACTAGGTTCAAAATTTAAAATGAACTTAGATAACAATAGATCTTTAATAGCAATTCAAGGACCTAAGTCTGTTGAAATTTTAAACTCAATTATAAATGGGGTTGATCAACTAAGTTTTATGACAGGAAATTGGTTTGATTCTGATAATCAAAAATTATTTGTAACAAGATCAGGTTATACAGGGGAAGACGGGTTTGAAATTTCAATTTCTAACGATAAAGCGGAAAAATTCGTTGAAAATTTAATAGAAAAGGGAGCACAACTTATAGGACTTGGGGCAAGAGATACCTTGAGATTAGAAGCTGGATTATGTTTATATGGTCACGAATTAGATATTAATAAAACACCAGTTGAGGCAAACCTTAGATGGGCAATCTCAAAATCTAGATTATCTAATGGAGGTTTTATTGGATCAAAAAAAATTATGAACCAAATGCAAGATGGAGCAAGCAAAATAAGAGTAGGGATTAAGCCTGAAGGTAGACTGATTGCAAGAGAAAAAACAAAAATATTTGATGATACAGATAAACAAATTGGTGAGATAACTAGTGGAACGTTTGGACCAAGTGTAAACGGTCCTATAGCGATGGGTTATGTTGATAAAGAGTTTTCAAAGGTTGATACTAAAATTTTGCTTGAGGTAAGAGGAAAAAAACATCCAGCAAATGTTTGCGCATTACCATTTTATAAAAAAAATTATGTGAAAGGAGTAAATTAATGAGTGAAGTAAAATTTTCTAAAGAACATGAGTGGATTACTTTGGAGGGAGATGTAGCCACAATAGGAATTACAAAACATGCAACTGAAATGCTTGGAGACATAGTTTTTGCAGAACTGCCTGAAAAAGGATCTAATGTTGAAAAAGATGGTACAGCAGGAGTAGTAGAATCTACGAAAGCTGCTAGTGATGTTTATACTCCAGTAAGTGGTGAAGTGGTAGATACCAATCAGTCTATAGTGGATGATCCTGCCAAAATAAATGAGGACCCTGAAGGTGGTGCATGGTTTTTTAAATTGAAAATTAAAGACACATCTGAGCTAGATACTTTAATGAACAAAGAAGAATACGATAAATTTGCAAAGGAGACATCAAGCTAATGTTACATAATTCACAAAAAGATTTTATTAGAAGACACATAGGTCCATCTGAGAAGGACCAAGAAAAAATGCTTAAAGATCTTAACTTTAAGTCATTAGATGAGTTTATTAATAGTACCATACCAGAAAAGATTCAGTTTAAAGGTGAATTAAATATCGGTGAACCAAATTCAGAATATGAAGCTTTAAGAAAATTAAAAGCAATTTCAAAAAAAAACCAAATTTACTCAAATTTTATAGGCATGGGTTATTATGGAACCTACACACCTTATGTAATTTTAAGAAATATATTAGAAAATCCTGGATGGTACACATCATACACACCTTATCAGCCTGAAGTAGCACAAGGTAGATTAGAGATGCTATTAAACTTTCAACAAATGATTGTTGATTTTACAGGAATGGATATAGCAAACGCGTCTTTACTTGATGAAGGAACAGCAGCTGCCGAAGCTATGGGTTTAAGTCATAGACTTGATAAAAGTGATAGTAATTTAGTTTTTGTTTCAGAGAACTGCCACCCACAAACAATTGACGTTATTCAAACTAGAGCAGAGCCAATGGGTCTTAAAGTACTTGTTGGAAACGAGGATAAAGTTCTAGAGCAGTTAAAAGAAGATATTGTTTGCGGAGTTTTACAATATCCAGGAACTTTAGGTGATATTAAAGATCCTAGTGAGGCCATAAGTAAAATTCATAAAAAAAATGGAAAAGCAATTTTAGTTTGTGATCTCCTTGCACTTTCTATGCTAAAAACACCAAGAGAGCTTGGAGCAGATATTGCAGTCGGTAGTTCCCAAAGATTTGGTATTCCAATGGGTTATGGAGGACCTCATGCAGCCTTTTTTGCAACAAAAGATGAATACAAACGATCTATGCCAGGTAGAATTGTTGGGGTTTCAGTGGACAGGCATGGAAACCAGGCCTATAGATTGTCATTACAAACTAGAGAGCAACATATTAGAAGAGACAAAGCTACAAGTAATATTTGTACTGCTCAAGCCTTACTAGCAATTGTTTCAGCAGCATATGCCATTTATCACGGCCCTGATGGAATTAAAAGTATTTCCGAAAGAGTATCTCAACTAGCAAAAAATTTTGCAGATAAAATAAAACAATCTGGATATGAATTATACTCAGATTATTTTTTTGATACTGTAACTATTATAACCAAAGAAAAGACAGATCAGATTTTCAAAAATGCTTTAGACCAAAAAGTTAATATTAGAAAAGTAAATTCAGAGATGCTGGCTGTTTCTTTCGACGAAAGAAAAAATGTTTATAGAGTAAACCAACTACTAAAAATATTTAATGCTGCAGAGTCAATTAAAAAAGAGGATCCAACTGTTAGTTTACCAAATCTACCAAACAATTTATTAAGAACTTCAAAATATTTAGAACACCCTGTTTTTAATTCATATCATTCAGAGACAGAAATGCTTAGATATCTTAAAAAGTTAGAGGATAAGGATATAGCTCTTAATAGAACAATGATTGCTCTAGGTTCATGTACTATGAAATTAAATGCTACTGCAGAAATGATACCTATTTCGTGGAGAGAATTGGCTGAGCCCCACCCATTCGTACCTGTCGAACAGATGGAGGGATATAGAGAAATGTTCACAGATCTTAAAAATTGGTTAAGATCTATTACTGGTTTTTCTGGTGTTTCACTTCAGCCAAATGCGGGAGCCCAAGGTGAGTATGCTGGCTTAATGGTAATAAGAAAGTATCATTTAGATAGAGGGGATGAAAATAGAAATATATGTTTAATTCCAAGCTCAGCACATGGAACTAATCCAGCAAGTGCACAGATGGTTGGAATGAAAGTTGTAGTTGTTGATTGTGATAAAGAAGGAAATGTTGATTTTGAGGATTTAAAGAAAAAAGCTGAATTGCATTCAGACAATCTTGGTGCATTGATGGTAACTTATCCATCAACACATGGTGTATTTGAGGAAAAAATTAAAGATATATGTGAAGTAATTCATAAACATGGTGGTCAAGTTTATATGGATGGAGCAAACCTAAACGCACTTGTTGGAGTTGCGAAACCAGGAAATTTTGGTCCTGATGTTTGTCATATAAACTTACATAAAACATTCTGTATCCCACATGGTGGAGGAGGACCTGGAATGGGACCTATAGCATGTAAAAGACATTTACAAGTTTATCTACCTAATCATCCAGTTGTAAAAGATTGTGGACCTGCAAGTGGAATAGGTGCCGTTTCAGCAGCTCCGTGGGGAAGCTCAAGTATATTATCAATTTCTTGGATGTATATTAAGATGATGGGATCAGAGGGTGTAAAACTTGCAACACAAATTGCAATACTCAATGCAAATTACATTGCAAATAGATTAAAAGACCATTATCCAATTCTTTATAAAGGTTCAAATGGCAATGTAGCTCATGAATGTATAATTGATATTCGATCTATTAAAACTGAAACAGGAATTACAGAAGAAGATATAGCTAAAAGATTAATAGATTATGGATTTCATGCACCAACAATGTCATGGCCAGTTGCTGGAACAATGATGATAGAGCCAACAGAGAGCGAGAGTTTATCTGAACTGAATAGATTTTGTGATACTTTGATTAGCATTAAAGAGGAAATAGATATGGTTAAGTCCGGTAAGTTTGACAAAGTAGATAACCCTATTAAAAATGCACCTCACACCGATATTGAATTAGCTTCAGATGAATGGAAACATAAATATTCAAGAGAGCAAGCTGCATATCCTGCAAAATTCTTAAAAGCAAATAAATTTTGGCCTCCAGTTGCAAGAGTTGATAACGTGTATGGAGATAAAAATATTTTTTGTACTTGTCCAAGTATGGATGAGTTTAAAGAAGATGCAGCATAATAATTAATGAAAATTGCTGTCGTTGGGTCAGGTATTTCTGGACTAAGTGCTGCTTATTATTTATCTAAAAAACATCATGTAGATCTTTTCGAAAGAGAAGACCATTTTGGTGGACATTCTCATACTATAGATTTGTTTTTTGATGAAAAAAAAGTATCAGTTGATATTGGCTTTATTGTTTTTAATTTTCAAACTTATCCAAATTTAATTAATTTTTTTAAGGAAAATGATATTCAAATTGAAAAAAGCAACATGTCTTTTTCAGTTTCAGTAGATAATACGAAATTTGAATATTGTGGAAAAGGATTGAGTGGGATTTTCTGCAATAAATCAAATCTATTTAACATTGATTTCTTAAAAATGTTTTTTGATATAATTAAATTTTATAAAAAAAGTGATCAAGCAATCATATCCAATGACAAAATTACCTTAGGTGAATATTTAAAAATTAATAAATTATCCAAAACATTTGTTGATTATCATATAATACCAATGGTATCTGCAATTTGGTCTATGCCTCCTTATGAAGCAAGCAAAATGCCAATTAGTTTTTTTCTTAGATTTTTCCAAAATCATGGTTTGTTTAAATTGAAAAATAGACCACAGTGGTACACAGTAACCAATAGAAGCAGAACCTATGTTAGTAAAATAATTTCACAATTAAGTGGGGAACATTATAAAAATTATAAAGTTACAAAAATAAAAAGAAAAATGTCAGGACTAGATTTATATTACGGTGGAGAAAGTGAATTTTTTGATTACGACAAGGTTATTTTGGCAACACATGCTGATGAAGCCTTAAAGTTAATTGAAAATCCAACTGAGGATGAGAGAAATATTCTTTCGAATTTTAGCTACAAAGAAAATATAGCTTACATACATACAGATCAGCGGGCCATGCCAAAAAATAAAAAGGCTTGGTCTTCTTGGAATTCATCTATAGATGACAAGAATTTAGAGAAAAATTCAATAACCTACTGGTTAAATTTATTGCAAAATTTAAAGTGTGATGAAAATATTTTCTTAACACTAAATCCTTACTTCAATATTGATGAGAAAAAAATATTGAAAAAAGTAAAATTTACACATCCATATTACGATCAAAAAGCATTAGATGCTCAATCAGAGCTGATTAAAATACAAAATCAAAAAGATTTACTTTTTTGTGGCAGTTATTTTGGTTACGGATTTCATGAAGATGGAATAAAATCATCTCTTGAAATGCTGAAAAACCTTAATGATTAGTTCTTGTATATATAATGGAAACGTAATCCATAAGAGATTTAAACCAAAAGAACATTTTTTTAAATATAAAGTATTTTCACTTTTCATTGATCTATCAGAGTTAAATGAGCTTAATAATAAATTAAAATTTTTTTCATTAAATAAATTTAATCTTATTAGTTTTTACGAAAAAGATCATGGTGACCGTGATGGTTCATCTCTTTTTGAGTGGGTAAAAAAAAATCTAATTAGTAACGAAATCACAACAGATAATATAAAAATTAAACTTTTATGCTATCCAAGAATATTTGGTTATGTTTTTAATCCACTAAGTATTTTTTTTGTATACGATAATAATGATAATTTAATTTCTATATTATATGAGGTTAAAAATACATTTGGTGAGCAACACACATATGTTTTTAAAGTTGAGGGACAAAATAAATTAATTCAAAATAATTGCTCAAAAAAATTTCATGTTTCACCATTCATTGAAATGGATTGTAATTATTTTTTTAGAATATTAAATCCAGACCAGAAGTTGTCAGTTGTAATTAATCAATATGATCAAGAAGGAAAAATTCTTTTTGCATCTCAAGATGGTGAAAGATCTGCTTTGACAAGTAAAAACTTAATGAATTCTTATCTTCAACACCCTTTAATGACATTTAAAATTATCTCTGCGATACATTTTGAAGCGTTTAAATTGTGGTTTAAAGGAATTAAATTAATTAAGAAAAAATTTAAAATTAAAAATAATATAACAGTAGAAAATTAATGTTTTTAAATAACACTGCAGATAAATTAGTTTTTAAATTTCTTAATAAAATAAATTATGGTTATCTAGAGCTTACTACACATGACGGAAAAGTTTTAAAGTTTGGAAATCCAAATGAAAAATTGCATGCAAATATTTCAATCAAAAAACCAGATTTTAATTATAATTTAATTAGAGGTGGTAGTATTGGATTTGCTGAGAGCTACATGAGAGGTGAATTTGAAACTAATAACTTATCAAATTTAATCGAATTAACTGCAAGAAATATAGAAGTAATACATAAATTCTCAGGCCTTCTTGATTTTCCAATAATTAATTTTGTAAAAAATAAAATTATTAAAAATACAAAAAGTAGAAGCAAAGAAAATATTGCTAGACATTATGATCTAGGTAATGATTTTTTTTCTCTTTGGTTAGATGACACACTTACATACTCTAGCGCTATTTTTGATGATAAATCAAAAAATCTATCTGATGCTCAAAATAACAAATATCAAAAATTAATTGATCTAATAAGACCAAATAATGGTGACAAAATTTTAGAAATAGGATGTGGTTGGGGAGGTTTTGCCGAGTATCTAGGTAAAAAATACGATGTTAAACTAGACTGTATTACAATATCAAAAAAACAATTTGAATACGCAAAAGAAAGAATTTTTAATTGTGGTTTAAACGAAAAAGTAAATATTGAAATAAAAGATTACAGAGATCTTAAAGGCAAATACAATTCAATTGCTTCTATAGAGATGATTGAGGCAGTTGGTCAAAATTATTTAGAGGGTTATTTTAAAACTATTAAAAATAACTTATCTGATGGTGGCAAAGCAGCTATTCAAGCAATTACTATCGATGATAGGTTATTTGATAGATATAAAAACAAACAAGATTTTATTCAAAAATATATTTTTCCAGGTGGTTTTTTGCCAAATAAAAATAGCATTAATCGATACGTTTCTGACAACGGTTTAACTGTTAATTCATATATTTCTTACGCTGATCATTATGCAAATACATTGGCTATATGGAGAAATGAGTTTTTAAAAAAATGGGATTTAATAAAAAATCAAGGTTTTGACTCAACATTTAAAAGAATGTGGGAGTTTTACCTTTCTTATTGTGAGGCTGGATTTAAGTCAAAAAATATAGATCTAATTCAGTTTTCAATGCAAAATAAATAAAATAATGGAGATATTTATGCGACATATAAAAATTATTAAGCCAATTTCGTTGATAATTTTATTATTCTTAACTACAAGTTGCTCGAATAATAGCGCTATGAAACCAGAAGATTTTAAAAATAAAGAACCAAGATTAATCATTGAGGAATATTTATCTGGAAATGTTAAGGCTTGGGGTGTTCTACAAAATAGATCAGGAAAAGTTACAAGACAATTTTCTGCAGACTTAAATGGAACATGGGATGGAAAGCAGCTAATTCTTAAAGAAAAATTTAATTGGGATGATGGTGAGGTTCAAGACCGAGAATGGAAAATAAATAAAATTGATGAGCACAATTATGAGGGAACAGCAGGTGATGTTGTAGGTAAAGCGAAAGGTTATTCTTATGGACCTGCATTTAAATTTGAATATGTTTTATTAGTTCCAGTCAAAGGTAAAGAGATAAAAATCACTTTTGATGATTGGATTTTTAAACAAGATGATAGAGTTGCAATAAATAGAGCAACTATGACAAAATTTGGTTTTAAAGTAGCAGAATTAACAGTTGTATTTGTAAAAGATTAACTATTTTTTTTGATATTTTGTGAGTTTTCCAACTAATCCAAAATAAATTTTACTTGGTAAAAAACTAAGCAGCTTTAATGTTATTGTAAGTGATTTTGGAAAATGTATTTCAAATGTATTTTTGTTTACTAAACCTTCAAAAATTTGATCTGCTGCATACTCAGGTGTTTTTAAAAAAGGCATTTTAAAATCATTTTTATCTGTCATTGGAGTTTTAATAAAACCAGGAGACACTAAACAAACACGTACATTGTGTCTTTTAAAATCAAAGTACAAACTTTCAGCCAAGTTATTTAATGCCGACTTTGATGGTCCATATCCAGTTGAATTAGGTAATCCTCTATATCCCGCAATTGATGACACAATAGTTATTATTCCTTTTTTTTTATCTCTAAAGTACTGTTCAACAGCTTTAATACAATTAACTGTTCCAAAAAAATTTACCTTGAATACATCTTCCATTTGCTCGACATCTATTTCTTTCTCTTTTTTTGGATCCCATGTTCCTGTTGAAAAAAAACAAATATCTATATTTTCAAATTTGTTTTTAATTTCATTAAATACTTCTTTACACTTTTCTTTGTTAGTCACATCTAAAGGAAAACCTGAAATATTTTCATAAGAATTTGAAAGCTCATTCAATAATTCAGATCGTCTTGCAGATATAGCAACGTTCCATCCCTTACTTGCAAACTTAATCGCTAAAGCTTTACCAATGCCAGTACTTCCTCCAGTAATCCAAATAGTTTTTTTACTCATTTTTTGTTATGTATATATTTAATATGCTTAAAAACAAATTTTTAACATTTTTGTTGTTTCTTGCTATTACATTCTCTGCCTCATTCATTGGAGGTTTGTCTACAATTACATTTAAAGAACCTTGGTACTCACTATTAAATAAACCAACTTTTAATCCTCCAGATTGGATATTTGGTCCTGTCTGGACATCTCTTTATTTAATGATGACTTTCTCTATATGGCTTTATTGGCATACTAAAAGTAGAGAAATGAATACTGTTTATATTTACTTTATTCATTTAATTTTCAATACAACTTGGAGTGTAGTTTTTTTTGTTTTTCATAATATGGTCTTGGCTGTAATAGTATTAATCATTCTAATAGCATTGATAATTAACCTAATTTTAAGATTTAAACGCGTCAAGATGTTGAGCGCCTACTTAATGATTCCATATTTACTTTGGTGTAGCTTTGCACTAATTCTGAATACAAGCTTAATTATGTTAAATTAGATATGGATGATGTTGTAGTAATTGGTGGTGGAATAATAGGGGCGGCAACTGCTTATTTTTTATCCAAAGAAGGTAGAAAAGTAAAAGTCATTGAAAGAGATCCTACTTATAAAACAGCTTCATTTCCATTATCCCTAGGTGGATTTCGAAGACAATTTTTCCAAAAAGAAAATATTTTATTAGGAAAATTTGCTAGAGAATTTATTTTTCAAATACCAGAATTATTAAAAACAGAAAAAAATCCTAATCCTACAGCTAGTATGGTAACCAATGGATATCTTTTAATGTTTGGCCCTGAGCATGCTGAAGAGCAATATAGAGCATTAGAAAATCATAAAGATTGTGATGCAGGAACAAAAAATATTAAAGGCTCAGAATTATCAAAAGTTTTTCCTTATGTTAATAGTGAGGGAATTGAAACAGCAACTTATACAGATAACCAAAGTGAAGGATGGATTGATCCATTTATGTTTCATAGCGCTTTAAAGAGCAAAGCTATAGAGCTTGGAGCTGAATTTATTAAAGGTGAGGTAAAAAACATTTCCGAAATTAATGCTAAAACAATTGTTTCAGCTGCTGGTTGTTGGACAAAAGAATTATTAGAGGATATTCCAGTTGTTCCACAAAAGCATACAGTTTTCAGAGTTAAATGCCCAACATATATAAAAGAGATGCCTCTAAGTGGAGACTTAACAACAGGTGTTTACTGGAGACCAGAAGGGGGAGAATATTTAGCAGGCTCACCTATATCTGTATTTGACGCTGATGATTTAGAACCAGCTTGGAATGATTTTGAGGAATTAGTTTGGCCAGCTCTAGCTAAACGAATACCTGCTTTTGAGGAATTAAAGTTAACTGGTGGATGGGCAGGTTACTATGATTGTAATAGATTGGATAATAATGCAGTAGTTGGTAAACATCCAAAATATGAGAATGTATACATGGCATCTGGGTTTACCGGACGAGGCTTAATGCAGGCACCAGGTATCGGTAGGGCCTTAACTGAATTAATCACAACAGGATCATACCAAACAATTGATATAAGTGATTTTGCAGTTGAAAGAGTTTTGGGTAAATCAGCTAGGCCAGAGCCCTACGTTCTATAAATTAAGTTCCACAAAAAGTTTGATATTTTTCATTGTTTGATGGAGCAGGCGTTTGATATTCCTGAATATTATTTTGATTGTCGTAAGGATTTTTTAAAATAGCTAAAAACTTTTTCATTTTATCTAAACTTCCTTTGTCTGCTTCAGCTAAGGCTTCCTCTACTTTATGATTTCTAGGAATAACAGTTGGATTATTTTTTTTCATAAGTTTGATTTGTTTTTCCTTAGTTGAATTATTTAACTCAGATCTTTTTTTCCATTCATTTTTCCAATTGATAAATCCAACATTTTTGTAAATTTCATCAGAATTAATACCCATTAAATGACAAAAAGTATTTGTGTAATCTGCTTTATTTTTTTCCATCCAATTAAACAAATCATTAATTAATTTTTTATCATTTTTTTCCTCACCAAATAGACCAAGCTTATCTCTGATCATATTTAACCACTTATCTTCATAAATATTTTGGAAATTATCTATTAAATCTGTAGCTAATTTTATTGCAGTATCTTCATCTTTATCAATTAGAGGGATCAAACATTCAGCAAATCTCGCTAAATTCCACTTTGTAATTGGCGGTTGATTAGAAAAGGCATATCTTCCAAACTTATCGATTGAGCTAAAGACAGTTTTTGGATCATAATGGTCCATAAATGCACAAGGACCGTAATCAATAGTTTCACCTGAAATTGCCATATTATCAGTATTCATAACCCCATGAATAAATCCAACTCGCATCCAATTGATTACAAGCTGACATTGTTTTTCCATAACAAGATTTAACAAGTCTAATGCTTTTGAATTTGATGTTTTAATTTCTGGATAATGTCTGTTTATAGTGTAGTCGACTAAAGTATTTAAATTTTCAATGTTTTGAGTTGCAGCAATATATTGAAATGTTCCGACTCGAAGATGACTTGATGCAACTCTTGTTAATATAGCACCCTGTAAAAGATTTTCTCTTACAACTTTTTCTCCTGTTTTTACTACAGCAAGGCTTCTCGTAGTCGGAATATTTAATGAATGTATCGCTTCACTGATAATATATTCTCTTAGCATAGGTCCAAGTGCTGCTCTTCCATCACCCCCTCTAGAAAAAGAAGTTCTTCCTGAACCTTTAAACTGAATATCAAAACGATTGTCATTATTAACTAAATGCTCACCCAATAAAACTGCTCTACCATCTCCTAACATTGTAAAGTGTCCGAATTGATGACCCGCATATGCTTGTGCAATGGTATTAGTTTCTTCCGGTATAGAGTTTCCAGAAAATATTTCTGCTAATTTTTTTTTGTCAGTTTTTGAAAAATCTAAATTTAAAGTAGACGCTAGTTCCTCATTTAAAATTACTAATTCAGGATCATGAACAGGAGTTGGTTTAATATTTTCTTTAAAAGTATTTGATAACTTTGAATACGTATTATCAAAATGCCAACCAATGGTCATTTTAATTAACTAACTTCGGCTTGATTTTCTTTTGGTTTAACTTCTGTTTTAAATTGATTAGAAATTTTTTGTACTTCAACAGAAGATACTTTGTATTCTGCACACATTGTTTCTTCATCTTTACCATGACCTGTAACCATATTAACCATATGTTCTGGGAAATGGAATGTAGTAAAAACAATTCCTTCTTTAACCTTATCTGTAACTTCAACTTTAAGAGCAACCTCTCCTCTACCTGAATAAAGTCTTCCAATATCACCAGTGTTTAGATCTCTATACTCAGCATCTTTAGGATGAATTAATAAAACATCTTCATCTACAATATTTATATTTTTTGTTCTTCTAGTCATTGTTGCGGCGTTGTAATGTTGTAAAACTCTACTAGTTGTCAAAATCAAAGGATAGTCTTTTTGATTAGCTTCAATTTCTGATGATTCTTTCCAATCAAAGTTTTTAAGTCTGCCTTTACCTAATTTAAATGTTTCTGTATGTAAAATTTTCGTATCAGTTCCATCTTCTTGAACTGGCCATTGTAATCCAAATTTTCCAAGTCTCTCTCTAGTAACTCCCTTAAAGAAGGGAACAATATCAGCAATTTCTGCTAGAACTTGATCTGCATCATAAGTTGGCTGGTCAAAACCTAATTTCTGCATCATCTCAGTTACAATTAATCCATCAGGTTTAGTTCCTGGAAGAGGAGGTACAGCTCTGTTCACTCTTTGAATTCTTCTCTCAGTGTTTGTAAAAGTTCCATCTTTTTCTAAGAAAGTTGTACCAGGCAATACAACAGTTGCTAATTTTGCTGTTTCACTCATAAATATTTCCTGTACAACTAAAAGTTCTAAAGAGTTCATAGCTTCAATAACATGTGCGCTATTAGGATCTGTTTGAACAATATCTTCTCCTATGATCCATAAACCTTTTAATTCCTTGTTTATTGCAGCTTCAAACATTTGAGGAATTTTTAATCCTGGTTTAGTCGGATGTGTTACTCCATATTTTTCAGTATAAAATTCTTGATGTTTTTCATCAGCTACAGGAAAATATCCAGCACCCTGGTGTGGTTGACATCCCATGTCTGCTGCACCTTGAACATTATTTTGGCCTCTCAAAGGATTAACTCCAACACCTTTTCGTCCAATGTTTCCTGTAATCATTGCTAGATCTGCAATTAACATTACAGTTTTAGATCCTTGTTCGTGTTCAGTAACTCCAAGACCATGAAACTCCATTGAATTTTTAGCAGTTGCATATGCAATTGCTGCTTCTTTAACTAGTTGTTTATCTACTCCAGCTACTTTTGCTAAATGATCAACATCTTGTCTTTCAATTTCTTTTAAGAAATTATCAAAACCTTCAGTTCTATCTCTAACAAAATCTGCATTATAAAGTTTTGATTTAATAATAAAGTGCAACATCATATTTAGAACTGCAACGTTAGTTCCAGGTCTTAGTTTAATATGATAATCAGCAAGTTTCGCTAGTTCAGTTGTAACTGGATCAAGTACAATTAATTTTTTACCTTTCATGACTTGCTGTTTTATTTTTGCGCCTGTAACAGGATGAGCATTTGTTGGATTAGCTCCAATTACCAAAAATAAATCTGCATGATAAATATCTTCCGTAGAGTTAGTTGCTGCTCCAGTCCCAAAAGTTTGTTGCATTCCCCAAGCTGTTGGTGAATGACAAATTCTTGCACAACAGTCTACACTATTTGTTCCAACTGCAGCTCTAATCATCTTTTGGAAAACATAATTTTCTTCATTCGTACATCTTGCAGAAGAAATTCCAGCAAAAGCATCTGGACCATTATCTTTTGTAATTCTGTTCATTTCCTTTTTTATAAAATCATAAGCTTCATCCCAAGAAGCTTCTTCAAATTTTCCATTTCTTTTAATTAAAGGTGTTTTTAATCTGTCTGGATGATCATAAAAACTAAATGCATATCTTCCTTTAATACACGTATGTCCAGCATTAACTTCTGTTTGTTTAGGTGTATCAATAGCCACAACCTTATCATCTTTAATCGAAGCCTCTAAATTACAACCAACACCGCAGTATGAACAAGTTGTTCTAACTTTTTTATCTACTGCAGCAGATTTTGATTGAAAAACATCTGAAATTGCATCTGTTGGACAAGTGTGAGCGCATGCACCACAAGAAACGCATGAACTATCTCCAAACATCATGTCGTTATCAGTTGTTATTCTTGACTCAAATCCTCTTCCACTCATTGTAAGTACAAATGAACCTTGGATTTCATCACAAGCTCTGACACATCTTCCACAATTGATACAATTGTCTAAATTCATTCTCATGTAATCATGAGATGTATCTCTAGGAATACCTTTATGTTGTTTTGGACTATTATATCTATGGTCATTAATTCCTAGATCATTAGCAACAGTTTGAAGTTCACAATTATTATTTACCTCACAGCTATCACATTCCATTGGATGGTCTGTTAATACTAATTCAACAATATTTTTTCTTAGACTTTTTAAACTTTCATTAGACGTGAAAATATGTTGATTTTCAGCAACTGGAGTATGGCAAGAAGCAACTACTCTTGTAGGACCATCTTTTTCTAAAGCAACTTCGACCGAACATACTCTACAAGCTCCATAAGGTGCTAAATTTGGATCATCACATAAAGTAGGAACTTTTTTTTCACCTACATAGCTTTTTACAAATTTTAAAATAGACGAATGATTTGGTCCGATTTCATACGGTTTTCCATCAATATAAGCAATTTTTCTTTTCTCTGAACTCATTAATTATCTTTAACCATATCATTTTTCATTTCATCCCCAAAGTACTTTAGAATGTTCTGAATAGGCGTGGGTATAGCTCCACATAAAGCACATAAACAACCTTTTTTCATTGTAACAAGCAATTCTTCAAGCAATTTCAAAGGTATTTTGGCAGTTTTCTTTTTAGCTTGGTCAAACATTTCTTTACCTCTGTAAGATCCAAGTCTTCCTGGAAAACATTTTCCACATGATTCTTCAGCGGAAAATTCAAAAAGATGATGAATGTATTCAGCCATAGAAAAATCTTTAGGAATACTCACCACACTAGCATGACCTAACATGAAACCTTTTGCAGTAAACTCCTGAAAATCTAAATTAAGATTTTCTATTTCACTTAATGGAACCACACCACCAAGTGGCCCACCAATTTGAAAAGCTTTTAATGGTTCTTTATACCCTCCACCAATTTCATTAAATATTTTTTTCATTGGAGTACCCATATCAATTTCATAAACACCTGGGTTATTAAAGAAACTATCCAAACAAACTAATTTAGTACCTGCTGATTTTTTATTTCCTATAGATGAAAACTTTTCAGAACCATTTATTAAAATTCCAGTTGCAGCTGCTAAAGTTTCAACATTGTTAACAACAGTTGGTTTTTTATATAATCCTTCTGTAACAGGAAAAGGAGGTCTAACATCAACTTCTGCTCTTCTTCCTTCAATAGATGCAATCAAAGCTGTTTCCTCTCCGCAGATATACGCACCTTGACCAATACAAATTCCTAAATCGAATGAAAAATCTGTTCCTAAAATATTTTCACCTAATAATCCTAAGTTTTTAAGTTCGTTTATACTACCATTTAATGCTTCAATTGATTTTGGATATTCTCCCCTTATATATAAAACACCCTCATCACTCCCAATTACATAACCACATATTACCATTCCAAAAATAACTTTTAAAGGTTGGTCTTCTAATAAATATCTATCTGAGAAAGCACCAGAGTCACCCTCATCTGCATTACATATAACATATTTTTTATCTCCTTTTGCTTTACTGCAGAAATCCCATTTCATTCCTGTTGGAAAACCTGCACCACCTCTTCCTGTTAAATTTGAGTCCAATAACGATTTTATTATTTCTTTTTTATCTGATTTTAAAAAATTACTTAATTGATCTTTGAATTGATCTATAGAAGAAAGTTTATCATCCATTAAAAAACTTGTTGTCGCATAACTCTTAGAAAAAAATTTTTCTTGCTTAATTTCCTCACCTTTTAAAATCTGATCAATTTTTTCTATATCTTTACCAGCATAATTTTCTCCATCATAGTGAAATGCATGGTTTTCATAACAATGACCTAAGCAGAACATTTCTCCAACTTTGTCATCACCTAGTTTTTCCTTAAGTTTATCTTTTAATTTGTCTTGAGTACCTGCACACATGCATGCACTACCGTTACAAACGAACGCTTTTTTTTCTCTATGAGAAGGTCTTAAAAATTCATAAAAGGATTCTGCACCATGGAGAGTTGAAACACCTAGGTTGTGTTTTTTGGCAATTTCTTTAATATTTTTTGGACTATCGCTTAAGGTATTTTCTGAGATTTGCTTAAATAGGTTATCTTTTAAGCCTATTCTGCCTGATAAATTACTTATATTTTTTGACACAAATACCCTTTTATTAATTTAGTCCACAATAACTTTTTTGTTATTTGTGTAAATATTAAAACTGTCCCTCTTTACGAAACCAACAAGGGTAATGTCAAATTTATTCGCTAAATCGATAGCAAGACTAGTTGGCGCACCAACGCCTATCATAATACCTATATCTGTCATCAAAACCTTTTGAACCAATTCAAAATTTAGTCTGCCTGAGCATGTTATAAATTGGTTTTTAGGATCAATTTGGTTGCTCTTTAATGCACAGCCAATAAGTTTATCTAGAGCATTATGTCTTCCTACATCCTCTCTGACAGCAACCAATTCTCCATTACTATTAAAAAGACCACTAGCATGAATTCCACCTGTTTTACTAAATTCTGATTGGCCTTCCCTCAATGTGTCTGGCGATTTAACAATTACCTCTTTTTTGATTTTGGGTTCTAATGGATTTGTTTTATTTTTTTTTATTATTTCTAGAGCATCAAGTGAAGATTTTCCACATACACCACACGATGAATTAATTAAAAAATCTCTTTTTATTTTTGAAATATTCACATTTTCAGAATTATTTAAAGTTGCTAATATTTTATTTTGAATATTATATTGACCAACTTTATCTCCATAACTTTCTATTGAATCAATATCATCAATATTTTTTATAATTTGTTCATTATATAAAAATCCTCTTACAAGATCCTCATCATCACCTGGAGTTCTCATTGTTATAGATAAACTTTGATTTATCCATTTACTAGACTCATTATATTTTAATGAAATCTCCAATGGTTCTTCAATTGAAATTAAATCATCTATATTCTCAAACTTATTAGATGAATATTTAAAAACTTTGTATTTAGAATTCATTAAATTATTTTAATGGATAGTTTTTTTTTAATAAATATTTGTTAATTATAATTGCTAATAACAATATAATTGTACAACCAAAAATTATTGGATTAATTAAATAATCATAAGAGGCACTTCCAATAATAACTATAATTGGGTTTCCACCAGCAGGTGGGTGAACAATATTAAATAAAATCATTAAAAAAACTCCAGCTCCAGTAGCGATTGCAATACTGATATAGATAGGAAGCGGAATATAGTTTACAAAAATTACTCCTACTAAAGCTGTTACTAAATGTCCAAAGAAAACATTCTTTGGTTGTGCAAATGGACTTTCAGGGAAACCAAATAGTAAAACCATTGAGGAACCGAATGAGGCTGCAATAAAATATCCCAGTGTACTTTTATAAGTAAGGACTGTTAGTACACCAATTGTAAATGCTGAAAAAAAACCTGCAATTAATGCTTTTTGTAATAATGGTTTTGTAATTTTGATCATTTATATTTTTAATGCTTTGGCAATAGTTCTTAATGGTAAAAGCAAACATTCTTTTCTTGAAAGATTTTTTTTATCTAAAATTTCTTTAAAATCTTTCCAATGTTTTTCCATACTTACTTTTGCATCCTCAAAAAGTTGCTCACCAACTTTTATAAATCTTTTTATATCGTCAACTTTTTTTTCCTTAATTTTTCTGGATAATAGACTGACTGATGCCTGACAATAAACACACGATTTACACTGATAACCCATATCCTTAACAACATCTTCTTTGACAATTAAGCTTATTTCCATTTCATCACCACATAATGGATTTTTGTGTTTTGATTTATGAGTATAGTTTTCAACAACTTTATTGTTTTCAGTATGGGCTGCTATTTCTAAAATTCTTAAATCCATTTAATTTCTTTAATTCAAGTTTGAATGTTTTATATTTTATAGATGGATCATAACAATATTTTAGGCACTGTGCTAGCAGGCGGTAAGTCACAAAGGTTTGGGGAAGATAAATCCCAGGTAAAGTTAGCCGGTAAATTATTAATTGATCATATGTTGACCGAAATTATTGATGAATTCAAGGAACTCTTAATAGTATCAAATAATAAAATTAATTTTCATAATTCAGAAAAAATTTCAATAATTGAAGATTTTGAAAAAGGTCATGGTCCGTTAGGTGGAGTTTTATCAGCTATGAAATGGATAAAAGAAAATCAAAAAGACTACAAATGGATAGCAACTTTCCCTGTTGATACACCTTTTTTTAAGAGACAAATACTTAAAGATTTTATTCAATATATTAATTTTAATGAAAGCGATTTATTTTTTATTAAGTCAAACAACACACGACATAATATATTTGGCTTATGGTCGATTAATATACTAGATAAGTTAGAGAAGGATTTAAAGAATGGAGAAAGAAAAGTAGAGTTGTGGGCTAATAATACTGGGGTAAAAATAATTAATATGGAGTTTTCAAACAACGATCCTTTCTTTAATATAAATACAAAAGAAGATTTAAAAAAAGCCGAAGAAATACTCAAAAATGATTAGTTACGAAAAATCCAAGACAATTTTAAAAAAAGCAAAAATTAAAATTAAAGAGGAAATTATAAAGAGTATAAATTCTCTTAATAGAGTAGTTTCTACTAATATTTATTCTAATATAAATTATCCAGCAGGGAATAATGCTGCATTTGATGGTTATGCAATTAATTCAAAAGATACTAATGGAATAAAAAAAAAATTCCCAAAAAAATTTAAAATTATTGGCTCAATTTCAGCAGGAATGAAACCATTTAAAAAAAAGATAACAAAATTTGATACTGCCGAAATAATGACCGGAGGAATTATACCAAAGGGTTTTGATACAATTATTCCTATAGAACAAATAATTTTTGCGCCAAATAAAAAATATATTTTAATTGACCAAAAAATAAAAAAATTTGATCACGTTAGGTTTGCAGGTTCAGATTATAAAAAAGGGGAGGTTGTAATAAAAAAAAATACAATTGTTCAACCAAACCATATTTTAGCCTTTAAAAGTTTAGGTATTAAACAAATTAAAGTAAAAAAAAGAATTAATATATTATTTTTTTCAACTGGAAACGAAATATCAAATAAAGACAATATTCCAAATTGGATGGTAAGAAATTCAAACACACACTATATTAAAAACCTAAATCAAAATTTTTTGTTTAATTTTAAAAATGGAAGCATACTGAGAGATAATCATCAAAATATTTTTAAACAAAAAATAAATAAATTAATTAAATCTAAAGATGATATTATTATTACTTCAGGCGCAGTATCTGCTGGTAAGTTTGATTTTATACCTGATGTTGTTAAAAAATTTAAGTTATCAAGCTACTTTAAAAGTGCTGCAATAAGGCCTGGTAAACCAATAATGTTTGCGAAAATTAAAGGAAAAGAAAAGGCAATATTTGGGCTCCCTGGAAATCCAATCTCTTCAGCCGCATGTTTTAGATTTTTTGTAATTCCATATATTTTAAATGCTTTAGGTTTATCTGAAGAAAAATCTATTAAAGCTATTTTGATGAACGGTTTTGATAAAAAAAAAAATTTCACAAGATTTGTAAAGAGCCAACTAAGCACAACTAAAAATGGAAAAATAAATGTTGAAATTTTAAAAGGTCAAGAGTCTTTTAGAATTAAATCGTTTGTAAAATCAAATATTTGGGTTTTGTTACCAGCAGGTAAATCAAAATTTAAAAAAGGAGATATCGTTGATTGTTTTTTCCCCAATCTTTCAAATCAAAACTTAGTTTAGAAACGTATTTTTGTTGTGGAAAATTCTATTTACAATTAGATTTCTGAATATGTTAGAGTTGAGAAATCCAAGAATAGCCATTCCCGTTGTACTTTTTGCTGGTCTATTATGGTCGTTTGGCCCATTAGTAGTTCGATACATGGATAATCCTCAATTGGTACCTTGGCAGTACATTTTTGGCAGAGGTTTAACGATTTTTATTCTATTAAATCTTTATTTATTTTTTGAGGAAGGAAAAAATTTTTACAAAAACTATTATAAAATAGGTTTATCTGGAGTCATCGGTGGATCTGGATTGGGGATCGCTATGATTTCATTTATTTATTCAATTACAAATACTAGTGCTGCAGTTACTTTGCTTTGTTTAGCAGCCATGCCTTTTTTTACAGCATTATTGGCATTTTTATTTTTAAGAGAAAAAATTTCTCTTAATGTGTGGATATCAATAATAATTGCAACAGCTGGTATCATTATTATGGCACTTGGAAACACTGGTGAAAAATCATTAATTGGTTTCGTGTTTGGTTTAACTGCCTCAATTGGTTTCTCAGTTTTTTCTGTAACTTTAAGATGGAGAAAAGAAACACCAAAATTCACAACAGTAGCTTTTGCAGGTTTCTTTTGTTTTGTGTTTGCAACAATTATGATTTTATCAAACAACTTAGTTTTCTTTTCATCAAGCTATAATGGAGCTTTATTTTCTTTGCACGGGACACTAGTTTGTTTTGGTTTAATTTTATATTCAATTGGATCTAAAGCGATACCAGCAGCAGAATTGACTTTATTATCTTTAACTGAAGTTGTAGGTGGAATTTTTTGGGTTTGGTTGCCATTATTTGGTATTAATGAAGTACCATCCACAAATACAATAATCGGCGGTTTTTTTCTTTTTGTATCTATATTTTATTACAGTTTGATAATGAGATGGAACAAAAGATATATAGCATTAAATTAATATGGAACGACCAGATTTTTTTGAGCTTAAAAACGGTGAAAAAGTAAAATTACCTTTTACAGATAAAGAATATAACAATCGAGTAAGTAAACTTAGATCAGTGATGGACCAAAATGGTCTTGATATGGTTATCTTAACATCTATGCATAACGTTGCATATTACACCGGATTTATTTATTGCTCTTTTGGTAGACCTTACGGATGTGTGATCACTCAAAATAAAATCTCAACAATTTCAGCCAACATTGATGCAAGTCAACCATGGCGTAGATCTCATTGTGATAACGTTATTTATACTGATTGGAAAAGAGATAATTTCTTAAGAGCTATTGTCTCAATTATTGGAAGGGATGATCCTCCAAAAAATATTGGAATAGAAAATGATCATGTCACGTTAGATATGCGAGAAAAAATAGGGTCTATTTTTACTTTCTCTGTTTTTAGTGATGTTTCAAAAGATCTAATGAAACTTAGAATGATTAAATCGAATGAAGAAATTGAGATTATCAAAAATGGAGCAAGAATTGCAGACATTGGTGGTGAAGAAGTAGTTAAAAATATTAGAGAAGATAATACAGAGATCGAAGTAGCAATTGCAGCAAGAGATAGAATGGAAAGAGAGATTGTTAAAAGTTATCCAGGGGCTGAGTACATGGACACTTGGGTATGGTTTCAATCTGGTATCAATACAGATGGAGCTCACAATCCAAAGACTAATAGAAAATTAGTTAAAGGAGATATTTTATCTTTAAACACTTTTCCAATGATCTCAGGATACTACACTGCGCTAGAGCGAACTTTATTTTTAGATCATGCTAATGATGCCTCACTTAAAGCATGGGAAGCAAACGTAAAAGTGCATAAGCGAGGATTAGAATTGATTAAACCAGGTGTTAAATGTTCAGATATTTGTCATGAGTTAAATGAATTGTTTGCTGAACTTGGTTACCTTCAGTATAGAACTTTTGGTTACGGACATTCATTTGGTATGCTTTCTCATTTTTATGGTAGAGAAGCAGGTTTAGAATTAAGAGAAGACATTGATACTATTCTTGAGGAAAATATGGTGGTTTCTATGGAACCAATGATAATGATACCAGAGAGTAATCCTGGTGCAGGTGGATATAGAGAACACGATATTTTGGTGATTGGTAAAGATGGAGTAGAAAATATTACAAAATTTCCTTTTGGTCCTGAGCATAATATTATAAAAAACTAATCTTTATGAGCAAGAACAAAACTATTGTTAATAGTTGGAATGAATGGGATCCGTTAAAACATGTGATTGTTGGAAGAGCGGATGGCACTTGTATACCAGCACCAGAGCCAGCATTAGATGCAAAAGTTCCAGAAGACAGTGATATGCGAGGTCAGTTTGGACCAAGAACCAAAGATACTGTCGATAAAGCAAATGAATTATTAGATAACTTTTCAAACATACTTGAAAAAAGAGGTATAAAAGTTGATCGACCAATACCAATAGATTTTAATCAAAAAACATCCACTCCTGATTGGGAGGCTGAAACAATGTTTGGCTGCATGCCTCCAAGAGATGTTTTGTTGACAGTAGGAAACGAAATTTTAGAAGCAACAATGAGTTATCGTTGTCGTTGGTTTGAATACTTATGTTACCGACCACTTTTAAAAGATTATTATAATCAAGATCCTAATATGAGACACGAGTCTGCTCCAAAACCAAGACTAACTGATGCAGATTACAGAAAAGACTATTTATCAGATAAAATTGGTGTTCAAAAAAGATTAGAGTGGACAGAAAAAAAATATTTCGTAACTACTGAAGAAGAGCCATTGTTTGATGCTGCAGATGTATTGAGATTTGGTAAAGATTTAGTTGTTCAGCATGGATTTACAACAAATTTAAAAGGAATAGATTGGCTTAAAAGACATTATAAAGATCACAGAGTTCATGCAGTCAACTTCCCAGGTGATCCTTATCCAATTCATATTGATGCAACTTTTACACCAATAAAGGAGGGTTTAATTATTAATAACCCACAAAGAAGACTTCCTAAAGAACAAAGAAAATTATTTGAGGATAATGGTTGGGAAATAGTGGACAGCGCACAACCAGCGCATAACGAACCACCACCATTATGTTATTCATCAACATGGCTATCAATGAATGTTTTAGTATTAGATCCTAAGACTGTATGTGTGGAAAAAAGCGAAACTTATCAAGCTGAACAGTTGGACAAATTAGGAATGGAAGTTATACCAGTTGAACTTAGAGATGCATATGCTTTTGGAGGAGGCCTTCATTGTTGTACAGCTGATGTTTACCGAGAAGGTGAGCTCAAAGATTATTTTCCAAAACAATAATTAACTTGGATTTTGTTTTAAAAATTCAATGTACTTAATAACATCATTATATTTTTCATCAGGAATATCTTTGTAGCTTGCACTGAATTTACTTTTTACACATATAGCAACATGAGCATAGGGGTTTCTTCCTTTTGGGTGATTTGGGTGGTCAGGTAATTGCCCCACCAAATAATCACCAGCTTCCTGTATCATTTTCCACAGTTTACTTGCGTTTTCTTTATTCATACTACTTCAAACCTTGATTTATCTCAATCTGGTATAGTTCTGGGTATAGTTATCCCACAAAATTTTACAAATTCCTATAAGGATTTTCTTAAGTTATATTTAGATAGCAATAGAAACATATCATTTAAAAATTCATTAGGTATATTTCTGTCAAAACATGTTTTGCAACTAAGATTATCTTTATTAATCAAGACATGAGCAAATGCTTTATTTACATTAGAAAAAGGGTTTCCAAAATCTAGTTTTTGACCTTCTGAGAATGAAATTCTAATTATATCGCTTAGTTCCTCAGACATTTTTTCTGCATCTTTAAAATTACCCTTTGCAACATTATTATAAATTTCTCTTAAAATTTTACCAAAACAATTTGCTGAGCTTAATAAAAATCCATCATATTTCCCATTAGGTTTTAAATGATCAAAATAATTTTCTTCTGCTCCTCTTAAAAATATTAAATCATTAAAATTAATTCTAGAATTCACAACATCATCTTCACCACTAGTATCCTTAAATAATTGAATTCTATCTTGAAAATTATCTTTTAATATTTTTAATGTTTCAGGTTCAATTTTACATTTTACTACTTGAGGTAATTGATAGATAGAAATTGGTAAATGTGTATTTTCAATGATAAGCTTAAAATGTGAAATAATTCCTTCTTGTTTGATGTTTTCGTCAACGGGAGCACACAAAGTTAATCCAAAAAAACCAGCAGATGATCCATTTTTATCTATATATCTTTCTATGATATCTGCACGTCTTAGAACATCTTCTGTTGTTTTTCCAAATGCTCCAAATAATATTTTGTTATCTTTTTTGATTAAAGAGTTATCATTTAATATATCTAACCAATTAAAAATTAATTTATCAGTTAAATTCCATCCATCTCCTGTAGTTCCGCATACCAAGAATTGTTTTACATGTGGGTCTAACCAATTGATATGTTTTTGAATAAGCTTTTCATCTAGCTCTAAATTTTTTGTGTTTTGATATTGAGAAATAATTGGAACCCAGATTGGATCAAATGATTTAGATTTATTCATATAATTATTAATTACATGAAATTAAAAATAAATTTTCTCTATTATTACTAATTTATAGTTGAATATTAGTAAATTTTATAAGATATTTTATAAATATTAATAAAATTTATTAAAAATATGGATGAAGTTGATAAAAAGATTGTAAAAATACTTAAAAATAACAGCAAAACTACACTTCAAAATATTAGTGAGAAAATAAATTTAAGTATTGCTCCTACCGCAAGAAGAATAAACCAATTAGAAGAAAATAATATAATTAAAAATTATTCAATAAATATTGATGAAACTTCACTTGGTTACAAATTTCCTGCATTTATATTTATAAGCTTAGAAAAACAACAATCAAAAAATTTTGATAAATTTGAGAAAAAAATTTTAAATTTTCCTGAAGTTGTTGAATGTTGGTTAATGACAGGTGCTAAGGATTACTTAATTAGAATTGCGGTTAAAGACGTTGAGGAATTTGAAGATTTTTTAACAAAAAAACTTACTGTAATAGATGGTGTTTCTTCAGTTGAAACGTCCATACCTTTACGTAGAGTTAAATCAGAATATTCACGAGTAGAATAAAGATATTACATTAAGTTGATTTATCTCAACTTGGTATAGTTTGGGGTATAGTTTTTTGCTTAAATTGATGAGTCTTTATGCGAATTATTTTCAATCAAATTTTAATTATCCGCATAACTAGTGTGAAGTAGTGTGAGGTAGTGTGAAGTCGGGTGTACCACTAGCACCCCAAATAATCGCCAGCTTCCTGAATAATTTTCCAGAGTTTCTGCGAGTTTTCTTTATTCACATCTTTACTTTTCTTGTTTAATCTTAAATGTTGTTAATTTAATTGCACTTTTAAAATATTATCGTCTTCCCTTAACACTTGCGTGCTTTTCTAAGATTTTTTTGGCATTAAACTTTGCCTCTTCTGTTTTTTTAACCATCCAAATCTTATCTCTTGCAATCTTTGATGAAGAATGGTGATCAACAATTGGATTTGGATAATGTTTTCCTATCTCAATACCTAGGCCCTTTTGATCAATATAGGTTAGTTTCCATGGCTCATGGACTAATTTATTGGGTATTTCTTTTAATTCTGGCACCCATTTTTTGATAAAATCTCCGTTAGGATCTTGATCAATTGATTGTTTAATTGGATTGTAAATTCTTATTGAATTTATTCCTGTTGTTCCTGATTGCATTTGAAATTGTGAATAATGAATGCCTGGCTCATAATCTGTAAATAATTTTGCTAAATGTTTTGATGTTTTTTTCCAATCAAGCCATAATTGATAAGACGCAAATGAAACTAACATTGCTCTCATTCTAAAATTAATCCATCCATTAGTTCTAAGGTACCTCATACAAGCATCAACAAAGGGATAACCAGTAGTTCCATTTTTCCATGCTAAATGATAATCTTCATTAAAATCATTTTCTCTTATTCCATTATAAGCGCTATTCATATTTCTAAATTCAATTTCTGGTTCATCATATAACTTTTGAATAAAATGACAGTGCCAAGCTAATCGACTTTTAAATGCAATTAAAGATTTCTTTTTTGAAAAAGACAATTTGGATTTTAATTTATGGTTAGTTTTTGTAAAAATTTCTTTAATAGAAATATTTCCGAATGCAATATGAGGACTTAATCTAGAACAAGAAGTTTCTCCAGTTATTGGTGAAGACATTTCTTTTTGGTAATTTTCTGATCTGTCATTAAGGAATGAGTCTAAAAGTTGAAGTGCATTTTGTCTTCCGCCAATTTGAATTTTTCCATATTCTAAATTATTTGTTTTTATTTTCGATAAATCTTCTACATAATCATCTGAAATAAACTCACAATTTAAATTTGAATTAGCGCTTTTACTATCTATAAATTTATTCCAATTATATGACCATTTATTTCTAATTCTATGATTTAGTTGAACGCCAAATTGATTTGATATTCTCCAGTTAATATTTTTTTCTTTAAATAAAAAACTAACTTCTTTATCTAAGTTAGTTATATACATGTTCTTGAATATTATATTTGAATAAACATCATTTATTTTATATATATCAGTTAAATGACTTAAAATTTCTAATGTATCTCCATAATATATATTGAGTTTAGCATTATATTTTTCACTTAGTGTTTTTGATAAATCGTCTAATGATGATTTTAAAAAATCTAAATGGAATGAGCTTGATGTAGGTAATTTGTGATATTCTTTATCAAATATGTAAATTGGTAAAATCTTTCCTGATTTTATAGCTTCGTTAAAAGCATCATTATTAGATACACGTAGATCGTTCCTGAACCATACGATTTTGTTCATTTTAAATAATTAAAGACTGATTTTGAAAGTTCTTGAAGTATTGTCGTCTGATACTTTTAAAATTTTAAATTTTGAAGTTTTCTCAAGCTTTTGACCTTTGTTTGTAACAAATGATTTCATTTTCTTAACTTCACCTTCGGGCATTTTTCTTGTGTACTTCAGTGTATGTTTTTTTGAACCTATAACAAATATTGTTTTCATGAGATTTTAATTACAAATATATTTATTATCTGTCTCTGTGACATAAGTTTCATTTAAGACTTTGGGATTATTTTGACATCGAGAATTTACTAAAGAAATGAAAGAAAAGGAGAGAATAGAGCGTAATCGTGCTGCACTAGCTTGAGAACAAAGACGTATTTTTTGGTGCAATGCCTATGAACAAGGTAATTATGTCAGTATTCGCTCTGAAAGATATAAAAGACAAGAAAAAAAGTATGAATATTATTAATCTAAATATTTATCTAAAAAATAAACTTTTTCTAATATCTATAATTTCTCTTATTTGTTTGTCTTTAATAGCATTCCAAGAAACAAATAGAGTGCATAATTGATATAAAGCAAATATCTCATTTTTTTGATTTTGAGACAAATTACTATCTGCCTCTATATAGTTTTCAAAATAAGAAATATTATTTCTTGCACAGTTTAAATAATATTTACAAGCATCTGTTACTGTAGCAGTTGACCACCAGTTTGAGTCTCTGAAAAGATTTGATATTTCTTGATAGAAAAAACTTGTTTCAGAAATAACCAAATCCTTTTGAACATTTTCTGAAAACTGATCTAATTCAAATTGAATTAAAGCTAATATCTTTTTTTCACTACTTCTCTTAACATGTAGTTCAATAACATTTTTATATGACATGGAATTAATTTTATTCCAATTATTGAAAAAATCGTTTGGCGCTTTGTTGAGATCACTCATATTTAACTAAATTTTTTATATTTACTATTGAAATTACAATAAATTAACTATGCCAATATTAACAGTTTTAATTTTTAATTTTTAGTCTAGTTGGAAATTAAATGAAAAAATTATTTATATTTTTATTAATATTTTTGAATATTGTTAATTATTCAAAATCAGATGATTTCTTTGAAGATATAACTTACCAAATATTAGAAAATCAACCTAGATTAAGTTATGGTGTGTCCGTTTCAGATGTAAACAACGATGGAAATTTTGAATTTATTGTAACTGGATTTGGATTTAATAATTTAGCCCTAGCTCATAAAAAGGGTATTTTGTTCAATTCAATTAACCAAAGTATATTTATAGACAAAAATCGTAAAACTATAGGAGTAGCATCGTGTGATATTGATCAGGATGGTTATGAGGAAATATATTTTTTAAATACAGACACTTATAGTGGAAACAAAAGATATTCAGACAGATTATTAGATTTTGATGGAAATAAATTTTTTGATTTATTTGAATTAGAAATAAACCAGGAAAATTTAAATCTTACAGCAGGTAGATCAGTTGTATGTGTAGATAGAAATGGAAATGGAGCTTACGGAATATATGTTGCAAATTATGGAGGGCCTACAAGATTTTATGAAAAAGATGGAAATGAAATAATAGACAAAGCTTCAGAGCTAGGTATTGATAAAATTACTGGAGGTAGAGCGGTTATTTCAGGTAATATTTTATCTGGAAGATCTGATATTTTTGCTGCAAATGAAAGAGGGGAGAATTTTTTATATTATAATAATAATGGAAATTTTGTTGAACTTGCGAAAGATTATGCTGTTGATGATACCTTTCAAAACGGCCGTGGAACTGCGCTAAGTGATATTTATTATAGAGGTAGATTAGATATATTAACTTCAAATTGGGAAGGGCCTCATCGAGCATTTGTTTTAAAAAATAATAAGTTTGTAGATATAGCTGACAAACAATTTAGCGCCCCATCGAGAATTAGAACAGTAATCTCTGCTGATTTTGATAATGATGGTTATGACGAAGTATTCATGAATAATATTGGCGAGCCAAATAAATTATTTAAAATTTTTGATAATGGTGAATTCAAAGAAATAAATATTGGAAATGCTTTAGAAACTAATGGATTAGGAACAGGAGCTGCAGTAGCCGATATAGACGGTGATGGAATACTTGAGCTTTTAATATCTCATGGAGAATCTGGTTATCAGCCTTTAACTTTATATAAGGCAAATTCAAAAAAAAATAATTTCTTAAGGATAAAGCCAATTAATATGCACGGTGCTCCAGCAAGAGGAGCTACTGTAACTCTTGTTTCAAATTTAAGAACTCATTCTAAAACAATAGATTCAGGCTCAGGATACTTGTGTCAAATGGAGCCAGTGGCACATTACGGAATTCGAAAAAATGAGAGAAATATTAAGATTATTGTTACTTGGACTAATGGAGAAGAAAACACTTTTGAAATTAATGAATTAAATAAAACATTGGAAATTAAACAAAATAATTAATGTTTTTATGAAAAAATTTTTTTTTATAATAATTACCATATTTTTAGTTTTTTCTTATAACTCAAGTTTAGAAGCACAAGAAAGAAATTATTATCAAGAATTAGTAAATGAGTGGAGTAAGATATTTCCAGATAGAAATAGAAACGCTGCTGGTCCAAAATTTTTTAAACATATATTAAATAAAGACATTACTTATCAAGAGTTTGTAGAGTTTAATAAACTTTATTGTGCTGTATCTGGTTCTTTAATAGATCCTAATGCTGATCCTGAAAAAGTATATTTACAAGAAGTTGGTACAAATAAAAAAATTTGTGGGGATTATTACAGATGCTGTATTCCATGTTCTTGTGATGTAATGAAATATTCAAAAGTTGATAAAATGAAACATAAATTTAAAGATGTAGAAAAAGAGTTTTATGTTTTAACCATTAAAAACCCGTGTGGTAAAAAAAATTTTCCTAATCAAGTAAATAGAGATTATTTTTGTGATGGTGAAAGTTTATCAAAAGATCAAGTTGTAGAACTAAATAATAGGCTAGTTATTGGATTATTCCATCAAGCTAAATCTTGTGATAAATCCGAAATTGTCAAAATAGATGATCATCAAGTGACTGGTTTATTTTGTGAATTTAGAAACAATACGCCTGATGAACAATTACAAAGTGGGATGGGAGATATTTTCATAAAATTGGCAAGATAAATTTAGAAAAAAAATGAGTAAAGAAAAAAATATTAAAACCTATGAACTTTTTAAACAAGATAGATTTCTTGGTATTCTTGTTCACTTATTGACTGGATTAGGAATTGTTTCTGGTTTTTTTGCTTTAATTGCTGTTATGAATAATAACCAAAAAGCGGCTTTTCTTTGGCTTGGGTTTGCATTTTTAATAGACAGTGTTGATGGAACTTTAGCTAGAAAATTTAATGTGAAAAAAAATTTACCACATATTGATGGTAAAATGCTGGATAGTATAATTGATTTTTTTAACTATGTTATAATACCATCAGTAATGATTTATTGGTTTAGGTATGTACCAGACCAGTTTATTTTATTAATTCCTGTAATTTTGATTTTTATTTCTATTTATTCTTATGTGAATTTGAATATTTTAACAAATGATAATTACTATAATGGTTTTCCAGCTATTTGGAATGTAATCGTACTTTACTTTTATATTTTTGGCACTAGCCAAAATTTTAACTTAATATTTTTAATTTTATTAATATTATTAAAATTTTCTCCTTTAAAATGTATTCATCCTTTAAGAGTTAAAAAATTTAAAAGTTTATCAATTATTTTTGCAATATTTTGGTTTATTACTTCAATTTTGTTAATTTTAATAAAGGATTTAAACATAAACCCAGTATATGAGGTTTTCTTAATGTTTTTATGGGTTGTTTCAAATATTTATTTTATATCTGTAAGCATATTTAAAACTTTCAAAAATTAATTATTTTAATTAGGGAGCCAGGAATTATAGAGTTTATTTTTTTTATCTATTGGAATTTCAATTGTTTTATTTTGTCTTGATGAAGCATAGACTGCGGTGACAAATTCTAAAGAATTTCTAGCGTCCGTTAAGGTTACCTCATCACTAGGCAAACCATTAAGTTTATTTGCTATTTCCTCAAACATACCAGCATACCAGGATTTAGTTTGTTTTACTTTAGATAATACATCTTCAATTTGACTTTGTGTTATTGGTGCTCTTGGTAAAAAAGTCCACTCATCATCAGCTGGGCTATAGGGTTTTTCAGGAGAAGCAGCAGACTCAGCAGTTAATCCCTCAAAACAAAATCTAAGTCTACTAGTGTCGTTTGCAGCACCCAATGTAATAGAACTTGTAACAAGAGCTCCAGTTTCCATTTCAATTGAAAGAGCAGCACAATCCTCAACCTCAATATCATTTACTCTAGTCGTTAGTTTTGCAAAAACATTTGATACAGGACCCAGGATCATACTAACTAAATCATGAATATGAATAGAGTGACTTAAAATTGCTCCACCTTGTTCACCTTTCCAGGTTCCTCTCCATGGTTTTGAATAGTAATCTTTTCCTCTATTCCAGTGGGTTTCTAAAGATGCAACTAATGGTTTTCCTGCCAAACCTGATTTGATTAATGCTTTTAACTTTGAAAATCCTAGACCATATCGATATTGAAATACTGGAAAAATAATTTTACTAGTTTCTTTGCTAATTTTTTCTAATTCATCTACTTCTTTAAGACTAGAGACTAAAGGTTTTTCACAAATTACATGCTTTCCAGCCTCCATAGCTTTTTTACAAGCAGAAAAATGTAAGTGAGGTGGAAGACAAATATCAATTATATCAATTTCTTTAACTTTTAATACATCTTCAAAATTAAGAGAAACTTTTGTTTCTGTATTTGACTTTAATATTTTATCAATAGACTCTCTGGTTAAACCACATATGGTGTGAACATTAAACCTCTGAGATATTTTTTGAAAATCCTCGAAATGTTTTGCTCCTATATTAGTTCCAATTATAGCTACTTGATATTTTTTCATTTTTTTTCAGCTTGCTCCTGAGCTTTAATAGCAAGTTCCATTGAAAGATAGGTTAGTTCTTGAGGGCATGCAGTTTCAGTTCTGTTCAAAACATCGTTTGTTAAATTACTAAAGTAGGGTAACTTAACATTAGAGCAGTCAATATGTTTCACTTCATCATTATTTGCTAAAAATAAATGATTACCTTTTTCTGATTTTGCTAAGTCTGTATACTTTCTTATTTCAATAAAACCTTTATCTCCCAGGATTAACAATCTTCCATCTCCCCAGGTTGGAAGGGCATCTGGAGTAAACCAATCCAGACGAATATAACCATGCCCACCATTTCCACTAAGGTTCACTTCACCAAAATCTTGAAAGCCAGGCTTATCTTTTTTTGTAGTATTTTCTACAAGGGCATGATTGATTTTTGCTTCATTTGAATTTGTGAATACTAAAAATTGATGAATTTGGTGAGAACCAATATCGGTAATAATTCCTCCATAACTTTGACGATTATAAAACCAATCAGGTCTTTCATAGTTACCTTGTCTATGGGGACCTGTACCAATCGTTTGTTTTACTTTTCCTATTTTTCCCTCATTGACTAATTCTTCAGCTTTAGCAACTGCAGCAACATGAAATCTTTCAGAAAAATTTACAGACCAGATCTTTCCAGTTTCTTTAACAGTATTTTTCAAATTATTTAATTGATTCAAGGTAGTACAGCCTGGTTTATCTACCATAACATCTTTCCCTGCTTTTAATGCATCTATTGAATGACCAGCTCTATCTACAGGGATTGAAGATATTAAAATCATATCAATAGATGAGTCATTTAATATTTCCTCTTTATTTTCTTTTCTTTTAATATTTGGATATTTTTTATTAAATTCTTGAAGAGTTAAAGGGTCCCCATCTGTCCAAAAATAATCACAGCTACAGCCTTCTTTGATCATTTCATCTAGCATATCGAAAATATGACCATGATCTATTCCGACTACTCCGAGGTTAAGTGTTTTTTTCATACACTAATAAGAACCTTTTTGTTTTGCACCTTTATAAAAAATTTCCTGCAAATAATCATTTTCTTTTTTTCGAAGTAAAATACTTTCTTCGCTCATTAAAGCATTAGTTCTATTTATAATTTCATGATGATGGTATTTATCCTTTCCTCTTGCAACTTGAACACCATTTTTACCTAAGGTTTGTTTTACGTTTGTCCCTATATAACTTTGAATAACAAATCCTATTCTTCTATCATTACTCTTATTTATTCCTGACCCATGCACTACTCTTGGATGATGCAAAGACATTTGACCAGCTTTTAGTTCTATAGACTTAACTTCGTCTTCAGGTACATTATCTACTGTTTGACCCCTAGTAAGTAAGTTGCCTTCATTAAATTTCTCATTGTGATCTTTAATATTTAAATGTGATTTAGGCCACATTTTCATACATCCGTTGTTTTCATTCGAGTCTGTTAATGCGACCCATGCTGTGACCCAATTGTGAGGCTCTAATCCTATGTACTTTGCATCTTGGTGATAGCTTACAAAACCTTGCTCGTTAGGGTTTTTAATAAATAAAGTGGTGCTACAAACTAAGATATTTTTTCCGATAATACTTTCTACAGCATCTAAAATTTTCGAATTATGAACAATCGAATCAAGTTTTGGAGATATTAAATGAACATTATATCTTCCAGACTTATCTATTTCATTTGGCATTTTTTTTTCAATTAATTCTATTTCTTCTTTTGCCTCTAATGCTTCACGACTAGACAAAACTTCGATAGGGGATATGTAACCTTGATCTTCATACTGTTTAAGTTGATTTGAAGATAGATAAGTCATATTATTTTAAAAAGATTATATGAGCTCAACTATTTCTTCAATAATTTATGGCCGAAGTATTTAAATTAGGAATTGCTGCTAACAACAATCAACCAATCAAGGAAGTAAATTCAATTGAGGTTTTAGCAAATAAAGGAGTAGTAGGCGATAGACATTTTCATGATTTTAATGATCCTTACAGTCAATTATCTTTAATAGAGTCTGAGAATATTGACGAATATAATGTTAAATTTGGGCTAGATATACCTTATGTCGATTTTAGACGAAATATAGTTACAAAAGGTATTCAATTGAACGATTTAATTGGAAAAAAATTTAAGATAGGAAAAGTTGAATTGGAGGGAGTTGAATTATGCCGTCCGTGTAGACATTTGACTGAAATGCTTGATCAAAAAAATATCCTTAAAGAATTTATGAGAAAAGGAGGTCTTAGATGTGAAATAAAATCCTCTTCAAGTATAAAAATTGGTGATAAAATAAATATTTTATATTAATTATGATTTTAAATATAAATTTAAATTAAAATGATAAATTTAAATAAAATAAATTCTTTAAATACAGAAAATTTCTATTCATTTAGTATTGAGAATTTTCTTGATAAAGATATTTACGAAAATTTAGAAAAAGATTTTCCAGATTTTAATTCCCTAGATAAAAGCAAATTAATTAATCGTGGAGATGGAAAATACTGTATTAATATTTCTACAGAATATTATAATGAATTAATAAATTCATCTGAAGTGTTTAAAAATTTTTTTTCAGAAATTTCTAACAAAAGATTTTTTGATAAAATTTTTAATATTTTTAAATATGAAATTATTGCTGCAAAAAAAAGTAATGTTTTTGATTTTTTGAAAATTTTTAAAAAATCAAAGTTTACTTTTAAAAAACTTAATCTTTTGGAGAGATTATTTTTTAAAAGAGTTTCTGTAAATTTTGAATTATCTTTTATGACAAATGGTGCATATATTAAACCTCATACAGATAGTAGGTCAAAATTATGTGCTTTGCTGCTATACTTTCCCGATCGAAAACTTGATGAAAATCATAAATTACTTGAAAAGAAAATAGGTACACAATTTTGGAATTCTTCCTTAAGAAATTATGATAATGATAATTTTGAAAATTTAAGCAAAAAATTTTTAAATCAATCCTCAATGAGTACTAGAACAGCATTCAATGAAAATAACGCTTACGGTTTTATTAAGAATGATAAAAGCTGGCATTCAGTAGAAAAAATCGATGTTTTTGATGGTTATGTGAGAAGAAGTATAAATATTAATTTAAATTATTCCTGAATATTTATTTTTATTAATCATTATTTGTTTCCTCAATAGGTTGAGTATCCGGATCTAATTCTAATCCAGCAGGTGTAATTGTTGCTGGTACAGGTGTAAAAGTTGAGTCTGGGTTTTCAACAGTTTCTCTGACTTTCATCCTATACAAACCAAATCCACCAATTATTGCATGCGCAATAATTAAGAAAACAAATAAACCATTTAAACCAAACCATTCCATAAATATAGAACATAAAATAGGACCACTAATTGCGCCTACACCAAAGATAAACTGCAAACCACCTCCAGCTGCTACGAATTTTGATTTCGGAACAAAGTCATTTGTATGTGCAAGGTTTAATGAAAACAAAGGAAGACATAAACATGTATATAGTCCAACGAAAATAAAAAATAAAATTTTCTTAAATGCAAACTCGTCTAAGTGATAAATATTTTGAAATGGATCATTTGAAGTTAAGATTGAAAGAAACGCTAATAAAGAACTTCCAAAAGTAGTGATCACAATAACTTTTCTTCTATCAAAAGTATCTGAAAGATACCCTATAGGACCTTGCCCAATCACACCAGCTATTGTTGCAATGAAAAGTAAAACAGAAGTTTCAAGCAGAGTATAATTTGCTTTTGTTGCATAAACAGCAATTAAAGAAAAGAATGCAGCATGAATTATTCCAGTGAAAAATGAGCTAAGAGCTCCAAGTGGAGAAATTTTATACAGTTCTTTAATACTTATCGTTTCAATCTTTTTAAATTTAGGGGCGGTTCTTTTAGTTAATAAAATAGGAACAAGAGCAACAGATAGTAAAATAGAAACTAAAATAAATGGTTCATAGTTTTCTGGTTTGCTAACATTAAGTAGCAACATACCTATAGCTAATCCAAAATAGATTACCATCATATAAGCAGACAATAGTTGTCCTCTATTTTTATTAGTTGCTCTATCATTTAACCAGCTTTCAGTAACCACATAGCAACTAACTAAACTAATACCAGTTATAAATCTGCTGATAGTCCACATAACTGGATTTACATAAACCACTGCAAGTAATGCGCTAAGCGATGCAAGTGAAGCAAAAGCCGCAAAAACTCTAATGTGACCCACATTTGATACAAAGTTTGGAGTAGTTCTAGAGCCTACAAAGTAACCGATATAATATCCAGACATAAAGATACCAGTTGTAAAAACACTAAAATCCTCAATTACTGAACGAATACCCATAATTTGCATTTGCAATCCATGAGCTATCATCATAGTTCCAATTCCTATAAAAAGGGCCCAGGATTTTTTTACCTCTTTTTGCATATTTAGTTTTTAAATTTTAATAATTCTGGCTACGTAGTTTTGGTTTGTGTTTTTTTTATGGCCAACAAAGAATGAATTGCTATCGTGATAATGATAACTATACCTCCATAGATAGTCTCATTAGAGGGCTGTTCTTTAATAACCATCCAAACCCATATTGGTCCAAGGATAGTTTCTAATAGGAAAAATAAATTAACTTCAGCTGCTGTTATAAATCTTGGTGCTATGGTGACCAAAACAAATGGTATAGCTACACACATCACGCACATTAAAGGCACATAAAAAAGATCATTTTCCACTAAAGCAAAATCTTTAACAAAGAAAAAAGCAAATATAGCAACGCATGATTTTCCAATTACAGCAGCAGGCACTAAATCAGTAGATTTAGCGTATCTTGCAATATTTGCGTTGCAGGCTAATCCGAAAGAAGTAATTAAACCAAATAAATCTCCATAAAAATTTCCAAGGCTTAATGAGTCGTAAAAAATATAAATACAAGCAATGAAGGTAATTATTATAGCGAACCAAGTCTTATTATCCGGTTTTTCTTTTAAGAAAATAGCTCCTAAGATAGCTGAGAGCATTGGTGCAAGAGCTACCATTAATAAAGTATTAGCTACATTAGTGTTTTGAATTGAGATAATAAAAGTAATATTACATATAGAAAAACTAATTACATAAAAAATTCCTGGATAACCAATTTTAAACAAAGCTTTTAAGAAATTATTTTTATAAAATAAAAGAAGACCGATTAGAACTACCACAAACGGTATTGCCCCTCTGTAAAACAGCATTCCCCAAGTATCAATATTTGATAATCTAATTAACAAAGAGTCAGGAGTTATAAACATAACCCCTATAAAAGCCATCAATGAACCTTTTTGCTGATTAGTTAAATTGTTCACGCTTTTAGCTCTTTCCAAAAAGTTTTAGCTAGATTTTTTCCCGATAGATCATAAAGTGTTTTAAGTCCGGTTGGAGAGGTAACATTTATATCTCCATTGAGTTTTTGATCTATAAAATCTATTCCTGCAAAAAAAATATTTTCTTTTTTTAAATCTTTTGCAATAAGTTTTGAAACTTTATTTTCTTTACTTGTTAATTTGATAGTAGTTGGTTTTGCTCCTTTGCTCATATTACTTAAAATTGAACCTTTTTTTGGAACTCTCGAAATTGCACCACATACTTTCCCATTAATAATAAAAACCCTTTTGTCTCCTTTACTTATTTTAGGAAGAAATTTTTGGCACATGATATGATCATGTTTTTTTATAAATTTATTAACCAATTTTGAGTTAAATTTGGTTAGTAAATGAATATCATTTCCACTGAAACTATGGATGGGCTTTAAAATGACTTTTTTGTTTTTTTTGAAAAATTTTTTTATTTCATCCATATTTTGAGTAAAAATAGTAGCTGGCATGTATTTTTGATATTTAGATGAATACAATTTTTCAGAAATATTCCTTACAGAGGTAGGGTTGTTAATTATTTTAACTTTAGTCTTAATTGTATCTAAAATGTATGTTGTTGAAATATACTCAAGATTAAAAGGTGGATCTTGGCGAATAAGAATAAATTTACATATACTTAAGTCTAGATTTTGTTTTTTTATGATTTCATAGAATTTTTTATTACTGTAATTAAATTTAATGAAAAAACCTTTAGCTGTAACTTTTGAATTAACAACTGATAAGTCTTTTGGATCGTAATAGAAAATTTTATATTTTTTGCTCTGAATTTCGTTTGCTAAAAAAACACTTGTATCCGTTAAAGGATTTAGTTTAGAAGGATGGTTTCCTTGAACAGCAACAATTTTATTTATCATACAATTCGTCTAAATTTTCGTTTTTTGAAAATTTACTAATCATATGATCTGCGTTTGTTGTCTTATTATCAATTACTTTTTGTAGATGGTTTAGGAATACAGTCTCATTATTACCTTTTTTACTTAAAACATCTCTACTCTCTAAACCTTTTCTTGAAAGGTCTAAAAGTGAAGATGACCAATAAAGAAGATCTTTACCCATTAATTGAGTGTTAAATCCCTTTCGCGGCGCCTCTAGATAAGCATTAATTATTTTATCGATCTCCCATGTTGAAATTAGTTCATAAACTTCATTTAAATTTCCATAAAGCATGCCTATATTAAAAGCTGGCCCTGCACATAAACAATCCCAACCACAGGTATCCATCGATCTCAATTCAATATATTTCTTAACTCTGTTTTCAGTAAATATTGTACTTAAGTGAGTTGTTAAGTCTGCTTCAGTTGGAAGTCTATTTCCAATTTCTTGAATTTTTCCTTCCATAAAATCTTTAAAAATATATTTCCTTCCTGAAATATACTGATCTTTATTTTGTATAAATAATATAGGAAAATTAATTACAAAATCTGCATATTTTTCAAAATTCATATTTTCGAAAAATAATTTAGGCAATCCACCTCTAGAAGTACTTTGCCATACTTTAGATCTATAAGATAAATAGTTGCTATTTTTTTTCTCAACAATTGAGGAATTAGCAAATAAAGCAATTGCAATAGGTACAATTGAGTTTGCTACTTTAAACTTTTTAATAAAATCCTCTTCTGAACTATAATCTATATTTAACTGTGTACCGCATGTTCTATACATCATATCTAAACTAAGTTCTCCATCTATAGGCATATCCTTAGTCATCAATTCATATCGTTGTTTAGGATTGTTTGGGATTTCACTTAATTTGGATATTGGATCGAATCCTGCACTAACAATTTTTATATCTAATTTTTTTGTAACTTGTTTTAATTCAAACAAATAGTCTTGAGACTCTGCACAAGCTTCGTGAATATGGTTTAATTTATCTCCTGATAATTCTATCTGATTACCTGGTTCAAGAGTTATATTTTTTCCACCTTTATTAAGAGCAATGATATTTTCTTTTTCAAAAACTGGATTCCAGCCAAATTCAAGTAAAGCTGCAAACATTTCTTTTATTTTTGAATAATCAATCCTTTTATTGTCCGAATTATTAAATAAAAACTTTTCATGCTCTATTCCAATTTTAAAATTTTTGGGTTCTTTAATACCCGATTTGAAATAGTTTATAATTTTTTCTTTTGAATCAATCATGTGCTGTAAGTAGTGGTTTATAACTAAATTTAAAGATAATAATAAGGCTCTTTTGCGAATATTTTTTTAACTAATGGCTTAAAATCATCCAAAGTCATGCTTTTGTAATCAGGGTCAAAAGAGCATTGATCATATTTTTCACAAAAATCTATCGTATCTTGATAATACTTGTGGTCTTTAAATTTATCTCTTGCATTTCTATCGCCACCTAAATGATGAGCACTGTAGTAAGTTTGAAAAAGACCATGATGTAGAACAATCCAATAAGTTCTTTCCGAAACATAAGGTCTAAGTATGGATGCAGCATATTGGGAATGATTCATTGGCGCTAGATCATCTCCAATATCATGTAGTAAAGTTGCAACAACCATTTCATCACTTTCTTTATTTTTAAAAGCTCTTGTTGCGGCTTGTAATGAGTGTTCTAGTCTAGTGATTTTATAACCTTCTAAAGTAGTAGTTTGTTTAGATAAATAATTTAAAACTCTCTCAGCTGTTTGTCTTTCAAAGTTTTTCTCAAATTTTTCAAGAAGCTCATAATCTTCCTTAGTTCCGTTTTTCATTTCAGTAAAATTTACTGTTTTCATAATTTAATTGTTTGATCCGGTACTTAGTAAAGATAACTGAGTTATTTTATTATCTCCTAATTCATCTACTAATTTAACAGGATATTCGCCTGTAAAATAATGATCTGTTAATTGTGGATATGTTTCGTTTCTTTTTTCAAAACCAATTGCTTTATACAAACCCTCAATTGTTAAAAATCCTAAAGTTTTAGCTCCAATATATTCGCAAATTTCATCATTTGTTTTATTTGCTGCCAACAATTCTTTTTTTGTAGGTGTATCTACACCATAAAAATCTGGGTACCTTATTTCAGGGCATGCAATTTTGACATGAACTTCTTTTGCACCAGCATCATAAAGCATTTTAACTATTTTATATGATGTGGTTCCTCGAACAAGTGAGTCATCAATTAGAATTATTTTTTTATTTTTAATTGTCGTTTGATTAGCATTTAATTTTAATTTGACACCTAAACTTCTAATTTTTTGGCTTGGTTCAATGAAAGTTCTTCCAACATAATGGTTTCGAATTAATCCATGCTCAAAATTCATTTTTAATTCTTGAGCAAAACCCATAGCTGCAGCATTTCCAGAGTCTGGAACAGGAACCACTATATCAGCATCAGTATCATTTTCTTTTGCTAGCTCTCTACCAATATTTTTTCTATGTTCATATGCTGTTTTGCCTCCTATTAAACTATCTGGTCTTGAAAAATAAATATATTCAAAAACACAAGGCCTTACTTTTTTAGCAGGGAATGGTTTAATACTTTTTAGTTCGTTATTTTCAATTAAAACTATCTCTCCATTTTCAACTTCTCTTACAAATTTAGCACCAATAATGTCAAATGCACAAGTTTCAGAAGCTAAGACATAACTATTACCAAGCTTACCGATTACTAGAGGTCTAATTCCATAAGGATCTCTAACCCCAATTAATGAGTTTTGCGTTAACATTACTAATGCATAACCACCTTGAATTTGAAAAATTGCATCAATTACTTTGTCAATTGTTTTTGGTCTTTTTGATTTAGCGATTAATTGAACAATCGTCTCAGTATCTGAAGTAGTGTAAAATATAGCTCCATCTTCAACTAGTTTATTTCTCAAAGCAATTGAATTAGTAAGATTTCCATTATGTGCAACTCCAATTCCACCTGCATTGGTGTCAGCAAAAAAAGGCTGAATGTTTCTTAATATATTATTTCCAGTAGTGCTATATCTGTTATGGCCAATCGCATAATTTCCCTTAAGATTATTAAGCACCTTTTCTTTGTTGAAATTATCACCAACTAAACCAAATCTTTTCTCAGAATAATATTTTTCTCCATCAAAAGTAACTATTCCACAACCTTCTTGACCCCTGTGTTGTAGAGCGTGAAGTCCAAGTGCTGTTAGAGCTGAAGCATCCTTTGCATTGCTAATACCAAAAACTCCGCATTCTTCCTTAAGTCTTGGATTATAGATCTGTAATTTTTTCTTTAGAATCTTGATATGTTTTTTCATTAGGAAATTCTTTTATCAGATAACTACTACCTTTTTCTAAATATGGAAAGACGTATGATTTGTCAAAATTTATTGGCCATTTATCATAATTATAAACGATATGAACACCTGAAAAGATACATACAGAAATAATGTAAGCTCTTATAAAACCAAAAAAGAATCCAAACGTCTTATCTAAGCCACCGATTCCCGTATATCTGACTGCTTTACTAATTCCCTTATTAACTAATAAAACCAAAAAGATAACAACAATAAATATTACTATTCCTAAACCAACATCGAGCACATACTCATTATCAATTATGTCTTTTACATAGGGTTTCATTTTTGGAAATAGAATTAATGTAATTATGTATGCCAGCAACCATTTAGCCATTGAAAGAATACTTAAAATAAAACCTTTTTTGTAACAATTAATCAAAGAAAGGATTGTCAAAATTAAATAAATTAAATCAATTATTGATATTGCTTTATAAAAATCGTTTATGATTTCTAACATTAAGATGATTTACCAAAAGGTTTAATAATTAAAATTAATGCAGGAAGTAGTGTTAATACCGATATCATAGCTAATAACATAGCCAGGCCAGTAAACACACCAAAATAAATCGTTGGGATAAACTTTGATAACACTAAAATAGAAAATCCAAAAACAATCGTAATTGAAGTGTTTAGTATAGCAACTCCAACAGTTGAATGACACGTTTTTAATGTTTTGCTGTAATCCTTTATTTTATTAAACTCTTCTTTAAATCTGTAGATATAGTGAATGCTGTTATCTACTGCGATACCTATCGTGATTGCTGCAATTGTTATCGTCATCATGTCCAAAGGTATTCCTAACAATCCAATTATTCCTAGTATAAAAAAGGCGGCAATAAAATTTGGAACAACACCAATTAATGAAAGCTTGATATTTCTAAATAAGATTATGAACATTGAAAATATTCCAATCATAACCAATCCCAATGTTAAAATTTGAGATTTAAACAAGCTTTGTAATAAGTTATTAAATAATATTAATACACCTGCTAATTTGTAATCTTTTTCTTCTAAACCAAATTTATCTTTTAAATCAAAATTAATTTTGTTAATTAAATCATTTCTTCTTAAATCTTCCTGCGAGTCTATAATTCTTAAACTAATTCGAGCTTCATTATCTTTAATTGAAAGATAAGGATCGATAATTTCAGTTTTAATGCTCTCAGGAATTTTAGAGTAAAGCACTCCCATTTCTAAAGTACCTAGAGGTTTATTGTTGTTTAATTGAGTAGCAACCTCAATAATAGATGAAAAAGATAGAACTTTGCCAATTTCAGGTAAGCTATCCAAGTAATTATGAATAGATGTAATTAGATCAATTTTATCTTTGGTAAACCAGTATTTTTCATCATTAGTATCTTCTTCATCACCCCAATCGTCAAATTCATCATCTTCCTTAGATTTTTTTACCTTTTCTTTCTTTGGAAACTTTATAATAACCTCTAAAGGAGTGGTTCCGCCTAGCTCTTCATCTATAAGCTTCATGCCCTTGTAAATTTCAGTATTTTTATCAAAGTAATTTATAAAACTATTTTCAACCTCAAGCTTACTTATTCCAGTAATACTGAATATTATAACTATTACAGTTACCAAGAAAATTGAGTTTTTATTATTAAGAGAAATTAGACCAAGTAAATTTGTAATTTTAGATTTTTGTTCTTTTTTAACTGAAATATTATTTGTGGGTGCAAAGTTTAAAAGGGTAGGTAATAAAGTAAATGTGATCATAAATGATGTAATTAACCCAAAAGTCATCATCCAACCAAAATCAATAATAGGTTTTATTTCACTAAAAATTAAAGATAAGAATGCAAAAATTGTAGTTAGAACAGTATAAAGAATTGGCCAAAACATTTTTGAAGTTGTTAAGGAAATAATTTCAAAATTATTTTTTGATGGAAAATCTTTTTTAAGCTGAAGAAATCTAGTGCTCATATGAATATTCATTGCCATTGTTAAAATCAACATAAGTGCAATAAAATTTGATGAAATGACTGTAACTTTCCATCCTAGTAGTCCAAGTAACCCCATCATAATTATCACGGAAAAAAGACAACTACTTATAGGAACCACAATCCAAAGCAGGTTTCTAAAAACAAACCATAAAGTAGCAATGATAAATAATAGAACTCCCAAACCAAAAACTATTATATCGCTTTTGATAAAAGTCATCATATCATCAGCAATCATTGGTATTCCACCAAGATAAATTTTTCCAACATCACCATAACTTTGAATAACTTGTCTTATTTCTAAAATATTCTGATGGTTTTGTTTTTTGATTTGATCTTTAATTAGTTCAACTTCTTCTTTTGATTTATTTTCTATATCTTTTAATTTTTGAGACCGTTTAATGTTAACAATAATCCCACTAGTTTTACCATCTTCGCTAATGACAAAATTACGAAAAACAGGACTATTTAAAATTTCTTTAAAACCTCGATCCCTATCAACATCTTCATCTTTTAATGTTTTAAAGCTTTCAAGTCTTTTTTGAAGGGGTGCATCAGAATTATTTAAAAGAGGAATATCTAATAATGTAATTACACTATGGACCCAATTTAGGCTCTGAATTTTATATTTTAAACTTAATAAATTGTTAATTGAAGTGTCAGTTACCATTCCCTCATTTGGTGTATAGGTAAGAATTAAAAATTCTTTAGATCCATATCTTTCAGAGACTTCTTTCAAATATGCTAAATCTGGGTCACCCTCTATTAATAAGGTTTCTGATGAAGCATCTAGCCTAAAATTTTTTGAATAGTATCCAAAACTTAAAATAGCAATAATTAACAATACAAATATTGCTTTGGGATTTTTAAGGATAACGTTTTGATAAAAATGAGCTATCATTCAAGCTCTTTATATTGGAATTTAACTTGATTGAGTATCCTTAAATTTTGTAAATCTTTCCTCAAATTCAAGAGTTACATTACCAATAGGACCATGTCTTTGTTTTCCAATTATAATTTGAGCTAAATGTGCAACTTCATTCATTTTTGCTTGCCATTCAGCATGTTCAACTGTTGCTTCTCTTGGTTCTTTTCTTTGCAAATAATATCCTTCTCTATAAACAAACATTACAACATCGGCATCTTGTTCAATAGATCCAGATTCTCTTAAGTCTGCCAATTGTGGTTTGTGATCATCTCTTTGTTCTACTTGTCGAGAAAGCTGCGATAGAGCTACCACAGGAACTGAGAGTTCTTTGGCTATTGCTTTAAGCCCTTGAGTAATTTGTGAAATCTCTTGAACTCTTCCATCTTTATTGAATGTAGTTCCTCTCATTAATTGGATGTAATCAACTACTATCATATCAAGGCCAAAAAGCCTTTTAATACGCCTCGCTCTATTACTGAGAGCAGCTATACTTATTGCTGGAGTTTCATCAATATAAAGGGGCAGTTCAGAAATATTTTTTGATGTTTCTAAAAATTTATCAAATTGATCATCTGATATTCTTCCTCTTCTAATATCATTAGAACTAATTCTAGCTTGTTCAGATATAATTCTTGTAGACAATTGTTCTGAAGACATTTCAAGTGAAAAGAAAGCTATAGATGATTTCTTACCACTCTCTTGTAGTTTTTGAGCAGCATTAAATGCAATATTTGTTGCTAGTGAAGTTTTACCCATTGATGGTCGACCAGCAATAATAATTAAATCTGATTGATGTAAACCACCGAGCTTATCATCTAGGTCTCTTAAACCAGTTGGAACACCAACGATTCCTTCTTCATTCTTATAAGCAGCTGAAGCCATTTCAATTGTTTGTTTCATTGCCTCATCAAATTTTACTAAAGAAGAATTGAAAGAACCTTTTTCAGCTAAATCAAATAATAATCTTTCAGAACTTTCAATTATAGACTGTCCGTTAGTATCAAGATCATTTAATTTTGCGCTATCAATAGTTTGTTCAGAAATTTTTATTAATTCTCTTCTAACAAACATATCATAAATTATTTTTGAGTATTCTATTGCTTGCCTAACTGAAGTAGAAAACTTTGTGATTTTTACCAAATATTCTGGAACATTTAGATCATCTTTTTCATCTTCAAAATAATTTTTTAAAGTAATTGGGTTAGCTAACATTCCTTTGTATATAAGACTTTCAACTGCCTCAAATATTTTTTGATGCATTGGATCGTAAAAGTTAATATTGGAAATTATTGTATTTATTTCATCAAAAATATCATTGCTTACAAGGATAGAACCTATTACAGCTTGCTCCGCCTCAATATTATTTGGCAACTCTTTAAATTGATCTTTGACTATACTTAAATTATTTTCCATAGAATGAATCTACATAAATAATAATTAAATCAAATTGTATATTTCTACTGGGGAAAAGAATGTATAATTATTGAATTGTATCAGCAGAAGAAACATTGATTGTAATTTCAGCATCAACTTCTGAGTGTAAAGAAATTTTAACTTTAAACTTTCCTAAAGCTTTTATTTCTTCAACTGGTTGTATCATTGAAGGCTTTATATCGATTTTATTTTCTTCTTTAATAAGTTTTGAAATTTCAGTTGGTTTAACTGAACCATATAATTCATTATTTTCTGTACTTAGTTTTTTGACAGAATACTCTTTACCATTTATTTGCTCAGCAATTTGAGAGGCTTCTTTTTTCTTTTCGTTATCTTTTTTAGATAACTCAGTTTTCATTTTTTCAACTTCTTTTATATTTTCTTTTGATGCATAGAGAGCTTTTTTATTAGCGATTAGAAAGTTTCTAGCAAAACCTCTTTTCACATCTATTACTTCGCCAATAGACCCAATTCTTTTTACATTTTCTAATAAGATTACTTTCATTTTATATTAATGCTAAATTTCTAGCTCTTTTGATTGAAAGAGACAGTTCTCTTTGTTTTTTTTGAGATACATTTGTAATCCTTGAAGGCAAAATTTTACCATTCTCAGAAACATATTTTTTTAAAAGTTTTATGTTTTTATAATCCACTTCAGGAGCACCCTTTACCGACAATGGACAAGTTTTTTTAAATTTATATTTATTTGGTTGAAAAATACTTAATTTTGCAAAGTTACTTTGTTTACCTTTTTTATTTCCACTTTGTCTTTTTGGCATTAGTTTTTAACACTTTCTTTTTTTTCGCTATCTTCTTTTTTTCCAAAATAGCTTGTTTTTAAGTCAAATTTTTTTACTCTAACTGTTAAATATCTCAGTAATTTTTTATCTATAGCTTCATTTTTTTCCAATTCATCAATAACATTACCTTTACCTTTTATTTTAAAGTGTATGTAACTTCCTTTCTTATTTTTTTTAATTAAATAAGATAAGTTAAGTAATCCCCAGTTTTCAGTTTTAACAACTTCACCATCATTTTTTTCAACAATTTTAGAATATTTTTCTGTTAATTGCTTTAATTCACTTGGTGAAGCATCCTGCCTAGCTATAATAGTATGTTCGTATAAATTCATTTAAGTTCTTTAATAAAAAGTGAGGATATACTATTATAAAAGTTCAATTACAATAGTTAAAAAGGCAAAATAATTAGTTTTTTTTATATGTTTTCAGTAATTTTTCCAGGGCAGGGATCTCAAATAGTGGGTATGGGAAAAGAGCTGTATGATAAATTTGGTATAGTTAAAAACCTGTTTAAACAAGCAGATGAAACATTAAACTTTCCTATTTCTAAGCTTATTTTAGATGGTCCAAAAGAAGAATTGGATTTAACCGCAAATACACAACCTGCAATATTTTTAATTAGCTATTCAATATTTAATTTAGCAAAAAATGAATTTAACTTAGATTTAAATAAAGCGAAATACTTTGCAGGACATTCTTTAGGTGAATATTCAGCTTTATCATGTGCAGGATATCTAGATTATTCAGATACTTTAAAAATATTAAGAATTAGAGGGGATGCTATGCAAAACTCTGTGCCTAAAGGACAAGGAGGAATGGTTGCTGTATTGGGTACAACAGTTGATATGATTGAAAAAATTTTGAAACAAAATAAAGAAAATTTAAAAGCACAAATTGCTAATGATAATTCTGAAGGTCAAATTGTTTTAAGTGGAAAAACGGAAGATTTAGAAAAGTTAATTAAAGTATTAACGGATAGTTCAATAAAAAACATAAAGCTTCCTGTAAGCGCTCCCTTTCACTGCGATTTAATGAATAATGCTACAAAAATAATGACAGAAGAGTTAAATAAACTCAATTTTAAAAATGGACAAAATACATTAATTTCAAATGTAACTGCTAATGAAATTAAAGATCCTGATGAGCTTAAAAATCTATTGATAAAGCAAATAGAGAATAGGGTTAGATGGAGAGAAAGCGTTATAAATATGATAGAAAATGATATAGATCATTTTATAGAAATTGGACCTGGGAAAGTTTTGTCAGGTTTGGTAAAAAGAATTAATAGAAATGTAAAAATTGATACAATTAATAGCCAAGGTGATATTGAAGGTTTAAAAATATGACAGATTTGAAAGATAAAAATATTATCGTTACAGGTGCTTCAGGTGGAATTGGAAATTCAATAATTGAAAAATTACATCAAGCAGGGGCAAATATTTTAGCTACAGGCACAAGAACGGAAAAACTTGAAGAACTAAAAGCTAAATATGGAAATATTAAAATATTAAAGTTTGATATTTCTCAAAGCGATAAAATTGAAGATTTTGTTGAAAACGCAACTAAAGAACTTGGTAGCAGATTAGATTGCATAGTTAACAATGCAGGAATTACTCAAGATAATTTAGCAATTAGAATGAGTTTAGAGGAATGGCAAAAAGTAATTAATATTAATTTGACATCAACTTTTTTAATGAGCAAATCAGCAATAAAAAAAATGCTTAAAAATAAATCTGGAAAGATTGTTAATATTACATCAGTTGTTGGTCATACAGGGAACCTAGGACAAGCCAATTACACTGCTTCTAAAGCAGCTATAATTGCGATGTCAAAAAGTTTGGCAATGGAATATGCAAAAAAAAATATAAATATAAATTGTATTTCGCCAGGCTTTATTAAAACAGCCATGACAGATAAATTAGATGATAAATTCAAAGAGGCTATAATATCAAAAATACCTTCAGCACGTCTAGGAGAGCCTGATGATATTGCAAATGCAGTACTTTTTTTATGCTCGAGTCAATCAAGTTATATAAATGGCGAAACCTTGCATGTTAATGGAGGCATGTATATGGCTTGACAAAATAGGTTTTTAAACTATTAAGAATTTATAACAAAAAGGATCAATATGTCAGAAGACGTTTCAAGCAAAGTTAAAAAAATTGTAGCAGATCACTTAGGTATCGATGAAGCAAAAGTAACTGAAGAATCTAGTTTTATAGACGATTTAGGTGCTGATAGTTTAGATACAGTAGAATTAGTGATGGCTTTCGAAGAAGAATTCGGATCTGAAATTTCAGACAGTGAAGCTGAGAAAATTTTAACTGTAGGTGATGCAGTTAAGTTTATCGAAGGAAAAGCAAACTAGAAGTTTTAATGCCATCAGAAAAAGATGGGGTAATGATAATTTTATCCTCTCCATCAGGAGCAGGTAAAACTACTCTAGTTAAAAAATTATCTGGAAAAGATAATTTCGAAATTTCTATATCACATACAACTAGACAACCCAGACCTAACGAAAATCAAGATGAGGATTATTTTTTCGTTGATGAGTTAGAATTTAAAAGATTAATTAAGAATGAAGAATTTCTAGAGTATGCAAAAGTTTTCAATAATTTTTATGGAACTACAAGAACACCGGTAATAGACAAATTAAGCAAAGGTAAAAATGTACTTTTTGATATTGACTGGCAGGGAGCTGATCAAATAAAAAATAAAAAGTTAGATTATAAATTAATTACTTTTTTTATACTTCCACCTAGCAAAGAAGTTTTGTTTGAGAGATTATCTAAACGACATGCAAGCGATAAGTTAATTGCCGAAGAAAGAATGAAACAATTTGAAAGAGATGTATTGCATTGGATAAATTATGATTATGTAGTTATTAATAATGATTTAAATGAATGTTATAACAAAATATCAAAATTGATAGATGCAGTAATTAATAATGGCTCTAAAGATTATGATCTAGATTATATAAGAAGTCACGTTGATAAATTAACAGCTTAAGTTTTCATATTCACAAGCTATTTTGTAATAAGTTTCTAAATCTAGATTTTGTGGCCTCATCGTTAAATCAATTTTAAGTTTATCTAGGATTTTTTGATCACCATTAAAAAGTTGATTAAAAGGTTTTTTTAACATTTTTCTTCTTTGATTAAAAAAAATTCTAGTAATTTTTTCTAGTTTATTTGGATTTTTAATTTTTATAAAATTTTTCTTAGGATAAAATAAGAGTAATGAGCTATCTATTTTTGGTTTTGGAGAAAACGCTTCCGGTTTTATATCACAAATTTTTTTTATATTAAGTTTCCAGTTACAAATAATTGATAATCTTCCATAATTTGATGTGTTAAATTTAGCAATTATTCTATCAGCAACTTCTTTTTGAAACATTAAAACTAAACAATCAAACCAAAATTTACTCTTTAAATTTATTATCCATTTAGTCAATATTTCTGTTGAAATATTGTAGGGCAAATTTCCAAAGACTTTTACCTTCTCTTTAAAAAGAGAAGTTTCATCAATTTTTAAAATATCCTCATTTATAATTGTTAATTGTTTATTAAATTTTTTAATAAGATCGTTTGCTAAATTATCATCCTTTTCGATTACAAAAAATTTTTTTGGTTTTTTTTTAAGAATAAACGAAGTAAGGTTTCCAGTTCCGGGCCCTATTTCAAGGATTATTTGGTCTTCAATATTAGTTACATTAGTAATTTTATCTAAAATATTTTTATCAATTAAAAAATTTTGACCTAAACTTTTTTTTGCTTTAATCAATTTTTATCCATAAATTCTATCGCTCTAATTAGGCTTAATGGATTAGAGATATTTTTTCCCATCATTTTTTCATTAGGTCCATGATCAGGAGAAATTCTTATAAATGGCAGTCCTAAAGTTACATTTATAGCGTCATATTCAAATAATGTTTTTAAAGGTGTAAGTACTTGGTCATGATACATTCCAATTATTACATCAAATTTTTTTCTATTTTGTTTTAAAAATAATGTATCAGCTGCGTATGGTCCAGAAATTTTATATTTTAAATTTTTTAAATTTTTTATAGAAGGCCTTAAAATTGCATCATCCTCATTTCTTTTAAGAGTACTTTCGCAATGAGGATTAAGACCTAGAACTCCAATTTTAGGAATTTTTCCAATATTTTTTTTATAAAAATTATTTATTAAACTTACTTTTTCAAAGATTAAACGTTTATTAATTTTGTTCGAAACCAATTTAATAGGCACATGTGTTGTTAAAGGACAAACTGCTAATTTTTTATTGAATATTAACATTGCATTTTCTTTTATAGAAAATTTAGAACAGATGTATTCTGTTATACCTAGATATTTTTTATTCAAAAAAGTAGATTTTGAAATTGGTCCATTAATAAGTTTATTTGAATTTCCGTTTTT
>CACKFA010000005.1 GCA_902599335.1 uncultured Pelagibacteraceae bacterium | reverse complement strand
GAATTTATTGATAAAGAAGAAAGATTATTAAGACCTAAAAATTTATTTGAACCTGCACCAGGAAAAGGTTTTCAGATTTATAATACTAAGAATGATATCAAAGTTGGAGTTCTTAATTTGATGGGTAATGTTTTTATGAAAAAATGTGAAGATGTTTTTGAAGCTTCTCAAAAATTTTTAAAAGAAAATGAAATGAAAAAGAATTTTGATTTACTTGTAGTTGATTTCCATGGTGAAATTACTAGCGAAAAAAATGCTATAGGACATCTATTTGATGGAAAGGCAACCCTAGTGGTTGGAACACATACTCATATTCCAACAAATGATGCTAGAATACTTAATAATGGTACTGGATATCAAACCGACGCAGGTATGTGTGGAGATTATGATTCAGTAATTGGAATGAATAAAGAAAACTCTTTAAATAGATTTTTAAAAAAAAATTCAGTGAAACATTTTCCTGCTACTGGAGACGCTACTTTATGTGGTGTTATAGTAGATTGTGATATAGAAACAGGTTTAGCAATAGACATCAGAAGCTATGTATACGGAGATCAACTTAAAAATATTTAAAGATCATGGCAGGACATTCACATTGGGCAGGAATAAAACATAAAAAAGGTAAGGCTGATAAGCAAAGATCAAAGATATTTTCAAAATTATCTAAAGAAATTACTGTTGCGGCAAAACTTGGTGACAAAGATCCAGCAATGAATCCTAGACTAAGGTCTGCGGTACAGGCTGCTAGATCTGCAAATATGCCTAAAGATAATATTGAAAGAGCAATAGATAAATCTTCTGCAGCTTCAGGAGCGAATTTTGAAAATCTAAGATACGAGGGGTTTGGACCAGAAAAGATTGCTGTTATAGTTGAAACTTTAACAGACAATAAAAATAGGACCGCATCAAATATTAGAACTATTTTTCAAAAAAGTGGTGGGAGTTTAGGAACTCAAGGTTCAGCATCTCACAATTTTCAACAACTGGGTATAATCAAAATTGATAAAAAAGAGATATCTGATGAAAAAATTTTAGATTTAGCGATTGAGTCAGGAGCTGATGAATGTTTATCTTATGAGGATTATCATGAGATCCAGTGTCAAATGAGCGAGATATATAATGTAAAAAAAAATCTTGAGAAAATTATTGTGAATTTTATCTCTACAGGGATTGAATGGGTCCCGTTAAATAATGTTAAAGTAAATAAAGATAATAAAGATAGTGTTGTAAATTTTTTAGAAACTCTTGAGGAAGATGACGATGTTCAGAATGTTTATTCAAACGTTAATTTAGGTGGTATTTAATGATGATTATTGGAATTGATCCAGGCATCTCAGGTTCAATCTGTTTTTTTCAGGATGGTATAATAAAAGATGTAATTGAAATGCCAACCATGACAGATGGTAAGAAGAACAAGCGACAAGTTAATGGTGCTCAAATATTTAATGAAATTAGTGAAAGGATAAACAAATTTGAAAAAAAAAATATAAAGGTTGTAATTGAACAAGTTTCTGCAATGCCTGGCCAAGGAGTTACTAGTATGTTTAATTTTGGTCAATCTTTTGGTATTTTAAAGGGAATATGCAGTGCAATGCATTTACCTGTTTATTATGTTAGGCCTACTAAGTGGAAAAAATATTTTAACCTTATTAATTCAGAAAAAGATGCGAGCAGAACAAGAGCTATTGAAATTTTTCCATATTTTTCATCACAATTGTCAAAAAAGAAAGATAATAACAAGGCAGACGCTATTCTAATAGCTAGTTTTTTCTATGAAACTTACAAAAATGATGATTAATTAATTAAAATTAATAGACAAAATCATGACACATTTAAGTGTGATGAGTAAGCATGGAAGCAGATATAGCGGCAAAAGCAGTTGAATTAGGAACAAATACTGATTTTTCATTATTCAGTTTATTTTTTAGAGCAGACATAATTGTTAAGTCTGTAATGATTATATTAATATTGTGCTCAATATATTCTTGGGCTGTAATTATTGAAAAGTTTCGTTTATTTAAAAAAATAACTAAATCTTCAGAAGAATTTGAAGAAAAATTTTGGAATTCTAAATCTGCTGAAACTTTTTATAATAGTTTACCTAGTAAGCTTGAGGATCCAATGTCACTTGTGTTTCAAGATGCAATGGAAGGATTACTTAAAAAAAAATCAAGAACTAATATTAGTGAAAGAATGAGTGCATCTCTAGAATCAGGAATTGAAAAACAAATGACAAAAATAGAAAAAGGCTTTACTTTTTTGGCAACAGTAGGTTCAACAGCACCATTTATTGGATTGTTTGGAACTGTTTGGGGTATTATGAATTCTTTTCAATCTATTGCTATTTCAAGAAACACAAGTCTTGCGATAGTTGCGCCGGGAATAGCCGAAGCTTTATTTGCAACTGCACTTGGTTTGTTAGCTGCAATACCAGCAGTAGTTGCCTACAACAAATTTAATAATGACGCTAAAAAATATTCTGAAAAATTAGAAAACTTCTCAAAAAGATTTTTAACTATCATCTAACAAATGGCTTTCAAATTTAATCGCTCATCGAAAGAACCTATGAGTGAAATAAATGTTACTCCATTTGTTGATGTAATGTTAGTATTGTTAATTATTTTTATGGTTACTGCACCGTTATTAACGGTAGGCGTTCAAGTTGATTTACCAGAAAGTTCAGCAGATTCTTTACCTGAAGAAACAGAACCTTTAACACTTTCAATTAACGCAAAAGGTGAAATTTTTATTCAAGAAGCAAAAGTTGAATATGATAATATTATTGCAAAAGTTTTAGCAGTTTCAAAAAATAGAACTGATACCAGAATTTATGTTAGAGGTGATAAAACTATAAATTATGGGAGAGTTTTAGAGATAATGGGATTACTATCAGGATCTGGTTTTACTAAAGTAGCATTGATTTCAGAACCCTATAAGCAAAGGTAATTAAAGTGAATAGAAGTTTAATTATTTCTTCTGTTTTACATGCTTTGTTAATTTTTATTACAGCTATGAGTTTACCTTTTTTAGCAAAGAAACCACTTGATATTCCACCAATTGTATCAGTTGAGTTAATTCAAATAGCAGAAAAAACTAATATTCCATTTGCACCTAAGGCTAAAAAAATAATTGAGAAAGTAAAAGACAAAGAAAAAAAACTTGTTTCAGAACAAGCTCCACCAAAAAAAGTAGAAAAAACAAAAACAAAAACTGTTCTGGCTCCTGATCAAAATAATAAAAAAATAGAGAACGAAACGCCTGAAGCAATTCCTCTTCCAGAAAAAACTTTAAAAAAGGTTGAAACAAAAGAGGAAAAAAAACAAAATCCTGAAAAAATAGATGATGAAGTTAAACAGGTATCAGAATTCGAAAAAAAAGATTTATTTGATCCAAATAATATTGCTGCTTTAATTGATAAATCAAAAGAAGAGAGTGCGGAAGTTTTAAAAACTAAAGATGACATCACTCAAGATCAAGAAAGAACTGTAGAAAATACAGGTCTTACATTAGGTGAGGAAGATGCACTTAAGGCACAAATATTTGGATGTTGGAGTATACCATTAGGATTACCATATAATGAAAATTTATTGGTAAGAATAAAATTAAAATTAAAACCCGACGGATCAGTTTTAAAAACTGAAATTTTGGATCATGCAAGAATGAATAAGCCTGGACAAGGATTTTATAAAGTTTTAGCAGAAAGCGCGCTACGCGCAGTTAAATTGTGTCAACCATTAAGAGTTCCAAGCACAGGCTATGAAAGATGGAAAGAATTACAATTAAATTTTGATGCAAGAGAGATGTTAGAAGGTTAATATATGACAATGTTTAAAAAAATTTTATCTTTACTGTTTGTTTTAGTCCCTTTAAATGCACATGCTTTAATCGAGGTAGATATAACAAGAGGAAATCTAAATCCACTTCCTTTAGCGGTGTCTCCTTTGTCTATTGATGAAAATTCAAGAAAAAGTTTTGAAAAAATATTAAATAAAAATAACATTGGTTCTGAAATATCAAACATTGTAGAAAACAATCTTAGAACTTCTGGTTTATTTAATCCTTTGGATAATAAGGCATTTCTGCAAGCTCCTGATATTGCAAATTTAAAACCTAGGTTTGAAGATTGGAAACTAATTAAAGCTCAAGCATTAATAACTGGTAAGGTAAATTTAATTGATGAGAAGTTAAGAGTAGAGTTTAGGTTGTGGGATATTTTGGCAGCTAAAGAAATGATGGCACTAGCTTTTACCACTGTACCCAATAATTGGAGAAGGGTAGGCCATATTATTTCTGATAAAGTTTATGAAAGATTGACTGGAGAAAAAGGATATTTTGACACAAGAATAATTTATGTCTCAGAAGAAGGACCTAAAACGAAAAGAATAAAAAAATTAGCAATTATGGATCAAGATGGTGCAAATAATAAATTTTTAACCTTGGGAAATGAATTAGTTTTAACCCCGCGTTTCAATCCAGCTAGTCAGATGGTAACTTACTTATCTTATTTTAAAAATATGCCTAGAGTATATCTTTTAGATATAGAAACAGGCACACAAGAGGTTGTTGGAGACTTCCCTGGTATGACTTTTGCACCAAGATTTTCGCCTGATGGTAAAAAAATCATAATGAGTTTTGCTAAAGATGGTAAGTCTGATATTTATACTATGGATCTGGAAAACAGGATAGTTGAAAAAATCACGAACCATCCATCAATTGACACTTCTCCTTCTTATTCACCTGATGGTAAATATATAACATTTAATTCTGACAGAAGTGGATATCAACAAATATATGTTATGAAAAATGATGGAAGTGATGTGAAAAGAATTTCATTTGGAAATGGTTTGTATGGAACACCTGTTTGGTCTCCACGAGGAGACTTAATTGCATTCACTAAATTGCATAAAGGAAAATTTTATATTGGTGTGATGAGAACTGATGGAAGCGGAGAAAGACTTTTGACGGAAAATTATTATCAAGAAGCTCCATCATGGTCACCCAACGGTAGAGTACTAATTTTTTATAGAGAAACTAAAACTAACGCTAAAGGTGAAGGCTTTACTGCAAAATTATGGTCTATTGATTTAACTGGTTATAATGAACGTCAAATAAAGACCCCAACAGATGCCTCTGACCCATCATGGTCATCATTATTGAGCAATTAACATTGAATTATATTAAATTTCTTGATTTTTAGACTTGAAACCTCTATTTACATGTGAAAAAGTCAAGAAATTGAAATTAGCAGCAAGGAGCAATTTAATGAGATTAAACAAAATTTTAAAAAACACACTTTTAGTATTAACAGCCTGCCTAGTACTTTCTGCTTGTGCAACAAAAAAAGAAGTTGCAACAGATATACAGGGTCAGATGCAAGGTGATGTTTATACAGGAACAGATACAGTAGAATATTTAGCTGATGGTGTTCCAGATAGAGTTTTCTTTGCAACAAATGAGTCTATTTTAACAACTGCATCTAGAGAAACTTTAAGAGCTCAAGCCGCATGGTTAAGAAAAAATTCTGGAATCAATGTAGTGCTTGAAGGTCATGCTGATGAAAGAGGAACTAGAGAATATAACTTAGCTCTTGGTGAAAGAAGAGCAAATGCAGCCAAAGATTATCTGATGACTTATGGAATATCATCAGACAGAATTACTGTGTTGAGCTATGGTAAAGAAAGACCAGTTGATTCTGGTTCAAATCCACTAGCTTGGTCAAAAAACAGAAGATCTGTAACTGTTAAAGCAAATTAATTTTTTAAAATCAAAGACCCTAAATCCATTAAAGGTTTTGGGGTCTTTTTTTTGCCATTTTTATAATCATAAATCTAATTTAAATGATGTTCATATTTAGATTAGCAATTTTAAAATTATTTTTAATCTTAAATTTTGTTTTTATTAATTTTTCTTATGCAGATAACCATAATATTTATGAAATATTAGAAATAATTAAAAATGATCTTAAAACTCTTGAGCGGGCAGTTTATTCGGGATCTATTGAGGTAAAAAAGAATACAAATGACAATTCGGTTTCAGATTTAGACCAAAATTCTGAAGACGTGTTAACTAGGCATTTGTTAAAATTGTCTGAAGTTGAAGGTCAATTTAGAGATCTTACCAATAGATTTGAAGAGATTAATTTTAAATTAGATAAATTATCATCTCGTGTTTCAAAAATTCAAGCTGATAATCAGATTAGATTTCAAGATATAGAGGCTAACATTAGATCTGGAAATATAAGTAATGCAGAAAATCAATTAAGTTCAAAGCCAAAAACAGATGAGCAAAAACTTTTACCTGGAAGTTCACAACCTCAAGATTTAGGAACAATTTCATACAAGGATACAGAGACAAACGAAAGTTCACAACAAATTCAATCTGTAGATACTACGGCTTCAATTGTAACAGAAACATTTCAATCTGAAGAAAAAATACTACCTCAAGATTTAAATCCAGTGGAGCAATATGAATTTGCAACTAGTTTTTTAAAAGTTGGAGATTATAGCACAGCGGAAAGAGCTTTTAGAGAATTTGTCCTATCTAACCCAGATCATGAGTTAGCGGGTAGTGCACAATACTGGTATGCAGAAACATTCAGAATTAGACAATTATATACTGATGCAGCTTCTGCTTATTTAGAGGGTTATCAAAAATATCCTAAAGGTAAAAAAGCTCCAATTAATCTATTAAAACTTGGGGTATCAATGGTTCAAATTGGTGAAAAAGACCAAGGATGTAAAATGATAAATGGTGTAGAATTACAATATCCTAATGCAAATCAGTCAGTAATACAAAAAGCTAAATATGAGTCCAAAAAATTTGAATGCATCAAACAAGACTCATAAGTTTTTATTAAATCAATTAAAAGATAAACAAATTTTTCAAATTTATAAAAAATTTGAAAAAGATCTAAAATTAAACGAGAATTTTATAGTCGCGGTTTCAGGTGGCCCAGACAGTCTTGCTTTATGTTTTTTATCAAAAATTTATTCAATTAAAAAAAATTTAAAAGTTAAATACTTTCATGTTGATCATAAACTTAGAAGTAATTCAACAATTGAAGCAAAATCTTTAAAATTACTTGTTAAAAAATTGTCTACAAATCTCGAAATTTTAACTTGGGTTGGGAAAAAACCAAAAAGTAACATTCAATCTGTTGCAAGAGATAAAAGATATGCACTTATGACCAAGAAGGCAAAAAAATTAAAAATAAATAATATTTTATTGGGTCATCATAAAGATGATTTAATAGAAAATTTTTTTATTAGAATTTTAAGAGGTAGTGGTTTAAATGGCATGGTGTCGTTTGATCAAAAAAGTAATTTACAAAATGTTAATTTGATTAGACCTTTGTTAAAATTTTCTAAAAAAAATTTAGAATATATTACCAAAAAAGTATTTAAATATTATGTTGAAGATCCATCGAATAAAAACACTGAATTTAAAAGAGTAAAAATTAGAAATTTTATAAAAAATTTGGAATTAGAGGGTTTAGATAATGATAAATTTAATCTAACTATTAAAAATTTAAGATTTGCTAACGAGACAATTAAATACTTTGTAGAAAAAAATTTAAAAGACAATTCAACGATTTCAAATTTAAATAAGTTTGTTATTTTGGATAAAAATTTTTTTCTTCAACCAGAAGAAGTAGTTTTTAGGTCTCTAACAGAAGTATTAAAAAGTGTTGGTAAAAAATACTATCCAGTAAGAGGAAAAAAAATTGACAAATTAATTTATCAAATTAAAAAAGATAACTCATTTAAGACTACTTTAGGAAATTGTCTAATAAAGAAGGTAAATAACTCAATTATAGTATCAAAAGAGCGTTAAAGTTGATGAAATAACTGATATTTTGTCACTTGTTAATTTAATAATAATTCTTATTTTAAACCTATGAATTTAAAAAATCTCGCTTTGTGGGGAATTATAGTTTTTTTAACTATAGGTCTTTATAACATGTTTAAAAATCCTCAGTCTAATATTAGAGGTGGAAATCAAATTATATTTTCAGATTTTTTAAATTCAGTTGAAAAAGGCGAGGTTCTAAAAGTTGAGATCCAAGGAAATAACATTAAAGGTGTTTATTCAAATGGAAGTTCTTTTTCAACTTATGCTCCTAATGATCCAAATCTTATAGAAAAATTATCAGAAAAAGGTGTAAGTATTTCAGCAGCACCTCTAGAGGAAAAAATGCCTTCGTTGTTTGGTGTGCTCTTATCATGGTTTCCTATGTTATTGCTTATTGCAGTATGGATTTTCTTTATGAGACAAATGCAAGGTGGCAAAGGTGGGGCAATGGGATTTGGAAAATCAAAAGCTAAAATGATGAATGAATTAAAAGGAAAGGTTACTTTTAATGATGTTGCTGGTGTAGAGGAAGCTAAAGAAGAAGTAGAGGAAATGGTAGAGTTCCTAAAAGACCCAAAAAAATTTAGTAGGTTAGGTGGTAAAATTCCAAGAGGAGCTTTACTTGTTGGACCACCGGGAACTGGTAAAACTTTATTAGCGAGGGCAATTGCGGGCGAAGCAGGTGTTCCGTTTTTTACTATTTCGGGTTCTGATTTTGTTGAGATGTTCGTTGGGGTAGGAGCATCTAGAGTAAGAGACATGTTTGAACAAGGTAAAAAAAATTCTCCATGTATTATTTTTATAGATGAGATAGATGCTGTTGGAAGAAGTAGAGGGGCAGGTCTAGGAGGTGGAAATGATGAGAGAGAACAAACTTTAAACCAGTTGTTAGTTGAAATGGATGGTTTTGATACAAATGAAGGTGTCATAATTATAGCCGCTACAAACAGACCAGATGTGCTCGATCCAGCTTTATTAAGACCAGGAAGGTTTGATAGACAGGTAGTAGTTTCAAACCCAGATATTATAGGAAGAGAAAAAATTTTAAAAGTTCATGTAAAAAAAATAAAAATGGCGCCAGATGTTAATTTAAGAACAATAGCAAGAGGTACGCCAGGATTTTCAGGAGCTGATCTTGCAAATATAGTTAATGAAGCAGCTTTGTTAGCAGCGAGAAAAAATAAGAGGATAGTCACATTACTAGAATTTGAGGAAGCAAAAGATAAAGTTATGATGGGTGCTGAAAGACGTTCAATGGTCATGACAGAAGATGAGAAAAAACTAACTGCATACCATGAAGGTGGACATGCTCTAGTGTCGTTTAATATGCCAAGTTATGATCCAATTCATAAAGCTACTATTATACCAAGAGGAAGAGCTCTTGGAATGGTAATGAACTTACCTGAAAGAGACAAACATGGTTACTCAATAAAATATCTTAAAGCGAGACTAGCTGTTTGTTTTGGAGGAAGAGTGGCTGAAGAATTAATTTTTGGAAAAGATAATATATCTACAGGAGCAGGTGGAGGAAATGGTTCTGATATTAACCAGGCTACACAGCTTGCAAGAGCAATGGTAACAAAATATGGAATGAGTGAAGAAATGGGTCCAGTTGAATATGGGGAAAACCAAGAAGAAGTGTTTTTGGGAAGATCAGTTACTCAAACTCAATCGGTATCAGAGGAAGTTGCTCAGAAAATTGATAAAGAAATAAGAAAGCTTGTAGATGAAGGATATAATAAAGCAAAGGAAATCTTAACAGAAAAAATAGATGATCTACATAAAATTGCAAAAGCTCTAATAACTTATGAGACCTTAACTGGTGAAGAAATAGAGAATATAATTAATAAAAATTTATATCCTAAAGATAAAATTTTAGATAATCCAGAATCAAAAGATGATCAAGACTCAGCTTTGGGTGCGATGGGTTTGAAACCAAAAATTGTTCATTAATAAATAATGCCAAGATATTACACAAGAGCGTGTAATTTCTACTTTGGCAAACAATCAAAAATTTTAGTAAATAAAAAACAATCTATTCCTTTACATCAGATTAAAGAAATATCTTTTGACCATGTTGAGATAATTACAAGAAAAAAAACTAGAAAAATTTCAACAAATAAAATTAGGAATTTACCAAAAAAACTAAAAATAAAAATAAATTCAGATTTAAAAAAAATTAGGTCAAAAAAATCAAATTTTTCAAATTTAAATTTTAAAAAAATTCCAAACATATTGGGTGTTTTAAATCTAACTCCTGATAGTTTTTCCGATGGAGGAAAATTTAATAAAAAAAATAAAGGTGTCAGTCATGCTATCAATTTATATAAAACTGGTGCCTCGTTAGTAGATGTTGGTGGAGAGTCTACAAGACCAGGATCGAAGGAAGTAAATGAAAATCGAGAATGGTATAGAATTGATAAGACATTAAAATTAATTGTAAAAAAAATACCAATATCTTTAGACACAAGAAAATCTGCAATTATGGAAAATGGTATTAGAATGGGGGTTAAACTTATTAATGATGTTTCGGGATTAAGCCATGATCCTAAAACAATAAATGTTTTAAAAAAGTATAAAATTCCATTTGTAATACAGCATTCAGTTGGGACACCAGAAAATATGCAAAAGAATCCAGTATATAAAAATGAATTATTAGATATATATGATTATTTTGAAGATAAGATTAAGTTAATAAGGTCTAAAGGTATTAAACACAATAATATAATTTTAGATCCTGGAATTGGATTTGGAAAAAATTTGAAACATAATATGAATCTTATAAGAGATGTTTCTATTTTTCATTCATTAGGTTTTCCTATACTAGTAGGAAATTCAAGAAAAAGATTTATTAAAGATATATCAAAAAAAAATGATAGCAAAACAAGGATTGGTGGAACTATGGCCTCCTCAATTTATTTAATGATGCAAGGAATTCAGATTTTAAGAATTCATGATGTTAATGAAGTTATGCAAGGTATTAAAGTTTTTAATCAAATAATCAAAAATTAATGGCAAAAAAATATTTTGGAACAGATGGAATAAGAGGAGCAGTTAATAGCAAATATATAAATGGAGATATGTTCTTTAAATTTGGACTTGCTAGTGGAACATACTTTAAATCTCAAAAAAAAAGAAAACAAACGGCAATAATTGCAAAAGATACGAGATTGTCTGGATATACACTTGAACCAGCTCTTGTCTCAGGTTTGACTTCAGCTGGTATGCATGTTTACACCTTAGGACCCCTACCAACTAATGGGTTGGCAATGTTAACAAAAGAGATGAAGGCAAATATGGGTATAATGATTACCGCTTCTCATAATCCACATTTTGACAACGGTTTAAAATTGTTTGGTCCTGATGGAATGAAATTATCAGATAAAATAGAAAAAAAAATTGAGAGCCTCATAGATAAGAAAATCTCAAAAAATCTCTCACATTCTGAAAAATTAGGAAGAGTTAAAAGATTAGAAACAGGCACCAAAAATTATATTAAAATATTAAAAAAAAATTTCACAAAAGAGTTCAATTTAAGAGGACTAAGAATAGTAATCGACTGTGCAAACGGTGCTGGTTATAAGGCAGGCCCTGAATTATTGAAATCATTAGGAGCTAAAGTGATAGCAATAGGTATTAAACCAAATGGTTTAAATATTAATAAAAAATGTGGGTCAACTTTTCCAAGAAATATAAGGTCTGCTGTAAAAAAATATAAAGCTCATATAGGAATATCTTTAGACGGAGATGCTGATAGAATTATTATGTGTGATGAGAAAAGCAATATAATAGATGGAGATCAAATTATTGCCGCTTTAGCAACAAGATGGAAAAATAAAAAAATGTTAAAAGGAGGAGTTGTTGGAACATTAATGTCAAATTATGGTTTAGAAAAATATTTTAAATTAATAGGAATCAAATTTTTAAGAGCAAATGTTGGAGACAGATATGTTAAAGAAAAAATGCAAAAATATAATTTTAATTTAGGTGGTGAACAATCAGGACATATTATCTTAGGTAAATTTGCAACTACAGGAGATGGTTTGTTAGTAGCTTTAGAAGCTCTTTTTGCTTTAAGAAAAGGAAAAAAGGCAAGCGAATTTTTTGAACAATTTAAGAAAACACCTCAGCTCTTAGAAAATATCGAAGTAAAAGATAAAAATATTATTAACAAACCAGAGATAAAAAAAATTATAAAAAATGCAGATAAATTAATCAAAGGTAATGGAAGAATTTTAGTAAGAAAATCAGGAACAGAATCTAAAATAAGAGTAATGGGAGAAAGTGAAAACAAAGATCTACTATATAAATGTGTGAACATGATTACGAAAAAAATTAAATAAATTGAAACCAAAGTCTAAAATTTTAATAATTGCAGGATCCGATTCATCTGGTGGAGCAGGTATTCAAGCTGATATAAAAACTGTTACTGCTCTTGGCTCATATGCAATGACTACAATAACAGCAGTCACTTCTCAAAATACCACAGGTGTAAAATCAATTGTTGGAATTAATCCTAAAGAAATTTTTAATCAAATCATTTATAGTTGCAAAGATATAAGACCTGATGCAATAAAAATTGGTATGTTACATTCTTCAGAGGTTATTAAAATGGTATTGAAAGCTCTGGATGTAATTAAATTTAAAAAAATCGTATTAGATCCAGTTATGGTTGCTAAAGGAGGGACTAAACTTATAGATAGTAAAGCTATTCAATTATTAAAATTAAAATTAATTAAAAAAGTATCACTTATTACCCCCAATATCCCAGAGGCAGAAATTTTGACTAAAACAACAATCATAACAAAAGAGGATATGATTTTTGCTGCTAATAAACTTATTGGATTAGGAGCCAAAAATGTACTTATAAAAGGTGGTCATTTAAAACATAAAAATGTAATAGATATTTTAATAAACAAAAAAGACATAAAGATCTTCAAAAGTGAGCGTCACAAAACAAAGAATACCCATGGTACAGGTTGTACATTATCTAGCTCAGTTACAACTTTTTTATCATGTGGAAAAACAGTAAAGAAATCTTGTGAGCTAGGAATTAAGTATGTAAATTCTGCAATTAAATCAAACCCGAAATATGGAAAAGGTCATGGCCCAATTAACCATCTCACTTCCTTAAAAGTAAACAGAAAATTTAAATAATGAAAAATATAGTCGTTGTTGGATCTCAATGGGGTGACGAAGGTAAAGGAAAAATTGTTGATTGGTTATCTGAACAGGCTGATGTAGTAATAAGATTTCAAGGAGGTCATAATGCCGGCCATACTTTAGTGATTGATGGTGTTACATATAAATTGAGATTATTGCCATCTGGAATAGTTAGAAAAGGCAAAATATCAATTATTGGCAACGGAGTTGTTGTAGATCCATGGGCTTTATTAGAGGAAATAGAAGAAATAAAATCTAAAGGTGTAGAAGTAAATGTAAATAATTTTATTATTTCGGAGTCCGCAAATTTAATTTTGCCTTTTCATAGAGAAATGGATGAGATTAGAGAGGATGCAGCAGGAAAAAGCAAAATAGGTACTACAAGACGTGGAATTGGACCAGCATATGAAGATAAAGTTGGAAGAAGATCTATAAGAGTTATGGATCTAAGATGTGAAAAAAATTTAGATCAAAGACTCGACTCTGTACTAGTTCATCATAATGCAATAAGAAAAGGCCTAGGAAAAAAAATTTTTGAAAAAGATGAGCTTAAATCTGATTTACTTAAAATAGCACCTAAAATATTGGAATTTTCACAGCCAGTTTGGCTAAAGATTGATCAATTTAAAAAACAAAAAAAGAGAATTTTATTTGAAGGAGCCCAAGGTATTTTACTTGATGTAGATCATGGAACTTATCCTTTTGTAACTTCATCTAATACTGTTGCATCAAGCGCAGCTACAGGAACTGGTTGTGGCCCTAATTCGATTAATTTTGTTCTTGGAATTACAAAAGCTTATACAACAAGAGTTGGGGAAGGTCCTTTTCCTACAGAGTTAACAGATGATGTTGGTGAACTTTTAGGAACACGTGGAAAAGAATTTGGAACTGTTACAAGTAGAAAAAGAAGATGCGGATGGTTTGACGGTGTTTTGGTAAGGCAAACTATTAAAGTTTCAGGGATTGATGGTATCGCTTTAACGAAATTAGATGTGCTCGATGAATTAGATGAAATTAAAATGTGTGTTGCTTATGAGCTTGATGGTAAAAGATTAGATTATTTACCTGCTGCTGTAGAAGATCAAATAAAAATAAAACCAATTTATGAAACTTTTCCAGGTTGGAAAGTTTCTACAAATGGAATTAAAAATCTGGACTCATTACCTGAAAATGCAAAAAAATATATTTTTGCTGTTGAAGATTTTATTGGTGCAAAAGTATCAAGTATCTCAACTAGTCCAGAAAGAGATGATACTATTTTAATTGAAAATCCTTTTGAAGTTTAGTTTGCTGGTAAAAGATTTTTTGATTTAGCTAATAGAAGCATGTGCTTTTGGAGTTTTTCAAATGCTTTATTTTCTATTTGTCTAACTCTTTCTCTGCTAATTTTATATTTTTTACTTAAATCTTCTAGTGTAGTTGGGTCATCATTTAGTCTTCTTGAGTATAAAATTTCTCTTTCTCTATCGTTAAGAACTTTAATAGAGTCTCTTAATAAATCTTTTCTTTGTTCCATTTCCTCGTGGTGAGCAAATTTTAAGTCATGATCAAGTTCTTTATCAACCAACCAGTCTTGCCATTCATCGCCATCTTCCCCAATTTGAGCATTTAGCGAGAACTCCTTTCCAGAAAGTCTTCTATTCATTGAAATGACTTCTTCTTTACTTACATCGAGCTTATTAGATATATGATCAACGTGTTCATCTCTTAAATCACCTTCAGTTTCAGGAGAAATTTGATTTTTAATTTTCTTTAGATTAAAAAATAATTTTTTTTGAGCAGTAGTAGTTCCAATTTTGACAAGACTCCAAGATCTTAAAATATATTCTTGAATAGAAGCCTTAATCCACCACATTGCATAAGTTGCCAATCTAAAACCTTTTTCTGGTTCAAATTTCTTAACAGCTTGCATAAGACCTACATTTCCCTCTGAAATCATTTCATTAATAGGCAAACCATATCCTTTGTAGCCCATGGCAATCTTTGCAACTAATCTTAAGTGACTAGTCACTAGTTTTTCTGCAGCTTTAATATCACCAGTCGTTTTCCAGTTTTTTGCTAGCATATATTCCTCTTCTGCAGCTAACATCGGAAATTTTTTAATCTGCTCTAAATATGCAGACAGTCCACCTTCATTAGAAAGGGTTGGCAGATTGTTGCTCATTGTTGTGCTCATAAGGATGTTTATTTAATTAATTATACCTAATTTTCAATAATTTATTCTTCAGTGTTTCTAAGCATTTTTAGAATATTATTTAGATCTTGTGGCAAAAGTGAGGAAAAAATCATCTCTTTCTTAGTACGTGGATGTATAAATCCTAAAGTTTTTGCATGCAGAAATTGTCTATTTAATTTAGTAATTGAATTTTGTACATCAACATCAATATTTTTTAATTTTTTATATTTTTTTTTATATTTGTCATCTCCAACTAGACTATTACCTTTAAAGTTCATATGAACTCTTATCTGATGTGTTCTTCCTGTTTCTAATTTACATTCAACTAAACTTAAAGTTGGTGTTTTTTGATTTTCAAAAATTTCAATTGTTTTATAATTTGTTATAGCTTTCTTTCCTTTAGAACTACTAACTTCCATTAGTTGTCTATTTTTTGAACTACGAGTTATAAATGTTTCAATCCTTCCCGAGGAGGGTCTTAATTTTCCCCATATTAAAAGTTGGTACTCTCTTATAATTGTATGATCACTAAATTGTTTTGATAAATTTTCATGAGTTTCATTGTTTTTTGCAATTACAACTAAACCAGATGTGTTTTTATCAATTCTATGAACAATACCAGGTCTTAACTCGTCACCTATATTTGATAAAGAATCTTTATCATAATGCATCAATGCATTGACAATTGTTTTATCATAATTTCCAGCTCCTGGATGCATGATTATTCCAGCAGGTTTATTAATTACTAATAGATCATCATCTTCGTATATTATTTCTAATTTAAATTCGTAAGGTTTAAGAGATGCTATTTCAGGCTCTGGAATCTTAAGATTTATAGTATCACCAATTGAGACTTTTTTTGACGGACTTTTAATTATTTCATTATTTAGTGTTAACTTTTCTTTTAAAATTAAATTTTTAATTCTAGTTCTACTAATTAATTCCTCTCTTTTATTAATTAAGACATCAACCCTTAAATTCTTCTCATTCTCTTTGACTATAAAATTAATGTTTTTTTCCATAAAATATAATATTAATACTATATGCGCTTGTAGCTCAACTGGATAGAGCGCCTGACTTCGGATCAGGAGGTTCTGGGTTCGACTCCTAGCAGGCGCACCAGTTTATTCACCTATATTTATTAAAGTTCCTTTATCTCTTGCTTTGTCAAAAGAGTAATAAAATACAAATATAGACAAAATTAAATAAAACCCGTTCAGATAGATTGCATTAATGATATTTTCATAATTTACCATTCCATTGACCAAGATATTTCTAGTCTCTTCAAAAATATAAACTAATGGAAGTGCGAAAGCGATTGATTGGAAGATTCCTGGCAGTGTTTCAACTGGATAGTAAATACAGCCGAAAGGTGCTAATAAAAACATGGTAGACCATGCAATATTCTCAAAAGATGGTCCAAATCTTAACAATCCTGCTGAAACAAAAAGACCAAGTGTTATTCCAAATAAATACAGACTTAAGAAAAGAAATGCTAAAGGAAGACCAAGTTTTAGCAAAGATATACCAAACAACGGAGAAGTTAATAATATAGCTGGGATCAAACCAATTAATGCTCTTATTAAAGCAGTAAAAACTAGAGAGACAATTATCTCACTAATTTTCATCGGTGCAATAAATAGATTTGTGAAATTTCTGCTCCAAATTTCCTCCAAAAACAACATATTAAAGCCAATACTAGTTCTAAATAAAAAATCATAAAGAATTGCACATGAAAGAATGACCCCTACTGCACCACTGTAATAAGAGCTATGAGCTGCAAAAAAATTAGAAATAAATCCCCAAAGAGTAATTTGAATTGAAGGCCAATAAATTAAATCTAATATTCTTGGAAATGATCTAGTTATTAAATAAAAGTGTCTTAAAAAAAGACCATAAATTCTAATTAAATTCATTTTTATTTTCTCGCAATTTCTAAAAATACTTCCTCTAAATTTCTTCTTCCATATTTTGTTATTAGCTCTTCAGGAGTTCCTCTATCCACTATTAAACCATCTTTCATCATTAAAACAGAACTACATAATCTTTTTACTTCTTCCATATTATGAGAGGCAAGCAAAACTGATATTTTTTTTTCCTTTTTGTAATCTTCTAAAAATGATCTTACAAAATCACCAGTTTCAGGATCTAATGAAGCAGTGGGTTCATCCAACAAAAGTACCGTTGGATCATTTATTAAAGCTTTAGCAAGACTCACTCTATTTTTTTGTCCAGAAGAAAGTTCTCCTGTAATTTTGTTTAAAAGGTCTTTTAATCTAAGTTTATTTGCAAGGTAATCTATTCGGTCATTTAAATTTTGAATGTTATATAATTTTCCATAAACAATTAAATTTTGTTCAACTTTAAGTTTTTTAGGCAATTCAATATATGGTGAAATAAAATTCATTTTATGAAGAAGCGAGATTTTATTTTTTTCAATATTCTCTCCGTTGATTAAAACCTTACCACTACTTGGTTTTAATAATCCTAAAATCATTCCAATAGTTGTAGTTTTTCCACATCCATTAGGTCCCAATAAACCAACCATTTCATTTTCATTAATTTTAAAATTTATATTAGTTACTGCTTCTTTATCTTTATAATTTTTTGATAGATTGATTACTTCAATAGAATTTGTCATTAGTATTTAGAGGCCCTCTTTAATCTATCGTTAATTGTTTTGCCAAGACCTTTGTTTGGTATCGTTTCAACTGCAATTTTTTTAAAACCATCGTTTTTAATTTTTCTTAAAGTTGAGTATAAATTCTTTGCAGCCTCCTTCATATTTTTTATTTTGGATAAATAATAATAGTTTTTTAATTTTGATTTTCTTTTTTGTATTAATAAATAAGCCTCATCTTTTTTTGGTTTTTTTACATTGACTCTTAAAGGTATCCCAGGTGAGTAATGTAACGGAAATAAACCAGGTGATAATTTTTTTTTTGAATTTGTATTAATTAATAATTTTTTTTTTAAAACATTTTCAATTTTTTTAGTATCAAGGCCTCCATATCTTAAAAGTGATGGTTTTTCTAAAAGATTTAATATTGTGGATTCAACCCCAATTTTACTTTTTCCTCCATTTAAAATATATTTAATTTTTGAACCAAATTCTTCTTTTACATCAGATGGTTTAACCGAGCTTAATCTTGATGATATATTTGCACTAGGTGCTGCTACCGGATAATCTAAATTTTTTAATAAATTTCTGAACAATTTATGATTAGGAAAACGAACAGCAATACTTTTTTTTTTATTAGTGACAAATTTCGATATTTTTGAGTTATTTTTTAATTTCAAAACATAAGTTATCGGGCCTGGAGAAAATTTTTTGTAAAGTTTTACTAAATTATCATTGATGTCACAGTCCTCCTTAAGTCTATGAATATCATAATAATGAACAATAAGTGGATTGTTTAATGGTCTTTTTTTAAGACTAAATATTTTCTTAACAGCACTATTAGAGTACGCATTTGCAGCCAGCCCATAAACAGTTTCTGTTGGCACCGCAACACAATGATTATTATCTAAATATTTTTTTGCTTTTTTGATATTTGATTGAATAAATTTCATGTATTAATAATTATTATTATATGAAAGATAAAATATTACCACTTGATTATGATCAGTACTCAGTTGAGGAGCTTACAGAAAAAGCAAACAAGATTATAGAGTCTCTAGAGAAGGAAAACAATTTAAACAATTCAGTTGACAGTTACCAAGAACTTTTAAAATTAAATAATATTATTGAAAAGAAATTTCATAAAAATTTTAAATCAATTGGAGAAGAGACAAATAAAAAGATTAAAGAGATAACTAAAAAAAATGAAAAAACAGCTTAATAAAATAGCTAAAGATACAAATATATTTCTTAAAAAATATATTAATTCACAGAAATATTCTCAGTTAATGTCACCCATGAAGTATGGTTTATTTCCAGGTGGAAAAAAAATAAGATCTAAAATCTTAATTGACTTAGGGTCATTATTTTCAATTAATTATAAAACATTGATAATAGTTGGGTCAGCTGTTGAATGTATTCATGCTTATTCACTGATTCATGACGATCTACCCTGCATGGATGATGATGATATAAGACGGGGGAAGCCTTCAACTCATATTAAATTTGGTGAGTCTACAGCAGTTCTAGCAGGAAATTCATTACTAACTTTAGCTTTTGAAATTTTATCAAGTCCTAAATTGAAATTAAATGAAAAAATAAAAATTAACTTAATCAAAAAATTGTCAGAATGTTCGGGTCATTTAGGAATAGCTGGTGGTCAATATTTAGATTTGAGCTATGAGAAAAAAAAAATATCAAGGAATAAAATATTAGAAATGGAAATAAAGAAAACAGGAATGTTGTTTAGTTTTTGTTGTGCGGCTCCAGCAATAATTAAGAAAAAAACTATACAAGAAATTAAATTTTTTGAAAATATTGGATCAAAAATTGGTCTTTTATTTCAAATAGCCGATGATTTAATTGATTTGAAAAGCAAATCTAAGGAAGCCGGGAAAAAAACAGGAAAAGATCAAAAAAAAGGTAAGGCAACACTTATAAATTTAATAGGCTATAATGACTCAGTTAAGTATTGTGATAAGATAATAAAAGATATTAATAATAATTTAAGAAAATATGGTTCAAGATCTGAAAAAATAAATGAAACATTAGGCTATATATTGAATAGAAAAAAATGAAAAAAAATTATCAATTTTTAAATAATATCAACTTTCCATCTGATTTAAGAAAAGTTTCTGAAGATAATTTACAAAAAGTAGCAGATGAGGTGAGGGAGGAAATGATAAGTGCTGTTTCAGAAACAGGAGGTCACCTAGGTGCTGGTTTGGGAGTAGTTGAATTGACAGTTGCACTTCATTATGTTTTTGATACCCCAAATGATAAATTAATATGGGATGTTGGCCATCAATCTTACCCACATAAAATTTTAACTGGAAGAAAAGATAAAATTAGAACTTTAAGACAGGGCGATGGTTTATCAGGATTTACAAAAAGATCTGAAAGTGAGTATGATCCATTTGGAGCAGCACATAGTTCAACATCTATCTCATCTGCATTAGGAATTGCAGAGGCAAATAAATTAGAAAATAAGTCTTCCAATGTAATAGCTGTAATAGGTGATGGAGCAATTAGTGCAGGTATGGCTTATGAAGCTATGAATAATGCTGGGGCATCTAAAACAAAAATAATTGTTATTTTAAATGATAACGACATGTCAATTGCAAAACCAGTTGGAGCAATGAGAACTTACTTGGCAAAATTATTTACTGGTAAAATATATTTTAGTCTTAGAGAAACCTTAAAGTTAATTACATCTGCATTTTCAAAAAGATTTAGTGCTAAAGCAGGAAAAGCAGAGGATTTTTTTCGTTCAGCAGTCACTGGAGGTACATTGTTTAGTTCACTTGGTTTTTATTATGCAGGTCCAATAGATGGTCATGATTTATCAAGCCTAGTTCCAATTTTAAAAAACGCAAAAGAATCAAGACACGAGGGTCCTATAATGATTCATATCAAAACTCAAAAAGGAAAAGGTTATTCTTATGCAGAAAAAGCAAATGATCATTATCATGGTGTTTCAAAATTTAATGTTGAGACTGGAGAACAATTAAAGAGCAAATCAAACCTTCCAGCTTATACAAAAGTATTTGCAAACACGTTAGTTAAACATGCCAAAAAAGATAGCAAAATAGTAGGAATAACAGCAGCGATGCCCGGAGGGACTGGTATGGATATTTTTGGAAATGAGTTTCCAAATAGAATGTTTGATGTAGGAATAGCAGAACAACATGCTGTAACTTTTGCAGCTGGTCTCGCAACCGAAGGATACAAACCATATGCTGCAATTTACTCTACATTTTTACAGAGAGCATATGATCAAGTTGTCCACGATGTTGCCATTCAAAGTTTACCAGTTAGATTTGCTATAGATAGAGCAGGATTAGTTGGTGCTGATGGATCAACACATGCAGGATCATTTGATATAACTTACTTATCAACTTTACCTAACTTTGTAGTAATGGCAGCAAGTGATGAAGCTGAACTTGTTAAAATGATTAATACTTCAGTAGATATAAATGACAGACCTTCTGCAATTAGATATCCAAGAGGAACCGGAGTAGGTGTTGACCTCCCACCAATAGACGAAAAAATTGAAATTGGTAAAGGGAGAGTCGTTCAACAAGGGACACAAGTTTGTATTTTAAACCTCGGTACTCGACTTGAGGAGTGCAAGCTAGCTGTAGAGGAATTAAAAGCAAAAGGAGTTTCAACAACTTTGATAGACGCCAGATTTGCTAAGCCTTTAGATGAAGAACTTATATTAAAATCTGCTAAGGAACATGAGCTCATTATAACTATTGAAGAGGGATCAATAGGTGGTTTTGCTTCTCATGTTAAAAATTTATTAGCTGAAAGAGGAGTATTTGATAAAGGTTTAAAATTTAGATCAATGACTTTACCAGATGAATTTATTGAACAAAATGATCCAAAAAAAATGTATGATAAAGCTGGATTAAACAGTTCTCAAATTTCCAAGAAAATTGCTGATATTTTGTTTCAAAAGGAAACAATAAGAGTTGTGAAAAATTAATTTAACCTAACTACATTGGGCTTTATTCATTAAGTAGTGGTCAAGTAAAACACAGTTCATCATAGCTTCACCAATTGGTACAGCTCTAATTCCTACACAAGGATCATGTCTACCTTTAACAGATATTGAAGTATTTTTCCCAAATTTATTTATAGTTTTTCTACTAGTTAAAATTGAAGATGTTGGTTTTACAGCAAAAGATGCAATAATTTCTTGGCCCGTAGAAATTCCACCAAGAATTCCACCCGCTTTATTTGAATTGAATTTTAATTTATTTCCTTTTGAAGAAATTTCATCTGAATTTTGTTCTCCACTTAATTGTGCTGAGTTCATTCCTGCACCAATATCTACACCTTTAACTGCATTAATACTCATTAGACCTGAAGCTATGTCAGTATCCAATTTTGAATAAATTGGAGCACCTAAACCAACCGGGATACCTCTTGCTCTTATTTCAATCACTGCTCCACATGAGGATCCTGATTTTCTTACACCAAGCAAATATTTTTCCCATAATTTAATCATTGATTTATCTGGACAAAAAAATGGATTTTTTGAAATTACTTTATCGTTCCATTGATTTGTATCACATCCAAGAATTCCTAGCTGAGTTACTGCACCAATTACTTTAAATTTTTTACCTAATTTTTTTTGAAGCACAACTTTTGCTATAGCGCCGGCCGCAACTCGTGCTGCAGTTTCTCTAGCAGAAGATCTGCCACCACCTCTATAGTCTCTAATTCCATATTTTTTAAAATAAGTAAAATCTGCATGACCTGGTCTGAACTTATCTTTAATATTACTATAATCTTTAGATCTCATATCTTTGTTATAGATTATTAGAGAAATAGGTGTTCCTGTAGTTTTACCCTCAAATACACCTGACAATATTTGAACTTTATCATCCTCTTTTCTCTGAGTTGTAAATTTAGATTGTCCTGGTTTTCTTTTGTCTAATTCTATTTGAATATCTTGCTCTTTAAGATTTATGTTTGGAGGACAACCATCAACAATACAACCAATTGCAGGTCCATGAGACTCTCCCCAAGTTGTGAAACGAAATAGCTTTCCAAAAGTATTAAATGACATTATTTATATTATATAGATTATTTTGTTTAAATTATGAATCAAAAAAACTCTTTAGGTCTTAATAGTTGCTTTCTTGATATAGATGATCCAATTCATTTATTTCATGAATGGATGGAGGAAGCAAAGAAAACTGAGCCAAATGATCCAAACGCTGTTGCTTTGGCCACATCAGATAAAAATAACATTCCTTCAGTTAGAATGGTTTTACTTAAAGATTTCAATAAAGATGGATTTGTATTTTATACAAATTTAAATAGTCAAAAGGGAAATGAATTAAAAGAAAATCCGTATGCCGCGATGTGTTTCCATTGGAAAAGTCTGCTAAGACAAATAAGAATTAATGGAAAGGTGTCATTAGTTTCTGATCAGGTTGCAGATGAATATTATTCATCTAGAGCATATGAAAGTCGGATAGGAGCATGGGCTTCTAAGCAAAGTGAAGAATTAAATTCGCGAGAACAATTGTTAAAATCTATACAAGATTACAAAAAAAAATATAGCAACAAATCAGATGTACCAAGACCAAGTCACTGGTCTGGATGGATTTTATCTCCAGATAGTATTGAATTTTGGCTAGATGGTGAGAACAGAATCCACGAGAGATTAAAATATAATAAAGATAACTCCGGGAAGTGGAAAAAGTCTTTATTAAGTCCTTAAAAATTTCTTGTTAAACTAAATGATGTTAATCTTTTAAGAATATTTTTTTCTTCAGAATCTTTAAATACACTTAGAGAATTTGAGGCTAAATTTATATAGTGCTGTGCTTTTTGATAGCATTCCTGAATTATTTTATATTTATTTATAAGAGCAATAATTTCATTAAAGTCATCTTTTGTTCTAAACTTTTTTTTAAACATATTTGATAAAATTTTCTTTTCATCATTTCCTAATTTTTGAAAAAGTAAAATTATTGGTAAGGTAATTTTTCCTTCAAAAAAATCTTGACCAATTTTTTTACCAAATAGCTTGAGCTCAGCATTATAGTCTAGTGTGTCGTCTGCTATTTGAAAAGTTAATCCTAAGTTTCTTCCATAAAATTCTAAAGCATCTTTTTCTTTATTTTCTGCAGCAGATAAAATTGCACCAACTTTAGTTGCTGCTGCAAATAACTCAGCAGTTTTAGCTGAGATTATTTTTAAATATGTTTCCTCCAGCATATCAACTTCACCTTTGTGTTGAAGTTGTAGAACTTCTCCTTGAGCAATTTTAGATGAAGTGGACGACAATAATTTCAAAACTTCTAGGTTTCCGTCTTCTACCATCATTTCAAAACATCTACTCAATAGATAATCTCCTATTAAAACTGACGAATGATTATCCCAAACTTTGTTTAAAGTTTCTTTACCTCTTCTAACAGTGCCTTCATCAATTACATCATCATGCATCAACGTTGCGCTGTGAATTAATTCAACACACGCAGCTAAATTTATATCTCTAGATCCCTTAGAGTAACCACATAATTTTGCACTCCCCAATGTTAGTAAAGCTCTTAGTCTTTTTCCTCCAGTTTCTATGTGATAATCTGTCATTTTTTGAACCAACTGTACGTCACTGGATAATTTTGATTTTATTTTTTCTTCGGTTAAAACTAGTTTTTCTTCAACCGAGTCTTTAAGTTGAAAATATGAATCATTTATCTGATTTTTAAGCTGTACAACTGTTCCCATAACATTTTTAAATTAGTATAATTTGTTTATATATATTACTTATCAATTGACGCACCAGTTTCTTCAATTATAAGTAGTCTTTATATTCAATAAATAATTCTATAAGACTTACCTATGTTCTCTTTTTTTAAAAAGAAAAAAATCGTTGCTCACTTAAAGTTAAGTGGGGTTATTGGAAATGCAGGAAAATTTAAACAAGGTATTGATTTTGCAGGTCAAGAAGAACTAATTAAAAAGGCTTTTTCTCTGAAAAAAGCGGCATGTGTTGCTATATCAATCAATTCTCCAGGAGGATCACCAGTTCAATCTCATTTAATCTACAATTTTATTAGACAACAAGCAAAAAAACACAAAAAAAAAGTTATTGTATTTGCTGAAGATGTAGCAGCTTCCGGGGGTTATTTAATTTCTTGTGCTGGGGACGAAATTTATGCAAATTCAAGTTCAATAATTGGATCTATAGGAGTGATATATTCTTCTTTTGGATTTACTGAGTTGATAAAAAAAATTGGAGTTGAAAGAAGAGTTCATACTGCTGGCAAAAACAAAAGCACACTTGATCCATTTTTAGAAGAAAAAAACGAGGATATTGAAAGATTAAAAAATATTCAATTGGATCTTCATAAAGACTTTATAGATGTTGTTGAAAAAAGCAGAGGATCAAAATTAAACAAATCTGATGTAGAACTTTTTTCAGGTGAGTTTTGGTCAGGTAGTAAAGCAAAAAATTTAGGATTGATTGACGGAATAGGTAACGCACATGAAATATTAAAAGATAAATTTGGTGAAGATGTAATTATTAAAAAATTTGAAAAATCAAAAGGATGGTTAAGTCAAAAACTTTCTTCATCCAACAATCAAGTAGATCAAATAGCAAGTATTTTAGATGAAAGATCAATTTGGCAAAGATATGGTTTCTAAAGCAAAAAAAGAAAAAAATAAAACTCAAACATTCCAAGATACAATTTTAAATCTTCAGAAATTTTGGAGTAAAAAAGGATGTGTTATTCTTCAGCCTTATGATATGGAGGTTGGTGCAGGAACTTTTCATCCAGCTACTACCCTAAGATCACTTGGAAATAAACCATGGAAAGCAGCTTACGTACAACCATCAAGAAGACCTACAGATGGAAGATATGGAGATAATCCAAACAGGTTGCAACACTATTATCAATTTCAAGTTTTAATTAAACCTTCCCCTGAAAATATAAAAAAACTTTATTTAAATAGTTTATCTACTATAGGAATTGATCATAATGATCATGATATAAGGTTTGTTGAAGATGATTGGGAAAGTCCAACATTAGGTGCTGCAGGATTGGGATGGGAAGTATGGTGTGATGGAATGGAAATTACTCAATTCACCTATTTTCAACAAATGGCTGGATTTGATTGTAAACCTGTATCAGTTGAAATCACTTATGGTTTAGAAAGAATTTGCATGTTCACTCAAAAAGAAAAAAACGTTTATGATTTATTGTGGAATGATGAAGGTGTAAAATATCACGAAGTATTTCATCAAGCCGAAAAAGAATTTTCAGCATACAATTTTGAACATGCGAATGTAGAAACACTTTTGAAAATGTTTGAAATGCATGAGTCCGAGGCAAAAGATTTGGTACAAAAAAAAGTTTCTCTACCAGCATATGATCAATGTTTAAAAGCTAGTCATGTGTTTAATATTTTAGATGCAAGGGGCGCAATCAGTGTTGCACAAAGAGCAGGTTATATTGCTAGGATAAGAGATATTACAAAATCTGCAGCAGGCGTTTGGTTAGATAGTCAAAAATAATGTCAGAGTTTTTTTTAGAACTATTTAGTGAAGAAATACCTTCAAATCTTCAACAAAATTTAAGGGAAGATTTACTTAAAAATTTTAATGATTTTTTTTTAGAAAAATCAATTTTATTTAAAAAAAGCTCATCATACTCAACACCAAACAGACTAGTGGTATTGTTTGAAGGTGTTCAAAAAAATGTTGTACTAAAATCCAAGGAGATTAAAGGTCCAAATATCAAGTCACCAGAGGTAGCACTTGAGGGGTTTCTTAGGTCAAATAAAATCGTTAAAAAGGATCTTTACCAAAAGAATACAGACAAAGGAGAATTTTATTTTTTCAAGACAAAATCAAAAAAATTGCACACTCATGAATTGCTGGAGGAATTTATCCCAATATTGTTAAGTAAAATTCAATGGAAAAAATCAATGTATTGGGGAACTTTTGACCTAAATTGGGGTAGACCGTTAAAATCAATTCTAGCTGTATTTGATAAAAAAAAATTAAATTTTAATTTTCATCACTTAACATCTTCTAACTCAACTTTTATTGATAAAGAATTTGAGGAAAATAAAAAGTCATTCTTAGAATTTAAAAATTATAAAAGTTTTTTTAAAAAAATTGACATTATCGTTGATCACAACGAAAGAAAAAAGTTAATAGAAAAAAAATTTAACAATATATTAAAAAATAAAAATATTAAGATTCAACATAATCCTAGATTACTTAATGAGGTTGTAGATTTAACAGATCAACCAAATATCCTTCTTTGTGAATTTGATAAGAAATTTTTAAATATTCCAAAAGAAATATTAATTATTACCATGCAATACCATCAAAAATATTTTCCTATATTTGATAATAAAGAAAATATTACCAATGAGTTTTTAGTTGTTGCAAACAAAAAAGACAAAAAGGGATTAATTAAATTAGGAAATGAAAGAGTGGTTGAAGCAAGATTAAGTGATGCAGAATTTTTTTGGAAAAAAGATAAATCACAAAATATGGTTAAAAAAGTTACTGATTTAAAATCAATGAATTATTTTAAAGGATTAGGAAGTTATTTTGATAAAGCCCAAAGAATGAGAAAATTGGGTGGAATGATATCAGATGAACTTTTAATCAGTAAAGAAAAAGTTGAATTATCAGCATCAATTTGTAAAGTTGATTTATTATCAGAACTAGTGGGTGAATTCCCAGAACTCCAAGGTGTGATGGGAGGTTATTTTGCTGTTGCACAAGGTTTTGATAAAGATTTGGCTTTGGCTATAAGTGAGCAATATTTACCTACAGGTTCTGGCTCAAGAGTTCCAAAAAAACCATTTAGTATAGCTCTTTCTTTGGCTGATAAGATAGATACTTTAGTTGGTTTTTTTGGTTTAAATCAAAAGCCAACAAGCTCTAAAGATCCATATGCTCTAAGAAGATTAGCATTAGGAGTAATAAGAATAATAATTGAAAATAAAAAAGATTTTAAAATAAAAGATCTAATTAATTATTCTTCAAGCCTGTATTTAGATCAAGGTTTTGAAATTGATAACCAATCTTTACAAAATGAATTATCAGATTTTTTAATGGATAGATTAAAATATCACATGAAGGAAGAAAATATTAGAAATGATATTATCCAAGCATCAACCAGTTCTTTTAACTTAGATCAATCCGTTATTATTTTTAATAAAGCCAAACATTTAAATAAGATAATTAACAAACCAGATGGTTTAGATATTATTGCAAGCTATAAACGAGCCTCGAACATTTTAGATGGTGAATTAAAAAATGATAAAATAGAATTATCAAATACAACTGATCCTGGTATTTTTAAAACTGAGTTAGAAAAAAACTTATTTAAAAAAATTAGTGAATTAAGGAAATATTTTTTGGGCATTAATAAAGATGAAAATTATGTTCAAACATTGCACAATCTAGCTAGCATCAAAAGAGAGGTTTTTGACTTTTTTGATAATGTAATTGTGAACGAAGATAATCCGGTCATAAAGAAAAATAGGCTGGAACTTATCCAAATGATGTGTAAAACGTTCAACATTTATGTTAATTTTTCCCTAATCGACCCCCATTAATGAAAAAACTTATATTAAACTTTAATTCTAAGGATAGTAAAAAAATTAAAAATCCTAAAAACTTTTTAGGAGGAAAGGGTGCCAATCTTTCTGAAATGGGAAGAATGGGTCTTCCAGTGCCTCCTGGTTTTACAATATCTACAAAAGTTTGTGAAATTTTTTATAAGGATAAAAAAAAATTAAATAAAAATTTAATTTCACAAATTAAAAAAGAATTAAAATTAATCGAAAAAGATGTTTCTAAGAAATTTGGGGACTTAAAAAAACCACTTTTGTTGTCTGTGCGGTCTGGCGCAAGAGTATCAATGCCAGGCATGATGGATACTATTCTAAATCTGGGTTTGAACGATAAAACAGTCAAAGCTTTAGCAATTAAAACTTCTAATGGAAGATTTGCTAAAGACAGTTATAGAAGGTTCATACAAATGTATGGAAATGTAGTAATGGGTGTTGAAAGTTATCACTTTGAGGAACTAATTGAGAATTATAAACTTACAAAAGGCGTTTTGTTAGATACGGATTTAGATGAAAGTGATTGGGATGGATTAATTGAAGATTTCAAAAAGACAGTTAAAGAAAAGGCTAAAAAAGATTTTCCACAAGATGTTTTCAAACAATTACTAGGAGCAATAAGTGCAGTATTTTTATCTTGGGAAAGCAATAGAGCAAAAGTTTATAGAAAAATAAATCAAATACCAGCTGAGTGGGGAACTGCAGTAAATGTTCAATCTATGGTATTTGGAAATATGGGTAATGATTGTGCAACAGGAGTTGTGTTTACAAGAAATCCATCAGATGGATCAAATGAAATATATGGTGAGTATTTAATTAATGCACAAGGAGAAGATGTTGTTGCGGGCACAAGAACCCCTCAATACATCACAAAAAAAGCTAGACAAGATGCTAAAGTAAAAGAATTATCGATGGAAGAGTCTATGCCAAAAGTCTTTAAAGAACTTCAAAAAATTTTAAAAAAATTAGAGATGCATTATAAGGATATGCAAGACGTAGAGTTTACAGTCGAAAGCAATAAACTATGGATGCTTCAAACAAGATCAGGAAAAAGAACAGCAAAATCTGCAGTCAAAATTGCAGTTGATATGGTTAAAGAAAAATTGATTTCTAAAAAAGAAGCCGTATTAAGAATTGATCCAAACTCTCTGGATACACTTTTGCACCCGACTTTAGACGAAAAAAGTTCAATTAATGTAATAGCAAATGGATTGCCAGCATCACCAGGTGCAGCCAGTGGTAAAGTTGTATTTACATCAGAGGAGGCTGAAAGACTAACTGCAATGATGCAAGATACTATTTTGGTAAGAGTAGAGACCTCTCCAGAAGATATACAAGGAATGCATGCCGCTAAAGGAATTTTGACTTCTAGAGGAGGAATGACAAGTCATGCAGCTGTTGTGGCTAGAGGTATGGGCAGACCATGTGTATCAGGATCAAGTGAAATTGATATAAACTACGAAAATAAATCTTTTAAAACTTCTTCAATTGAGATTAAAGAAGGCGATATTATTACTATAGATGGCTCAACAGGAAGAATTATTGCTGGAAGTGTTTCAACTGTGAAACCTGAAATATCTGGTGATTTTTCGAAATTAATGTTTTGGGCTGATAGTTTTAGAAAATTAAAAGTAAGAACAAATTCTGAGACACCAAAAGATACCAAAACAGCAAAAGACTTTGGTGCAGAAGGTATCGGACTATGTAGAACTGAACATATGTTTTTTGATGAAGAACGAATTTTGTCTGTAAGAGAAATGATATTATCAAAAACAAAAGAAGATAGAGCAATAGCATTAGAGAAACTATTGCCACATCAAAGAAAAGATTTTATTGATATTTTTAAAATTATGAGTGGATTACCAGTTACAGTTAGATTGCTGGACCCACCATTGCACGAATTTTTGCCTCGTACAAACAAGGAAATTAGTGAAGTTGCTAATATAGTTAATATTTCAGTTAAAGAGATTGAGTCAAGAATTGATGAGCTACATGAACAAAATCCAATGTTAGGTCATAGAGGTTGTCGGCTGGGAATTTCATTTCCTGAAATTTATGAAATGCAATGTAGAGCAATATTTGAAGCTTTAGCAGAACTTAAAAAAAATAAAATTAAATCAGCTTTTCCAGAAATAATGATTCCTTTAGTGTCAACAGAGGCTGAGATAAAAATTATGAAAGATTTAGTAATTAGAACTGCAAGCAAAGTTCAGAAAGAACATAAATTAAAAATTGAGTTTCTAGTAGGTACTATGATTGAATTACCCAGAGCTGCAATTAAAGCAAAGGAAATTGCCAAGCATGCTGAATTTTTTAGCTTTGGAACCAATGATTTAACGCAAACTACTTTTGGAATAAGTAGAGATGATAGTGGAAAATTTTTGAATGATTATCTAGAGAATAAAATATTTTCAGTTGATCCGTTTGTTTCAATTGATGAAGGTGTATCTGATTTAGTTGAAATAGCAGTTGAAAAAGGAAGGAAACAAAATAAAAATTTAAAATTAGGAATTTGTGGAGAACATGGTGGAGATCCAAATAGTATATTTTTTTGCTCAAAAGCAGGTTTAAACTATGTTTCTTGTTCACCCTATCGAGTCCCAGTTGCAAGATTAGCTGCAGCGCAAGCTGATCTTAAAAATAAAAAATAAATTTAAAAATAGTATACGGACAAACCTTCTTCAATGAAAACTTCTCTTTTACAAAGTTTTTTAATATCTTTAGTATGAAAATTATTTTGATAAATAACTATACATTCATTTTTTTTTAATAAATTTAAATTATTTTCTAAAAATTTATTTAAAATAATTTCATCAAATGGATTGTAGAGATAAACAATATATCGATAATTATCGAGAAAAAATTTTTTCGCATCGTTATGAATAATTTTAAATTTTTTATTTAAAGGGGCTAAATTTTTTTTTGAAATATCACACAAATATTCATTAAATTCTACTCCATAATAATTCTTAAAATGATAGTTTCTCATCACAAAATGTAATGCTATTCCTTGTCCAGATCCAATGTCTAAAAAATTAAAATTTTCATATTTAATTTCTAAAGATTTTAATAATTTGTTTAATCTTAACAATGGTGATACTTCAGCATTTTTTGCATGTTTTATACTATCACTAAATTTTTTGTTATATTTTTCGTTATACTTAGAAACTTTTTTATAATGTTTTATTTTGTTTTTGTTTATATAAAAAAAGTTGTAAATTTGATTTATCCTATAGCTTCTTGTTTTTTCAAAGCAAATATCATTTACATAAAGTTTTTTGTTTTCAATAAAAGTAATTATAATATTTAATATTTCTTTAATTAATTTCATAATTTTTAATTTGTAAAAGGGGCGTTCTGTTGCCAGGTGCCCCGAACTTTGTTTGATTATAGCCAGTTATTTTTCAATAAATATATAAATTTTACGTCTCTGGTCGTCCAAATGACGTCCAAAAATCGAGTCGTCACGTGTTAAAGGATTTGATAATCTTGAATTATGAGAAAGATATTATCAATATTATTTTTAAGTTTATTCTCAGTTAATACATCTTGGAGCGGTGTTCCATGTATTGGTTGGGAAATGGATTCGGGCAATTCAGTTTTAGGAGATTGCACAGATGATATTTTTCTTGGTTATGTGAGAAAAACAAATGTTAGTGTGATGGGAACTTGTTTTGATGGTATGATAATAGCATGGAATGACAGAACAGACGATCAAATTTGGGGAGATTGTAGTGCTGAATACAGAGAAACGTATACAGAACTTGGTCTTAAGCAATTTAAATGAAAAAAATATTATCTGTAATATTCCTAATATTAATATGGCCCAACATAGGTTTTGCATTAAATGAATATCAAAATGAAATTTACCAAGGATGCTTAGAAACCTCACAACATCTTGGTAGCAAAAGAGCCAAACAATACTGCAGATGTGTTACGATAATGGTTACTGATAAATATACTATTACACAACTTGAAAGAGCTGCTTTGATGAGTCAACAGAAGCAAAATGAGATGTTCAGCTTTGCTGTAGATTATTGTAATGTAAATGCTAGAGCACCAGGAGATTAATGAAAAGATTATTGGAAGTTTCATTATCTGTATTATTATTTACATTTATTTTCTCATTCTATTCAAGTAGTGAAGCAAAAACTCTACGAGAATTACGAATGGAAGAGGCTGAAAGGTGTAACAAATCAATTTTTACTAAAATTAAGTGTAAAACAAGTGATTACAATCTTAGTCCAACAGATTATTTTAAAAAACGTAAAAGATGTTCAAGATATAGAGATCAAGCTGATACGGTATATCAAGGTAAGCAAATTTATAAACAATGCATGGAACAATACAGATAATATTTAATGAGAAAAATAATATTAATTTTAATACTAATAGTTTTTGCTGGAAATGCTTTTGCGTTAAGTGAGAAGAGAAGGCTATATGAACGTCAAACTTGTTATACTGCTTCAGTAAATGATGGTGAGTCCAAAAGTTTTGCTAAAGCCTATTGCAATTGTGTTGCGAAGGAGTTTGATGGAAAATATACTGATAAACAATTAGATGCTTTGGTTGATAAAGGCTATGATTATATGATAAACGAAATAAGACCTTTAGCCAAAAAATGTTTTGATAAGGTTTCTTAATAAATGATTAGAAATATTTTTGTAACTTTATTTATAACTCTACTATTTAATAACATTGCTGAAGCAGGTTGTAAGAATGATATCGATTTTAGCTGGTCTAAAGATTATAACAAAACAAATCTTCTAAATTTTAAATTTAAAAATAATGGCTCTAAGTTTGTTAGAATTACTAGAGTATACGTTAATGATTCTGATGGAGATAAAATTTCAGATATTAAAATAAAAAAATCATCTAAAAGTGTTTTTAGTGTTGGATTGGGACGTACATTTGTAAATCCATATAAAGAATATACTTGGAAATTTGGTAATTCATCAGCTTATACTTACGGAAAGACAGCGGGATATGAATGTAAATATCAAAAGCCATATGAAAATTCCTTATCAGACAACGTTGGTTCTGCTGTGGACTCTGTTGGAGATGCGCTGAGTGATTTAAACCCTTTAAATTATTTTGAAAAAAGAAAACAGTGTTTAAGACGTAAAGATAACGCTGATACAGTTGCTATTGGAAAAAGAATATATAAAAATTGTATGGAAGGAAATTAAATATGAGTGCAATAAGAGATTTAGTGGCGGATATTCTCGGTGTTTCACCTGATGCAGCAACATTTATAATTTGTATTCCAATTTTAATATTACTATTATCTCTAATGAGGAAATAATTTTATGGCTTTAGCAAAATGTTTAGAGTGTGGAAAAGAAGTTTCAAGATCAGCCAAAGCTTGTCCTCATTGTGGAAAACCTGACCCTACAGTTTCTGAACTTGCAAAACAAAAAAAGAAAGAAAAAGACATGGATGCAATTTGGGGTATTGTTCCAATTATAATATTTGGATCAATTATTCTAAAATCTTGCGATATAATTTAAAATTAAAAATTAAATCTCTAGTCGTCCTATAGTCGTCTAACTAAGTTGTATATTTAAATCTACGTTGAAAATTAAAACTTTTTTAATAATGAGAAGGGGCGTTCTGTTGCCAGGTGCCCCAAACCCCGTTTGCTTAATTAACTTAGTTAATTAGGCAGCAAGTGCATAACTTTCGTTAGCAATTATAAAATAGCCCGTTGCGGTGGAACAATCCCGAACGAAAGAATAGCCTTTAGACACCCGTCGAATCTATTTCACCCCCATAATTTTTTAATGGTGGAGGTGGTGGGTACTGCCCCCACGTCCGCAATGGTTATTACGAAATTCATTTATCGTTATAGTTGGAAAACCAACGTGTTTATCTTACATTATTTTTTTATCAAAAAAAATATTTATTACTTAAATTAATTATTGCAAATTTTTTGTTATTAATACTAATTTAACTATGAAACAAAAAATTTTAATAACTGGTTCGTCTGGTTTTATTGGTAAAAAATTAGTTGCATTATTACAAAAAAAACACAACTTATTTTTAATTGATAAAAATTATGCTTCCGTAAATAAATCAAAATTTTTTAAAATCAATTTATTGGATATAGACAAGTTAGAAAACTTTTTTAAAAAAAATGAAATCAATACTATTATTCATTTAGCATCTGAAATATTTGATGATGATAATAATGTTTATAACTTTAATTTAAAAACATCTCAAAATCTTATATCTATGGCAGAAAAATATAAGATTAAAAATTTTATTTTTACTTCAACATTTTCTATTTATGAAAAAAATTATACAAAATCCATTAAAGAAAATGAAATACCGAGTGCAAAAAATTTTTATGGAAAATCTAAATTTGCAATTGAAAAAAGATTAAAAAAATCAAAAATTAGCAATTTCACAATTTTAAGAGTTCCAGTTGTAGTAGGCAAATCAAGAAGTCATAGAATGGGTATATTGTTCGAGTTAATTAGAAACAACCTGCCTCTATTACTTATTGATAATGGAAAACATAAAATTCATTTTATATCTGTAGAAGAATTAGTGATCATTATTGAAAAATGTTTAAAATTAAAAAAAAGAAATTTGTTTAACGTTGGGGCAAAATATATAAATACTTTTAGAGAAAATATTGAATATATATTAAAAAAATCTAAATCAAATTCAAAAATTATAAGTATTAATAATTATATTGGTTCATATTTATTGAATGTTCTAATTTTTTTTAATTTAGTGGATATTAATTTTTACCACAAGGTACTTCTAACTAAAAATATTGTTTTAAACACTGACAAAGTGAATAAAAAACTTAAATTAAAATTTAAAAATTCAACAAAAGAAATCTTACTAGATTCATATAACTATTATTATAAGAATTTAAATAAAATAAATACGATTGAAACTGGATCAGATAAAAAACCGAGTATGAAGATATTTTATATATTTAAGTTTTTTTCTTTTTTATTTAAATGATTTTATTTTAATAATTTATTTTATTTTTATTTTTAAAAAAATCTCCTAATTTTAAAATGATAGCGATATCTATAAGAGCAAAACAGGTTATTAAGTATCTTATTTCTGTATAATTAAAAATAATCATGAAGATTAATTTAGTTATAAAATAGAGAAAAATACTTGCATATAAATTATTAATAGAAATTTTATGTTTATAAATTAGAAGTCCTAAAAATATTATCAAAACAAATATCTTATAAGAATTAATTGTTATTTTATAAAAAATCTTTTTATTAAGATTTTTTATTGCAAATAAAGCTTTTTCAAAAATATTTAATTCACTAATTTTAACCCTTTCTTCTTGAGAAAAGGAGCTTCCAAATTCGATCGGCCAACCATTACTGTTAGTAAAATTAAATATTATATTTACTAATCTCTTTGAGGGTATGAGGATATAGTAGTTAATTTTATTATTTTTAATAAATTCTTTAGCAATATTATTAAATTTTTCATCTATTTGTAACGGGAAGCTTTTATTATCGAAATCTTTTAATTTTTGTAAAAGTTCATCAATTACTTTTTTTTCTTCTTTATTTTTAAAATAATATTTGTTCCCTAAATTAATGTTAGAATATTTATTAGTCATTATATGATTTAATGCTCCAGCTCTCTGATAGCTATTTGTGATCCATGTTGATGTCCATTTAATATATCCCCTTGGATAATAAAAATTATCTTTTTGAGGATATCCGGATGGAAAAACATCTATTCCTGCATAATAATTTCTTGCCAACCATGGGGACCATGCAACACTAACAATTAAAATAATTTGGATAAATTTTTTTAATATTAAACTTTTGTTTTTATTTTCAATTAATATTAAGTAAAATAATAAAATACTAATTAAAATAAAATCTAATCTGATGTAAGTACCAATACTCAAAATTAAACCAATAAATAAAATATTTCTTTTTCCATTTATTAAATACCCCATTAAAAAGTAAGTAACTGATATTATTATTGGTTCAGTTAATAAAAATCTGGACCAAGCAAAAATCAATGGAGAGAAGCAGATTATTAAAGCTGAAAATATAAAAAATTTATCATTAAATTTTTTTTTTCTTAATTGACTGAGTAAATATAATTGAGAAATTGCTAAAATTATATTTTGAACTATAATAATATTAAAAGTGTTTTTTCCTAAAAGAGAATAAATTATAGATATAAAAAAAGGGTAACCAGGTCCTTGATTACCTCCAAAATGTTTTATACATGGATCTCCATCAAGACTTAATGACACTCCACAGCCATTAATAATATTATTAGCTATTGTGTTATATGATGCCCAATCTCCAGTAATTACAGGATAATTGTAAGCAAATAATAGTTTTATTAAAAAAGCAAAAAATATTATTGTTATTAAATTTAGTTTATTCAGTATTATCATCTAAGATTGAAAAGGTTTTATCATATATTAAACTTTAATTATTTATTAGATAATCTTTTATTTATATTCACTCTTCTGAGTTGAAAATATACAATTTAATTTTACTCTATGGTTGGCTTTAATAATGATATTAAAATTACTTCTTACGACATAGTTGGAAAACAAAGATTAATAATGTAAAGATAAAAAATTAGATTCTATTAAAATCATGAAATTAACAAAAGAGCAATCAGAGGAAATAAAAAATCAGCAATCTCAAACCAATGAGACAAAAAGAGTTACAGTACCCAGTCTAGAAAATATCCTTTATGATGCAATTCCAGCGTTAGACCATGGTTTTGTGAGAGTAGTAGATTATATGGGCGATGACACTTCCATAGTTCAATCTGCTCGAGTTTCTTATGGTAAAGGTACTAAACAAGTTTCAACTGATAAAGGTTTAATAAAATATTTAATGAGACACTGGCATAGCACACCTTTCGAAATGTGCGAAATCAAATATCATGTTAAGCTCCCAATTTTTATCGCAAGACAGTGGATTAGACATAGAACTGCTAATGTAAATGAGTACTCGGCAAGATACTCAATTTTAGATAAAGAATTTTATTTACCTTCATCAGAAAATTTAGCGGCTCAATCAACTAGCAATAGGCAAGGTAGAGGAGATATTTTAGAGGGAAGACAGGCAGAGGAAGTTTTAGAACTTTTAAAAAGTGACGCCGAAAGAACTTATGATAATTATGAAATAATGCTAAATGAAAGGTTTGATGGTTCAACTATTGATGAAAATAAGAAGGGTCTGGCTAGAGAACTTGCGAGAATGAATTTAACTTTAAATACTTATACCCAATGGTATTGGAAAACTGATCTTTTAAATTTAATGAATTTTTTAAGATTAAGAGCTGATATCCATGCCCAATATGAAATTAGAGTTTATGCAGATATAATGTTAGACACTGTAAAAAAATGGGTTCCTATTACTTATGACGCTTTTATGGATTATAGAGTTGGTGGAACTGAGGTTTCTGCAAAAGGAAAATTAATTATTCAAAAATTTATCAAAGGTGAAAAAGTAGATATTGAAAGTTCTGGATTATCTAAAAGGGAATGGAATGAATTAATGACTGCTTTTGATCTTAAAGATAAGTTGATTTAATTTTTTCAGCAAAATTTAAATATATTTTTGAAATTTCATGATCAGGATTAGCTTCCACAATTGGCTTTCCTTCATCACTAGTTTTTCCAACTTCTGGATCAATTGGAATTTCACCTAAAAATTCTTTTTGGAATTCTTCAGCAGTTTTTTTAACCCCACCTTCTCCAAAAATTTTGTATTTTTTTCCATCGTCTCCTTTAAAGTAGCTCATGTTATCAACTAAACCTAAAATTTTAACTCCTAGTTTATCAAACATTTTAATTCCTCTCTTAACGTCTAAAAGAGCTACCTCTTGTGGTGTACTTACAATTATTGCACCATCTATTTTTATTTCTTGAGAGAATGTAAGTTGAGTGTCCCCAGTCCCTGGGGGCATGTCCACTATAATAAAATCTAAATCTTTCCAATTTACTTTCTGAGTAAAAGTTTTAATTGCACTTGTTACCATAGGACCACGCCATATCATTGGCGTTTGTTGGTCTGCCAAAAAACCAATTGATATACATTGAATGCCGTATTTTGTAATTGGTTCTAATTTTTGTCCGTCACTTTTCGGCTTTTCACAGATATCGAACATTTTAGGAATTGATGGACCATAAATATCTGCATCTAGGAGACCAACTTTACAACCAATTTTTTTTAAGCCTATTGCAAGATTAGTTGCAAATGTAGATTTTCCAACCCCACCTTTTGCACTAGAGATAGCTATTGTAAATTTTGTACCAAGAATTGGATTTTTACTGAATTTTTTAGGCTCTAATTTACTTTTCATTGCGGCACTAAGTTCAGGTTTTTTATCAGTCATAAAAGCATCATTACTTGTTTTTTGTCATAAAGACACTATATACTTTGGCATATGTCTGACAATTTTAAAGGTCAAAGTCCTTGGGGCGCACCTCCTGGCGGAGGTGGTAGTGGTAATGGATCAGGTAGAGGCCCAACACCTCCAAATGTTGATGAGTTAATTAGAGATCTGCAAGATAAAATAAAAAAATTTTTACCAGGTGGTAAAAGTTCAGGTGGAAAATCAATAAGTTTAATTTTATTAGTTTTAGTTTTTGTATGGTTAGCAAGTGGTCTTTATAGAGTACTACCAGATGAACAAGGTGTGGTGTTAAGATTTGGTAAATTTGTAAAAACTACACAGCCTGGATTGAATTATCATATACCTTTTCCAGTTGAAACTGTGCAAACTCCTAAAGTCACTAAGGTTAACCGAATGGATATTGGTTTTAGATCTGAAAGAGACAGTGGTTTCTCTACAGGTGGTGGTGTTGCTGATGTACCACAAGAAAGCTTAATGTTAACTGGAGATGAAAATATTGTTAATATAGATTTTTCAGTCTTTTGGGTAATTAAAGACGCTGGGAATTTTTTATTTAAAATTCAAGATCCAGAAGGTACGGTTAAAGCAGCTGCTGAAACTGCGATGAGAGAAGTAATTGCAAAAAGTGACATTCAACCAATTTTAACCGAGGGAAGATCTAAAATTGAGCTTGAAACTCAAGAGATTATTCAAACTATTTTAGATGACTACGAAAGTGGAATACAAATTACCCAAGTGCAAACTCAAAAAGCTGACCCACCTGATCAAGTAATTGATGCATTTAGGGACGTACAGGCTGCAAGAGCAGACATGGAAAGATCAAAAAACGAAGCTGAAGCTTATGCAAACGATGTAATACCAAGAGCAAGAGGGGAAGCGCAAAAAATTTTACAAGCAGCAGAAGCTTATAAAAAAGAAGTCGTTGCAAAAGCAGAGGGTGAAGCAAGTAGATTTATAGCTATATACAATGAGTATAAAAATGCAAAAGCTGTTACTCAAGAGAGAATGTATTTAGAAACTATGGAAAAAGTTTTAGCAGATATTGACAAAGTAATTATTGAAAAAAATGCAGGTTCAGGTGTAGTTCCATATTTACCTTTGCCTGAATTAAAAAAGAAAGCGACGAACTAAAATGAAAGCTGGAAAAATAATAGCAGGAGTATTAGTTGCAATTGGAGTTGTAGCCTTTTTATCAGTAATTATAGTTAAAGAGGTTAATCAAGCAATTATCCTTCAATTTGGTGATCCAAAAAGAATTATAATGAAACCAGGTTTAAACTTTAAAATTCCATTTATTCAAAATGTTGTTTATTTAGATAAAAGAATTTTAAATTTAGATGCTCCACCAGAAGAGGTTATTGCATCGGATCAGAAACGTTTGATAGTAGATGCATTTGCAAGATTTCAAATCGTTGATCCATTAAAGTTTTATATTTCTGTTGGAAATGAAAGAGTTGCAAGATCAAGATTATCAACAATTATAAACTCAAGGATAAGAAATGTATTAGGTCAAGAAGAATTACAAACATTATTATCCAAAGATAGATCTAAGCAAATGGCTTTAATTAAAGAAGGTGTTAATAACGAAGCACAAAATTTTGGAATTAATATTGTTGATGTCAGAATTAAAAGAGCAGACCTCCCTCAAGCGAACAGTGATGCTATTTACAGAAGAATGCAAACTGAAAGGGAGAGAGAAGCTAAAGAATTTAGAGCAAAAGGAGCAGAGATGGCCGTTACTATAACATCAACTGCTGACAAAGAAGTTACTGTAATCTTAGCAGATGCCCAGAAACAATCTGAGATTATGAAAGGGGAAGGCGATGGAGAAAGAAATAAAATATTTGCTGAAGCCTTTGGCCAAGATCCAGAATTTTTTGCTTTCTACAGAGCCATGCAGGCATATGAAAAAGCTCTTATTGGTGGTGAAACTTCTCTGATTTTATCACCAGATAGTGAATTTTTTAAATTTTTTGGAAATATAAAACCTGAAATTCAACAATAATAATTAAATGCGTGAGCTAGTTATAGCTTTAGGTCTTTTTTTATTTATTGAAGGAATTTTGTACGCCTTATTTCCAGCAAAAATGAAAAGTATGTTGAAAAAATTAGAACTTGTTAAAGATAGTCAGCTTAGATCAGGTGGACTTTTTTTTGCAGTAATAGGTTTTATAATTATTTATTACATTAAGAACTAATATGAAAAAAATTAAAATTATATTTTTAACAATAGTTTTATCATTTACTTTTTCATTAAATGTAAATTCTAAACCAGTTCCTGCTTCTTTTGCAGATCTTGCAGAAAAATTAATGCCATCTGTTGTAAATATTTCTACAAAAACTACAATCACAACAAATTCTAATCCTTTTCCTTTTCAATTCCCTCCAGGGTCTCCTTTTGAGGATATGTTTAAGGAATTTGGAACACCTCAAGAAAGACAATCAGCTGCATTAGGCTCTGGATTTATAATTGATCAGAAAGGAATTGTTGTTACAAATAATCATGTAATCCAAGATGCTGACGATATTATTGTTAGAGTAAATGGGGATCAAGAATTTAAAGCAAAGGTTCTGGGTGCTGACCCTCTAATGGATATTGCTGTTTTACAATTAGAAACAGATGAAAAATTTATCCCTGTAGCATTTGGAGATTCAGATAAAGCAAGAATTGGGGATTGGGTTTTGGCAATTGGAAATCCATTTGGTTTAGGTGGAACCGTTACTGCTGGAATTATTTCAGCTAGAAATAGATCAATTGGTTTATCAAGATATGAAGATTTTATTCAAACAGATGCTTCTATAAACTCTGGTAATTCAGGAGGACCTTTGTTTGATATGGATGGAAATGTAATTGGAATTAATACAGCAATTCTTGGACGTAATGGTTCTATTGGAATTGGATTTTCTATACCTTCCAACAGTGCACAAATTGTAATTAAACAATTAATTGAGTATGGCGAAACAAAAAGAGGTTGGCTGGGTGTTAGAATTCAAGATGTAACAAAAGAAATTGCTGAAGTTGAAAAATTAGACAAAGCAAGAGGAGCATTAGTTGCTAGTGTTGCAGAGAATAGTCCATCAGAAAAAGCAGGAATACAAGCTGGTGATATTATTTTAGAGTTTAATGGAGAAAAAATAAACCAAATGAAAGAGCTTCCAGCTATTGTAGCAAGAACAGAAGTTGGAAAAAAAGTAGAAGTTAAAGTTTGGAGAGATAAGAAAGAGATTATTAAAAATGTTATTTTAGGAAGGTTAGAAACCTCAGATGATTTTAAAATAAGTAAAAATCGAGAAACTCAAAAGCAAAATAATGAAGAAATAATTGAAAGTTTAAGAATTGCAGTAAGACCATTAACTAAAGAAGATATAAAAAATAGAAATTTACCAAATCAGATAACAGGACTTGTGATAACAAAAATTGCAAATAACAGCCCTTTAGTAAATTCAATAGAGCTCAACAGTATTATTATTGAAGCTCAAAAGAAAAAAATTAGATCAGCTAATGACTTAAGAGATATTACTAAAGAAGTTCTTAATTCAAATCAAAAGACAGTTTTATTTGCAATCTATAATAGTCAAAATCAAAGACGATACATTGGTGTTAAGCTAGACTAATAATGGATTTAAAATCCAAGATAATATTAATATCTGGACCCACAGCTTCAGGAAAATCAAGTTTTGCAATTAAAGTTGCAAAAAAAGTCGATGGAGAAATTATTAATGCAGATAGCATGCAAGTATACAAAGAGCTAAAAATCTTGTCAGCTAGACTAGATCCAAAAAAATATAAGAAAATAAAACATCACTTATATGGTTTTCATAATGTAACTAAAAACTTCTCAACAGGTGATTGGCTTAAGTTAGTAATTAAAAAAATTAAGGAAGTTAAAAAAAGAAAAAAAACTCCAATTCTTGTTGGAGGGACAGGTTTATACTTTAAAGCTGTAACTGATGGTTTAGTTAAAATACCAAATATTTCATTAAAATTAAGAAATCAAATTAGAAATTTACAAAAAAAACTTGGACAAAAGAAGTTTTATGAAAAATTATTAAAATTAGATCCATATTCAAGAGGAAAAATAAATCCTACAGACACTCAAAGATCCATCAGAGCTTATGAAGTTAAAAAGTTTACAAAAAAATCTCTGACTGAATGGTTTAAAAACACAAAATCAAACTTTGTGGAAGATGATTTTTTTAAAGTCTATATTGATTTTCCTAGACAAGAATTAATTGAGCGTATCAATGTAAGAACAAGGGAGATGATAGAAAATGGAGCAATAAAAGAAGTAAAAGACTTCATAAAGCTAAGGGTTAGAAAAGATAAAAGTGCCAACAAGGCCATAGGAGTTAATGAAATTAAAGAATATTTAGAAAAACAAAAAAATTTGAATGATGCTATAGATAAAATAGCCATAAAAACTAGACAATACGCCAAAAGACAAAGTACTTGGGCTAGAGGTAACATGATTAGTTGGATGAAACTAAAGCCACAAGACATAAATAATTTTTTGAAAAAAATTTAAAATTTTCATTCTTAAACTTGACCAATGAGCACAACTTCAGCTAGATTGCCTAATGCCAAAATTATTAACTGGAGCAGAAATTGTATTTAAATGTCTTGAAGACCAAAAGGTAGAACATATCTTTGGTTATCCAGGTGGCGCAGTGTTACCGATTTATGATGAGTTAAAAAATCATCCCTCTATAAAACATATTTTAGTCAGACACGAACAAGGTGCTGGTCACGCAGCTGAAGGCTATGCGAGGTCATCAGGAAAACCAGGTGTAGTTTTAGTTACATCAGGCCCTGGAGCTACAAATGTTGTTACGGCTTTAACAGATGCTTATATGGATTCTGTTCCGTTAGTTTGTATTTCTGGTCAGGTTCCCACACATTTAATTGGAACTGATGCTTTCCAAGAATGTGATACTACAGGAATTACGAGACCTTGTACAAAACACAATTGGTTAGTAAAAGATATTAATGATCTTTCTAAAGTTATGCATGAAGCTTTTAGAGTTGCAACAACTGGAAGACCAGGACCAGTTTTAATTGATATTCCAAAAGATATTCAGTTTGCAAAAACAAAATATAAAAAACCAAATAAAGAAAAAAAATTAAATGGAAAATCACATAATAAATTTTCTCAAGATCAAATTGATGAATTAGTAAAATTATTAAGCAAGACCAAAAAACCAATCATCTACAGCGGTGGAGGAGTGATTAACTCAGGTCCAAAAGCAAGCCAGGCCCTAAGAGAATTAGTAGATTTAACTGGTTTTCCTATAACTTCTACACTTCAAGGATTAGGTGCGTATCCGGGAGATGATAATCAATTTTTAGGAATGCTTGGTATGCATGGTACTTATGAAGCAAATAATGCTATGCATGATTGTGATCTTTTAATTAATATTGGTGCAAGATTTGACGATCGTATTACCGGAAAAATTGATGAGTTTTCACCAAATTCAAAAAAGGTTCATATAGATATAGATCCATCATCAATTAATAAAATTATCAAAGTAGATCTTGCAATTGTTGGAGACGTTACGAGTGTCATCAGTAAAATTAATAAGACAATTGCTAAAAGAAAAAATGGTCATAGCAAGTCAAATAAATCAAATATAGCTAAGTGGTGGGAGCAAATTGAAAAATGGAGAGAAAAAGACTCTCTTAATTTTGTAAATAGTGATGAAAGTATAAAACCTCAACATGCCGTTCAAAGACTTTATGAATTAACTAAGAATAAAGATACTTATGTTACTACCGAGGTTGGACAACACCAAATGTGGGCTGCTCAGCATTATAAATTTAATAAACCAAATAGATGGATGACATCTGGTGGCTTAGGAACTATGGGGTATGGATTGCCAGCAGCAGTTGGTGTTCAAATTGCTCATCCTGAAAAATTAGTAATTGATATTGCTGGAGAAGCTTCAGTTTTAATGACCATGCAAGAAATGTCTACTGCAGTTCAATATAATCTTCCTATAAAAATATTTATTTTAAATAACCAATATATGGGAATGGTAAGACAATGGCAGGAGTTACTGCATGAAAAAAATTATTCTGAAAGTTATTCTGAAGCTTTACCTGATTTTATGAAAATGGCAGAAGCTTATGGATGCAAAGGAATTAAAGCAGACAATCCATCTGAGCTTGATGATAAAATTCAAGAAATGATTGATTATGATGGACCAGTTATATTTGATTGTCATGTGGATCCTAGCGAGAATTGCTTCCCAATGATACCATCTGGAAAACCTCATAACCAAATGATCTTGGGCCCAAATGATCAAGAGGAAAATAAAATTAAAGGAAAAGGCAAAGCCTTAGTATAATCATAATGCCGAAATCAAAATCAGCTTATAGCATTCCTACAAAGAAACAAAAACCAGATACTTACATTTTTGTGGTTTGGGTAGATAATGAGGCTGGAGTTCTTGCAAGAGTAGTTGGTTTATTTTCTGGTCGAGGTTATAACATCGAGTCGTTAGCTGTTGCTGAGGTTGATGCTGTTAAAAATATTTCAAGAATAACAATTGTTACTACCGGAACACCTCAAGTAATTGATCAAATAAGACTTCAGTTAACTAAATTAGTACCTGTTCATAAAGTTGCTGAGTTTAAAAGAGAAGACAAAGACGTAATATTTAAGGAAATGGCTTTATTTAAAGTTGTGGGCAAAAGAAATAAAATTGAAAAATGCTTAAATGCTTGTAAAAAATTTAATCCCGTAATATTAGATGAAACAAAATCTTCAGCGGTAATTCAAATAACTGCTTTAAGAAGAGAAATTGATGTAATGAATAAAAAATTAAAGCCTTTGGGACTTATAAGTACTTCGAGAACAGGGGCAGTAGCTATGACCAGAGGTGCTAAAATATTTAATTAATTTAATAGGAGAGATGATATGAAAATGTTTTATGAAAAAGATGCAGATGTAAACCTGATTAAGAGTAAAAAAGTTGCTATTTTTGGTTATGGAAGCCAAGGACACGCTCATGCATTAAACCTAAAAGATAGTGGAGTAAAAGAAATCGTTGTGGCATTAAGAGAAGGTTCATCGAGTGCAGCTAAAGCAGAGTCAAAAGGATTAAAGGTAATGAATTTATCTGATGCTGCAGAGTGGGCTGATGTAGTAATGATTCTTACGCCAGATGAACTACAAGCAGAAATTTATAAAAATCATATTGAACAAAGAGTAAGAGAGGGAACAAGTATCGCTTTTGCTCATGGTTTAAATGTTCATTACGATTTAATTAAAGCTAGAAAAGATCTAGATGTTTTTATGGTTGCTCCCAAAGGACCTGGTCACTTAGTTAGAAGTGAATATGAAAAAGGAGGTGGAGTGCCTTGTTTATTTGCTGTTCATCAAAATGGTTCGGGTAAGGCAAGAGACTTAGCTTTATCTTATGCTTCAGCAGTTGGTGGAGGAAGATCAGGAATTATTGAAACTACATTCAAAGACGAAGTTGAAACAGATTTATTTGGTGAACAAACAGTACTTTGCGGAGGTTTGGTTGAGCTAATTAAAAATGGTTATGAAACTTTAGTTGAAGCTGGATATGAACCAGAGATGGCATATTTTGAGACAGTTCATGAAGTTAAATTGATTGTTGATTTAATTTATGAAGGTGGAATTGCGAACATGAATTATTCTATTTCGAATACTGCTGAATATGGTGAATATCAATCTGGACCGAGAGTAGTTAATAAAGAAGAAACTAAAAAAAGAATGAAAGAAGTTTTGGCTGAAATTCAATCTGGAAAATTCACCAAAGAGTGGATGGATGAATGCAAAAATGGTCAAAAAAACTTCCTTGCTACGAGAGCTAAATTAGCCGAGCATCCTGTTGAAAAAGTTGGTGCAGAACTAAGAGCTATGATGCCTTGGATAGGTAAGAAAAAATTAGTTGATAGCGATAAAAGTTAAATTTTATCAGTAAATTATTGCTACTATAATTCAATTATTTCACTTATACTTTTTCAAATAAATTTAAAAAACGAGGGGAATAATGAAAACTAAAAATATAGTAAGAATACTATTGTCATTAGTTCTAGTATTCGGATTTTCTTCAGCATGGGCAAAAACTATTAAATGGTCTATGCAAGGAGACAGTTTAACACTAGATCCACATGCACAAAATGAGGGTCCAACTACACAAGTATCTAGACAAGTTTATGAAGCTCTAGTTCAAAGGGGTTTGGACATGAAAATAGGACCTGCTTTAGCAACAAAATGGAAAGCTACTGATCCAAATACTTGGATTTTTACTTTAAGAGAAGATGCTAAGTTTTCTGATGGTTCTGGAATGACATCTGCGGATGTGGTGTTCAGTATATTGAGAGCAAAACAAAGAACATCTGACTTTAAAGAATATATTAGTACCATTGCTAATGTTGAAGCAGCTGGAGATTACGCTGTTAAAATTACGACGAGCAAACCAAATCCTATTCTTTTAAACCAATTATCAAACATTTTTATAATGTCTAAAGCTTGGTCAGAAAAAAACTTTGCAATGTCACCACAAAACTGGGATGCAGGACAAGAAACTTTCTCAGCTACAAATGCATTAGGAACTGGTCCTTTCAAAATTACTTTAAGAGAGCCAAATACCAAAACTGTGTTCAAAAGAAATAAACACTGGTGGGGTGAAATGAAGGACAAAAAAGTTACTCAAATTGAATTAATGCCTATTAAAAATGCAGCTACAAGAGTAGCAGCTTTATTATCAGGTGAAATTGATATAGTTACTGATGCTCCAGTTCAAGATTTAAAAAGAATTGGATCTTCTTCAGGTCACAAAGTTGAAAGTACAGCTCAAATGAGAACAATTTTCTTAGGTATGGATCAAGCAGCTGACAAATTAAGAACTGGTAATACAGGCGATAATCCATTTAAGAAAAAAGAAGTAAGACAAGCTCTTTATCAAGCAATTGATATTGAAGCGATCAAGAAAAAAGTTATGAGAGGTTTAAGTGAACCAGCAGGAATTATAACTTTCCCAGGCGTAAATGGATATACAGCTGATCTTGATAAAAGATTACCTTACGATGTTAATGCCGCAAAAAAACTTTTAGCTGACGCGGGTTATCCTAATGGTTTTGACGTTGAACTTAGATGTCCTAATGACAGATATGTAAACGATGAGGCAATATGTACTGCTGTTGTTGGAATGTTGGGTAAAATTGGAGTTAACGTCAACTTATTTGCTCAAACTAAAAGTAAACACTTCAAAGAGCTTAAAGATGATCAAGGTGATTTTTATATGCTAGGATGGGGTGTTCCAACTTTAGATAGTCACTATGTTTTCCATTACCTATATGAAACTGGTGCTAGCTGGAACAAAGTTAACTTTAGTAACGCTGATGTTGATGCTGCAATTAGAGTTATGGAAGGTGAAGTTGATTTAGATAAAAGAAATGCTGCAATTGCAAAAGCTTGGAAAATTGTAAAAGATGATATTTCTTATCTTCCTTTACATCACCAAGTAATTTCTTGGGCATCTAAAAGCAATGTTAATGTTCCTATCAGACCGAATAACGAACCGTTATTCAGAACTGCTAGTTTTAACTAATTAAAAATTATTACAAGCCCTTTAAAAATTTAAAGGGCTTGTAAATTTAAACCTTCACAAATTGATAAATTATTTTTTTAAAAGGCTGTTTCAATCTGCTTTGGTGATGTTGGTTGTCGCCTTTGTGTCTTTCTCTTTATTTAATTTTGTTGGAGATCCAATCAATAACATGGTTGGAGAAGAAACTTCTGATGAGGAAAGAGCAGAATTAAGAGAAACATTGGGTTTGATGGATCCAATTCACGTCCAATTTTCTAGATTTATAGTTAATGCTTCTAAGGGTGAGTTTGGAATTTCATATCAATTAAGAAGACCTGTTTCAGAATTAATAGTTGAAAGATTACCCGCAACTATTGAACTTGTAGTTATCTCAGCACTAATTGCACTTGTAACAGGCACATTACTAGGAGTTTATACAGGTATAAATCGAAAAGGTTTTTTAAGTGATTTTGTTTTAGCCATCTCCTTATTGGGAGTTTCACTCCCCACATTTGTAATTGGTATATTATTTATATATTTGTTTGCAGTAATCTTAGGAATACTACCCTCTTTTGGAAGAGGAGAGGTTGTTGATTTAGGTTTTTGGACCACAGGCTTTTTAACAGTTTCAGGACTTAAAGCAATTATACTTCCTTCAGTAACATTAAGCCTTTTCCAAATGACATATATAATCAGATTAGTGCGAGCAGAGATGATGGAAATATTACAAACAGATTATATTAAATTTGCGCGTGCTCGAGGTATTAGTGAAAATAGTATTAAATATAAACATGCACTAAAAAATGGATTGATACCTGTAATAACTATAGCAGGAATAAATATTGGAACACTAATTGCGTTTTCAATTATTACTGAAACTGTTTTTCAATGGCCTGGAATGGGCTTCTTATTTATTCAAGCAGTTCAATTCGTAGATATACCAATCATGTCAGCTTATTTGGTATTTATAGCTTTTGTTTTCGTAATGATAAATTTTATAGTTGATATTCTTTATTATTTAATTGATCCAAGAATAAGAGTTAAAGGAGATACCGCAAGTGGATAATAAATCTTTAAGTACTTGGAAAAGAATAAAAGATAGTGATATTTATCATAGCTTTATTAAATCTCCTACTGCAATTGTATCATCTACAATTCTGTTTATAATCTTTTTCTGCTCTTTCTTTGTTGAGCTAATAACACCATATAATCCTTTTGACCCATCCTCTCTTTCACTTATGGATGCCTTCACACCACCATCATGGACAGAAGATGGTCTTGCTAAATTTATTTTAGGTACTGATGGACAAGGAAGAGATATGTTATCTACAATTTTGTATGGATGTAGAATTTCTTTAATTGTAGGTTTTTCTGCGATAATTTTTAGTTTAATTCTTGGAGTTGGATTGGGATTAACAGCTGGATTTTTTGGAGGAAAATACGAAATGATAGTAATGAGGTTAACTGATGTTCAGTTAACAGTACCTAGTATTTTGATGGCATTGTTGGTTGATGGAATAGCAAGAGGATTAATCTCTAGAGAAATGCATGATGAAATGGCAATTTATGTTTTAATATTTGCAATCGGAATTTCAGAGTGGCCACAATTTGCAAGAGTTTCTAGAGCTGCAACTTTGGTGGAAAAAAATAAAGACTATGTTTCAGCATCAACTATCATCGGTGTTTCAAATATAATAATTATGTTTAAACATATTTTACCAAATATTTTAAGACCAGTATTAGTAATTGGAACTATTGGTTTAGCTCTTGCTATTTTAGCTGAGTCTACTTTAAGTTTTTTAGGAGTTGGCGTACCTCCAACAACACCTTCTTTAGGTACATTGATAAGACTTGGTAATGACTTTTTATTTTCAGGAGAATGGTGGATAACTTTTTTTCCAGCAATTTTCTTAGTTATTTTAGCATTTTCAATAAATTTATTAGGGGATTGGATGAGAGATACTTTAAATCCAAAATTAAAAAAATGACATTTTTAAAAATAAATAATCTTAGTGTTGATTATCAAATGAGAAAAGAAACAATTTACGCTGCTAAGAATATAAATATTGAGGTTAATAAAGGAGAAATTTTAGGATTAGTAGGAGAATCTGGATCAGGAAAAAGCACTGTAGGAAACGCTATTATAAATTTAATTGATGAACCAGGTAAGGTTTCTAGTGGTGCAGTTATTTTAGGTGATCTCAACATTCATGAAAATTCTGAAAGTATTGTAAAATATAGAGGAAATAAAATTGGATTGATATTTCAAGATCCTCAAACTTCACTTAACCCAATTCTTACTGTGGGTGAACAGTTAATTGAAACAATTCAAACTCATCTTAAACTAAGTAAAGAGGAAGCAAAAAATAAATCTATCAATCTATTGAAAGAAGTTGGCATAAAAGATGCAGAAACAAGATTTGATAATTATCCTCATCAATTCTCAGGTGGAATGAGACAGCGAGTAGTAATTTCTTTAGCTCTATGTTGCGAGCCAGAATTGTTAATTGCAGATGAACCGACAACAGCATTAGATGTATCAATTCAATCTCAGATTTTAGAACTTATTAAAAAATTAACAAAAGAAAGAAACCTTGCGGTTATCTTAATTACACATGATATGGGAGTTATAGCTGAAACTGCAGACCGAGTTGCAGTTATGAAAAGCGGCAATTTAATTGAAATTGGTGAAACTAAAAAAATATTAACTAAACCACAAGAAAATTATACTAAAAGTTTAGTAAGTTCAGTTCCACCAACTAATAAAAAAATTTCAAGATTTGTAATAGTTGAAAAAGAAAAAAATAATAAAAAAGAGAATAATATCAAAATATTAAGCAGATGGTCAAAGAAAGAAATTATAAATCAAGATTTAGTTCAGATAAAAAATTTGAATAAAAGTTTTGATGATAATTTTTTTACAGAAAGTTCTAAGAATTCAGTGATGGCTGTTAATGATGTTTCTTTTGATATAAAAGAAGGTGAGTCTTTTGGCTTAGTAGGAGAAAGTGGAAGTGGAAAATCTACAATTGCAAAAATGATCGTAAATTTATTTAAACCTACTTCTGGAGATATCTTTTTTGATAACGTTTGTATTACAAAAATAAAACAAAGATCTGGATTAATGAAATTTAGAAAACAAATTCAAATGATATTTCAAGATCCATATTCTTCACTAAATGGAAGATTAAAAGTAAAAGATATAATTGCAGAACCAATCACACTTCATAACCCATCAATATCAAATATAGATTTAAATAGTTATATTTATGATTTACTTGAGTCTGTAGAATTAACTCAAAAATCTGCAGATCGATATCCACATGAATTTTCAGGAGGACAGAGACAGAGAATATCAATTGCAAGAGCGCTTGCTACACAACCAAGACTTTTGGTTTGCGACGAACCTACCTCTGCTTTGGATGTAAGTATCCAAGCTCAAATATTAAATTTACTTAAAGATCTACAAGAACAATTAAATTTAACAATTTTATTTATTAGCCATGACCTACCGGTTGTTAGACAAATGTGTGATAAAATTGGAGTCTTAAAAGATGGCAAATTGTGTGAGGTTTCAAACACTGAGGATTTATTTTTAAAACCCAGCCATGAATACACAAGAGAACTTTTAAGGTTAATGCCTAAAATCGAGTCTATTTATAATTAATTTTTCATAAGCCTAAATTGGTCGATTAAAAGTGATTATTTAACTAATTATTTTGCAATCTCTCTCATAGATTGTATTATAGATTTTCTAAAAAATTTTAGTTATGAGCAATAAAGATAGAGTCTTTATATTTGATACTACTATGCGTGATGGTGAGCAATCGCCAGGTGCGTCTATGAGTTTAGAAGAAAAAATTCAAATCGCAAGAGTGTTTGATGAGTTAGGTATAGATATAATTGAAGCAGGTTTTCCTATAGCTTCACCAGGGGATTTTGAAGCTGTTTCAGAAGTAAGTAAAATTTTAAAAAATTCTATTCCTGCAGGACTTTCAAGACATTCAGTAAAAGATATTGATAGAGCTTATGAAGCTTTAAAACATGCACCAAGATTTAGAATACATACATTTATTTCTACAAGTCCATTACACATGAAGCATAAATTAAATATGTCTCCAGAAGATGTTTATGAATCAATTGGAAAACATGTTGCTTATGCAAGAAAGTTTACTGATGACGTTGAGTGGTCCTGTGAAGATGGAACAAGAACTGATATGGATTACATGTGTAAAACTGTAGAGCTTGCAATTAAAAATGGAGCTACAACAATTAATATTCCTGATACTGTTGGTTACACAATACCATCTGAATTTACTACAATTATAGAAACTTTATTAAATAAAGTTCCAAATATTGATAAAGCAATTTTATCAACCCATTGTCACAATGATTTAGGTTTAGCAGTAGCTAACTCGTTAGCTGGTGTTCAAGCTGGAGCAAGACAAATTGAATGTACAATAAATGGATTAGGAGAAAGAGCAGGAAATGCTGCTCTTGAGGAAGTTGTTATGGCAATTAAAACAAGACCTGATTTAATGCCATATGAAACTGGAATTAATACAACACTTTTAAGCAAAGCTTCAAAAATTGTTTCAAACGCAACTGGATTTCCTGTTCAATACAATAAAGCCATCGTTGGAAAAAATGCTTTTGCTCATGAAGCAGGAATTCACCAGGATGGAATGTTAAAAAATAGACAAACATATGAGATAATGACACCTGAAAGCGTAGGGGTTAAACAAACATCATTAGTGATGGGAAAGCATTCTGGTCGACATGCATTTAAAGATAAGTTGAACAGCTTAGGTTATCCAGATTTAACTGACGATGTGGTAGGAAATGCATTTGCAAAATTCAAAGTCTTAGCAGATAAGAAAAAGCATGTTTACGATGAAGATATTATTGCCTTAGTAGATGATAGTTTAATTGTAGATAATAAAGTGAATGCAATCACTCTTAAATCTTTAAAAGTTTTTGCTGGAACAGGAGAACCACAAAAAGCAGAAATGACTTTGGATGTTTACGGTGATGTTAAAAATGCAACAGAAACTGGAGATGGTCCAGTAGATGCAATATTCAAATGCATTAAAACTTTATATCCTCACGATGTTAACTTACAGCTTTATCAAGTTCATGCAGTTACAGAAGGAACAGATGCACAAGCAACAGTAAGTGTTAAAATTGAGGAGAAAGGCAAAACAACTGTGGGTCAAGCAGCTGATACAGATACTTTGGTTGCATCAGCAAATGCTTACATAAATGCATTAAATAAAATGATAATCAAACGAGATAAAACAGCTCCTATGGAGCAAGAAAGTCAGAAAGTAAGAGGGATATAATGGGGTTATTTAGCAGTGTTAAAAAAATATGGAGCCAAGATATGGCAATTGATCTTGGAACAGCAAATACACTTGTAGTTTTAAAGGGTCAAGGTGTAGTTCTTAATGAACCTTCAGTTGTTGCGATAGTTGATCAAGGTGGAAAGAAAAATGTATTAGCTGTTGGAGATGAAGCGAAAACGATGCTTGGAAGAACTCCTGGTAACATTAGTGCAATTAGACCTTTAAGAGATGGTGTTATCGCAGATTTTATAGTCACTGAAGAAATGATCAAACATTTTATTAAAAAAGTTCACAAAGGGAGTACATTTGCTAATCCTAGAATTTTAATTTGTGTACCAACTGGTTCAACACCAGTTGAAAGAAAAGCAATTCAAGATAGTGCTCTAGCAGCAGGCGCAAGAAGAGTTCAATTAATTGAGGAACCAATTGCAGCAGCTATTGGAGCAAATCTACCAATTTCTGAAGCAACTGGTTCAATGATTGTAGATATTGGTGGGGGAACAAGTGAAATCGCAGTAATGTCTTTAGGTGGATTAGTTTACTCTAAATCTTTAAGAGTTGCAGGTGACTCAATGGATACTGCAATAGTGGATTATATGAGAAAAGAATACAATTTATTAATTGGTGATACTACTGCTGAAAAAATAAAAAAGGAAATGGGAACAGCTGTTCCGACAGGAACAAACACTTACCCAGTTAAAGGAAGAGATTTAAGATCAGGTACTCCAAAGGAAGTTAATATTACAGAAGAAGATACTGCTGAAGCACTAAATGATATTATGAAACAAATGGTTAGTGCAATTAAAGATGCGTTAGAAAATACTCCACCTGAGTTGTCAGCTGATTTAGTTGACATGGGATTAACTTTGACAGGTGGTGGTGCTTTGTTAAAAAATATTGATAAAAGGTTTTCTAAAGAAACAGGTTTACCAGTTCATATAGCAGATGATCCATTATCTTGTGTTGCTGTTGGTACAGGTAAAGCTTTGGATCAAGAAGAAACTTTTTCTACTATGTTATCTGAATATTAGGAAAAATGGCTACTGGCAGAGATGATTTTGTAATTGCCATCAGGTCAGCTTTCTTAAAAAAAAAAGATAAACAAAAATTTTCTTTACTAACCTTAATTATTTTATCAATTTTTGTAATTGTTCTAAGTAATTTTAATTTTAAAGCAATACAATTTATTAAATTAGGAATTAATGAAGTAATTTATAGATCATCTCATATTGCATCAATCCCAGAAAATAAATTAAAAGAAATATCATCAAAATTAAAATCACATATTGACTTATATGAAAGTCATCAGAAAGATTTAATTAAAATAGAAAATTCTGATAAACTTAAATTACAAAATAAGTTTTTAACTGTAGAAAATAAAAAGCTTAGAGAGTTACTTGATGAAAGTATAAATTCACAAGAAATTTTTGCCAGAGTTTTAATTGATAAAGACAGCCCATATTTAAAATCAGTAGTATTAAATAAAGGCACAAAAGATAAAGTAAAAATTGGAATGGCAGTTATTGATGATGTTTATCTAGTTGGCCAGATAATTGAAGTAAATTATACCAATTCAAGGGCATTACTATTGTCTGACCTTAATAGTAAAATACCATCTGTTCTAGAGCCAGATGACATACAAGCTGTAATTTCTGGTACAGGAGGTGAATTTGGAAAAATTGAACATACCCAAGAAGAACTGAGAGAAGATTTTAAAAATAAAGAAATTTTTGCTTACACCTCAGGTCTTGGTGGTTTATTCAAACCTGGTATACCAATTGGAAAAATTAACAACATTTCAGAAGGAAAAATTAATTTTTTTTCTGATTTTACACAACTCAACTATGTAAAAATAGTTTCTTATAAAATAGGTGGAGAAGAATAATGTCATCACTTAATAAAAGTCCTTTATTAAAAATATTCTTATCCTACGTACCATTTATGATGTTATTTTTTTCTGTATTTAACGAATTTGATTTTAATTACTTAAAACTTGATTATTTTGCTTTTAATTTTATTCATTTATTAATTTTCTTTTGGACTTTAAGAAATCCTGATCAATTAGGTTATCTAGCAATTTTCTTTGCAGGAATAATTAATGATGTTGTAATAGGTATACCAATAGGAATTAGTAGTTTTTGTTACCTTATTCTTTGCTCTGTAACAGCTTACATAAGAAACATTACTTTGACTCCAAACTTTATGAAGGACTGGATATCATTATTATTCACAATTTTATTAATAAATTCAATTCAAGTGATTATTTTGGATTTAGTCTTTTTAATTAAAGTTGATTACACAAATTATTTGATTAACTCAGGTTTTACTTTTTTATTTTATCCAATATTTTTTTTATTTTTTAATTTTTTAAACGAAAGAATTTCATATCAAACAAATGATTAAATCTAATTCAGGAATAAGAAAAACAGATGTAATTAATAGAAGGATGTTCATAATCGGAGCAGCAAAAGTAGTAGTTTTTGTTGGTATCGTTGCTCGTTTGTTTTCTCTTCAAATAAACGAAAATAAAAAATATCTTACTCTTTCAGACAAGAACAGAATTAGAGAATGGAAACTCCCACCTACAAGGGGAAATATTGTTGATTATTTTGGAAATGTAATTGCGGGGAATTTAAAAGTTTATCAATTACATATAATTCCAGAGCAAGTTGAGAATTTTAATTATTTACTAGTTAGATTGAAAAATCTTTTAAATCTAAGTGACAAAAGAATTGCAAGAATAAATAAATTAAAGGCAGAGCTAAAACCGTGGGACAGTATTATTGTTTCTGAAAACTTAAGCTGGAGTCAATTTGTAAAAATTAATAATTATTTATACGATCTTGTTGGTATTAAACCAGTAATGACAATATCCAGAAACTATCCATTTAATGATGTATATACACATGTTCTTGGATATGTGAGTCAACCAAATGAACAAGAAATTTTAGAAAATGAAATTATCCAAGAAAGATTTGTACCAGGAATGAAAATTGGAAAACTGGGCTTAGAGAAAAGACTTGAAAATCATTTAATTGGAACAAATGCTATTCAAAGATATGAAGTAAATGCTTACGGTAAAAGAATTAATCAACTCGAGCATCAAAAAGGTGAGCAAGGATCAAAAATACGTTTAACTGTAGATACAGAAATACAAAAAGCTTGTGGGAAATTGTTAAATGAAAAAGCAGGATCTATAAGTGTAATGGATATCTATACTGGAGATATAATAGCAATGTATTCATCTCCATCTTATAATCCAAATTTATTTTTATTCGGAATAAGTCAAGATGAGTGGCAATTAATTAGAAATAATCCATTAAAACCATTAATAAACAAAACTCTTTCGGGTCTATACTCGCCAGGTTCAACAATAAAACCTATCGTTGCGCTTTCAGCTTTAGAAAACAAAGTAATAGATACAAAGTTTAAAGTTAAATGCACAGGAAAAATGGAGTTATATGGACAAACATTTCACTGTTGGAAGGAAAAAGGACATGGTTGGGTAAGCTTGAAAAATGCAATGAAACAATCATGTGATACATATTTTTATGAGGTTGCAAGACTGTTAGGTGTTGACCGATTAAATATTACAGCTGAAAAGTTTGGTTTAGGCAAAAAAGTACTTGGTGAATATTTTGATACTGAAAAAAAAGGACTATTCCCAAATACAAAATGGAAAAAAAATAATCTTGGCAGGGGCTGGGTATTAGGTGAGACTTTAATAACAGGTATTGGTCAAGGTTATATCCAATCAACGCCCCTACAACTCTGCATGATGACGGCACAAATTGCGAATGGAGGTTATGCGATCAAACCTAAAATAATTGTTGATAACAACCCAATTTCTTATGAAGATGCAAAGCAATCAATGGAAAGCGGGTTATTATTTGACACTAACTCAGAGTCTTTATTGGATAAAAAATTATTTAAAGATAAAAAAAATATTAAAATTGTTCAGGAAGCAATGTTCAGTTCAACTAATGAAAGATTTGGAACCTCTTATAAGTCAAGAATTGATGATCCTAAATATCAATTTGCAGGAAAAACTGGAACAGCACAGGTTAAGAGAATAAGCAAAAGAGAAAGAGAACTAGATTTGGAATTAGAGCAAATACCTTACAAAGATAGAGACCATGCCTTATATATTGCTTATGGTCCTTATATAAATCCAAGATATGCTTTGAGTATTATTGTAGAGCATGGTGGCTCAGGAAGTAAAGCAGCCGCACCTATTGCAAAAAAATTATTCAAATTAATTATTGATAGACACGAATTAAGAAATAAACAATCAAATTTTGAGAGGATTACTATTTAAATGTTTCAACACGACAGATTGAATAGTGAGATTACATTATTTCAAAAAATAAAAAACTTAGATTATATATTATTAATTTCTGTTATCGCTCTTTCTGTAATAAGTGTTTTTGTTATGTATTCTACTGATGGGGGTGAAATACTTTTTCATACTAAAAATCATTTTGTAAAACTTGCAGTTTTTTTCCCCTTAATGATTTTTGTGGCTTTCTTTAACATAAAATTTTGGCATAACTTTTCTTATATAATCTATTTTATAGTAATACTTTTATTAATTTATGTTTCATTTTTTGGAATAAAGTCCTCTGGTTCACAAAGATGGATGGATGTATATCTTTTTGTGCTTCAACCCTCAGAACTTATGAAAATAGCAATTATAATGTGTCTTGCGAAATATTATCATAGATTAAAAATAGAAAATGTTAATTCATTTACAAGTATAATTATTGTTTTATCAATAATAATAATTCCAATAATTTTTGTAATTTCTCAGCCTGACCTTGGTACCTCTATATTAATTGCTTTAAGTGGATTAATTATTTTGTGGTTAGGAGGTGTAAAAATTAAATACTTTATATATTCATTTATTACTTTCTTAATTTCTCTACCATTTATAATTTCATTCCTTAAACCATATCAAAAATTAAGAATATTAACTTTTTTAGATCCAGACAGAGATCCATTGGGTGCTGGATATCAAATTATACAGTCAAAAATAGCTATTGGCTCAGGTGGTATTAATGGAAAAGGTTTTTTAAAAGGAACCCAGAGTTATTTAGATTTTTTACCTGAAAAACATACAGATTTTATATTCACTTTATTTTCAGAAGAGTTTGGTTTTATAGGCTCAGTTGGTCTTTTAATATTATACTCAATAATAATTTTTAGAATTGTAAGAATAGGATCTATTTCGAGGAGTAATTTTGCTAGACTTTTTTGTTTTGGTTATGCTTTTGCAATTTTTATTTACGTAGTGGTAAACCTATCTATGGTTTTGGGTCTGCTACCTATAGTTGGTTCTCCATTACCCATCATGTCCTATGGAGGTTCTTCAATGTTAGCTACTATGATTGGTTTTGGCATAGTATTGAGTGCAAAAATAAATCACAAACAAATGATTGCATAATTTGTCACTCTAATAATTTAATATTTACTTGTATAACAATCGTATGAATAAAAATCTTAAAGTAGGAATAGTTGGAGCAGGAATTCAAGGTGTATCTAACGCTTTGTTTCTTCAAAAAAAAGGTTTCAACGTAACTATTTTTGATAGAGATAATCCAGGGAGCCAAGCCGCCTCTTATGGTAATGCAGGTCACTTTTCGCCATATGCATCTCTTTCTTTAAACAGAACTGATATTTTAGCGGATGTGCCCGCAATGTTGCTTAGTTCTTCAGGTCCCCTTGCTTTAAAATGGAATTATGTTCCTAAAATGATTCCATGGTTTATAAAATTTATAATGAATACTACTAAAACTAAGATGATGCATACTGCTAAAAATATGCACCAAATTTTAGATCTGGCTTTACCTGCATATGATGAATTGTTTGAAGAGATAAACTTAGAAGGTTTGGTTGAAAACAAAGGCATTCTTTATATTTGGAATGACAAGGATTTAAAAAGCAGAGAATTAGAAATCAGAGTAAGGGAAGAATTAGGAGTTGAACAACAATTAGTAAATAAAGCTGAGATTCATGATCTTGAACCACATATAAAACCATTTTATCATGCAGGTGTATTCTATCCTTCTGCAAGACATGCAAGAAATCCAAAAAAAATTCTTTTAAAATTATTTGATTTATTTTTGCAAAAAGGTGGAAAATTTAACAAAGTAAATGTTAAAGATATTAATTTTGATGAAGAAAAACCAGTTTTTAAAACTGAAACCCAAAGTTATATTTTTGATAAAGCAGTAATAGCTTGTGGAGCTTTTTCAAAAAAATTAACAGATAATCTTGGTGAAAAAATACCCTTAGATACAGAGCGTGGATATCATGTTCATTTCAAAAATTGTGATCATTTATTAAGTAGACCCGTAATATTTTCCAATCGTGGATTTGGAATTACACCGATGGAACAAGGTTTAAGAGTTGTTGGAACTGTAGAATTTGGTGGATTAGATAATCCATTATCTAAATCAAGAGTTAAAAATTTGATAAATAATGCAAAATATATGCTTGGTGATTTACCAGAGCATGAGGATGAGTGGCTAGGTTTTAGACCAACTTTACCGGATTTTTTACCTATTATGGGGCCATCAAAAAATTACAAAAATATTTATTATTGCTTTGGACATCATCATTTAGGATGGACTTTAGGACCAATTTCTGGAAAGATTGTTTCAGGGATGATAGCGAACGAAAATACAAATTTAGATTTAAAACCTTATAGTTCGCTTAGATTTAGTTAAGTGACTAAAGATAATAATTTTTTAGCTTATTTATATCTATTTTTAACAGTAACTTTTTGGGCGGGAAATTTTGTAGTAGGTAAACTTGCAAGTTTTTATGAAGTTCCTCCTTTTTCACTAAATTTTTACCGATGGCTCTTTGCTTGGTTAATTTTAGCCCCTTTCACAATTACTGAAATTTTAGAAAAAAGAAACTACATAATTAAAAACTATAAACTTTTTATTGTTTTGGGAGTTACTAGTATAACGGTATTTAATTCAATTGTTTATTATTCATTAAATTTTACTCAGGTGATTAGTGGAGTTTTAATGATTTCAACTATACCTGTGATGATCATGTTATTTTCTTCAATTTTAAAAATTGAAAAGACAAATATTTTTCAAATTATAGGGGTAGTATTCTCTTTTGCAGGTGTGATTATGATTATCACAAAAGCAAATTTGGAAATATTAAAAAATTTAGATTTTAATAAAGGTGATATTACAATGGTGATTGCGATGTTTTCATGGGCTTTATACTCAACATTGTTAAAGGGAAAGCAATATGAGTTAACTCAAATATCATTATTACAAGTTGTAATTACTTTTGGCTTAATATTTTTAATTCCAGTTTATTTTATTGAATATCAAATTGGTTTCAGAATTAATTTAGAATTACCATTCATTTTAATCTTGTCTTATGTAGTTTTGTTCCCAGGTTTAGCATCATTTCTTTTATGGATAAAAGGAATATCTATGATTGGTGCTAATAGATCTGGAGTTTTTTTACATTTAATGCCAATTTTAAGTGCCATAATGGCGATGATTTTTTTTAGTGAAAAATTTATGTTTTATCATATTTTAGGCGCTTGTTTTATTGTTACAGGAATATTGTTATCAAATAAGAAAGTTAAAAATGCTTAAAGTTGCTATATTAGACGATTATCAAAATGTTGCTCAACAATTTGTAGATTTAGAAAAACTTTCAGGAAAATATGAGTTTAAGATTTTTAGCGAACCTTTTTTAGATGAAGCAGATGCAATTGATCAGTTAGCTGATTTTGAAGCTTTATTAATAATGAGAGAAAGAACTCCAATTACAAAAAATTTAATTGATAATTTAAATGATTTAAAATTTATTATCACAAGTGGATTAAGAAACAAATCTATTGATTTAGATGCTGCAAAGAAAAGAAAAATTATAGTTTGTGGAACAGATATAAACTTAAATCCAACACCTGAATTGACTTGGGCACTTATCCTTGGTTTAGCAAGAAATTTTAAGGAAGAGTTTGATAATATGTACCAAGGATACTGGCAAACAACCATTGGTGTAGAATTAAAAGGAAAAATCTTAGGATTAATTGGTCTAGGCAGAGTAGGTACAGAAGTTGCAAAAATTGGAAAAGCATTTGGAATGCAAGTAATGGCCTGGAGTGAAAATTTGAGCTTAGATAAGTGCAAAGAATTAGATGTACTCCCTCGTAGCAAAGATGACTTAATCACAAATTCTGATGTACTTTCAATTCACGTTCAAGGAGGTGAAAGATACAAAGACTGTATTACCATAAAAGAATTTGATAAAATGAAAAAGACAGCTTTTTTGATAAATACTTCTAGAGGACCTATTGTTAATGAGGATGATTTAATTATTGCATTATCAACCAATGTAATTGCGGGAGCTGGAATTGATGTCTATGATAAAGAACCTTTACCTGAAAATAATAAACTAAGATTTTTACCTAATGCACTTCTTACTCCACACATAGGTTATGTTACAGCAGAAAATTATAGTATTTTTTATAATCAAATGATTGAAGGATTAGAGGCTTGTGTTAATGGAAAGCCAGTACGTGTTTTAGAGTAACGATGGATTTACCAGTGGTTAATCATGAGGATTATTTTGCCAAAATTGGAGATGATCATAAATTTCCTATAAACAAGTTTGGAGAATTGGCAGATTATTTGATCCAAAATAAAATCGTTAAAAAGTTTTATCAACCATATGCTTGTTCGCTTGAAACATTGAGTTACGCACATTCAAAAGATTATATCTCTAAAATCAAAAATAAAACATTAAGTAAAGAGGAAGTAAAAAAAATTGGATTTCCACTTGTTGAAAGTGTTGTTCAGAGATCATTAGTAGCTACTGGTGGTACTGTTTTGGCTTCTAAACTTGCAATTAATTATGGAATATCATGTAATACTGCTGGAGGTAGTCATCACGCAAACTACGATGGCGGAGCTGGATACTGCGTTTTTAATGATGTAGCTGTTGCTGCTCATTATTTACTAAATCGAGGTTTGGCTAACAAAATATTAATTGTTGATCTAGATGTTCATCAAGGAAACGGAAATTCAGAAATTTTTAAAGAAAATAGAAGCGTTTTTACGTTCAGTATGCACTCTAAAACTAACTATCCAGCCAAAAAATCTAATAGCGATTTAGATGTGGAGCTAGAAGATAATTTAGAGGATGATGATTATATCAATACACTTAAACATTATTTAAATGAGTTAAATCAAGAAAATTTTGATTTTGTTTTCTATATAGCTGGAGTAGATATTCATTTTAACGATAGATTAGGTAGACTAAAAATATCTGATGAAGGGATTAAATCTAGAGACGAGCTTGTTATTGAAAACTTTTTTTCTAAAAGAATACCCTTTTGTGGTGTTTTAGGTGGTGGCTATAATAAAGATTTTAAAAAATTAGTTGAATTACATTCAATCTTACATAAATCCTGTGCTAAATATATAGGATCATGACAAAAAAAATAAATCCAAATTTAACTGCAGAGCAAAAGTTAATCTTGTTCGAAGAAGGAACTGAGCGCGCAGGTTCAAGCGAACTTAACCATGAAAAGAGAGAAGGAACTTTTCATTGTGCAAATTGTGGAGAAAAATTATTTGACTCAAAAACAAAATATGAGAGCGGATCAGGATGGCCTTCATTTTATGAGTCTTTACCAGATGTATTTGAAACTAAAACTGATCATCACATAGGTTATGCAAGAACTGAATATCACTGTAAAAAATGTGGAGGACATCATGGTCATATTTTTGATGATGGACCTGAACCTACAGGAAAACGATTTTGTAATAATGGTGTTTGTTTAGTTTTTAAACCCAAAGAATAAATTATTTAAATTAATTTTTTAAAAGATCTTGAAGTTTATTTTCTTTTTCTAAAGCTCTTACTTCATCATAACCACCAATATGCTGGTCATTAAAAAAAATTTGTGGAATTGTTCTTCTTCCATTAGCTTTTTTAATCATTTCATCCATTGCACCATCTACTTTTGAAATATCAATTTCATTGTAAGGAGCATTATTTCTAGCTAATAATCTTTTTGCAGCCTCACAATAATTACAAAGTGGACCTGTATACATCGTAATTTTTTTCATGAGTTATAAATAGTCACCTTTTTTAATTTTACTAGTTATTTCTTTTCTTGAGTACTCAAACTTTTTTCGATGTTTTATGCTTTTTTGGTTTACTCTTTTTCTCCATAATCTGAAAGATGATGGTTTTAGAGATCTTCGCATAATTTTAATTACATCTGATTCCTTCTTTCCAGTTTTTTTTTCAATTTCCTCAAAAGTAATCCTGTCTGCCCAGGCTGCCCAAATGATCCAATCGGGATCGTCCATTTTGGGCTCTGGATTTTTAACTTTAGTAACTGGCCTGTGACCTTTTTTTTTCATAAATCCTTTATATTTGAAAAAAAAATTTAATGCATTTTTTTTAGCCTCTGATATTATGTATCAGATAGTCCTTCTTAGCCATCTTTAGCTCCCGGTTTTTAAGGACTATCTTTTTTTATGCTCCCCCTAGATTTTATACTTTATCTACAGATAATTATTTTTTTATTTATTACACCTGGAACTCCCAGGATTGTAATTATCTCTTATTCAATGAATTATGGTGTTGGAAAATGTGTATGGTCTGCTTTAGGTGATGTAACTGCAAATTTGATTCAGGCAACTTTAGTTATTTTTGTGATTGGATCCTTTTTTTCAGAAAATTCAACGATACTTAATGCGTTTAAATGGATAGGAATAATTTATTTATTATATTTAGCTTACGATATTTATAAATCTCGACCAAAAAGTATTTCAAGCGAAGGCGAAATAGAAAAAAGTAACTTATCTTTTTTTAGAGATGGTTTTTTAGTTGCTGGTACAAGTCCTAAGGCTTGGATGTTTTTTCCATTTATTTTTCCTCAATTTATTGACTTTAATTCTAATTTATTGGTTCAATTTATAATTTTAATTACAACTTACATCGTTTTAGATTTTGTATCTTTGATTGGATACGCAATGCTCGCACAAAAATTAATAAAGTGGATAACTGCTAATCCAAAAACAATTAATACAATTTCTGCGAGTGTTTTAGTAATTATTGCCACAATAATTGTTGTAACTCAACAATATTAATTAGATTTGGCCTTTATTGCCACTTGCATAAAATAAAATTTCTTTATTTAATCACCCCATAATTAATTAATTAAAGAGGAAATAAAATGAGATTGAATAAAATAATTTTAAGTTTTGTTTCTGCATTAGTAATTTTATTTTCAACTTCTGTTGCATCTTTTGCAAAAGTTGTTGGTGACAAAATTATTTTAGGTGCTGCGATTTCCTTAACTGGTAAATACTCATCTAATGGTGTTCATACTCAAAATGGTTATAACATGGCCGTTGATAGAATTAACAGCATGGGCGGAGTTAAAGTTGGTGGAAAGACTTATAAGTTTGACATTATTTATTACGATGATGAGTCAAACCCTAAGAGAGCTGCACAGCTTGCAGAAAGATTAATATCACAAGATGGTGTTGAGTTTATGCTTGGCCCTTACAGTTCTGGTTTAACTAAAGCGATTGCGCCAGTGACTGAAAAATATGGTGTTCCAATGGTTGAAGCAAATGGTGCATCTAGATCTTTGTTTACTAAAGGTTACAAATATCTATTTGCTGTATTAGCTCCAGCTAACTTATATCTTGATGTTGCTATCGAAACAGCAGTTGAGTTAAATGGTGGAAAACCAGTAAGAATTGCACAAGCGTTTGAACAAGATGCATTCTCACAGGACGTTAGATTAGGTATTTTAGATGCTGCAGAAAGAACTGGTTCTAAAATCATAATCGACGATAAATTGCCTAAAGAGCTAAATGATATGGCTGCTACTTTGGTTAAAGTAAAACAGATGAAACCAGATGTACTTGTTGTATCAGGCCACACAAAAGGTGCATTAACTGCGATCAGACAAATTGCTGAAATGAAAGTTGATGTTCCAATGTTAGCTATGACTCACTGTGATGCTGCTAAGCTATCTAAACAGCATGGTAAAAATTCACAGTATGCACTTTGTGCTTCTCAATGGCACAAGTCACTAACTTATAAAGATGATTTCTTTAAAGATGGCATGACTTATGCTGCAGACTTTGAGAAAGAGTTTGGATATGATCCACCTTACCAATCTGCTGAATCTTCAGCTGCTTTATTGGTATTCAAAGATGCATTTGAAAGAGCAAATTCTTTCGATCAAAAGAAAGTAAGAGATGCTCTTGCAGCTACGAATATGCAAACATTCTATGGAAATATTAAATTTGCACCTGGTGGTCAGAACGTTGACAAACCAATGGTACTTTTCCAAGTAATGTGTGATGCTTCAGGAAGTTGTGAAAACAAAGTTGTTGCTCCATTAAAATGGGCATCAGCTAAGTTGATACATCCAATTCCTAAGTGGTCAGAAAGATAAAATAAAATACTAAAGCCCCCTAGTCATAGGGGGCTTTTTTTTATATAACCCAAAAATATTTTTTATGGATTTTCTTGTATTTCAATATCCTATGATAACTCTTCAAGCTTGCTTGGATGGTATTTTGCTAGGAGTTTTGTTTGCATTGATTGCATATGGAATGGCACTTCAATGGGGTGTGATGAATATAATTAACATTGCTCAAGGAGATCTTGTAATTTTAGGAGGATACATTGCATACTTTATGTATCTTTATGGTATTCATCCAGCATGGGGAGTTATTGTTGCGCCGGTAATAATGTACTTTGTTGGTATAGCAATTTACAAACTCGTAATTAATAAAGTAGTAGATAGAGATCTATTTATCTCTATTTTAGCTACTTTTGGAATAAGTATTCTTTTCATGCAATTAATGAATTTTGCATTTGGCGCAGACGTCGTACTTGCAAATTCTGGTTATGGAACAACTATGTTGTTTGATAACAATGTTGTTTTACCAAATTCAAAAATATTTTCAGCGTTTATTAGCATTGTATTTGCAGTTTGTTTGGTAATTTATATGAAAAAATCAAAGCTAGGACGTGCAATTAGAGCTACAGCTCAAAATGCAAGAGCTGCAAAGATTTTAGGTGTCGATACAGAAAAAGTTTATGCCGCAACATTTGGAATAAATGCTGCTCTTTGTGGTGTTGCTGGTGCTTTGATATCTATAACTTTCACAATTCATCCTTACATGGGACTACCCTACACAATCAGATCTTTCATGATCGTAATTGTTGCAGGATTAGGAAACTTACCTGGTGTAGCAATGTCGGGAATGGGATTAGGAGTATTTGAAGAATTTGCAGATTATATATTGGGTACAGAATTTAGAATTGGTTCAGTATTTTTATTATTAGTATTAATCCTGGTTTATAGAAGATTTAAACTTTCGAGGAAAAGAGAATATTTAAAGTAAGATTGAGATGAAAGATGAATAAGAATTTTATTTTATATGCAGTAATATTAATATTTGGATTAGCTGCCCCTTTTTTATTTCCAGCCTTTAAAGTTCAGCTATCAATTCTTTGTGTTTTAATAGTTCTTGCTACTACTTGGAACATCCAAGGTGGGGAGATGGGCTATAATTCATTTGGAAATATATTATTTTATGGATTAGGAATGTACCTATGTGCTTCTGTTCAAGTTGGAATGTTTTTTCCATTAGCTGAATGGACGGAGAGTGGAGGGGAAAAAACATTTGTTCATACTCCAACACAGTTTTTTCAAGGTATGGCAGCTGGACTAGTCGTAGCTGCTGTAGTTCCAACTATTGTGGCTGGTTTGATAGGATATTCTATTCTTGGACTTAGAGGACATTATTTTGCAATTTGTACATTAGGTTTAGGTGTAGCTGCGGGTGAAATTTCTGGTGGAATAGAAATTATTGGAGCTGGTCAAGGATTTACTACACCACCTTTTCCAAATGTTGGTAGCTTAGAAGCAAGGGGGGAGTTTTTCTATTTCTTAAGCTTCTTCACATTAGTGCTCACATTCATTGCTGTTCGTTCAATCTATTCTACAAGATTTAAATTAATACTTAACGCTATTAGAGATAATGAGGATAAAGCTGAAGCAATGGGTATTGAAACAATGAAGTATAAAATTATTGGTTGGATGATCTCAGCTTTCTTTTGTGGATTGGCAGGAGGAATAATGGGTGGCTTAGTTGGATACATCGATTCAACAGATGTTGCATTTGATGGAAGAGAAATGGGAGTATTCATGGTACTGATGGCAATACTTGGAGGTAAAGGAACTCTTTGGGGCCCAATTATTGGTGCAACTATATTTCATATTTTTAAAGAAGGCTTTTGGACATTCTTTTTGGGTTGGCAGTATGTTGCTCTAGGAGTTTTGATTGTTGTGATTGTGATTTATTTTCCAGAAGGAATTATGGGATGGCTTAGAGAAAAATATCCAGAGCGATTTGGTGAAGTGGTTGATGAAAAAGATCGTAAAGCACAGGTAGAACTTAAATGAGTATTTTAGAAGTTAGCAATGTAAGTAAATCTTTTGGTGGTGTTAAAGCTAACGTTGATATTTCAATGAATGTTGAAAAAGGGAAGATAGTTGGATTAATTGGACCAAATGGTTCAGGAAAAACTACATTATTTAATTCGATTGTAGGAACTTACCCAATCGATAATGGATCTATTAAATTTAATGGAAAAGAAGTTTCTGAGTTACCAGTCCCTGTAATTGCAAAGTTAGGATTATTGAGAACTTTTCAACAAACAAGAATTTATGGAAAGCTTAATTGTATAGAAAATATGCTTATTAGTCATAAAGGTAGTGACGCAGATTTAATGAAAATATTTTCAAAGATTCCAAAAGAATTAACAGATAAAGCTGAAAATTTATTAAATTTTGTGGGATTATATCAAAAAAGAAAGCTAAGAGCTGGAGATTTATCTTTTGGTCAACAAAAATTACTTGAGCTTGCTATGGCATTAATGAATGAACCAGAGATGCTATTACTAGACGAACCTACAGCTGGGATTAATCCAACACTAATAAATGGTATTATTGATAGATTAATTAAAGTTAATCAAGATTTTGGAATAACTCTTTTGGTTATTGAGCACAACATGAGAGTCATTATGCAATTAGCAGAGAATATTTTTTGTTTAGCTCATGGTAAAATGTTAGCTAATGGATCGCCAGATGAAATTAAAAATGATAAACGTGTCATTGACGCGTATTTAGGAGCTCAATAATGTCTAACCAATATGAAGTATTAGGAAAAGCTCCGACACCAGATGATTTAAAAAAATTATCTCCAAACGAAGTTCATTTAACTATTAAAAATTTAAACGCAGGTTATGGAAAAATGGAAATTTTACATAACTTTGATTTATTCGTAAATAAAGCTCAGTCTTTATGTTTAATTGGACCTAATGGTGCAGGTAAATCTACAATTCTTCATTCAATATATGGTTTTACAAATATTTTTTCTGGTCAAATTGAACTTGAAGGAAAAGAAATTACAAATCTTACCCCAGCAGAAAAGTTAAAGTCAGTCGGTATAGCTTATATATTGCAAGATAATTCTGTATTTCCAGATATGACAGTAGAAGAAAACCTCTTAATGGGAGGATATATAAAAGAAAAAACAGATGAGTCATATGAAGAGGCTGAAAGAATTTTTGAAAAGTATGAAAGGTTAAGAAATAGAAGAAACCAACCAGCAAAAGTTTTATCTGGTGGAGAGAGAAGATTGCTAGAAATATCTAGAGCATTAGTTATGAAACCTTCAGTGCTTTTAGTAGACGAACCGTCAATTGGACTTGAACCCAGATATATTGAGATGGTTTTTGAAATATTAAGAGATCTTCAGAAAAATGAAAAAAAAACAATCATTCTAGTAGAACAAAATGCCAAAAAAGGATTGGAGTTTGCGGATATAGGATACGTTTTAGTATCAGGGCAAACTGCAATTGCAGGTAAAGGAGACGATTTACTTCAAAATCCTGATGTTGGTAGACTGTTCCTAGGTGGATAATGATTAATAAAAATTTTTTCTTTAAAGGATATAGATCTATATTTACTCATGATAGTCCAGCTATAGCTCTTACTTGTTGCTTTATAGCAATTGGTGCTCTCTTTAAAAATTTAGGTTTTAATATTCAGGAAAGTATTTTTTCAACTGTTTTAACTTATGCTTTACCAGGTTCATTGGTAATGGCAGAGTCAATGTTGATTGGAGCATCTTTATTAAATATTTTTCTAGCAGTTTGGTTTGTAAATGCTCGACTTTATCCAATGGCTGTATCTTTATTTCCATTAATGATGCACAAATCTCAACCTAAGTGGAAGTATTACTTTTCTTGTCATTTTATTGCTGTTTCAGCGTGGTTAATCATGAAAAGCAATTATAAGAAAATTCCAAAAGAATTTAGGATTGATTATTGGATTGGAATTGGAAGTGCAACAGTAAGCGTATCTGTTATTGGAACATTTATAGGTTTTTATTTTTCAGAGTACATGAATAAAGATATGATGATTGGATTGGCAATTCTTAATCCTGTATATTTTTTATGCATGATGGTCGGAGCATCAAAAACTATACAAGTTACATTATCTGTCTTACTTGGAATTATTTTAGGACCAATTATTTATTTATTTTCACCTGAGTGGTCAATTCTGTTAGCAGGTATAATCGGTGGAACTATAGCCTATTTAGTTGGAGAGTATAATGTCAGCTAATATCGTTTATGCAATTTTAGTTACATCTTTTGCTACATTTTTATCTAGATTTTTAGGTGCTCTTACCTCTCAAGGTATTAAGGAAACATCAAAACTTTTTAAGTGGTTTAATTGTTTAGCCTATGCAACTTTAGCAGCATTAATAGCAAGAACTATAATTTTTCCTGCTGGCGTGTTAATAGAATCTAGTTATTACAGTAGATCAATTGTTGTATTTTTATCCTTGTTTGTTTTTTTTCTTTCTAAGAAAAACTTTGTTTATCCTACAATTTTCTCAGCTATTTGCATGGCAATTATTAACAATTATATCTGATTAAATTGATTTATAAAATAAGGTAAAATAAAATTTAGAATGCAAAAAATTACTGGCATAGACATTCAAAAACACGATAAATCAAATAGGATTATAAAAATTAGTTTAGAAAATGATATAATAGATAAATTAATTTTTCCGTTTAATAAATTTGATTTAACAGCATTAGAGCTAAAACCATTTACAAGATTTACTTTAGCTAAAAGTTTAGATGATTTAACAAATAATAAATTAAGCGAATTAATGAACTCAATTATTAGAGATAGATCTACAGGTTGCTTTATTATTGGACCAAAAAATATAACTGCAAAAATTAATGATACGTTTTTAGTTAAGTTATCAACTGCAATAGCTCATCTAATTGGTGTACCTAATCATGATGCCATGGCAGGAAAATATTATGCTCGTTTTCATGTTAAACATGAAGATAGCAGCGACTCTTATTTAAGAAAGGCTTATAGAAATATGGATCTTCATACAGATGGGACTTATGTGAAAGATGTGACCGATTGGTTAATTATGACAAAAATTGATGAGCAAAATGTTGAAGGTGGTGAAACAGCTATGTTGCACCTTGATGACTGGGAGCATTGTGATGATCTATACAACGATCCAGTTGGGAGACAAAATTTTGTTTGGGGGTCACCAAAAAGTAAAAATATTGATTACAAGGTAGAGCACCCAGTTTTTTCAACTGATAAAGAGGGAAGACCAACGATATCTTATATAGATCAATTTCCAGAACCTCAAAATATGGATCAAGGAAATTTTTTACAAAGATTATCTGATGGATTAGAGGAAAGTAAAAATAAAATAATTACAAAATTACCTGTTGGATTCTCTGTGATTGCAAATAATTATTTCTGGCTTCATGGAAGAAAACCCTTCAAAGAAAACAAGGAATTAAGCAGAGAATTACTAAGAATTAGAGGTTCTTTTTTTGTTAATTAATTCAATATAATCAATATAAAGTATCCAAAATTATGAATTTAGGTTTTATTGGTACTGGAAAAATTGCAGCTTCAGTGATTACTGGAATATGTAAATCAAAAATTTACTATAAAAAAATTATTATTTCTCCAAGAAATAAAAAAATAGCTCTTGGGTTAAAAAGAAAGTTTAAAAAAATAGTTATTGCCAAGGATAATCAACAAATTGTAGATCAATCTAATTGGGTATTTTTATCTGTTACACCTACTGTTGGTGAAAAAATTATTAAAGATTTAAAATTTAAATCGACCCAAACAGTTGTTAGTTTTATTTCAACAATTACTTTATCTCAATTAAAGAAAGCAATTAAAGTAAAAGCAAAAATTGTAAGAGCAATACCTCTACCTCCAATTTCATTAAAGAAAGGTCCTGTACCTATTTGTCCACCTAATTCAAAAGTTAAAGCGTTTTTCAATAACTTGGGCACAACTGTAGAAATTAAAAATGAAAAATCTTCTATAAATTTTTGGTCAACTTCTGGCATGATGGCGCCTTTTTATGAGATGTTGAGAGTAATGACTGATTGGTTGGTAAAAAGAGGGGTAAAAAGAAATAATGCTCAAAAATATATTACTTCTTTATTTTTAGCTTTATCTGAAGATGCTGTAGTAAATTCAAAAGAAAATTTAAAGAATTTAGTAAAAGAGTCTCAAACGCCAAAAGGGTTAAATGAACAAGGTGTGAAAGAATTAACTAAAGCAGGTTTTTATAAATCTCTAGAAAAAACTTTAAATAGTATTCACAGAAGACTAAACAAATAAATCAAATGTCCGACAATATTTTAGAGATTAATAATTTAAGTAAATATTTTGGTGGATTAGCTGCAGTTTCAGATTGTTCAATAAAAGTTAAAAGAGGAACAATCACAGGTATTATTGGACCAAATGGATCTGGTAAAACAACTTTATTTAATTTAATTGCTGGAAACTTAAAGTCCTCTGGTGGCAATGTTGTTTTTGATGATGAAAATATTACTGATGTTCCATCATATGAATTATTTTCTAAAGGGTTATTAAGAACATTTCAAATTGCACACGAATTTTCAAATTTATCTGTTTTAGAAAATTTAATGATGGTTCCTGGAAATCAATCTGGTGAAAAAATAATGACTGCATTATTTAAACCAGGTTTAGTTGCACAAGAAGAAGCTGTGGTTAAAGAAAAAGCAAAAGAAGTTGTTGAATTTTTAAATTTAGGACATTTATCAAATGAGCTAGCTGGAAATCTTTCAGGTGGACAAAAGAAATTATTAGAACTTGGAAGAACCATGATGGTTGATGCAAAATTAGTACTATTAGATGAAGTAGGGGCTGGAGTTAACAGAACTTTGTTAAAAGATCTTGGAACTGCAATAGAAAAGTTAAATAAAGATAAAGGTTATACTTTTTGTATGATTGAACACGATATGGATTTTATTGGAAGATTATGTGATCCAGTAATTGTTATGGCTGAGGGATCAGTTTTGTTTGAAGGAAGTGTTGAAGAAGCAAAAAAAGATGAGAAAGTTATCGAAAGCTATCTTGGAAGAGGATCAAAATTAAAGGATACAAATTAATGGCATATTTTGAGGGAATAGAAATGACAGGTGGTTATGGTAATGGTCCTGACATTATTAGTTCGTGTTCAGTAAATGTTAATAAAGGTGAAATAGTTTCTATTTTAGGTCCTAATGGAGCTGGTAAATCAACTGCCATGAAAGCAATGTTGGGCTTGCTGAATTTAAAGTCTGGATCAGTAAAGATTGATGGTAAGGATATTTCAAAATTATCTCCTCAAGATCGAGTTAAGCAAGGTATTTCTTTTGTGCCACAGACTAAAAATGTTTTTGCAGGGATGACTGTTGAAGAGAATTTAGAAATGGGTGCATTTCTTATTGAGGATGAGATCAAAAATATAATTGAGGAAATTTATGAATTATTTCCAATTTTAAGAGAGAAAAGAAATCAGTTAGTTGGTGAACTTTCTGGAGGTCAAAGACAACAAGTAGCTTTAGGCCGAGCTTTAATGATTAAACCCACTGTTTTAATGTTAGACGAGCCAACTGCTGGTGTATCGCCAATTGTGATGGATGAATTATTTGATCATATTGTTAAAGTAAAAAGAACAAACGTTGCTATCTTAATGGTAGAACAAAATGCAAAACAAGCCCTAAGCATTTCAGATAGAGGCTACGTACTAGTGACTGGAGAAAATCGTTATTCAGGAACTGGAAAAGAATTATTAGACGATCCAAGAGTAAGAAGCTCTTTTTTGGGAGGGTAATATGGATTTTGTAAATGCAATAATTCTTTTATTAAATTATATTTTCATTCCTGCATTAACTTATGGTTCTCAGTTAGCACTGGGTGCAATATTTGTAACACTTATTTATGGAATTTTACGATTTGCAAACTTCGCAACTGGTGACATGATGTCTTTTGGGACCATGGCAACGATTTTATTTACATGGTATTTTCAATCTTTAGGTGTTTCTTTAGGTGTTTTACCTACTGCTTTATTGGCTATTCCTTTTGGAATAATTTTCATGATATTTTACATGCTTTTAATAGATAAGTTTGTCTTTAAGTATTACAGAAATCAAAAAAGCCCCCCAGTTCAATTTGCAATGGTGAGTATTGGTGTAATGTTTGTAACACAAGCGGTGGTCAGAATTATAATTGGACCTGGTGATAGAAGATTTTTTGATGGTGAAAAATTCATTATTAAAGCTCGTGAATTTAAAGAGATGACAGGTTTAAACGAAGGTCTTGCACTGAAATCTACTCAAGTGATTACTATTTTTGTAACAATAGTTTTAGTCTCTTTATTATTTTGGTTTTTAAATAGAACTAAAACTGGAAAAAGTATGAAAGCTTATTCTGATAATGAAGATCTTGCTTTGCTATCAGGTATTGATCCAAAAAAAATAGTTTTAGTTACTTGGGTTATTGCTGGTATTTTAGCTACAATTGGTGGAGCTTTGTATGGTTTAGATAAAAGTTTTAAACCTTTTACTTATTTTAATAATATGCTTCCTATTTTTGCTGCTGCAATTGTTGGAGGAATTGGAAATCCATTTGGAGCCTTTTTAGGTGGATATGTAATTGCTTTTTCTGAAATACTCCTCACTTATGCATATAAAAAATTCTTTATGTATGTTTTACCAGAAAGTATGGAGCCAAATAGTTTAGTTCAGCTACTGTCAACAGATTACAAGTTTGCTGTATCGTTCTCTATTCTTGTAATTGTTTTAATTTATAGACCATCGGGAATATTTAAGGGGAAAGTATTGTGAGAAAAAACCTAAATGTAATTGCAGCTTACAGCATCATGATGGTGCTTATTCTAATGGTTGGGATATTTCAGTCTTGGAATATTGCTTTATCAATATTTAATCTTTGTTTGATTTCTGCAGTCATGACAATGGGTGCGAATATTCAATGGGGGTACGCTGGTTTAATTAATTTTGGAATTATGGGTTATACAGCTTTAGGTGGTTTAGCTGCAGTATTGATATCTGTCGATCCTGTTCAAGAAGCCTGGAGGGCAGGAGGTTTCGATATTCTAATGTCATTATGGCTGATAGTAGTAATGGTATTAGTTATAAGGTTTATTTTAAAAAGATTTGAAAAATCAAAAATCAGAACATACAGCATAGCTGCAATAATAATTTCAGGTATTTTACTAATTAGATTTTCTGCAGAGCCAGGTATAGAAGCTATTGAAGCAGTTGATCCTGCTAAAACTGGTTTCTTAGGAGGATTTGGATTACCAATTATATTTTCTTGGATAGTTGGAGCTCTTTTTGCAGGGGGTTTAGCATTTATAGTTGGAAAAGTTGCACTTGGTCTTAGAGCAGATTATTTAGCTATTGCTACTCTTCTTATTTCTGAAATTGTTATTGCAATTATTAAACACGAAGATTGGCTCACAAGAGGAGTTAAAAATGTTATTGGATTAAAAAGACCTGCACCTTATGAAGTAGATCTTCAAACAACTGATTGGTTTATTAAATTAGTTGAAAAGTTTAATGTAGGAAAATTAAGTGTAATTGAGAATTTAGCTGATAGACAAGCTGCTTTAAACCAACTTGTTATTGAAGGTTCATCAGTATTTGTAAAACTGTGTTATTCAGGATTATTCTTAGTAGTAGTAATTATTCTTTTAATTTTAACTCAAAAAGCTCTTTATTCTCCTTGGGGAAGAATGATGAGAGCAATTAGAGATAATGAGGAAGCTGCAAATGCAATGGGTAAAAATGTTGTTAAGCAACATTTATTAATTTTTATTTTAGGTTCAGCTATAGTTGGAATTGCTGGTGCAATGTTGGTTACTCAGGATGGATTATTTACACCAGGAAGTTATAGACCTATGAGATATACTTTTTTAATCTGGGTGATGGTAATTGTTGGAGGAAGTGGAAATAATTTTGGAGCAATTTTAGGAGGATTTGTTGTTTGGTTTTTATGGATTGAAGCTGCACCAATATCATTATTCTTAATAAACTTTTTCACAGCGGGAATTCCTGAAACAAATGCACTTAAAGCTCACTTAATAGAAAGTGTTCCTTATTTCAGATTTTTACTTATGGGATTAGGGTTGTTGTTTATAATGAGGTATCGACCTAAAGGTATACTTCCTGAAAAAATAGAAATAAAGTAAACATAATGAAATATATTATATTGGGTGCTGCTGCTGCTTGGGCTTTGTATATGGCCGATAAGTATTTATTCTTTTAATGAATAAAAATCTTTCGTTACTTATATTAAGCCAGATTTTTGCTTTTACAGCTGCACCGGTCACCGTTTTTTTAAGTGGTATAATTGGTTCAAAATTTAGTCCAATAAAATCTTTAGCTACTCTTCCAATGGCTTTGTCAGTTGTTGGAATTGCGTTATTTGCTTTTTTTGCTGCAAAGCTAATGAGTATAATTGGACGAAAATTAGGTTTTATTTTTGCATCAATAGGTACATGTTTTGCATCTCTTTTAACTGCATACTCTATAATTATAGAAAGTTTTGTCTTATATAATTTAGGATGCTTTTTAATTGGTGGAGGAATAGCTTTTAGCCATCAATATCGTTTTGCAGCAGTGGAGGTTGTGGACAAGGATTATGCACCAAAAGCAATTTCTATCATTTTGTTAGCAGGAATAGGTTCGGCGTTTATTGGTCCAAACATTGCAAACATTTCTAAAGGACTTATCTCAAATCATATGTATGCAGGTTCTTATATTGCACTTGCCATTTTATCTATCTCATCAACAATATTTTTAATTTTTTATCAGGAACCAAAAACGATATCTAGCAATCAATATAAAACTGGTAGAAGTTTTTTTGAGCTTATCTCTCAACCTAGATTTCTACAGGCGCTCGTAGCTTCAGCTTTTGCCTATGCAGTAATGACTTTTTTAATGACAGCAACTCCTATAAGTATGCATCTGATGGAGAAAATAAGTTTAAGCAAGACTGGATTTGTTATTCAGCTTCATATAGCAGCCATGTTTTTACCTTCACTAGTTACGGGAAATTTAATTAAAAGGTTTGGTCATAGTAAAATAATGTATGTGGGAGTTTTATTGTTTTTAGTCACAATTATTACCAGTTTATTTGAACAGAATTATATTAACTATATGGTTGCACTTATTTTTCTGGGGCTAGGGTGGAATTTTTTATTCATTTCAGGAACAAGCTTACTTGTTTTGTGTTACAGAGAAGAAGAAAAATTTAGAGCTCAAGGGTATAATGATTTAATTGTTTATTCTATACAAGCATTAGCCAGTTTGTCTGCTGGAGTATTTCTTAGCTTAACTAGCTGGAAAACTATGAATTTAATATGTTTAATTTTTCTAATTATAATAGCTCTTTCTACTATTAGAGCTGATCTAAAAAAAAACCCCAGTAATTAAATTACTGGGGTTTTTTGAATTAAGATAAAAAATTATCTTTGTTTTTTAGTTTTGAATTTTCCGCCTTTAACTTCTTGTTCTAAGAAAGAACCTTCAGCTTCACCAACACTAGTAAAAGTTACTCCAGTAGCACCTTCGTAATTAATCTTTTTACCTTTTGCTAGTAAATCTAAACCTTTCTTAAGTTCACCTGGATATATTTTAGTTCCAGGAGCGTTAGCAACATCCATTACATTTTTTGCAATAGAAGCTCTATCAGCAGAGTTACCTGCTTGCATTGCTAATACTATTAAAGCAGCTGCATCATAAGATTCACCTGTGTAAGGACCAGAAGCTTCTACACCTCCAGCTTTTGCAACTTCAGCAAATATACCCGCACCTTTTCCAGTAGAACCTGGTAATGATCCAAATGATTTGTTTAAGTCTTTTCCAAACGCATCAACTAAAGATTGACCAATCATACCATCTGATAAAATGAATTTATCAAATGCACCAGAGTCTAAAGAAGCTTGAATTATTCCTTTTCCTCCTTGGTCAAGATAACCAATAACTGCTACAGCGTCACCACCAGCAGAAGCAAGAGTTGCTACTTCAGATGAGTAATCTGCTTTTCCATCTTCATGAGCAGTTACAGTTGTAACTTTAATACCATGACCTTCAACTGCAGCTTTGTAAACATCAGCTAAACCTTTACCATAGTCGTTGTTAGTATAAGTGATTGCAACACTTTTTACTTTTCTGTCTTTAGTAATATCAGCCAAGATTTGACCACCTCTAGCATCTGATGGAGCAGTTCTAAAGAAATATCCATTATCATCTAGAGTTGTTAATCCTGGAGAAGTAGCTGAGGGTGAAATCATTACTACACCATTTGGTACAGCAACGTTAGTTGCAATAGCACCAGTTACACCTGAACAGTCTGCTCCCATAATTGCAGCTACACCACCTGAAATTAATCCTTCAGCTGCAGCTGTTGCTGCTGCTGAGTCAACACAAGTTGAGTCTGCTCTTACTGGCTCAATTTTTTTTCCACCTAATAGCGAACCCGAGTCTGAAGCTTCTTTAAATGCAAGCTCTGCAGATGCAGCCATAGCTGGAGTTAGAGATTCAATAGGACCAGTGAATCCTAAGATGATCCCCATTTTAATCGAATGTCCGTCTGCCATTACATTTGAACCAAAACTTGATACAAACATAAATACAGCGATAAATAGTTTTCTCATTATCTTCCTCTATATTGTTAACAATTTATAAAAAGCTAATTTAAGTATGAATATTATTAATATTCAATGACAAAATTATCCTATTTTAGATAGTTAATTGACGCTGATAATTATCTGATTGAGAAGGGGTCTAAAGAAGGTTCGTCAGAGGTGTAGAACCAAGTTGTTTTTACCCTTGTGTAGTCTTTAATTGAGTCAATTCCAGCTTCTTTCCCATATCCACTATCTTTAATACCTCCAAATGGTGCAGATGGTGAAATTAATCGATAAGTGTTTACAAAAGTTATTCCTGCCCTTATTGCTTTGGAAACTCTCATGCCTCTAGATAAATTACTTGTATAAACTCCAGAAGATAATCCATATTGATTATCGTTCATTTTAGAAATTACTTCTTCTTCCGTATCAAATTTCATGACCGATAATACAGGTCCAAATAATTCATTTTCTGCTACTGGAAGATTGTGATTATCACATTCTATAATTGTAGGAGGAAAGTAATATCCTTTATTTGAAAAAGAATGTCTTTCACCTCCACACTTAATTTTTCCACCTTGATCAATTGTCTCTTTAATATTTTTTTCTATTACTTCTAATTGTTTGAAATTACTTAAAGGACCCATTTCTGTTTCTGGATCCATTGGTGCTCCTATTTTTATTTTAGATGCACGTTTTGAAAGCTTGTCTAAAAATTCATCATAAATTCCTTTTTGCAAATAAAGTCTTGAACCTGCTATACAACTTTGTCCACTTGCACCAAATATTCCAGCTGTAATACCATTTATTGCATTTTCTTGCTCTGCATCATCAAAGACTGCAACTGGACTTTTTCCACCCAGTTCTAAACTTACTTCTGATAAATTTTCTGCTGAGTTTTTAATTATATGTCTTGCTGTTTCAGGACCACCAGTAAAAGCAACTTTTTCAACTAAGTTATGAGCAGTTAAACTTTTACCACAAGGATCTCCAAATCCTGTAATTACATTCACCACACCTTTAGGGATACCAGTTTTTTCAACTAATTTTGCAAATTCAAACAAAACAGCAGGTGCAAGTTCTGAAGATTTAATTACCACTGTATTACCCATTGCAAGTGCTGGTGCAACTTTAGTGGCAGTTAAAAACATTTGTGAATTCCAAGGAATTATTGCAGCTATAACACCTATAGGTATTCTAGTTGTTATTGCTTGAACATTTGGTTTATCTATTGGCAAAACTGTTCCTTCAACTTTATCCGCCAAGCCAGCATAATAGTCATAGTATTCTGCTATATAAACTGCTTGTTTTTTTGTTTCTCTGTAAAGTTTTCCAGTATCAATTGTTTCTATTTCTCCTAGCATTTCTGCATTCTCTCTCAATTGATTTCCAATAGCTCTTAAATATTTAGCTCTTTCTCTAGGAAGCAGCTTTGGCCATTCACCCTCGAATGCTTTTTGAGCAGCTTTAACTGCATTATCGACATCTTTAGCACTTGCTTCTGGAACAACTGCCCATGGCTCATTATGTTCTGGATTTAAACTTTCAAATGTTTTTTTACTTTCAGAGTCTACCCACTCACCATTAATAAACATTTTATATTGCTTTAGTTTACTCATCTGATCCAATAAAATTTTTGATTGTTAAATTTACATCATCAGCACACTCAATACCACAAAGATGTTTTCCATCTTTAATGATCTTTAATTGACTTTTAGAGATCAAACTATTCAATTCTTGAGACATTTTTACAGTTGAGCCAATGTCATATTCACCTGTCACAATCAGTGTTCTTGCTTTAATTTTATTAAAATCTTCATCATTTTTATGATTAACGAATAGCTCGTAAACCTTTAAAAAATTATTCATATTATTAGCAGACAAAATGGAACTTATTTTTTCATAAATTTCTGGATTATTTTCTAAATATTTGTCAGTAAACCATCTTTTCAGGGCTTGTTTTGAGAGTTTTAATTCTTGTTTTGCTTGATCAAATCTTTGATTAACAATTTTTTGCTGTTCCTCAGTTCTTTTATAAATAGAACACAAAAGTGTTAATGTCTGTAAACGCTCATTATGTTTAGTTGCAAAATTTCGTGCGATTAAAGACCCTATAGAGAAACCTACAAGATGTATTTTTTTTATACTTAGATGGTCCATTAACTTAATTAGTTGGTCGGAAAAATCATCAAAACTAATTTCCTTATTTTCTAATGAAGATTTTCCATGACCTAAAATGTCATAAGCAAGAGTCGAATGATAATTAAAAAATTCAAGTTGAGGCTGCCATATTTCGTGAGTTAGACCTACACCATGTACAAATACTATTGGTACATCTTGAACCTTTTTATTGTATAAGTAATAAGTTCCTGAGGCAGTAGTTCCTGTTGTCATCAAGAATTATTTTGGCTCAATACCCATTTCTTTCATGTCTTGATATCTGTCACCAGTTCTTGCATGTGCCCTACCACTTGATGCCCCACCAATTGCAATAACCACCTCATCATTGAAAGGTGCATCATGAATAGTAAATTCATGAGTTAGGTAATATGGTCTCAATCCGGAGTCTGTTTTATGCATCATAGGAATTGCAATCTTTGATCCAGCAGGTCCTCTTGTATTTGTAAAACTTAAATAGGAAGTTCCACCAACAGCATCTCTAAATTTATTACCAAACCTTAAGGTATGAATAAAAGCTGAGGCATGCTCTATTTCACCGTTCAATCCAACTACACCTGCCTTACCATATGCCAATATTTTTTCAGGTGATCCTATTTCTTTTATCAATTCTGGAACAAGTAAATCACCTAGTTTTGGTGCAAGATCTAAAATAGTTGGTCTGAGATCATCAACAAAACCCTGACCATGCCATGGATTTTTAAACACTGCTGCTACTGATACCATTAAAACTGGTTCCTTCGCTTCTTTACCACCTTCAATAAAAGTTTTGTCTACAAATTTTGTGAATTTTCTTAATTCTAATTTCATTTTTTTACTCTATGTTTGAAACTATCTCTTCTAAAACTGTATAACGCTTTTGGATCCACATCAACATCTATCACAGACGGTTTGTTTGATTTAACTGCAGCTCTTACAGCTTCACCAATCTCAGAAATTTTTTTAACTTTAAAACCTTTTGCACCATAAAGTTCTGCAACCTTATCAAAGGACGGACTGGTAATATCAGCACCTAAATATCTTTTTCCAAAAAAATCTTTTTGATAAGCTTTTTCTGCACCCCAACTTTGATTGTTCATTACAATAGTTGTTGTATTAATTCCATATTCAACAGCAGTGCTTAATTCAGATATAGTCATGCCAAATCCCCCATCACCCATAAGACTTACAACTTTTTTTTTAGGCTTTGCAACCTTGACACCAAGACCACAAGCAAAAGAAAAACCAACCAAACCAAAATCTAATGGAGTAAATAATGATGGAGGATCATAATATTCTAACGCATCTGTTGCTTGCAAACATAACGTACCAGCATCTAGAGTAATTGCTGAGTTTTTTGGGAGGACTTTTCTTAATTGTTTAAATAGCCCTTTAGGCTGTATTGGAAAATTTGGACCCAAATTTTTTTTATCTCTATTTATTAAATATTCTTTTCTCTCTTTTAAATAAGAGTTAGTCCAATCTTTAACATTTAATTTAATTTTGTCTCTTTTAATCTCCTCGTAAAGCTGTTTAGTTGCAGTTGCAGCATCTGCGTGTATCTTAACTTTTACAGGAAAATATTTTCCAAGCATTGTTTTTTCCAGTTCAATTTGAATTATTTTTGCCTCTTTATTTATATTTTCATAGGAGTAAAAAGTTGAATTAAACCCCAAACGCGTTCCAATTGCTAAAATGACATCTGCACTTTTAACTAATCTTGATGCAACAGGATTTCCTCTAGGCCCCATTTGTCCTGCATTTAATTTATGACCAAATGGAATTGTATCTCCATGACCCGCTGCTGTAACAATAGGTAAGTTGCATAGTTCAGCTAATTTTATTACCTCTTTGTATTTAGAATTGTACTTTATACCTGCACCAACAATAATTACTGAACATTTTGAAGATCCAATTAATTTTGCAGCTTTTTTGATATTTTCTTTATTTCCTTTTTGTTTGCTCTCATTTTCGAACGATGGTTTTTTAACATTGATATTATACTTGTTTGAAGCTGCTAATATATTTCTTGGTAAATTTACACATACAGGTCCCTTTCTAGGTTTCATTGCCAAACTAAAAGCATCACTCATAATTTTTGGAATTATTTTTGAATTTTTTATAGTCCAGGTTTTCTTTGTAATAGGTGCAAATAAAGATTGTTGATCTAAACCTTGGAATGCATCTTCCATTTTATCTTTAGTTGAATACGAACCTGCAATTGCAACAACTGGAGAAAAGGCTGCTTTTGCTTGAGCAACGCCTGTAACTAAATTAGTAGCGCCAGGTCCGTTTTGGCCTGCAATAATTACCCCAGGTCTATTGGATGCTCTTGCATAACCATCAGCCATATGAGTACCAGTTCTTTCATCTCTGACACCAATAAATTTTATACTTTTCTCATGATAAAGAGCATCAAACATTTCCATTGTTGCTGAACCAATAAGTCCAAAAACATGTTTTACTCTCTCTTTTTTTAATGATTGAACAGCAGCTTGTCCACCGCTAATTCTTTTTCGTCTTTTATTCACGAAACTTTTTTTATTTCAGTATCAAAATCATCTTGGAAGTGAGGCATAACTTTTTCTGTGAAAAGTTTTATACTTTTCATACAATCTTTATGCTTCACACCTGGAAAATTAGACCAAACTTGCAAATTTTGTAAATTGAGTTCAGATTTTAGTTCATGAATTTTATCAATCACATATTCTGGTGTTCCAAATAACATGTTTCTTTTATGTAAAAATTCGTAATTTAATAAATCCAATTTACCTTTTGTTTCAGGTAGCTCTTCACCAGGATCCATATGATTTCCCAAACCTCTCCAATGACAAACCCATCTCATATAATTTACCATATGTTCACCAGCTTTTTCTTTTGCTTCTTCCATAGTATCTGCAACAAACATATCTCTTACAAGTGACACCCCTTCGCCTAGAGGTATATTTTTCTTTGTTACCTCTGATCTTTTATTTTTATAAGCTTCAAATTTTGGTTTCAAAGCTTTTACAGTTGGAATCCACATAATAACATTAATGTTATTTTCAGCAGCCCACTCAATTGATCTAATTCCATCAACAACTTGATGAATTGGAGGATGCGGCTGTTGATATGGCTGTGGAACAACACTAATTTTTTTCATAGTACTGTCCTCCATATTCATAAATTCTTCACTTGGAGGACTCATATCATGCTGCCAAACATAATTTGGTGATGGATAAGTATAAAATTCTCCTTGATGATTGAAAAATTTTTCACTCCATGCTTTCTTTAATACCTCTAAAGTCTCAGCAAATAATCTGAAATTTTTAGCCTGATCTTTTAAATCGGCCTCTTTGTTTAGATTTATTGCTTCTCTACCATAAATTCCTCTTGCTACACCTACTTCAACTCTCCCTTTTGAAAGTTGATCTAATGTTGCAATATCTTCTGCTAATCTTATTGGATTATGAAAAGTAATAACGTTTGCAGCTTGGCCTATTCTTATATTTTTTGTTCTTGCAGCTGCATCTGCACCCATCATTAATGGATTTGTACATGACTCCATTCCCTCGTGATTGAAGTGATGTTCTGTAAACCAAATTGAATTCCATTTGTTTTGATCACAGTATTCTGTAATTTCTTTAGTCTCATCTAGCAATTGATGATAAGGTTTGTGTGTCCAGTTTGTGGTGTTACAAAAATAACCAAATTTCATAAAGTCTCCTTTAAAAATTAATTTAAAGACGACCGATCCCACTTTCGTAAATTTTCGAATTTAACGACGAGTTATGTATCGCTTTATATGTAAACATTATAATTACTAACGTTGATATTCAATAAATTTCTTTAAAGATTTGTTTAGGAATTTCTCATAAATTAGACCATTATTTTTGAATTTGCTTCCATTTAAAAATGAGTGGTTCATTTTGAAATCATATGAAGGTTCGAAGAAAAAAGGAACAGAGAGCCTCTTACTTTTATTCCACAAAACCCTATGATTGGTTGCTTTAAATTTACCTTTACTTAAATATTCTAAAGCTCTTCCCGTGTTTACTACTAAAGCCTTTTTATTAAATGGTACATCATACCATTTTTTGTTTTTTCTATTTTGTACTTGTAATCCACCTTTTCTATCTTGGTAGAGAACTGTAAATATTCCACTATCAACATGAGTTTCACATCCAAGCGCTACTCCATCTTGTTTTGATATTTCTACTGGTTTAGTTTGATTTGGGTAATAATTAAATCTTAATGTACTTAATGTTTTTAATCTTGAAAAAGCTGCACTAGAAATATCAGGATTTTTTTTATTAAGTTTTATCAGACTTTTAAACAATATTTCACTCAATCTATAAATGTTATCAAAATATTTGTTTAAAGTATTAATTGAGTTTTTATTAAAACACACGCCCAGATTAATAAACTCTATGTATTGATTTTTGAGATTTGAAGAATATTTTTTAGTTATTTTTAAATCACCTATATCCAGACCTTCTTTTCCATTAACATCATTAGGAAAATATCCTCTGTATAAATTTTTATTTTTTTTATTCCATTTTTTAGGTGCTAATCTTCTTTTCATGCTGTCTGGTAAATTAAAAAATTTATTAGCAACTTCACATGTTTTTTTTATTTCTTTCTGATTAATTCCATGTCCAGTAATCTGAAAAAATCCTACATTGACACAAGCTTTTTCAATTTCTTTAATTGTTTTTAATGCATTTTGAGTTTCAAAATTATTTTTTATTAAAGATGAAATATTAATTGTTGGTATAAAGTTCTTGCTCATCTTCTAACTGGTGTTTCTGTTGCAATAAATTGATCTCTAACTCTCTCTCTCATATAAATATAAATTCCAGCTGCTATAATACACGCAACACCAATAAATGTTCTGGTTGTTGGTACCTCATTAAATAAAAAGTAACCAGGTATCATAGACATAATTATTAATGAGTACTCAAACAAAGAAACAACAGATGGTGATGCAACTATATATGCTGAAAAAATACAAACAAAAGCTATTGATGCAGCAAAACCAAAAAATAAAATAAATTTCCATGTATATTCAATATTTGAAAACCATTCTCTAAAGATGAATTGTATTGTTGGATCAAAGTTTGGATTATTTAGCTGACCACTTCCCATAAAAAAATACAAAATTACACACAGCAATATTGCAATTAGATAAAAGTAATAAAGTTGGGTGTTAACATCATCTTTATCGGATGTATATTTTGTGATTGTCATAGAGGCTGCATAACAAAATGCACAAAAAACTGGTAATAGACTTCGATATTCAAAGTCTGAAAAATTTGGATTTAAGACTATAAAAACGCCAATAAAACCAAAAACAATTGCTGACCATCTTCTGATACCAATAGTTTCTTTTAAAAATAACTTTGCAAATATTGATACGAAAAAAGGGGAGGAAAAAAATAGAGCATTTGCTGTTGCCAAAGGCATAAAAGTTAATGAGATAAAAAAAGCAGAAAAAGCAATAAAATGTAAAATCACTCTTAGTATTGTTAAAAAAGGATAGTAAGTTTTAAGAGAGACTTTTTGTTTTCGGAATTTAATGTAACCAAACAGCAAAATTGCTGCAACAAAATATCTTCCAAAAAATATTTCATATAAAGCTGCTTTTTCAAAAATAAATTTAATTAAAGCATCCTGCATTGCAAAAAATGTCATTGCAGTAATTATTAGGATTATACCTTTTGAATTATTATTAGCGCTCATTATGCACCTATATCAAAAAAAAATTGTATAGAATATTTAATTATTTCTTTAATTTAGAAGAGAATAGAAGACCTTCGTTTGAAAATTTTGACTTATTTTCTTCAATAAAATCTTTCATTAGTTTTAATTTTTCTTCCTCAAATTCAGTGACTTTCCTTTTGCTTAAATCTATATATAGCGATATCCATTCCATAGAGGCTGAAAGTTTGTTAGTTTTTTGAGAAATCATTTCCATTTCTAAATGAAGTCTTTTTTTGTCATGGTCGAAATAGGTTAGATTAACATTTACTCTTTCACCTTCTTTAACTTCATTTAAGTATTTAGTATTTGTTTCAACAACCATAGTACTTCTATTAAGATTTTTTGCTGCAGTCCCTCCCATTTTGAATTTTTCAAGTGCAACTTCCCATGCTTGATCAAAAACAAGAACATAATAAGCCATGTTCATGTGATTGTTGTAATCAACCCATTCCTTTTTTACTTCGAAAGTTTTTAATAACACTTTATGATCTTGTTAATGAAGACTGTAATTCTTGATTTGAAATGTATCCCTTTACATTGCCACTTTTATCAACCACTTCACAGTTTGAATCAGAGCATACGATTTTTGGTAAAAAATCTTCTATAAATTCATCTTCATTTACTTTTATTAAGTTTGATTTATCTATGTCATTAGCTTGATCAGCAGTTTTCATAATAATCTTTGCCTTGATGACTTTTGCTCTGTTCACATCTTTTACAAAAGCTTTTACATAATCATCAGCGGGGTTCATAATAATTTCTTCTGGGGTTCCTACTTGAACTAATTTTCCAGAATTTAATATCCCGATATGATCTCCCAATCTTAATGATTCATCCAAATCGTGTGTAATAAATACAATTGTTTTTTTTAATTCTGCTTGAAGATCAATTAATTGTTTCTGCATATCACTTCTAATCAGAGGATCTAGAGCGCTGAAAGCTTCATCCATTAACATAATATCTGTATCAGTAGCCAACGCTCTTGCTAAACCAACACGTTGCTGCATTCCTCCTGATAATTGAGCAGGGTATTGATTTTCAAAACCAGTTAGACCAACTGCATCGATTTTTTCCATTGAGATTTTATTTCTTTCATCTTCACTTTTTCCCTGCATTTCTAATCCGTAACCAACATTTTGAATCACTGTTTTATGTGGGAATAAACCAAATCTTTGAAATACCATGCTCATTTTATGCCTTCTAAATTCGATAAGCTTATCTTTATCAAGTGACATTACATTCGTACCCTCAACTAAAATTTCGCCATCAGTTGGATCGATTAGTCTATTTAGATGTCTTATTAGTGTTGATTTCCCTGATCCTGATAAACCCATACAAACAAAGGTTTCTCCTTCTTCAATTTTAAGCGAAACATTATCTAATCCAACGGTATGACCTGTCTGCTCTAAAATTTCATCTTTTGTTGCACCATCTTTTACCATTGGCAGCACAGAAGATGGGTTGTTTCCAAAAATTTTGTATACGTTGTTGATCTCAATTTTTGACATGATGTAATGTTCTAACAGTTACAATCATCATATGTAAAACAAATATTATACAACTTATAATTGTTTTAAGAAATAAAGGTTGTATTTATTTGCTTTTAATTATTTTTTTAAATAAGAATTTTATATATGGCGCAAACAGATAAAGATGTGCGACTAGAGTTGTCTGCTCTCTATAGAATTTTACACATGTACGATATGACAGACCTTGCTAACCAATGTGCAGGGGCAAGATCTGCTGAAGATAAGAATTGTTCTTTTGTTCATCCATATGGAATGTTTTATGAAGAAATTACTGCTTCATCATTAGTTAAAATTGATCAAAACGGAAAAAAATTAGATTCAGACGGACCTTGGTTAAACGATGGATGCATTAATCTTGCTCAATGGATTTTTAACAAAAGAAATGATGTAAACTTTTATGTTCACGGACATGCCAACGATGTGATGGCAGTTGGTGGTACCAAAGAGGGTTTAATGTATCTTTCACAGGCCGCAGTTTATTTAAATCATCTTGTTGGATATATTGATTATGAATTTGTTGAGGACAAAGAATTTGGAAGTAAATTTGAAAACCTAATTAGCAAACACGACATCTTGATTACTAGAAATCATGGATATTACACGGTAGGAAAAACTGCAGCAGAAGCATTTTTCAGAGCTTATTATCTGGAACAAGCATGTTCTGTTCAGGTAAAAAATCTTGCTATGGGTTTAAATAAACATGAAATAGATAAACAAAAAGCTGCATATTTCTGGGAAAACATGAGTGACTCTGGTGATTATAATTATGATGGAAAAACAGAATGGGCTGCTTTATTAAGAAAACTAGATAGAGAACATTCAAATTATAAAAATTAATGGAACAAAATTTTACAATTAAAAATATAATTAAAAATTCTACAAATTTAGAAGTTGACTGGAGCGATGGAAAAAAAAGTAAATTTAATTATTTATGGTTAAGAGATAATTGTCCAACTGCACACGATAAAGACTCACGTCATAGAATGTTTAATATTTTAAAAGTATCAAACAATATTAATCCAAAAAAATTTGCAGTAAATAATGAAGGTAAGCTTGAAATTGAATGGAGTGAAGGAGACCACGTAAGTTATTATGATCAAAATTGGTTAAGAGAAAACTGCTATACAATAAAAAATAATTTACAATATAAATCACCATATCAACTTTGGGACAATTCTTTACAAAATGACCTGAAGTCAATTGAGATTGAACATGATGAAATTATGAGTTCAGATGAAGGACTTATCAGATGGTTAGAGCTTTTACATCATACTGGAATTGCTATAGTAAAAAATTCACCAACTGAAAATAACTCTGGCTTTAAAATTTTAAACAGAATTAGCCATACAAGAGAAACTTTTTTTAAAACACCTTTTGAAGTAATTAATATTCCTAAACCAAATAATTCTGCTTACACAGCGCATGCCTTAAGAAATCATATGGACTTACCATGGTTTGAAACACCACCTGGCTATCAATTTCTTCATTGTTTGGTGAATTCTGCAACGGGAGGAGACTCATCCGCTGTAGATGGGTTTGCAGTAGCAGACTATTTGAGAAAAAATGAGAAAGAAATATTTGATACGTTAGTAAAGGTTCATTTAAAATTTAGGGATATGGATTATACACAAGAGTCTGTAAGAAGTTATTATGCACCTGCAATATCTCTAACAAAAGATAACGATTACCATGATATTCGGTTTAGTGTAGCAACTATGGATGCTTTAGACTGTCATCCTGATTTGATGGATAAAGTTTATAAAGCTCATCATCGATTTGGAAATTTGCTTCATGACGATCAATTCCAGATTAAATTTAGATTAGGACCAGGTGATATTTTTTCTTTTAACAATAGAAGATTATTACACGGTAGAACTGAATATGATCCAAACTCAGGACATAGACATTTACAAGGTTATTACATGGATCGAGATGAAATTATTGGAAGACTAAGATATTTAAAAAATTCGGTTAACTCCAACCAGTAACATTCTTTACTTCAAGATATTCCTCAAGGCCCCAAACACCTCCTTCTCTCCCATTACCTGATTGCCTGTAACCACCAAATGGAGTTCCAGCATCAGCTCCATTGCCATTAATATAAACACAGCCTGATCTTAATTTTTTTGCAACTCTATGTGCTTTCTCTCTATCTTCAGTTTGTAAATAATTTCCAAGACCATAAGAAGTATCGTTTACAATATTGACTGCCTCATCCTCAGTTTCAAATGGAATTATAGATAACACAGGTCCAAAAATTTCTTCTTTAGCAATTCTCATTTCATTAGTTACATTTGTAAATATAGTTGGTTTGATAAAGTATCCTTTGTTCAAACCGTTTGGTAACTCAGGTCCACCTGCTGCAAGAGTTGCGCCTTCAGAAATACCACTTTCAATAAGATTTATAATTTTCTCATATTGAATTTTAGAAATTACTGGTCCTATATGATCTCCTTTTTTTGAAGCTTGATCTACTTTAATTTTGTTTGCTTCATCAACAGCTTCTTTAACAGCTCTTTCGTAAATTGATTTTTCAACAAGCATCCTTGTTGGTGCATCACAAGATTGACCAGAATTGCTCATTACATTTCTAATACCGTCTCTTACTGCATCTTTATAACTATCAGCAAAAACAATATTTCCACCTTTTCCACCTAATTCAAGACAAACTCTTTTAATTGTTTCAGCAGCATTTTTTGAAATTAATCTTCCTGCTCTTGTTGAACCTGTGAAAGAAACCATATCAATATCAGGGTGGCTTGAAATGTGGGTTCCCACTCCTGCACCGTCTCCATTTACTAAATTAAATACACCTTTTGGAAAACCTACTTCATCAATCATTTCTGCAAATAGCATTCCAGAAATAGGAGCAATTTCTGATGGTTTTAAAATCATTGTACATCCAGTTGCGAATGCAGGAACGACTTTTAAAGCAATTTGATTAATTGGCCAATTCCACGGTGTGATTAATCCACAAACTCCAATTGGCTCATAATAGATATGATTATTTGATTTATTATCAAAGTGTTCATGAAATTTAAAATTTTTTAATCTTAAAATAAAATCATCTAAATGATCTTTCCCTGAAGCTGTTTGAACATCTGTTGCCCAATCCATTGGTGCACCCATTTCAAGAGAAATAGCCTCAGCCATTTCATTAAATCTTTTTTTATAAACTGATGATAATTTTTCAAGTAAACTGAGTCTTTCTTTCTTGCTAGTTTCTTTCCAAGTATTAAAGGCATTTTTTGCTGATTTGACAGCTAAATCTGTATCTTCTTTTGAACCTAAAGAAATAACAGCAAACGGATCTTCATTGCATGGATTAATTACGTCAAAATCATTTTTTTTAATTGGATCAACCCATTGACCATTTATGTAAAATTTTCTTTTATCTAACATTTTTTATCTTAACACATTAATTAAATTTCATATCCTTTTTCCTCAGGTTCGCTATCAACCAACTCATCAGGAAAACCATTAGCTCTAAAATTAATATCATTTAAATCCTCCATCCTTTTCACAATCATTGATGACCAAGCTCTAGAACCATATTTTTTTTGACCATCTTTAAAAATTTCAACTATTTGTGGAGAAATTTCTAAAGGAGCATTTATTTTTTTTGCAAGATTATCAAATAAACTTGTGTCTTTTAAAACCAAATCCATTGTAAAGTTTATATTATAAGATCCATTTAATATAACCTGACTTTCAGTTTCATGCACAAATGAATTACCAGAAGAAATAGCAATCCCTTTATAAGTTTTTGCTAAATCTAAATTAGATTTTTTTGCTACAGTCCAAGCCTCACCTAATGCAACTAAATGAACAGAAGCTAGATAATTTGTAATTACTTTTAATACACTAGCTGTACCAAGCTCACCAGTGTGCAATATTTTTCTCCCCATAACAGTTAATACAGGTAAAATTTTTTCAAATGCTTTTCTTTCTCCACCCACGAATATAGAAATATTACCTGTTGCTGCTCTATGACATCCGCCACTAACAGGTCCATCCATGGGTATAGCTTTTTTTTCTATTACTTTTTTTCCAATTCTTTTTACCTCATTTTCGTCTGTGGTACTCATTTCTAACCAAATTTTATTCTCTGACAGTCCATTTATAATTCCGTCATCAGCCTCCATCACTTCAGCGGATACTTCAGGGGAAGGAAGAGATGTAATTATTAAATCAGTTTTTTCTGCTAATTCTTTTGGTGATTTTGCTACCTTAGCACCTAAGTCTTTTAGAGGATTTGTTAAATTTTCATCTATATCTCTTACTGTAAGATCAAAGTTATTTCTTAATAAACTTCCAGCAAGTTTTCCTCCAACATTACCTAAACCAATAAATCCAATTTTCATTTTATTTCCTCTTCCTTTTTGTTTTTTGTAAATACAATTAAAATCACACCAACTATGATTATTGTACCACCTATAAATAATTCTGAAGTTGGTTTTTCACCTAAAAGAAATATTGCTGCCAATAAACCGGTTGGTGGTATCCCCATAGTTACAATCGGTAGAACTTTATAAAGTGGGTTATTTTTTAAAACATAATAGAAACAACCGTATGTAATTGGTTGCATGATGAAACCAATATAAATAGCAATAATCCAATGATCAAATTTTGCATTTGTTAGATAATTAATTGTATTTCCATCAATCATCGCAGATGACATTACTAATATTGGTCCAGAGAATAATGCTAACCAAGCAACTAACGCTAAAGGATTTATTTCTTTACTTAAAGGTTTAACCATAACTTGTCCAAGAGCCCATACAGCAGATCCTAAAATCGTAAGTCCAATTCCAATAAATTTTCCATCCAAGTTAGGAGATCCAGTTAAAATATAAACACCAACAAATGCGATAGCTATACCAATCAAAGCTCTGATCGTTGGTTTTTCTTTAAGCATAAAGTAAGCAAAAATGACTCCAAACGGAACTTCCATCTGAACCAAAAGAACTGCTGAAGATGCATCAATTAAATCTAAACCAGTATATGTAATGCTATATTGCAATGTATTAGCGACTAATGATGCAGCAAAAATTCTTTTTAAATATCCTCTTGGAATTGGAAACCACCAAATTAATAATGATGCAGCAAATGTAAATCTGATACCCATTAAAAGAATAGGAGGAAAAGATTCAAATGCTGGTTTAGCTATTACAAAACCAAAGCCTAAAAAAATAGGCACCAAGGATGCTACGAAAGTATCTTTTATATTCATACCTATTTTTTTATATTAATGATTATTAAAGAACTTCTGATATATTCACCTTTTAAAATATGAATTCAACAAAAATAGATCCTAAATACATCACCAAATCAAATCCAAGAATTGGACTTATTGCGCTTGCAAGCGATTTTATGATTGAAAGAGATTTTATAAACGTAATTAAAGACAGAGAAGTTGATTTTTTTGTAAATCGTATTGAATGCTACAACCCGCTAACAAAAGAAAATTTGATCAAAATGTCAGACAAAGTAACTGAGGTAACAAAAGATATATTACCTGATCAGGATATCGATTGTGTTGTTTATGGCTGTACCTCTGGAACAATAGCTGCAGGTTATGAGTCTATAGAGAAAAAAGTAAAAGCTGCAAAACCTATGGCAGAGGTGACAACTCCAAGTACCGCTGCAATTAAAGCTTTAAAGAAGTTAAATATAAGTAAGATAAGTCTATTTACACCTTATAGCAAAAAACTTAACGATGAAGTTTTGGAATATTTTAAAAACGAAGGGTTTGAAGTTACTTCAAATTCTTACTTTGATATAGAAGCTGATTACGATATCGGAAAAGTTGATCAGAATTATTTATTTAATGTTCTATCCGAAATAAATTTAAATGGAGCAGAGGCTCTCTTTGTTTCTTGTACTGCTTTACCAGTATTGCCAATTATTGATAAATTAGAGAAAAAATTAAATACTATAGTTTTATCTAGTAATCAGACTTTAATTTGGGATACCCTTGTAAAAATAAAAAAAAATAATTCAGTAGAGGGGTTTGGAAAATTATTCCAAGTTAATTAATGTCATTTAGTAAAGAAGAATATAAACAAAGATTAACAAAAGTTCAAAAAATGATGCAAGAAAAAGGCATCGATCTTTTAATCTCACATGACACTAACAACATGAATTACCTAACAGGTTATGATGCTTGGTCTTTTTATTATGCTCAATGTGCAATTGTTCATATAGATTCAGACGAGCCTCTATGTTTTGTTAGGGCTCAAGATGCAGGTGGTGCATATATTAAAACTTATTTAAAGGATGAGAATATTTTAGTTTATGACGAAAATTATATCCATACTTGGCCAAAACATCCTTATGATAATTTGGTAGAGATTATAAAAGAAAGAAAATGGGATAAGTTATGCATTGGATTAGAAATGGATGCGCATTACTTCACTGCGTTTTGTTATGAAAAAATAAAGCAAGGATTGCCTAATGCAAAAATCAAAGATAGCGATCGTTTAGTTAATTGGGCAAGGTTGGTTAAATCTGATGCTGAAATAGGTTTTATGAAATCTGCTGCAAAAATATCAGAAAAAGGAATGAAAACTGCAATGGAGGTAATTAAACCAGGTGTAAGACAGTGCGATGCTGTAGGTGAAATTCAAAAAACGTTATTTTATGGTACAGAGGAATTTGGTGGTGAGTATTCCAGTATTGCAACTTTACTCCCAACAGGAAAAGGGACCTCAGCATCACATTTAACAGCAACCCAAGATAAATTTGTGGAAGGTGAGGCTACAATTATTGAATTATCTGGAGTTTATAAGCGATATCATGCCCCAATGGCTAGAACAGTTCTTCTTGGAAAACCTAATCAATTAAAGATTGATACAATGAATAAAACTATCGAAGCACTGAATGCTGGAATTAGTGCAATCAAACCTGGAAATACAGCAGATAATGTTGCACAAGCCTTTTGGAAAATTCTAGATAAATACGGAATAGAAAAAAGATCTAGAACAGGCTACTCAATTGGAATTGGCTATCCACCTGATTGGGGTGAACATACACTTAATATATACAAAGGAGATATGACAGTATTAGAACCAAACGTTTGTTTTCATATGATTGCAGTCATGCAATTCGGAGATTGGGGTGTTGAAGCTTCTGAGGCAATAAGAGTAACTGAAAATGGAAGCGAATTATTTTGCAATATGAGCAAAGAATTATATATAAAATAAATTGCTTGATTATCAATCTAACAAATGTTTTAAAGTCGTATGTCTAATGATCACTTCGTAAGATTTGAAAATGTTGATAAAAGTTATGATGGTAAACAGCTTGTCGTCAAAGGACTTAATTTAGATATCGAAGAGGGTGAGTTTGTTACAATGCTTGGACCATCTGGTTCAGGTAAAACTACTTGTTTGATGATGTTGGCAGGTTTTGAAACACCGACAAATGGACAAATATATTTAGACAACAAAGTTATTTCGGACATACCTCCTCATAAAAGAGGAATAGGGATGGTTTTTCAGAACTATGCATTGTTTCCTCATATGACAGTTTATGAAAACTTAGCTTTTCCATTAAGAGTAAGAAAAATTCCAAAAGATGAAGCTGATAAGAAAGTTGATAAAGCTTTGTCAATGGTTTCATTACAAGGCTTTGAGGCTAGAATGCCGATGCAGCTATCAGGTGGACAGCAACAAAGGGTAGCTGTTGCAAGATCGCTTGTTTTTGATCCAAAACTTGTACTGATGGATGAGCCTTTAGGAGCTTTAGATAAAAATTTAAGAGAAAGTATGCAATATGAAATAAAACATATTCATGAAAATATCGGAGTTACTGTAGTTTATGTAACTCATGATCAAACTGAAGCTTTAACAATGTCAAATAGAATTGCAGTTTTCAATGATGGTAAAGTTCAACAACTCTCAAGTCCTGATGAATTATATGAAAGACCTGTTAATTCATTTGTCGCTGAGTTTATAGGAGAAAATAATACATTTGGTGGAGAGGTAATAGATGTCTCAGGAGAAAAATGTAAAGTAAAATTAAACTCTGGTATAGAAATCATGGCGAACCCAATTGTTGCAAAATCTAAAGGAGACAAAACTACAGTATCTCTAAGGCCAGAGAGAGCAATTATTGACCCAGAAAAAGATATGGACAACAATCATAAGGGAAAAATTGAAGAAGTAATATATCACGGAGATCATACTAGATTAAGAGTAGATTTATTAGGCAATAAGGATTTTATTCTTAAAATCCCAAATAGCTCAAACAGAATGGATATTAAAGAGGGAAAAGAAATTAAAATCGGTTGGAATAGTATAGACTGTAGAGCTTTAGATCCAAAATAGTAATTAATAATTTTAATAAAAAACTGAATAAACAACAGGCTAATTTGCCTGCAATCAGCTGTTGACTAAGCTTTGCTATCTTGTTTTACTTTCATTTTATAAAAAATAAAAACGTTAACGTTAAATAGGAGAATAAATGAAAAAATTAAGTAAAATATTACTTGCTCTTTCTTTTGTACTTTCTGTAACAACTTCAGCATTTGCAGTAACTGTAGTGTCTTGGGGTGGAGCTTACACAGAGTCACAAAAATTGGGTTATGGTGATCCTACTGCTAAAAAGTTAGGTATACCTGTTAATTGGGTAGACTACACTGGTGGATTATCAGAAATTAAAGCTCAAAAAGAAGCTGGAAAAATTACATGGGACATTATGGACGTGTATGCAAAAGATACAATCATTGGATGTGACGAAGGTATTTTCCATGAATTTGATTTTGATAAAGATTTCTTGCCGGCTCCAGATGGAACACCTGCAAGTCAAGACTTCTTTACAGGCATGCCTTCAAAATGTGCAGTTGGAAACATTCTTTACTCTTGGAACTTTGCTTACAACGATGCAACAATAGGTTCAAAAAAACCAACATCGATAAAAGACTTTTTTAATACTAAAAAGTTTCCAGGTAAAAGAGCAATATACAAAGGTGCAATGTCTAACTTAGAGATAGCATTAGTTGCTGATGGAGTAAAAGCTAGCGGAGCACAAGCTGGTGGAGACTTACTTTACAGAAAAATGGAAGGTCCTGGTATAGACAGAGCTTTAAACAAAATTAAAAAACTTTGTACAGATCCAAATGGCGGATGTGTATTCTGGAATGCTGGAGCTCAACCACCAGAACTATTAGCTAATGGTGAAGTAGTTATGGCTACTGGTTGGAATGGTAGATTCTTTAACGCGCAAATGGAAGGAACGCCACTTGTTCAAGTTTGGGATGCGCAAATCTTAGACTACGAATACTTTGCTTTAGTTAAAGATGGTCCAAATTATGCTAGTGGTGATGCAATGAAAGTACTTGCAGAAATGACAAGCACAGAAGGTTTAGCAGGAAGTGCTAAATACATTGCTTACGCACCTTGGAGAAAATCTTCAATTGCAATTATGGAAGCAGGAGAGCCTTGGTTTAAAGATGGTAAAACTAACATGGTACCACATATGCCAACAGCACCAGCTAACTTAAAAAGCCACATTCTTATGAACCCTGATTACTGGGCAGACAACCAAGATGAGATTAATGAGAAGTGGGAAGCAATGAAAGCTGGTCTATAATTTAGTTTTATAGAATAGTTTTTTATAATATATTAAAAGGGCAGTTATGTATAACTGCCCTTTTTTATTATGAGCCAAGAAAAAATTTTATCATCAGACGGAATACCCTTAGAGGAAAGTCTTAAAAAAGCTGAGCGTAAAAATAAATTAAAAGCAGTTTTGCTTGTCGCTCCATTATTTTTATTTATTTTAATTATCTACATATTTCCAATTGGTGACATGTTATTTAGAAGTGTTGATGATCGAATGATCACCAAGATGCTACCTAAAACATTTATTGCAATGGAAAAATGGGACGGACAAGACTTGCCAGATGAACCTGTATATGAAGGACTTTATGAAGATCTGAGTTTATTAAAAAAGAATAAAACTTTTGGAAAAATTATAGCAAGATTAAATTATGAAAAATCAGGCTTCAGTAGTTTAATAAAAAAAACAATAAGAAAAATAGATAAACTTGAAGAAGGTAATTATAAAGAACAGTTTATTAAAATTCATAAAAGGTGGGGCCAATCTGAATATTTGGTTGCTTTAAAAAATACTGCTCCCAATTGGTCTTATGCTAAATATTTAAAAGGGGTAGATTTAAAATTTGACGAAAAAAGAAATATTATTCAGCAAGATGAAGATAGACGTATTTATAAAACACTTTGGCTGAGAACAATAAATGTAGCTTTTTGGGTTACAATTTTCTGTTTTATTCTTGCTTATCCAATTGCACACTTGTTAGCAACATTACCAATGAAATATAGCAATTTATTAATGATTTGTGTGTTACTTCCTTTTTGGACTTCACTCTTGGTTAGAACATCAAGTTGGATGGTATTGTTACAACAGCAAGGACCAATTAACGATTTAATTGTTTGGTTGGGTTGGGCTGCAGACGATAATAGGCCAGAATTAATGTACAATGTAATTGGTACATTTGTTGCAATGACACAAATTTTACTCCCATTTATGGTTCTACCACTTTACAGTGTCATGAAAACAATCTCTCCAAGTTTAATGAGAGCTGGAAAATCATTAGGAGGAACACCATTGGTCTCATTTGTTAAAATTTATTTTCCATTAACAATCCCAGGGATTGGTGCAGGAAGTTTGCTAGTATTTATTTTAGCAATTGGTTACTATATCACCCCAGCTTTGGTGGGTGGAGCAAGTGGATCTTTAATTAGTAACAATATAGCTTATCACATGAAAAGTTCACTAGACTGGGCTTTTGCATCTGCTCTTGGAACAATGCTATTAGTAGGAGTGTTGGCTATATACTGGGTTTATAATAAATTAGTTGGCATAGATAATATTAAATTAGGATAATTATGGCATTACCAAAACACACACCATTAAATTATAAAATATGGCACTACACATATTTAACTTTTTGTTTTTTAGTGTTCTTCTTCTTGATTGCACCATTGTTTGTAATCTTGCCACTTTCATTTAATGCAGAACAATACATTCACTTTTCATCAAAGATGCTAGCACTTGATCCTGAAGGTTTTTCTTTGAGATGGTATGAAGATATGATTTATGGTACAAAAAACCCATGGGGTTTGGCAACTAAAAATAGTTTAATCATCGCATTCTTTGCAACAATTGGTTCTACAATTCTTGGAACAGTGGCAGCACTAGGTTTAAGTAGTAGGCACATGCCTTATAAAGCTGCTTTTATGGCGTTATTAATTTCACCAATGATTGTACCTCTAATTATATCTGGTACTGCAATCTTCTTTTTTATGGCAAAAGTTGGCTTAGCCGCTACTCATACAGGAATTGTTCTATCGCATATAATCTTAGGAACTCCATTTGTAGTAATCACTGTTACAGCAACATTGTCAGGTTTTGATCACAGTGTAACGAGAGCAGCTGCAAGCTTAGGCAGTAATCCAGTAAATACGTTTATGAAAATTACATTGCCACTAATTATGCCTGGTGTAATATCCGGAGCTTTGTTTGCATTTGTTACATCATTTGATGAAGTAGTAGTAGTACTATTCTTAGCTGGATTAGAAAATACTACTATCCCAATTCAAATGTGGGTTGGTTTAAGAGAACAGTTAAGTCCAACTATTATGGCTGTGGCAACATGCTTGATTGTTATGTCTACTCTAATATTAGTAACTGCAGAGTTATTAAGAAGAAGATCCGAGAGACTAAGAGGGATCAATAGATAATTATTTTACTAAATTAATATTTTCAATATAGAATATTTATAATTATGGATATTAAAAAAGTTGTTGTGATTGGATCAGGAACAATGGGAAGTGGAATCGCAGCACACTTATGTAATGCGAAAATTCCAGTAACTCTTTTAGATTTAACAACTGAGATTTCAGAAAAGGCAAGAGACAGAATATTCAAGTCAAAACCACCATTATTGTTAGATAAATCAAAAATAGACAATATTAAAGTTGGTAATATTAATGATAATTTTGATGTTGTTAAAGATGCTGATTGGATTGTTGAGGCAGTAGTTGAGAGAATAGATATTAAACATAATATATATGAAAAAATTTTTAAAAATAGAAAAGATGGGGCGATAGTTTCATCAAACACATCATCTATTCCTATCAAAGTTTTATCTGAAAAATTAAACTCAGAAGAAAAGAAAGATTTTTGCATTACTCATTTTTTTAATCCAGTTCGATACATGGGTTTGCTGGAGATAGTAAAAAATGAAAATAATGATTTAGAGAAAATTAATTCGCTCAAGAAGTTTTGTGAAATAGAATTAGGTAAAGGAGCGATTGTTTGTAATGACACACCAGGTTTTTTAGGTAATAGAATAGGTGTTTTTGCAATGCAAGTTGCAATGACAGAAGCTTTTAAAATGAAACTAAGCATTGAAGAAGCTGATGCAATATTTGGAAGACCAATGGGTATTCCAAAAACAGGAGTTTTTGGCCTTTATGATTTAATTGGAATTGATTTAATGGCTGATGTTTTAAAAAGTTTTATTAAAGAGCTGTCTGAAAATGACCCTTTCCAAGAAGTTGCTAAAGAAATTCCTCTTGTTAAAAAATTAATTGAGACGGGTTATACTGGTCGAAAAGGTAAAGGTGGTTTTTACCGAATGAACAAAACTGGTGCAACCAAGGTTATGGAGGCAATTAATCTTCAAACGGGTGAATATTCTACAAGCAAAAAAATTAATATTGGTACTGATAAAGTTGATTTAAAATCTTTAATCTATAGAGATGACAAATTTGGTAAGTATGCTTGGTCTGTCATTTCAAAGATTATAAAATATTCATCATCTTTAGTACCAGGAATTACAAAAGAGTTTAATGATATAGATGAAGCAATGAGATTAGGCTTTAATTGGGCAAAAGGTCCTTTTGAAATGTTAGAAGAAATAGGTGTTGAAAATTTTTTTAATAAAATTGATGAATTTAAAGGAAATGAGTTTTTAGAAAAATTATCTATAAGTAAAAATCAAAATTTTTATGGTTCTAGACAAAAATATACTGAGATTGAAACGCTAGGAAAAGTTAAGAAAAAAGCTATGAGCATTGATGGAAACAATTCTGCTCAAGTTTATCGTTTTCAAGAATACAACATTGTTGAGTTTACCACGAAAGCTAACGCACTTGATTACGACTCTATGGATGCACTTAAAAAAGCAACCGACAAGCCTTTAATTATAATAAATGAGAGCATGCAATTTTCTGCTGGTGTAAATTTAACATATACAATGGACTTTGCTAATAAAGGTGATTTTAAATCAATTGAAAAATTTATTAAGTATTTTCAAGAAACATGTAAACACTTAAAGTATTCTGAACATCCTGTAATTTCAGCACCCTCAGGCCTAACACTTGGCGGAGGTTTTGAGGTAATGGTGCAAAGTAATTTTGTAGCTTCTCATACAAATATAGTTGTTGGTTTAGTAGAAACTATTGTTGGTTTAATTCCAGCAGGTGGTGGATGTAAAGAAATGCTTGCAAGATGGCTAGATACAGATGAAGCTAAAAAAGACCCTAATTACGCACCTCTTAAAGTATTTGATATAATCGGTTATGGTAAAACTGCTACTTCACCAGTTGAAGCTGAACCTATGAAATATCTAAAACCTCAAGATAAAAAAATTATGAATAGAAATAGTTTATTAGAAGTCTCAATGGAAATTTTAAATAACAATAAAGACTTCAAAGCCCCATCAGAATTAAAATTTAATCTTCCGGGAAAAACAGTTCTTCCTGAAATGAATAAAATTTTGGATAAATTATATAATGATAAAGTTATATTAGATCATGGTTTAAAAGTAGCACAAGAATTAGCTCATGTATTGAGTGGTGGTGACACTTCAATTGACAAAACATTGTCAGAAGATGATTTATACAAATTGGAATTGGATGCTTTTATGAGACTGATTGAGACTAAAGAAACTCAAGATAGAATTAAATATACGCTCGCAACCGGTAAGCCATTAGTTAATTAATTTTTACTTAAGCATCCTAACTGTATTTATAAAATTAGGTCTAAGGACATATTCAGATCTATGAGAATATCTAATTTTTTCTAGCACTTTAATACCGTAAATCACTTTTCCTATAGGAGTATATTCACCTTCAAATAGCGGCTCATCATCAAGAATAATAAAAAACTGACTATCTTCAGTATCATATTTTAAATTTCTAGCTAAACCAACCGAACCTCTTTCAAAATTAAACTCAGCATCAACCTCTGATTTAATAGTGCCTAGACCTGATTTACCTGTTCCAATTTTTCCATAATCTATTTTATCTTTTTTACCAAACTCAAGATCACCTGCCTGAACCAGTTTATCTTTAATCACTCTATGAAAAGCAATATCGTCATAAGCTTTTAAATTGATTAATTTTTTAAATCTCTCGACTCCATTTGGAGAAATCTCAGGATAGAGTTCAATTATGACATTGCCACATTCAGCATTAAGCACAACAATATTATTTGGTTTTTCAAAATTAATTTTTTGTGGATCAAAGTTTTTTACAAATAAACACTTATTTTTAACAACGATTGTAAAACTTAAAGCAAAAACTCCAAGCACTATTAAAAAAATAAAAATTAATTTCTCATGTAGGGAGGCTTTAACTTTTTTTATCATATCTAAAAAATAAAAGTATTATCAATTTCTTTTAATTTATCTTTTATAAATTTAATTTTTTTATTGAGAATTACATCATCTGAAATTTTATAATTTCCAGTTATTAAATGAGAATATACCTCTGCCATGTCTTCAGATGGAATTGTCATTGAGTATTCTGTAAAAAAACCATCAGTTTTTGTGTAAGTATCTAACCCTAATTTTTTTGAGCAAGTAGAACAATCAGCATATTTAAAACTTGGCTTATTAAATTTTTTCCATTCATTTTCATCAAATAAGTCTTTAAAACCATCATTTATAATATGAAATAATTCATGGTGAATTACTCTTTCAAAATATTTTTCATTAAATTTTAAATCTATAATTAATGTTTTCATAACGTGATCAGGAATTCCAGCTGTGTTTATTCCTGAAATAGATAAGTTTTCACACATTACGATATATTTAAGATTAATTTTTCTTAAAAATTCGTTTGAATATCGTTTTAAATTTTTAGATATAACTTGATATTTTTCATCATATGTTTTTTTGTCTGAATTAATGCAAGAGATGTTTTTTTGAACCCCAAGTCTAAAGGGTTTAGTTGCATAAAAATATTTCAGTTTATTGGGAGTTTTTAATTCATAGATTTCTAAATTTGGTATTTTAATAAGATTGTAAATGGAATTTGAATTTGCTGATGTTATTAAAAAAAATGATATTAAAACTAGCTTAAAAATCTTCATAAATATAATTTAGATGATATTCGATTTAAAAAGAATGTGGTACATTTTGTTTAAAAATGAAAAAAGAACGAAATAAAAATCCAATCCAACCTGTAAGTGGGACTAAAGTTCCAAGATTTGCTGGTCCATCAACATTTGCAAGATTGCCAGAGTTAAGAGATGTTGAGAGTTGTGACGTTGCAATTGTTGGAATTCCTTTTGATGCTGGAACAAGTTATAGGCCAGGTGCAAGATTTGGTCCACAAAGTATAAGACAAGCATCAAGACATTTGAGAACAAATTATCATCCAAATTATGATGTAGAGCCGTTTAAAATTCAACAAGTTGCTGATGCTGGAGATATTTCGTGTAATCCATTTAGTATTGATGAAGCAATTAAACAAATAGAAGCAGGAGCAACTGACTTATTAAATAAAGTAGGTGGAATAATTAGTTTAGGTGGCGATCATACAATTGCAGTGCCACTGCTAAGAGCGATTAATAAAAAAAATAAAGGTCCAGTTTCTCTAGTTCATTTTGATGCTCATTTAGATACTTGGGATACTTATTTCGGTGCTCCATATACGCATGGAACTCCTTTTAGAAGAGCAAGAGAAGAAGGTTTATTTTTAGATGATGCTTCAATGCATGTAGGAATAAGAGGACCTCTTTATAGTAGGGATGATATTAAAAATGATGAAAGTTTTGGATTTAAAATAATTCATTGTGATGAGTTTCAAACAGAAGGAACCGATAAAATAGCCCAAAGAATTAGCAAAAGAGTGGGAGACAATCCTTTGTACTTATCAATTGATATTGATGTTTTAGATCCTGCATTTGCTCCAGGCACTGGTACACCAGAAATTGCAGGTATGACTACAAGAGAAATGGTAAATGTTTTGCGAGGTTTATCTGGATTAAATTTAGTTTCAGCTGATGTTGTTGAGGTTTCTCCAGCATATGATCATGCAGAAGTAACTTCTTTAGCAGCAGCAACTATTGTTTATGAATTAACAAATTTATTTGCAAAATCATAAAGAAAGGATAACGTCATAACATGTTAGATAAAAAAAATTTTTACATTAATGGAGCGTGGGTTAAGCCAAATAGCTCTGAGGAAATTAAAGTAATTGATCCTGCTACAGAGGAAAATTGTGCAGTAATTACTTTGGGGAATAAAGTTGATGTTGATACTGCTGTCAATGCAGCTAAAAATGCTTACGAGTCTTGGGCTTTTTCTTCTAAAAAGGAGAGAATTGAATTATTAGAAAAATTATATGAAAATTATAAAAAAAGATGGGCAGATATTGCAGAAGCTATTACTCTTGAAATGGGTGCTCCAAAAGATTTTGCTACAAAATTACAAGCAGGAACAGGAGCAAGTCATATCAAATCATTCATCAGATATTTAAAAAATTTCGAATTTGAAAAACCATTAGGAGAACACGCTCCTAACCAAAGATTAATTTATGAACCAAAAGGTGTTTGTGCATTAATAACACCATGGAATTGGCCAATGAACCAAGTTTGTTTAAAAGTAATGCCAGCAATTGCTGCAGGTTGCACAATGGTTTTAAAACCATCAGAATTAGCACCACTATCATCAATGATACTTGCTGAAATTATAAATGAAGTAAAATTTCCAAAAGGTGTGTTTAATTTAGTTAATGGTGATGGAGCAACTACAGGCGATGCTCTTACAAGTCATCCAGATATTAATATGATATCATTTACTGGTTCAACAAGAGCTGGAGCTTTGATTTCTCAAAATGCTGCTAAAGATTTTAAAAGAGTAAGCTTAGAATTAGGTGGCAAAGGAGCAAATATAATTTTTAAAGATGCTGATCCAGAAGCTATTGAAAGAGGTGCTTTGAGATGTTTTAGAAACTCAGGACAATCTTGTAATGCACCAACTAGAATGTTAGTTGAAAAATCGATGTATGATGAGGCAATTGAGAGATTAAAAAAATATACTGAGAACTTTGAGGTGGGCGATCCTAAGAAAGAAGGAGAGCACATAGGTCCAGTTATTTCAGAAACTCAATATAACAAAATACAAACTTTAATCCAAAAAGGAGTAGATGAAGGTGCAAAACTAGTTGCTGGTGGAACAGGTAAACCTGATGGATTAGATAAAGGATATTTTGTCAAACCAACTGTATTTGCTGATGTAAATAACGATATGGAAGTTGCAAGAACAGAAATTTTTGGACCTGTTTTGTCTGTTATTCCATTTGAAACAGAAGAAGATGCAATTAAAATTGCAAATGATACTGCTTATGGACTAACAAACTATATCCAAACCCAAGACTCTGAAAAAGTACAAAGAGTTGCAAGAAAATTAAGATCTGGAATGGTAGATGTTAACGGAGCTGGTATTGCAGTTGATGCACCATTTGGAGGTTTTAAACACTCTGGAATAGGTAGAGAAGCAGGCGAACACGGCCTAGAAGAATTTTTAGAAGTAAAAGCTGTAGGTGGTTGGAGTTAATTTACCGATTTATCTTTTACACCTTCTAAAAACTTAAGGCATTTTTTCATTTCATTTAATTCTATAAACTCATCAATTTTGTGAGCTTGTTCTATAGACCCAGGTCCACAAACAACTGTGCTAATTCCTAATTCTTGAAATAAACCAGCCTCTGTTCCAAAAGACACTACTTCTCTAGAATTATCACCAGTTATATTTGATACAAATTCACATGCCTCAGACTCATCCAATCTATTAAATCCAACAACTTCACCTATCACTTCTTTTTTAATATAAGAATCTGGAAATACTTTCTTCATTTCTGGTAAGAGTACTTCATTTGCATATTTATCAATTTCATTTGTTACAAATTCTCCATCTTCTTTAACAACTGGTCTTGTTTCCCACTCAACACTGCATTTATCTGCAATGACATTATGAGCAATACCACCTTTAATACCTCCAATTGATAAAGTTGAATGTGGAGGATCAAAAATACTGTCTTTTTGAACTCTTTTTTTTAATTCTTCTCTTATTTCTAAAAGTTTTCCAACATACCTTGTAGCATATTCAGCAGCATTTACTCCTAAATGTGGTTTTGAACTATGTCCTGCGAGTCCTCCAAAGTGAACTGTGTATTCGTTCATACCTTTGTGAGCATCTATAATTTTCATTGTAGTTGGTTCACCAATTATACAAATTCCATTTTTGATATCTCTTTTTTTCAATTCTTCTATTAACAAAGGAGCTCCAATACATGCTGTCTCTTCATCAAATGTGTAACAGAAATGTAAGTCTCTATCTAAATTACTTTCTTTGAATATAGGCGCATAAGCAAGTGTACATGCGATAAAACCTTTCATGTCACATGAGCCTCTTCCATATAATTTATCATTTTTAATAGTTGCAACGAATGGATCGCTACTCCAACCTTTAGATACAGGAACCACATCAGTGTGCCCAGATAATATAATTGGTTTTTTTGTGCTTTGATTTTTTGCTTTTAGAGTTCCAAAAAGATTTACTCTTTTTTTATCATTATCATAAACTTTGAAAGTATCTATTCCGATTTTATTTAAAATTTTTTCACAATAATCAATCAAATTACTGTTATCTTGACCTGAGACAGTTTTAAATGCGATTAAGTCAGTTAAAATCTTGATTGATTTTTCATATAAATTGTTATCTATACTCATAAACTTAAAACACTATATTATATTATGATTAAAGAGCAAATTACCTATAATGATTTTGATAAAGTAGATATTAGAATTGGTACTGTAATTTCTGTTAAAAAAAACGAAAAAGCTAGAAAACCTTCATTGGTTATTGAAGTTGATTTTGGAAGTGAACTTGGTATTAAGCAATCTTCAGCTCAAATTACTCATTATTATAATGAGGAGAATTTAAAAGGAAAACAAGTTATTGCTGTTTGTAATTTTCCTGAAAAAAATATTGCTGGAATAGTTTCTCAAGTATTGGTTTTAGGAGCAATTGATGCTGATGGCAAGGTTACGCTTGTTCATCCCTCTCAAAAAGCAGAAAATGGATTACCAATCGCTTAGTAATGCATCCTGAAATTCTTTCTATAACTTTATTTGGAATTGTTGCGGCATTCACTCCTGGACCAAATAATTTTGTTGCTTTCTATTCTGGTTTCAATTTTGGTATCCTAAGAACACTACCGCATATAATTGGTGTAACTTTAGGATTTCCTTTTTTGTTATTGTGTTTAGCTCTAGGGCTGATAAACATTTTTAAGCTTTATCCTTTAATCCAAGAGATATTAAAATATTTAGGAACTTTATTTTTAATTTATTTAGCATATAAAATTTCTTTTTCAGGACCTTCTGATCAGGAAAATAAAAATAAAAATCCAATAAAGTTTCATGAAACTTTTATTTTTCAATTTTTAAATCCTAAAGGGGTTATTGCATCGATTATTATTGTTTCTACTTATATTAATCCAGGAGAAACCTTTGTAAGTTATACGACTCAAATTATCATTATGGCCTTAATTGTTTCAGTGACCAGTATAACTCTGTGGACTTTTTTAGGTAAATTTTTTAGGAAATTCGCGACAAATCAGAAATTTATTAATTACTTTAATTATGCTATGTCACTGCTTCTTTTAACAAGCATAATAACTTTTTATTTATAATATGACCCCAGGAAATAAAAATTCTTATAATTCACTTAAAAAAATCACAGTAAATGACGAGGAGTATAATTATTACTCATTATATGAAGCAGAAAAAAATGGACTAGAAGGAATAAATAAACTTCCAAAATCTCTTAAAGTTTTACTAGAAAATTTATTAAGATACGAAGACGATTTAAGTGTAACGAAATCTCAAATAGAGGCAATTAAAAACTGGCTAAAGACAAAAAAATCTAAAACTGAAATTGCATATAGACCAGCAAGAGTTTTGCTTCAAGATTATACAGGAATACCTGCGGTTGCAGATTTAGCTGCAATGAGAGAAGCAGTTAAAGAAAAAAATAAAGATCCAAATACAATCAATCCATTATCTGCAGTTGATCTTGTAATTGATCACTCTGTACAAGTCGACCAATCTGCAAAAGCAGATTCTTTTGAAAAAAATGTAGATATAGAATTTGAAAGAAATGGTGAGAGATATTCTTTTTTAAAATGGGGACAACAGGCATTTGATAATTTTAGAATCGTTCCACCAGGAACAGGAATTTGTCACCAAGTAAATCTAGAATATTTATCAAAAGTTGTTTGGTCAGAAGAATTTAAAGGAGAAAAATATCTTTTTCCAGATACTTTAGTTGGAACAGACAGTCATACAACAATGGTAAATGGTTTGTCTGTTTTAGGATGGGGCGTTGGAGGAATTGAAGCTGAAGCAGGAATGTTAGGTCAACCAATTTCTATGTTAATACCAGAAGTAATTGGTTTTGAAATGAAAAACAAATTGCCAGAAGGAACCACTGCAACAGATTTAGTTTTAACTGTTGTCAAAATGTTAAGAGATAAGGGTGTGGTTGGTAAGTTTGTTGAGTTTTATGGAGAGGGTTTAAAAAATTTAACTCTTGCAGATAGAGCTACAATTGCAAACATGGCACCAGAATATGGAGCTACTTGTGGCTTTTTTCCTATCGATGAAGAAACATTAAAGTATTTAAAATTTTCTGGAAGAGATCAACAAAATGTTGATATCGTAGAAAATTATGCCAAGGAACAAGGTTTATGGGTGAGTAACGAGATAGAATTTACTGACATTATATCTTTAGATATGTCCACAGTTGTACCAACTATTTCAGGACCAAAAAGACCTCAAGACAAAGTTCTTTTAACTGATGCACCTAGTTCATTTCAAAAAGTATTACAGGAAGCTACAAATAAAAATGAAAAATCAATTTCAAAAGTAACAAATACAGATTATGAAATTAAAGATGGTTCAATATTAATTGCAGCAATAACATCTTGTACGAACACTTCTAATCCAAATGTTCTTATTGGGGCAGGACTATTAGCTAAAAAAGCTATTGAAAAAGGTTTACAGGTTAAACCCTGGGTAAAAACTTCTTTAGCACCTGGATCTCAAGTAGTTACAGACTATTTGGCAAAAGCTGGATTAAATATTTATTTAGATCAGCTTGGCTTTAATTTAGTTGGGTATGGCTGTACAACTTGCATTGGAAATTCAGGACCACTTCCAGAAAATATTGTAGAAGCGATCCAAAAAGAAAATATTTATGCAGTTTCAGTTTTATCAGGAAATAGAAATTTTGAGGGAAGAATTTCTCCACATATAAAAGCTAACTACCTAGCATCACCTCCACTAGTTGTTGCATATGCAATTGCTGGGCATATGGAAGTTGATTTGTACAAAGATTCATTGGGAAAAGATAAAGAAGGAAATGATGTATTTTTAAAAGATATTTGGCCTTCAAATAAAGAGATAGAAGAAACTTTAAAAGTTTCTCTTAATGCTGAGATGTTTATACAAAGATATTCAAATGTTTCTGAGGGCCCAACACAATGGCAAAAAATTAAAACTGATAAAAGCAGTATCTATAATTGGGATGAGGGATCAACATATGTAAAAAAACCTCCCTTTTTTGACTCGTTACCAGATAAACCGGAAGGATTTAAAGAAATCAAGGATGCAAGACCATTATTAATTTTAGGTGATATGGTTACTACTGATCATATATCGCCAGCTGGTAGCATTCAAAAAGATAGTCCAACTGGTAAATATTTTATGGAACACCAAATTTTACCTAAAGATTATAACTCATATGGTTCAAGAAGAGGTAACCATGAAGTTATGATGCGAGGAACTTTTGCAAATATAAGAATTAGAAATGAAATGGCTCCTGGTACAGAAGGTGGTTTTACAAAGTTATATCCAGAAGAAAAAGTTCTTCCTGTCTATGATGCAGTAGTTGAATATAAAAAAAGAGGAACAGATTTAGTCGTAATTGGTGGAAAAGAGTATGGAACTGGATCGTCTAGAGATTGGGCAGCTAAAGGAACAAAATTACTAGGTATAAAAGCAGTAATTGCTGAGAGTTTTGAAAGAATTCACCGATCTAATTTAATTGGAATGGGAATATTGCCATTACAATTTATCAAGGATGTAAATAGAATAAATTTAAAATTAATTGGTTCTGAATTAATTAGTATTCTAAATATAGAAAAGGGAGTTAATCCCTCAGATGAAGTTACAGTCGAAATTAAATATACTTCTGGCGAAATAAAGAAAATTAAAACTTTATGCAGAATTGATACAAAAAATGAATTAGAGTATTATAAAAACGGAGGTATTCTGCAGTACGTTTTAAGGAATATGATTTAGTTATGGACGAAGATTTATCA
>CACKFA010000004.1 GCA_902599335.1 uncultured Pelagibacteraceae bacterium | reverse complement strand
CATGAGATCTTTTAATTTTAATTATAAATTTTTTAATTTCTTTTTTTTGTTTTTGAGAAATTTTGTTTTTATCTATTATTTGTTTTAAAATACTTGCAAGTACTGGTGGCTGAGTTATCCCAGATGAGCGTACTTTATTTCCACAATTCCAAGCAGTATGATTAGGATAGTAATTAGTATTTGTGTCATGAAATAGGATGTGAGGAATCATTCCATCTTTCCATTGCCCATCTAAAAGTGTCTTAATTTCTTTTAATGCAAAATTTAAATTAAAATAAGAATATCCTAATGCGATAAATACTGAATCCCAGTTCCATTGAGCAGGATAAAGTTTATTATTTGTCGGTAAAGTATATCCTCTTTTTCTATTTCCAATTAAAATTTTTTGAGCATTTTTAATAAACTTATTCATTATCCTTTAACGCTTCCCGCCGTCAAACCGCTAACTAGATATTTTTCAAAATAAACAAATATAAACAATACTGGTAATGTAACAACAACTGACCCTGCCATTAAATATTGTCTTGGCGTTTCAGCATCTCCACTTAAGTATTGAATAGCTCTTGATAATGTAAACGAATTTGGATTATCTAAAAACATTAAAGAAAATAAAAATTCATTCCAAGCAATCATAAAAACATATAAAGCAACAGATGAAATAGCTGGAATACTTAATGGAATTATGATTTTTGTAATAATTCCAAACCAACTTAATTTATCTAAAATTGCGGCTTCTTCTAATTCTTTTGGTATACTTTTGAAGTATCCTTGTAACATATAAATAGCTACTGGAAGTGTTGTTGCTGTATACACAATTAATAAACCCTCTATTGAATTACGTAAACCTAATTGACTAAATATTGTATACAACGGAATAACAAGAACGATTGCAGGAAACATATATATTATAAGTATAGATGTAGATAAAAATGTTTTTCCAAAGAAATTTAATCTTGCAACTGCATAAGCTGCAGGTATTGCAAAAAGAAGAGTGATAATAACAGTACCGACAGAAACAATTGTACTGATCACAATATATTTTCCAAATTTATAAGATTTAAAAATTACAAAATAAGATTTAAATAAATCTTTTATATCTTGGCCAAAATTTATACTAAAATCTAAAGGGTTCACTAACAATGCTATTTGTGTTTTAAAACTTGTTACTAACATCATGTAAAATGGAAAAAGTATTACAAATGAAAAAAACAAAATTCCAAATAGAGTTAAAAAATCAAATAAAATTACTTGAGTAGAGTGCTCTTCTTTTAAACTTATAAAAGTATATTTACTAATTTTATTAATAAAAAAATATAATATTAAAAATATGCCCACATTATACCAAATTGGTAATTTTTGAATTAAGTAACCATCACAAAAAACGAATATGGAAGAAAAAATTATTGATTTATAAATTGATTTAATTCTGTCACCTATTCCCAAGTGAGCTAATGATATTAAAAGACCAAACATTAAAATGATTTCGATATTAAAGCTATTAATACTTAAACCTTGCAATGTTGCTAATATCTTCCAAATAGAAATTAAAAAAATTAAGAAAAAAGTAGATATCAACGAAAATAGTATTGTGTTTTTAATTCTCATCTACTCTTTTTCCTAAAAGTTTAAAATAAAAAAACATAAACATTAAAAGCAATACAACTATTACTATTGATACAGCTGAGCCCATTCCAATGTCTGATATTGCAAAACCTTGTTGATAAACATTTATTGGTAAAGTTCTTGTTCCTGATGCACCTCCAGTTAATAAAAAGACGTCCTCAAATTTATTAAAATTCCATATAAATCTAATCATGAATAAAATTGAAATTACTGCAGTAATTTGGGGAAGTGTAATATTAAAAAACTTTTGAAATGGACTTGCACCATCAACATCAGCTGCCTCATATAATTCTTTTGGAATAGCTTGGAGTCTTGCTAGAATAAATAAAAAGGCTAGAGGGAAATACCTCCAAATTTCGAACATTATAACTGTTGTAAGTGCTAACCTTAATTTAAAATCAAAACCTAAAATACTAATTTCAATATATTTTTGTCCAAGAAGATTTATTGGGGTTTCAATAATTTGATAATTTAATAATAAACTATTTAAGGTACCACTATTAGGGTCTAGTAAAAGTTCCCAAGTATAAGCTAAAGCAACTACTGGGGCAACATATGGGAAAAGAAGAACACTTCTCATGAATGTTCTTCCATAAAATTTTTGATTAACCATCTGAGCGGTTAAAATACCGAATACTATTGATCCAACAGTTCCAAAAAATGTGTAATAAAAAGTTGTTAGTAGTAAATCTACAAATTCATTTTCAAACAAAACTTTTTTAAAATTTTTGAGAGTAAAGTTGGTATTAAGCAATATATTGTCAGATTTCCCATCTAATTTTGGTTTAATAGATTTTAGACTTTTTTTATCTATTTTTGATCCATCATTTGTTGCAAATATTACTTGAAAATTTTCCCTATATTTAGCTGGCCAATTTCCAAATTCACATTTTAAGTTATATTTTTTAAAAGAACATCTTGGATCTAAATTTTCAATTTCAAAATTTTTTGGAAACCTATCTTGAAATGAAACATCTCTAATTTCTTGAATTAATGAACTATTTCTTAACTTATATAATATTTTAATTTTAGAAGGTTCATCAGAAATAGATTTTACAATTTTTTTTGCTCTTGGTTCTGGAATTCTAATATCCTTTAATTCAACCTCTTTAAAACTAATCCAAATATTTGCAAAAATCGGAAATAAAATTATTGAAAAAACTAATAGGACTGCAGGTAGTGTTAGTATATATGCAGTTTTTTTTTCTGTATTTGCTAAAGTATCATTCATAAAAAAAGCGGATAATTTATATTATCCGCTTTTTTAAAAAATTTAAATTAATTGAATTTAGCTAATGATTTGTTTATCATATCAACAGCTTCATCGACATCGATTTGATCATCAATATAAAGTCTAGTAATTCTATTTATAAATTGAGAATTTATGACTTTTGAGGCTCTTGATAGTTCACCTTCTTTAACACCCCATCTATTTGCAGTATCTAAACCAGCTACAATGTTGTTAATAACATCTGGGTCATATAGATCTGATAAAGGAGCTTTTCTATCAACTCCAACAGGTAGTTTACTCCAAGCTTTTGTGAAAGCTTCAGGGTCACTTGAATTTCCTCTTCTTACTGGAAACTTACCTTCTGGAGCTATCGATAATGTGCTTGTGTAACCTTCATCCATTGAGTACATGATAAATTGTTTAGCTTCATCTGTATCAGCATCAGCTGTTATACCAAAATATCTAACATCTGCCCATGCAGCACCTTTTTTATTACTAGGTCCACTAAAATTAGTTATGAAACCAGTTTTAGAAGCTAGTTCAGGTGACGTAGGATCGCTGTTAATTGTTGGTGGAGCCGAGTCTCTTAAACCTGCAAGCTCATCCATAATGAACGGAGACCAAATAATCATTGGAGTTTTACCTGCAAAGTAAAGTGCTCTAGATTGTTTCCAGTACAATTCTCCTGGAGGACTTGCTTTTGCAATTACTTTATAAAACTCTAATGCTTCTTTAAGTTTCTTACCTTGTTTTTTGATACCACCCTTTTTAACAATATTAACTCCATTTGCTAATAGAACATGTTCTAAAACCTGACTCATGAAATTTTCATCAGTTTTAGTTGCAGCAACAAAACCAAACATTCCGTTTATTTTTGATAACTTCTCAACAGCAGCTACTATATTTGCATAGCTTGTCGGTGGCGCTAAATCAGCATTTTCAAAAAGATCTTTTCTATAAACAACCATTTGTGTCCATCCATCAACTGGTACGGCTGCAATCTTTGAACCTTTTTTTGCCATGTTAAGTGCGCCCGGTGCAAATGTATTTTTACCTAATTCCTTAACAACGTCGTTGTTAGCATCTACATCTAAAATTCCTGCTTCAGCCCAAGGTAATACATATTGTAAAGTATGGTAGATCACATCTGGTAAGTCACCTGCTGCCGCTGCAGCTGTGGCTCTAGTTCCCAAATCTTTTTCTTCTACTGGGATCACCTCTACTTTAATTCCTGTTTTAGCTTCAAAAGCTTTTGCCATTTCCTCTTGCTTAGCCATTCGGGCAGGCTGAACTTCTGTAGTCCAAAACTTTATGTCTGCGTAAACAATATTCGAAATAAAAAACGAAATTACGCAAAACATCTTTATTATATTTTTCATTTCCCCTCCTATTAATATTTAAAACTATATTAAAATGATTCTATTTAGCAAACACAAGACTAAAACATATCAGGTATGTGATCGATACATGTTAATTACTCAAAAAAATGGTAAAAATTTGAAATTAGTCAATTATAGGTTGTGTTATGATTTTACTCTTTTTCCATTTTCATCAAAAATAAAAATGTCATTTAGATCAAAACCTATGGAACTTCCTATTTCAACATTGCTTGGAATTTTCGCGCTTAATTGGTGTTCATCTTTTTTCATATATACAATTTTTTCATTACCAAGGTTTTCAATTAATTCTATTTCAGGATTAAAAGTAAATTTTGTATTCTGAATTGCTTTTAAATGTTCAGGTCTAATACCCACAAAATGTTTTGATTTTTTTAATTTTAAATTATTAAATTGAATTTCGTTACCTAACAATTTAATTGTATTTTCTGAAACAACATTTTCCTCGTTTACCTCTAAAATATTCATTTTGGGAGTGCCTATAAATTGTGCAACAAAAATATTTGCTGGATCATTATAAATTTCCTCAGGAGTACCAACTTGCTCAATATTTCCCTGATTTAAAATAACTATTCGGTCTGCTAAAGTCATAGCTTCTACTTGGTCATGAGTCACATAAATCATATTAGTTTTGATCTGATTGTGTAATTTAGATATTTCAACCCTCATTTCAGCTCTTAATGCTGCATCTAAGTTCGATAAAGGTTCGTCAAATAAAAATATCTTTGGATTTCTTGTAATAGCTCTTCCTATAGCCACTCTTTGTCTTTGACCTCCAGATAATTGTTTTGGTTTTCTCTCTAAAAGCTCCTCAATTTTTAAAATTTTTGCAGCCTGCATTACTTTTGTATTTATTTCTTCCTTTGGTCTTTTCTCAATTTTTAGACCAAAAGACATGTTTTCATAAACATTCATATGAGGATAAAGAGCGTAAGATTGAAATACCATCGCAGTTTGACGTTTTGAAGGATGTAGTTCATTAATTTTTTGATCATTAATAAATATTTCACCTTCATCTATTTTTTCTAATCCTGCAATCATTCTTAGAAGAGTTGATTTTCCACATCCAGATGGTCCAACTAATACAAGAAACTCATCTTCTTTACCTAAAAGATTAAAATCTGTGATTATTTTATTAGATCCAAATGATTTGTGTACTCCAGTAAATTTTATGTTAGCCATTTTATTTTTTTATACTTTCTAAAACATCAACTCCAATTTGTTTTAATATGTGGATTATATCAATTGGAACCCAGTTTTCACGAATTTTTCCTTCATCATGGTGGTAAAAATCCATAACTCTCATAGTTACTTTTTGGTTTTCAGATTTAAATCCTAACCAATCATCAGTTCCATATATTGCCTGAATACTATTCCATCCTGCTGTTAAAGAAAATTTTCCATCCCCTAACTCACAATAATGGCCAAGTTTCCAATAATTTCTTTCCTTAAAAGTTTTTCTAAAAGGTAACTGATGATTATCTACAAATCCCTCTAAAGATCTTGCGGTTCCAATACCACTTGGTCCATACCAAATCATTTTTTCATGCCAAAAATCTTTTTGTGGATGGTTTATTAATCTCTCCTTAAGATCTTTATCAGAAGAAACCTCTAATTCAGGTTTTATATTTAAACTTCTCTGCATGATAAGTGATTGCTCTAAACTTGCTTTAGAAATTTCCATATCTTTTTCAAAAAAATTTACACCATCTGTATTAATTGGATTTAACCAATTTCCTTCAGATCCTCTTGAAAGATTAATTGGATTTGATCCAGTTTGTATTAATAGATCTATTAAATCGATTAAAATATAACTCTCAATAATTTTATCATCTTTAAGCTGATGAATTTCACAACACTTTAAATTTACCATTTTGTTATTAGGTTGAATGCCTAACCATGAATTTTTAAATACGCCTGATAATGAAGAAATTGAACCTACTTGAATTTTATCTCTAAAAGCGCCACTAATTACTATTTGCTCTCTTCTTTCAAGATCAGGAAATGATTTAAAAAGAGGTTTCCAAAATTTTTCTTTAAAATTATCAACTCCTACAAATTCATTTAATGGGTAAAAACAATTAACATTAATATTGTGAGAGAACGCATTTTTAAGATTTTGATCTAGTTTAGAGATGCCGTCATTTACTATTGAATTTAAATATTTTCTGACAACTTGTTTGTAGTTATAATTTTCCTCTGGTGATATGACTATTTTTTCTACTTTCTCTTGACCCTTAAGACCTGTATCAAATTGTTCTATTTGCATATATTTTTTGTTAGATAATTTTACTATCACAAAATATAGTTTAAAAAAATATGAATAATCGATTAGCTAAATTTAAAGATCTTATTCCAAGTACTTTGCCGTTTGTTGAGGGCAAGATGGATGGTCACAAAGAAAGAAAAAATTATTCTATTGTAGGCCCAGGTGTCGCAGAAGATAGTAAACAATTTGTTAAAATACCAATGCCACATAGTTTTAATCTAGGTGCTGTGTCTGCTATGCCTAAAAATGGATCCGGTTTACATAGCCATACAACTGCAGAAGTTTTCATTATTTATTCCGGCAAATGGAAATTTTATTGGGGAGCTGAAGGTAAAGATGAAACAATATTAAGTACTGGTGATATTATATCTATGCCCACAAATATGTTTAGAGCTTTTGAAAATGTGGGCGATGAAGAAGGTTTAATTTTTGTAGTTTTAGGTGGAGACGACCCTGGAATAATAACTTGGGTACCAAGTGTTTTAGAAAAAGCAAAAAAAACAGGCATGGCACTTTTAAATGATAATTCATTAATTGATTTATCTTTAAATGAAATTCCAAGAGGAAAAGCTATTCTTGAACCAATTTCTGAAGAAGAAATAAAAAAATTTGATAATTATAAACTAGATCAGCTAGAAAAATTCATATGTAAAAATAATGAAAATTCTAAACAAGTTAATAAAATAAACGATAATTTTGATTTAATTCAAATTCTTGGAAAAAAATTTGAAAATAAAAAATACGCTCCATTAATAAATCAGGATACTGGATTTAACCTTTCAATTTTAAAATCTAATAATGGACTAATAAATAATTTAAAGTTTGAAAAACCTACAATATTATTTTCAAGAACTGGTAAGTGGGAAATTATGATCGATGATTTTCAATGTATTTTAAATCCTAAAGATACAATTTCTATCCCAATTAATTCTAATGTAAATATAAAGATAAATGAAAAAGAGGATTGTTACTTAAATTGTGTAACTCAAATCTAATGAAAGGATTTGATCAAAAATATAAAAACTTTCCTGATTATATTCTTAAAATAACTAAACAAATTTGGGAAAACAAAGATGTTGAGTCTATTGCTCAATTTTACACTGATAATATTCCTGTTAGATCACCTTTTGGGGTTACTTATGGAAATAAGCCTGTAATTGATGCAACTTATGCAACATTGAAAGAATTTCCTAACAGACAGTTGCTTGGAGAAGATGTTATCTGGAATGGAAATGATGATGTAGGGTATCATTCGTCTCACAGAATTTTAAGCAAAGGAACACATCTTGGTGATGGTTCATATGGTAAACCAACTAATAAAGATATTTATTATAGAGTCATTGCTGATTGTGCATGCAAAAATAATCAAGTCTATGATGAATGGATTGTCCGTGATCAAGGTGCAATGGTAAGACAAATAGGATTTACACCTAAAGAATTTGCACAAATGATTATTGATAAAGAAGGTGGTGCTGACAAAGCACGACAATTATTCAATTCAAGCTCTGAGATGAAATCAGATTACAAACAAGGCGTTGTGCCAAATGAATCTGCTGGAGGAAATTACTCTAAAATATTGAAAAATATCTTTAAAAATAAGTATGATTTTTCTGATTATGCAAGAGCTGCAACTATCTATTGGCCTGGAAATAAAATTGGACATGGAAGAGAGGATATTGTCAAATTTTGGAATAATTTAAAAAATTCTTTTAGTGATATAAAGTTTTCAATAGAGCATGTTGGTTATTTGGAAGAGCCAGATAAAAATCCCAAAGCGTCAATAAGATGGTTTTTAGAAGGCTGTCATTCTAAAGACACTTTAGATTTTGAAGAAAAATCAAATAAAAATATTTTTATAATGGGCATAAACCATGCAGAAATAGTTAATGGAAATGTTATAAGAGAGTGGGTTTTGTTTGATGAAGTTGCAATTTGGAAACAAATTTTAATGAAATAAATTATGACTAAAATTAAAACAACACATGTAGGAAGTTTGCCTAGATCAAATGAATTATCTGAGCTCTTGTTTAAGAAAGATCAAAAAGAACAAATAGATTTTAATCTATTTGATAAGGTAGTTCAAAAAGATGTTAACAAGATTGTTAAAAAACAAATCGAGGTTGGAATTGATTATATAAGCGATGGTGAAATGTCTAAGATTAGTTATGCTACTTATGTTAAGGATAGAATTGACGGATTTTCTGGAGAGAGTGAGAGAAAAGCACCAAAAGATTTAGATGACTTTCCTTCTTTCAAAGAAAGAATTGCAAGAACAGGTGGGACACCTACTTACACAAGACCATGTTGTACAAGTGAATTAAAAATTAAAGATAAAACTTCCCTAACAAAAGATATTAATAATTTTAAACAAGCGTTAGAAAAAAATAATCATAAAGATGGTTTCATGAACGCCGCCTCTCCTGGAGTTATTTCTGCTTTCTTGCCAAATAAATATTATAAAAATGATGACGAATATTTAGAAAATTTATCCAATCTTATGGAAGATGAGTATGTAGAAATCACCTCAAATGGATTAAAACTTCAGTTAGATTGTCCAGATTTGGCTCTTGCTAGACATATGACTTTTAAAGATTTGTCAGAATCTGAATTTTTAATTAGAGCTGAAAAACAAATAGAATGTCTAAATAATGCTATTAAAAATATCGACAGCTCTAGTATAAGACTACATATCTGTTGGGGAAATTATGAAGGACCTCATCTTCATGATATTCCGTTAGAAAAGATTTTGCCAATTGCATTGAAAGCTAATGTTCAGACTTATCTAATTGAGTCATCAAATCCAAGACATTCTCATGAGTGGCAAATTTTTGAAAATTTAAAAATTCCAACTGACAAAATAATTGCCCCAGGAGTAATAGATTCTACCACCAATTTTGTAGAACATCCCGAAGTTGTAAAAAATAGAATTTTAACCTTTTCTAAAGTCATTAATGCAGAACAATTACTTGCTGGGACTGACTGCGGGTTTAGTACCTTTGCTGGCTTTGGTAATGTAGACGAAAATATAGTTTATAAAAAACTTGAGGCTCTCGTAAGAGGTGCGGAACTTGCGTCAAAAGTGATTTAATTATCACTTTTATTCTATTTCAGGAGTAGATATAGTTTTCTAACTTAAATTATAATTTAACAACAAAAAATAGAGAGAAAACATATGAGAAAAATACTAGTTACTTTATTGTTTCTGCTTTTTGGAACTTCTGCGTTTGCAGATTGTAACATTAAAAGTGGTTCAATAAATATTTTGGCTAATGATTTTCCTGCATTAAGAACTTTCGTTGAAACTTCTAAACAATGTAAAGGAAGTGCTGATTTTAAAGTGACTCACTCATCTGAGCATAATAAAATCGCTGTGCCAGCTTTGACTGCAAATCCATCTGAGTTTTCAGCGAGAATTGCGGCAAACAGTTCAATTGTTCCTTTGATGAACCAAGATTTAATTAGACCCTTAGATGATCTTGTTAAAAAATATGGAAAAGGAATTCAAGACTCTCAATTAATTACAATTGATGGAAAAGTAATGGCTGTAGCGTTTATGGCTAATACTCAACATTTGTATTACAGAGAAGATGTTTTGAAAGACCTTGGAATAGCTATTCCAAAAACTTATGAGGAAGTAGTTGCAGCATCTGAAAAAATTAGAGCTTCAGGTAAAATGCAATATCCTTACGCAGCTGCATACAAAGCTGGTTGGAATTTAGCAGAAGAATTTGTGAACATGTTTATTGGTCACGGTGGTGAATTCTTTAAATCTGGAAGTGCAGAGCCTAATATTAATAATGCAAAAGGCGTTGCTACTTTAAATATGTTAAAAAAATTATCTGAATTGAGTAACCCTGATTACTTAACTCATGATAGTGAGGCAATTAAAGTAGAATGGGAATCTGGTAATGTTGCATTGATGACATTATGGGCATCTAGATCAGGAACACTTTTAGATGATGAAGGTGATCCTAACATTACTAAGGCAACTAAATTAACTGGACCTGCTACTGTAGGTGGAGGAAATATTCCAGCTGCTACATTATGGTGGGATGGTTTCACACTTGCAAAAAACAGACCTGATGCAGATGCTGAGGCAACATTTAGAGCTTTAGCGCATGCAGCATCAAATAAAAAGATGGTTGCTGACGCTGCTGATCAAGCCGTTTGGTTAGTAGAAGGGTTTGTACCAGGACCAAAATCTATTGGTGTTATCGAAGCTGTAAAAATGGGAGCAAAACCTTACCCAATGTTACCGCAAATGGGATTAATGCATGGTGCATTAGGAAGTGAGATTGTTGAGTTTTTACAAGGTAAAGAGTCGGCTGAACAAGCATTGAAAGATGTTGAGGCTGCTTACATTAGTAAAGCTAAAGAACAAGGCTTTCTATAAAATCTAAAACTTATAAGTGGGGATTTACTCCCCACTTAATCAATATTTAAATGCCTAATAAAACTTTTTTTTGGTTTTTTTTACCAACAGGCTTAGCAATGATCCTGTTTATTGGGTTACCAATTATATCTACCGGCATTCAATCCTTTTATGCACAACATGATCAAGTAGTAAAAGAAGTTAAAAAATGTGATCCTTTTGGATGTACTGTTTCAATTGTAGTTGATAACGAAGAAACCTCAAAAATTAGGGAAGCAAAGCCTCTTGGAAAATTTAATGGTTTTGGTACTTATACTGATCGAAATCATTTAGCGGTTGATGAAATAAAAAAATTTTGGAATGAAACTGAAAGTTTTGGCGCTTTTGTAGACCAAGTAACTAATCTTCCCTTTTATAAAGCTCTAATATTTACTTTAACTTATTGTTTGTTTGTTACACCAAATGTACTCCTCTTAGGATTTATTATTGCATTAAGCTTAAATGCAGTTGCTAGAAAAATTAGGGGACCTTTAATCTTTGGTACAATTTTACCGATGATTGTTACACCGTTGGTTGGATCATTAGTATTATTTTGGATGATAGATTCTCAGGGTATAATTGGAGCAAATATTCAAAATTTAATGAATGATCCTTATTTATCACTAAAATCATCAAAAACATTAACATGGATAACAATAATTATTTACGGAATATGGCATCACTCCCCTTTTGCCTTTGTGGTTTTTTATGCGGCACTTCAAACAGTTCCTCAAGAACCAATTGAAGCAGCAATTATAGATGGTGCCTCAAGATTTCAAAGAATTAAACATATAGTTTTACCCCATATTTATCCTGTAGTTACATTTGTAGCTTTGATCTCTTTAATGGATAATTTTAGAGTATTTGAACCCATTATAGGGTTTAGTGCTGAAGGGAGTGCACAGTCTTTATCTTGGTTAATCTATGACAATTTAGTTAATGAGGAAGTGATATTGTTTGGTTCTGCTGCAGCTACTTCAATGATGACTATTATTGGTATAGCTATTCTGCTAGCACCAGTATTAATTAGAACTTGGAAAGAATTTAAAACAGCAAGATAATTATGGATTATGGACTAGATACAAAATCAACTCGTTTAAAAACTTTTAATACTATTTTTATTATCACTTGGTTGTTAATAGCATGTTTCCCTTTTATTTGGACTTTTTGGGGATCATTTAAAGTAAGAGCTGATTTCTTTTCAAGATCTGATTGGTGGTATGCTATATCAGCATTTAATACCTTAATTGAAACAGGCGGACAATTTACAACTAATGCTTATACACAAGCTTGGACTGAAGGTGAATTTTGGAAAGCATCAAAAAATACAATTATAGTTACAGTATTTGTTGTAAGTATTTCTTTATTTTTAGGAACTTTAGGAGCATATGCTCTTTCAAGATCAACTGAGAAATATGCTTTTTGGATTTTAATGGCAGCTTTAATTTTTAGAGCTATGCCACATATAACTTTAGTATCAGGATATCTTTTTCCTTTCTTTGAATTACAAATTTGGGGAATTCTTCCAACTACAATTGTTGTTTTGGTTGCTATAAATCAACCTTTTACTTTGTGGCTGCTTTATTCATTTTTCAAAACTGTTCCTAAAGAACTTGATGAAAGTGCTTTAATAGATGGTTGTTCTTATTTTCAAGCTTTTAGGCATATTATTATGCCTGTGATGTGGCCTGGAGTAATTACAGCAGGTTTATTTAGTTTAATGTTAGCCTATAATGATTTTACAGTAACAGCATTACTTCTCAATCAAGAAAATCATACCATGGTTCCAAAAATACAAAGTTATTTAGGTACTAATCAACATGAAGGAAATTTAATGTGGGCAGTTTCTGCAGTTGTATCTGCTACTGCGCCTTTATTTATGCTTGTTATGTTTTTCCAAAGACAGGTTATTAGTGGTTTAACTGCTGGAGCTGTGAAAGGTTGAAATATTTTAAAGCATTACTTTTTGGTTCTATTGGATCTATTGTTGAAACTTCAGAAATTCAGAGAAAGTCATTCAATAAAGCATTCAAACAATATGGACTCGATTGGAATTGGACCAAACTTGAGTATCAAAATTTATTAAGCAAATCAGGTGGCAAAGATAGAATATCAAGATATGCCAAAAAGAAAAAAATTGAAGTTAATTCAGTATATTTAAGAAATTTAAAGACTAAATTATTTAATAATTATCTTAAAAAAAATCATCTTAAATTAAGACCAGGTGTTAAAAATTTAATTTCTTTATGCAAAAAAGAAAATATAAAAATTGCATTTGTTTCATCTACTTCTACAAATAATATAAATGCAATCTTATATTGTTTAAGAAATTCAATTAATAAAAGAGATTTTAACTTTATAGGGAATGCAAAATTAGTAAAAAAATACAAACCCAACCCAGATATATACTTATTAGCACTTAAAAAACTTAAGCTTAAAGCTAATGATTGTGTAGCAATTGAGGATTCTCAAGAAAGTTTAAATTCAGCTAGGCGAGCTAAAATAAAATGTATAATTTTTCCTGGAAAATTTCATTCTCCAAAAAAATTTATTGGAGCTTATAAAAAAGTTTATCAGCTTAATAAAAATATTATTTTGAGATAAATTCTTTTACCAAATTATTAAACTGATCAGGCTGTTCTAAGTGAACATTATGAGCACAATCTTTAAATATTTCTAAACGGCTATTTTTAATGTTTTTATTAAGTGTATCAACTTGATCAAAATTATATGAAGTATCTTTATCGCCCCATATTATAAGGGTGTCATTTTTTATATTTTTTAAATTTTCTTTACCTCTCCAATTTTTCATTGCTAGTAATGCATTATCAGCAGCTTCTAATGAAACATTTTTAACAGCATTTTCACAAAGGAAATAATTTTTGTCCTTATCACCTTTTACAAACCACTTAAGAGGCACTCTAGAAAAAGAGAGTTCTGTACCTTCTTTTTTAAGTTTTTCCCTTGTTTCCTCCATAGTCTCAAATCTTCCCGGGATATCTCCAATGGATCCTGTTGCAAAACAAATTAATTTATTAACTCTATCCCCAATCAATTTTGTAATTTCTTGAACAATCATTCCTCCCATTGAATGACCAATTAAATTGAATTTATCGATCTTTTTTTGATCTAATACATTTATAATTTCTTTAGCCATTTTATTAATAGAATTTAAAGATTTTACATTATGACTTTCTCCAAATCCTGGGAGAGCTGGGGTAATCACACGATAATCTTTTGAAAAAAATTCTTTTTGAAAAGTCCACATTTCAGATGAGCCTAGATAGCCATGAACTAAAACAAAAGGAAACCCTTCGCCTAAATCATCTACGTAAATATTGCTCATAATATTTCCTTAATAATGAATAAAGTTAAAATAGACATAAAACATATAATAAAAATATTAATTACTTTCCAAATTTTTTTACTATTAGCATACTTCGATAAATAATTAGATAAATATCCTAATATAAAAAAAAATAAAAATGATGCTATAGACGCACCTATCCCAAATAAAATTTTTTGGTTAAGTAAATAATTTTTTGAAAAATTTCCAAGAAAAAAAACTGTATCAGAATAAACATGTGGATTTAAATATGTAAATCCTAAAGTTTTAAATACAATATTTAATTTTGAAATATTATTTGGCTCAGTGCTAAAATTAATATCAGAATAATGAGATTTTATTTTTTTAAAAATAAAGTGAAGTAAAAATAAAATTAAAAATAAATTTAAAATTAATTCAATTAATGAGTTAAAATATTGATTAAAATAATGGAAAAGAAAAATACCCAAAAAAATTAATATCAAATCTGATATTGAACATATTAAGCAAACAATAAATATGTGTTGTTTTTTTAAACCTTGCTCAATAACAAAAATATTCTGGGCACCTATAGCTAAGATTAAGCTAATCCCAGTAAAGAAGCCTAATACCAGGTATTCCATTAGGCTTTAAGTTTACTCTGGGTTTGCTGTTAATGTTTTGATTTCTAGAATGTTTTCGTTTGGGTCTTTAACGAAGAAAGTTTCTTGCTCGTATTTTGTTCCTTTAAATCTCAAATAAGGTTCATCGTAATACTTAGTTCCGCTATCTTTTAATCTTTGTTTTAAAGCATCAAAGTCTTTTCTGGATAAATGAACACCAAAATGAGGGACAGAAACATTTCCCATGTCTACATCATGTCTCTCATTGTCTAATTTATGTTCGCTTTTATGCAAAGTTAATTCATTGCCCCAAAAATCAACATCTGCCCACTCTTGTGCCGAATTATCTAACCTACATCCTAAAGTTTCACTGTAAAATTTTTTTGCAACCTCTAGATCTCCACAAGGGATAGCTAGATGAAAACAATTGGTGTTTTTGTACATATAAACCTCTTTAAATTGAGCGATTAAGTACTATATAAGGCATATAATTTTTTAATCAACAGCAACTAAACTTAAGAAATATGAGTGATTTTTTACAATCAATAATTGATAGAGATCCAGCAGCAAAATCTAAATTAAGTTTAATATTAACTTATCCAGGTGTTAAAGCGGTATTCTTTCATAGAATAGCTAATTTTTTTAGTACTGCAAAATTTCATTTGATTGCAAGAATCATTTCTCAATTTTCAAGATTCTTAACTGGTATCGAAATACATCCAAACGCTAAAATTGGAAAAAATTTATTTATCGATCATGGAATGGGCGTTGTGATTGGCGAAACTTCGGACATTGGAGACAATGTTACAATCTATCATATGGTTACATTAGGTGGAATTGCACCTAGTATAAACTCTAATGATCAACGTAACATGAAAAGACATCCTACTATAAAAGAAGATGTAGTAATTGGTTCAGGTGCACAAGTATTAGGTCCAGTAGTAGTTGGTAAAGGTGCAAGAATTGGAGCTAATGCAGTCATAACTAAAGATGTTGCAGAAAATGCTGTCATGGTTGGAATTCCAGCTAGAAGTGTTGGAATAGCTGATAGTGAATTTAAACCTTATGGAATTACACCTGATAGTGATAAAAAATCAGAAAATGAATAACACACAAAACGATTTTATTTCAGGAATAGGAAATACCCCACTAATTAAATTAAGAGCAGCATCAGAAATTACTGGATGTAATATTTATGGAAAAGCAGAATTTTTAAATCCAGGTGGATCAGTTAAAGATAGAGCTGCACTTGCTTTAATTAAAGATGCTCAAGAAAAAAAATTAATTTCTAAAGGTGGAACTGTTGTGGAAGGAACAGCTGGTAACACAGGAATTGGTTTAGGTCTTTTAGGAAACTCTCTTGGTTATAAAACAATCATTGTAATGAATGACAATCAAACCCAAGAGAAAAAAGATCTACTTAGAAATCTTGGAGCTGAATTAAGATTAGTGCCACCTAAGCCTTACAAAGATGATAACAATTTTGTTAAAGTTGCAGCTAGACTTGCAGATGAATTAAGACCCACAAATAATAATGGTGTAATTTGGGCTAACCAGTTTGATAACACAGCAAATGCCAAAGGTCATTACGAAGGAACAGGACAAGAAATATGGGAACAAACTGAAGGTAAAGTTGATGGGTTTGTATGTTCTTCTGGAACTGGAGGAACTATTTCAGGTGTAAGCAATGCTCTTAAAGAAAAAAACAAAAATATAAAAATTTATCTATCAGATCCAAAAGGTTCAGCTCTTTATAATTATATAAAGAATGGCGAACTAAAGTCAGAAGGTGGATCAATTACTGAAGGAATAGGTTCAAGTAGAGTAACAGCTAACTTTGGTGAAGCTAAAATTGATGATGCTTATTCAATTGATGATCATGAGGCTCTGCCTATTCTATATGATTTAATTCAAAACGAGGGATTAAGTCTAGGTACAAGCTGTGGAATAAATATTGCAGGAGCAATTAAAATGGGAAAAGAGTTAGGGCCAGGAAAAACTATTGTTACCATTCTTTGTGATAGGAGTGACAAATACGCAACTAAAATGTTTAATAAAAAATTTTTAGAAGAAAAAGGTTTACCAATACCTAATTGGTTTTAAATATAAATTTTATCAGCTAATCCGTAAGTAAGAATAGCACTTAAAATTGTAAGTACTCCAGCAGCTATTACACCTTCACTATTAGTCTTTTCAGTGTGTCCAAGTTTATTTATGTAAATGGTATAAATACCAAATATTAAGTACATTAAATTTTGAACAAATACTAAATTAAAGAACGCCCAAGTTCCATTTACCCCTCCATCTCTAACGAACATAATATAAAGAGCCATTAAGAAAGACCCAACAAAAGGAGCTCCAAAAAATCTTGTAATCACAGCTGCCGAATGATCGATGTTATATTGATCCATAAAACTCTTTGTTCCAACTATAGCTCTAAAAGCATAAACGGCGTAAACAAGGAAATGAACAATAAAAATTATTAGATAAACAATTCCATTAAATTTTTCGATCATAGATAATTATTATCAAATATTTAAATTAAATAAAACAGCATAATCAACATTTTTAATGCTCTGAAATTGCATAACTGACGCGCGCTATAAACGCGAGTGACTCCTTAACAATTATGTAACAGTATTAGATTAAACTAAACAATTTAAAGGAGGTAAAAATGAGGAAAATTTTATTTTTAATAATTTTTTTAACGATTTCAAATTACTCATTAGCAGAATCAGGAAAATTTAATGCTGCTGGAGCAGGATCATGGTCATTAAACGCGATGGATGCTGGAAATGGAAACATGAGTATTACTTACGATGGTAATGCCGGACTAATGGATAAAGAACCTGGAAGTATTTTTGATAAATCTACTATGCATTGCATTGGCGGATTAACATTGGTAGCTGGAAAATTTGACGATGAAACAGGTATGTGTACTTTTTATCTAATGGATGGTGAAAAAGTTTACATAAATTATAAAGGTAAAGGAACTGGTGGCCAAGGTGGAACAGGTACTTTTGTTATTGTTGGTGGAACAGGAAAATATGAAAATATTTCAGGAAGTGGTAATTCAAGTCGACAAAATATAAGAGGTAAAGCTGGTATGGCTCACTCTATGAATCAAATGAGTGGTGAATATACTTATTAAAGGAATCATATGATTATAAAAATAGAGGAGAATATAAAATCGTTTTCAGCATGGAGAGATATGGTTAAAGATAATGCTGAAAAAATTAAAGGATTTGGTGCAACCATTATTTTTGCTGGTGTATCAAAAGAAGATGCTTCAAAATTTACAGTAATTGTAAAATATGCAACTATGGAGGGGTTTGAAGCATTTAAAAATGATAAAGAACTTCACGCTGCAAGAGCTGCAGCTGGAGTTGATTTAAATTCTGCAAAAATTACTCCCATGGATGGAGACTTTATGGAAAATTTTTCGGGATAATAAAATAGGAGGAAAAAATGGAAAAAGAAATGCTAGTAGTAGCAAAGTTAAAAGAAGGTACTTTTGAGAAATTCATGGGATTTATGCAATCTCCTGAAGGACTTGCTGAAAGAGCAAAAGTTGCAGTGGTTGAAAAAACAATTGGAACTGTAACTCCAGACAAAAGTACTGTAATGTTTAAAATATTTTGTACTGATGAAGCTGCACTTCATAAGTTTATAGAAGGTACCGAGGTATCAAAACCAATAATGGATGAAGTGTTAGACAGTTACTCAATATATGATTTAACTAAAGTTAAATAGAAAGGAATAACATGTCTATATTAGAAAAATATAGTGCTGCAATAAAAAATAAGGATGAAGCAGTGATGAATGAGCTTTTGCATGATGATTTTAAATTCACAATGCATAAGTCAGGAAATGTTTTGGGCAAAGGTGATGTTATAAAATGGGCAATGAGCGGTGATATAAATCAAGATAAAGTAAGAGTTGTTTATGAAAATGACGAAGTTGGTGTTCATCATTCATTTGTAACTTTTGATGATGGAAATGTTGAGGCGGTAATGGCAGTTTATAAATATGACAATGGAAAAATTGTCAGTTTAGAAACTGGTGCTACACCAATGCCAAAGTAAGTGAGTGATTGATTTTTATTTTTCTATAGGAAGCACATATACCTATCTATCCGTAACTAGAATACTTGATGTTGAAAAACAACATCAAGTAAAATTTAATTGGAAACCTTTTTCAGTAAGAGCAATCATGAAAGAGATGAACAATATCCCATTTCCAAAGGATAAAATGAATAAAGTTAATTACATGTGGAGAGATATTGAAAGAAGAGCTGAAGGTTATGGTTTTTTTGCTAAAACGCCAGTGCCCTATCCATTATCAGAATTTGATTTAGCAAACCAAATTGCAATCCTTGGTTTTGAAAAAGGTTGGGGAGAAAAGTTTGTTATTCTCACTTATAAAAAATGGTTTCAAGAAGGTAAAGAACCAGCCATCGAACCAAGCATTTCCGAAGTTTGCTCAGAATTAAGCTTAGATAAAGATAAAATAATCTCTGAGGCTAATTCTTCAAATATAAAAACAAAGTACAACGAAAACACAAACTCGGCTCGTGAAAACAAAATATTTGGTAGCCCATCTTTTATTGTAAAAAATGAACTCTTTTGGGGAGATGACAGAATGGAAGATGCAATTAAATGGTCTCTTAAATAATTCTATATATTTTACTTAAATTCATTTAAAGTCTATACATGAGTCTTGTTACTTCATATTTTTTTTTAGGCATTGCAGTTTTTTTAGGCGTTACTTCAAATAGTTTTGCAAAAAGTGCTGAGGGTTTTACACTTCTTGTTCCAAGTATAATTACAGCAATTACAATTGTATTGTGTATGTATGCACTTTCATTAGTAATGAAAAATATTCCTATGGGAATTACTTATGCTTCATTTGCAGGACTAACGATAATTGCAACAGTGGTTGTTGGTGTAATAAGATTTAATCAAGTACCTAACTTATATTCATTAATTGGTTTAGCGTTCATTATAATTGGTGTACTAATGGTCAACTTACTTGGGAATAACTAAATATGCTTAAAAAAAAATATGCTCAACCTCTATTTGTTATTTTAATGTCTTTCAGTATGAGTGTAATTATGTGTGGTGTTGTGGTTGCTGTTAATACAGGCATTGGTGAGGGGTTTCTAGGTAGATGGTTTTATTCATGGACTTTTGCATTTCCTGTCGCTTTGATAGCAGCTTTTACAATGGCTCCCATTTTAAAACCCTTTGCGGACAAAATTGCATCTAAAGATTAATTATGAAACCACTTTTTGGATATTTATTTTTAGCTTTAGGTATTTCTTTTGGAATTGCATCTAATAGCTTAGCCAAAATTTCTGAGGGATTTACAAAACTAACCCCCTCTGTTTTATGTATTTTATTCATGTGTATTACTATGTTTTCAATTGCAAAAGCAATGCATGCTCTCCCTGTAGGTTTTGCGTACGCAACATATAGCGGACTTACAGTAACTGGAGTTGTGCTTTTTGCTGTATTAAAATTAAATCAAGTACCCAATCTATATGGAATAGTTGGAATTATCTTAATAATTATTGGTGTAATAATGGTTAATTATCTTGGACGGCTAAACTGATATTTTTTTAAAATCTCTGGAAGCACATGACTTCCATCTTCATTTAACGGTAACTCATATTCATTAACAACTGTGCTAGTGTCTAAAGGTGAATATAAATGAGGATACATATCACCATTCGATGCTTGTTCCCATAACAAATGTTCAAGCTTAAAAGCATTTACTCTTAATAAGACTAGATTTTCTTTTTTGGAGTAATGTTTATTTAAAGTTTCCTCTACCTGATCCTCCTCTGAAAAGTGAATATATCCATCTTTAAGATCTTTTTCTGACCCACCATAGGTTCCAGATTGTTTGGCCTTTTGCCACTCATCTTTGTCTATAACTTTGAAAATAAATTCTAAATTCATTTCACCAAGAAGAATTTGGACCTTTTAAGAATTCTATTTCTTCTTCAGTAGGTTCTCTTCCTAAAATTTCATTTCTATGAGGATATCTATGAAATTGTCTAATTACTTTTGTATGATCCTGCCAAAATTTTTTTATTTCATTGTATCCTTCGTGTTCTCTTAAATATTTGTTTAGTAAGTAATAAGCCATTTCATGATCACTAATTTCCTCACTATGAATTAAAGGTAACAACATAAATAATCTTTGATTTACATTCATAACTTCTAAATAACCTGAATAAACTGCATCGTTTACAATCAATCTAGTTTTTTGATCTTGGACAAAAGCTTTTTTGTCATTTCTAAACATATTTCTTGAAAACTGATCAAATAAAATTACTAACGCCAGACAACTCATAGGATTATCTTGCCAATCATCATATTCATTTTGACAAGCAAGTTCATAATCTTTTAAAAAATTATCTTTAATTTTTTTATCTAAATTTTCATCTTTTTTGAAACGCATCTCAGAAGGGGTTTCTTTAAACCAGAAATCAATAATTGCTTGTGCTCTTTCTGGTATCATTCAGCTAATGGTTTTAATAATTTTAAAATCTTTTTATGATTGGCTTTATTATTTGAAACAATAATATTTCCTCCAACGACAGGGTTTTTGTTGCCCCATGTGGTTACTATTGCTCCTGCTGCTCTCACAATTGGCATTATAGGATGAATATCCCAAATCTTATTTGCACATTGTGCAACGATTTCAAGTCTACCTTCTGCTAATTGACAATAAGTCAATGCATCAAAACAAGGAAACTGCATTCTTTTTATAAATTTTTTAATTTTATATTGCTGTTTTAAAGATAATTGATTGTGAAATGCAGCTGCTAATTTTGCATTTTTAAAATTTAATTTTGAATTAACTTTTAATTTTCTTTTTTTATTTTTTTCAAATACAAATGCAGAATTTTTATTTACATTTAAATAATATTTTCTCATTTTAGGAAAATTTGCTAATCCTAAAATTGGTTCTCCATTATAATTTAATGAAATGAGATTACTCCAACTAGGATTACCTACAACGTATGATCTAGTTCCATCAATCGGATCAATTATCCACGAATATTCGCTTCTAGTATTTTTATGACCATATTCCTCACCTATAATTTGATGATTTGGAAATTTTTTTGAAATTTTAGATCTTATAAATTTTTCAAATGCTTTGTCAGACGTGGTTACTGGGTCATAACCCTTCCCTTTGAGCTTGTTAGTTATTTTAAATGGTTTATCTAATTTGCTGTAATAAAACTTTGTTAAATCTTTAGCCAATTGATTTAAAAAGCTTGCATATATTGGATATTTTTTTGTATCAAATTTTTTCACATTGAACTCTTACTATTTAATTTATGTTGATTAAAGTTAAATTTTAAATAATCCTTAGCTTACTAATATGAAAATCGAGCTAATTGAAAATAAGGTTTATTTTAATAATGGGTCTGAGAAAAAAGAAATTCACCCATTCTGGCTAAGAGAAAGAGTAAATGGTGAAGAATATTTAGATAAAGGAACTCAGCAAAGACTTTTTGATCCTACTTTCTTAAGTAATGATGTCTCAATAAATAAAGTAAACCTTGATGAAAAATATCTAGAGGTTAATTTTAATGATGGCGTTAATTCAAAACTTGAAATTGATAAAATTGCTTCTGAATTTTCTAAAGAAGATATTGTAATTAGATCTATTGAAAAAACTAAATGGGACTCAACTTTAAAAAATATAAAAAATTTTGAATACCAAGAAAATTTTTATGAAAGTAAAGAGATGCATGATCTGCTTGTTTCATTTTACAAATATGGTTTTGTAATAGTAAAAAATATTCCAACATCTAAAAATTATATTGTTGAATTTGCAAATTCTATAGGCAGTGTTCGAAGAACAAATTTTGGTGAATATTTTGACGTAAAATCTAAACCTGATCCAAACGATCTAGCTTATACATCATTAGCTTTGGCGCCTCATACGGATAATCCTTATAGAAATCCTGTGCCATGTATTCAACTTTTACACTGTATTGAAAGTAACGTTTCAGGTGGATTATCAACATTAGTGGATGGTTATACAGTTACCGAAGATTTGAAAAATGACTACCCAGAATTTTACAAAATATTAACAGAGGTAAAAGTAAGATTTAAATTTATTGATAAAGAAGTTATTTTAGAGACTATTTCACCTTTGATTGAATTAAATGAGGATAAAAGTTTTAAACAGGTAAGATTTAGTCCAAGATTAGATTATGTTCCGATATTAGAAAAAGAAAAATTAAATCTTTACTATAACGCAAGGAAAAAAATATCTGAAATGTATAATTCAGATAAATATAGAATTGAATTTAAACTTGAACCAAAAGACTTAATAATGATGGATAATCATAGATTGCTCCATGGAAGAACATCTTATGAAACTAAAGAAGGCGAAAGATTTTTACAAGGTTGCTATATAGATTTTGATAGTACAGAAGGAAAACTAAGACATTTAAAAAGAAAGTTTAATCTTTAAATAATTTTTCAATTTGTTTTTCTGCATTACTTATTGATTTCTCATAATCTAATGCCATTTGATCTGCACTAATAATATCTACTTTTTCAATCCCAAAAAAATTAAGAATAAATTTTAACCAAGGAGTTAGAAAATCCTCAGTGCTATTTAATTTTGTTCCTCCAGAGGTTATTACTAAATAGGCATGTTTATTTTTTAATAACCCTTCCCGTCTCCCATTAGGTTTAAATCTAAATGTTTCCCCTATTCTAGCTGCTAAATCTGACCAGGCTTTAAGTGTTGCGGGAGGACCATAATTGTAAATAGGAGCTGAAATTATGATCACATCACTTTCTTTTAACTCCTTTACTAATTTATCAGAAAGTTCGAACATTTTTTTGTGATGCTCTGTCTGATCTTTTTCATCAATTTTCATTCCCGACTCTGTAAGCCCACTGATAAAAAACATCTCATCGTCTAAATCACGATAAATCACCTCATCTCCAGGTTTTTTAATTTTCTCTAAAAGTTTTTTAGCAAGTGCGCGCGAAGTTGATCCTTTTTTTCTAGCGCTTGAGTCTATTTGATAAATCTTCATTAATACCTTTTATCCGAATTTTTGCATAAAAGGAAAGATTTCAATTATATAAAATCCAATTGCTTGTAATTGATTGGTTAATATTAAAATACCTGTTATTAAAAGAATAATTCCACCAATTTTTGAAATTAAATCAATATTTTTTCTAAAGTTCTTTGAAAATAATAAAAATTTTTGAATTAAATATCCTGATAAAACAAAAGGAATTGCAAGACCTAATGAATATAAAATTAATAATATTATTGCTCTTGATAAGGTTTCTTCAATAGATGCTAAAGCTAAAATTGAACCTAAAATTGGACCAATACAGGGTGTCCATCCAAAACCAAAAGCAACACCAATTACATATGGAAAAAGAATATTTCTTGACTCTTTAGCATCAAATCTTTTTTCAAAATTTAGGTAGGGGATATTAATTATTCCAATTAATTGAAGAGAAAAAATTATAATAATTATTCCGGCTGCAATTCTTAAAATTTCTGAATTTTGTAAAAGTGTTTGACCTAAAAATGATGCGGATGCTCCTAAAATAACAAACACAGTTGAGAACCCAAAACAAAATAAAATTAATGGAAAAAAGTTTATTTCTTTTTTATTTAATATCTCTTGTAAGGATTGACCAGAGATATAAGAAATATATCCAGGTATTAAAGGTAGAACACATGGAGATAAAAAACTTATAAGTCCTGCTCCAAAAGCAATTAAATATTCAAACATTTATCCAGTATTTTTCATTGCAGCAGATATGCCTGCGATAGATGTCATCAAGGCGTCATCAAGAAATTTTTTATCTAATTTTTTGTATTTTTTATTTGTTAATTTATTCATTATATTTGCCTGTAAAATATTTAACATCTCTGTATAATTGCTTCTAATAAACAGTGCTTTTCTAAATTTTTTTCTTTCTTGTACCACTTCCCTTGGAGTTATTTTATTATGCAATTTGACCAGTGCATCAAATTGATATCTTAATTTTCTACCAATTCTCCTTAATGAAGCATCAGCCAAATTATTTTCGTATATAACTGAGATTTCTGGATCAACCTTTGAAATTACCATATCTAAAATATCCATAGTCGAAATAAAATATGGCCAGTTCTTTTCCATATCAATCATAGTTTTTTTAAACTTTTTAATTGATCCATATCTCAAAGCCTCAGTTGTTCCTAACCAAGCTGGTAACATTAATCTAATTTGTGTCCAAGCAAATACCCAAGGTATAGCTCTTAGACTTTGAATGTTATCAACATTTTTTCTTTTTGTTGGTCTAGAACCTATAGCTAGCTTTCCTAGAGACTTGTGAGGTGTAACAGTTTTAAAGTATCTGATAAAGTCTTCGCTTTGATTTAAATATTTCCTATAAGCAGATGTAGAAATTTCAGACATATTCTGAATTAAATCTCGCCAATTAGGTTTTGATTTTGGTGGTGGATTTAAAGAAGCATCCATAACCGCTCCGATATAACTACAAAGATTGTATTCAGCTAAAGGTTTATATCCATATTTCTGTTGAATTACTTCACCCTGATCAGTAATTCTGATTTTCCCATTTACAGTTCCAGCTGGTTGAGATTTTAATGTTGCTTGAATTGGTCCGCCTCCTCTTCCTGGAGATCCTCCTCTTCCATGAAAAAATACTAAGTCAATTTTGTATTTTTTTGATATAGCCCTTAACTCTTCTTGAAGTTTGTATTGATGCCAACTTGCTGATAATTTTCCTGCATCTTTACTTGAGTCCGAGTATCCAATCATTACTTCCTGTTTAGAATTAATCAATTTTCTATACCAAGAAAGTTTGAATAAATTTTTCATAACATCTTTGGCGTTTATTAAATCATCCAAAGTTTCAAACAGTGGAACAACTCTTAATAAATTTTTAATTTTTGCTTGTTTTTGTAAAAAATATACAGACAAAATGTCAGAAGCATTAGATGTCATTGATATTACATATGCACCTAAACACTCATTTGGTGTAGATGAAATCAGCTTAAAAGTATTCCACACTTCTCTATTTTCTTTATTTTGTATTTTTATTTTATCTACAAAAAATTTCTTCTCTTTAATTGATTTATTCAATAATTTAATTTTATCTATCTCACTTAAATTAGAATATGTAATTTTACTTTTCTTTTTGAAAATTTCATTTAAGAGTTTTTCATGTCTATCAGCTTCTTGTCTGATATCTAATCTTGCAAGATTAATGCCAAAACACCTAACTCTCCTCATTAAATCTAATAGATCTGCATTGGCAATATGATCTCCTTTATTAAGTTTTAAGGAGTTTCTTACTTCTCTTAATGGAATAGTAATTTCATGCTTGTTTTGAATTAACTTTTTTTCATTTAAGTTTGAATTATTATTTAAATGATTTTCAATTAATTGATGGGTTAGTCTTACTTTATCTCTTATCGGCCTTAAATACACTCTATACGGTTCAAAACTATTTCCAGTTGCTTTTTTAATTTTTGCAGAACATTCTTCCATGGATAAATCTTGAATTAACTTAGTAAGTTCTTTTTCATATAATTTTGCAGCTTGCCACCTAGAAAATAATATTACTTTCTTGGTTACTTCAGCTGTCACATTAGGATTTCCATCTCTATCACCGCCCATCCATGATCCAAACTGAATAGGATTAAAATCTCTTGGTAAATCCTTTTTTAAATTTTTTCTAAATATATCGTTTAGTCTTTTGTAAACTTTAGGAATTGTGTCCCATAAACTATCTTCAATAACGGCTAAACCCCATCTAGCCTCATCTAATGGAGAGGGCTTGGTTCGTTTTAACTCATCTGTTTTCCATATAATTGCTATTTCTGAATATAATTGTCTATCTAGTTCGATTATCTTTGATGGATATTTTTTATATAGATGTCTCTGCTCCATAATATAAATCAAATTTGCATATTTTTGTATTAAAGTTCTTCTTTTTACTTCTGTTGGATGAGCGGTAAGAACAATCCCAATATCAAGTTTTTTTGCCTGCTCATAAATATTTTTGTCAGAAATTTTTTTGTTTTTAAATAAACCTTCAATTATATCTTCTATAAATAAATTTTGATTTTTACTTTTAAAATACGGATTTTCATACTCATTTAACTTTCTTGATGCATCAAGGGACTCTACTAGATTCAGTAAATTTAAAATATGTGAAAATGCTCTACTTAATTTAAATGTGTTCTCTGGAGTTAGTTTTTTAACTTCTTTTGAAATTCTTGATAATACTTTTCTTTTATTTTTATCAGAGAGAGTATTTTTTGATAGCACTCTAAATTTTTCGACAATTTTAAAAAATGCTAGACCTTCTTGATCTTTAATAACTCTACCTAGGAAAGTACCTAATAATCTAAAATCCTCTCTTAAAAGCTTAGTAGGTATTCTCTCATAGTAAAGATCTCTTTTCTTCATTATTTAAAATAAATTTTTTTTGTAAAATTCCTTTTACGTTTGTTTTTACACTAAAAAAGAACCCAGAATATCTAAATTTTTGCAAATCTGCTTTGTTCATGCCTTTAGTTGCTGTTGAAACATAAAGCTCATTAGTATTTTTGCCACCAAAAGCACAATTAGTAATATTTTTTGCAGGAAATCGTATTCTATGAATTAATTTTGCTTTGTTGTTAAACACAGAAACACAGGCTCCATGAAAATGAGCTACCCATAAATTTTTTTTTTTATCTAAAGTCATTCCATCAGGAACCCCTTCATTTAAAGAAAATTTTTTGAATATTTTTTTATTAATTATTTTATTATTTTTATTAATTTTTATTTTATAAATAATTTTTTTAGCACTGTCGGTGTGATAAAAATTAAATTTATCGATAAATGCTGGTCCATTAGTAATCCTATAATTTTTATCTATCTTTGACAATTTCAAATTCTTGTCTAATTTATATAAAGACCCTTTTTCAATTTTTCTCTCTAGATTATCCATTGTTCCAAACCATAGATTTCCTTCTGAGTCAGTTTTACCATCGTTAATTCTGTTTAGTTTAATTTCTGGTTCTATAAAAATTGATTTTAGAATTTTTTTTGATTTAAGATTTTGAATTCTTAATTCACCTTGGAGTCCTAATATAAAAACATGCTTTTCTAAATGAGCAATGAAACCAATTTCTTTATTTACCTTAAGTATTTTTTTTTTATTATTTTTTATATTCAAAGAACAAATTCTCTTTTTTTTTATATCGACAAAGTAAATTGAATTATGCTCTTTAACCCATAGAGTGCCCTCTCCTAAAGTACATCTTAATTTCCAAATAGGTTTTGGATCTGAAGTTTTTATTTTATTCATTTACCTCAAACTCCTTTATAAAATCCTCATCAGGATTAATACCAATACCTATTTTATCAGTTACTGATGCAAAACCATTGTTGTTTTTAACTTGGTCTAAAATTGAAAATTCTTCCTTAGGTAAATCTGTGATAAATATATTTTTTTCCGTTGTATCAAACTCGAGCATAGATTTAGATGGAAATAAACCACCAGGCATATCTGGTTGTGCTGTCAACAAATGAAGGTTAACCGCAATACTTATTGCTGAGCCCCATACATGATTAATTACAGGTATAAAATTTGCTTGCGCTAATGCTGCAACTTTCAGATACTCTGTAATTCCACCAAGTCCACAAACTTCTGGTTGAGCTATATCAATACATTTTTTTGATATTAATTTATTCCAGCCATATTTGGTAAATTCAGCTTCTCCTCCTGCAATGCTAGTAGAAATTTTTTGTTTTAATTCTACGTAACCCTCATAATCTTCAGGAGCAACAGGTTCTTCAAACCAGTAAATATCTAATTCATCTAAACCTTTTCCAACATAAAGAGCATCTTTGAAATTATAAGCATGATTGGCATCAACCATTAATTTAAAATCTTTTCCAACAGAGTCTCTTACAGCTTGAACCAACTTTAAATCTTCTTTTGGACCTAATCCAACTTTCATTTTCATAGCTTTAAAATTTTTTGATTTTATTTGCTTAGAATCTTCTTTGAACAAGGCGACCAATTCATCAACTGATTTTTTTTGTAACATCATTCCATATCCGTACACTGGAACTTCATCATTACATTTGCCACCGACAAGTTGGTAGAGAGGAGTATTTGTTTTCTTTCCAAGAATATCCCATAAAGCAATATCCACTCCTGATAATGCTTGAATTGGCATACCCTTTTGACCGCTATCTCTTAAAAGATTGTATACTTTTTGCCAGATATGTTCTTTATTCAAAGGATCTTCACCAATTACTAAAGGCTGTATAACCTTTTCAACAATAAACTTGTTTGCTAAAGCTATATTTCCTGGACCAAAACATTCACCCCAACCTGTTATTCCTTCATCTGTTTGAACTTCAACAAGATGGGCTGTACGATGTTTATAATACTGTTGTGAATAACCAAGTTCTTTTTCTAACTCATATCTAAGTACATGACTTTTAATAGAAGTTATTTTCACAATTAATTATAAAGCAACTACCTTTGAGTTTTGCTCTCCTAGGTTTTCTATTGATAATTTCATTGTATCACCTGCTTTTAAAAACTGTTGAGGTTTCATTCCCATACCAACTCCTGGAGGTGTTCCAGTTGTAATTATATCGCCTGCTTGAAGAGACATATATTTACTTAAATAAGAAATAATAACATCGACGTTAAATATCATTGTACTTGTATTACCTGTTTGCATTCTTTTTCCATTAACATCTAAACTCATATTTAAGTTGTTAACATCTGTAATTTCATCTTTAGTAACGAAGTAAGGTCCAATTGGTCCATAAGTATCGTGGGATTTTCCTTTAACCCATTGACCCATTTTTTCAATTTGCCATTCCCTTTCACTCACATCATTAACCAAACAATAACCTAATATATGATCTTGAGCTTGGCTTTCAGAAATATGTTTTGTTTCTTTTCCTATAATAATCCCCAGTTCAACTTCCCAGTCTAATTTTTTAGATCCAGAAACTATTTCAACGTCATCATTAGGTCCAACTATACAACTAGTAGCTTTCATAAAAACTATTGGTTCAGAAGGAACATCAGCTCCAGTTTCAGCAGCATGATCAGAATAATTTAATCCAATTGCTACAAATTTACCTGGGTTAGTAATACAAGATCCAATACGATCACTTGCAGATAATTCTGGTAAAGATGATAAATCAGCACTTTGTAATTTAGAAATAGTCTCAAAATTTAAATGATCTGGATTTAAATCTTTAACGTGAGAACTGATGTCTCTAATTTTACCATCCTTATCTAATACAGCTGGTTTTTCGCTTCCTTTTTGTCCTACTCTTAATAATTTCATACTTATCCTTTTGTTGTTAAATTATATTGAAATTCCACCATCGACATGAATTGTACTTCCTGTTGTAAATGTTGAATCATCGCTAGCTAAATAAACAGCCACAGCTGCTATTTCTTCTGCCGTACCTAATCTTCCCATAGGTTGTCTTGCTATAAAATCTTTTTTTGCTTGAACAGGATCTGGACTTTGATTGACCCTATCTTGCCAAGAAGGTGAATAAACTGTACCTGGCGCAATTGAATTACATCTAATATTTTTTTTAACAAAATCTGCTGCAATAGCTTTTGTTAAACCAATCACTGCACCCTTTGTTGTTCCATAAACAAATCTATTTGGAAAACCTTTAAAGCTAGATGCACATGAAGATATATTAATAATACTTCCACCATTTTGTTTGATCATTAAAGGTAAAATAGATTTACACATAAAATACATCGACTTAACATTTACATTAGAAGAAAAATCCCAATCTTTTTCATCACATTCCAATATTGTTCCGTGGTGAACAAATCCAACAGCATTAAATAAAACATCAACTCTATCTAAAGTTTTAGTAAATTCTAAAATCGCATTATTATCTGTTGAGTCTAACCTTTGCACTTTTATCTCAGGATATTCTTTATTTAAATCAGCTAAAGTTTTATCATTTAAATCAGTTGCAGTGACATGAGCGCCTTCTTTTTGAAAAGCAATTGCTGTAGCTTTTCCAATACCTTGACCTGCTGCTGTTACAAGAATTTTTTTACCTTCTAATCTTCCACTCATTTTTTATTTATCCTTTCGATTTCATTATAAAGTGAACTATGATCAGTGTTTCCATGACCATTATCGACAAGGGTTTTATACATTTCTTTCACTAAATTTGAAATAGGTAAATGTGTATTATATGAATTTGCACACTCTAAAATGTTATTCATATCTTTTAAATGGGTAAAAGTTTTACCTTTTGGAGTAAAATCTTTATCTATCATTCTTTTTCCGTGAGTTTGTAAAATTTTACTATCCGCCCAACCTCCAGAAAGAGCTTTAATTAGTTTTACTGGGTCAGCTCCAGCTTTTTCACATAAAGTTATTGCCTCCGCAACCGCTCCTATTGTAACTCCTACCACAATTTGATTTGCTAACTTTGAAACTTGACCGCTACCAATTGGTCCAACCAAAGTTGGATTTCCCATGGCTTTTAAAATATTTATAGAATTATCAAAAACACTTTGCTCTCCTCCAACCATTATAGCTAAAGAAGCTTCCTCAGCTCCAATTGTTCCTCCTGAAACCGGTGCATCTAAATAATTTACATTTTTTGATTTTAGACTATTTCCATATTTTGTTGCTGTCGTTGGTTTAACCGAACTCATATCAATAACAGTTGATCCAGGTTTTAAATTCTCCAACAAATCTGAATTTTTCATTATTGCATCAACAGCGCTATCATCTGTTAACATCGTAATAATAAAGTCATTATCTCTAACAACTTCACCTAATGTTTTTGATATTTCGGCGCCAAACTCTTTCAAAGGTTCAGCTTTATTAATTGAACGATTGAATACTTTTAGTTTAAATCCTGATTTTAATAAATTTTTAGCCATTGGCAGGCCCATAAGACCTGTTCCAATAAAGCCTATTTTCATCATGGTTTCGGTTTAAACTCGTGGAAGTTTTGTGTCATTGCTTCTGGGAAAAACATAACACATGCTAATACAATTAATTGAATAACTATAAATGGAGCAAAACCTCTAAATATATCTGTTAATGAAATATGTGGAGGAGCAACAGATTTTAAATAAAAGGCGGCAGGCCCAAACGGTGGACTTAAAAATGAAACTTGCATATTTACACAAAATAATATTCCAAACCAAATTGGATCAAATCCAAGAGCTATAACTATTGGTAAAAATACAGGCATTGCTAACAATACAATTCCAACCCAATCCATAAATGCTCCCATAATCAAAAACATAATCTGCATCATGAAGATTAAATACATTGGTTTTAAATCATAAGCCAAAATAGTTTCCGCTACATATTTAGGACCTCCAGCAAGAGAATAAGCACCTGCTAAAACTGTAGCACCAAAAGTAATAGTTAAAATAGTTCCTGATGCTTTGAAAGTTCTTGTTAATGCATCTTTAAATAAAAACCACGTAAGTTCTTTTCTCGCAAAAATTATAATTAATGTAGCAACCACTCCCATACCAGCTGCTTCAGTAATTCCTGTCATTCCTGAGTAAATTGAACCTAAAACAATTATAACAATACCAATCGGTGGTAATAGACCTGGTAGGTAAGACATTTTTTCTTTAAAAGTTAAAGCTGGCTCATCACTTAAAGGTGCTAGATGTGGCTGTAATCTTGTTCGTATTAAAATGTATGTAATAATTAAACCTGAAATCATTAAACCAGGAACAATAGCTTCTTGAAACAACATTGTAATTGAGGTTTCAGTAGTTAATCCATAAATAATTAAAACAATTGAAGGGGGTATCATTGTGCCTAAAGATCCTGATGCACAAATAATACCGATCGACATATCCTGATCATATTTTAATCTCAACATTTGAGGCAGTGCAATCAAGCCTAATAAAACTATTTCTCCACCAATAATTCCACTCATCGCAGCCATAATTGTTGCCATGATGGCAGTCACAACACCTACTCCACCTCTAGTTTTTCTTAACCAAGCATTTAATGCATCATATAAATCTCTTGCTATATTTGAGCGTTCTAGCAAGGAGGCCATAAATATAAATAAAGGAACCGACAAAAATGAATAAGTGACAACAAGAGAATAGTATCTTGAAAGTAATATGCCTAATGCATGTTCACCTATGTATAAAAATACTAGCACTGCACCCATAAAACCAGATGCAAAACCCATCGGAACACCTATAGAGATAAGTAATAATAATCCTACTATAAGTATTATAGAAAGTGATCCTATATCCATTTTATTTCAATTCTTTAGAAGGGTCGTATTGTTTTTCTTTAGGATTTCTCCAATCAATAATTAAATTATTTACAGATTGTACAGCTATAAGAAATACACATATAAGTGTTAGTGGCTTCATCGTAGCAGGAATTGGTGGATCCCAATAAGTTGCAAATCTCTCCCAATTTATAAATGATCTATAAGCATCTTCCATGCCCCCATAAATTACAGCTGCTGCGAAAAGAACAATAATTAAAGTACTGATTATATCAAAGATTCTCTGGGTCGGTCTACCTACCCAATCATACAATAATACTATTCTAATATGGCTTCTTAATCTTGTTGCATATATTCCGCCAACTAAATAACAAACACCAGCAAGCCATAGACACAGTTCATTTGCCCATAAAGTTGGTTTTAACAATACGTATCTCATAAAAATTTCATACATCATCACAATTACAATTACAGGAATTAAATATTTAATTGTGTGACTTAAAAATAAGGAAATTCTATCAATCCAATTTATTGGAAAATCATCTTTACTTGCGACTTTTTCACTTTGCTCTTGTAACTGTTTATCTTGCAATTCTTTGTCACGCATAAACTAAAAACTTTTTTAATTTGAAGGGCCTTTTCAGGCCCCTCAAGATTTTTTATATACTTATATAATTATAAGATACCGTTAGCTTTCATATAAGCTTTGTGTATCTCAATAAGTGCTGCAGCTTCTGGGGATTTGGTCTTCCATTCTTCCCAAGCACCAAGTGCAGCTTGTCTAAATTTAGCTCTGTCCTCTTTAGACCAGTCGTGAAGAGTAACACCCATTTCATTTAAAGCTTTAACAGCTTCTGCGTTCTTTCTTTCAACCAAACTAGTGATAGTTCTTCCACAGATTTCGATTGCAGCTAACATTGCACCTTTTTCATGAGGCTTTAACTTGTTCCATACTTTTGTGTTACAAGCTAAGTGGTCAGCTGGCATAGAGTGAAAACCTGGATATGTAGCATATTTATTTTGCTCATAGTGTCCACCTGCATAGTTAGTCGCTAAAGATGAATAGTCAGCACCATCAATTAAACCAGTTTGTAAAGCAGTTGGAACTTCACCAAAGTCCATCACAATTGGCTTAGCACCTAATGCTGTAAAGATCATACTTTCCATTCCTGGAGGTGATCTAAATTTAAAGTCTTTTAATGAAGCAACATCAGGGATTGGTCTGCTAGATATTAAAGACTCGTGTCCTGGTATCCACCAACCAATTAATGTCATTCCATATTTGTTGTAAAGTGCATCAACTGCTTCTTGAGCTCCAGGGAAATTCAAGAATTCATATTGTTGATATGGATTATCGTATCCACCCATTACATCACCTGCGAATTGGAATGCTGCATTTTTACCTGTTTGGTAACCTGCACCAGTCATATCACAATCAATAATTCCAGTTTGTGCCGAGTTAAATACCTCAGCAGATTTACCAGTTACTGATGATGAGTAGAACATTTCTACTTTTAAGCTTCCGCCAGAAAACTTTTCAACGTTTTTAGCGAATTGAGCGGCAACTTCACCATTAGGTGAACTAGCTGTAAAGTGTGTTTCAATCTTTAAAGTCTTTGCATTTGCAGAGCCAAATAAAGCAACTGAAACAATAGCTACAGCTGCTATAGTTTTAGATATAAGTTTAAACATTATCTTCCTCTCGTTTATGTTTTTTTTAAAGTTAACCATAAATGATTTTTGAGATCAATAATTTCGTTTAATTTTTATATATAGAAATTATATATATTCATTGAACAGACAACTTGTAGTTGTTCTAAACTACTTCTGAAATAAGAGGTTTTTTATTGAAATAACAATAAATGTTGTCAACTGCCATCATACTCATTGCTAATCGAGTCTCATGAGTCGCACTACCAATATGTGGTAAAACAAAACAGTTATCTAATTTTAAATATCTTTTATCTAAATTTGGTTCATTGTTGAAAACATCTAAACCTGCTGCATAAATTTTTTTATTTATTAATGCATCTATCAATGCATCATCATCAATAGTCGATCCTCTTGAAGTGTTAATAACCACAGCATGCTTCGGTAACAAACTTATTGTTGATGAATTAAGAATATTTTTGGTTTCAGCTGTTGCAGGTGTATGAATACTTAAAAAATCACAGACTGGTAGCATTGTCTTAATATCAGAATAATATTTTGCACCATTCTCCAGATCATCAGTGAGTTTATTTCTGTTATTATAAATAATCTTCATCCCAAATGCTTTAGCACTTTTTGCAGCCATTCTTCCAATACGACCCATACCAATAATTCCTAAAGTTTTACCTGTAACAGAATTTCCAATCATAAATTTAGTAAGATCTGGTTTTTGATTTTTCCAATTATCAGTTCTTACAAGATTATAAGCTTCACCAATTCTTCTTGAAGCTGCCAGAATTAATAGAATAGTCGTTTCTGCTACTGCTTCATTTAAAACATTAGGGGTATTTGTAACTTTAATTTTTTTTTCTTTTGCAGATTTTATTGAAATATTATCATAACCAACACCAACTTGAGCAATAATTTTTAATTTACCACTTAAATTGTTAAAAAAATTTTCACTAATTTTATCAAAACCAGTCGAAATCATACCATCATAATCGTTAACAATTTTTATTAAATCACTTTCTGGAATAGGTTCGTCTTTTGGATTTAAAGTTACTTCAAATTCTTTTTGAAGTTTTTCCTCTGCTAAATCTGATATTTTTCTTGAAACTAATATTTTTGGCCGCATTAGTGAGAGTCTCTTGGTAAACCTTTGGTATGTGATACGTCTAAATATTTACCTCGAGAATTAATGCATGCACCATCATCTAATTGACCAACAGTATTTCTAAATATTTCTTGCCAAGGAGTTTGATTTTTTGGCTTAAATACTTTTTTGTTTTTCCTTCGTTTTTTAAATTCAGCCTGAGAAATCAATAAATCAACTCTTCTTTTATTTAAGTCTATTTTTATTTTATCGTAGGTTTTAACAATGCCTAGATCTCCACCTACTGCTGACTCTGGTGAAACGTGAAGTATTGATGGGCTCTCGGATGTTCCACTCTGTCTTCCATCTCCCAAAGTTGGTAAATGTCTTATTCCTTTTTTTAACAATCTGTCAGGTGGTTGCATATTAACCACTTCTGCTGATCCAGGATAACCAACAGGTCCGCAACCTCTAATAATTAATAGAGAGTTTTCATCTATCTTTAGCTTCTTATCATTAAGTCTTTTATGATAATCCTCAGGACCTTCAAAAACTATAGCTTTACATTCAAAAACATTTGGGTGTTTAGGGTTTGATAAATATTGATCTCTAAATTCTTTACTAATTACAGATGTTTTCATGATAGCAGATGAGAAAAAGTTACTTTTCATAACTAAAAAACCAGCTTTTTCAGTCAATGCATTCTTAAATGTTTTAATTACTTTGTTATCTACATCAACTTTCTTTCTTAAATTTTCTCCTACAGTTTTTCCTGTAACTGTCTTTATTTTTGTATGAATTTTTTTGTTTTTAATTAATTCCCTCATTACCGCAGGTATTGCTCCAGCTCTATGAAAACTTTCCATTAAGTATTCTCCTGCAGGTTGGCAATTCACCAATAGAGGAATGTTGTGCCCAAGTTTTTGCCAATCAGAAAGATCAAATTTAATTCCCATATGTTTTGCAATAGCACTTAGATGAGCAGTGCAGTTACTTGATCCACCAATAGCACTTGCTACTACTACTGCGTTTTCAAAAGCTTTACGTGTCATAATTTTTGATGGGGTTAAATCTTCATAAACCATTCCAACAATTCTTTTTCCTGTTTCGTAAGAAATTTGTTCTCTTTCTCTGTAAGGAGCAGGAATAACTGCACCCCCTGGTAAAGACATTCCTAATGCTTCTGCGACTGAGTTCATTGAAGAAGCTGTTCCCATTGTATTACAATGGCCAGCACTTGGTGAGGATGATGAAACCATATCCATAAATTCCTCATATTTAATTTCTCCTTTAGCTAACATTTTTCTAGCTTCCCAAACTACCATTCCTGATCCAGCTAATTTTCCCTTATAAACTCCATCTAACATTGGACCGCCTGATAAAACTATTGCTGGAATATTTACCGTGGCTGCTGCCATCAAAGCTGCCGGAGTAGTTTTATCACATCCTGTTGTTAAGATAACTCCGTCAATTGGATATCCATATAAAACTTCCACTAACGATAGGTAAGAAAGATTTCTATCCAACATAGCTGTCGGTCTTTTTCCAGTCTCTTGAATTGGGTGAGTAGGAAATTCCATTGGTATACCACCTGCTCTTCTAATTCCATCTTTTATTCTTTTACTCAAAGACATGAAATGTCTATTGCATGGAGATAGATCACTGCCAGATTGTGCTATTCCTATGATTGGATTACCAGATTGTAATTCTTTTCTTGTAAGACCATAATTTAAATACCTTTCTAGATATAAGGCCGTCATGTCAGGGTTTTTTGGATTATTGAACCACTGTTGACTTCGGAAACTCTTTTTTCTTTTTTTAGGCATAATTTAAATAATGGTTTGTTTAAGTTATTGGTTATATAATAAATTTATGAATAATCTAATAGTTTTAAACAAGAATGACAATGTGGGCGTTAGTCAATTTATTATTCCTGAAAAAACTAAAATTGAAGGTCATGAGATAAGCACTATTGATCCAATCCCTTTTGGACATAAAGTTTGTTTAAAAACTATTAAAAAAGGCGATCCAATTATAAAATATGATCAAATTATTGGATTTGCTTTAGATGATATTAAACCAGGACAACATGTTCATTCTCATAATTTAGAATTCAGAGAATTTAAAAGAGATTTTAAAGTCACAAATAAAAAACATATTATAGATGAAAAAGCAGACACCTTCTTTAATGGAATTTTAAGAGATAATGGGCAGGTTGCTACTAGAAATTACATTGGAATTGTAAGTACTGTAAACTGCTCAGCTACTGTCACTAAAATGATAGTTGAGAGGATTAAATATTCTGACATTTTAAGAGATTACCCAAATATTGATGGCATAGTTCCAATTACTCACTCAACAGGATGTGGAATGAATACTGAAAGTGAAGGAATGCAAATTTTTCAAAGAACTATTGATGGATTTAAAAATCATCCCAATTTTTCTCATGTTTTTGTTATAGGTTTAGGATGCGAATGTGCTCAAGTCAGTTTGTTTGATGAATCATTAAAAAAACATAACCGAATTCATTTTCTAACAATACAAGATGAAGGTGGAACTAAAAAAATTGTCGAAAAAGTGTTATCTCAAATTAAAAATTTGCTTTCAGAAGCTAACAATGTTCAAAGAACTTCACAACCAGTAAGTCATCTAACTTTAGCTCTTCAATGTGGTGGTTCAGATGGATATTCGGGAATAACTGCAAATCCTGCACTAGGAGTTGCAGCAGATCTCTTGGTTAAAAAAGGTGGAAGTTCAATTTTATCCGAAACTCCAGAGATTTATGGAGCTGAACATTTATTAATTAATAGAGCAAGCTCACAAGACACTGCTGATAAACTTATTAAAAGAATTGAATGGTGGAAACATTATACTTCAATAAATAATAGTTCTATGGACAACAATCCTGCGCCAGGAAATAAAAAAGGTGGTCTAACAACTATATTAGAAAAATCTTTAGGTGCTGTTGCAAAAGGAGGAAACTCGATCCTTCAAGATGTATTGCATTATGCTGAACCTTTAAAAAATAAAGGTTTTAATTTTATGGACTCTCCTGGTTATGATCCTGTGTCTGTAACTGGTCAAGTTGCATCAGGTGCTAATGTTATTTGTTTTACAACAGGACGTGGATCTTGCTTTGGTTGTAAACCAGTTCCAAGTTTAAAACTTTCAACTAACTCAGCGATGTTTGAAAGAATGTCAGAAGATATGGATATTAATTGTGGCACAATTGCAGAAGGAAAAGAAAAAGTTGAAGAAGTTGGTCAAAAAATATTTGAATTAGTTGTAAATACTGCTTCAGGGAATAAATCAAAAAGTGAAATCAACGGCTACGGTGACGAGGAGTTTAATCCTTGGCAAGTTGGCGTTGTAATGTAATTTATTTTTCCTGTGCCTCAACAAACATCCTTAATTAACGTAATTTTATTAGCTGCTGGTGGTTTTTTTATGTTTGTTTGTATGGACTCTACAGCAAAATATCTTGGAACGGTAATGCCAGTTACTCAGGCAATTTGGGGAAGATTTTTTTTTCACTTGGTATCTTTAATTATATTTTTTTTAATTTTTAAGCCAAAAGTAAATTTAAAAAAAAATTTTAAAGTCCAAATAATTAGATCGACATTAATGGTTACTGCAACCTCTTTTATGTTTTATTCTTTACAAAAATTTGACTTGGTAGATATTTATGTTGTTTTCTTTACAGCTCCTTTAATCGTTTCACTACTTTCAGCATACTTCCTAAAAGATATATTGAGTACAAAAGGTATACTTTTAATGTTATTGAGCTTTGGCTCGATTGTTTATTCACTAGGTCCAAGTATGAGAATATTTAGTTTAGATTTAATATTCCCCATTGTTCCTCCAATTTGTTGGGCTCTTTATCAATTTTTTACCAAAGTTGTATCAGGCGATAACGATCCATTTGCTGCTATATTTTATACTTCAATTTTAGGTGCAATAATTTTTAGTATTTTTATATTTTTTAATTGGGTGCCATTAGAAAAGAATATCTTTTGGCTTTATTTAGTAATTCTTGGTGTGGCAGGTTTTGTAAGTCATTCTTTAATTATATATGCAATACAACTTTCTAACTTGTCATTTGTAACTAATTTTCAATATTCTCAATTAGTTTGGTCTACAATTATTAATTTCTTAATTTTCGGCGTACCTTTTGATTATAATAAAATTGTTGGGGTGATAGGAATTATTGTTTTTGGTATTATGTTCATAAGAACAGAAGGTAAAAAAAGTTAAATTGTGAGGTTTAAATGAAAAATATAGGTTTTATTGGTGTTGGATATATGGGCTATGGAATAGCTAAAAATATTTTAAAACACAAAAATAAACTCTTTGTAATTGCTAATAAAAATAGAAAACCAATTGAGAAAATTGTTAGCGATGGAGCTGAAGAAGTAAAATCTTTTGAGGATTTTTCTAGTAAAAATTTAGATGCAATGTTTATGTGTGTTACCAACACTCCTATAGCAAAATTAATTTCTGAAAAAATATCTGATATTTTAGATAGTAAAACTTTAATTATTGATATCACTACTCACAACAAAACTGGTTCAATGGAAACTGAGGCAATATTCAAAGAAAAAAAAATAAATTATGTTGAGTGCCCTGTAATGGGAGGACCTGTTCAAGCAGAGGAGGGTATATTGGGAGGAATTGTTGGAGCGTCAGATGAAAATTTTAAAATTGCTGAACCATATTTTAATTTTTTCTGTAAAGAATATTTTCATTTTGGATCTGTTGGAATGGGAGCAAAATCTAAGCTTTTAAATAATTTTTTATCCCTTGGAAATGCTGCATTAGTTAATCATTTGGCTAAAAGTGCTACAGAAATGGGTTTGGATTTAAAAAAAGTATATGATGTTGCAAAACTTGGTTCTGGAAATTCTGCTGCACTTAATAGAGTTTTTGATAATCTGTTAAAAGGAGATTTTACTGGCTTTAAGTTTACTGCAAGTAATTCTGTAAAAGATTTAACTTATATTCAAGATTTATTAAAAGATTTTCCTGAAGCTGAAAAAGTTGCTGAAGTAAATAAAAATTATTTTCAAAAAGCTGTTGATGATGGTTATGGTGAAAATTTTATTAGCGAATTAATAAATAAAAAATAATTTTGGAAGTAACTTAAGTTAGCGGGAATCTACTAAAGCACTGGGTTGTATTCAATAAATATATTTGCTCAAAATTAAAATAAATTAATTGAAATTGTATAATTTATAATTACCTTTTTTATAGAAGGAGGTTTATGTTAATACTTTCACCACCTGATACTTAGCTGAATAGCTCATATTTCAAAAATATAACGAAAAATAAATTCCTCTCGGAATTATAATGCCAAAGAGGCGATACAAGGGAGCTCTTTAGGTATACACTTAAAGAGCGAACCCTTTAAAAACTAATTTATAGATTTTAATATTTCTAGCGGAAGTGGAGCTTCTGGGTATTTTTTTTGACACAATTTTTCATAGTTTTCACAAAAACTCATGATAGTTTTTTTAACCTCTTTTTTATTTTTATTTGAAAGATTAAGGTCTTTAATTAATTCACTGCAATTTTTTTCTAATTCTTTTATTTGCTCTCCTGAAAAAAATTCTCCTGTTTCTATTTCCCAATAAGTGTCTTCAAGCTCATCATCAGTTAAATCATTTAATTTTTTCTGTAATAATTTAATAGTTTCGTCCTCTGTTGCTTTATCTCTCATAGGAGAATCTTTAATTTTTCCAAGGCATTTATCTCTTAATCCATCAATAAAATGAAAGTAAGGTTTACCCTCTGAAAAATCTCTAAAATGATTTGTATTAAAATACTTATCTATAGCTGTTTCTGTTGAAACCTTTTCCTTACCCTTAATTATAGCTATTTGAACGTACACTTCTTGGCTAATATATTCTTCAATATGATCTTTAACTTTTTGAGGAATCATCTTTAATATTTGTAACTAGTGTTCTTCTCTATACCTATTATGACAAGCCTTACAATTACTCCACATAAATTGTTTCAGAGTACCTCTTATATCTTCAGCATCTTCAATTACAGAAGTAAGCTTTATCATATCATCAGAGGCTTTTTGCATTAATGCATTGAAGTCGTCTTTTTCATCCCAAATTGTTAATAAAGCTTCAGTATCAAAACCCTCTTGAGTATTTTCAGGAAATAGATCTATTAAAACTTTATAATTTTCACTCATTTCTATCATTAGTTTTTTTGCTTTTTCAAAGTCTCCTTTTGAAGAGAAAGCTTGAACCCTTTTAGCTGTACTATAGTTTTTACTAAACAATGCTTGTCGACTTTTAATAATATCTTCAACTGTTAACTCAGCATTACTAGATGAGACGAAAAATAGGCTTATAATTGAGAATAAAATTATTTTAATATATTTTTTTATGTGATTAAATAAATTATGCATGTAACAAATACCTTAACAGAGTATGGAATTATCTCAAAGGTGTTACATTGGCTCAGCGCAGCTATTCTATTCATACAAATACCTTTGGGTTTTTATTTAGTTGATTTGGATTTTGGTGATCAAAGAATAACTATTGAAGATATACACGTTACATTAGGTTTAACAGTGTTTTATATAATAATAATTAGATTAATAAATAATATACTTAATCCAACTCCAAAATTAGATCCAAGTATTTTTAAAGGACAGAGGTTTTTGGCGAAAATGAACCATGTGCTTTTATATATTGCTATTTTATCAATAACAATTTCAGGAATATTAAAAAAATTGTTTAATGGGGAAACATTAAAAATATTGTTTAAGGAAATTCAAATTAATGAAAATTTTGATTTAGCAGATCAGTTTTATGAAATTCATATTCTTTCGAATTATACCCTTATCGGTTTAATAGTGCTTCATATATCTGCAGTTATTGTTCACAAACTATTTTTTGGGGACAATTTATTAAAGAGAATTCTTTAATCTTAATGACAAGCAATTCCAAATTTTTTTAATCTCCAATAATTATAAGGCCAAGGAGTTAAAAAGCCTACTATCAGCATTATTGGGACCACCCACCAAGTTAATATTGCGCCACCAGTTAAAACGTAGTCAGTCAAGTTCATCATAATTTCCATGCTTATCATTGAAATTAAACTCATACCACAAGCTGTTTTGAATGCGTTAACAAAATTAAAATTTTGTGTCATTAAAATTATTGTTTCTAATATAATACTCGTGATCAATCCGTTGATGATTGCTAAAATCATTATTCCTAAAACTGGAAAAGGAATTTGAGTTAATTGAAAAAATAATATTGTGCCAAAATCACCAATTGCACAACCAAGTACACACCAAGCTGTATTTTTTGCGCTTCTTTTCCAGGTATGTCTACAAGACCAATGAAATGTAGAGGTATTCATTATAATTTGATATTAATGATAAATGATTTTTAGACAAGTTTTCGATAATAAATCATCAACTTATACTTATTTAATTGCATCGGCAAAAGGTCGCGAGGCAGTCATAATTGATCCAGTAATTGAGAATGTTGAAAGCTACATTAAGTCACTAAACGAATTAGATTTAAAACTAGTTAAAGTAATAGATACTCATATTCATGCTGACCATGTAACTGGTGCAAGTAAACTTAAGCGAGCAACAAATTGCTCTACACTTATGGGGGAACACACCCCTGCTGATGCTGTAGAAATTAAAGTAAAAGATGATGAAATAATAAAAATTGACCAAATAGAAATTAAAGCGATGTATACACCAGGACACACTTCTGACAGCTATAGTTTCTTGATGAATAACTACTTATTTTCAGGAGATACTCTTTTAATTAATGGCACCGGTCGAACTGATTTTCAAAATGGTAGCTCAAAAGATGCTTATAATTCAATCTTTAACAGGTTGTTAAAATTACCTGAGGATACCATATTGTATCCTGGTCATGATTATAACGGCAAAGAATCTAGTACAATTGGTAATGAAAAAAAATTTAATCCAAGATTGCAGGTTAGAAATGTTGATGAATATGTTGAACTTATGTCAAACCTAAATTTAGCAAAACCAAAATTAATAGATATCAATGTAAGTAGAAATATAAAATTAGGTGCTAATTAAATACTACAAATATTAAAAACCAATAAGAAACTAATCCAGCTGAAATTGTTGCAATAATATTTTTTGAGAAATAACCTACAATTACAGCAACTAATGCTCCAAAAATTTTAGGATCATTCATTTCTATAAAAGTTCCAAAATCATTTATAAATATTCCTGGGAATATTATTGCTGGGAATACTGCAGAAGGAACATATTCTAAAACTGCTTTAATTTTATCTCCCAACATATCTCTACTTATTAAAGCGATCATGGTCATTCTAGTAAAGTAAGTTAATATTCCAGCAAAAATTATTGCGGTAAGAGTCATTTTTTTAACCTCAATAATAGTGCGGCTACAAATAAAGCAATTATGGGTGAAATAATTATGTAGGATTTAAATGGAGCATCAAAAAATAACAGTGAACTTAAACCACAAGTAATCATTACAATTACATGATCTAATTTTTTTAAATCCTGAACAACAATTGCTATAAAGGTTAGAGGAATTGCAAATTTTAATCCAAGTTCCTCTGGAACAAATGATCCTAACACAATGCCTGATAATGTTGCTATCTGCCAACAAACCCACATTGTGCAGCCTGTGCCAATTAAATGATAATGTAAAAATTCTTCATTTCTATTTTTTTTGAAAAATTTATTCGACTCTGCAAAGCCCTGATCTACAACTACATATGAAATTAACAATTTTTTTATAAAAGATAATTTTTCTAAATATTCAGATAAAACTGCTCCATATAATAAATGTCTGGAATTTATAATTCCAACAGAGGCAACTGCAACTAAACTAGATGCACCTCCTGACAACAACTGCAGAAAAACTATTTGAGAAGCTCCTCCAAAAATTATGAAGGACATTGCATAAACTAAATATGGGTGAAATCCAAGTTCAACCCCGATTGCTCCACAAATTATTCCAAATGGAATTACTGAGAGCATATGTGGAGAAATATCCAACATCCCTCGAGTAAATAATTGTTTTTTAGTAAGCATTTGCTTGTTTTATTAAAAACAAACTATGTGATCAATATTAATCGGTCTTTTAATTCCAAACTTTTCGTCGGCTTCATGTTGATGTTCGTGATGGGAATGAACAAAAACTGGAATTAATAAATCGCTATTGGTTTTTAAAGTATAGATAAAATTTGTTCCTCTAAATTTTCTATCAACTACTTCTAATTTTAGATTACTTTTATCGTCGTGCTCAAGGTCCTCTGGTTGTAATAATAATTGCACATTTGAACCTTTTGGATAATGCTTAATAAAATTACCTTTAATTGTTCCAAGATCATCATTTTCTAATGAATTTTCTCCTGTTACTTTTGCTGGAATTAAAATTCCACGATTTAAAAAATTTACTACTTCGACTGAATTTGGAAAATGATAAACATTATAAGGATCATCAAACTGTTTGATTTGACCATCTAATATAATTGCACATTTGTTACCAAGATAAAAAGCTTCATAGGAGTCATGAGTAACAATTATTGTTGTAATTTTTAATTTACTTAATATTTTTTTTAATCTTACTTGAATTTCTTCTTTAAAACTTTGATCTACATTAGATAGCGGTTCATCTAAAAGCAAAAGATCAGGTTGAGTTAATAGCGATCTTGCAAGCGAAGCTCTTTGTGCTTCCCCTGCGCTAATTTCATGTGGAAATTTTGGTAATATTTTTTCTATATCAAGAAAATCTACAATCTCTTTAAAACTAAGCTTTTTCTTTCTTTTTCCTTTATTTCTCTCTGCGCCTAATAAAATATTTTTTTCAACTGTGTAATGAGGAAATAAACTGTTGTCCTGAAAAGCTAAAGATATGTTTCTATCTTCAGGTTCTACATTTTTATCTTTAGACGATAATAATTTTCCGTTCAATTTTATTGAACCCTTATCAATTTTTTCTAAACCAGCTATAGTTCTAAGTATTGTAGTTTTTCCAATTCCTGAAGGACCAAGAATACACAAAGTATCCCCTTCATTTTCAATAACAAAAGATGCGTTCTTAACTTTGATCTTTCCGCCTATAGTAAAATCAACATTTTTAATCTCTAAATAACTATCGCTCATTTTCCCTCAGTATATATTTAGATGTAAGCATTATAAATAGAGTTGCAATCAAAATTAAAAATAATGAAGGAACAGCTGCGGCTTCTAATAAGTCTTCTGAAGCAGATATATAAGCTGTAGTTGCAAATGTTTCAAAATTAAAAGGTCTTAAAATCAAAGTGATTGGCAATTCTCTTATTATTTCTAAAGAAATTAATATTCCAACAAATAAAAGAGAATTTCTTAAGAAAGGTACATGAATATTCAAAAAAGTTTTCTTTTTAGAGTAACCAAGTAAATATGAACTTTCATCAACAGAAATATTTATTTTCTCATAACCAGATTTTATTCCATTAAAAGCTAAAGAGTAGAATCTTACAAAATAAACTAGGACAAGTCCTAGAATAGAACCAATAAACATTTTTTTAATAGATAAAAAACCAAGTGCTTTTACAACATTGTCATCAAACCAAGCAATAAAAGTTATAAATGCCACCGCTAAAATTACTCCTGGAATTGCATAACCAGAAATAGATAAAGTAGACAAAGCGTTTAAAGTTTTATTTTTAGAAACTCTATTTCCATAATTAGAAATTAAAGAAAAAATTATTAAAACTAAGCTTGATAATAACACCAGGTACAAAGTATTTAATGTTAAAGTTACTACTGGAATATCAAAAAGATTTTCTGGAAATTTTAATGTCCAATAAAGCATTTGACTCAGTGGAAATAAAAAACTTAGGAAAAAAACTAAGAAGCAAATTGAGAACGCAAAAAATGCTTTACTTCCTGATAGTTGGATTTTTTCTTTTTGTTTAAATCCTCCTTTAGTATTTGCGTGATACCTTGCTTTCTTTCTAGATAAATTTTCTAAAATAAATATTGCAAAGATGAATATAAGAAGAAAAAAAGATATCCTGTTTGAGAAAGCTAAGTCATCAAATGTAATCCAAGAATTATAAATACCCGTTGTTAAAGTATTTATAGAAAAGAAATCAACTGCCCCAAATTCAGCTAAAGTTTCCATTGCAACTAGAGAAAGGCCTGCAACAATTGCTGGTCTAGCGGCAGGTAAAATTAACGAATAAAAGGATTTTGCTTTTGAAAATCCTAAATTTCTACCTAAATCAATTAAATTTTGAGATTGATACTGGAATGATGCTCTGGAGAGAATATAAACATAAGCAAATAGTGAAAAAGATAGCGAAAGTACAGCGCCTATTAGACCATCAAACTTTGGAATGCTTTGATTATAATTAGCCTCTCCAAATAGATTTTTCAATATTGAATATAAAGTTCCATAATTTTCAAAGAAAGCTGTCAATGAATATGCGTAAATATAAGGTGGTACAGCAAAAGATAATATAAGTGCCCATTTAAAAAAATTACTAAAGGGAAATTTATAAAAAGAAACTAAATAAGCCGTACTGGTTCCAATTAAAAAAGTTAAAACTAAAACACTAATCAGCAAAACTAGTGAATTAAAAATATATTCAAACAAAAAGGTATCTTTTAGAATTTGATAATAATTTGATGTATCCTCAAAAAAACTAGTAAATACAGTAACAATTGGTATAGCAACAAAAATTGATACCAGTAAAGAACTTAAAAACCAAAAATTAATTTTTTTTAAATACATTTTTACCCTTTTGTTCAAGTGAACATAATCAATAGTAGGGTAAATAACTATTGAGTTATGTTCACTTTTTGAAAATTAACTTTTTAAATCAAAAACATTAATGACACGATCAATATCATCATTTCCGATCTCAGATAATTTTCTATTATTTATTTTTTTTTTAATTTTTTCACATTGTGACAAGCATGGCTCACAAGTTATCTGACCCTCTAGAGAACCATTATTGCCTGGAGAAATGTTTAAATTAAAATTAAATAAATTCTTTCTCACTTTTCCTTACTTCCATCCAGCAGCTGTCATTACCTCTAATGCAGCAGCTTGATTTTTTCCATAGCTTGAAACTTTAGTTGTTAAATCTTGTTTAAAATCTAATCCTAAATTATTCACTACTAATGGATTTGGAGATACCCCAGCTATCATTGGAAACTCAAAAGTATTATTTGTAAAATGTTCCTGAGCCTCTGGTGATAATAAAAAGTCAACAAGAGCAATAGCATTTGCTTTATTAGGAGCCCCTTTAACTAAAGCTGCACAACTAATATTCATGTGTGTTCCTCTATCATTTTGATTAGGAAAAAATGCCTTAACTTTTTTAGCAGCCGCTTGTTGTTCTTCTCCTTTATTACCAGATAGCATTAGTGCCAAGTAATAAGTGTTTGCTACAGCAATATCAGCTTCTCCAGCTGCAACTGCCATAATTTGAGCTCTGTCGTTTCCTTTTGGTGTTCTTGCCATATTAGCAACAACTCCTTTAGACCATTCAGCAGCAGCTTTCTTTCCATTATTTTCAATTAATGAAGCTACAAGTGACTTGTTATAAATGTTACTTGATTTTCTAATTACTAATCTACCTTTCCATTTTGGATCAGCTAGACCTTCATATGTTAATCCTGACAATTCAGCACCACTAACTCTTTCTGGTGAGTAGTAAATTATTCTTGCTCTTTTTGCTACTCCTACCCAGTGTGTAGTTCTAAAATTTTTTGGAACAGAAGATTTAATTGTTGGAGACACCAAACCACTTTGAGTCATTCCTTTAGCCTTGAAAGCTCCACATCTTCCAGCATCAGCAGTAATATAAAGATCAGCTGAAGAGTCAGTCCCCTCTTCAATCATTCTTTTTTCTAATGCACTGGCCTTTCCATTAATCAGGTTTACTTTAATTCCAGTTTTGTTGGTAAATTTGCTATAAAGCTCATTATCTGCTTTGTAATGTCTTGCGTTGAAGATATTTACTTCATTTGCAATCGCAAACGATGAGACTATTAAAGAAACAAATAAACTTATTATTGTTACTTTTTTCATTTTATCCTTTTCTTTACCCTAATTGACTTGCGAATGAGAATTATTCTCAATGCGAATGATTATCAATCGCATATTTTGTCGCAGAAAACAAGGATTATTTGATATTATTTATAGAGGGTATTTTTATTTCCAGTCGCCTATTTTACTGAATAAAAAATTTCTAAAAGCTTGAACTCTAGCTGTGTTTTTTAATGATTGCGGGTACACAAAGTGAGCTTCTGTTATTGGTCCTTCTACTTTTGGAAGCACTTTAATTATATTACTAGTATTTGATACTAAATATTCTGGAAGTGCAGCCAAACCCACTCCAGACTCAACACCATATAATAAACCACTAACACTATTAACCTTCATAATAGATTTTCTTTTTTTTCCATCATGCATTCCTATTTTTAAAGCCCAATCAGGGTTATAGACTGGTGAAGGTGCTCCTTTTCCAAATGAAATGAACTTATGTTTATTTAAATCATTAACTGTTTTTGGCATTCCATTTTTTTCTAAATATTTATTAGATCCATAAATATAGTACTTAATATCAACTAATTTTTTTTGAATATAATTGAGCTGCTTCGGTCTTCTCATAAAAATCCCAATATCAGCTTGACGAGTACTTAAATCTAATTCTTTATCATCAAAAACAAGCTCAATCTCAATCTCTGGATTAAGCATCATAAATTCTTGAATCCTTGGTGTTAACCAGTGGGTTCCAAAACTTCTAACAGTTGTGATAGTTAATTTTCCTGTTGGTTTGCTCTTTTGATCACCTAATGATGTTTCAACTTCTTTAAGTTTGCTTATCACCTCATGAGCAGTTTTAAAAACGTATTCTCCATTTTGTGTAAGAGTCAGGCCTCTAGCATGTCTTTCAAACAATTGAACTTTTAAATCTTGTTCTAAGGACTGAATCTGTCTACTTATAGCTGATTGGCTAAGATTTAAATTAACTGTAGCATTTGTAAAACTACCAGCTTCTGCTACAGCATGAAAAATTTTTAATTTATCCCAATCCATTATTTATTTAAATCAACTAACACTCTTCCAGCAATTTCACCTTTTAAAATTTTTGGATAAGTTTCAACTAATTCCTCCAAACTAACAGTTAAAACTGATTTTTCAATTAAATCAAAATCAACTAATTTTGATGCCTCGCCCCAAATAAATTCTCTTCTTTTGATACTGCAATTAGCAGAGTCCATTCCCCATACTTTAATACCTCTTAACATAAAAGGAAGTAAATTTGTGTTAAGCTCATTACTGTTTGCATTTCCACAAACTGCTATAATTCCATTTGATTTTGTTTGAGCTATTGCGTTTGCTAAAATTTTTCCACCTACAGTATCAACTACTCCATCCCATAAACCCTTATCTATTGGTCTTGGATCTTTATCAAATTCAGCCCTATTTATAATGTTTTTAGCACCCAATGATTTTAAATAATCTGACTTAGAATCTTTTCCAGTCACTGCAGTAACGTTGTAACCTAATTTAGTTAATGCCATGATTGCTACACTACCAACTCCTCCTGTTGCACCTGTAACTAAAACATCATTAACTTTTTCACCTAATAAAATACTTTCCCTTGCTTGAATTGCAAAAGCGCTCATTAAGGATGTAAAACCTGCAGTACCTAAAATCATGGCTTGTTTAGTTGTTAAGCTATCTGGTTTTTTTACTAAAAATTCTGCATTTACTTTTGCAATTTGTGAATATCCGCCAAAGAATATTTCTCCAACTCTAAATCCGGTTAAAATTACCTCATCTCCTTCTTTAAATTTTGAATTTTCACTTTCAATTACTTTTCCTGAAAAATCTATTCCTGGAATATGTGGAAATTCTTTTACTAATCGTCCACCGTTTTTTAATATCATTCCATCTTTAAAATTAAGGTCAGAATAATCTACTTTTACAGTTACATCTCCGTGCTTTAGAAAACTTTTATCAATAGATTTAACTTCACGTAAGAAGTTTTCACCCTCTTGATTAAGAATTAGTGCTTTAAATTGGTCAGACACACTAGTCTTTTAACTCAGTGCTGATAAATCGTAAATATCTATTTTGATAACTCAGATCTTCTTTAAATTGACCTAAGTAAAAATTAGTTACAGTTGTTGCTTGTTCTTTTTTAATACCCCTCATAGTCATACACTGATGAGTTGAATCTATTGTAACAGCTACACCTTTTGCATCTAACGCTTCCATAAGAGAATTTGCAATCTGAACAGTTAATCTTTCTTGCGTTTGTAATCTTTTTGAAAATATTTCAACTACTCTTGCAATTTTACTTAATCCTACAACTCTTTCATTTGGTATATATGCAACATGTGCTTTACCAATAATTGGAGCCATATGATGTTCGCAGTGACTTTGCACTGAAATATTTTTTTGAACAACCATATCGCTATAACCTTCAACATCACCAAAAGTTTTATCTAATACTTTTTTTGCATCCTCATTGTAACCTTGAAAATATTCTTTGAATGCTTTTACAACTCTTTTAGGAGTTTCTAACAAGCCCTCTCTTTTAGGATCTTCTCCCATCCAAGATAAAATGGTTCTAATAGCCTCTTCTGCTTCTTTATCTGAAACCTTTTTTATATCTAAATTTTTGTCGTCTGTGTCTTTTACTAATTTCATAGCGCCATTTTATACAGTAAATACCTCAATTTAAAAATATTTAATATATTTAGATATGTGCTAAATAATCACCCCGTATGTTCAAAAAAAGAGAAAATATCTATGATATTGAAGAAGGAAATCTTCTATCACCCAAATTTGATAATGATGGATTGATTCCTGTCATAACTATGTGTTCAAAAACAAAGGATATTTTAATGCATGGATATATGAATGTAGAAGCTCTTAAAAAGACAATTGAAACTAAAGAGGCTCACTATTTTAGTAGATCGAGAAAAGCTATCTGGCACAAAGGTAAAACAAGTGGTTTTACACAAAAAGTTACTGAAATAAGAATTGATGATGATCAAGACTCAATATGGTTAACAGTTGATATCGGTGATGGAGCTAGCTGTCATGTAGGTTATAGATCGTGTTTTTATAGATCTGTTCCTATGGGACCAATAGAAAACGGAAGAAAAGTTGAAATGAAATTTCTTGAGAAAGAAAAAAAATTCGACCCTGAAGAAGTTTATAAAGGTCAACCAAATCCTACTAAAATTTAATGAGTGAAAAACAAAAAAATGTTCTAGGTGAAGACCTGGAAGAATGTTCAAATGATCCTTTAACAGGTTGGTTTCGTGATGGCTGTTGTAACACTGACGAGAATGATCATGGACTTCATACAGTCTGTGCTAAAGTTACTACCGAATGTTTAGAGTGGATGAAAGAAGCAGGTAACGATTTAATTACTCCACATCCTGAATTTGGGTTTCCAGGTTTAAAAGATGGAGATGGATGGTGTTTGTGTGCTAGTTGGTATGCAAGAGCAGTTGAAGCTGGTAAAGGATGTCCAATATTTTTGAAAAGAACCCACGAAAACACTCTTAAATATGTACCTATTGAAACTTTAAAAAAGTTTGCAATAGACTTGTCCTAATTTACATATTTCCATATCTTGGACCACCGCTACCCTCTGGAGTAACCCAAGTAATATTTTGAGATGGTTCTTTAATATCACAAGTTTTACAATGAATACAATTTTGAGAATTGATCACAAATTTATTTACATCATTTTCTTTTTGAACTTCATACACACCTGCAGGACAATATCTTTGAGCAGGTTCATCAAATTTTTCTAAAGTATAATTTATTGGTAAATCAGGATCTTTAAGTTTTAAATGAACTGGTTGATTGTCTGAATGATTGGTTCCTGTTAGATAAACTGAACTTGTTTTATCAAAAGTTATTACATTATCGTATTTTGGATAATCTATTTTTGGCATTTGATTTGCAGGTTTTAATGTTTCATGATCAGCATGTTTATGTTTAAGTGTAAAAGGAAGTTTTCCTCTAAATAAAATTTGATCAATACCTGTGAAAATTATTCCTAAAATTAATCCCCAGCTAAAACTAGGTTTCACGTTCCGAGCTTCATAAAGCTCTTTATGTAACCAGCTATTTTTAAATTTATCTTCATAAATAGATAAATCTTTGTTTTGTTTTAAGTGTTCATTAATAGTTTCGGCTGCAATAATCCCACTTTTCATAGCTGTATGAGAGCCTTTAATTTTTGGCATATTTAAAGTTCCAGCATCACAACCAACCAACAAAGCTCCGGGCATGAACATTTTTGGCAAGCTTTGAAATCCACCTTCAATTAAAGCTCTTGCGCCGTAAGAAATTCTTTTTCCACCTTCTATGATTTTTTTAATTGCTGGATGTGTTTTAAATCTCTGAAATTCATCATAAGGAGAAAGGTGAGGATTTTTGTAATCTAAACCTATTACATAACCAAGAAAAACTTGTTTATTTTCTGCATGATACATAAAACTACCACCATATGTATTGTTATCTAATGGCCATCCAGCTGTATGCATAACTAAGCCTTCCTCATGATTCTTATCCTCTATTTCCCAAATTTCTTTAAAACCAATTCCATATTGTTGAGGATCTTTACCTTTGTTTAATTCAAATTTTTCAATAAGTTGTTTTCCTAAGTGGCCTCTGCAACCTTCTGCAAAAACAGTTACTTTACCTAAAAGTTCAATACCAGGTTCAAAACTATCTTTTTTATTACCATCTTTGTCTATGCCCATATCTTGAGTTGCAACACCTTTAACAGATCCATCTTCGTTATATAAAATTTCACTTGCAGGAAATCCTGGAAAGATTTCTACACCTAAATTTTCAGCTTGTTCAGCAAGCCATCTGCATAAATTTGCAAGACTAATAATATAATTTTTATGATTTTGTTGGACTGCAGGTAGTAGCCAAGTTGGCCAACTTAAAGATTTGGTTTTTCCTAAAAATAAAAATTTTTCTTTAGTTACTTTTGTTTTAATTGGAGAATTTAATTCTCTCCAATTTGGTAATAATTCATCTAGAGCACGCGTTTCAAATACATTTCCGCTTAAAATATGTGCTCCAATCTCCGATGCCTTTTCTAATAAACAAACATTTAGATTTGGATCTAATTGTTTTAACTTTATTGCAGTTGATAATCCTGATGGTCCTCCACCAATGATTACAACATCATATTCCATTGATTCTCTAGACATACTCTAGTTTTTAACTGTAAGGATTATTTTTGTATAGTGTTTAATTTGTTCAGCTCTTCCATGAACTGAGGCAGTGCCTCAAATAAATCAGCTTCAAGTCCATAATCTGCAACACTAAAGATTGGAGCTTCACCATCTTTATTAATTGCAACTATTACTTTACTTTCCTTCATTCCTGCTAAATGTTGAATAGCACCTGAAATTCCAACAGCGATATATAGATCTGGTACTACCACTTTTCCTGTTTGACCTACTTGATGATCATTACTTATGTATCCGGCATCTACTGCTGCTCTTGATGCTCCAATTGCTGCACCTAGTTTGTCAGCAATCTCTGTAATTAATTTAAAATTGTCCCCACTTTGCATTCCTCTGCCACCTGATACAACAATTCTTGCTGTTCCAAGCTCAGGTCGATCAGATTTAATTTCTTCTCTTTTGATAAATTTTGTATTTGAAAACTCTTCACTAGCATCCACTTTTTCAATTGGGGCTGATCCACCTGTACTCTCACATGGATCGAAAGAAGTAGGTCTGATTGTAATGCACTTTTTAGCATCATTACTCTTAATTGTTGCAAAAGCGTTACCGGCATAAATTGGCCTTAAAAAAGTATCTGGTGATATTACTTTAATGATGTCACTTACTTGCGATGTGTCAAGATGAGCTGCAATTCGTGGCATCAAATTTTTTCCAAATGTATTTGCTGAACAAACAATGTGAGAATAATTTTCTGCTAGTTTAACAATCACTGGAGCAAAATTTTCTGCTGTGAAGTTTTCATAGTGAGCTCCTTCTACACTCAATACTTTTTTTACTACTGGAAGTTCAGATAATTGTTTAGCAGCATCTGCAGAATTTTGACCAATAATTACAGCATGAACATCTGAATCAATTTGAGATGCTGCTGTAGCTGCATTAAGAGTAAATGGTCTTAATTCTTTATTATTGTGTTCCGCTATAAGTAAAACTGCCATTAAATTACCTTCGCCTCATTTTTTAACTTTTGAACTAATTCAGCAACATTTGCTACTTTTATACCTGCTTTTCTTTTTGGAGGTTCCTCTACTTTTATTTGTTCTAATCTTGGTGATACATCTACATCTAAATCAGAAGCAGCAATTTCCTCTATAGGTTTTTTCTTAGCCTTCATTATATTAGGTAGTGATGCATATCTTGGTTCATTCAGCCTAAGATCACAAGTTACAATAGCTGGAACATTTATTTCAATTGTTTCTAAACCTTCATCTATTTCTCTAGTTACTTCTAATTTATTATCTTTAACATCAATCTTTGAAGCAAATGTTGCTTGTGGCCAATTTAATAAAGCACTCAACATTTGGCCTGTTTGATTACAATCATCGTCTATTGCTTGTTTACCCATAAATACTAAATCTGGTTTTTCTTTATCTACTATTTTTTGTAAAATTTTTGAAACAGCGAGTGGTTCTAAAATTCCATCAACTTTCACATGAATACCTCTGTCCGCACCAACCGCTAAAGCTTTCCTAACAGTTTCTTGAGCTTTTTCTTCACCGACAGTTACTGCAACTACCTCTGTAGCTTTGCCTGCCTCTTTAATTTTTACAGCCTCTTCTATTGCATTATCATCAGGGGGATTGGTTGACATTTTAACATTGTCAGTAACTACACCCGTTCCGTCTTCTTTAACTCTTATTTGAACGTTGTAATCAATAACCCTTTTTACAGCTACTAAAATTTTCATTAAGCTCTCAATAAATTATTTTCTGAATCGTATGGACTTTCATCTAGGACAGTAGCGTCGTACATTTCACCTAATATATCAACTTGTAAATTGTCGCCTACGTTTGAACAATCTGGTTTAACCATTGCAAGAGCTATTGATTTATCTAATCTAAATCCAAATTCACCCCCAGTTGCTCTTCCAACAACTTTTCCATCTTTAAAAATTGGGTTATTTCCTAGCACGTCTGCGTCTTTAGTATTATGGACCTCTAAAGTAACTAATTTATTATCAAAACCTTTTTCTCTCCATTTATTAAGTGCCTCTAAACCAATAAAGTTTCCTTTATTTGGATGAACAAATCTATCAAGACCAGACTCGTATGGTGAATATTCAATTGATAATTCTGTGCCAACTAGTTTATAAGATTTTTCAACTCTTAAACTATTCATTGCTCTAATTCCAAAGGGTTTAATTCCTAAATCTTTTCCTGCTTCCATTAATTTATCAAAAATATGGTTTTGATATTCAATTGGATGATGTAGTTCCCAACCAAGCTCACCTACAAAGTTTACTCTCATTGCATTTACTGGAGCGTAACCAACATTAACATTTTTTGCAGTCAACCATTTGAAATTCTCATTAGAAAAATCATCTGTTGAAACCTTTTGCATTAATTGTCTAGCTTTTGGACCAGCTACAACCAAAACTCCCGTACTGTTAGTTAGATCCTCAAAAATTACAGATCCATCATCCGGCATCCATTTTTGTATCCAGTCATGATCCAATCTTAGATTCGCTCCAGCAGAAACTAGATAATAACTATTTTCTGCTTCTTTCATTATCGTAAATTCAGAATGCACTCCACCTTTAGTATTCAATGCATGACATAAATTTATCCTTCCAATTTTTTTTGGAAGTTTATTAGCTACCAAATAATCTAAAAATTCCTCAGCTTTAGGTCCCCTAATTCTACATTTTGCAAACGCAGTCATATCTAAAAGACCCACGTTTTCTTTTACATTTTGACATTCTTTTTTAATAGCATCAAACCATTTCGATCTTCTAAATGACCAATCATCTTTTTGTTCCATTCCGTCTGTTGCAAAAAAATTAGGTCTTTCCCATCCAAACTTCTGACCAAACACAGCGCCTAAATTTTTCATTCGTTCATAACAAGGAGCTGTTCTTAAAGGTCTTGCTGCTGGTCTTTCTTCATCTGGATAATGGACAATAAATACATGACTATATGCTTCCTCATTTTTTGCTTTCAAGTAAGATTTAGTTGCATAGTTACCGTAACGTCTTGGTTCAACTCCTAACATGTCAATTGTAGGTTCGCCATCAACGATCCACTCTGCTAGTTGCCAACCTGCACCACCTGCTGCTGTTATTCCAAAACTATGTCCTTCATTAATCCAAAAATTCTTAAGTCCCCATGCAGGACCAACTATTGGATTTCCATCTGGAGTATAACAGATTGCTCCATTATAAACTTTCTTTACTCCAACTTCTCCAAATGCAGGAACTCTATGAATTGCTCCTTCTATATGTGGAGCTAATCTGTCTAAGTCTTCTTGAAATAATTCATATTCAGAATTTTTTGATGGCCCCTCTACATAACAAGCTGGTGCACCATCTTCATAAGGGCCTAAAATTAATCCTCCAGCTTCTTCTCTCATATACCATCTGCTATCACTATCTCTTAAGACTCCCATTTCTGGTAATCCATCTTTTTTTCTTTTTTGAATTGCAGGATGTGGTTCTGTAACAATGTATTGATGTTCAACAGGTATTACTGGAATATCTAATCCAACCATTTCACCTGTTTGTCGTGCAAAATTTCCTGAACATGAAATAACATGTTCGCACTCTATTGATCCTTTATCTGTTTCTACAACCCATCCTTCTTTAGTTTGTCTCATCGATAGTACAGTTGTATTTCTATAAATTTCAGCTCCTCTATTTCTTGCACCAGTTGCTAATGCTTGTGTTAAATCTGCTGGTTGAATATATCCATCTTCAGGGTGTTGTATTGCACCAACTAAGTCATCTGTATGACATAAAGGCCAGATTTCTTTTACTTGTTCCGGTTTCAAGAATTTTACATCTACTCCAATAGTTCGAGCAACACCTGCATATTGATGATACTCATCCATTCTATCTTTTGTACTAGCTAAACGAATATTTGAAACAACGCTAAAGCCAACATTTTTTCCAGTTTCTTCCTCTAATGTTTTGTAAAGATTAACTGCATATTTATGAAGTTGTCCTACAGAATAACTCATATTAAACAAAGGTAATAAACCAGCGGCGTGCCAAGTTGATCCTGAAGTTAACTCTTTTCTCTCAACGAGAACAACGTCGGACCAACCTTTTTTTGCTAAGTGATAAAGAGCGCTAACACCTACAACACCTCCACCAACTACTACAACTTTAGTTTTTGTTTTCATTCAAGGATTCCTACTAAATTTTTAATTGTTACGAAACAAAAATGTATGTTTAAAATCAAATTGAGCTTCCTAGAGGGATCGGGCTAGATACCATTGTAGTTAACCAACAGTCTTTTAAATTTCCATCCAAAGTATACTTTTCAACTTGCCAATTAAACTTGTGATAAATCTTATTTTTATCAAGAATGATTACCTCAAATTGTGCCCATTTGTCACTACTTCCAAGCTCAGTAATTGTGTGACTTAAGTGATTAATCATCATCCCATAAGAGTCACTTTTTAACATCATCTTAAAATTGCTTAATGGTCCTGTAACTCTCTTGTTATTTGGGTGAGCAAATTTCCATGTTTGTTCAATTCCACTATCTTTAAATTTAGAGTCATTTTGTTGAAGTCCAGTAAGTTGGATCTTTATAACTTCTTTCGGTTTAATATTACTATTTGGATTTAATAGTTCAGCGTTTGAAAAAGTCGAAGTTATCAATAATAAAATTAATACTTTAAAAATAGTTTTCATTTAAAAATTATTACTCAGATGTTTTGTATTTACTGTTATTGATAATAATTACAAATAAAATTGGAAGAATTAATGTCAAAAGTGTCACAACAATTAATAAAATCCCAAGTTCAGAATAATCTGCTGTTGTTTGGATTTCACCTGAAACTTTATCTTTTACTTCTCTTGTAACAGTAAAGATTTCATTTAAATACTTAGTTCCTAGTGCACTTGCTGACAACGCAAGATTTGTAAAGGATGCAAAAACTGCAAAAAAGGTTGCTTTTAAATGTGCTGGAGCATTTTTTGCTATCCATGCTAAAAGAGGTATCATTGAAACTTGTCCCAAAGGGGATTCGAGAGCTGTGTTTATTAATGCAATGAACTTAGCATCTACTACTCCACCCGTTAATGAAGCTGTCCAATTATGAAAACCATAATACATTCCAACACTTGGTAAAAATAAGATTGCTCCTGCAATGCTTAAAACAACAATTATTTTAGCAATTGAATTATTTGCCATAAATGGTCTTAATAAAACAATACCAGCTAATGTTAAAATTGATGCGAGTAATGAGAGGACAGAAAAAAACTGCTCATTAAATCCAAGCTCATCAATTTCAAACCATGTCAATCCTGGTCCAGGTCCAGGCATAGCTCTAAATATAAAAATAATAACTGCTGTACCTACAATAGTTAATCTTAATTCTTGGGGTAATTCCTTAATAAGCTTAAACATTAAAAACAAAATAATTATTACAGAACCTATAAAAACAATTTCTTGTGCAAACGGTACTTTAAATGAACCAATAGATAGTGTGAAAATAACAAAAACTAAACTCCCTCCTAATATCCACCAATTAATTTTTGTTTTCTCATTACCTCTTCCCTCTTTAAATTCTAGACCTTTAGATTTTAAAGTTTGTATTTTTTTGTGTCTTAAATAATTGGCTAAAATTACACCTAGTATAGAAACCAAAGGTATGACAAGAGCATAAATATAAATAGTTCCGTATAAATTTATTTTATCAGCCTGCTCAAGGCCTTCCACATCTCTAAACAAAATTACATTAACTAATGCAACAAGTACTGTACCGCCAATAATGGCAAACCTTCCAAGTGTCTGCATTGTTGTATGCATTATTTTTATTTGATCTTTAGAATAATCATTTCCTGTTTCATCAACCAAAGGAACTGCCTCAACTGTCATAGCATCGGCTACAACGTCCTGAACCACATAACCAACTGGAGCTAAAATCACACTTATCACAAACCATGTTTCTACCGAAAAAACTTCAGACATATCTTCAGTATGAATAATCAATCCATACATAATTAGTAAACTAAGAGCTATCAATGAAGCTCCGAAATAGACCATGTAATTTTTTTTCTCCCAGATTAGATCTACTAAATGTCCTAATGGCATTTTTAATGCCCAAGGAATTCCAGCCCAAAAACCTAGCCCTGCTAAAAATGCTGCTGATAAATTTAAATAATCTTTAACAAAGAATGTGCCAACTATACCCGTTAAACCAGATATACCTGCAGCCATATAAACCATTAATGGTGGTAAGTAAGTCCACTTAAATTGTCGACCCAAGTCTAAAAAAGTACTATCTAAAAACTTAATTACTTTGTTCATTAGTCACTCAAAACTGGAAACGCCTGTCTAACTTTCAAAAAATATTTTTGATATTCCATTTTTGTACATTTGTTTTCAACATATTTAATATCATTTTTTTCCATCAAATCTTTTGCCTTTTCGTCTCGTATACCAAGCTGTAACCATAAAACTTTAGCCCCAATTTTAACTGTATCTTCTGCTATAGCATAAACTTCTTTTGATGGTCTAAAAACATCTACAATATCAACTTGATCTTTAATATCTGATATTTTAGCAAAAACTTCTTGTCCTAAAATTTTTTGACCTTCGGCCCTAGGGTTAACTGGATAAACTTTATATCCATATTCTTGCATATATTTCATTACAATAGTTGATGCTTTAGTAGGATCATTGCTTACTCCTACCATAGCAATAGTCTTATATTTTGAGAGAATTTCCTTAATATCACTCATTAATTATCTTTAATCTGTTTCTCACAAAATATTCTAGCTTCAGAGGCAGTCATTGGTTTTTCCAATGTTTTAGTTCCAGCCACACATGCTTCTATCGCTCTTTTTTGATTATGATCTTTAAAATTATAAATTACTAATCCACCAATAATAATAAAAACTACTATTAAAATATTTTTTATCACTATTTATTTTTCCAATTTGGTTTTCTTTTTTCTAAAAAAGCAGAAATTCCTTCTTTAGCATCCATTGCCATCATGTTAAGGGTCATCATTTTACTTGTATAAGCGTAAGCTTTACTTAATGGCATTTCTAATTGTTTGTAAAAAGCTTGTTTTCCAATTTTAATTGTCAAATTAGATTTTGAAGCAATTTTGTTTGCAACTTTTAGCACTTCTTTATTTAATTTTGACTTTGAAAAATAATCATTTATTAACCCTATTTCTTTTGCATAATTTGCGTAGATAGGTTCTCCAGTTAATAACATTTTCATCATAGGTTTTCGATTTATCTTTCTACTGACAGCAACCATAGGTGTGCTACAAAACAAACCAATGTTTACTCCGGGTGTAGCAAATAATGCATCTTTAGTGCTGTATGCTAAATCACAACTTGCAACCAATTGACATCCAGCTGCAAACGCTGCTCCATGAACTTTGGCAATTACAGGTTTTCTACCTTCAACAATTTGAAGCATTACTTTTGAACAAAGATTAAATAATTTTAAATATTTATCTCTCTTTTTTAGACCTCTAACTTCTTTTAAATTATGACCTGCACTAAATCCTTTACCAGCACCCTCTAATATTATTACTTTAACTTTTTTATCAGCATCTAATTTTTTTAATGCCTTTAATAAGTCTGAAAGATTTTTGAATGATAAAGAGTTATAAGTTTTTGGTTCATCAATAATAATTGATGAAACTTCGTTGTTATTTTTTTTAATTTTAATGTTACTAGTCATTTAATCAGTTAATCCATCGGATCTAGCCTGATTTCTTTCTATATGAATTGGTAAAACTTTGCCATAAATAGCTTTGGAATGTTCTGGAGTATTTACTCTCCATGGATCTAAAACATAAGCTGGAATACACATATATCTTGATTTTTGACCTTCTACTTTTGTTACCCTATGCAAAGTAAATCTACCTTTAAATATTTGCAAATCTCCTGGCTCTAATTTCAATTGTCTCACTCTAGTTCTGTCTCCTGCTATAACTTTTTGAACTTCTTCAAAATTTTCATTTCCTGGTTCTCTAATATTTGGACAGTATTCAAATACTCCTCCCTTCTCAGATTTTTGTATCATTAAACTAAGTGTAAATTCACAACTATCAAAATGCCATGGGAGTACTCCATCTGGTTTCATAACATTGTATGCGTGACATGCTAAAGGATCTGCCCATCTGTAAATAGGAGAAATACCTAAACAAGCAGATACAAATTTTAAAAGTTCTTCAGTTTCGTATAGATATTTCATTTCGGAATCTTTTGGAAAACAATCTGAATTTAAATATCCATTGTATCTATTCATAAAAGTTCTTTTTGGATGATCTTTTGGTAATGAAAGATCGTCCTTTGCATACAAGTAAGCATTTATACTCTCTTTAGACATATATACTTCGTCTAATTGTTTTTCTAACTCAGAATTCATTACCGAAAGTGATTTAGGTAAAATAAAATTTGGAATTGTTGAACAACTATATTGATCCAATTCTTCTTTGCATTTTTTAATTAGATTTTTAATTATTGGTGAATTTAAATCGTGTATTGGATATTTTTCTAAATCTACAATAGTCTTAAGTCTATCCTTCATTTAAGTTTATTTTAACTTTCCCTCTTCTCTCATTTTTGCTCTTATCTTGGTTGCTGATATTTTTTGAGTTTCTTCGTCCAAAACTATTTCCTCAATCTTATATCCAACACCTCTACCATAACAAATATTTGTAATATTAGGGACTAACATTATTTTAAATTGTCCTTCAAATTCAGGATTTAACCTTTCTTCAATGTTCTTTTTCACTGTTTCAAAATCAAAAGGATTATCTTCAACTCCTTGAACATCTCTAACTTGAATTAAAACCTGTCCTGTTTTTTTTAAAATTTCTTTAAATAAAGTATAATGTCCATCGTGAAAAGGTTGCCACCTTCCTAGCATTTGTGCTGTCGGTTTTTTGTTATCCCATTGATATGTCATTTTTTTATCTCCTCTATTATTTTTGGTGCCCAATATTTTGCATCCTGAGTTGTCACATGAAAATCAAAATTTTTAGGATTAACAAACATTTGATTAGTGTCTTCAAATCTTCCTTCTTTGATTGTATCGACCCACACTCTAAAATCTGACGGAAACAAGCTTCTTGCTTTAGGTGTTGGTGCAATGAAATCAGCAATAACATAATGACCTTCTGCTTTTATCTTTAAAGCTGCTTCAGCCATTCTTTTTGCTTGTCTTACCCTTCCTTCCTCTGAAAAATCCCAATCATTTGCAGCTTTTCTTACTTCGTCTGCATTTAGTCTTTTTGCATTTAAGAGTGGTGACATTTCATTTGCTAGAGTTGTTTTACCAGCTCCAGGCAAACCCATTACTAAAATAATTTTCATTAAATATCTTCTAACGGATGATAGGACATTAATTCAAGTCCATTTTCACCTACAAGATACTGTTGTTCAAGTTTTACACCTTCTTTACCACCAACTTTACCAATATAACTCTCAAGTGTAATTGTCATGTTCTTCTCAAAAGTTCCACCTTCTTCTCCACCATCAGTTGGATATCTTATTTGAGGCCACTCATCACACAACCCAATTCCATGAACCATACATGAATACCTATTTCCATAATACTCATCAGGCAAAACCCAAGATTTTTTTATAAATTCTTTAAAACTCATTCCTGGTTTTATTAATCTAAAATTATGATCAATTTGATTTCTGGCCATTGAATATAGTTTTTTTTGCTCATCATTAAATTTATGTCCAACTACAAAGGCTCTTGATATGTCAGCACAGTATCCATAGGGACCAACCATATCTGTATCAAAAGCAACAATTTCTCCTTGTTGCATAACTTTATTACTACTCTCTTGCATCCATGGATTTGTTCTTTCACCAGACGATAAAATCCTACACTCAATCCACTCACCTCCATTTTCAATATTCGTTTTATGTAAAATTGACCACAATTCATCTTCAGTCATTCCTGGCTTAAGATCTGATCTCATTTTTGATACACCTTTTTCTGCAACTTCTATTGCTGCTTTCATACAAGTCAATTCATCAGGTGATTTTATTACTCTTGCCTGTTCTAAAATCAATTTTGCATCTACAACTTCAATTCCTTCTTTATTTAAAGCTGTAACCGCAGGACCATTTAAAACATCGATTGCAATTTTTTTAGTTTTAAAATAATTTTTTGATAAATCTTTAACTTCATTTATCCATTTTAATAATTGATTGTCTGCTTGATCTCCATTGCTAAAATAATCCCATGTAATTGCTGGTCTTATTTCATCAATTAGATTTAAATGCTTCGATAATATTTCACAATTAAAATACTCATAAAGAATAGTTGGTCCATTGACCGGTACAAAACAATATCTTGTTAAATTATGCATATTATAGACACTCATGTTCACAGTATCTAAAGCATAACGAACATTCACTGGATCAAATAGAATACAAGCTTCTAAATTGTTTTTTACTAATTCTTTTCTAACCCTGTCTAAACGATATGATCTTAATTTATCAAAATCAATCTCGTCTTCTCTTAATCTTTTTTTAGTAATAAAATTTTGTCTTGGTTTTATCTCGGGAGCTATTTTTCTACTAAATCTCATAATACCCTATATAATCCTAACCATGCGTTGACATCTTTGCTTGCAATATAGTCGGATTTAAAAAATTCTACTTCTTCCCACTTATTGCTATCTTTCAGTATATCAATTTTTTTATCAAAACCATACTCTTCATGAATTCCTTCATTAATTGTGAAGCAAATTAAACCACCTGGTTTTGTTATTCTTATAAATTCATCTAATGCATTTGGTTTTACATGCCCAAAAGTAAATGTTCCAACACACATAACTCCACCATAAAAGTTGTCCTCAACCTCTATTGGTTTATTTAAATCAACCTTTACTAATTTTTGATAAAGGTCTTTTGGTACAGTATCTAATAAAGTTTGAGATAAATCGGCTCCATGAAAATTTTCGAACCCATATTTTTTTAATTCAACACCAACTAGACCTGTTCCACAGCCTGCATCAAAGATTAGTGTGTCTTTATTATCTTCGTGCTTATTGAAAGTTGCTACGGTTTCCTTTGGGCCTGTATAATTCCAATCAACCATATCTTTATCATACTTATCTTTATCTCCCCACTCGTCGTAGTACTTCATGACTTCATCGGTGGTTTTAAGTTTATAAATTGGAATTTTGTTTCCTACGTCTTTTTGTGCCATTAGCTTCTCATTTTTTGAACACTTGGATCATAAAGTGGTTCTTTAATAATTGAGCAATTAAATAAATCTCCATTTATTTCTACTTGAACTTTATTTTCAGATTTAATTTTATCCTGATCAACAAAAGTAAAAGCAACACTCTTGTTTACAAAATGTGCAAAACCACCTGAAGTAACGTAACCTATACTTTGATCTCCATTCATAACAGCCTCGTTATTTGTTACATCAATATCATTGGTTTCAACAATTAAAGGTATAAGTTTGTTTGAAGAGTTTTCCTTTTGTGCACTTTCTTTACCAATAAACTCTTTGTCCCAATTTATAAAAGCATCTAAGCCTGTCTCTTTTGCAGTAAAATCAGGTCTATAATCTAAAGTCCAAGCTCCCCAATTTTTCTCCAACCTCATTGACATTAATGCTCTTCCACCAAAAGGTTTAATATTAAATTCTTTTCCAGCTTCCATTAATTCTTCATAAAGTTTTAGTTGATAGTGAGGTGCTACATAAATTTCATAACCGAGTTCGCCAGTAAATGAAATTCTATTTATTATAGCTGGAACTCCACCAACAAACATTCTTCTAGAATCTCTAAACTTAAATTTTTCATTTGAAACATCATCTCTTACAATTTTTTCCAAAACTTTCCTTGAATTTGGTCCTGCAATAGACAAACCATGATACTCATCAGATCTATTAGAATAACTTAAATTAAATTTATCTATGTGACTCTCAAACCAACGTCTATGCATTTCTTGAGCAGCTCCAGAACCAAATACCATAAATTCATTTTCATCTAAACAAGCAACCGTTAAATCACCACATAATTTCCCTCTATACGACAACATTGGAGATAAAGATATTCTTCCTGGTTTTGGAAGTTTTCCAGCCATTATGTGATCTAAAAATTTTCTAGCATCAGGACCTTTGAATTCGTGTTTTGAAAAGTTGGCAACTTCGATTAAACCAACATTTTCTCTTACATTAATAACTTCTTTTGAAACATAGTCATGTGATCTTGATCTTTTAATAGTAGGTTCTTCATGAGCATCTTCTTTATTATTTGCAAACCACAAAACATTTTCCAATCCAAAGCTATCTCCCATAACAGCACCTTGATTTACAAAACGATCATACAGTGCAGTAGTTTTTTGTTTTCTTCCCTTTGGTAAAGTTTCGTTTGGAAAAGTCATAATAAATCTTCGCTCATAATTTTCTGAGGATTTTATTGTTCCATATTGAGGTGATGCATAATCTCCAAATCTTGCAACATCCATTGCCCAAACGTCAATTGATGGTTCTCCGTCAATAATCCATTCTGCTATACATTTTCCAACACCGCCGCCTTGGCAAAATCCAGCCATAACACCAACAGCAACCCAATAATTTTTCATTCCTGGTACTGGACCAATAAGAGGGCTTCCATCTGGACCAAAAGTAAAAGGTCCATTAACTATATTTTTTATTCCTGCCCGCTCTAATGCTGGCATTCTCTCAAACCCAATTGCCAATCTATCTTCAATGTTATCTAACTTTGGCTCAAGTAACTCATGTCCAAAATTCATTGGTGTGCCTTCAACTTTCCAAGGAGTTGATTTTGGCTCATAAGTTCCAAGCAACATTCCTTTTCCTTCTTGTCTAAAGTAAATATTTCCCTCAAAATCTGTTCCAATTGGTAATCTTTGGTCACCCATTGCTTCAATTTCTGGAATAGGTTCAGTGATCAAATAATGATGCTCCATTGGTTGAACTGGAAGATTAAGCCCAGCTAGTTGACCAACTTCTCTTGCCCAAAGTCCTCCTGCATTTATTACTATTTCAGCATTTATATTTCCTTTTTCGGTAAAGACATCCCAAGTTCCATCTTCTTTTTGTTTCGTATCTTTTACGACAGTGTGAGTGTAATATTTTCCACCATGAACTTTTGCAGCTTTTGCAAAAGCATAAGTAACTCCTGAAGGATCAACTTCACCATCGATAGGATCCCATAAGGCCAACAAATATCTAGATGGATCAATTAGAGGATTTTTCTTTTTAACTTCCTCTAAAGAAATAAATTCTTGGTCAAGCCCCATATATCTTGCTTTTGATCTTTCTCTCTTTAAATAATCAGCCCACACGTCATTTGAAGCTAAATAAAAACCTCCACTAGGTTTAAAGCCTACAGAATGACCTGACTCTTTTTCAATCTCTTTATATAATCCTATTGTGTAAGCCATCATCCGAGAAATATTTGGATCAGATGAAATCACGTGAACATTTCCCGCTGCGTGCCAAGACGATCCTGAGGTAAGTTCGTTTCTCTCAAGTAAAATGCAATCCTTTAATCCAAATTTAGATAAATGGTAAAGAATAGAACAACCCACCACACCACCACCTATGATTACAACTTTAGCATTTTTCTCCATAAAATTATTTATAACCTTTCTTTTTCAAAATTTAAAATATTGTCTTCAAAATAAATATTTTTTAATTTGGATAATCTCTTTTGAAGAATATTAATATTTTTTTTACTAAATGAAACTTTTTTTTGCTCTATTTCAGAAACTTGTCCCACATAGTTAATTGCATTCCAGACAGAAAAAATATTATTTAGTGAGAATTCCTTCAAATTGATAGATAAATTATTGAAGGTATATTTTAGTTTTTCTAGTTTTATTTTAAATTTATCTTTTTCTATATTTTTTTTTATTTGAGATATTAATTTTTTAGGTTCTGAATTTTTATAAAAACCATTCCTTGGATAGTAATATTTGAGAAATGATCCTGTAAAATCCTTTCCTGATGAGTATATAAGGAACATTTTTCCCTTAAAATTTAACAAAGATAAAAGAGGTTTAATAACATTTTTTACAGTCTGAGTTAAAGGAGAACGAAGCTTAAAACATTGAGATGCAATAATAAAATCATATTTTTTTGGAATTTCACTTATATTTCTAGGTATAAAGTTTTTTAATTTTTTTTTTTGATCTTTTCTGTAAATAGTCAAAAAAATTTTTGACTTGGGTTTAATTGAACCATTTTTTTTATTAAAAGATAATTTCCAATTTTTTCTAATATAAGGACTTAAACTCATTAAGATCTTAGTAAAATCAATACCTTTTTTTCCAACTAATTCTAATTTTTCAAATTTTACATTGTCAGATGTAGAGTTATTTAGATCTTTATAGCTACAATTAGTAATATTAAAAATTAAAGTTTTATGTTCAGCAAATCTATCCCCTAAAAAACTTAGAAGCACATTAATATCATCGATACTTATTTCTTTACCTACAATAAATATAGGTTTATTTGGCAGATATTTATGCAGGCCTGACAAAAAAGTAGATATAATTGTTCCCTCACCAGTACCCGCGTCTAAAACGTTAAAAATTGGTGACCGAGTACTGATTTTTTCTATTTTTTTAAATAAATAAAAAGCAATTTTTGATTTTTCATTAGTTGAGTTTACAAATGATAAATATTTGTCTCTAGAATCAAAAAAAGTTTTTCTCTTCATATTTATTATTAGTATTTGATCTCCTTATTTACTTTTTTAAGAGATTTATCTGTTCCATGGTGAAAATGTTTGCTCATATCTGGCATATATTTCATTGAAATTGGTTTTTTACCAATTGCAACAGACATTTCTCTAACATGATGAGCTTCGGCACCACAACATATACCAATAAAATTTATTTTATTCTGAACACAATCTTTTGCAAATTCTGCCATTTCAAATCTATTACAAAACAAATTATCTAAAGCTACTGGGAATGCATTTCCACCTGGAATACAGTCGCAACCATGATCAGTGATATTTAAGAAACCAGGTTCTTCCTCTGTTGTTCTGTAAGGTACTGGAAGTCCTGCAACATGACATGAAACTTTTTCTCTAACCTTTTTTAATAATTTCATTGTCATTTCAGGTCCTCTGTAACAATTCAATCCAACAACATCAGCGCCCAGATCCTCCATCATCTTACATGCATCCTCAGTACTATGTCCTTCTCTAGTTTTATCCCCTCTAGGAATTGCAAAATTACAAACTGCAATAAGTCCTGCATCCTTAATTGCTTTTAATGCAATTTTCATTTCATCAGTCCAACTTATTGTTTCTGCTATTACAAAATCAACACCAGCCTCTTTTGCCCAAGCTACTTGTTCTTCATACATTTGTTGACATTGTTTGTGAGTATTAGGATCCCCTGGATCAAATACATTTGTATTAGCCACGTCTCCGCAAACCATAAGATCTAAATCTTTAAACTCAGCGGCAGCATCTTTTGCAATTTTAAGAGCACCTTTTTGCATTGGTTCTAACAAATGTTCTTTACCAATTATTCTGAGCTTTTCTCTATGACCGTAATAAGTAAATGCTTGAACAACATCAGATCCCGCTCTAATAAATTCTCGATGTAACTGAGTTACTACCTCAGGATGTTCCATAACAACTTCTGGAACAAATGGACCTGCTGAAAGATAACCCCTTCTTTCCATTGCAAAAAGATAGCCTTCTGCACACATTATTGGACCTTCATTTAATCTTGTAATAAGATCTTTTTTCATAATTTACCCTCTCATTTAGTTAAATTGGTTGCAACCCACTTATGAAACATCAAAGTAGGAGTATCCATTACAGGTGAAAAATTCCCACCATTGTAAGCTGGAGAATTTCGCCCGTTTTGCATTCCTTCTATTGCAGTTACATCTTCATTCATGACTTCTTGCCAAAATGCAAAATTTTTTTCTCTTATGTCTTTAAACTCATCACTAGAGGCACTTTCGTCTCCAACATAATATAATTCAAAATGTTCTTTAGTTTGATTGTTAGAAATTGGCTCTAACCAAAATGCATAGAAATGATCAATATGTATTCCTAACATTACGTTTGGATATAATGATACATATTCAGATTTTTCATAAAGTTCAGTAGGCCAGTTAGGAAAGCATTTAAATTTAATGTTTCCATCAAACTGTTGTGAATATTTATTACTTCCTTGTCCTGAAAAATTTAAATTCTCATCTTCAATATGATAGTGATCTGAAATATTTGAAACTTTATTTAGTTCTGGATGTATCCACGGCAAATGATAACTTTCACAATAATTCTCAATTGCAAATTTCCAATTACTATTCACTGTCATATTAAAATATCCGTTATCAGTCGAATGTCTTATTAATTTTTGATCTTTTTTAGAAATAAACTTAGACCATCTATCCTCTAGAGGTTTAATAAAATCTTCAAATGGTTTTGCATTAGAATTAATATTAATAAAAATTAAATCCATCCAAATATTTGATTTAATTTCTTTTAAGTTACTCTTGTTTTTATCGAACCCTTCAACCTCATGTTTTCCTAGTCCTCCTATATGTGGAGTAACAGTTAATTTTCCATTAAAATCATAGGACCAAGAATGATAAGGGCATCTTATTACATTTTTTAATTTACATTCCTGATCAACTAATTTGAAACCTCTATGACTACAAACATTATGAAAAACTTTTACTTCATTCTCTTTGTTTCTTACTATTAGTATTGGTATTCCTAAAAGATTAAAAGGTTTTGCATCGCCTGGATTTGGTACAGAGCTTGCAACCCCAATCATAGTCCAATTATTTTTAAATATTTTTTCTTTTTCAAACTCTAAATAATCATTATTCAAATAACATTCGTTAGGTAATCCATGAGCTTTCTCTATAGGATTTTTAACAACTTCTATTTTATTGGGATCTAAGATGTCTGATAATTTTTTATTTAAATTCATAAACCTCCTTTTTTTTTAATTAATTAAAAAATTAATCGAGGCTTAAAATTATCTTTCTCTAATTATGATTTGTTGAAAAACAGTTTTGCAATTTAAAATATAAACAAATTCTTTGAAAAAAAAATTTGCAGAAAAAATCATATTAAAACTCTAAACAAAAATTTTGGACAGTTAAAGACAATTTTACTACAACCAGTAGTTGAATTAAATTTGCATTATTATGCTCAATATGTTCAATTTAACTTTTAAATGAATCAAATTTAGGGAGATATAATGAAAATTAAAAGAATACTTCTTTCACTAGCTGTTGTGTTTGGTCTTACTTCTTTTGGAAGTGTTGCAAATGCAGCTTGTGGAAATATAACAATTGCTAATATGAACTGGGCTTCAGCAAACTTTATGGCTGAAGTTGACAAGATCATATTAGAAGAAGGTTATGGATGTAATGTTGAGCTTGTGCCTGGTGCAACTCAGCCAACTTTTGCATCTATGCAAGAAAAAGGTGAGCCAGATGTTGCTCCAGAATTTTGGGCAAACGCTGCAATCATTGCTTTAAATAAAGCAATTGATGAAGGAAGAATGCACTCACTTAATAAAGCGCCGATTACTGGTTTGGGTGAAGGATGGTGGGTATTACCTCACACACTTAAAAAACATCCAGAGCTAACAACTGCTGAAGCAATTTTGGCAAGACCGGATCTATTTCCTCATCCAGAAGATCCATCAAAAGGTGGTTTTCATATTTGTCCTCCAGGTTGGAACTGTGAGCTAAGTAATAGAAATCTTTACAAAGCTTTTGACATGGAAGCAAAAGGTTGGGCTATTGTTGAAACAGGTTCTGCTGCAGGATTAGATGGTTCAATTGCTAAAGCTGCTGAGCGAGGTGAAAACTGGTTTGGTTACTATTGGTCACCGACAGCTATCATTGGTAAATATGATATGAGAGCTGTGGACATGGGAGCTTGGGGTGGAAAAGATAACTGGGATAAATGTATAGTTTTACCAGAACAAGAATGTGGAGACCCTAAAGCAACTTCATGGACAAAATCTGAAGTTTACACAATCGTAACTGACAATTTCAAAAATACAGCTGGAAGTGCTGGTATGGAATACTTTAAGAAGAGAACATACCCAGGTCCAGTTATGAACGGCATGTTAGTTTGGATGGGTGAAAACCAAGCAGAAGGTGCTGATGCTGCAATTGAATTCCTAAAAACACAAGAAAGTGTTTGGAGTAAATGGGTTTCAAGTGATGCTGCAAAAAAAATCAAAAAAGCACTTTAATTAAAAATATTATCAAACCCGCTTCGGCGGGTTTGATTAAATAAAAATTATGGACTTCTTTAATAAAATTCCTGTAATGGATAGAACGGCTCTTAGGGAGCTGAAAAAGGGTATTGATTTAAGTTTTAAAGATTTTTCAAGAGCTTATGGAGATGGAATAGAAAGTTTTTTTGATCCACTACTATATTTTTTAATTTGGTTAGAAAAATTATTAGTAAACAGTCCATGGCCTTTAGTAATTGGTGTATTTGCTTTATTAGCTTGGATTGGATCAAGAAGTATTAAGCTTGTAATTGGTACAGTGGTTTGTTTCTTGGTAATTGGCTACTTTGGAATGTGGAAAAATTGTATGGCTACAGTTGCAATCATTTCCGTTTCTACATTAGTTTGCATTGTTGTGGGAATTCCAATTGGGGTTTTAATGTCAAAATCAGCGAGAGCAGAAAAAGCAATTTTACCTGTTTTAGATATGATGCAAACTATTCCAAGCTTTGTATATTTAATTCCAATCATTATGCTTCTTGGTATTGGTAAAGTACCTGGTTTGCTTGCTGTATGTATTTATGCTCTCCCCCCTATTGTAAGATTAACAAATCTAGGGATTAGAGAAGTTGATAAGGAAACTTTAGAAGCTAGCGAAGCTTTTGGGGCAACACCGATGCAAAAATTAAGATCTGTCCAAATCCCTCTTTCTCTACCAACTATTTTTGCTGGGATAAACCAAACGATTATGATGGCTTTAGCAATGGTAGTGATAGCTTCAATGATAGGTGTAAAAGGCTTGGGAGTCCCAATTTTACAGGCTATTTCCAACCAGTATTTAGCACTTGGAATGATGAATGGTTTAGCAATCGTAGCTCTAGCAATTATCTTTGATAGAGTAACTCAACAGTACGGACAAAGAATTCAAAAGCATAGAGGTCAGTTAAAAAAGTAAATAAGTCTCAATCGAATTTTCTAGACTCACATTTCAAAATAAATAAAGATCTTCCATATGAATTTTTCATTGGAAATAGGCCCTAAAACAGAGCTTGATACAGTTCCAACGTTGTCTGACATTTATATAACGATGCTACCTGGAGGTGATTATAGAGAGACTGCTGACAAAGCAGTAGAGCTTGTAAAGAAAGGATTTAACCCTGTGCCTCATTTTCCTGCTAGATCAATGCATGATGAAAAAGAACTTAAAGATTATGTTTCTAGATGCAAAGATGGAGGAGTAAAGCAAGCCTTAATTATTGGAGGTGGAAGAGAGCCAGCAGGTAAGTTTGATAGTTCCTTTCAACTTTTAGAGACAGGTTATTTTGAAAAAATGAAAATAGGAATTGCTGGACATCCCGAGGGGAGTCCTGATATATCCGACTCAGATTTAGAAAAAGCTATGATAGATAAAAAGCCTTATGCTGACTACATTGTAACTCAATGGTTACTAGATCCTCAGCCTATTATAGATTTTATTTCTAAGCAAAGCGTACCAGTGCATGTGGGAATTACTGGGCCATTAAAAATATCAAGCTTAATTAAATTTGCTAATATTGTAGGGGCAAAAAATTCCATTAACTTTCTTAAATCTAATTTTACTAAGGCATTGGATTTATTGAAACCTAAAGACCCTAATGATTTAATTGGGAAAGTTAAATCGCACACTGATAACTTCCACATTTATACATTCGGCGGCTTGAAGGAAACTAACAAGTGGTTGAGGGAGAATGGTTATGTCTAATGAATTTGACTATACTAAATTAAAACATGTTACTTCTGTTGATCAATCAGATAGAGAAGTACCATACAATTTAAGACAAAGTGGGCCAACTAAAGTTGAATTATTAATTTCAACAAGGGTAAGAAAGTCACCTTATTGGCATTTATCAATGCAGGCAGGTTGTTGGAGAGCAACTGTATACAATCGAATTTATCATCCAAGAGGTTATGTAAAACCTGAGGATGGTGGAGCAATGGTCGAATATGATGCAATCGTAAACCATGTTACAATGTGGAATGTAGCTGTTGAAAGACAAATAAGAGTTAAAGGTCCAGATGCAGAAAAATTTACTGATTACGTTATAACTAGAGATGCAACAAAAATTTCTCCTATGAGAGCAAGATATGTAATCTTGTGTAATGCTTATGGAGGAGTGTTAAATGATCCTATTCTTTTAAGAATTTCAAAAGATGAATTTTGGTTTTCATTATCAGACTCTGATATTGGAATGTATTTACAAGGTGTAAATGCGGATGGAAGATTTAACTGTACAATTGAAGAAATTGATGCATGTCCAGTACAAATTCAGGGTCCTAAATCAAAAGCTTTAATGAAAGATCTTTGTGGAGATCAAGTTGATTTTGATAATATGCCTTTCTATGGATTAGCAGAAGCAACAATTGGTGGAAGAAGTTGCGTAATTTCTCAATCTGGTTTTTCAGGAGAAGCTGGTTATGAGATATATTTAAGAAATGCAACTTTATATGCTGAAGATATGTGGAATGCAGTATTAGATGCAGGAAAAAAACATAACTTGATGGTTATTGCACCTGCACACCATAGAAGAATACAAGCAGGTATTCTTTCTTGGGGACAAGACATGGATCAACAACATAATCCTTTCCAATGTAATTTAGGTTACCAAGTTTCATTATCTGGTAAAGGTGAATGGAATAAAAAAGCTGATTATGTTGGTAAGGCTGCTTTGGAGAAAATGGGAGCAGAAATAAAAGCTGGAAAAAAACCTTATAAACTTCAATTAGTTGGAATGGAGTTGGGTGGTAAGCCTATTGACGATTATGCGCCTGACTTTTGGTTAGTATCACCGGAAAGTGGTGGAGATCCAGTCGGATTTATTACTTCACCATGGTGGCACCCAGAGAAGAAAACTAATATAGCAATGGGATATGTTCCGTTTGACGGAACTTTAAACCCTAATGGATTTCCAAAAGGTAAAGTTGGAACTAAGTTTAAAGTTCATCTTCCTGAAAAATATTCGGACACTGCAGGAACACCTGTAGATGCTGTTGTGGTGGATATTCCATTTAAAGAGTCTTTCAACGCAAATACAAGAGAAGTTGTAAAAGGCTAAAATTTACAAAGGGGAGTTAATTTCAGCTCCCCTTTTCAATTATAATGACCAAAAGTTTTCTAATAGCAGTTTGCATTATCATTGCTATTGCTTTAATAATATTTCCATTAATTGTTTCTTATAAGGCTCAAAAAAATAAAAATAAAAAAAATTAATGTTTGCCGAATTTTTAAATATAATTTTTAAATCAATAAAATTAGACAAAACTCTTTATTCGGATAATAAAAATTTTGGAGAAGCATCAATATACTTTGCTGGGATTATAATGATCCTAGATGGTATCGCTGGAGCAGTAGCAGCTAATACCATTATTAAAACAGCTATTGCAATGTCTGGTCTAACTGCAATAGTTACTTGGCTAATATGGGCAATTTTTATTTTTGTAATTGGAGTTAAATTATTTCCTGATAAGCAAACCAAAGTATCGTTCAAAAAAGTTTTAACAGCTGTTGGATTTGCGCATGCCCCTGGTTTATTAAGATTTTTTGCAGTCACACCAGATTTAATGATACCAATAATTTTTCTCACCCAGTTTTGGATTTTTGCAGGATTAATAATATCAACAAAACAAGTGCTAAATTTAAAATCTAATTTCAAATCTTTTGGAATTGTACTTTTATCTTTTTTAATTATTGCTTTTTTATCCATTTCATTTGTAATGAGTAGAATGAATGTTCTACCTATAAATAATATTTCTCTGTAAATTAATTTAAAAGGACAAAAAAACCATAAATCAAAGCTAATATTTTTACAAACAAAGAGTATTTTTCTTTGTTAATGTATTTAAATAAATACTGTCCAGGGAAATAAATTATGAATACAAATAAAATATAAACTAGATTTACAATATAAAAATCTTCGGAGGATAAAGTAAATAATATAATTAATTGTAATAATCCCATTATTAAATATCCATAGGAAATATAATACCTGGTAAGTTTTTTTTTCTCTGTAACTGCATCAGAATATAAAACTAAAAAACCACCTCCTAAATTGGTGAATCCATGGGTAAGGCCTATTATAGAGAGAAAATAAAATTTATTTTTATTATTTAAAAATTTATCAAATTTTTTGTCTAAATAAATGCTAAAGAAAGAAACTATAATTAACATCATAGCTACATAGACTTTTATATTTAAACTTTCTAGGAAACTCAAAACTAAAATTAAAGCTATTGCCAAACATGGTAATGATATTTTGTTAAAATCTTTTATAAAACTTTGATCTTTTTGTTTTGATGAAAAAAATTGAATTGCACTAACTGTAATAGATATAGGTAAAAGAATAAATAATGATTCACTAAATGAATAATTATAATAAAGAAGTGTTGGAGTTCCAAACAACAATAACCCAACTCCAAAAATTGATTGGAAAAGGATAAGAAAAGAAATAATAAGTATCTCTAAAGGGGCTGTTATTGTAATTCCAATTGATGAAAAAAAATCTGTAATCATAGTGGGAATAAAGTTTTAGAAATTCTACATGAATCACAAATTTTAAAACTTAATAAAATCAAATTTTGACGTACACTTTCATCTTCTTCTTTGCATTCCTCGCAGACATTTTTAAATTTAGGATTTTTTTTTTTCTTAAATATTTTTTCAGATTTTTTAGTCATTATCAGTTAATCCTGCTCCAGCTGCTTCATTTTTTAAACTATCTGTTTCTTCTACAAAAGTATTTTGTGACAATCCATATAAAGCTTTCCATTCTTGATCTGTAAAGTTATCTACATTGTCTAAAAAATTAACATTAATTTTGTTTGCAGTTTTTGGATATTTTAAATATGTAAAATCTGTACAAATATTAAGATTAAAATTTAAAATAATTTTATTATTATTTATTTCAACATTAATTCTTTTCCCAATAATTTCTGATGATCGACTTAAAAATGATAAAAATATTAAAGGGTAAGCAACATTATTAAATATAATTGTTTTTTTTAAATTTTCTAATTTGTTAATATTATCCATAAAATTAATTCCTAAAATAATTGGGCAGATAGCATTTTCTATAGATATATTTTTTTCATTAATGATATTTAAATTTTTAAATTTATTATTTTTTCTATCTTTAAAATAATCGTTTAAATGTTTGACACCTGGTAAATTAAATAACTCTAATAATCTAATACTTTTTGCAATTTCTTCTGAAATACCCCAAGAGAATCCAGCTCCTTTTGATGCTCTTTTAACTATAGTTTCAATTTCACTCAATGATTTCATTTATAAATTTTAATTTTTATATACCCACAGATCATCATAATCTTTTAACTGTTTAGGAAGTGGCGCACCCTGAAACATACAAATTCTTAACCATTTATCAGACCTAGGGTCATATTTCATTGCACCAAAAAAAGATAATTTGAGTCTAAGCATATTAATTGGCATTATATCTTTACCAATTGTATTATCTTGTATTTCTGAATAAGGAAATTTTTCTACAATGAACGCTCTCCTAACAACATGTCTTAATTCAGAATTAAAAGTTAAAAACTCAGCAATTGTTAAACTATTTTTTGAAACTATTAATTTATCATATAGTTTTTTTATATCTCTTGCTATTGCTAAAGGCTGTTCTAATTCTGATCCATGCTCCTTAAAACGATCCGCTAATCTAGGTTCCTCTTTATTTTTTGAAATAAACCAAAAATTTTGATTATTTTCTTTTTCTTCAAAATTAATATCTAAAATGTTTGGATACTTTGCTTCAATAATATTACGCAATTCTTCAACTTTTCTTTGAGCTGGAATATTAAAATATTTATCTTCATCTGAACTCATTTCTTTTACCAAAGGATTTACAATATTATTATAAGGTTCCATCATTATTGAAACAATGTATTCAATACATTCATCGCAAGTATTATCCTCCAACCATTGATATATTTTGTTAAAAGGATATTCGCTCTTAAAATTAAAATCTTTGTCTATAAAATTTAAAAATTTTTCAACATCTTTTAGTAATACTGAGATTTTTGTTTGCTGATATTCACTATCAGTATTCCAGCTAGTAATGTTTCTTAATGATTTTTTTACGCAATCTATAAATAAATTACTATCTTGACTTTTTACATCTTTGATTTCTCTAATTTCTTTAAGTGCCTTTTCTCTACTTAAAATCCAATTATTTAGTAGAGTTGGGTGATTAACTATAAAAGGAGCCATACCTAGACCTGTAGAATTACCAATTCCCAAGTTTTTACAAATATTATCATCTAACTTAACAGCTGTTTTTGGATTTTTATGATGAGCAACATGATTAACTTGATCAAAAGTAAACTGTCTTACCAAATAAACCAACATCATTTCTAATCTGAATGGACCATTAATTTCTTCACGATTTTTAATTCTAAATCGATCTGCAAGACCAAATTTGCCTGAGCCATATACTGCCGTAGTCCTATATAAATAGCCTACTTTTGATAATAAGTTTAAATCTGGCTGCTGACCTTTGCTCAAATTTTCAACTACATGATTATAAATTCTTACTGATTTGTTTGCTCTAGATAAAGTTAATTCTTTATAAGAAAGTCTGCCTACTTCTTGTTTTGGAACTTCGTTTTTTAATCTTTCAATATCTTTTTTTGTAGGAACTCCATCATGTAATGTAAAAGCTGCATCCCATTTTGTAGCAATAACTCTATCTGATCTTTCTTCATCTTTGATTTCATTTGCAAAACAAACTAAAGAATAAACTCTTTTATTTTTTTTAAATGAATAGACAGCTTCTCCAAAACCATTTTCATTTAAATTAAATAAATCTCTTTTATATTCCCACTCTTTAAATTCATTAAGAAAACTTCTTAAAAAAGATAATTTCGATTGATGAAAAGATCCTAGCCTTGATAATTTCATTATCTTGTTTGGGTCTCTTAATTCAACTTTCATAACTAAATTGATTTATAAAAATTGTACCAGTTATTTCCAAGTATTCCATGTGTCTCGGTATCTGAAAAACCTACTTTTTTAAGACCTTTTTCAATATTTGAAAACCCTCTTGCATCAAGAAACCAATCGGGTTGTTTTGGAAAACCTGGTTTATTTTTCGAACCTTCACCAAAATTTTTACTTTTAGACCATGAACCATTTCTCATCCATTCAACAACAGTATCTGGATGATCTAAACAAAGATCTGATCCTATTCCTATTTTTTTTACATCCATTATTTCAGCTGTTTTTGCTACCATTTCACAAAAACTATCTAGAGTACAATTTGTATTATCTTTTAAGTGATGAGGATATAATGACAAACCCAACATACCACCACTATCACTTAGAATTTTCAATAAATCTGAAGATTTATTTCTTTTAGCTGGATGCCAAAAAGATGGATTTGCATGAGTAATTGCTATTGGTTTTTCACTTAACTCAATTGCATCTAAAGTGCTTTTTTCTGCAGAATGTGACATGTCAACCACAAGGCCAACTCTATTCATTTCTCTTATAACTTCACGTCCAAAATTTGTAACTCCGCTATCTACTTTTTCATAACAGCCTGTTGCTAGCAAAGATTGATTATTATAAGTAAGTTGCATAAATCTACATCCTAATTTATGAACCTTTTCAACTAACTTTATATCATCTTCGATTGGTGAACAATTTTGAAAACCAAAGAATATTGCAGTTTTATTTTCTTTATTTGCTTTATCAATATCGTAAAAATTCTTACCAGGAAAAATTAAATCAGAGTTTTCATGAAATAATTTTTCCCATTTTTTTATTTCAAGATGTAATTCGTCAAAATCTTCGTGGTAGACAATGGTAACATGGACAGCATCTAATCCAGCAGATCTGTTTATCTCAAAGATTTTCCTAGACCAATTACAATATTGAAGATTATCGATTTTATAATTCATAGTATGCTCAACTCTAATCAATATGTATTTTAAATACTATTAATTTTATTGAAATTTTAAGTTAATTTTGAAATAAACAGATTGATCAATTTTCATGAAAAAAAATAGTAAATTAAAAGTTTCAATCATAATGGGTAGTCAATCTGACTATAAAATAATGAAACTAGCCGAAAAAACCCTAAAAAAAATTGGAGTTTCATTTGAATCAAAAATTATATCTGCTCACAGAACACCAAAAAGAATGTATGAATATGCTGCAAAAGTCGAACAAAATAATATAGGAGTGATAATTGCAGGTGCTGGAGGATCTGCTCATCTACCAGGTATGATATCAGCACTTACACATGTGCCGGTACTTGGTGTTCCTGTTGAAAGTAAAAAACTTAAAGGTTTGGATAGTTTGTTATCAATTGCACAAATGCCTAAAGGAATTCCTGTAGGAACGCTTGCTATTGGAGAGGATGGCGCTATTAATGCTGCTTTATTAGCTGCAGCAATAATTGCCAATAATAATTCACTCGTTCGAAAAAAACTTAAAAATTTTAGAACATCACAAACTAAATCTGTAAAGAAATTACCAAAATAAAATGTCAGAAATTACTCTTGGTATCATTGGGGGTGGTCAACTTGGAAGTATGCTTGCAATAGCAGCTAAAAAATTAAATGTTAAAACTGTTATTTTTTGTGATGACATAGATGCTCCAGCACAAAATTTTTGCAATCAATTTGTTACAGGAAGTTATGATAATAAAGAAAAAATATTAGAATTTATGAATCAAGTTGATTTAGTCACTTATGAATTTGAAAATATTCCATTTGAAACATTAAATGAAATAAACAAATTTAAACCTGTTTTGCCAAAGCCTTCAGTTAACAGATTAATTCAACATCGATTGGCTGAAAAAGATTTTGTTAATAAATTAAATATTAGAACAACAAGATATGTTTCGATTGAAAAAAAATCTGACATAGATGCTTTAGAAGATTTTTTACCAGGAATATTAAAAACAACAACACTTGGTTATGATGGCAAAGGTCAATATCCAATTAAATCAGGTGATGAACTTAATTCATTGAATATTGATTTTTCAAAAGGGTATATTCTTGAAAAACTTGTAAAATTAAAAAAAGAGATTTCAATTATAATTACAAGGTTTAGTAATAATAAATATGAAATTTATGAACCAATAGAAAACAATCACGAAGATCAAATTTTAAAATATTCAAAAATTCCTGCGGAGATAAATGAAAAAATTTTTAACCAATCTAAGGATTGGGCCATGCTTATAGCTGAGGAACTTAAGTATGTTGGAACATTGTGTGTAGAATTTTTTATTGATAGAAATGATAATCTTTATGTTAATGAGATTGCACCAAGAGTACATAATTCAGGACATTTAACAATAAATGCTTTTAATGTGAGTCAATTTGAAAATCATGTAAGAGCTGTATGTGGTTTAGAGCAAATTCCTTTAAAAAAAATATCTAATGCTAAAATGATGAATTTGCTTGGTGATCAAATTACTCGTTACAGAAATATTCATAAGTTTAATGATAATGAATTTTTCTTTGATTATCTTAAAAAAGATATAAAAGAAAAAAGAAAAATGGGTCACATCACAACTTTAGTATAAATGTTAAAATCAGTAGAAGGTAATTTTGATAATCCCGAAGTTAATGAGCTTCTTACAAAGCATTTTATAGAATTAAGAGCTGCCTCCCCAGAGGGAAGTGCTCATGTTTTAGATATTCCAGGTTTAAAAGTACCATCAATTAAATTTTGGAGTTTATGGGATGGTGAAAAATTGATTGGTTGTGGTGCTTTAAAATTTTTAGATAAAGAACATGGAGAATTTAAATCTATAAGAATTCATGACAACTTTAGAAAACAAGGCCAAGGGATTAATGTAATAAATCATTTAATCAATGAAGCTAAAAAACTTAAAATAAAAAGATTAAGTATTGAAACTGGAGCAGGTGATTTTTTTATACCAGCAAGAAAACTTTTCAGAAAAACTGGTTTCACGGTGTGCGAACCTTTTGCGCACTATAAAGAAGACATTAATTCTGTTTATTTAACTATGCTTATTGATGATATTTAAAAAATTATTTTAATAGTTCATCTATTTTGTTGACAAAACCCTATAAAATCTAAAAAAAGCCAGTATTACTTAATTATAAGTAATAATTTAATATAACAAAAAGTAAGAAGATAAATATGAGTCTACAAGGAAAAGTAAAATGGTTCAATCCAACCAAAGGTTTTGGTTTTATTGAAAGAGAAGATAAAGAAAAAGATGTGTTTGTACATGTTTCAGCTGTAAGAGATGCTGGTATGAACGGTTTAGATGAGGGTCAAGCTTTGACTTTCGATGTTGAAGATGGTCCCAAAGGTCCTTCAGCAGTTAACTTAAAAACTGCATAATTTCACAACTTCCTATTGGCTGAAAAATTTATTTAACTTTATTAAATTTATTATTCAGCCAATACCTTATTTAAAAACAATCTTTAAACACAATTATTAATTATAGATTTAAATTAAAAAATTAATAAATTAATCAAAATTATGATTGGAATTTTAGGTGGAATGGGAACTCAAGCAGGCCTTGATTTTTGTAACAAACTTGCCGTTCTGAATAGGGGAAAAATTGACCAAGAGTATCCATTATTTTTACTTTATAATAAATCAAATATTCCCGGGAGACCTGAGTCTATAGGCTCTCAAACTAAAAATCTTTCAAACAAATCTACAAATAAAAAAAGTAAAGAAAAATATAACAAAGTTCTAAAAAGTTTGCTCAAAGGTTGTAAACTTCTAGAAAAGAATAAATGTAAATTTATTGTTATACCTTGCAATACTGCTCACTATTGGTTCGATGATTTACAAAATAAAATCAGTATTCCAATAATCAACATGCCAAAAGAAGTTTTTAAATTTACGAAAAAAAAATGTAAAAAAAACTCCAGAGTTGGTCTCTTAGCAACTGAGGGTACTCTTAAAACTGGGGTTTATAAAAAATTTTTTAATAAGGATTATCAATTAATTGAGCCATCTCAAAAAATACAGAAATTGTCAGTTAATAAAGCTATTAAATTAGTTAAAATGGGAAATGTAAAAGCTGCTGCTAAAGCAATTAAACCTGCAATTGACTCCTTAATTAAAATGAAATGTAAAAAAATTATTTTAGGCTGTACAGAACTCCCTATTGCAATTTTTGCATTTAAATCATTTGAAAATGTAAAATCTTCAAAAGTATTTTTAGATCCTAATTTAATTTTAGCTCATTCAGCTATGGTTAAGCATAAAAATTAGCTTATGTCTAATAAATCTGAAAAACCATATGTCTTGAGAGCTGCTGAATTTGTTTATTTAAATATACTTGAAATAAAGAAACAAAATCCTGAAATCAACAATATACAGGCATTTGAAATTTTTATGACTACTAAAGAATATGATGTTTTAAGTTCTGGAGAATTTCATGATAAATGGTTTTTGGAACTTAAGAAAAATAAATTTATTGATTCCATAACTAAAAAAAAAATCAATGGAGAAACTTTAAGGCTTTTAGAGCTTCAAAAAGATTCAATGGTTAAATTTTTGATGAAAATACCCAAGCTTTATTATACTAAAAGTCATTTTCCATTAGAAATTTCACAAAGAGCTTTTGATCATTTATGGAGAGTTTGTGAAAGCTATGAAATGTGGTGCAAAGAAACTAAACAAGAAAACCTGATATATCTAAATATTATTGAGTAATATTTTTTATATCTAGTTTTGACCTAGTGACTATTATTCGTTTATTTACTAATTTTTGTAAATTTTGATTTGCTAATTTTTGTCTAGTAATTTTTATTCTTTTTTCAACTAATTTTCTTAAATCTTCATTTAATGAATTATTTTTATTTATTTCTTCTTTAATTAAATTTTTATTTATTTCTTCTTTGATTAATGTTAGAGAATTTTTTCCAGTCTCTTTTTCTATACTTTTATTAATTATAAATTGTGCTCCTGCTTTATATAAATTGCCTGAAGTAATAGCTGTTACACTAGAACCAAGAATTGAAAAAACAGAAACAAAGCCTGTTAAAAAGAAAAATGATACAAAAATTGTAAAAATTCTTAATAACTTGAAGATCATATTTAAAATTTAAATGATTTGTTCTTTTATTGCCACATCTAATTAGTTCATTATAGGTATTTATTGATTTTAGTTTATTTATTTGTTTATTGAATATGTTTATTGAATATAATGATTAAAATTTTTCCTTTTATATTTGTACTTCTATGGTCTTCTGCATTTATAACAACAAAACCTATAATAGATAATAGTGATCCATTTGCTGCACTAGCTTTTAGATTTGCTTTAGTTGCTTTTGGTTTTTTTTTATTTTCTATTTATTCAAAACAAAAAATTCTAGTAAGCAAAAGAAACTTTTTCGAATCTTTTTTTAGTGGAGTTCTTTTTCATGGTTTTTATCTTGGTGGTGTCTTTTACTCAATCTCAATAGGCATGCCTACAGCATTAGCAGCATTAATTGTCACTCTTCAACCAGTTCTTACAAATGCATTAAGCGGTCCAATCTTAAATGAAAAAGTAACTACAAAACAGTGGGTAGGTGTTTTGTTAGGATTTACTGGTGCAGGAATTGTATTAGGTTTAGATGTTGGTTCTAAAATACCAGCAGCAGGATTGATTGCAACAATAATAGCGTTATTAGCAATTACTTTTTCAACTTTATGGCAAAAAAAATTAAGTAACAACTTGCCTCTATCTGTAAGCAACATGAATCAAGCTATTGGTGGATGTATATTTCATGTATCTATAATTATTTTATTTGTTGATCCATATATAGATTTCTCACAAACATTTATCATGGCAATGACTCATCAAATATTTTTGGTTTCATTTGGAGCGTTTACAATATTAATGTATTTAATAAAAAATAACTCAGCAAGCAAAACTGTTTCTGTATTTTTTTTAATCCCCGCTACATCTGCTTTTATGGCATGGCTTTTCTTGAATGAAGGTTTAACTAGCTTAGACTTAATTGGATTTCTAATTACTTCTATAGGTGTTTATATTGCAACAAGAGATTGAAAATTTAAGCTTATAAAGATTCAAAGCCAAACTCTAGAGATGCGTCTGTGATAGAATGATATAAAGATTCTCCAAAACTTCTTAGAGCAAATAACCTTACTTTATTTGGATTTTCACCCAACCTGTCAACAGTAAAAGCTATTCCATTATAAGTTGAGTTAATTGAATTATTTTTATCTAATGTATCAAAATTAAAAGGGCATCCCTTTTTTAAAACTTCTATCGTATCATTACCTTCGATTTCAATAATAGCCCTTGAATGAGATAAATCTGTTACAGCAAAGTCTGTATCTTTAAATTTATCTGTTATATCTTTTATTAAATCTTTTTTTGTTGAAACCAAAAACCAGTTTTTTGGTCCATTCCACATAATCCTAGTAGTATCATTAAACATTACAGTTAAAGGTTCGTTTTTTAATTTTAAACCATCAATATCAATGCCCTCAAATGAAACTGAGGAATTTTTGTACTGAACTATTTGAACAATTAGTAAATTTTTGATTTCAGATATTTTAAGTAAATCATTTTCATTTTTACCTTCATAATCTCCAAATTGACCTTTTAAATGAACATTTGATAAAGCTGAAATTACTGTCATGATCTAACTCTTTCACCTTTTGGGTCTACATAATGTGATGAAACTATTTCAACTGGTATTACTTTGTTTTTAAGTGGCGACATCGCAAAAAGCTTTTGACCGATCATATTTTTTCCATCTTTCAAAATAGCCAAAGAAAAAGGATTATCATATTCAACACTCCAACAAGATGCAGAGATATGACCTAATTTTGGATTTGGTAACGGTGCTTTATCATCTTTAACTAAGTGAGATCCCTCTGGTATACTTGTTTGTTTATCTAATGGAACTACGCCCACTATTCTTTGTCTATCTTCAGCTATAAATGCAGACCTTTGTAATGATCTTTTTCCAATAAAATCTTTCTTTTTGCTAACAAGACCTTCTAAGGCGTTGTCGAATGGAATTGTTCTACCATCAAGTTCTGATCCAGCAACATGTCCCATTTCAATTCTGAGAGTTGATAATGCTTCTGTTCCATACGGTTGAATGTTAAATTCCTCACCAACTCCCATTATTTTTTCCCACATGAAATTTCCAAAATCAGATTCAACATTTACTTCATAAGCAAGCTCGCCTGAGAACGAAATTCTAAAAATTCTTGCTTTAACACCAGATAAATCTCCCTCCATGTAACCCATGAAAGGCAAACCTTCATTTGATACATCTGAATTTGGAAATAATTTTTGTAATAAATCTCTAGATTTAGGTCCTGCGATAGCTGCTCCTGCCCACTGTTCTGTAGTTGAAACTACATTCACATTTAATTCAGGCCAAACTAGTTGCAAATAATATTCTAAATGCGAAAGAACGTTTGCTGCTTGAGCTGTCGTAGTAGTCATATGATAATGATTTTCTGAAATTCTTGTAGTTGTTCCATCATCCATAACAATTCCATCTTCTCTTAACATTACACCATATCTAGCTTTACCAACTGGTAGTTTTAGCCAAGCATTTGTATAAACTCTATTTAATAACTCTGCTGCATCAGGACCTTTGACATCAATTTTTCCTAAAGTTGTTACGTCACAAACTCCAACATTTGTTCTTACATTTTTAGCCTCTCTTTTAGAGGCCTCAAATAAATTTTCATTTCCTCTTTTATAATATCTTGGTCTTAACCAAACACCCGCATCAACAAAAACTGCATTATTTTTTTCATGCCATGAATGCATTGGAGATTTTCTTGTAGGTTTTGAGTGTTTTCCAACCTCTCTTCCTACTATTGCTCCAATAGAAACAGGAGTATATGGAGGTCTGAAAGTTGTATGACCTACTGCAGGAACAACTTTATTTTCAATTTCAGATACTAATTGTAATCCGTTTAAATTACTTGTTTTTCCTTGGTCTGTTGCCATTCCTAGAGTTGTATATCTTTTTACGTGTTCAATTGATCGATACCCTTCTCTTAAAGCTATTTCTATATCAGATACTGCTACATCATTTTGGAAATCTAAAAACCTTTTATAATTTTTACCTTTCGGCAATGGAACGCACCAGAACTTATCATGTTGAGAAGATTTTTTTTCGACAACATTTGGAATAGCTATCTCATTATCATTTTCAGTAATTTTTTTTGATAATTCACTTCCTGCTTTAAATGAAGTTTTTAAAGTTTCCTCCAGTGTAAATACTCCATTAGCTGCACCTAGAGTAATTTCATTTTGTTTTGATTGCCCTGGGACAAATGCATCAATTTCCTCTTTAAACTTCGTTTTATTTCCTGATTGTGAGGCTAAATGAATGGTTGGTGTCCAAAAACCTGAAACACAAATACAATCACATTTTATATTTTCTATTTTACCAAGTTGTTTTTTGTCTTCAGTAATAGATGCAATATCTGCGGATTTTACTTTTTTATATCCTTGTGCTGCAACAACAACATATGAATTTTTAATATTAATTCCTAAATTTTTTGCCTCATCAATTATTTCTGACTCAGGATTTTTTCTTGAGTCTAAAACAACTGGATCTACTCCATGTTTTTTAAATTCAATTGCTGTTTCGTATCCACTATCGTTATTTGTAAATACCAATGGTGTTCTTCCAACTAAAACACCATATACTTTTAAATATTCTTTAGCAGCTGAAGAAAGCATTACCCCTGGTGTATCATTATTTCCAAAAACTATTGGTCTTTCAATTGATCCTGAGGAAATCAAAACTTCTTTTGCTCGAATGTACCATAACCTTTTGTTAGGGTTATATTTTTTAGTTGATGGTAAATGATCACTAACTTTTTCTGACATCACAAGCATGTTGTGATCATAGTATCCAAAAATTTGAGATCTATTTTTTACAACAACATTTGGCATAGTTTTGAGTTCTGCAATTATCCCCTCAGCCCAATCTTTTCCAGATTGGTTGCCAATGTTGACATCATTAGTTAATAAAGATCCACCAAATCTTGGTTTATCTTCAGCTAAAATTACTTTAGCTCCATTTTTTGCTGCTGCATATGCACCAGCTAATCCGGAAGGTCCTGAGCCTGCAATTAATAAATCACAATATTCGTATTTATGTTCATACCTTTCTTTATCATGTTTAGTTGAAGCTACACCTAAGCCAGCTGCTTTTCTTATGAAAGGTTCATAAATTCGATACCAAAAACTTTTTGGCCACATAAAAGTTTTGTAATAAAAACCTGCTGGTAAAAAAATTTTCAAAAAATTATTGATTGCACCTATGTCAAAATTGACACTTGGCCAACAATTAACACTTTTTGCTTCTAAACCTTCAAATAATTCCTGCTCTGTTGCTTTAATATTAGGTTCTGTTTCACCATTTCTAAAAAGTTGAACAACTGCATAAGGTTCATCTACACCTGCTCCAAAGAAACCTCTAGGTCTGTGATATTTAAAACTTCTTCCTACTAAATGAACTCCATTTGCCAACAAAGCTGAAGCTAATGTGTCACCCTCATAACCTAAGTAAGTTTTACCATTAAATTTAAAGGATAATTTTTTATCTCTATTTATTAGTCCCCCATTTTCAATTCTAAAAGCTTGGGTCATTAAGCAACTTCCTCATCCGATTTAAAAGTTCTAAAAATTTCGTGGGTTGCAGTATCTCTCTCAACCTTTATCCATTGTCTACATCCAGAAATATGTTGCCATAGCTCTAAATGCTTTCCTCTTAAACTTTTTCTATTGTAAACAAAATTATCCCATTCTTGATCAGAAACTTCTTTATTAAGTTCTGGTCTTATAACACTTGCATCGCCACCATATGAAAATTCATTTTGAGATCTCATTCCACAGTGTGGGCAATTTATGTAAAGCATTTACGATATCCAGGTTTTTGTTCCAAGTCCCTTTTCATCAATAAGATGGCCAGTATTAAATCTATTTAAGCTATAGCCAGCATTTAATTCATGCACTCTATCTTGAGCAATAGTATGAGCAAATGTCCAACCCGATGCAGGTGTAGCTTTAAATCCTCCATAGCACCATCCACAATTCAAATACAAACCATCAATGTGTGTTTTATCGATAATAGGTGAACCATCCATTGACATATCCATAATACCACCCCACGTTCTAAGCATTTTTAATTTACTCAAAAATGGCATCATGGCTATACCTTCACTTAATACATGTTGCAATGTTGGTAAGTTTCCTCTTTGAGCATAACTATTATAACCATCAAGATCGCCGCCCATTACCATCTCACCTTTGTCAGATTGACTTACATAAAAGTGTCCTGCACCAAACGTAACTACATTATCTAAAACTGGTTTAACTGGCTCAGAAACACATGCTTGAAGTAAATGAGTTTCAATTGGTAATGTCATATTTAATTTTTCTGCTAAAATATTTGTGCTTCCAGCAACACATAAACCAACTTTTTTTGCTTTGATATTTCCTCTTGAAGTTCTAATGCCATTTATTTTTCCTGCTGAAACATCAAATCCAATTACTTCACAATTCTGAATAATATCTACCCCCATTGAATCTGCTTGACGTGCATAACCCCATGCAACAGCATCATGTCTTGCTGTGCCTGCACTTGGTTGCATCAAGCCACCAAAAATTGGAAATCTTACGTTTTCAGAAAAATCAGCCATTGGAATAATTTCTTTAACTTGCTCTCTATTTAAAAGAACAGCATCTATTCCATTTAATCTCATAGAATTTCCTCTTCTCGCGTATGCATTCATTTGTGCATCAGAATGCGCAAGATTAATTATTCCTCTTGGAGAAAACATTACATTGTAATTCAGATCCTGACTCATCTTTCTCCATAAATCCATTCCAAACTCACTGAACAAACCATTTTCATCATGCATGTAATTGGATCTAATAATTGTAGTATTACGCCCTACGTTTCCACCACCGATCCATCCTTTTTCTATAATTGCAACATTTGTAACATTATGTTCTTTAGCAAGATAATAAGCTGTAGCTAAACCATGGCCTCCACCACCTATAATTACAACATCATATTCCTCTTTAGGTGTTGGATCTTTCCAAGCCAAATCCCAATTTTCATGGTTTGAAAAAGCGTTTTTAACAAGGTTAAATATAGAATATTTTTGCATCAGTTAATTTTATAACAATCAATTTAAATAGTGCTTATTTTTTTTATATATATTTTTTAGAAGTTTCCAAATATCTCAAAAAAGGATAAGAAGTCACAGATAAAAAACTTTTAATTTATTTGGATTATTTATGGCCGAAGTAAAATCTGACATTCAAATAGCTCGAGAAGCTAAAATGCACCCAATAAAAGATATTCTTTCTAAAGTTGGAGTGCCAGATGAAAATTTTGCTTTTAGTCCAATGGGTAGACACATAGCCAAAATAAATTTGGAATATTTAAATACTCTTAAAGAGGAGAATGGCAAATTAATTTTAGTTACTGCAATTACTCCTACTCCAGCTGGTGAAGGTAAAACCACAACTTCTGTTGGTTTAAATGACGGTTTAAATAAAATTGGAAAAAAATCTATTGTTTGTCTAAGAGAACCAAGTCTTGGTCCATCATTTGGAATGAAAGGTGGGGCCGCTGGTGGTGGTTATGCCCAAGTAGTACCAATGGAACAAATAAATCTTCATTTTACAGGTGACTTTCATGCTATTACATCTGCTCATAATTTATTATCTGCATTAATTGATAATCATATCTATTGGGGCAACAAACTTAACATTGATGTTAGACGAGTCGTTTGGAGAAGGGTCATGGATATGAACGATAGATCGTTAAGATCTATTATTGTTGATCTAGGAGGAGTAGCTAATGGTTACCCAAGGCAAGATAGTTTCGATATTACAGTTGCATCTGAGCTTATGGCTATTTTTTGTTTAGCAACAGACTTAAAAGATTTGGAAAACAGAATTGGAAATATTACAATTGGTTATACTAGAGATAAGCAATCAATTTATGCAAAAGATTTAAATGCTCAAGGTCCAATGACAGTTTTGCTTAAAGAAGCAATAAGACCCAATGTAACTCAAACTCTAGAAAACAATCCTGCAATAATTCATGGTGGCCCTTTTGCAAATATTGCTCATGGATGTAATTCAGTTATTGCAACTAAAGCTGGACTTAAATTAGCTGACTACGTTGTAACAGAGGCAGGATTCGGAGCTGATCTGGGAGCTGAAAAATTTCTAGATATTAAGTGTAGAAAATCTGGTCTAAAACCAGATTGTGTTGTCATTGTTGCAACTATAAGAGCACTGAAAATGCATGGTGGAGTTGCTAAAGAAGATTTAAAAAAAGAAAATGTATCAGCACTCAAAGAGGGAATGGTAAATTTACGTAGACATATTAATAATATTAGAAAATTTGGATTACCTGTTACTGTTGCAGTTAATCATTTTATTACTGATACTGAAGATGAAATGAAAACCTTGTTAGATTTTTGTGAAACGCAAGGAGTAAAAGCCTCTAAATGTACTCATTGGTCAAATGGAAGTGAAGGAACTATTGAACTGGCTAAAAATGTTACAGAAATTTGTGAAGATAAAAAAGATACATTTAAATTTTTATATGAGGATAATCTTCCGTTATTCAAAAAAATAGAAAAAATTGCACAAGAAATTTATAGCGCTTCTGAAGTGGTAGCTGATACAAAAGTTAGACAACAATTAAAAGATTTTGAAGAAAAAGGTTACGGCAAGTTACCTGTTTGTATTGCAAAAACTCAATATAGTTTTTCAACAGATCCAAATTTAAAAGGTGCGCCCACAGGTCATGTTTTGCCTGTAAGAGAGGTAAGACTTTCTTCAGGTGCTGAATTTATAGTTGTTGTGTGTGGAGAAATTATGACAATGCCAGGTCTTCCAAGAGTTCCTGCGGCCGACTCAATAAAATTAAATGACAAGGGTGAAATAGAAGGTTTATTCTAAATTTAGATAGTCTAACCAGTTCTCCAATTCTCTCATTCTAGAAACTTTATCTAATTTATTATTCTCAGTTTCTATATATTTAATATGATTATCGATTTCATCCTCATCTTTAAAAGCACCTTTTTCTAAAAGTCTTTTTTTTCTAAAAATAATTAAATTGATCATTTTATTATAAGTAATCTCAGGGTGGTATTGAAGGCCCCATATATTACAGTTACCAACATTAAAATTTATTCCTTGAACATTATTTATTGAGTTTGAGGCTAATAAAATTGAATTTTCTGGCATTGTAACTACTTCATCAAAATTAAATGCTGGCGTATTAAATTTTTTATTTTTATTTTTATAAAGTGGATGGTTTAAACCATTCTCATTAACTTCTATATTTGAGGCAATCCCTCTATGAGATCCTTTTGTTGCTTTTTTTACCTCACCTCCTGCTGCAGTCACAGCTACTTGCATGCCCCAACAAATTGCTAGAATTTTTTTAATTTTTTTCTGACACTCTTTCATAAAATCAATTTGCCTTTTTATTTCTGGAGTATTGTTATAAATATTTAAGCTACTTCCTCCCCAAATAAGACCATCGTAGCTTTCAAGTGCATCAATATTTTTATAAATATTTTCATCTGAAGAAGGATTAACCACGTGGGTTTCTAATTTATCTGTAAAAAACGCTAAACTATCTTTAAGGCTTTCTGTATGTGTTTGAATACCAGCTGCAGAAAAACTTTGATTTTCTTCTCGTAAGTTTCCTTCTACTATCAATATTTTTTTCATTAAAATAATTCTCCAGAAATACTTTTTATATACATTTCTTTTAGATCATTTTGACTTAATTTTTTGGGATTTCCTCCTGTAGATGGATCCTCAAATGCCATTAAGGAAAGTTCATCTAAATCAATATTATTACAATCCATCACATCTGATAATTTGTGTGGAATATCTAAATTTTGTCTTAATTCCAAAATCCAATTTAAAAAACTATCAAAATTTTTATTTAAATTAAGATAATCACAAATTGATATTATTTTATTTTCAATTGAGTGTTTATTAAATGTCAAAACATAAGGCATAAATATTGCATTTGATAAGCCATGGTGAACATTGAATTTACCATTTACAGGGTGGCTCAATGAGTGAATTGCCCCCAGTCCCTTCTGAAATGCAGTCGAGCCCATTGAAGCAGCAGAAAGTAAATCCATTCTAGCCTTAACATCTTTTCCATTTGTGAATGCTTTAATTAATGAATTTTTAATTAGTTTCATTCCTTCTATTGCCATACCATCAGCCATTGGATGATATCCTGGTGCACAAAAAGCTTCTAAATTATGTGCAAGCGCATCCATTCCGGTTGCTGCTGTTAATCTTGGAGATAAATCTAATGTAAGTAAAGGATCTAAAATCACAATCGAAGGTAACATTTTTGGGTGAAAAATAATTTTTTTTGCACCTGTCTCTTTATTTATTATTGCAGATGCTCTACCAGTTTCGGATCCTGTTCCTGCAGTGGTTGGAACTGCAATGATTTTTGAAATTTTAGAACTATCAGCTCGTGTCCAGTAATCACTAATATCTTCAAAATCCCATAACGGTCGAGATTGATTAGACATCAATGCTATAGCTTTTCCAACATCTAAACCACTTCCGCCTCCTAAAGCTATTACACCATCACAATTCGAGGTATTATAAACTTTAACGCCTTCTTGCACATTTTCTCCAATTGGATTTCCCGTAAAGTTAGAAAAAGTAGCTAAATTTTGAAAACTTTTTTTTAATCTTAATATTATATTTTTTATTAAATCTAAGTTAATTAAATCTTTGTCTGTTACAAATAATGGATTTGAAATATTTAACTCTTTGCAGGCTAAGGATAAATCTTCAATTCTATTTTCTCCTATCCACATAGTGGTTGGATAATTCCAATTGATACCCATAACAAAATATAATTTTATTTTTTTAAAAATTGTTAGTAAGATATATTTATAAATTTATTAATGATAGGAAAAATTCTATGTCAAAAGTAGCAATTATAGGCGCTGGTCCATGTGGACTTTCAATTTTAAGAGCATTTGAGCATTTAGAAAATAAAGGAGAAAAAATTCCAGAAATAGTTTGCTTTGAAAAACAAGAAAGTTGGGGTGGTTTATGGAACTACAACTGGAGAACTGGTTCAGATCAATACGGAGATCCTGTGCCTAACAGTATGTACAGATACTTATGGTCTAATGGACCTAAAGAGTGTTTAGAATTTGCTGATTATTCTTTTGATGAACATTTTGGAAAACCAATTCCCTCTTTCCCTCCGAGAGAGGTGCTGCAAGATTATATTTTAGGAAGAGTGAGCAAAGGAAATATAAAAAGTAAGATTAAATTTAATACAAGAGTTACAAATACTGTTTATAAAAATGATAAGTTTGAAATTAGCTACCAGGACAAAGTAAATAATAAAATTTTAAATGAAACGTTTGATTATGTGGTAGTCTCGACGGGTCATTTTTCCGTACCTTTTATTCCTGAGTATGAAGGAATGAATTCTTTTCCAGGAAGAATAATGCACTCACATGATTTTAGAGATGCTGAAGAATTTAGAGGAAAAGATGTAATTGTTTTAGGGAGCAGTTATTCTGCAGAAGATGTGGCTCTACAATGTAATAAGTATGGTGCTAAAAGTGTAACAATCGGTTACAGGCATAACCCAATGGGTTTCAAATGGCCAAAAGGCATGAAAGAAGTTTATTACTTAGACAGGTTAGATGGGAAAAAAGCCATATTTAAGGATGGAACTGAACAAAATGCTGACGTAGTTATTTTGTGTACAGGGTATTTGCATCATTTCCCATTTTTAGATGAAAGCTTAAAATTAAAAACACATAACAGATTATATCCACCAAAACTTTACAAAGGAGTTGTGTGGCAAGATAATCATAAACTTTTATATTTAGGTATGCAGGATCAGTTTCACACATTTAATATGTTTGATTGTCAAGGATGGTATGCAAGAGATGTGATAATGGGGAAAATCAAAATGCCTAGTAATGATGAAATAGATAAAGACATTAATAAGTGGGTTTCAATGGAAGAAAAATTAGAAAATCCTGATCAAATGATTGATTTTCAAACGGAGTATACCAAAGAACTTCATGATATGTCCGATTATCCTAAAATTGATTTTGAATTAATTAGGAAACATTTCAAAGAATGGGAACATCATAAAGTAGAGGATATTCTAACTTATAGAAATAAATCATTTTCATCTCCTGTGACTGGATCAGTTGCACCAATTCATCACACACCTTGGGAAAAAGCGATGGATGACTCTATGAAAACTTTTTTAAATAAATAGAAAATTAATATTTAATTTTTAATTTTTTGTTTTTAACAATTGACTCTAATAAAGAGATCATTAACGGAACTTTTCGTTTATTAATTTTTTTAAATACAAAAGGAGCAATTTCTATTGCTAAATCAGCACCTTCTACTGTATCGTTTTTCATAAACTTTTTCTTTGCCCAGGTAAAAGTATAGCCTTTTCCAAGATATTCTCCCATTTTACTATTTCTTCCTCCCATTGCACTCACGTATAAATCTCCTAAACCTGCCAGACCATAAACAGTTTCTTTTTTTCCTTTAAAATAATTTGCAAGATATTTCATTTCATCAATTGATTTTCGGAATAAAGCCGATGATGTATTGTGCCATTGTCCAGCTCCAATGATCATTGAATAAATATTTTTTATAGCAGATAAAAATTCAACTCCGTTAACATCTCTACTAAATTCAGTTTGATAATAATTTGTTGAAATTAATTTTCCAATTTTTTTTGCAATATTAATATTTTTGTTCGCAACAACAGTGAAACTTTTAACTTTTTTAGCTAATTCTTTTGCTAAACACGGGCCTTTCAAAACTGAAATATTTAAATTTTTATTATATTTTTTTAATAGGCTAGACATTGAAATTAAATTCCTACCATCTAATTTAAGACCTTTTGTTAATACTAAAATAGGTGATTTATTTTTAATTTTTGAAAGATTTTTTCCAATTAAGTCTATACCAATAGAACTCACAGCAATTACAATTAAGTCCCATTTCTGATTTAAGATGTCGCTTGAAAATTTATTTATTTTTAATTTTTGTGGTAAGTTTATATTTAATGATGGATGAATTTTTTTTTTTAAGTTTAATTTTTGCAATAATTTAAAATTATATGGCTCTGTCAATGTAACCGAGTGACCATTATCTAACAATGGTATCGAGAAAGCAGCTCCCATAGCTCCAGCACCAACAATTAATATTTTTTTCATTTTATCTTTATGCTAAGGTTTTTTTAATTGCTTGCTTCCAACCATGCAATATATGATTTCTTAGTTTTTTATTAATTTTCGGCTTAAAAGCTGTGTCTTTTTTCCATGTATTTTTAATTTGATTTAATGATTTGAATTCTCCTATTTGATAACCTGCAAACAAAGCTGCTCCTAAAGCAGTGGTTTCTAAGACTTTAGGTCGAATTACTTTTAAATTAATTACATCTGCCAAAAATTGTGAGAACCAATTATTAGCTACCATACCCCCATCAATTTTAACTATTCTAGGCTTTAAACCATCTTTATTCATTGAATAAAATAAGTCATAACTTTGATAAGCGACAGACTCGACGGTTGCTCTCACTAAAGTTTTCCAATCACTATCTCTTGTAAGTCCTGTTATTAAACCTCTGGCGTCAGGTCTCCAATAAGGTGCGCCTATTCCACTAAAAGCTGGGACAACATAAACTTCATTATTGCTTTTTGTTGATTTAGCTATTTTTTCAGTTTCATAAGCATTGTTTATTAATTTAATTTTATCCCTTAACCATTGTACGCCTGCTCCTGCTATGAAAATAGATCCTTCAAGAGCATACGTAGTCTTATTATTCAATCGGTAACATATTGTAGTTAATAACTTATTTTTTGAATTTATTTTTTTTGATCCAGTGTTCATTATTACAAAAGCACCAGTACCATAAGTACTTTTTATAGATCCTTTTTCAAAACAAGCTTGTCCTACAGCTGCTGCTTGTTGATCTCCTAAAACAGCTGAAATGGGTATTTCTTTTCCTGTAACTCTCTTATCTGTTTTTCCAAAATTATCTGCAGAATTTTTTACCTCAGGCAAGATACTCCTTGGAATTTTTAATTTCTGTAAAATTTCATTATCCCATTTATTGTTATTGATATTAAACAACATGGTTCTACTTGCGTTGGTAGCTTCGGTTAAATGCTGTTTACCTTTAGTTAATTTCCAGATCAAGAAGGTATCCACCGTACCAAACAATAAATTATTAGTTTTTAGTAATTTTTTTGAAACTTTAACATTATCTAAAATCCATTTTATTTTAGTGGCAGAAAAATAAGGATCTATAAATAACCCTGTTTTTTTTCTAAAAGTATTTTCATAATTTTTATTCTTTAGAGATTTACAATATACCTGGGTTCTTCTATCTTGCCATACGATCGCATTATAAATAGGTTTTCCAGTTTTTTTATTCCACAAAATTGTAGTTTCCCTTTGATTCGTAATTCCAATAGTGAGTATATTACCTTTTAAACTTTTAGTTTTTTTAATTACTTGCTTTAATGCTTTAAGTGTTGTCGACCAAATTTCATTTGGATTATGTTCTACCCATCCATTTCTAGGAAAGTATTGTTTAAATTCATATTGAGAAATAAATTTAATGTTCCCTTTAGTGTCAAACAAAACAACTCTTGACGAGGTTGTTCCTTGATCAATGGAGACAATAAATTTTTTCAAAATACTAAGCTATGCCAAGATGTTTTTTTCTTTTTCCAACCCAAGTTCTAATCAAATTATCAAAAATCAATCCTATAAACGCAACACAGATACCGAGAGTTAAACCAATTCCTGCTCCATTTTTATCTGAAAGTGCTTTTAAAATGTATTGACCAAGATCTTCTGTACCGATGAAAGCTCCAATTATCACCATAAATAAAGCAAAAACTATTGTTTGATTTAAACCAAGCATCATATGTGGAAATGCTAATGGAAACTCAATTTTTGTTAATCTTTGAAATTTATTTACACCAGACATTGTTGCAGCTTCATGTAAGCCAACAGGAACACTTCTAAGTCCTTCTATTGTATATCTAGTTGCAGGAATTGTTGCATAGACAATTACAGCAATTAAAACAGATGTATCTGTTATTCCAAAAAGCATCATTACAGGAATTAAATATACAAATGATGGGAATGTTTGAAATATATCGCAAACACCTAACATAAATGCAGCAGATTTTTTGTTTTGAAAACATAGTGTTCCAACTGTAAATCCTATTAAACAAGAAATAACTACACCAAAAGTTGCCATGTATAACGTTACTAATGCTCTATCCCACCATGGACTTAATGCTATAAATAAAGTCAAAGCAGCAACAACTAATGCTGATCGAACTCCCCCAATTAAATATCCTGCACCAACTGCTAGTACCAATGTAGCTACTGCAGGCATTCTTAAATATAAAGCTCTCATCGGCTGAAGCACATCTTGAATTAACCATGTATTGAATGCTTTAATATACACGAAGAAAGTATCAAAAATCCAATCAACTCCTTTATTCCAAAAATCAGCTGTTGATATTCCTTTATTATGAGGAATTTCAAACAAGTAATTAAAACTACCTTTGAAAATAAAAGTCCCAACATATGCAAGAATTATTCCAATTACGAATGAAGCTGCAAAAAATATTACGTTTTTATTTCTTTGGAAAAATGAAAGATTACCAAAATAATCTTGTTGCTGATTTGCCCATGCCAAAGACATTTTATCAAGAAGAATTGCAATTAAACTAATACATAAACCAGCCTCTAGTGCCAATCCTATATTTAGTTGATTAAGTGCTAACAATAAATTAAATCCTAATCCTTTGGCGCCAATGAACGCAGATATAACTGCCATTGAAAAACAAACCATGATTACTTGGTTAACACCAATTAAAATATCTCTTCTTGCTGTTGGAATTAGTACCTTGAACATTAGTTGCCAATTAGTACATCCGCTCATTCTTCCTGCTTCAATAACTTCTGGGGGTATAGCTCTTAATCCCAATATTGTTAATAATATCATTGGCGGAACTGCAACAACCATAGTAATAATTACAGCAGCATGATCTCCAACTCCAAATAGAACAAGCGCAGGAACTAATACAGCGTATTGTGGCATGGTCTGCATTACAAGAAGAATTGGGTATAGTGCTTTTTCAACACGTTTGCTTTTGTAAGCTGCAATACCCAGACCTAAACCAAAAATGAATGAAAGTGGAGCTGCAACAAGTATAAAAGAAAGTGTTTGCATTGAAGGTTTCCATTGACCAAATATAGAAATGTAGATCATTGTTAAACCTGCAAACAAAGCTAATCCTTTTCCACTTAATTTATAAGAAAGTATCGCTGCTCCAGCCGCAACTATAGTCCAAGGTAAACCTGGCAACTCTAACCAAGGATAAGCATCGATAAAATCCCAGCTAGTAAATGCAACAATAGTTTCTAAACCTCCAAGTAAAATCTCTCTAATTAATTCAATTAAAAAAGTCATAAATGAAGTTAAATTTCTACTTATCTCTAATAATAATGGTCGAGTTTTAAATTCTTGAGTATCTTCGTTCCAAAACTCCATTGGCATCCACTCATTCATTAAGAAAAATAAAGAGTCGTTTATCCAAATAGGCAGCCATCCTAGAAGTGGAGGCAATCTCCAAAATACATCAAAGGCATAGTACCTAACCTCTTTACCTAGAAAAAAGTAAACACTTTGGTTTGGATCTTTAACAAATTCAGCCTGACCTCTTATAAATTTATAAGTTTCAGGAACATCAATAGCAAAGCATAAAGAAAAAAATACAATTAACAAAAATAACCATTGGAATAATTTTGGATATTTTTTTAAATACTTCATATTTTAACTACCGTTTTTTCTTCCTCCAAAAACTGTATCGATTATTTTTGAAGGTTTAATTGATCCTACAATATTATTATTTGAGTCAACTACTCCTACCAATTTTTCTTGAGTAAGTATTTTTTCTGCAACATTTTCTATAATTTCATCTTTTGATACTTTTAAATCTCCTAAATTATCTTTACTTGAAGCATCCATTACATCTTCAATTATTAAAACCTTCTCTCTCGGTACTTCTTCAGTAAACTTTCTTACATATTCAGTTGCTGGATTTAGCACGATATTCGCGGGTGTATCTAATTGTTCGATTATACCATCTTTCATGATTGCTATTCGATCAGCTAACTTTAATGCTTCGTCAAAATCATGAGTAATGAACATGATGGTCTTCTGTAATTTTTCCTGAAGTCTTAAAAACTCATCTTGCATTTCTTTCCTAATCAATGGATCTAATGCAGAAAAAGGTTCATCTAAAAACCATATATCAGGCTCTACTGCTAATGACCTTGCAATCCCTACCCTTTGTTGTTGTCCACCTGAAAGTTCTCTTGGGAAATAATTCTCTCTTCCATCTAGGCCAACTAGTTTTACCATTTCCATTGCTCTACTAATACTGTCTTCAGTATTAGTGCCTTTTATCTGAAGTGGAAAAGCAATATTCTCAACAACTGTTTTATGAGGTAACAAAGCAAAACTTTGAAATACCATTCCCATTTTATTTCTTCTGAGCTCAATAAGCTCTTTATTATTTAATTCTAATAAATCTTGACCTTCAATAAAAATTTTTCCACCAGTAGCATCCGTTAATCTTGAAATACATCTAAGAAGTGTTGATTTACCTGAACCAGATAAACCCATTACTACTAACATTTCTCCTTTTGCCACTTCAAAAGAAGCATTATTAACTCCAACTATGCATCCTTTGTCCTGAAATGTTTTTGCATCAACATTGCCGTTAGACTCTTCAAGCATCTTTTTGGCATTTTCTCCAAAAATTTTATAAACCGACTCGCATTTGATTACAGTCTCAGACATAAATTGTTTTAAAGTTATATTAAATTCTATAAAATTAAAATGTTAATAATTGTTGCCTTTCCTCATTAAAAATTTTTAATAAAATAAACTCTTGTATCAATTCCAGTGCTTAAAAAACTTAAAGCTTCTCCACTTATAGTAATACTTTCATCAACACCTACATTATTTCCACTAACTGTAAAACCTGCAAAACATTTACCTTTTTCTTGATCCCACTCTACAAAAGTTTCATCAATTTTATTTCCATTAATTGTATATAGCTCATGTGCTCTAAAATTTAAGAAATTAGCACCCATTATTGCTCTTTGAGGAATTAGTTTTGTAGCTTTACATACTTGCTCATATACATCATCCGTTAATTTGTAATGATCAGTTCCATCAAATGAAACCAATATTCCAGAAGGTAATTTAGATATTAATTCACTAAGTTTTTTTTCTTCAGCAATTCTTTCTTCTTCTAACTTCATTCTTTTTACCAAATCATCACCCTGGCCAAATATTCCATTTAAAATACTAAAAGATATGATTACTATTAGAGTAATAAATATAAGACCAATAAATTGTCTCAAAGACTCAGGTAAATCTTTTATTTTATTAATATAATTTTCTTTAGACATTATTCTTGTAACTTGCCGTTCTTCCAAATACCTGTTTTTTGTTTTCCATCAGCCCAAGTAAATGTTCCTTGACCATTCATAAAACCATTAGCCCACTCCCCTTCATAAGTGGAGCCATCAGGAAATGTTAATGTTCCAATTCCACTCCAAACACTATTTTTAAATTCACCTTTATAAATATATCCATTTGGCCAAGTCTCTACACCTTGTCCTTGTTTTTTTGTTGAAACCCAATCTCCCTCATAAGTGGTTTTATCAGTGTAAACCCACTTACCATAACCATTATCACAATTACCCTCTTTGCAACCGGTGCTTCGGGCAAATACAGAAGAGCTTATTAAAAAGTTTAATAATAAAAAAAGTAGAAATTTTTTCATGAATTTATTTTACACAAAATCATATAAAAAAAAATCCCCCCCAACAACTTGGGGGAGATTTTAAATTTTTAACTTTAATCCTTATTTAGTAAATGCTTGCCAAACTGACTTGTTATCAGCTAACCATTTTTTAGCTGCATCTTCGTGAGTCATTTTGTCAATGTCAACTAAAGCTGCCATTGCACCAATTTGACTTGTAGAGAATGACATTTTTTTGAATGCTGCTGCTGCTTTAGGATGAGTTTTTGGGAAATCCTCATGAACTGCTTTTTTCAAGTATCCATCAGGAGAGCCACATTTACCATCTCCACCATCTTCTGGTCTGCAACCAGCTGTGTATGGAGGGAAGTCAATAAATGTAAAACCAGCACCATCTGTAAAGTTAGGAGTCCAGTTGAAGATTATTGTTCCTCTTCCTTCTTTTTCAGCTGCAGCTAGTTCTGCCCAAAGTGCATCAGCACTTCCAGCAAATTTAACCCACCATAAGTCACCTAAACCTAGTGCATCAACCCTTTGTGGAATTAAGTCACCATGCCAAGTTTGTGGACCTTCCAACATTCTTCCTTTTCCATCTGGTGAATCAGGTGTTGTAAAGTTCTTAGCACAATCTGGATTTTTTAAAGCTGTCCAGTCTGGTAAACCTGGGCATAATCCTTTATCAGTAACCCAATTTGGATATCCCATATCCTCAAGAGTTCTTGCTTCATGATCACCCCAATCTAATAAACCACCTTTATCTAAAGCAGTAGTAAAAGATTTACCAAATGCAGATTCCCATACCTCGTGAGATATAGTTACATCTCCAATTCTAATTGACTCATAAACTGCCTGTGAGTCAGCGTTAACGTATTTAACGTTATTACCCATACTTTCGAAAATTCCACCAATAACGTAAGCCATTACAATTTGACTTGACCAGTTATGAGTTGGGATCACGATAGGCTTTTTGCTATCAGCGTTAGAAATTCCTGCAAAACTTACTACAGAAATCACTAGAGCAGATAGTAATGATATTATTTTTTTCATGTATACCCCTCTATTAATATTAATATGATCAGTCTATGACAAAAAGAATAGGTAGGTAAAGAATTATTAGTTCTAAAAAATATATATATATTTAAACAATAAAAATAGTGATAAAAAATATAACAATATTAAAAATTTAAAATGTTAGGGACTAGTAAAGATATTAAATATCCTGGACTAAATATTTTACCACCTGGGGTTGAAAGACACGTTGTTAATGGTGGTGGTCTTACAGGTTTTCAGATTTTTCCAGATGATGAATTAGAAATTATTAATAATGAAGGTAATCAAATATGTGAAATTATTTGTTTTAATAAAGATGGTAAATCTGATGTTGGAATTTTAAATCTTAAATCAAACAATGAAAAAAATTTTATTAGAGATATTCTTAATGATAAAGATGAAACAATACTAGCAACAAATCATCAATTAAAAAAAAGAAATTTAAATATCGCAGAATCTAAATCTTCAATCATATTCGATTTTGATACTAAAGCAGGAGAAAGCATCAAATTTAAATCAAAAGATAAGTGTTATGCTATTTTTGCAGCACCTGGTGAAGATATGGATATCACAAATCAAAATCCTCCAACTGATTTAACAATTTTTATTAAAAGATCTAAAATAGTTAATGATAAAGAATTAAATGTAATACCAGATCCAGTCTTTGAACCTCTGTATGAAGAAAATATAAATAAAGAAACTTCTATATCTTACCAAGTAAAAGAGGGTGATTATATTCAGGTAATAAGTCCAACTGGAAGACAGTGTTCTGACTTCGTAGCATTTGATACAAGAAAACTAGAAAAAGGAATTGAAAAAGGATTGGACTGGCAAACTACAAGAACATTTATGGGAAATACTTTTCCTGGACCTGGATTACATTCAAAATTTTATGATACAGACCATGAGCCTCTTGTTGAAGTTATAAGAGATACAGTAGGAAAACATGACACTTTCAATCTTGCATGTACTTCAAAATATTATGAAGACGCTGGATATTTTGGTCATCCAAACTGTTCGGATAATTTAACTGAAAGCATGTCTAAATTTGGAGTACAAAAACAAAAGGGTTGGCATGCAATTAACCTTTTCTTTAATACTTCTGCTGCAGGTTTAAATTCAGTTATATCTGACGAGTCTTATTCTAGACCAGGAGATTATGTAATGTTTAGAGCGCTAAAAGATTTAACAATTGGAACAACAGCTTGTCCTAGTGATATTGATGCATGTAATTCGTGGAATCCTACAGATATTTTTGTTAGAACTTATGACAAAAATAAAGAATTCAGTAAATCATTTGCTTTTAGAATGAAAACAGACTCAGAAAAAAAATTAACTAGAAATTCTGGATTTTACGAAAGAACTTCAAAGATTACTAGAAACTTTGTTGATGCAAGAGGTTTTTGGTTGCCAAACGATTATACCAAACATGGTTTGGTTAATGAATACAATGCTTGCAGAAATGATGCTGTGTTAATTGATTTATCATCATTAAGAAAATTTGAAATAATTGGCCCTGATGCTGAGGAATTAATGAACTATACATTAACAAGAAATATAAAAAAACTTTCAGTAGGTCAGGTGGTTTATTCAGCAATGTGTTATGAAAATGGGATGATGTTTGATGATGGAACTCTCTTAAGATTAAGTGAAACAGGTTTTAGATGGATATGTGGAGATGAATATGCTGGAGAATGGTTAAAAGAAATTGCTAAGAAAAAAAATTTTAATGCAAATATTAAAAATTCTACAGATCAAATTAGTAACGTATCTTTACAAGGTCCAAAAAGTAGAGAAATTTTAAAAAAAATTATTTTTACACCACCCACTCAGCCATCAATAGATGAATTAGGATGGTTTAGATTTACCATTTGTAGAATAGAAGAATTACAGGGAATTCCTCTAATTGTTTCAAGAACTGGTTATACTGGTGAACTCGGTTATGAAATATGGTGTCATCCAAAACATGCTCCTGAAGTTTGGGATAAATTAATGAAGGCAGGAAAAGATGATGGTTTGATACCAGCTGGATTTGCAGCATTAGACAAACTTAGAATTGAAGCTGGATTAATTTTATTTGGAAATGAATTTGACGGACAACAAGATCCTTTTGAAGCTGGTATAGGCTTTGCAGTGCCTTTAAAAACGAAAGAAGAGGATTTTATTGGTAAAGAAGAATTAATTAAAAGAAAAGCCAATCCACAAAAAAAACTTGTTGGTTTAGAACTTGTAGGAAAAGAAATTGCAGGACATGGAGACTGTGTGCATATAGGGAGATCACAAGTAGGTATTGTTACTAGCGGATGTTTATCGTCAACATTAAATAAAAATGTTGCTCTGTGTAGAATTGATTTACAGTATTCTGAAATAGGTACAGAAGTAGAGGTAGGAAAAATAGATGGACACCAAAAACGAATTAGTGCGAAGGTGGTTGGGTTTCCATTCTATGACCCAACAAAATCAAGGGTTAGAGCATAAAGAAAAATCATGCCCAAAGAAAAAAAAACACTCTTAGATTTTTGGGAAGATCAAATGAGACAATCTCATACATCAAGCAATTACTTTTTTAGAAAATCACCATCGCACTATCATATGATGTTGCTGGTAATGTCTGCATATAAAGAAGGTAAAAAATTATCAGTAGAAGAATTAAAAACGAAATTATTCAAGACTTCCAGACCTAAATCAGCTTTAATAATTACAGAAGCTTGTGAAAAAGGATTCTTTAGACTTGAAAAAACTTCAACTGATCAGCGAATTAAAAATATAATGCCTAGCGAGTCTTTTATTCAAGAATTCAACGATTATTTGTTTACTTTAAAAAACATAAGTTATTAGCCAAATTTTTTAAATAAATTCGAAGTATCTATTTTTTATATATAATTTTTAGTTCTATAAAAAATTATATTAATTATCCCTACCAAAAAATAATGTTTTGACATGACGACATTACCTTCGAAAGCAAAAGTAGTTATCATCGGTGGTGGAATTCACGGACTAAGTACTGCTTGGAAACTTTCTGAAACATATAAAAATCCTGGTGACATAGTTGTATTAGAAAAAAAAGATACTGCAGCAGGTGCAAGTGGAATTGCTTGTGGTGTTGTAAGAAATAATTATTTCCAACCAGCAATGAGAGAATTAATGGCTCACTCAGTTTCAGTTTGGGAGAGTGATCCTAAAGCATTTAAATATAATCCAGTAGGTTATTTACAAATTTCACCTGAAGTAATGCATGAAGATGTTGCAAGTATTTATGAGCAACAAAAAACAATTGGGTACGAGTCAGTTTTTATTGAAGGTGAAAAAGATTGTTCGAATTATATGAAAGATATTTTTGATGATTGGCAAGCACAAAGCATCACTTCAATACTTCATGAAAAAAAGGGTGGATACGCATTTAATAAAGATTCAATTAAAGCACTTGAAAGCAAATCTACATCAAACGGTGTTCAGGTTATGAAAGGTGTAAAAGTAACAGGATTTAAAAGAGGAAGTAATAGTCAAGCTGTTACAGGAGTAGAGACAGACAAAGGTACAATTGAGTGTGAACAGGTTGTTATCGGTGCAGGTCCGTGGGCTAGAGATTTTTGGAATATGTTAGAGTTACCTAAAACAGCAAACATTAAAGGTAAAGATGGTAAAATGCATGAAACAGATATGTGGACTTACTGGATGTTACAAGAGGGTGTTATTGGCGTTGAGCCAGATTTTCTAAAAACAAATGATGGAAAACAACCTCCTGTGGTTCATGTAGACTCGACTGCTCCGTTATATTCAGACAAAACTAAAAAATTATTAACAGATAAAATTTGGGGAATTTATTACAAACCTGATATTGAAGGTTTAGGTGTACAAGGAGGAACTTCTCCTTACATAGTTAAAAAACATTTTGATGAAGTAAATGTTGATCCTTATGGAATTGAATCACCTGAATATCAAACAACAGATGCGTTTAGTGAAATGTGGTGCTCAGCTTTAGCACATTGTCAAAAAAGATTTGAAGGGAAATCAGATTTATATAGAAAAGGACCATCGGGTGGACTCGGATGTATGACACCAGACTCGTTTCCAATATTTGATAGATTTTTTGAAAACGTTTACATGATTGCAGATGCCAACCATGGTTATAAAATGATTGGGGTTGGAGAACTTGTTGCAAAAGAAATTCTTGGTACTGAAAGTGATTTATTAAAACCATTTAGATTCAACCGTTACGAGAGGGGTGAACTTCACCCTACTTCTAACAGTCCGTTTCCTTGGAGCTAGACTCTAAGCCTAGACACAAATAAATTTTTCAGCTACGTTTGAATAAATTAAATTCATTGAGGGGTGAAAATGACAGATCTAGATAAACACGTTAACCAGCCAGGTAGAGCAAAATTAGTTAAAAAAGTTAGAGAAAAAATTAATGAACTTGGTATCACTTATATTTATTATCAATTCATTTCTGTAACAGGTAGAGTTGTTGGTAAAGGTATACCTGCAGATCACTGGGAAAGAACAGCTGAAAAAGGATTTCAATTAGTTTACGGTGCTACAGCTAACTTGTTCTTAGATCGTCATAATAATTACATTGGATATGGACCAGAAGCTATGGAGCTTGTTGGAATACCTGATCCTGAAACTTTTGTTCAATTACCATGGGATAAAAGAGTCGGAAGAGTATTTGTAACTTGTTTTAGAAACAGAGAAGAAAGAAAAAATCCAGGCGGTCATTTAACTTCAGACTGTAGAGGAAATCTAAGAATTTTCATGGATGAATTTAAGAAAAAACATGGTCTAGAATTAAGAGTTGGTACTGAGCCTGAAATGATGTGGTTAACAAAAAATGAGGATGGAACACCTACAGGTAAAGGTTTTTCTAAACCATTCTGTTATCATATTGATCAATTTGAGTCATTAAGACCAGTATTTATGAAGGTTATTGAGTACGCAAAAGCAATGGGACTTGATATGATTCAAGGAGATCACGAAGATGCTCCAGGCCAATTAGAATTAAACTGGACTTACGATAACGTTTTAAGAAATGCAGATAGATTATCAACCTACAGACAAATTTGTGCTCAAGTTGCTAGAGAACATAATTTAATTGCTTGCTTTATGACAAAACCATTTATGGGTGTTTCTGCTAGTGGATGTCACACAAATATGTCTTTATGGAAAGGTGGAAAAATAAAAATTAACAAACTTGGAAACAAAACTTTACCAGGTGTAGAAGAAGTATTTAGTTATGTTGAAGGTGGAACTAATACTTTCATGCCAGATACAAAAGATATGCAATTACCAGGTAAAATTGGTTTGCAATCAATTGCAGGTATCATGAAGCACTTACCAGCATTAACAGCTCTTGGATCTTCAACTGTAAATTCTTATAGAAGATTATGGGATCAAGGTTTTTGGGCTCCTGTTTACGCAGACTGGGGATATCAAAACAGAACTTGTGGTTTAAGAGTTTCTGCTCCAGGAAGATTTGAGTATAGATCAGTAGACTCGATGCACAATCCTTATCTATTAGGTGCTGCATTATTAAAAGCTTGCGACGAAGGTATAACTAAAAAAATGAAACCAGCAGCTCCTGAGTCTAGAAATATTTATGAAGCTCAAAAAGCTGGTAAAGATGTTAAAAAACTTCCATTAAGTTTAGGCGAAGCTCTGGATAGACTGGCAGAAGATGAAGTAATCAAATCTGCAATGCCAGATGAAATGTATAAAGTTTTCCATTGGTATAAAAACGATGAGTGGGAAAGATTTCTTGGTGCAACAACACAATGGGATCTGGATACTTATCTTGATTGTCTACCGTAGGTCACAGAAATAGATAGAAAGGGTATAAATATATGTGTGGAATAGCAGGTTTAATTCATAGAGGGAAATCTTCAAATGTTGGAAGCGAACTACAAGGGATGCTCCAAGCATTAAAACATAGAGGAGAAGATTCTACAGGGTACGCTTTATATGGCGATACTGATGGTAAAAATTTCATCATGCGTTTTAAAGTTGGAGAAAACGTTGGAGAAGGAAGTTCATCAGTTATGGAAGATGTATCTGTTTACGATGAAAGAAAAAAAATTGTAGATGAAACTCTGGCTGAAATGGGAGCGAAAATAGTTAAAGAAGAAAGAACTCTCCCCTACTCTTTAAGATATGAAATTGACTACAATGTTAAAGACCTTTTGGAATTTTCACAACGTATAGAAAGTATTCCAGGTGTTGAAATTCTTTCGATGGGAAAATCTTTAGAAGTGATTAAAGATCTTGGAAATGCAAAAATGGTTTGTGATAGATATAGCTTAGATAAAGTTGTTGGAACACATGCTATAGGTCATGCTAGAATGGCTACAGAGTCTGGTGTAGATATCAAATCTGCCCATCCTTTTTGGGGATATCCATTTAGTGATGTATCTGTAGTTCATAATGGACAATTAACAAACTACTGGAATAACAGAAGAGTTTTAGAAAACAAAGGTATGAGATTTATGTCTGAGTGTGACTCGGAATTAATTGCAGTTTACCTTGCTGAAAAAATGAGAGACGGTGCAACTTTAGAAGAAGGAATGAAAGCATCTTTAACTGGTTTAGATGGTGTTTTTACTTACTTTGTTGCAACAAAAGACTCTTTAGGAATGGCGAAAGATACTATGGCTGCAAAACCTCTGGTCTTATATGAGTCTGATGATTTGGTTGCTATGGGGTCTGAAGAAATTGCAATTAGATCCGTATTACCGCAAGAAATTGATACATATGATCCGTTTGATGGGGAGGTGAAAGTATGGCAAATCTAAAAACAGTATCGAAAAAATCAAAAGCCCAATCAATGGGTATGCACACTGAGGTTTTAACAGGGAGAACTCAGCAAAAATTCTTTAATCCTGATGAAGCAGAAAACTTTTACTACTTCGGTACATACGATGTAGATTTTAATAAAAGAACTGATCTTGATGTTAAAGACATGACAGCTCCTGAAGCAAACAAAGAAATTGATAACTTAATGAGTCAAGGGTATGGAACAATAGTTATTAAAAACCCTCAGGGTAAACACAGTCTTGGAGTTGGTATTTTAAATAAACTGAATTTAATTTTTGAAGGAAGTTTAGGGTACTTTGGTATGGGTTCATGCGATGGTCCAATAGTCAGAATTAATGGAAGAGTTGGATGGTCATGTGCAGAAAACTTAATGGCTGGTAAAGTAGTAATCGAAAAAAATGCTGGATCATGTTTTGGTGCGGCAATTAGAGGTGGAGATTTAATTTGCAAAGGTAGTGTTGGTGCCAGAACTGGTATTGACATGAAAGGTGGAACTATCATTATTGGTGGAGATGCGGGTGCATTCACAGGTTTTATGATGCAAAGAGGAAGAATAATTATCCTTGGAGACGTTGGAATTAACCTGGGTGACTCTATGTATGATGGGACAATTTTCGTAGGTGGAGAAATTGGTTCATATGGTAGTGATGCTGTAGATTCAGAATTAACATCTAGTGACCAAGACTGGCTTAAAAGAAAATTAAAGGTTGCTGAAATCGGTGAAAATTTTGATGTAAGTAAAATGAAAAAAATTGTAGCAGGTAAAAAACTTTGGAATTATGATAATTTGGAACCTACAGAGAAGAAGGGAGCAATATAATGCCTAAGAAAAAATCAAAAAAAATTAAAAAAAACGGAAAAGGTGTTGGCGGAAAAGCTGATGTTCATGCACATGAAGAGGGCAAAAGAAATAAAAGTTTATTAGGTCATAACGCTATCTTCACCCCTGAAGTAATAGACGATATTCATATTAAATCTCAATTAGGAAGATACAGAATGCGAGGAATGGCATTGATGAAAAAAATTCCTACTTTTGATGATTTGGTTTTCTTACCTGGAACACTAACTAGATTTGTAATCGAAGGTTACAGGGAAAAATGTGAAACAAAAACTGTTATTGGTCCAAGATGTGAAAATCCAATTGAGTTAGATATTCCAGTTTATATTACAGGAATGAGTTTCGGTGCACTTTCTTATGAAGCAAAAACTGCTTTAGCAAGAGGAGCAACTATGGCAGGTAGTGCTACATGTTCTGGTGAAGGTGGAATGATACCTGATGAAAGAAGATATTCTGAAAAATGGTATTACCAATGTATTCAATCAAGATATGGTTTTAACCCACACCACGCGCAATTAGCAGATGGTATTGAGGTGTTTATTGGACAAGGTCAAAAAGTTGGAATGGGTGGACACTTAATGGGTCAAAAAGTTACTGACCAAGTTGCTGAGATGAGATCATTACCATCTGGTATTGACCAAAGATCTCCTGCGAGACACCCAGACTGGTTAGGTCCAGATGATTTAGCTTTAAAAGTAGAGGAATTAAGACAATTAACAAAAAATAAAGTGCCAATTCAATTAAAGTTAGGTGCATCTAAAGTTTATGATGATGTGCGTATGGCTGCAAAATGTGACCCAGACTCAATTTACTTAGATGGAATGGAAGGTTCTACTGGAGCTGGCCCACATATCGCTGCTGCTAATACTGGAATTCCAGGAATTGCAGCGATTAGAGAAGCGAGAAGAGCAATCGATGATGTCGGAAAAACTGGAAAAGTAACATTAATTTATGCAGGTGGTGTAAGAGACGGTGCTGATATGGCAAAAGCTTTAGCTCTTGGAGCTGATGCTATAGCAATTGGTACTGGATCGATGATAGCATTAAATTGCAATAAAGATATTCCAGAGGCAGATTTTGAAAAAGAAATGGGCGTAAAAGCAGGTGAATGTTATCACTGCCACACTGGAAGATGTCCAGTTGGTGTTGCAACACAAGATCCTAAGCTTAGAGCTAGATTAAATCCCGATGATGCAGCATTAAGAGTTTACAATTATCTTCACTCAATGACTTTAGAAGCTCAGTTGTTAGCTAGAGCGTGTGGAAAAACAAATATCCATTCTCTAGAACCTGAAGATTTAGCTGCTTTAACATCAGAAGCATCAGCTTTAGCAAAAGTTCCATTAGCTGGAACTAACTACACTGTTGGAGTTGATAACTATCACAAAATATAGAGATAATTATGCCAAAGAAAAAAAATAAAAAGGTATCAAAAACGAAGTCAAAAGAGATTAAAGGTCAATTAGGTAAAAAGAAAGAGACAGCCAGAGAAAAAATGATTGGCCAGTCTATTGGCTATAGATATGATGTTAATCTTTTGCCTGATTATAGTAAAATAACCCCTTTTCTAAAAAAATATATAGAGGCGATGGGATGGGATGATCTGAATTGGTTGGAAGACGTGCACATGGGTTATGAAGAAGATAGACCTGCAGTTTTTTGCAGAAATGCAAATGGTTGGGTTACTATTCCAAGTTCCATTAAGTTACCAAACAATCAACAAGATAGAGATATGATTGCAAGAGAGCTTTTGGTTAAGTTTCAAATGTCTCCAAAACATCCACTTGTTGATTTGAAAAAAGCTTACTTGAAGTTTTAATATTACAATCAATAGTTGATTATTTTTTAAATCTGGTGTTCATAACTGGATTTTTTCAATCTCTTTATATTTGTAACGACTCAGAAAATTTAATAGGGTTTAAATAAACAAATATGGAGAGAGAATATGACTGATCAGTTAGGTGCTCTTACCACGATATTTACAGAATTTTACTACTGGACAACAGTGGTACTAATGTTTTTAATTCACGTTGGTTTCTGTATGTATGAGGTTGGAGCTTCAAGATACAAACACCATCAACATACTCTTATGAAAAACACAATGCTGATACCATTGGTAACAGTAACTTGGTTTTTGTTTGGTTGGTGGATTTATTGGGCTTTTCCAACTGGACCTGGATTAGCTCCGTCAATAATGACAGAAAGTACAGGGCTTGTACTAGGTGGAGGATTTGGAGGTAATGATCTTGCTAATCCTACAAATGCTCTTATGGCAATCAATCTTAATGACCATATAATGGGTGTGTTCTGGGCAGCATTCCTTTTATTTTCATGGACCGCAGCTTCTATAGTTTCGGGTGCAGTTATTGAAAGAATAACAACATTTGCATTTGGAGTTTTAGCAATTGCAATAGGATCTGTTTTCTGGTCAATAGATGCGTCATGGGGATGGCACTTTGATGGTTGGATGCTTAAAATCTTAGGTTATCATGATGCTTATGCATCAGGTGTAATTCACGCTATTGCTGGTGGATTTGCCTTAGGTGTACTTATGGTTTTAGGTCCAAGAATTGGAAAATTTTCATCAAGTGGTGAACCAAGAAATATTGGTCCTCGAAATCCTTGGTTAGTAACAATTGGATTGTTCTTAATTTACACCGGATTTTGGGGATTTTATGCGGCTTGTAACGTTCCAATATATGATCTGGGCCCAGAGTATGGCATGGAAGGTATATCATTCTGGACAGCAACTAATATCTATTTAACACCTACTACTTTAAGTGGAATTACAATGAACTTTTTGATGTCATTGTCAGGAGGTTTATTAGCTGGATATGTTATCGCTAAAGGTGACCCTTTCTGGACTTACTCAAGTGGACTTGCTGGCATTATATGTGCGTCTGCAGGAAACGACTTATATCATCCAATTCAAGCATTAATTATTGGTATGATCGGAGTTGTTATTGCCTACAAACTTCATTACTGGGTTGAACGAAAGTTCAAAATTGATGATGCAGTTGGCGCAGTAGCTGTACATGGTTATGCTGGTTTTGTAGGTCTTGTAATTTGTGGATTCGTCTTAAATGGTTATCCTTCATCTGGTTACAGTGTTGGAGCTATGTTTGATGGAACAACTTATGCAACAATTAATCCATTAGGACAATTTATTGGAGCAATAATAATGTTCTTTGTTTTAGGATTAATACCTGGCTATATCATCGCTAAAGTTCTTAATGGTATGGGTAAATTAAGAATCCCACGAGAAGTTGAAATAGCTGGACTAGACTATGAAATGATGGAAAGTGCTAAAGAAGATGAAAAAGCAGTTTCATCAGCAACCAGGTAAAGGAGAAAAATATGGCAACAGTATCAAACTGGATAGATCATCTTAATAAACCAGCTGAAGAAGTTGGTGGATCGGTTTATCCTGGAGCTGGATCTAGTGAATTTATACTAGTTCTTTTGTTAATTGCTGTGTGGATAGGATGGACTGTAATTACAAGCAAATCTGAAAGTGATGAGCTGAACGCATTATCCAGAAAAAGACACGGTGCTAACGACCATAAAAGTAATATTACTGAATGGTAAAATAAAATTTGGGCGCTACAAAATTGTAGCGCCCTTTTTTAATGATTTAAATGAGTGAAGACAAAAACGAACAACTAAGACCGAGTAAAATGAGAGGTGTTGCTTTTCCAAAAGCAAAGTATGGAGTAATTCTTGCAATTATTCTGATAATTTTAGTTAATTTTATTTATTATAAAGAAACTATCTTTTCATTTTTCAAATAATTGTGGTAGCCTTAGCAATGGCTAAAAACTTATTTAAAATAGCTAAACAAAAAAAAATTAAATATTTTTTAATTAGTTTTGTAGATTTGTTTGGTGTATTAAGATCAAAACTAGTCCCTGCACATGCTATTAAAGAAATGCAAGTTACAGGAGCAGGTTTTGCAGGTTTTGCTGCTTGGTTAGATATGACACCTGCTGACTCTGATATGTTTGGAATTCCTGATCCAGATAGCTTAATCCAGCTTCCTTGGAACAAAGAGGTAGGATGGTTAGCTTCTGATCTATGGATGAATGGTAAACCAGTAGATGCGTCGCCTAGGGTGATGCTAAAAAATCAAATAAAAAAACTTAAAAAACAAAATTTAACAATGAAATCAGGCGTAGAGTGTGAATACTTTTTAATCTCACCAGATGGAAACTCAATTGCAGATCCGAGAGACACTCAATCTAAACCTTGTTACGACCAATCTGCGTTAATGAGGAGATATGATTTAATCAAAGAGATTTGTGACTGTATGATTGAAATGGGATGGGGCCCATATCAAAATGATCATGAAGATGCTAATGGACAATTTGAAATGAATTGGGATTATTCAGATTGCTTAAAAACAGCAGATAGACATGCTTTTTTTAAATTTATGGTAAAAACAATTGCTGAAAAGCACGGATTGAGAGCAACATTTATGCCTAAACCATTCGAAAATCTGACAGGTAACGGTTGTCATGCCCATGTATCTGTTTGGCAAGGTAGTAAAAATAAATTCTTAGACAATAAAGATAAACTAGGTTTAAGTAAAATGGCTTATAATTTTTTAGGTGGAGTAATTAAAAATGCTTCATCTTTATCTGCTTTTTTTAACCCAACAATAAATAGCTATCGGAGAATTAACGCACCACCAACTAAGTCTGGAGCATCGTGGTCACCAAGTAGTATATCCTATACGGGTAATAATAGAACACATATGATTAGAATACCTGATCCAGGAAGGTTTGAATTAAGATTGATGGATGGTTCTGCTAATCCTTACTTGTTACAAGCAAGTGTGTTAGCAGCAGGGTTGAATGGATTAAAACATAAAATCAATCCAGGTAAACCTTTGGATTGTAATATGTATGAAGACCATGCAAAGTATCCTGACTTACCAAAACTGCCTGATAAACTTACACAGTCTTTAAATTTATTACAAAATAATAAAGAAATGAATGAGGCTTTTGGAAAAGAAACAATCAATAGTTATATAAAACTTAGAAAATCTGAAATTGAGGAATTTGATAATAAAGAAAACTTCGATAAGTCCAAACCTGTAACTCAATGGGAAAGACAAAATACTTTAGACTGTTAAAGTGAAGAGTTTAAAAAGTATTAAGAACTGGACACTTACAAAATCTTTAAAAAATAATAATTTTGGTTTTAAAAGAAATTATGTTTTAAGATTTGTCCCGTCATTACTATTAACAAACGCTTTTAAATCAATTTCCAGTTGGAAAAATTATAAAGCAACCCCACTATTAAAGCTTGAGAAATTACAAAAAAATTTAAAACTTAATAATGTTTTTTATAAAGATGAATCTAAAAGATTTCATTTAAAATCATTTAAAGCTTTAGGTGGAGCTTATGCTGTTGAAAAAATATCTAAAGGAAAAAAAAATATAATCATTTCCTCAGCAACTGCTGGGAACCATGGAAGATCTGTAGCATGGGGTGCGAAAAGGTTGGGTTTAAAATGTAAAATATTTGTTAGTCAATACGTTAGTGACACAAGAGTTAAAGAAATTAAAAAATTCGGAGCCGAAGTAATAAGAGTTAAGGGAGATTATGAAAATTCACTTAACGAATGTAAAAAGTTATCAAAAAAAAATAATTGGAAAATTGTTCAAGATGTTTCAACAAAAGAATATAAATTAGTTCCTCAACTTACCATGGCAGGGTATTCCATAATGATTAAAGAAATTTCTAAACAAACAAATCAATATATAACCCATATTTTCTTACAAGCTGGTGTTGGTGGTATGGCTGCTGGTGTAGTTGCTGGTGTTGCAAAATATTTTAAAAGAATTCCAAAGATCATAATTGTTGAGCCTGATAGAGCTGATTGTGTTCTTCAAAGCATAAAACACAATAAATTAAAAAAAATTAAAATTATAAAGGAGAGCATCATGGGAGGTATGTCATGTAATGAAATGTCATATATTCCTTGGCAAATATTGAAAAAAACGAGCAATTGTTGTGTGTCTGTAAGTGATCGAAATATTGCTAAAACTGTAGCGATGTTGAAAGACAAAAAGCTTAGTAAAAATTCAATAATTGGTGGAGAGTGCTCTGCACCTGGTATTATAAGCCTGGTAGGCGTTTGTAATAATACTAAAACTAAAAAACTTTTAGAACTTAACGAAAATTCTAATGTTTTGGTAATAGGATGCGAAGGTAATGCAGATGTAAAACTTTACAAACAACTGTTATCTAAAGGCAGAAAATAAATTCATATGAAAAAAAATGCAATATTTTGGATTAGGGAAGATTTTAGAATTGAACATAATCCTGCATTATCTTTTGCGAGTCAAAATCACGATAACGTTGTAGCACTGTTTATTTATAATAAAACTGATTTTGATAAAAAAAGGGAAGCACAAAAATGGTGGTTATATAAGTCTCTAGAGGAATTTAAATCAGAATTATTTAAATACAAAATCAATCTTCAGATATTAGAAGGAGACGAGCTAGATGTATTATCGAAAATTAAAAAAAAAGATAATATTTCTGTCTATTGGAATAAGATATATGAACCAGATGTAATTGCTAAAGGAAAAAAAATAAGAGATGCTTTTCAAAAAAACGAAGTTGAGTTCAAATATTTTAAAGGAAATATTCTTAATGAGTTTCAAGAAGTAACTAAAAATGATGGTACACCTTTTAAAGTATTTAGTCCATTCTGGAGAAATGCTGAAGAGAAATATCTTAGTTTGCCCCCAAGCAAAAATTATATTGTAAAAAAAAAAGTTAAATTAATTTCTTTTTTTAAAAACAGTATTGAACCTAAAAACATTTTACCAAAAAAAAATTGGTATAAAAAATTTGAGAAATACTGGAAAGTTTCTGAAAATGATTCGAAAAAAGTTCTTAATAATTTAATTGAAAAAAAAATTAAACATTATGGGACAGCTAGAGATTATCCATCAATAGAGGGTACATCAAAATTGTCTCCATATATTAAACATGGTCAAATTCACGTGAGTACTATTTGGCAAAAATGTAATGAAATAAAATCTAAAGGAATTGGCTATAGGAAATATATCAATGAATTAGGGTGGCGTGAATTTTCACATAGTTTAATTAATTATTTTCCCGAATTTTTAAAAGGTAATTATAGAAAAGAATTTGATAAATTTCCGTGGGTAAAAAATGATAAATTTTTGAAGGCATGGAAATCAGGAATGACAGGCTATCCTATTGTGGATGCTGGAATGAGAGAATTATATGAAACTGGATGGATGCATAACAGAATTCGAATGGTCGTGGGTTCCTTTCTTGTAAAACATTTAAGAATTAATTGGACTGAAGGTGAGAAACATTTCAGAAATTGTTTATTAGATTTCAATAAAGCAAATAATGTAGCTCAATGGCAATGGGTTGCTGGTTGTGGTGCTGATGCTGCACCTTACTTTAGAATATTTAATCCGATTTTGCAGGGAGAAAAATTTGATAAGGAAGGTTTATATGTAAAAAAATGGGTTCCTGAATTAAGCAAAGTGCCAAAAAAATTCATTCATAAACCATGGGAAATGGAATTAAAGTATCAAGAAGCTATAAAAACAATTATTGGCAGAGATTACCCAGGCCCTATTGTTGTTCACGAAAAAGCTAGAGCTGCAGCTCTTGAAGCGTTTCAATCTTTGAAGAAAAAATAAATTTAATTTTATTCTCCAATAAAATGATGAATTATAGTTCTTTTTTGAGCCTCTAATCTGTGTTCAAATAAATATATGCCCTGCCAAGTTCCGAGCAACAATTCACTATCTTTCACACTAAGAGAAATTTGATTATTTGTTAATGCCGATTTAATATGTGCAGGCATATCATCTTTTCCCTCCGTAGTATGAACATATAGTTTGTTGTCCATAGGAGCTAATTTATCAAAATAATTTATCAAATCTGTTTGTACATCTGGATCTGCATTTTCTTGAACAATTAATGAGGCGCTTGTGTGTTGAATACTTAAATTAAGAATACCATTTTTAAAGTTATTTTGACCAATCCAATAAATTGTATCATTAGTAAACTCATATAACTTTTGACCATTAGTCTTAATTTGAAGATTATAAAATTCTTGTTTCATCAATTATACTCCTTCGATGTAAGCTCATACAAACGACTAATGGTTCGTTTAAATGGTTTTTCTAACAATCTTGAAGAGGTAAATTGATCTAAATTTAGATCAGCTGTAACTGCTAATGAAATATTTTTATCATAAATTACATCTAACAAAGTGATAAAACGTTTTTGTTGATTTGAATTGACATCATTAAATTGAGGTATTTGGTCTATTACCATAAATTTACAGTTTTTAATTATTTCCAAATAATCTTCCGCTCCTAAATTTTGATCACAAAGTTGATTAAAGTCACATCTAACAATTCCCTCATAAAAGTTTTCTATTTTAAATTCTCTTCCCTTGACATTAACTGTTATTGAAGATTGTTTTTTATCCTTAGTTATGGTTCTAAAAAATTTATTAATCTTAAAATTGGTTTCTTGATTAAGTGGAAAAAAATATCTTTGTTTTTGATTATCATTAGATTTTCTATAATCATCCTCAATTTTTAATTCATGCTCGATTGATTGATCTTCCATTATTTTTATAAAAGGTATAAATTGTTCCCGTTGAAGACCTTCTTTATAAAGTTCTGAAATTTCAGTATTTGAGGTAAGAATAATTTTAATATCTTC
>CACKFA010000003.1 GCA_902599335.1 uncultured Pelagibacteraceae bacterium | reverse complement strand
GGAAGTAATAATTTAGATTTTAAATAAGCTAACCAGGTTGCCATCAATAAATACTCGGAAGCAATTTCTAAATTTAAATCTTTTTCTTTTGTAATATAATCGTGAAACTGATCTGCTAACTTTGTAATTGATATCTCTTCAAGATCTACTTTTTGAGCTTTGGCTAAATCTAAAAGGACATCTAGAGGGCCATTATAATTATTAATATCAACATTAAATAATGCAGAATCAGAAATAGTCATGCTCAGATATTAACTTAAAATTTTATAAAATAGCGATGTTTTTTTTATGATAAAATTACTAACCTTTGGTGAATTGTCACCAACTACCTTCATTTCAGACATTTTGCCATTACAATGAAGAGCAATATTACAACCTGCACTAAATGTTTTAATAGTATTAGTTTTTAAATCATCTTTTAAACTTTTCATTGATAAATCATCTGAAATTAAAATGTTTTTAAAGCCAATTTTTTTTCTAATTAAATTTATAATTTTTTTAGAGTGTGTAGCTGTATTTAATCTATCAATGCTTCGATAAATTACGTGTGCTGTCATTGCAAAATAGCTTTGTTTTTTCTTGAATGGAAAAAAATCATGTTTATTCAAATAGTTTAACTTTTTGGTAACTACAGGTGTAAATTTATGACTATCTACCTTAGCTAATCCATGCCCTGGTATGTGTTTCATCACAGTTCCAATGGAATTTTCATGAAAATAATCAATACAAATATCTCCAATTTTAGAAATATTTTTTTTATTTTTTGAAAAAGACCTATCACCAATAATGTTGCTAGCTCCTTTAACTCGAATATCTAAAACAGGAACACTATTTATATTAACACCGATTGATTTAAGCAAATACGAAGTTTTATCGATAAATAATTTATAAATAATTTTAAATTTTTTCTTATCTTTTGTGAATAAATTGCCAAAATATTCAGAAGTCAAATTATCAAATGAAATAATTTTACCTAATCGATTTACTCGTCCACCTTCTTGATCAATTAATATAGGGTATTTTTTGTCTTTAAATATCTTTTTTATTTTATCAGTTAATTTTTTAGTTTGATCAATTGAACTTATGTTTCTTGAAAATAAAATAACTCCCCATGGTTTATATTTCTTTAAAAAAGTAATCTCTTTGTTTGATAATTTTGATGATTTTAAACCAACAATAAAAGCTCTTCTATTCTTAATCATTCTCTAAAAGTTTCCAAAAATTAAACTTTTTTTTCTTTTTTTTGTTTGTTTGCTTAACGTATTCTATTACATTTTGCGTGTCGTTTTCCAAAATAGGTAAATTTTTTGAATATAATTTAATTTTTTCATCGTTATTTTTAAAAGATCTGTATGATTTCTTCTTGTTTTCATCTGAAAAATAATACCTACCAGTCAAAAAAATAAATAAAGCAATTACAACGATAAAGATTAAATACTTAATTTCTTTTAGCATTACATTTTATCTGGTGTATCAACACCAACTATGTTCATTCCAGATTTTACAACGTTAGATATTGCTTTTAAAAAAATTAATTTATCTGGTGAAACTGTTTTTTTATCATTAATAAATCTTTTTTCTGGGTTTTGTTTACCAAGATTCCAATACGAATGAAATTCTGAAGCAAGATCATATAAATAAACAGGTATTCTATGTGGTTCTAATTTTGAGCTAGCTGCATCAATACATTTGGGCCATTCTGAAATTTTTTTTAAAATTTTGATCTCATCATTTGAGTATTCAAAACTAAAATCATCTAATTCAATTTTTGAATTTAAATCCTTATCAATATGTCTAAAGACAGATGAAATTCTAGCATAACAATATTGAACATAATATAACGGATTATCTTTAGATTTTTCTTTTACAGCATCAAAATCAAAATCTAATTCAACATCACTACTTCTGTTAAGCATAATAAATCTAGTTGCATCTTTTCCTACTTCTTTAATTAAATCATCAACTGTTATATAATCACCTTTTCTTTTAGACATCTTAAATGGTTTGTTATCTTTAATGAGTTTAACAAGCTGACTAATTTTGCAGATCAATTTATCTTTTTTTCCTGACAAAGCTTCAACAGAAGATGAAATTCTTTTTATATAACCAGCATGGTCTGCACCAAGAATATTTATTAAATAATCAAATTTACGATCAACTTTGTTTTTATGATAAGCAACATCGCTTGCAAAATAAGTCCATGCTCCATCTGATTTTTGCAATGCTCTATCTTTATCATCACCAAAATCAGTAGATTTAAAAAGTAATTGTTCTCGTTCTACCCAGTTTTTATCGTCTTCTCCCACTGGAGCTTTAATTTTTCCTTTATAAACAAATTTATTTTTTTCTAAAAATTTTATTACACTTTCTACTTCTTTGTTTAAAACAATGCTTTTTTCACTAACAAAATTATCGTGGTTAATTCCTAAACTCTTAAGGTTCTTTTTAATTAAAAGTAGTGACTGTTCTATAGATAAAGCTGTCAACTTATCGCAAATTTGCTCATAATCATCAAAATTTAGATCTGAATTATCCGAAACTATATTTTTTGCAAAATCAACAAGGTAATCTCCTGGATACAAATCAGGATTATCTTGAGGAAATGTTTCATTAAATTTTACTTCCCTAATTCTAAAGTATACAGATTTTGTAAAATTTATTATCTGGTTACCATAATCATTTACATAATACTCTTTTGTAACCTTGTGTTTATTAAATATTAACACATTAGATATGACATCACCTAAAATAGCTCCTCTACAATGACCAACATGCAAAGGTCCTGTTGGATTAGCTGATACAAATTCAACTAAATAATTATTTTTTTTCTCTTTTTCATTAATTCCAAATTTTTCAGCATTATCAATTATTTCTTTAATAAAGTTTGACCAAAAAGATGGCTTAAATTTAATATTTATAAAACCAGGTTTAGCTATGGATATGTTTTCTATTAGATCGTCGCTATTTTTTATTTCAGGTGCAAGCTTTTCTGCTAATTGTATTGGAGAAGTTTTGTTTAGTTTCGATAAAACCATTGCAACATTAGTTGAAATATCACAATCAAATTTTGGGGGTGGTATTTCTGCATTAATATCATTGAAACTTTCCGGAACGATGAGTTGATTTTTTTTACTAAGTTCAATAATAATTGATTTAATTTTATCTAAATATAATTCAAAAATATTCATTTATTATCATTGTATAGGTTAATTGCGTATCTATCTGTCATACCAGATATAAAATCTGAAATAGCTCTATATTTGTCTTTAGTCAATTGCTCTTTAGTAAGAAATTTTCTTGGATTTGATTTAATTATTTTAAATAATTTCTTAATTATCATTTTACCTCTTTGATTCTTATTAAGTACCGATTTATTGTCATACATTCTATGTCTTAAAAATGATCTGATTTCTTGCTCTGAATTTTCTATTTTATCTGAAAAAGAAACTATTAATTGATTTGATTTTGATACATCTTTTAATGACTTAATTTTAAATTTTTTAATATTTTTCTCTGTATTACTTAGTAAATCTCTTATCATAATATCTATTGAATCTCTGATGATTTGATAAATAGCAATTTTATAATTTTTTTTATTTATTTTATTTTTATACTTTTTATAAATGTCTTTAAAAAATTCTAATTCAACTAGTTCCTCAAGTTTAAATAGGTTTGCTTTAATTCCATCCTGAATGTCATGATTATTATATGCAATATCATCTGATATGGCTGATATTTGAGCTTCTAATGATGGATAAGTATTAAAATTAATTTTATTTTTGAAAACTTTTGAACCAATTAATTTATTGATCATGCTTAGATCATCTACAGGTCCGTTATGTTTTAAAAGGCCTTCTAAAGTTTCAAGAGTTAAATTTAATCCAGCAAATTTAAAATATTTATTCTCCAAAAACATTACTATTCTTAGTGTCTGAAGATTGTGATCAAAACCACCATAATTATGCATACATTCATCTAAAGCATCCTCTCCTGCATGGCCAAATGGAGTATGACCTAAATCATGAGCAAGACTTAAGGTTTCAGCTAAATCTTCATTTAATTTTAGATATTTTGCAATTGATCTTGCTATTTGAGCAACTTCAATTGAATGAGTAATCCTTGTTCTAAAATGATCACCTTCTGTGTTAACAAATACTTGAGTTTTATGCTTTAATCTTCTAAATGATGCGCTGTGTATTATCCGATCTCTGTCGCGTTGAAAAGGAGATCTATATTTTGAATTAGCCTCTTTATTAAGTCTGCCTTTACTTTTAAATACTCCTAACAAAGTGTCTTTTTTCATCCTTTAATTTAAATAATTAAGTATTATATTAGTAATATCAGTGTTCAGACATGATTAAAGAAATTAAATTTACGGATAAAGCGTTAAAACAAATAGATAATTTGTTATCAAAAAAAGACAAAGGATCATTCTTCAGAATCGCTATCAAAGGTGGAGGATGTTCTGGTTTTCAATATGAATTTACGTTTGATAAATCAAAACAAGATGATGATTTAAATTATCAAAATATTTTAATTGATAAAACTTCAGCTGATTTGCTTAAAGGATCTGAGGTTGATTATGTGTCTGAACTAATAGGTGAACAATTCAAAATTTCTAATCCACAAACCAAATCTTCATGTGGTTGTGGAGTGTCTTTCTCGCTTTAATGCTCATTTCATCTTGGAATGTAAACTCGGTAAGAGCAAGAATTGAAAATATCAAAAGCTATTTATTAAAATATAAACCTGATATTTTAATGATGCAGGAAATCAAAACTGAAGATGTTAATTTTCCATATGATGATTTTTCATCAATAGACTATGAAAGTCATGTATTTGGTCAAAAAAGTTACAATGGTGTAGCGATTATCTCAAAAAACAAATTAAAAAATGTCAAAACAGATTTAATTAAGGATAAGTTAAAACAATCAAGAATAATTTCAGCTGAATTTGAACATAAGAAAAAAAATATACAATTAATAAATATTTACACCCCTAATGGTAATCCTGTAGATACTGAAAAATATGATTATAAAAAAGATTGGCTTAATCAATTAATAAAGCAATTAAAAACATTATCTAAAAAAAATTCAAATATTATATTAGCTGGTGATTTCAATATAATCCCATCAGCTGAAGATGTTTACAATGTTAAAAGTTTTGAAGACGATGCTTTATACAGACTTGAAATAAGAAAAAAATTTAGAGAAATGATTAATCTTGGTTTTAATGACGTCTACAGACATTTTTATGAAGATAAAGAAGGATATACATTTTGGGACTATATGAGAGGTGCATGGCAAAAAAATAACGGTATGAGGATTGATCATTTTTTAGTTTCAAATTCTATAATTGATCAAATTAAAGATATTAATATTAATAAAGATCCACGTGGAAGAGAAAAGCCTTCAGATCACACACCAATTGAGATTAATTTAGCTTAAAGATTTAATTTTATTTACTAATTCTTCGTTAATATTTCTTGGTCCAGTATCCATTCTGTTCTTATGACGTCTTTCTCCAGGTAATCTTACTTCACCCATTGATTTCATTTTTTCAAAAAATTCCTCAGCATGTTTTTGCCAATTAGTACCTGATGTTTTATCTGGGTTAATGGCAAGAATAAATTCACCACCACTTGGAGGACCACCATCATTATTATCTTTAGCAGCAGTTTCAAAACTAAAATTGTCACCAACTAATGCTCCTGCCATTAATTCAACCATCATTGCAATTGCAGAACCTTTGTAACCACCAAAAGGTAATAAAACACCACCATCAGCAATTTCGCCTGGATCAGTTGTTTCTTTCCCATCTTTTGTTAATCCAGTTCCAAGCGGAACTTTGTGCCCTTCTCTTTTAGCAACTTGAACTTCTCCCATTGCCATTGAAGCTGTTGCCATATCATAAACAACTGGTGTTTTACCTGGACGTGGCCAAGCAAATGAAATTGGATTTGTTCCAAATAATGGTTTTATAGCACCAGCAGGTGCAACAGCAGGCTTGTAAGATGTACAAGCAAATGCAACTAAACCTTCCTCTGCTAATTTTTCTGTTTCAGGCCACATAGCAGCCATATGATGTGAGTTATTTATTGCTAACACAGCTACACCATTTTCTTTTGCAGCTTTTGCTAATTCAGGCAATCCTTTATTTAACACAACAGGTGCTAAACAATTATTTCCTTCAACTTTGATAACAGATGGAGATATTTTTTTTACTTCAGGTTTCCCTTTTCCATTTATCTTTCCACCTTTAAGACCTGTTACATAAGCTGGCAATCTAAATAAACCGTGTGATACAGAACCATCTCTTTCAGCGTTTCTGATTAAGTCAGATAAAATTGATGCTGTTTCATCATCACAACCATTAGCTAAAAGAGTTTTTTTAGCTAGTTCAAATATTTCGTCTAAAGTTAATGAAACTGTACTCATTATTTTGATTTACATTTTTTACATAAACCAAAAAATTCTAAATTATATTTGCTATATTTCATTCCAGAGTCATCTGAAAAATTAGATAAATATTTTGAAAGTTTTGAATTACTTATTTCAGATACATTTTCACAACTCTCACAAATAGAAAAAGCTGTGGCTTTGGAAACCTGACAGCTTGAATTTTGACAAGCTATAAAAGCATTTCTACTTTCAATCTTATGAATTTTTCCAATTTCAACCAACTTATCTAGGGCTCTATAAACTTGTAGTGGTGCTTTTATTCCCTTTTTTTGGACATTAAATAAAATTGAATAAGCTTTCATAGGTCCACCAGATTTATCTATAAGATCAAAAATGATTTTTTGATTTTTGGAAAGGTTATGTTCTTTTTGCATCTTTAAATTCTTATCAATTAGTTATCAGTTTTTCAATTTAATCGATTGTTTAATGTTAAGTAAAGATAATATAAATAAAATCAAAGAAGCCATTATAATTGAAGGCCCAGATGATGTATTAAATTCTAGGGATGAAAATAGTCCTAATAATACTGACAACAATCCACCAATTATTGAAAATAGCACCATCTTTTGAGGGCTATCAGAAATATTTCTAGCCATCGCAGCTGGAATAATAAGCATACCTGTGATCAATAATAACCCTACCATTTTAATTGATATGGCTATTACAGCAGCCATAAGAATTGTAAAAATAGCTTTTGCTCTATCAGGGTTTAACCCTTCTGCTTCTGCTAATTCGTAATTAACTGTAGATGCAAACAATGGTTTCCAAATTAATTTTAGAACTAATAAAATTACTGCTCCACCTGTCCAGATGATTAATAAATCATCAGTTGTCACAGCTAATATATCGCCAAACAAAAGTCCCATAATATCAAAACGAATAAAGGTTAAAAAACCTATTACTACTAATCCAACAGCTAAAGAAGAGTGAGCTAATAGACCAAGCAAAGCATCACCAGGTAAATTAGTTTTCTTCTGTAATTGAATTAAAATTAAAGCAATTAAAGATGAAATAATAAATACTGAAAGAGCAATGTTTAATTCAAACGAGTAAGCTAAAGTAACACCTAGTAGAGCAGAGTGAGCTAATGTATCACCAAAGTAAGATAATCTTCTCCAAACAACAAAACAACCAAGAGGTCCAGTTACTAAGGCTATACCTAAGCCTGCAATTAGTGCTCTTATAAAAAAATCATCAAACATATTAATTTTTCTTTATTTCACCTTTGTCTGAATGAACATGATCATGTTTATGTTCATATACAGAAAGAATTTGAGATGCTTGTTCACCAAATAAGGTTTTATATTCATTATTTTTAGCAACATCCATTGGTGATCCAGAGCAACATACGTGACCATTTAAACACACCACATGATCAGTTGCAGTCATAACTGTATGTAGATCATGAGAGATTAATAGAATTCCACAATTTAGTGTATCAGAAATTCTTTTTATTAATTCATACAAAGCAATCTCACCAGTATAATCAACTCCTTGAACAGGTTCATCAAGAACTAATAATTCAGGTTTTTTTGAAATAGCTCTTGCAATTAAAACTCTTTGAAATTCACCACCTGATAAATTTCCTAAATTTTTATTCTTAAGATGGATAACGCCTGTTAATGTAAGTGCTTCATCAATTGCCTCATCTTTAATATTTTCAGTTAGAAGCATAAAATCATAAACTCTTAAAGGTAAGGTCCAATCAATAGATATTTTTTGAGGAACATATCCAACTTTATTTGTGTATTTCTCAACACTTCCTTCTATGTTTTTGTAAATTCCCAATGCAATTTTTGCGGTAGTACTTTTTCCAGATCCATTAGGTCCAATAAGGGTAACAATCTTTCCTTTTTTAACAGTTAATGAAACACCTTCCACTAGCCATTTATCATTTTGTTTAAAACCAGCGTTATTTAATTTTACTAATGTACTATTTTCTGAGCTCATATATTGCTTGACTTATAAATGTTATATTATTACATAACGTTATATTATAACAACCAATTAAATTACTTATTATGAAAAATATTAAAAAAATACCACTTATATTCTCAATATTATCAATTCTAACATTCTTTACACCAGCAAATGCTGAAATAAAAGTAGTTGCTTCTATTAAACCAATTCATTCATTAGCTAGTTACTTAATGGATGGTATTGCTAAACCTGATTTAATAGTTGATGGATATGCTTCTCCGCACGGATTTGCAATGAAACCTTCACATGCAAAAATGCTTCAAAATGCTGACCTAATATTCTGGGTTGGTGAAGATTTAGAGAGTTTTTTAGAAAAACCATTGAGTTCAATTGCTAAGAAAGCAGAAAAAATTGAATTAATGGAAACTAAAGGATTACAGGTATTAAAATTTAGAGAGAGAAATATTTTTGACGAACATGATCATGATGATCACGGACATGACGATCATGGGAAAAAAGAAGATGATCACGACGATCATGGACATGATGACCACGGTAAAAAGGAAGATGATCACGACCATGACGATCATGGAAAAAAAGAAGATGATCATGACCATGATGACCACGGTAAAAAGGAAGATGATCACGACCACGATCATGATGATCATGGTAAAAAAGAAGACGATCATGACGACCACGGACATGACGATCATGACGGACATGCGCATGGTGAATTTGATCCACACATTTGGTTGGACCCAATTAATGCAAAAGCTATGTTAAATGAAATGGCAGAACATTTAATTGAAAATGATCCTAAAAATAAAGCCAAATATAAAAGTAATTTAGCTAAAGCTTTACAAGAAATCGATAAACTTACAATTGATGTAATGACTGATTTAAGCAACAGTGTTGCTTCAATTGTATTCCATGATGCTTATCAGTATTTTGAGAAAAGATTTAATGTAAATATATTAGGTGCTTTTACTGTTAATACAGATGTAATGCCTGGAGCAGAACAACTAGCAGAAATCAGAGAGATAATTGAACACGATAAAGTTGCTTGTGTGTTCTCAGAGCCTCAATTTAACCCTGATATTATTAAAGCTGTCGCAAAAGATATGAATATTAAAACTGGAGTAGTTGACCCATTAGGAGCAACATTAGACCCAGGAAAAGACTTATATTTCAATTTAATTAGAAATATGTCTGCATCTTTCAAAGGTTGTTAATTTAAAATTAGGTTTAATCCGGGAATTTTTTTAAATTCTCGGATTAACAAATAATTATTACTGTTATTTAATCTCACAAAAAACATTGTATTTATTTTAAAGAAGATTTATTTTCTTTCATAATCTGACTATATGAATGATTTAAATTTATATAAAAAAAATGGCTTTCTTGTTAAAGAAAATCTAATTTCTCAAACAAAGATAAATAAAATTAATAAAATTGTTAATGAAGTAATTTCAAAAGAAAAAAAAAGAAAAAAAGGTAATGGTTCAAATGGAATTCAGTCCTATGATAATTACCATTTTGTTTACAATTCGAGTTCTCCAAAAAATAAAGAAATTTTAAGACTAAATAATCCTCAGAACAGACATAAAGTTTTCTATGAATTATCTAGAGATAAAAAAATTATATCTATAGCTAAAAAATTATTAGGCGGAACAGTTAGATTTCATCTAGGTAAATTAAATTTTAAGCTTCCAAATAAGAAAAAAGGAAGTGAAATTGGATGGCACCAAGATTGGGCTTTTTACCCTCATACAAACGATGATTTAATTACAGTTGGTATATATTTAGATGATTGCTATGAAAAAAATGGGCCACTTAAAATAATAAAGAATTCACACAAAAAGAAATTGTACAGCCACCACAGCAAAGAAAATTATTTTGTTGGAAAAATAGATACTAAGAAAAACAGAATAGGAACTAAGGATAGTGTTTCAATAACTGGAACGGCCGGAACAGTAGTATTTTTTCATTGTAGATCAGTTCATGGGTCAGGACATAATCAAATGAATAACTCAAGACCCTTAATTTTATTTGGTTATAGAGCTTGTGATGCGTGGCCATTAATCAATGATGGAAATCCTCATCCTGAGGTTGATTTGGAAAATTATGACAAAAATATAATTGTAGGAAATAAATCAATAAAACCAAGATTGACTAAAGTTCCAACCATAATCCCTCTCCCTAAGAAGAAACATTATGTTTCTATCTATGAACTTCAAAAAAATTAAATCACATAAAAGTCTATTGTAATAAATCTTTAACATAACATTCATATAAGTTTTGAATGTTATTTTTAAAAAAATATCTAAAGTGGATCAGTACATTCTTAGTATTAACTGGCATTTTACTTACAAATCTTAATATTTACCCACTGAATATTTATTTTCATGGTCTTGGTGTTGTTGGATGGACAATTTCTGGGTTGTTATTAAAGGATAAGGCTATTTTAACTAACTTTGGATTACAAATTCCATTATTTGTGATTGGTATTTATAAAATTATTTTTTAATGAAAAATATTTTATTTGTATGCACAGGAAATTCAGCAAGAAGCATTATTGCAGAGAGCATTATTAATAACGAATACTCAAATAAATTTAAAGCTTTCAGTGCTGGTAGCAATCCATCTGGAAAAATCAATGTTGATATTAGAAGTTTTTTAGAAAAAAATAAAAATTATGATCTAACTAATTATAGTTCTAAAAACTTTAAAAAGTTTATCGAAAATGAAATAAAAATGGATCATGTAATAACAGTATGTAATAACGCAAATAATGAGGTATGTCCTATTTGGCCTCATAAAAACCAAATTATACATTGGGATATAGATGATCCAGTAACAAAACTTCAAAATGCAAATGATGAAGAAAAGCAAATAATCATTAGAAACACTTTCAATGTTATAAGTAATAAAATTAAAGATTGGCTAAATGAAAAATAAAAATAGATATTTTCTTTCAGAATTTATTGGAAGTTGTTTTCTAGTAATGATCATAGTTGGATCGGGTTTAATGGCAGAAAATCTGACCAATGATACAGCTGTGATGCTAATTGCAAATACTATAGCAACTGGAGCTGGATTGTTTGTGCTAATAACTGTTTTTGCAGATGTTTCTGGAGCTCATTTTAATCCATTTGTTAGCATTGCTATGACAATTACAGGAAAATTAAAAAAACGTCTTCTACCCTTTTATATTTCAGTTCAGATCCTTGGATGTTTATTGGGTGTGGCTTTAGCTAATTTCTTTTTTGAACATCAGATTTTTGAATTATCGACAAAATCAAGAGATGGTATCTATATTTTTGTATCAGAAATTGTTGCAACATTAGGACTAATAATCATTATTTTTGGATCTATGAAGTCAGGTAAAATTACTGTAGCTGCATCTGTTGGGTTATATATTACAGCTGGTTATTGGTTTACTTCATCAACATCTTTTGCAAATCCTGCTGTAGCAATAGCAAGAACATTCACAGAATCTTTTACTGGTATAAGTTATTTAAACACTCCTTTTTATATAGTTGCAGAATTAATTGGTATGTTAATTGCTGTTTATATCGCAAAAAAATTATTCTTAGAAAAAGATTGAAAAATTTAAAACTAACAAAAAATATTAAATTAATTAATAAAAAATTTAAAAAAAATGAATTTTATCATTTTTTAAAAACCTCAAACCTTTCAATCGTAATACCCAAAATTAAGAACAAGTATATTTTGGTTTCACAAAAAAGAATTCCTATAAATCAAATTAATTTTGAGTTTCCATCTGGTATAATTGAAAAACATGAAACAGCTTTAATATCTGCTAAAAAAGAATTAATTGAAGAAACAGGATATAAATCAAGAAATAAATTGAGAAAAATTACTTCATTTTATTCTGAACCAGGTCGACTCACCACTAAAATTACTGGTTTTTTTTGTAATAATCTTATTAAAATTTCAAAGCCTGAAAAAGGAATAAAAATCCACATAGTTTCAGATCATCAAATAATTAAATTAATTAAGAATGGTAAATTTAATAACGCCTCTCATATTGGTATGTTTTTGTTTTATAAAAAAAAATACGCTCGATAACAGTATCGAGCGTATTTCAGGGGTATATTGTTAATTAACCAATTCTAGAGCCATCATTTTTTCTAATTGCTATAATTGAAGATCTTGGAGCCGTTCCAGGTCCGTCTGGCCATATAGAATTACCTTTTTCACCTGGATGTTGAATACCAACAAACATAGTTTTGTAATCTTTACTCCAGGTCAATCCTGTAACCTCTGCCTCATTAGGACCTACAAGAAATCTTTTAATCTCACCTGTCTTTGGGTCACCATACAACATTTGATTATTACCCATACCAGCAAAGTCTCCTGAATTAGAGTATTTTCCATCTGTTTGTATCCATAATCCTCCTTTAGAATCAAATTTAATTCCATCAGGAGCATTAAACATATTTTCCTTAGTTATGTTTTTAGATCCAGCATTTGGTCCTTTGTGAACAGTTGGATTTCCAACTAAAGCAAATATATCCCATTTAAAATTAGATGAAGCATGATCACCTTTATCTGCTGTCCATCTAACAATTTGACCATATTGATTGTTTATTCTGGGGTTAGGTCCATTTACAGACGTATCATCGCCACCAGCATTTGGTTTTTTTCCTCTGTTCTTATTATTTGTTAAAGCAACATATGCTTCTGCTTTTAATGGATTTGCTGCAACCCATTCAGGTCTATCCATTGTAGTCCCGCCTGCTGCAGAAGCTGCCATTCTAGTGTGAATAGCTATTTCGGCTTTAGACTTCATTCCAGTTGTTTTAGGTGTTAAAGGTAACCATTTGCCTTTTCCATTGTCATCAAACTTGGCTACAAATAAATCTCCATCTTCTAAAACTTTGGAGTTATCACCATTTTTATTATATTTTTTTGATGAAATGAATTTATACAAATACTCACCTCTTTCATCATCTCCCAAATAAACAACAACTTCATTATTTTTACCAAGTGTTACCTCGGCATTTTCGTGCTTAAATCTTCCTAAAGCTGTTCTTTTTTTTGGAGTAGATGAAGGATTTAGTGGATCGATTTCAACAACATAACCAGCTCTATTTGGCTCATTTGGTTCTAGATCCCAATTAAATCTATCATCAAATTTACCCCAAGCATAACCCCAATCCTTTGTTGAAATACCATATCTTTTAAATTCTGGTGGAATATCGGCATTAGGGTCAGTATTAGAAAAATATCCGTTAAAGTTTTCCTCACATGCAAGATAAGTTCCCCATGGAGTTTTACCATTTCCACAATTATTCCAAGTCCCTAAAGATAGCGTTCCAGTAGGATCTGAAATAGTTTTTAACAAATCATGCCCTCTTGCAGGACCTGTAATTTCCATTCTTGAATCTGCGGTTATTCTTCTATTATATTTAGAGTCCTTAACTATTTCCCATTTACCATTTTTATTTGATATTTCAAAAATACTAACACCATGACCTGCTTTACCTTTTCTAACATCATCTGCTGTTTCAGGTAATTTGGTGCCTCTATTGTCGTAAATAATTGATCTATTTACATATTCATTATTAACAGCAATGATTGTTTTACCATCTTTAGTATAAAAAGTATCCATACCATCATTGTTATCACCAAAGGCAAGTTCTTGACTTTCACCTGTACCTCTTGAGTAATGATCAAACCATTTACCCTTAGTAAATAATGGGTCACCCCACTTAGCTAAGATTTCCCAATTATATCCTTCTGGTACTGTAATATCATCTTTTGTATCTACTTTAATTGGTTTAAAATCTACAAGACCAGAAAATGCAGCTTCTGCATCTGTAGAGCTTAACATGTTAAGTCCAGAACCAAGAACAAAAGCTGATGCGCCAAATATAGCACTATTTTTCATAAAGCTTCTTCTGCTCATTGCCTTTTGAAGTATATTGTCAAAGTCAACCACTTCTGGTGGTGGATTATTTATTTCATCATATTCATCAATTGATAAATTATGTATTTTAGTTTTATTATTTTTCATAAAAAATCTCCTTTAGAGAAACTTCACAGAAAAATATGACATTTAAATTAATGATATATTTCAATAAAATTAAAAATTTATTACAAAAAAAAATCATTAACGTATAAATTGTATTAGATTAAATTAAATTTTAATTATTTGAGTAAATTACTCTCGGCTCTAAAAATAATTCTCGCGCAAGAGCTTTAAATCTTTTTGTAACTTGTTTAGAAATTATTTCTTGATGTTGTGCTGGAATTTTTAAAAATACAGAGTTACCTCTTTTATACAATTTAAATTCCTCTAAGAAGATAGTTGAAATAGATGTAAGTGAGTGAGCAAATCTTAAGGCTGCACCAACTTGTTTACTAGAAAAAATTTCATTATTATTTAAAAATGTCAAATATTCTATTTTAGGGTTGTATTTAATGCTGCAGTACCTCCAATAACATGAAAGAGCTATTTGAATTCTTTCTTTATGTGAAAGTCTCAATAACGGAGTATTTAATGTTTCTTGAAAAACTAATTCTGCTTTTTGAAAAGCACCAAGTCCCCAATCCATATGACTTAAAACACAAGCTAAATTAAGCAATTTTTCATCGAAATGTTCATTACCATCAAATACAGGTTTGATAAATTCATGATACTTTTTGTAAGTTAATCCCAAATCACCTCTTTTCTTAGAAATATATTCTAATGATTTTTCAAAAACTTGAGATTTATCAATATTTTTAAAGTAATCTTTAGCCAGAGATCCCTCTCTAATACCGCTTATAGAGCATATTATGTTTTTTGGATTTGTTGCTCTCATGATCTCATCTAATATTATAGAGCTATATGGTAGATAGGGTGTTCTAGATTTAGATATATATTCAACTGTTTTTAGTTTTGCTTTGTTGAACGATGCTATTTTTTCTACAAATGTCGATATAGTTTCATAATTTACTGAATACTGATGGATTATGTGGACAGGGTGTTTATTTTGAAATAGATGAAGTTTAAATAAAGCTCTCCATGTTCCACCGACTAAATAAAGATTTTCAAATTTTTTTTTAGATAACCACTTCTCATCTCTCAAAAGTTTTTTTATGTATTTAGAAAGATTTCTCTTTTTTACAATTGGATTATTAATTAATCTTAAAACACCTAAGGGTAAAGATGTTTTATTAGTAATCAAACCATTTTCAACTCGAGCTAATTCTAAACTACCTCCACCAAGATCAGCAACTAACCCATCTACATTATCAAATCCAATTTTAACACCTTCTGCTGAACAAATTGCTTCTTCCTCACCACTTAAGATTTCTATTTTTTTCTTAAAAAGATTTTCTACGTATTCAACAAATGGTTTTGCATCAGTTGCTTCTCTTAAAACAGCAGTTGCTATTATTTTTAAGTTAACAATTTTAGAAACATTTAAAATCTCTGAAAATCTCTTCAATACTTTTTGAGCATAATCAACACCAGACTTATGAAGTTTTCTTGATTTATCTAAATTTTTACCAAGTTCGCAAACAGCTTTTTCATTGAAAAATGGTACACGAGAAGAGCTAAAATCTTCATAAATTAGCATTCTAATAGAATTAGAGCCTATATCAATAACTGCTAATTTAGCAGGTTTTAATTTTAAATTTTGTTTATTTTTAAAAACTTTAATTTCCACTTTTAATTAATCTTAAGTTTAATTTTTTCGGTTTCATTTTTAATTTAGCTTTACCTCTTCCAGATAAACTAGGATTATTCATAAAATAATCATGGGCTGAAAAAGAATCATTTTCACTATATTTAATTTTTTTATAATTTCCATTAGCATCAAGTTCCCAACTTTGTTTTTTATCTAAATAATTAGCTAACATAATTTGATCAAGAACTTGTTCGTGGACTGTTTGGTTTTCAATTGGAACTAGAAGTTCTACTCTTCGATTTAAATTTCTTGGCATTAAATCTGCTGATGAAATAAAAACTTTTGCATCTCTACTAGGCATTGTTTTTCCATTTGCAAAACAATAAATTCTTGAGTGTTCCAAAAATCTTCCAATCATGCTTTTAACTATTATATTTTCAGATTTATCTTTAACTCCAGGTCTTAAACAACAAACACCTCTTACAAATAAAAATATCTTTACTCCAGCATTTGAAGCTTCGTAAAATTTATCAATTATCGCTGGATCTACTAAGGAATTCATTTTGGCCCATATTTCACCTTTTTTACCTTTTTTGACATTTGCTATCTCGTTAGCAATACATTTGTTCAAAGTTTCCCTAAGATTAATTGGTGATATAGATATTTTACTAAGATTTCGTGGTTTTGAATAACCGGTTACATAATTAAAAAATTTTTCCACATCAGTTGCTATTTTTTTATCAGAGCTAAATAAAGATAAGTCAGTATAAATTTTTGCATTAACTGGGTGATAATTGCCAGTTCCTAGATGTATATAAGTTTGAATTTTTCCCTGCTCTTTTCTTAATATTAAAGATGATTTTGCATGTGTTTTATATTTTGCAAAACCATAAACAATTTGAATTCCTGCCTTTTCTAAACTTCTTGAAAGTTGAATGTTTGCTTCTTCATCAAATCTTGCTTTGATCTCTATTAAAGCAGTCACTGTCTTTCCATTTTCAGCTGCTGTTATTAAGGCTTTAACAATTGGAGAGTCTAACGTTGTTCTGTATAGAGTTTGTTTAATTGCTATAACTTTTTTATCATATGCAGCTTGATTTAAAAACTCAACGACAGCATCAAATGTTTCAAAAGGGTGATGAACTATTAAATCCTTTTTTTTTATAGTATCAAAAAAATTATTATTAAATTCCTTTAATCTCTCAACCTCTCTGGGATTAAAATTTTTAAATCTTAATTTAGAATTTTTAATTTTACAAACTTGGTCGATATCTTGAATTCCAACAACGCCTTCAATTTCATAGATGTATTCAGATTTTACGTTTAACTTATTGGTTATAAACTTAATTAAGTCATTATTACTATTTTTTAAAATTTCTAAACGTACTATGTCACCTGTTCTTCTTCTTTTTAAAGCCAATTCAAAAGATCTTACTAAATCTTCGGCCTCCTCTTGAATTTCTACATCACTATCTCTTATAACTCTAAATAACATTTTTTTATCTAAATCATGATCAGGAAATATTTCAGAAGCAAAAAAACTTATAACATCATCAATAATTAAAAATTTTTTAAAACTTTTATTTCCATCTATTTCAATAAATCTTGATAAAGCTTTTGGAATTACTATTATTGCATTTAAAACTCTTTTTTTATTTTTCTTATTTAATCTCATAACTAATGCTCTTCCTTGATTTGCAATAAATGGAAAGGGATGAGCTGGGTCTATTGCTGATGGTGTTAGCAGAGGGTAAATTTCTTCATTAAAAATTTTAAATAATCTTTTCTGATCCGATTTACTTAAATTTTCAGGTTTAACTATACTTATATTTGCCTTTTTTAATTGAAGAATTAAATCTCTATATATTTTATTTTGTTTATTAAGAAGATTATTTGTTTCCAAAATAACTTCACTCATTTGTTCATCAGGAGTAAGACCATCAGAGCTAAGAGAATCTACCTCTTGCTTGATTTGACTATATAAACCCGCGACACGTACCATAAAGAATTCATCTAAATTTGATCCAGCTATAGATAAAAATTTAATTCTTTCATAAAGTGGGTTTTCAATATTTTGGGCTTCTAGAAGAACTCTGTCGTTGAATTTGAGCCAAGACAATTCTCTATTTATGTATTTAGATTTAAGTATTTCTTTATCTTGTTTTTTTAACGCAGTCATATATTTAAACTTTATGCTCAAATTATACGTTATGCGTCATGCAAAATCTAGCTGGGACCATCCAAATCTTGAGGATCATGAAAGACCTTTAAGTAAGCGTGGCAAGAAAAATGCAAAAAAGATTTGTGAATTTTTTGTTAAAAAAAAATATAAGTTTGATTACATATTACTTTCATCATCAAAAAGAACAAAGAAAACGTTAAAAATTTTATTAAAAAAAATAGAAAAACCAAAAAAAATTATTTCTTCAAAAAAATTATACCTATCAAGTGAAGATAAAATTATAGATATAATAAAAAAAACACCTAAAAAATTTAAATCTGTGCTTTTAATTAACCACGAGCCTGCTGTTAGAAATCTAGTAAGATCACTGACAAAAAATCATAACAACAATCATTTTAAGTTATTAAACTATAAATTTCCAACATCAGCTTTTGCAAAAATTTATTTTGATTTTAATGAATGGAATAAATTAGATGGAAATGGTTTAATTAAGGAATTTATGAGACCTAAAGACCTTCAAGATTCTAAAGAATAACCTGCTGATCTTACAGTTCTAATTAATGGTTTGGTTTTATCTATATTAATAGCTTGTCTTAATCTTCTAATATGTACATCGACTGTTCTAGACTCTACATAAATGTTTTCACCCCAAACATTGTTTAATAGTTGTTCTCGTGAATATACTCTTTTTGGATTTTTGATAAAAAAATCTAATAATTTAAATTCTGTAGGTCCTAAAGTTATTTCAACATTATTTCTATAAACTCTTTTTGTTATTCTATCTATTTTTAGATCTGTAAATTCAACAACATCAGCAGATGATTGTGGTTTTGATCTTCTAAGTAGTGATTTAATTCTTGCATTAAGTTCTTTTTGACTAAATGGCTTTGTTACATAATCATCTGCACCTGTATCAAAAGCTCTTAATTTGTCCTCTTCCTCACCTTTTGCTGTCAACATTATTACAGGTATGTCGTTATACTTTTTGTCTTTTTTTAAATTCTTACATATTTCAACACCCGACAAATCTGGCAACATCCAATCCATTAATATTAAGTCAGGATGCTTATCTTTAATTTGTTTAAGTGCATCTTCACCATTTTCGGAATAGCTTACTTTGTGACCTTCTTTTTCAAGGTTATATTTTAGCAGCGTTACTATTGAAGTTTCATCTTCAGCAATAAACACATGAGCAGACATCTATTACTTTTCTCCTGTTACTATTGGCTCTGTTCCTTTTGGACGATCGCCTTCTAAATACTCTCCTGTAACTAAATAATATACCTGCTCTGCAACGTTTGTTGTGTGATCACCAATACGTTCAATATTTTTAGTAACAAATAATAAATGAGTACCATCATCTAGATTTTTTTCGTCTTCCTTCAAATATTTTATTACTTCTTGCATACACAAATTAGTTAAATCATCTATATGTTCATCACCTTCCCAGACATTCATAGCCATAGCAGATGATCTATCTAAATATGCATCCAAAATAGATTTGAGTTGTTTTTGAACATTAGAAGAAACTCTTACCAAAGCTTCAGTCAAATTTTTTGGTAAATTTTCATTTAATAATAATGTTCTTTTTGAAATATTCTTTGCCAAATCACCTATTCGCTCTAAATCAGATGAAATTTTCAATGCGGTTACAGTTTCTCTTAAATCTATTGCCATTGGTTGTCTTAAGGCAATTAGATTTACCACCTGTTGCTCTATTAAAGTTTCAAACTTATCTATTTTTTCGTCATCTTTTATAACAGCTTCCGCATTATCACTATTTCTTGTGGTAATGGCTTGAATAGCCTTGCCTAAAGACTCCTCGCAAAAACCACCCATTTTAATTATATTACTATTTAAATTTTTAAGTTCTTCCTCGTAAGACTTAACCGTATGTGGTGCTTCAACCATTATCCAAACCTCCCTGTAATATAATCCTGAGTTCTTTTATTTTCAGGATTCTTAAATATTTTATCAGTAGAACCGTGTTCTATCAATTCTCCCAAATGAAAAAAGCCTGTGTTTTGGGATACTCTTGCTGCTTGAGCCATTGAATGAGTGACTATTATAATAGTATGGTCTTTTTTTAACTCATCAATTAGTTCTTCTATTTGAGCTGTAGCAATAGGATCTAAAGCAGAACAAGGCTCGTCCATAAGAATAACTTCAGGTTTAACTGAAATAGCCCTTGCTATGCATAATCTTTGTTGTTGTCCACCAGACAAACCAGTACCTGGTTCATGAAGTCTATCTTTAACCTCTTCCCATAATGCTGCCTTTTTTAAACTGGTTTCAACTATTTCATCCATTTCATTTTTTGATTGAGCCATGCCATGAATTGTTGGACCATAAGAAATATTTTCATAAATAGTTTTAGGAAAAGGATTTGGTTTTTGAAAAACCATACCAATTTTTTCTCTTAATCTAACTACATCACAACTCTTATCATTAATGTCAAAATCATTGATTATAATCTGACCTTTTACTCGACATATATCAATAACGTCATTCATTCGATTTAGACATCTTAAAAAAGTAGATTTACCACAACCTGAAGGCCCAATTAGTGCTGTAACCTGATTTTCTTCAATATCTAAGTTTATATTGAATAGAGCTTGTTTTTTTCCATAGAAAACATCTACATTTTTTGAATTTATCTTTATCATCTTAACTCCATTTTTTTTCAAATTTATGTCTAATTATTTGTGCAAACAAATTCATTATAATTAAAAATCCCAATAGGACCATAATACAAGCAGAAACTTTCTCGACAAAACCTCTTTCAGCGCTCTCTGCCCATATATAAATTTGTACCGGCAAACTTGCAGCTGGATCTAAAGGTGATCCTGGAATTGTATTTACAAAAGCTACCATACCAATCAATATCAAAGGAGCGGTTTCACCTAAAGCTTGAGCCAAGCCAATAATTGTACCAGATAAAGTCCCTGGCATAGACAATGGCACTGTATGATGCATTGTAGTTTGCATTTTACTAGCGCCCATTGCAAGTGCAGCCTCTCTTATACTTGGAGGAACTGCTTTTAAAGATGCTCTACAAGCAATAATTATTGTTGGCAATGTCATCAACGATAAAGTTATTCCACCAACTAAAGGCGTTGATCTAGGTAACTGAAATACAGCCAGCAAAATACCTAGTCCCAAAAGACCAAAAACAATTGATGGGACTGCTGCTAAGTTATTTATATTTACCTCAATAAAATCAGTAAATCTATTTTTTGGTGCAAATTCCTCTAAATAAATAGCTGCTAGCACTGCAACAGGAAATGCAATAACTAAACAAACTAAAATAGAAAAAATCGATCCCATAAATGAGCTTGCTATACCAGCTAATTCAGCTTCTCTTGAATCAGGGTATGTAAAAAAACTTAAATTGAATTTACTTTCAACTCTTCCCTGTTCTACAAGTTGATCAAAAATCTTTAATTGATAATCTGTAACTCTTCTTTGATCTTCAGGTAAATCCCTTGGATAATTGCCTTTGAATACTTGATCTAAATCATCTGAAGCAGTTAAATAAACATCTTTAGTTTTTCCAATTAATGAAGGGTCATTTAAAAGCTCCCTTTTAATCTCTCTTTCAAAAAAGTAAGAGACCATTCGCTTCAGATCATTTTGTTGTTTTTCTGATGCACTTTTATCTAAATCAAACATTGTTTGCAAAGCTAGATCAAAATAATCTGCATCCTTTAAGTCTTCTTTAGAAGGATTTTCGTCAAGGTACATGGTTTCAGCATCAAAGGTGACTGGCACAATCAACCAAGTTTTCTGAAACGCTGTATAGCCAGTAGAAAAGATTTTAAAAATAAAAATTGTTAAAAACAAAAGAGCTAAAAAAATTGCGCTTTTCCCGTAAAATTGAAATCTTTTTTCTGCCCTATATCTAGAATTTAGGAGTTTTTCTTTATTTTTATTCATATTTTTCCCTATATTTTTTAACAACTCTTAAAGCAAAAATATTTAAACTAAGTGTTACCAAAAATAATGTCATACCTAGTGCAAATGCTGCCTGGGTTTTAGGATCTCCAAAGGCCTGATCTCCAATTAATATTACGACAATTTGAGCAGTGATAGTTGAGGTAGATTCTAAAGGGTTAAATGTTAAGTTGGCTGCAAGGCCAGAAGCCATAACTACAATCATTGTTTCTCCAACAGCTCTAGAAACACCTAACAAGATAGAACCAACAATTCCTGGTAATGCTGCTGGAAAAATAACTTTTTTTATTGTTTCTGATTTAGTAGCCCCCATTGCATAACTACCATCTCTTAAACCTTGGGGAACACTAGTAATAACATCATCACTCAAACTAGATATAAACGGAATAATCATTATCCCCATTACACCCCCTGCAGCTAGAGCACTCTCTGCAGATACTTCTAATCCCATTGCCGTTCCTATATCTTTAAGGAATGGTCCAACTGTTAAAGCTGCAAAAAAACCATAAACTACAGTTGGTATGCCTGCTAAAATTTCAATTAAAGGTTTTGCATATTGTCTTACTTTAGTTGAAGCGTATTCAGCTAAATAAATTCCACTCATCAATCCAATTGGTATAGCAACACACATTGCAATTAATGCTATAAAAAATGTTCCGGCAAAAATTGGTACAGCCCCAAATGTGTCAGAATACATTGATGGATCCAAAGGCTCAGAAGCATCTCTCACAAATGCTTTAGCTGGATACCAATGAGTTCCAAAAATAAAATCAAACAAGGGAATTACTTTAAAAAAATCGATAGTTTGAAATATTAATGAAAAAACAATTCCAATAGTTGTTAATATAGCTGCCAAAGAAGCTGTAAATAAAACAGCATTTAAAAATTTTTCAACCGGTTCTCTTGTTCTATTGTTTGAAGAAATTCTTTTATAACCATAAACTATAGAAGCTATAATTATTGTCAAAATTAAAACAACTTTAGAGTTTTGGGCTATAGATCGAAGATTTAAATATTTTTCTGCAGATGTTTCAAGATAAGGAGTAATTTCTCCACTAAACTGGCCACGAGATAATGATTTAGTTTTTTCATAAATTAGATTTAACTCATCATCAAGATATCCTTGATTGCTATAATCACTTAAAATTATTAACTTAACTATACTCGGCTCAAATATTGCCCATAAAGAATAAATAATAAAAGCGGGTATTGCGCACCATATTGCTAAATAATATCCATAAAATTGTGGAAGTGCTGTTAATCTAGTATTTGTTGCTTGAATTGAATAGGCTTTTTTTCTTCCAAAATAGTAACTAGTAAAACCAAGAAGGACTATAAAGATGAATATGACTAAGTTCAAAGAATCTCCTAATGTTTTACTTTACACCTTCTTAAAAAAAAGGGGTCTAAAAAGACCCCTTAATTTTTACTTATTAACCAATCTTATTAGTCAGCCATTGCCACAAGGTCTTTTGCATTAGTTCTAGTTGTCTTATACAACTTCTTATCTAATGGTACTAAACCAATGTCAGCCAAATAGCCGTTTTTACCTATAGCTTTAGTTGTAGTGAATTCTTTTACAAATTCATGTAATCCAGGGATCACACCAACGTGAGCTTTTTTCACATAGAAAAATAATGGTCTTGCAACTGCATAACTATAGTCTTGAATACTTTCTAGAGATGGTTGACCGCCATCAATGCTAGCAGCTTGCAATTTATCTTTAGCAGCTAAGAAATAACTAAAACCAAAGAAACCAAACATATCTTTATCAGCTACTAATTTTTGGATGATTAAACTATCGTTCTCACCAACTTCAATAGCAGCACCATCTTCTCTGTAAAGTTTTTGAGGTTTTTTGTATTTTTTATTTCCAGCCTCATAACCAGCTTTATAAAGAGCCTTAGCTTCTTTAGTCATACCTTTTTTCATTACTAAAGAATTCCAAGCATCTCTTGTTCCAGAAGTTCCTGGAGGGATCATTACAGAAATCTTCTGCTTAGGTAGACTTGGATCAATTTGGTCCCAAGTTTTATAGATATTTGGAACTAATTTACCATCAACAACTGTATGTGCAGCTAATGCTAAATATAATTGCTCTTTAGTAAAGTTTACTGGTTTTGCATCTTTACTATAAGCTAATGTAATACCATCGTTACCAACAACGATTTCTACTATTTCATTAACTCCATTTTTTTTACATAGAGCTTTTTCTGAATCTTTCATAGCTCTTGATGCATTTGTAATATCTGGATGTTGCTCACCAACACCAGCACAGAATAGTTTAGCTCCTCCACCAGTACCAGTAGACTCGATTACAGGAGTTTTAAATCCTGAACTACCGAATCTTTCAGCAACAACAGTCGCGTAAGGGAATACTGTAGATGAACCAACTATTTTAATTTGATCTCTTGCTTGAGCAACTGTCGCAATTGTTAAAGCAACAAGCGAAGCAATTATTATAGTTAGTTTTTTCATTATCTTTAATCCTTTCATTGTTAATTAAAAGATTTCAGACTCGTATAAATTTATTGAATCTTTAATATTACAGAATTGTTACAGTTTTGTTAAAAAGGTAACTTTTTAGTTGTATTTCATTGAGATAATAATCTCATTATTTTCGGTTTCCAAACCACCTTTGCATGAAACAGGATTAACATTATCCTTAAAAGCAAGTTCTGTTGTAGGTCTTAAAATAACTTCCAATTTCACAAGATTAACTAATTCCTCAAGAACACTTTGATCGTAACGCCATCTAGGCCAACTACTTGGAGTTGAAAAAATAGATGTTAAATAGCTTGTTGCCATAGTAAATCTATAATTACTCATATTTTCATTTCTTAGTAAATGATCTCTGACAGAATTAAATATATTTCGACATCTAAATGAATCTGACATGTAGTTTTCTTTTTTTAAACTTTCATTTACGGGAATTGAAATAATTAGATCTACTGAATTGTTTCGATATGAAGTGAGAACATCCATGTAAATATCTTCATATGGTACATCTTTGTGTTTTTTAATTTCAGGATAAGAGCTTTTTAAATCTTCTTGTAATCTAAAAACACCAATATCGAATACAGTTAATTGTTGATTCCTTAGAATTGTAGATATATCCGATGATATACTTTTAGTAATCATCGACATAAAAACAAATAAGATAATTAAAATACTATTCAATACCTTAATCATATTAAAAATTTAATTAAAATAGGATACGAATCAACAAAAGATTTGTTAAATATTGATTGAATAAGAGCTAATTTTAAACAACTTTTTAAATTAATTATTTTGTTGGAAGATATATTTTAATTTCAGTACCTTCATTAAGTTTACTAAGAATCTCGTAATCACCTCTGTGTTGAGATATAATATGTTTCATGATAGCTAAACCTAAACCTGTGCCACCAACTTTTTTACTTTTTTCTGTATCTACTCTAAAAAATCTTTCAGTTATTCTTGGAATTAACTGTTGAGGTATTCCAATACCTTCATCTTTAATACTAATGACAATATTTTTACCAATTAATTTACCTTCACTATTTTGACTTTTGACATATATATTTTTTCCACCTTGAGAATATTTAATTGAATTATCAATTAAATTTGAAAATACAGTTAACAATTTATCATTATCACCAAAAACTAAAGTTGGTTCAATAAGTTCAAGATGTAAATTAATTTTCTTTTTTTTAAGAATTAATTCAAAGTTACTTTTAATATTTTTAAAAATATCATTTAGATTAATGATTTTATTTGGTTTAATGTGTTCTTCAAGCTCAATTCTGCTTAAAATCAATAAATCATTGATTAAGTTTTCCATTCTTAATAATTGATCAGACATGATAGACATAAATTTTTTTTGAGCCTCTTGGTCGTTTGAAGCTGGTCCAAGAATAGTCTCTAAAGAGCCTTTAATTGAAACTAAAGGTGTTCTTAATTCGTGACTCACATTAGCAACAAAATCAGTTTTTAATTTTTGTGCTTTTGTTATTTCTGTAAAATCTTTTAGAAACAATACAACTGAGTCTACTTCTGGAAACAAATGAGTAGGACCAGGAATAACATAAATTTTGTAAAGCTGATAAGATGGTAAATTAATTTCTACATTAACATTCTTTGTGGTTTGATCCTTGATAGCTTCGTCAATTGTTTCTAATAATTTTGTATCTCTTATTACACTTGAAATATTTTTATCAATTAAGTTTTCTCCAAAACGTTGTTTTGCACTTTTGTTAAGATATTTGATTAAGTTATATTTATCTAAGGCAAAAAATTGATCTTCTAATTCTTCAATAATTACTCTTTTTCCTAAATCATCTTTATTGGCCTTATTTACAACTGGAGCTGTATTTTCTGGCTTAATATTTTTTTTAAATAAAAAATATAATAAAATAATTATTACAACTATGAGTATCAACTCTGTCCAAAACATGGATATGTTTTAACAAATGTAATGAATATTGTCTTTAATAATTAGGTGAAATATTTTCAAAAAATATTTTTGCTGTTTCTTCCCATGAATATTTTTTTGCAAAATCAAGACAATCTTGGCGATTTACCTTCAAAGCTTTTAAAGCAGAAGCCTTCAAATCATAATCTAAAGTATCAATATTAGTTCCACCTAATATATCTTTAGGTCCTGGCACTGGATAAGCTGCAACTGGTGTACCACAATTTAATGATTCCAAAACAACAATACCAAATGTATCAGTTTTACTAGGGAAAACAAAAACGTCTGATGATGCAAAATGAGATGCTAATTCTCCATTAGTCTTTTCACCTAAAAAAATATCATTTGGAAATTTTTTTTTCAAATTGTTTAGGTCTGGACCTTTTCCAATAATAACTTTAGTACCTTCAAGATCGAGATCTAAAAATGCTTTGATATTTTTTTCAACTGCAATCCTACCAACATATATCCATATAGGTCTTTTGTAAGGTAAGTCTCTCTTAATGGGGTTTTTAAACGCGCCATGATTACCTCCCCTGGTCCATGTAACCATTTTATTGTTATCAACACCTAATGCAATTAACTCTTCACGCATGGATTCTGTTGTCACTAAAATTCTTTCAGCTTTATTATGAAAATTACATAAAAATTTTTCTGACCATTTAGCTGGAATGATAGGCATATAAAGTTTCATATATTTATCAAATCTTGTATGAAAACTTGTTGTAAACTTTAAACCTTTTTTAATACAATGTCTTCTTGCCATAAAACCAAGAGGCCCTTCTGTTGCAATGTGTATTGCATCAGGTTTAATTGAATTGATTAAATTACTTACACGAGGCCAAACATTTAAAGATAATCTAATTTCATTATATTTGGGCATAGGTACAGTCAGAAATTGTTGAGGTGTAATATATTCAATAGTGTGACCTTGTGATTTAAGTATTTCACCTGTTTGATGGAGAGTTCTTACTACACCATTAACTTGCGGGTAATAAGCATCAGTAACTATTAATATTTTCATTTTTTAGGATGCTTTTTTGAAGGAAGTGAACTTGTCTTTATCAATATTTTCTGAAATATATTCTTTTCTTTTTTTATCCCAATAAATTATCTCAAAAGTTCCATCATATTTTTCTGTTAATGCTGTACAAGACTCAACCCAATCACCACAATTTAAATAATTCACACCATCAAGGTTTAAATTTTCAGCGTGATGGATGTGACCACAAATTATTCCATCAAATTTTTTTCTTTTTGCATATTTTGAAAGTGTGTTTTCATATTCACCTATATATTTGACAGCATTTTTTACCTTATATTTTAAAAATTTTGCCAAAGACCAATAGTCTTTACCTCTCAACTTTCTAAAGAAATTTATAATAATATTAATTTTAAGTAATAATTCATATGCAATAGCTCCTAATTTAGATAGCCATTTTGCATGTTTCATTACTCCGTCCCAAGCATCACCATGAACAACTAGATATTTTTTTCCTAACTGTGTTTCATGAATAACTCTATTTACAATTTTAATATCACCCAAATGCATTGGGATAAATTTTCTAAACACCTCGTCATGATTACCAATAATGTAAAATACTTTTGTCCCGTGCCTTGCTTTTCTTAATATTTTTTGAATGACATCATTGTGCTCTTGAGGCCAATAGAAACTCTTTTGCATAGCCCAAACATCGATTATGTCTCCAACCAAATAAAGATTTTCAGATCTTGAATTTTTGAAAAATTCTAGAAGCTTGCCTGCTTGACAACCTTTAGTACCAAGATGTACATCAGATATGAATATGCTCTTATATTTTAATAGTGGGGCCATTAAAAAAACTTTTTTTGTAACACAACTGTAACTCGAATCATCTAATTCTTATTTCATTGAAATGTTAAGGATTTATTAAAATTTAATTACGAAAAAATTATGCATTATTGTTTAATTTATAATCTCAATTCATCATCAGGGAAAAAAGTAAAATTAGTAAATAAAATTTATGAAAAATTAAAGATCAATAATACTGTTGATTTTTTCAAAACTAAATCTGAACAAGAGGCAAAAAAAATATTCCTTGAATTTAAAAATAAAAATTATGATAGATTGATAGTTGCTGGTGGTGATGGATCAGTATCATTTGCTATCAATGAATTAATCAAAAATGACTTTGATTTTAATGAAAATTTTGCAATTGGGTATATACCGGCTGGGACTGCCAATTTACTTCAAGCAGAGTTATCTATAACCAAAAAAGTAAATGATATTTGCAGTGCTTTAACATCAAATAATTATAAACAATCTAATCTTATAAAAATAAATGAAAATTATTTTTTTTTAATGGCTGGTATTGGTTGGGATGCTAAAATTGTTCACTCTATTGATACGCGTATAAAAAAAATACTAGGAAAGATAATTTTTGGTTTAAAAGGATTTCAACATTTTTTATTTATGAATAATAATAAACTTAATGTTTTTTTTGACGGTCAAAAACATCAGGCTGATTGGATATTGTCATCTAATACAAAGTATTATGCTGGTCATCATAAGATAAATAAATCAGATATTTTTGATGATAGATTGGTAACTTACGTGTTCAAAGATTTAACAAGATTAAAACTAATATATTATATAATTTTAATTATTATTTATGGAGATCTATCGAAAAACAAATCTGTTATCACTACTTACTCAAAAAATATTCATATTGATGGTAATAATTTTGAAATTCCCGTTCAGATTGATGGGGACAATTTTGGATGTCATAAACAGATTGATATTGAATTTTCAGATAAAAAAGTAAATTTTTTACTATAATTTTAAATAACATAATTTAACAAAAAATTATTTTACTAAGATATTTAATTTAAATATAATTATTTTTAAATTTACTATAGGAGGTTGTCATGGGTAAAAAACTAAAGAAAAATGAAAAAAGAAAAAAGAAATTTATCAAATCAATAGATAAACTTAAAAATAAGATAAGTTTAAAAGAAAAAAAATTATCTAAAATTAATATAAAAATTGCAAGTTTAGAAAAAAAAATTGCTGAAAAAAGAGCAAAAAAAATAGCTAAGAAACAAGCTAATGAAAGCTCAGCATCTGTAAATAATTAATATCTAAATTCGTCTTTCTCTCTTCTCAATTATGAAAAGAGAGAAAGTTGTTTATTAACAAAATTTAAAGTGAATACGAGAAGAATAATTTATTATTTAACTATAAATTTTGTAAGCAATCATTAGATAAGTTTAATTACAAAAATATTTATCTAATATTACAATTCAGTTAATTTAACGAACTCTTCCATAAACATCTTGATATCTAACAATATCACTTTCCTTCAAAATTGAACCGATTTGAGCTTCGACAATTTTAACAGGTTTTTTTCCTGAGTTTTGAACTCTATGAATGGCCTCTAATGGAATGAATATATGTTCACCTGGCTTTTTAATTATAATATCTTTATTAAGAGTTATTTTTGCATTTCCTTGTGTGACTAACCAATGTTCAGCTCGATGATGGTGTTTTTGTAAACTTAAAATGCCTTTTGGTTTTACGTATAACTCTTTAATTAGAAACTCTTTGCCCTCAAATAGATTGGTATACCTACCCCATGGACGGTAATACACATTTGTTTTCTTAATATATTTATTTTTATTTTTGTCATACATCTTCAAAATTTCTTTCCAACTACCAAGATCTGACCAAGGAATATCTAATTTGATAGCGTTAATTTGTTTGGTTTTCTCTAGAATTGCATAATCAAAAGATTTAGCGGTCGCTTTTATAAATGACGCTTTATTTAAAAAATAAGTATTAGAATTATATTTTGCTTTTTTTACTGCGTTCAGACAATTTCTATAACTTTTGGGCTGATACTTTTTAAAGTTGTTGATAATGGAATCTTTTCGAAGATAAAACATTCCTGAATTCCAATAACCTTTATTCTTTATAATTTGTTTTGCTTTAGCTTCTTTAGGTTTTTCAATAAATCTTGTTACTTTATTAATATTTCCTTTAATTTTTTTAGTTAAAAAATAACCATAATCGCTAGTTGGGGACTTAGGTTTAATTCCAAAAACAAATATATTTTCTTCATTAAGTTTTGATTTATTTTTGTTTATTGCTTTATTAAAAACACTCATTTTTTCAATCAAATGATCAGCTGTAAAAAACATTAAAGGTTGATTGTCAGGAATATCTTTAATTAAAGCAGTGCTTAAGATAGCTGGCGCAGTGTTTCGTTTAGCTGGTTCTACAACAATTTTATATTTGTTTATTTTGTTTTTTCTTAAATGCTGTTTTACTTTGTTTAAGTATTTATTATTGGTACTAATGATTGGAGGGTCGTAAATTGATGCTTTTGTTCTCTCAAGAGTTTTTCCAAGTAAAGTCCAATTACCAAAATCAATAAACTGTTTAGCTTGATGATTTTTAGAATTTGGCCAAAGTCGAGTTCCAGCTCCTCCACATAAAATAACTGGACGAATTTTCATTAAATCTCTGAATAATCCTTAACTTCTTTTTTCTTACCAGGATGTGTTGGTGCACCTAAATATGCAGGTCCAACTGTTTGTGCATATTTCCATAAAGTACCTGATCCAAAATCTGATTTTCTAGCCTTCCATTTTCTTTTTCTTGCAGCCATCTCTTTTTTAGAAAGTCTTACATTGATAGTTCCTTTTTTGGCATCGATATCAATAATATCTCCTGTACGTAAAAGGCCTATAGGACCCCCTAGAGCGGCCTCAGGGCCCACATGACCCACACAAAAGCCCCTTGTGGCTCCAGAGAACCTACCATCTGTAATAAGGGCTACTTTCTCCCCTTTTCCCTGTCCGTAGATTGCGCCTGTTGTCGATAACATTTCTCTCATACCTGGACCTCCAACAGGTCCTTCGTATCTAATTATGATTACATCACCATCATTATACTTTCTGCTTTGAACAGCTTTCATTGCACTTTCTTCATTATCAAAGCATCTTGCTTTTCCAGTAAACTGTAATTTTTTAAGTCCAGCAACTTTAACAATTGCACCTTCTGGGGCTAAGTTTCCTTTTAACCCAACAACTCCACCTGTTGGTGATAATGGATTTTTATAAGATCTCATTACTTTTTGTTTTGGATTAAATTTAATACTTTTTAAATTTTCCTTCATAGTTTTTCCAGTAACCGTCATGCAGTCACCATGAATGTATCCACCTTCATATAAAGTTTTTAATAACATTGGAACACCACCTGCTAACCACATATCTTTAGCAACGTATTTTCCACCTGGTTTTAAATCTGCAAGATAAGGTGTTCTTTTAAATATTTTAGCAACATCCATTAAATCAAATTTTATTCCTGCTTCATTTGCAATAGCAGGAAGATGTAAACCTGCATTTGTAGATCCACCTGTAGCAGCAACAACCGTTGCAGCATTTTCTAATGCTTTTTTAGTTACAATATCTCTTGGCTTAATTCCTTTTTTCAAAAGGTTCATAACCATTTTACCACTAGCTTTTGCGTATTTATCTCTTTCTTCATATGGAGCTGGTGTTCCTGCTGAGTAAGGTAAAGCTAACCCTATTGCTTCAGACACACATGCCATCGTATTTGCAGTAAATTGTCCACCACAAGCACCTGCACTTGGACATGCAACTAACTCTAATTTTCTTAATTCTGCAGCTGACATTTGACCAGATGAATGTTTTCCTACAGCTTCAAATACATCAACAACTGTTACATCTTTACCTTTGTATCTCCCTGGAAGGATTGATCCGCCATAAATAAATACACTTGGTACATTTAACCTAACCATAGACATCATTAGACCTGGTAAGGATTTATCACATCCTGCAATACCAACTAAAGCATCATAACAATGACCTCTAACAGTAAGTTCAGCTGAGTCAGCTATTACTTCTCTAGATATCAATGAAGACTTCATCCCTTCATGACCCATTGCGATACCGTCTGTTACGGTAATTGTACAAAATTCTCTTGGAGTTCCGCCATTAGCTCTAACTCCTTTTTTAACCGATTGAGCTTGTCTCATTAGAGCAATGTTACAGGGAGCCGCCTCATTCCATGTTGAAACTACGCCAACAAAGGGTTTAGCTACATCTTTCTCAGTTTCTCCCATAGCATAATAAAACGATCTGTGTGGAGCTCTATCTGCCCCTAATGATGTATGTCTGCTTGGTAGTTTCTTTTTATTGAATTTAGCCATTATATACCCTTTATTGTTACTGATATTTTTTCAATATCATTCTTTAAATTATTATAATTATTTTTTTCTTGTTCAACAATCTCTTTTGGAGCTCGGTCTACAAAACTCTTATTCTCCAATCTTTGAGATATTTTATTCATCTCTTGCTCTAATCTACTTTGTTTATTTGTTAAATTTTCTTTAATTAATTTTAAATCAACATCTTTATCAAAATAAATTTTAAACAAATCACCAGAAACAACCATTGTCGCAGCTGGTTTATCTAAATCTTTATCAAGTATGCTATTTATTCTCCCAAGTTTTTTTAAAATAATTTCATTTGTATTAATAAAGTCCTTTTGATTTTTGTTAATATTACTTATTGATACATCAATAAATGAGCCTGGGTTTACATTTAGCTCATTTTTAAATGATCTAATTTCTGAAATAATATTGATGATATTCTCAACCTGTTCAGTACTACTATCCCTATTTATTTCACCAGATAACCAATTTTTAAGCATCAAATAATCACTACCTTCATTATCAAATTTATTTTTAAGCCAAATTTCTTCAGTAACAAAAGGAATGAAAGGATGTAACAGAATCAAAATTTGTTTGAATACAAAAGATGATACTTTTTTAACCTCTGCTTTAGCTTTTTCATCATCTGAAAAGAGTATAGTTTTGGATAGTTCTAAATACCAATCACAATACGAATGCCATGCAAATTGATAAGCATTTTTAGCAGCTTCATCAAACCTATAATCCTCAAGGTTTTTTTCTATCTTATTTTTAGTTTCAACAAGTTCTGAATAAATCCATTTGTTAATATTTACATTTAAACTAGGAACTTTATCTATATCTTTAAAATCACATTCATTAGTGATTAAAAAATTATTTGCATTCCATAATTTATTTAAAAAATTTCTATAACCTTTAACTCTTTCTTCAGAAAGCTTAACATCAGTACCTGGTGAGGCCATTGATAACAAAGTAAATCTTAAAGCATCTGCACTATATTTTTCAATTAAATCTAAGGGATCAATTACATTGCCTTTCGATTTAGACATTTTCTGTCCCTTTTCATCTCTAACTAATGCATGAACATAAATATCTTTAAATGGCTCTTTGTTTAAAAATTCAGTACCAAACATAATCATTCTAGCTACCCAAAAAAATATAATATCAAAACCTGTAACTAAAACTGACGTTGGGTAAAATTTATCGACAAATTTATTATCATCCGGCCAACCAAGTGTAGCAAAAGGCCATAAGCCAGATGAGAACCAAGTATCTAAAACATCTGGATCACGATTTAATTCAACATCTTTACCATAATGTTTCTTAGCTTGTTGTTTTGCATCATCTTCATTTTCAGCAACAAAAATTTTTTCATCAGGACCATACCATGCAGGTATTTGATGGCCCCACCAAAGCTGTCTTGAAATACACCATGGTTCGATATTATTCATCCATTGAAAATAAGTTTTCGACCAATTCTCAGGAAAGAAATTTGTTTTTTTTGAGTTAACAACTTCCTTAGCTTTAACAGATAATTTACCAGCATCAGCAAACCATTGTTCTGTTAAAAAAGGTTCAATTATTGAATTAGATCTATCTCCATAAGGTACTTTGTTTTTGATACTTTCTTCTTTTACAAAAAATTCATTTTGTTTAAGTTCTTTTAAAATTCTTTTTCTAGCTTCAAACCTATCAAGACCTACATAATTTTTTGGAGCATTTTCATTTATTTTGCCGGCTTCGGTGAAAATATTAATTATGTCAAGATTGTTTCTTTGACCAACATCATAGTCATTAAAATCATGCGCTGGTGTAATTTTTAATGCACCTGTTCCTTGTTCAGGATCAGCATATTCATCTTCAATGATTTTTATTTTTCTTTCAACAATAGGAATGGTTGCTGTTTTTCCAACAAAGGATTTAAATCTTTCGTCTTTAGGATTAACGGCAATAGCTGTATCACCAAGCATTGTTTCAGGTCTTGTCGTTGCAATTGTAATAAATTCTTCAGTCCCATCTATTGGATATCTAATGTAATAAATTTTAGAATTTACCTCTCTTTGATCTACTTCTAGATCTGAAATTGCTGTTTTTAAAACTGTATCCCAATTAACTAATTTCTTATCTTTGTAGATTAAACCTTTGTTATAAAGATCCACAAAAACCTTAATTACTGACTTAGATAAATTCTCATCCATTGTGAAGGCATTTCTTGACCAATCGCAAGAGCAACCAAGTTTTTTTAATTGATTAATAATTATGTCTCCATATTGCTCTTTCCATTCCCATACTTTTTCAATAAATTTTTCTCTACCAATTTCATTTTTATCAATTTTTTCAGAGGTCAATTTTTTCTCTACTAATGCTTGTGTAGCTATACCAGCGTGGTCTGTGCCTGGTTGCCATAATGTTTCAAAATTATTCATCCTATGATAACGAACTAATAAATCTTGAATAGAATTGTTAAGCGCATGGCCCATATGTAAACTACCTGTCACGTTGGGAGGAGGAATTACAATTGAGAATTTTTTGGAATTTTCCTTTGGTTTAAAAAGACCATTCTTTTCCCAATAAGAATAAATTCTATTTTCTACATCAGAATGTATATATTTATCGCTACTCATTGATGTTAAAGTTTATAATTTAATAATCTAAATTAACAATAATCAATTTGGATCGTTATTTAATAGACTAATAGAAAAAATTTAATATAAAAAGGCATCTGTAGCTATTAGCTAAAAATAAGATGGCAACGTGGCGGAATGGTTACGCAGAGGATTGCAAATCCTTGTATCCCGGTTCGATTCCGGGCGTTGCCTCCAAAAAAAATCTTGTTTTAGTTATAAAAAAAAGTAAGTTGGCTTTTTTACATTCCTCGGTAGCTCAGTTGGTAGAGCAGTTGACTGTTAATCAATTGGTCGCAGGTTCGAGTCCTGCCCGAGGAGCCAAAAATACAAATCAAACAGTTTTAAAAAATTAATATGGGGTCAGTTACAAATTAATTTTTAAACTGCTTTAGAAATTCCTGATCCCGATATTTGTAAAGATTTATTAAATTTCAGTTTTTGATCAGCATTAAGTTCTGAATATAACTTAACTAAAAAGTTATAATTAACATTCATATGACCTTCTTGTGATTTTTCTAAATTTACTAAATATTCTGAAAAATCTTCAAAGAAATAATTAATTGGTACTTTTAAATAATTTGAAAGCTGAAGTAATCTTATTGAACTTACTCCGTTAGTCCCTTTTTCGTACTTTTGGATTTGTTGAAATGTCACATTAATTGCTTTTGCTACTTTAGTCTGTGTTAAACCTAAAGCTAATCTTCTTAGCTTAAGCTTGTTGCCTAAGTGTTTATTGAAATTATCTTCCATTAAGACCCCTCTTAATTAAATTTTATAAATACTATTGAACCTATTTATTAATGTTACTGCAATAGAAAAATTTATTTTTTTTCATAAATAATTTGAAATAATCAAAATACTGTCAAGCATTAGTTCAATGCAAAATAAAGATATTTAGATTGTAATAATATAAATTTATTGCATTAAATTTATATATTTTTATAGTATTTGACTTAAAAACAGCTTAGTCCTATCGCTCTTAGGGTTAGCAAAAAACTCTTTAGTTTCAGCTCTTTCAACAATCATTCCTTCATCCATAAAAATAACTTCATCTGCAACCTCTTTAGCAAATCCCATCTCATGAGTTACTACTATCATTGTCATACCTGCTTTTGCTAAATTAACCATTGCATCTAAAACTTCTTTGATCATTTCTGGGTCAAGAGCTGATGTTGGTTCATCAAATAACATTATTTTTGGCTCCATGCATAATGCTCTAGCTATTGCACATCTTTGTTGTTGACCGCCTGAAAGTTGTCCTGGATATTTGCTTGCTTGGTCTGCAATTTGTACTTTTTCTAAATGTTGAAGCGCTAATTCTTCAGCATCTTTTTTTGGCATTTTTTTAACCCAAATTGGCGCTAGTGTACAATTATCTAAAATAGAAAGATGAGGAAATAAATTAAATTGTTGAAATACCATCCCAACTTCAGCTCTAATTTTTTCTATGTCTTTAGTGTCCTCTGTTAATTCATTTCCATCTACTATAATTGAACCCTGTTGATGTTCCTCAAGTCTGTTTATACATCTAATTAATGTTGATTTACCTGATCCTGAAGGTCCACAGACAACAATTTTTTTATTTTTTTCTACTTCTAAATTTATATTTTTTAATACTTGGAAATCACCAAACCACTTATTCATTTCTGTAATCTGTATTATTTTATCTGACATTATCTTTCCGTTTTATATTTTTGTTCTAAATTATAACTATATTTACTCATTGCATAGCAAATAATAAAAAATAGTACTGATGCAAACACATAACCTTCCATAGCAAAACCTAGCCACTCTGGGTTTGTTTTAGCAAGATTTAGCATTCCAACAATTTCTAAAAGTCCAACAACAAATATCAAAGGAGTATCTTTTACAAGCGCTAAAAAAGTATTTGCAATTCCGGGTATTACTAGTTTCAGTGCCTGAGGTAAAATTACTAAAATATGCATTTTCCAATAACCCATTCCTAAAGATTTAGCAGCATCATATTGACCTCTTGGTAATGCTTGCAAACCACCTCTGATAACTTCAGCTACATAAGCTGCTTCAAATAATGAGATTGCAATAATTACCCTTACTAATTTATCAATAAACATATCTTCAGGTAAAAACATTGGAAACATTACAGAGGACATAAATAATACAGTAATCAATGGAACACCTCTCCAAAATTCAATCATACCTATTGAAAAATATTTAATTATTGGAAAATCTGACCTTCTACCTAAAGATAAAAATAAACCTATAGGAAAACAGAAAATCAAACAAAAAAATGATACTATAAAAGTTAAAGACAAACCTCCCCAAGCGCCTGTTTCTACCCACTCTAAAGCTTCTAATTTACCAAGCTCAATAAGCTCCTCATAAAAAAATACATATTTTAGCAATATATAGAGCGTGATTGGAACTATAATAAAATAGTACATTTTAAATTTTGGAGGAATAAAAAATCCAATTATAATTGAAATTACAGCTGCAATAATTCCATATGAGAAATCAAAAAATATTGGACCACCTGATATAAAAAAGAAAATAAAGAAAAAGGCAATCACAGGATAAACAACTACATAATAAAGAGTTAAATATTTTTTAAATTTTTCAGTAGCAAAGAAACCAATAGTACCCAGAAAAGCTAAAGCTATAAAAGATAGATTAATACGCCACTGCTCAGCATTTGGGTACATTCCATACATAAATCTGTTAAACCAAATTTTAATATAGGTCCAACAAGCACCACTGCCTGTACATACGTCTTTTGAATCTCCAGAAATATTTGCATCTATAATAAACCAGCTTAATAATGGAGGGAGTGATTTGATAATTACAAATATAATTAATAATGATAAAAAAGCATTAAAATTGTTGGTATTAATATTTTTATTAACTTTATCTAAAAACTTCATACCTGAATAATCAATTCTAATTAAATGAAGTCCTATGAAACCTAAAATTAATGGTAAAAAGAAACTAATTATTCCAGGTAAAAAAGAAATTAAATCTTTATTAAAAAATGAATTTACGAAAACTATAAATATACTTAGTGCAACAAAAAATACTCCTGTGTATAGATAAGTACTAAGATTATTTTTATCTGGTTGTAAAAAATTTAGTTTATTCATTATTTTTCTTTAATTGCTATTTTTTTATTATACCAATTCATAAATATTGAAATAGATATACTTAAAGATAGATATGTTAACATTGTTATCGAAACAATTTCTATCGCTCTACCTGTCTGCATCAAAGCAGTACCTGCAAACACAAGGACTAAATCAGGATATGCAATTGCTGCAGCAAGAGATGAATTTTTTGTTAAATTTAAATATTGATTAGTAGTTGGTGGAATTATAATTCTTAAAGCTTGTGGCATTACGACTAATTTAAGCACTTGATTAGGAGTCAATCCAATTGAAGCAGCAGCTTCTTTTTGACCTTTACTAACACCCTGAACACCTGCTCTAACACATTCAGCAATAAAAGTTGCTGTATATAGTGATAAAGCTAAAGCAAGAGATATTAATTCAGGAGGTAACTTAATTCCCCCTTCATAAGTGAAACCAGATTGAGATAATTGTTTAATCACAGGTACTTTAACTGAAGCATCAACACCACCAAATAAAAAACTTAATAAAGGTAAAATTATTAATAGTCCTATTGAAATTGATAAAACCGGAGTTTGAATACCTTCGTTTTCTTGTTTTTTTCTTGCATAAATTCTAATGAAAATAATTGAAATTATTGCAGCAATTATTGAATAAATAAAAATATCTAAATTATTCCAAACAAAAGCAGGAACAAAAAAACCTTTTATAGTTAGAAAAAAAACTCCAAACATAGGTTCGGTATCTTGGGGTAATGGTAGAGCTCTTAAAGCGGCAAAATACCAAAAAAATATTTGTAATAATAAAGGAATATTTCTAAAAAATTCAACGTAAACTGCAGCTGTTCTCTCGATTAAATAATTGTTTGATAATCGTGCAATTCCTACAACAACTCCAATAATAGTTGCAAATATAATTCCTATAACAGAAACTAAAATAGTATTTAATAGTCCTACTAGATAAGCTCTAAAATATGAATGTGAGCCATCAAATTCAATTAATGAAAATTGTACATCAAAAGATGATTCTTGAGATAAAAAACCATACCCAAAAGTAATTCCTCTATTCTCCATATTAACTTGTGCGTTATATGAAAAAAAACCAAATATAAGAATTACAACTAAAAGTGTGAGTAATTGGGGTAATATTTTTTTAATATTCACAATAATTCAAGACTTATAAAAAAAAGGGCTAGAAAAATCTAGCCCTTTTTAAGTTTTATTTAAAGATATAAATTATCTTGCTGGTGGTACATAAAGTATTCCACCTTTAGTCCATAATTCATTTGGACCTCTGTCAGGTAGAATTCCAGTGTCTGCAATATTTCTTTTGTAGCTTTCACCGTAGTTACCAACTTGCTTGATAATTCTTAAACTCCAGTCATTATCTAAACCTAAAGCAGCTCCTAATTCACCTTCTGCACCAACTAATCTTTTAACTGCTGGATTATCAGAAGTTTTCATTGAGTCCGCGTTAGCAGAAGTAACACCATACTCCTCAGCTTCAATCATAGTGTTAAGAGACCATCTTACGATATCTTCCCATACAGAATCACCTTGTCTAACAACAGGGCCTAAAGGCTCTTTTGAAATAGTTTCAGGTAAAACTATGTGGTCATCTGGTGAACTCAATTTAATTCTTTGAGCAGCTAAACCAGATTTATCAGTTGTATATGTATCACATCTTCCAGCATCATACGCAGCAACAACTTCGTCAGCTTTTTCGAAAGTTACTGGCTCATAAGAAATTCCTTTTGAATTAAAGAAGTCTCTCATGTTAAGCTCAGTTGTTGTTCCTAAGTTTGTACATGCAGAAATACCGTTTTTGAAATCATTCACAGATGAATATCCAGAATTTTTTCTAACCATAAAACCTTGACCATCATAGAAGTTTACTCCTACGAAAGTAAGTCCGATGTCAGCATCCCTAGAAAGAGTCCAAGTTGTGTTTCTTGATAAGATATCAATCTCATTAGAAGTTAAAGCTGTAAATCTTTCTTTAGCACTTAGTGGTGTAAACTTAACTTTGTTTGCATCACCTAATACTGCAGCAGCAACAGCTCTACATACATCAACGTCAACACCAGTCCAATTTCCTGCAGCGTCAGCATTAGAAAATCCTGGAAGACCCTGAGATACTCCACATCTTACAAAACCCTTCTTTTGAGTGTTTTTAAGTGTTTTAGATTTTTTAGCAGCCATAGTTTCTGTTGTAAAAGTAAACAACACTGCAACCACAGCAACTAAAGAAGTTAATTGTTTTAAGTATTTAAACATTATTCTTCCTTTATGTTATTTTTATTTGTTAACAAATAATTCAAAATTACTTTTGAATATTCTTAATTTAAGCATGTAAGAAATTACTGTTCAAGGAAAAATAATAAAAAAATCAAGTTCAATATAAAATTACGTCAAGCTAAATATTAAATTATTATTTGCTAAAAATATGAGAAATGGCGCGCCCTGAAGGATTCGAACCTACGACCCTCGGTTTAGAAAACCGATGCTCTATCCAGCTGAGCTAAGGGCGCAAAATTTATTGATATATATAATACTAAATTAATTTTTAAAAAGGAATTTTTTAGCAATCAACAATAAAGATAACAGTTCAACCCTTCCGATAATCATAAAAAAAATAAGAAAATATTTGGTTAAAAAGTGCAAATTTTGAAAATCAAAGTCCGATAGACCATAAGCAGATGAATTAACTGTATTCATCAATGTCAATACAGCTAATTTAAAAGAGTATTCAAATTGAATATTAGACAAAGATAATAAGATGGTTAAAGAAAAAAAAGAAATTACAAAAATTAATATTGTTAGAAAATATTTATTTATGTCTTTTGTGTCAAAATTAATTTTAGAAAAAACCAATTTATTCATAAATACATTTTTTGGTCGGCTAAAAGAAAGAATTTGATTAATAGAATATTTAGTTAAAGAATATATTTTTAAAAACCTTAAACCTGAACTTGTGGAGAAAAAGGATCCACCAATAATTACAAGTAAGATATATATAAAATTTAAGTTAGCTTGATCAATTTCAAGAGAAAGACCAATATTAGAAATGCTACTTACTAAAGATAAAAAACTGAATGTGAAATTAGTATCATAACTAAAGAAAACAAAAAATATACTTACAACTACAATAAAATATAAAAAAAGATGTATATCTTCATAAAAAAAATTTAAATTTTTATTTCTTAGAAAAATTAAATTATAAGTAAAAAAAATACTAAAAAAAGAAATCAACATTAAAAAAGAAAATATAATTACCTGAAAATCATTTATTAAAATTGAAGAAAGATTATTCACAGGTAGAAAACCACCTGAAGAAATTATTGTCATTGCTAAATTCAGTGAATTAAATGATCTTATACCAAGTATGTTTAAAATAATAAAAATAGATACTGTTAACCCTGAATATAGTAAAAGAATTTTAATTGATTGTTTTAAGATCTCAGCCGAATTAAAAGATAAAAAATTAGTTAAAGATTTTTTTAAACTTTCATCATAAATATCAATTAAAAAAATAATAGAATATAAAAAATATAACCCACCTATCCATTGTATAGATGATCTCCATAAAATTAAGCCTTGATCAATATGTTTAATATTTTCAAAGATAGTAAAACCTGTTGAAGTAAATCCAGAAACTGCCTCAAATAAAGAATTTAAAAAAGATAAATTATAAATACTTAAATAAAAAGGTATCGATAAAACCAATGGTATTAAAAGATATCCCAATAAAACGGTTAATATTTTTTCAAATATTGAGGGTTTTTTTGGATCAGTTTTAATTTTATAAAAAATTATTCCAATCACTAAAGAAATAATTAAGCTAAAATAATATGTGTTTAGATTTAGATAAAAATTAAAATAATAAGAATAAATAATATTTAAAAAAGAAAAAATTGATATCAATATAAAAAAGAAACTTAAATACTTTACTCTAAAAAATGACATTTAATTAAATAGAACTAATTCTAAATATATTTTCTACTACTGAAATTGAGTCTTTCTTTGCTAAAAAAACAACCTTATCCTCTTTTTGAAATACAAAATTTGATCGAGGTATTATAACTTTATTTTCTCTTAAGACTGCTCCAATTCTTATCTCATCAGGTAAATTTGAATTTTTTAGTTCTTTATTGATAAGTTCTGATGTTTCTATAATTTCAGCTTCAATCACTTCATACTCTCCATTCATAATTGTATAGGCTGTTTCTATGGTCCCTTTATGGATATGTTTTAAAATACTTGAAACAGTATTCATTCTTGGATCAATAAGATCATCAATTTTTAAAGAGTTTTGTAACAATGAATAATTTGGCTTGTTTATTAAAGCCATTGTTCTTTTATCATCAATATCTTTTTCATCTTTTGCAAATTTTTCAACAAGAACACTTACCATCAAATTATCTTCATCATCATTTGTTAAAGCAAGAACTGTTTCGGCTTCTTGTAAATTTGCTTCTGCTAATACCTCTTCATCTAAAGCATCTCCATTAATGACAATCGTGTTATTTAATTCACTAGCAAGAAATTCAGCTCTTTCTTTATTTTTTTCAATAATTTTAACTCTTGCTGCATCCAAAGTTTCTTCAATGTTTTTAGCCAAGTTAAAACCTATGTTACCACCACCTACAATTAAGATATTTTTAGATACTTTTTCTTCATGTCCAAAAGCTTCTAAAGTGTCTGACATTTGTGAAGAATTTATTATCACATAAATTTTATCGTTTTTTCTTACATCATCATTTTTCTTTGGAATTAAAAATTTTTCATCTCTGATTATTCCAATAATATTTGCATCTAAATTAGGATGCTTTTTCGTTAAATCATTGAGCTTGATGTTAATTAATTTGCAATTTTCATTAATTAAAATTTCTAATAATCTAATTTTATTATCAGCAAATGGAACACTATCTAATGCTCCTGGAGCCTCAAGTTTTCTTTGAATTGATTTAGCTATTTCAATCTCTGGTGAAATAATTACATCTATTGGTAGATTCTCTTTATTATATACTCTTGTAAATTTTGGGTTTAGATAATCTTGAGATCTTATTCTGGCTATTTTTTTTGGAATTTTAAAAATTGAAAATGCTATTTGACAAATAAGCATATTAATTTCATCATTTCTTGTGACTGCTATAATCATGTCAGTCTCTGCTGCGTTAGCTTTTTCAAGTATAGAAGGATATGTTCCTTTTCCAACAATAGCCTTTACATCTAAAGCATCGTCAATTTTTTGAATATCTTCACTAGATGGATCTATAACAGTTATAGAATGACCTTGTTCACTTAGCTGTTTGGATATAGTGAACCCTACTCTTCCAGCTCCACAAATGATTATATTCATCTAATTAAATTCTTTAATACCTAAACCTTTTAATTTTCTATGTAATGCACTTCTTTCCATTCCAACAAAATTTGCTGTTTTTGAAATATTTCCATTAAATTTTTTTAGTTGAATAGTTAAATACTCCTTTTCAAAATTTTCTCTAGCTTCTTTTAATGGCACGGAAAGGCTATTTTCAGCTAATTGATCATCAAAATTTATATTTTTCAAAGATTCTTTAATAATATTTGAAATTTTATCCTTAGTGTCTGGTTGCAATATTGCTATTCTCTCAATTAAATTTCTTAACTCTCTAACATTGCCATGCCAATTATGATTAAGTATATAACTATTATTTTCATCTATATCTAATTCTTTTATTTTATAATTTTCAGATATTTTTTTTGAAAAATATTTAATTAACAAAGGTATATCTGAAATTCTTTGGTTTAATGGTTCAATGTTAATTTCAAAAACATTAATTCTATGAAACAAATCTTCTCTAAAATTTCCAATTTCTATTTCTTTTTTTAAATCTTTACTTGATGAACAAATTAACCTTACATCTACACTAACATCATTACTTCCGTTAACTCTTTTAAATTTTTGATCTATTAAAACTCTTAATATTTTAGATTGTATGTCTAATGGTATTTCTGAAACTTGATCTATTAATAATGTTCCTTTATTAGCTTTCTCTAGTGCACCATAGGATATAGAGCCATTCTCCTTTTCCTCACCAAATAATTCTAGTTCATACTTTTTTAAATCTAGCAGAGCACCATTTAGAACAATAAATGGTTTTTTGCTTCTAGAAGATGCTTTGTGAATTTTTCTGGCAATCAACTCTTTTCCTGAACCTGAAGGTCCATTTATAAATACTCTACTTTCAGTTACTGATATTTTTTTAATTTGATCAATTATATTTACTATATTTTTGCTGTTTCCTATTAAATCATAAGATGAGAATAATTTACTCTCATATTCTTTATTTTGTTTTTTTAAATTAAAGTTTTCAACTGCTCTTTTAACAAAATTAAGTAATCGTTCTTGATCGAATGGTTTTTCTATAAATTCAAAAGCACCATGCTGTAATGACTTAACAGCCATTTCAATGTTCGCGTGTCCAGAAATAATTATAACAGGGGTATCTTTATTTTTAGATTTAATGTGTGAAAGAAGTTCGATACCATCGTTATCTCCTTTATCCAATTTAACATCAAGAATTGCAACATCGGGTAATTTTTTATCTATTTCAGCAAGTGCTTGATTGTAATTTGCAGCTAAACGAGTTTTATAGCCGGCATCTATAATTAATTCATTAATTATATTCCTGATATCAGCATTATCGTCTACGATTAAAATTTCTTCGCTCATTTTTGTTTTAAAAACATTATATTAATTTTTGCACCATCTTTAATTGAAATAAAATCTATTTTTCCATTGTGATCATTAATTATTTTATTAACTATTGATAATCCTAAACCGGTTCCATTTTTCTTAGTAGTAAAATAAGGATTAAGTATGTTCTTAATATTATCTTTTAATTCACTAAAACCAATACCATTATCCTCAATCGTCGAATTAATGTGGTCATCATCTTGGGTAAGTTCAATAGTAATTTTTTTACTGAAATTGTTATTATTTTTAGCTTTTTGGTTAATACTTTCTATAGAATTTTTTATCAAATTTAAAAAAACTCTACTTATTTGCTCTTTATCGCTCTCTAAAATAATTTTATCAAAATTTTTTTTAAAAGTAATCTCAATAGAATTGTCTAATTCTTTAAGTAAATTTATATTTTCATAAATTATATCTACTAAATTATTCTCTCTAAAAATTGGTTTAGGCATTCTTGCAAAATCAGAAAATTCATTAACCAATTTTTCAATTTGTTTTATTTGGTTATTTATAACTTTTAAATTATCTTTAAAATTTTCAGTTTCATTTTCATTTAATTGTTTAGAATATTTATTTTTTAACCTATCTATAGTCAATTGAATTGGTGTAAGTGGGTTTTTAATTTCATGAGCGAGTTTCCTAGCCAAACTTCCCCAGGCCTCATGTCTTTCATTTATAATTAACTTTTCTTGCTGACTTTTTAGTCTATCTATCATCAAGTTAAAATTTTTATTTAAAGTTTCTAAATCTTTATCCGTCTTCACTTCAGGAACTTTTGCATTAAAATTTCCTTGTCCAATAGACGTTGAAGCTATGATTAAGTTGTTGATAGATCTAAAAAACCTTGATGAAAATCTGATAGCAATAGATATAGAGACAAATAATAAAACACTAACAACAATAATATAAATAATAGCAAATGAAATTTTAATTCCGGTACTTTTTTCTTCAACGGTATAATAAAAATTAATAGCTTCTTGAGACTCTGTTAAATATCTAGAAATATCTTTGTCTAGATACTTGATCACATATAAAAATCTATCTTCAAAATTTTGTAACCTCATTATTGCTGCAGAAATGTTTTCTGGCGCATTAATAATCTTCAAAGGACGATCATCATCCAAAACTAAATTTAAAGCTCTATCAACTGGAGGGTTATATTGCTGATCATCTTTCAAAGTTGAAAATAAAAGTTTTTTGTTTATATCTATGATGTGTATTTCATCAACATTTCTAATTAATTTTTGTGTTTCTAAAAACCTTTTATATTCATTTAGATTATCATTTAAAAATCTTTTACTTTTATTGGTATCAAAAGCTATTAAAACAATATCAGATTGAATTTTATTTCTAATTTCCTCAACATAATTCCTTGCTAACTCATAAGAGTTGTTAACAACAGTGGTAACTTTTTTGTCAAAATATTTCTCTAAAGCAAAAGAAAATAAAAAGAGTGAAAATATTGAAATTAAGACTGAGGGAATTAGAGTAAATAAACCAAAGTATGTAATATATTTTTTATTGGATTTTAAACCATCTTTATCAATATCATTTTTAATTGCACTTTTAATCTCAATAAAAATAAAAACGAAAAGTGCTATTAAAAGAACAATGTTTAAAACTAATAAAATTTGTAAATTTTGATCTGTTAATTCAATAAAACCTTTATCAATAAAAGTTAAAAAGGTTAAAAAACCTATCGATAATGTGATAATAAATAATATTATTAAATATATATTTTTTTTAATAAATTCGTACATTTGAATATAAAAACTACCATATAAATGAATAATTATTTTATAATACTAGCATCAGGACAAAGCAAAAGATTTAATTCAAACAAACTAAAGCAATTCAATATTTATAAAAACAAGCCTCTTTTTAAACATTCTTTAGAAAAAGCAATGAAATCAAAGCTGTTTAAAAAAATTATATTAGTCGTAAATAATAAAAACGGCATTAAAGAAAAATTTCCAAAAAATGTATCAATTATAAAAGGTGGTAAAGAAAGATCTGATTCTTCCTTAATAGCCTTAAAATATATAAAAAAATTTAAACCAAATAATGTTCTAATTCACGATGCTGCTAGACCAAATTTCACAATTAAACTTTTAAAAAATCTAATTAAATCACTTAAAAAAAATAAGGCTGTAATACCTTCTGTAAATTCAAAAGACTCCATTAAATACAAAGTAAAAAACCAACTTTTTAACTTAAATCGAAATAATTCAATTTTAACTCAAACACCTCAAGCTTTTAAATTTAAAGATTTATATATTCTTTCAAATAAACAAAAAAATAAAATTACTGATGAAGCATCATTATTTATTGAAAACAATTTAAAAGTTAAATTTATTAAAGGTGAAAACTTAAACAATAAAATTACATTTAAAGAAGATATCAACACTAATAAAACTTATTATGGTATTGGTTTTGATATTCATAGATTAATAAGGGGAAAAAACCTTTTTTTAGGTGGTATAAAAATTCCATATCATTCAGGACTTAAAGGACATTCTGATGGAGATGTGATTATTCACTCAATAATCGACTCTCTTCTTGGGGCCATGAGAAAAAAAGATATTGGTACTTATTTTCCAGATAATCAAAAAAAATATAAAAATATTAGATCCCCTAAAATGCTTAAACATATTCTTGAAATTTTAAATAATAATGATTTTTATATAAGTAATTTAGATATAAATTTAATATGCGAACAACCAAAAGTTTCAAAGTATCGTGATAAAATAATCAAATCTCTATCTAATTTATTAAATATTGATAAAGAATTAATTAATCTAAAAGGTAAAACAGCAGAAAAACTTGGTTTAATTGGAAAGGAAAAAGCAATAGCTTGTGAAGTTATTTGCTCAATATCACAATGAAAAAAATTAATGTTTTGTTGTCTACCTTCTTTGGTTATGGATATTTAACCAAAATTCCTGGAACTGTAACCTCTGCTGTAACAACTGTTTTTATTTATATAGCTTATGAAATTTTAGGTTACACAGATCTTAAATTTTCAATTATTTTTTTTGTACTTTTATTCTTTTACTCATTTTATGCAGTAAAAGAATCTGAGTCTGAATTTAAAAATAAAGATCCAAGACAAATAGTAATCGATGAAGTTTTAGGGCAATCTATGCCTTTAATTTTGTTATTATATTTAAATCAAACTAATCAAATAAGTATTTCAATTGAAATTTATTATATTTTATCTTTTGTTTTTTTTAGATTTTTTGACATCTTAAAACCTTTTCCAGTAAGTTATTTTGATCAAAACCATAAGAACTATTTTGGAATAATTATGGACGATATAATGGCAGGGTTATATTCAATGATATTAATATATTTAATAAGTTTAAAATTCTAATGAATATTCAATTACTTCATAAAAAATTAATTAAAAAAAAATTAACTATATCGGTAGCTGAGTCTTGTACGGGTGGATTATTGGCTCATAATTTAACTAAATTAGCTAATTCATCAAAATACTTTCAAATGGGTCTGACCACTTACTCTAATCAAGCTAAAATAAAAATATTAAAGATTAATAAAAATACTATAAGAAAATATGGTGCTGTAAGCCATGAGTGTTGTAAGGCAATGGTTAAAAATTTATCTAAAATTTCAAAGAGTAAAATCAACGTGTCAATAACAGGAATTGCTGGACCAGGAGGTGGATCAAAAGAAAAACCAGTTGGTCTTGTTTATATTGGAGTTAAAAAAGGTAAAACTCTTCTTATTAAAGAAAATAAATTTAAATCAAAAAATCGTAATTCAATTCAAAAATCAACAGTTGGTAGTGTAATTAAGATAATCAGTAAAATTATTTAATACTTTCAGCTCTTTTTTGAAACGCGTCTGCTATCTTTTCCAAACCAAATTGAAAAGATTTTGTCATTAAAATATTTAAAAACTTATTTTCGATTTCAAAATCAATATCAAATAAAACTTCTGTTTTGTAACCATCAGTATCATTTCCTATTTCAATAAATTTCCAATTATTTTCTAAATGGTTTAATGGTCCACCTAAATTAACAACATGAATATGATCATTTTTTTTATTTAATTTAACGTCACTTTTAAATGTATCCTTAAACGGCCCCTTACCTATTGTAAGATCCGCAATTATATTTATTGTTTCTCCATTATCAATTCTCTCATAAACTTTTGAATTATCACAGAAAGGAATAAATTCTGGGTATTTTTCAATATCTAATACAAACTCAATTAGCTTATCTTTTCTATTATCAATTAATCGCTTAACTGATGCTTTTGGCATTAATTATTTTTTAATCTGTTTTGTTGAAGTTTCGCAAAATCTTCATCTGCATGATATGAGGATCTAGTTAAAGGGGATGAAGACACTAATAAAAATCCTTTAGCCTTTGCAATTATTCCTAAATCTTCAAATTCTTTTGGTGTGTAATATCTATCTAATGGATAATGTTTTATCGATGGTTGTAGGTATTGACCGATCGTTATGAAATCAACATCTGCAGCTCTTAAATCGTCCATGACTTGTAAAATTTCATCTCTTGTTTCCCCTAAGCCAACCATTATTCCTGATTTAGTAAAAATATTTTTATTAACTTTTTTTGCATTTTTCAAAAGTTCTAAAGATGCAAAATATCTAGATCCAGGTCGAACTTTTAAATAAAGACTAGGGACAGTTTCAATATTATGATTAAAAACATCTGGTTTAGCATCTAAAACTTTTTTATACGCATCTCCTTTTCTTAAAAAATCAGGTGTAAGAACTTCAATAGTAGTATTTGGGTTTGATTTTCTAGTTTGATTAATCACTTCAAAAAAATGTTCTGATCCACCGTCATTTAAGTCATCTCTATCCACTGAAGTAATTACAACATGTTTTAAATTTAATTTTTTTACTGCTTCTGCAATCTTTACAGGTTCAAGTTGATCTAATTTTCCTGGAACACCAGTTTTAACATCACAAAAAGCACAAGCTCTTGTACAGGTGTCTCCCATAATCATAAAAGTTGCATGTCGCTTACTCCAACATTCAGTTATGTTTGGGCAATTAGCTTCCTGACAAACAGTTACAAGATTATTATTATTCACTATTGTCTTGGTTAAAAAGAATTCCTTACTATTTGTAAGTTTAGATCTAATCCATTCAGGTTTTTTTTTAATTGGATTAATCGGTTTGTTTTCTTTTTCTGGATGTCTACTTTTCATCTTTTTTAATTATATAAATTGTCTCATTTTTTTTTCCAAACAAAAATCGTTCTCTAATTAAAGTCTCAATATAATCAAGATCTAAATTAGTGCTTAGAAGTGAATTTTTATGATCCATATCATCTATTTTACTAGTTAGTGTTAATTCTTCTTTTTTCAAGTTAGACAAAAGTTCCTTTTTTTCTATGTATGAAAAAAGACCCCTCTCTCCAGACACTAAATTAAAACCAAAATAGAAAATAAGAAAAACAGATATTAATAAAAAATAATTTCTTTTTATTAATCGAAGCATTAATTGATCTTATTCATCCTCGCTTTTTTTCCAAGTTCTTCTTCGATACGGATTAATTGATTATATTTTGCAACCCTTTCAGATCTAGCTAAAGATCCTGTTTTAATTTGATTTGAATTAGTACCCACTGCTAAATCAGCAATAAACGTATCCTCACTATCTCCCGATCGGTGAGATATAATTGTTTTATATCCAATGGTTTGAGCAAATTTGATTACATCTAAAGTTTCTGAAACAGTGCCAATTTGATTTAACTTGATTAAGATTGAATTTGAAGAAATATTTAAGAAACCTTTCTTTAATCTTTCAAGATTTGTTACATACAAATCATCTCCAACGATCTGAACTTTTTTTATTGATTTCATTAATTTATTCCATGCCATCCAATCATTTTCAGCAAATGGATCTTCAATGGATTTAATTTTATATTTTTTAATAATTTTTTGATATTCTTTAATTGATTTATCTACTGTAATATAACTTTTTGAATGAATAGAGTATTTGTTTTTTTTATATAATTCATTAGCAGCCACATCTAGACAAATAGAAACATCTTTACCGTTAATAAATCCCGATTTTTTAATTGCACTCACAATTAAATCTAAAGCTTGATTATTACTACTGATCATAGGTGCAAACCCACCTTCATCACCTACTGAAGTTGATAAACCTTTGTTTTTAATTAATTTACTTAAGTTTTTAATGACAACAAAACAAATCCGCATTGCCTCAGAAAAACTTTTTGCTCGATCAGGTCTGATCATAAACTCTTGAATTCTAAGACCATTATTAGCATGCGCTCCACCATTAATAATATTCATTAATGGATAAGGTAATTGAAAGTTATTTTTTTGAGAAAAAGTTTTGTACAAAGGTAATTTTTTTGCTTTTGCAGAAAGTTTTTTAACAGCCATAGAAACAGCTAACATTGCATTAGCTCCTAAATTAGTTTTTTGTCTTGTGCCGTCCAAGTTAATTAGCAATGTATCAATTCTTTCTTGGTTATGAATACTTTGTCCTTTTAATTTTTTTGAAATTTTTGTGTTAACTAAGTTAACTGCATTTAAAACACTTTTTCCTAAATACCGTTTATTATTTTTATCTCTTTTTTCAAAAGCTTCAAAAGTTCCTGTGGAAGCGCCTGAAGGACAAATAGCGGATGCGCTATTATTTTTTATATAAACCTCTGCCTCTACTGTTGGATTTCCTCTACTATCAAAAACTTGACGTGCTTTTACTTTTAAAATTTTACTCACTATTTTTTAATTAGATTATCTATATCGTGTAATTGTTTTAATAGATTCTCTAATTTATTCAATGGTACCATGTTTGGTCCATCTGAAGGAGCATTATCAGGATCTTGATGCGTTTCAATAAATACACCTGCAACTCCAACCGCAACTGCAGCTCTTGCTAAATATTTAACAAATTCTCTTTGACCACCAGAGGATTCTCCTTGGCCACCTGGTTGTTGAACAGAATGAGTTGCATCGAAAATTACTGGATAACCATTCTTTGCCATAATAGGTAATGATCTCATGTCAGAGACTAAAGTGTTGTATCCAAAACTTGCACCTCTTTCTGTGACTAGGATATTTTTATTTCCTGAGTCTGAAATTTTTTTAGTTACATTCACCATATCCCAAGGTGCTAGGAACTGACCTTTTTTTACATTAATAATTTTATTTGTTTTAGCCGCAGCAATTAATAAGTCTGTTTGTCGACATAGAAAAGCTGGGATTTGTAAAACATCAACATGTTTTGAAACAATTTCACATTGTTCAGCATTGTGTATGTCTGTTAAAATAGGAACGTTCAGCTCCTTTTTAATTTTATCAAATACAGGAAGTGATGCATCTAACCCTGCTCCCCTTTTTCCTTTTAAACTAGTTCTGTTCGCTTTATCAAATGAGGTTTTGTAAATAAATCCAAGGCCAAATTTTGAAGTAATTTCCTTAATTTTTCCAGCCATATCCATTGCATGTTGTTCTGTCTCTAACTGACATGGACCTGCAATAATACAAATCTTATTGTTGTTTGAAATTTCTATATTTTCACAATTTACTTTAATCGCACTCATCTATGATTTTTTGCTGCTTTGATAAAAGAAGAGAATAAAGGATGTGGGTTCAAAGGTCTAGATTTAAATTCAGGATGGAACTGAACTCCTATAAACCAAGGATGATTTTTAATTTCTATTATCTCTGGAAGCTTATGATCTGGAGATAAACCTGAAAATATTAATCCTTTCTTCTCAAATTTTTCTTTATATGAAATATCCACTTCATATCTATGTCTATGTCTCTCTTTGATTAATCTAGATTTATAAATATCTCTAATTTTAGATTTATCTTTTAAAATTGCATCATAAGAACCAAGTCTCATGGTGCCTCCCAAGTCTTTATCTGTTCCTTTAACTTTTCTACCACTCTTCTCCCATTCATGCATCAAGCCAATAATATGAACACCGCCTTTATCAAACTCAGAAGAAGTTGCTTTTTTAATCTTTAATTGATTTCTAGCAAATTCAATTATTGCCATTTGCATTCCATAACAAATTCCAAGGAATGGAATTTTATTTATTCTTGCATACCTTATCGCTTCAATTTTACCTTCAGTTCCCCTTTTACCAAAACCACCTGGAATTAGAATCCCTGAAACATTTTTAAGTTTATTTTTTATTCCTGAAACTTTTAATTTTTCAGAATCTATTCTTACCAAATTAACTTTAAGATTATTGGATATTCCTCCATGAGTAAGTGCTTCATCTAAAGATTTATAAGCATCCTTTAATTCAACGTATTTTCCAATAATTGCAATATTAACATGTCTTTTAGTATTAAGAGTAATTTTAGTTATTTTTTTCCAAGGATTCAAATTTGCAGGTTTTTTTGTTTTTAATTTAAAATAATTCAAAACTTGAATATCTAATTTTTGATTGAAAAAACTAATCGGAGCCTCATAAATAGTTTTAACATCAACAGTTTCAATTACATTTTTAATATCAACATTACAAAACAAAGATATTTTTTTTCTATGGTCTAAAGGTATAGGTCTTTCTGATCTACAAATAATAATATCAGGTTGAATCCCAATGCTTCTTAATTCTTTAACTGAGTGTTGTGTTGGTTTTGTTTTTATTTCATCCGATGCTTTTAAATAAGGAACTAAAGTTAAATGAATAAATAATGCATTTTTTTTACCGATATCATTGGAAAATTGTCTTATCGCTTCTACAAACGGTAAACTTTCTATATCACCTACTATTCCTCCTATTTCACAAATTACAAAATCTTCTTTAGATGTATCGTGTTTTATAAATTCTTTAATTCTATCTGTGATATGAGGAATTACTTGAACAGTTTTACCTAAATACTGACCTTTTCTTTCTTTTTTAAGAACATCGCTATAAATTTTTCCAGTTGTGATGTTATCGGTTTTCTTTGCAGTAACGCCAGAGAATCTTTCATAGTGACCTAGATCTAAATCTGTTTCAGCACCATCGTCTGTTACAAAAACTTCACCATGTTGAAATGGACTCATTGTTCCTGGATCGACATTTAGATATGGGTCTAATTTTCTTAAACGAACTTTGTAACCTCTTGATTGTAATAAATAAGCAAGGGATGCAGAAGATAGACCTTTACCAAGGGAGGAAACCACGCCGCCAGTGACAAATATATATCGCGCCATGGAAGTATCTTATAGCGAATAAAAAATGAATTGAAAAGGATTAATTAATTGTTTTCCGGAATTGAAGGTGTGTCTTCAGTTTTTTCCTCAACTTTATCCAATACTGACCCCGTAGGAGTAAGTTCTGCTCTAGAAATTATTGTTAGAGCCAGACTACAAATAATAAAAAGTGTTGCTACAATTGCAGTGGCTTTTGTCATGAAGCTGCCTGCTGATCTAGATAACATAAAATTTTCTTGGGAAACTCCAATACCAAGAGCACCTCCCTCTGATTTTTGCAATAAAACCAAAAGAACTAAAATAACTGCAAGTATGATGTTGATTACTAATAATAAAGTTTCCATGTGGGTCTAATTAATGGTTTTTTGAATTATATCAATAAATTTCTTTGAAATTTGTGATGCGCCTCCTATCAAAAAACCATCAATGTTGGGAATTTTTTTTAATATACTTACGTTATTAGCATTTACAGATCCACCATATAAAATTTTAGGATATTTTTTTATAAATCTACTTTTAATAAATGAAATAGTTTTCTTTAAATCAGCTTCTTTTGGAATTACACCCGTGCCGATAGACCATACTGGTTCATAGGCTATAATAATTTTGGATTTATTCTTTATCGATTTTAATCCTTTTTCAATTTGTCTTTTTAAAATTTGATTAGTTTTTTTTTGTCTTCTTTCTTTGAAGGTTTCGCCAATACAAAATATAATTTTGAGACCAGATTTAATTGCACTTTTTATTTTTAAATTAATTAAATTATCTGTCTCACCCAGTTGTCTATTTTCTGAGTGTCCCAAAATAACATACTTTGCTCCAACATTTTTAAGCATAGTAGAATTTACTTGGCCAGTGTACGCACCATAGTCATAGCTGTGATGACAGTTTTGGGCACCAACCTCTATTTTTGTTTTTTTAAGTCTTCTCGATAATGGGCGAATTAATGTATTTGGTGGGCAATAAACTATTTTTAACTTATTTTTTTTATTATTTTTTGAAAACTTTATTACTTTATCAAGTGAATTTAGAGATCTTAAATCACCAAACATTTTCCAATTAGCTACAAAATACATATATTTATTTGTCATAATTGACTTTTTAATCTATAGATTTGTTTTTTACAGATCAATAAATTTATAACTCTATGATTGAAAAATTAAAAAACTTGGGCTGGAAACAATTTGGTGGATTGGTGTTAATTGTCATAATCATCATCGCTTTTGGCTTTGGTGGTTTTGGCGGAGGATTTAGCACAAATAATCAAAACAATATTGCAAAAATAAATAAAACAAATGTAACAACCCAGGACTTTATTGACTATGTGAACCAAAGTGGAATTTCACAAGAAGCTATTCGAGATAATTTAGACAACAATATTATTGAAGAATTATTATCAGGATTAATTTCAACTACATTGATTGATTTAGAAATTGAAGACTTTGATATTTCAATTAATGAAAGAACCATACTTAAAAACATTAAAGAAAATAAAAATTTTCACGATGAAAACGGTACTTTTCAAAGAATTAAATATGAAAAATTTTTACTCTCTAACAATTTGTCAGCTACAATGTTTGAATTGCAATTAAAAAATAGAGAATTACAGAAACATTTATTTGATTTTATTGGTGCTGGAACAATAACACCAAATTTTTTGATAGAAAAAAAGTTTGAAGAAAATAATAAATCTTTAAATATCGAGTATTTCGATATGGAAAATCTGTATAAAACAAAAGATGATTACACAGTAAATGAAATTGAAGTATTTATTGATGAAAACAAAGATCAATTAAAAAGAGAATATATAGATTTTAAGTATGTAATTTTAAATCCAAAAAATCTAATTGGCATTGAAGAATTTAATCAAGAGTTTTTTGATGAAATTGACTCAATTGAAAACAAAATTTCTCAAGGAAGTACATTTGACACTATATTAGCAGATATTAATGTTGACATTATTGAGGTAAATGAGTTTGCACCTAGCTCTAATAAACAGATTAATGAAGATCTAATTTATTCTAAGAAAGCATCTAAAATAGATTTGATAGAAAACGGTGATAACTTTTTACTTTACAATATTGATAATCAATATGATCGAGCTCCAGATTTAAATGATGAAATCATTAAAGGAGAAATAGTTGAGTTAATATATCAAAAAGGTAAATTTGATTACAATAGAGAAATTATAGATGAAATTCAAAAAAAGAAATTTGATAATTCAAAATTTGAAGAACTGGCAGGATCAAATAAGGAATATTCTTCTATTAATTCTATAGAAGATGATAAGCTCATTGATATTAATTCAGTAAAAATGCTTTATGCGTTACCTGTAAATTCTTTTGCTCTAGTAAATAAAGAAGATAAAATTTATTTAGTAAAAATTACTGGAACAAATAAAAATTCATTTAACAAAACTGATGAAAAATATCTTAAATTTGTAAATAGCGAAAATACAAATAATAGAAAAAGCATATTACAATCTTATGATCAATTACTTAATGATAAATATCAAGTTCAATTAAATCAAAAAACTATTGATAAAGTTAAAAATTATTTCAAATGATTATTAATCGAAGCTTCAAAGATTTTAAGTTTCGACACAGAAGCAAAAAAAATCAAATCATCTTTACTAAAAAGAAAATAAAAAATGATGAGGAAGTATTAAATTTAATTGATAATTTTCTAGAGGAAAAAAATAGTTTTATATTTGAGTCTGTAGAAAAAGGTAAAATCAAAGGTAGATATACAATATTTGGTAAAAATCCTGATAAAATTTGGGAATTTAATAATAATAATTCATATCTAATTCAAACAAATAAAAAGAGAAAATTAAATGACTCACCAGATAAATTAATTGAAAAAATAATTGAAGATTTCAAGTTTGAAACTCCCAAAAATTTACCTAACATTTGCTCATTAGTCTCTGGGTATTTTTCTTATGATTCAATCAGATACATAGAAAAAATTCCGAATAATTGTAAAAATGATCTGAATTTACCCGATGTTAGACTTCTTCGTCCAAGAACTTTAGTCATTCATGACAATTTAAAAAAAGAAATATTTTACATATCTAACATTTTTAAAGATGAAAAAATTAAAAACTATAAAAATAAATATGAAGAAGTTAAATCTGATTTGTTTAAATTACTCATTCAGTCATCAATTAAAAATATTGATAAAAAAATAATCCAAAAATCAAAAAATATAAAAGTTAAATCTAACACTTCAAAAAATAAATTTTTATCAATGGTTAATAAGGCAAAAAAATATATTAAATTAGGAGATATTTTTCAGGTTGTTTTAAGCCAAAGATTTGAAGCAAAATTAACAAAGAAACCATTAGATATTTATAAAAAGCTAAGAGTAACAAACCCTTCTCCTTTTATGTTTTTCTTCAATTTTGAGGACTTTCAAATAATTGGTGCAAGTCCTGAAATACTTGTGAGACTTAGGGATAATAAAATTACTGTAAGACCAATCGCAGGAACTAGACCAAGGGGTAAAACTAAAAAAGAAGATCTTTTTTATGAAAGAGACCTACTTAAAGATAAAAAAGAACTTTCAGAGCATTTGATGTTACTTGATTTGGGTAGAAATGATGCCGGTAAAGTCTCAAATATAAATTCGGTAAAGGTTACGGAAAGCTTCATTATTGAGAGATATTCTCATGTAATGCATATAGTTTCAAATGTAGTTGGGGAATATAATAAAAAATTTTCAAAATTTAAATCGCTCTTAGCTGGTTTTCCAGCAGGTACTGTTTCTGGAGCTCCAAAAATTAGAGCTATGGAAATTATAGATGAATTAGAAACATCAAAAAGAAAAGTTTACGCAGGTGGAATTGGATATTTTTCTGCAAATGGAGAATTTGATACGTGTATAGCCTTAAGAACTGCAGTTGCTAAAAATAAAAAATTTTATGTGCAAGCAGGCGCAGGTATAGTTGCAGATAGTAAACCTAATAATGAATATGAGGAAACAATTAATAAAGCGAAAGCTTTAATTAATGCTTTAAGATAATGAAAGTATTGTTAATAGATAATTACGATAGTTTTACTTTTAATTTGTATCACTATATCTCCTCATTAAATGTTAAAGTTGATGTAGTTAGAAATGATAAAATTAATTCTAAAGAAATCATTAAAATGAAATATGATAAAATTGTTATTTCACCAGGACCAGGCAACCCAAATCAATCTGGCAATTGTATTAAAATATTGAAATCATTATATAAAGAATTACCTTTTTTAGGAGTATGTTTAGGTCATCAGATAATCGGACAAGTTTTTGGATCAAAAATTGTTCAAGCAAGAAAGTTAATGCACGGTAAAACAAGTAAAATCAAATCTAAAAAAATCGGTATTTTAAAAAACCTGCCAAACACCTTTGAAGCTACCAGATACCATAGTTTGGTAATTGATAAAAAAACGTTATCAAAAGAGCTAGAGATTACAGCAGAGACAGAAGATGGGATTATAATGGGTGTTCAACATAAAAAATTGAATATTCATGGTGTACAATTCCATCCTGAAAGTATTAAAACTAAGTTTGGAATGAAAATTCTTAAAAACTTTATTAACAATTAAATTTATGAAACAGATTTTAGAAAAGCTTAAAAATAAACAAGATTTGACTTTTGAAGAAAGTAAAACTGCTTTTGAAATATTAATGACTGGAAAAGCCAGTGATGATGAAATTTTTAACTTTTTAACTTTGCTATCTGAAAAAGGTGAAGTTTCAGATGAAATAGCGGGTGGAGTTTTTGTTCTTAGAGAAAAGTCAAAAAGAGTAAAAGTAAGAGATTGTATTGACACTTGTGGTACTGGTGGTGATGGCATGAATACCCTTAACATTTCAACTGCTTCTGCCCTACTTTTAGCTAGCATGGGTACAAAAGTTGCTAAACATGGCAATAAAGCTGTTTCTTCAAAATGTGGTTCTGGTGATGTTTTGGAAGCTCTTAAAATTAAAATTGATTTGGAGCCTGAGGATATTGAAAAAGAAATTAATACCAATAATTTTGGTTTTATGTTTGCACCTAATTATCATAGTGCAATGAGATTTGTAGGACCTGTAAGAAAGAAAATTGGAAAAAGAACTATTTTTAATATGATTGGTCCGTTAAGTAATCCAGCTCTTGTAGAGAGACAAGTTGTAGGTGTTTTTGATAAAAAATTATTAAAAATTTTTGCAGAAGGACTTAACAATTTGAATTTAAAATTTGCTTGGATAGTTAATAGTGAAGATGGGTTGGACGAAATATCTCCATATGCAAAAACTAATGTTATTCAATTAAAAAATGGTCAAATATCTGAAATTAAAATAGACCCAAATGCTTTAGGGGTTAATGCAGATAATTTTAAAAATTTAGTGGGTGATGATGCAAAATTTAATGCTGATAAGATGATTGAAATATTTAAAGGTGAAGATAATGATTTTTCAAAAGCAGTAAGTTTAAATGCTGCAGCAGGTTTAATTGTTGGAGAAAAATTTTCTGACTTTTCTGAAGCATATTATTACACAAGAGAATTTATCCTTTCTGGAAAAACTTTTTTACATCTAGAAAAAATTCAAAATGTCTGAAAATATACTTCAAAATATCATTCAAAAGAAAATTGAAAAAGTTGATAAATTAAAAAAATCTTTAGATCTTAAAACTTTGGATGAATTAATTAATAAAAACAACAGCTATATTAATTTTAAAGAGAAAATAGAAAATAATATTAAAAATAATAAAACTTCAATTATTGCTGAAATTAAAAAAGCAAGTCCTTCAGCGGGTATAATAATTGATGATTATGATCCTGTAGATATTGCTCGAATTTATTTAAATAATAAAGTAACTTGTCTTTCAGTTTTAACAGAAGAAGATTATTTTTTAGGAAATTTAATTCATATTAGCAAAATAAAAGATAAAATAAATTTACCTATATTGTGTAAAGATTTTTTTATCGATAAATTTCAAATTCCTTTAGCAAAAAGTTATGGTGCAGATGCTATTTTAATTATTTTGGCTGGGGTTTCAGATGATCTTGCGTCTGAATTATATGATGAGGCTTTGAAATATAATATGTCTGTTATAGTTGAAGTTCATACAGTGGAAGAAGCAAAAAAAGCATTAAATTTTAAAGAGTCATTAATTGGAATAAACAATAGAAATTTAAAAACACTTAAAACTCATATAAATACAACTTATGATATTTATGATGTTGTAAAAAGTCACAATGGTCCTTTAATATCTGAAAGTGGAATTAAGAATAAAGAGGAGCTACTAGAACTAAACAACAAAACATCAATTAACACTTTTTTAATTGGTGAATCACTTTTAAAAAACTTATATAAAAATTCTATCTTTTCAGTTTTATAGTCAAATAAAGCCTAATTTTACTAGTTTTTTTTAGTATTGTTAATTTAAAAGAACTTTTATAGAACATTATTTGTACGATATTTGTTCTTATGTTAACAAAAAAACAAAAAAACCTACTTTTATTTATCAACAAGAAGTTGAGAAGTTCAGGTGTATCTCCTTCTTATGAGGAGATGAAACAATCTCTTAATTTAAAATCTAAATCAGGAATTCACAGATTAATTAGTGCTTTAGAAGAAAGAGGCTTTATAAAAAGATTAGCTCACAAAGCAAGAGCTTTAGAGGTAATTAAATTACCAGAAACAGCTTCTGCCAATGATATTTATAATAGCTTTTCACCTAGTGTGATTAAAGGTGGATTAGATGAAGAACAAACTAATTCTGATGAAATGGAAGTACCAGTTCTTGGAAAAATTGCTGCAGGAACACCTGTTGAAGCAATACAAAATGAGGTTTCTAGAATTCCGCTACCTAATAATTTAGAAAAAAATGGAGATTACTTTGGATTAAAAGTTCAAGGTGACTCAATGATAGATGCAGGTATTCATGAAGGGGATACTGTTATTATTAAAAGGACAGATACTGCAGACAATGGTAAAATTGTCGTTGCATTAATAGATGAGCATGAAGCAATGTTAAAAAGAATTCGAAAAAAAGGTAAAGTTGTAGCCCTTGAAAGTGCTAATAGAAACTATGAAACTAAGATTTTTGGACCTGATAGAGTAAAAGTTCAAGGAGTTTTAGTATCTTTATATAGAAACTTCTAAAAAAATAGTCTAAACAACATTGATGTCTAAAGTAGCAACACGTTTTGCGCCATCTCCTACTGGAGCTCTTCACATTGGTGGAGTCAGAACTGCCTTATTTAATTGGTTGTTCTCTAAAAATCAAAAAGGAACTTTTCATTTAAGGATTGAAGATACTGATAAAGAAAGATCCAAAGAGGAACATAAAATACAAATTATTAATTCATTAAAGTGGATAGGAATTGAACATGATGGCGAAGAGTATATTCAATCAAAAAAAATAGAAGATCATATTAAAATTGCTAATGAATTATTACAAAAAGGGAATGCATATAAATGTTACTGCTCTGCTGAAGAGATAGAGGAGCAAAAAAAAAGAGCTAGACAAAAAAAGATACCATATATTTATAATAGAAAATGGAGAGATGCCGATGAAAAAGATGCTCCTAAAGATATCAAACCCGTAATTAGATTTAAAAGTAAAATAGAGGGAAATTCTAAACTTAATGATTTAGTTCAAGGAGATGTTGAAATTGAAAATAATACAATAGAAGATTTTATAATTTTAAGAAACGATGGAACACCAACCTATAATCTATCTGCAACTGTTGACGATCATCAAATGGGAATGACTCACATAATTAGAGGAGATGATCATAAAATAAATACTTTTAAACAAATACAAATATATCAAGCAATGGGTTGGGATGTTCCAGAATTTGCACATATTCCACTAATTCATACTATTGAAGGTAAAAAACTTTCAAAAAGAGATAATGCCTCAACTTTGGATGATTACTCAAAAATAGGAATAATGCCTGATGCATTAAGAAATTATTTACTTAGACTAGGATGGTCATATCAAGATAAAGAGATATTTACTCTAGAAGAGAGCATTGAATACTTTAATTTAGCAGGAATTGGAAAATCACCATCAAAACTAGATATGAGTAGAATATTATCAATAAATGAGCACTATATAAAAACAATCGATGAGAACGACCTTTATCAATGTCTATATGAATATTGTAAAATTTATAAAGAAGAGATTCCAGATGGTAAAGTAGCAAAAATTAAATCCTCATTATCATTTTTAAAAAATAAGGCTAAAACATTAGAAGACATTTATAATAATTCAAAATTCATTATAAATGATGAAGTTAATTTCAATGAAGATGATATTAAATTAATAGATGATAAATCTAAGAAAATTATTTCAGAATTTATTAAACAATTATCATCTATATCAAATACAAATAGAGAAAATTTAGAACCTATAGTAAATAATTTAATAAAAATAAATGATACAAATTTTAAAGGAGTTGGTCAGCCTATACGGATTGGTTTAACAGGTTCAAAATTTGGTCCTGGATTATATGATATAGTTATAGCTCTAGGTAAAGAGGAAGTTTTAAAAAGATTAGCTAAGATAGTTTCTTAAAACTATACAAGCCTCTTCAGAAGAAGAAGTTTTAGATCTAATTCCTTCTAATGTTTTTGAACAGTCAAGTAATTGTTTTTTTATAAGGTCAGGATTTTTTAAAAAATAAATTACAGATTTATAGATTTCATCAGCATTGCATTCATTTTGTAACAATTCTGGAATAACTTCTCTATTATTGATTATATTAATTATGTTTGCAAATTTAACATTAACTAACATTTTAAATATCATAAAATTGATAAAACTTAGTTTATAAATAATTATTGATGGTATATTTAAGCTGGATATTTGTAACGAAACTGTACCTGATTTAGATACAGCAAAAACGGAGTTAGATAAAATTTTAGATTTAATACTTTCATCTGAAACTACATCAACGTTTTCAATATTATATTTTTTAATTTCTGACAAAATTAAATTTTTATTTTCATCAGTTGCATGAAAATAAAAATAAAAATCTTTATTTCTATTATTCATTAGTTTTATAAAATCAATTAAAATTTTCAATAATACGTCTGTTTCAGATTTTCTACTTCCGGGAAAAATAGATATGATTTTTTTATTTTTAGGAATCATATTTTCAATAATTTTTTTATTATCTTCGATATTTTCTATTAATGGATGTCCAACAAAAGTATTTTTTATATTTTCTTCATCAAAATATTTTTTTTCAAAATTAAATAACAACAGAATATGATCAATAAATCTTTTAATTTTTTTTACTCTATTTTTTCTCCATATCCAAACTTGAGGTGCCACATAGTGAATAGTTTTAATATTATTATTTAATTTTTTTACTCTCTCAGCAACTCTCATAGTAAAATCAGGGCTATCAACAGAAAATAATATATCAGGATTAAATTTTATTATTTCATTAACAGTTTGGTTAATTTTATTTCTGATTTTAAATATATTAAATAAAATACTAGTAAAACCTAGATAAGTGATTTCATTTAAATTAAAAATAGAATTAATTCCTAATTTTTTTAAATGATTTCCGCCAACAGATAAATATTTAATATCAGGATTTTGAGATTTTAGCTTTGAAATAACGGTAGAAGCCAATTTATCACCAGAAGGCTCACCTGTGAGTATAAATATTTTTTTCATATAATATTTATAAAAATCTTATTTTTATTTGCAAATTTAATGCATTCAGTTTTATCTAGAAAAATATTTTTTTTAGATTGTAAAACTACACCACGTAATCCATATTTTTTAATATCAATAAAAGTTTGTAAACCTATTGTTGGTAAATCCATTCTTAAATCTTGTTTCTTTTTTGGGAGTTTTATTAAAATACCATCTGAATTTTTCTTTAATTTTGATAACATTTTTTTTGTACCCTCTTTTCCTTCTTTAGCTAAGATTTTGTCTCCTTTTACTACTAATGCTTGAATGTGGTCTAAACTTTTAGTTTTATTAAAAAAAACTTTCCCTTTTTTAATTGAATAAATATCCTGCTTATTTGGTTTTAATTTAGTATAGTTTCCTTTCTTTAAAGATAATTCTGGATTAAAAAATGTAGAGCTAATGACTTTAATTCCTTCATTGTTTAAAATATTTATAATTGATTTAATTATAGCAGCATCACCTATTTTAGCTGCTCTTATTACACTAGGCATATAATAAATTCCTTTTAAATCTAATCTTAAAGAAGAAAAATTTGGTTTTGCAATCTTACCAGCAAACAAAACTTTCTTGCAATTTTTTTTTTTAATTAAATTTATAATTGTTCCAAATTTTCCAATACTTATTCTGAATGAATTCTTATCTTTCTTAAATCTATTTCTTTTTGAAAAATCTAAAATTAAATAATTAATTTTTTTATGTTTAATTTTTTTTAAAACTATTTCTGAAAAATCAGTATCACCTAAAAACAAACCTATCATTTTACTTTGAAAATGGAGTACAAATCGGCCTTTTCTTATCCTTTTCTATAAATTGAACAACTTCTATAACTAATTCATTATTCCTAAATTCCTTTGATAAATTGCTTAAATTTTCTGTTAAATTTTCATTTTTAAAAATTTCTTTATAAGCATTACTTAATGTAATTATTTCTTTATTTGAGATATTTTTTCTTCTTAAACCTATTAAATTCAACCCTTGTAAAATACTTCTGTTTCCATGTGCTATACCATATGGAATTATATCCCTAACAACACCACACATCCCGCCTATCATTGCTGATTTACCAACTCTAGTGAACTGTTGAACAGCTGAATTGCCTCCAATAATAGCGTTATCACCTATGTGTGCATGTCCACCTAATGGTACGTTATTTGCTAAAATTACATTATCACCAACAAAACAATCATGAGCAATATGTGCTGAAACCATAAACAGACAGTTGTTTCCAACTTTTGTCAACCCACCACCACCCATTGTTCCTGGATTTATAGTAACATATTCTCTAATTTTATTATTATCACCAATCTCCAATTTTGTTTCTTCACCTTGGAATTTTAAATCTTGTGGATCATTTCCGATTGAAGCAAATGGATATATTTTATTATTTTTTCCAATTTTAGTATTTCCAAAAATATTAACATGAGATTGAATTTCTGTTTCTTCGCCTATTTCAACATTAGGCCCAATGACAGTGTAAGGACCAATTTTTACATTTTTAAAAATTTTAGCATTTGGATTAATAATTGCTGTTTTGTGTATCATTTATTTTCTCTTAAAAATTCTCTTATATTTTTTGCGGGATAACCCATCACTTTTGTATTATCAGGAATATCTCTAATTACTCCAGAACCACCACCGATTTCTACGTTATTTCCAATTCTTAGATGTCCTGAAATACCAGCTTGACCACCTATTCTAACATTTTCTCCAATTATGGAACTCCCAGCGATACCAACTTGTCCAGCAATAATGGAGTTTTGTCCAATTTTGACATTATGAGCTATATGTATTTGATTATCCAAAAAAGTGTTTTTTCCAATAACTGTATTTGACATCGATCCTCTATCTATAGTTGATCCACAACCAATTTCACAATTTTCTTCTATTATAACTATGCCTATATGAGGATATCTTAAATTATTTTTCTTATTTGGAAAAAAACCAAACCCGTGTTTTCCAATTACACAATTATCCAATATTTTAACGTTATTTTTAATAAAACTATTTCTTATAATATTATTTGATCCAATAGAACAATTATCTTCTATTACTACATTTTTTTCTAAAATAGAGTTATGACCAATTTTACAATTAACACCAATTGAAACATTTTCTCCAATTAATACGTTTTTACCAAAAATAACTTTATCTTTAAATTTCGAATTTATAATACTTGTTACAGTTTCATCAAAATCATCATTTACTGAGTCTGGATAGAATAAAGAAGTAATTTTTGAAGTAGAAACCAAGACATTATCAACAACTATAGCCAAACAACTTTTTGGCAATTCACTTTTTAAAGTTTCAGTAGTTAAACAAAAAGATGCTTTAGTTTTATTAGCAAAATTTTTATATTTTTTTGAATGAAAAAAAGTAATATCATTTTCAGTAGATGAAGCGAGGTCCTTAATATCAAAAATATCAAAATCTTTTTTTATCTCATTTATTTTGACTTCTAATAATTTAAGTAGTGTAGAAATTTTAAATGGACCTTGATTTTTAAAAAAAATATTGGACATAATTGCTTTTATCAAAGCAGTTAAAAATCAGTTATCAATATTTATTGCTATTTATTTCTTGTCAACAATTGTTGCAGACCAAATTGCATCTGCCATTTTCAAATCATTTACAAAAGCTTCACCTTTGTACTTCCAGACACGTCCGTGAGATCTAATAGCTTCAATTTTAAGAATTAACTCACAGTCCGGTATAACTGGATTCCTAAAACGAGCCTTTTCAACACCCATTAAAAAAACTAATTTATTCTCGTAGGTGGATTTATCCAAACCGTGCGCTGTCAAAGCAGCAGCAGCTTGTCCAAATGATTCAACAATCAAAACACCTGGCATTACAGGATTTCCAGGGAAGTGTCCTTGCACAAAAAAACTATCTTTTTTAACATTCACTACAGCCGTAGCAGAGGATAGTTTTTTTATATCGTATAACTCATCAATTAATAGCATTGGCTCTCTATGAGGCAGTAATGAGATAATTTTATCCTTATTTAAATGAGTCATTTTTCTATATTAAATTCTTTTAAATTTTGATCAATAATTTTAATTAAGCTATCAGTTATGTCATATTTTGATCTTGCAATAAATATATTTTTTTTTTCAATTAAAATTGAAATAGAATTTTTGTCCATGTAATCTTGTATTAAAGGATTTATAAAATTTAAGTACTTTAATATTGATTTATTTTTTTTTGTAGTTAAATCTTTTATTATTTTTGATTCATCAGACTTAAATTCATTTAATTCTTTTTGTAGTTGCTGAAACTGATTTTTAAATTCTTTTTCAGAAATGATATTTTTTTGTGTCATCAATGAGTCTTTTTTTTGGCTTAATAATTCTCTTCTATTAGTTAATTTTTTTATCTCAGTTTTTTCAAATTCGTTTAATTTTTTTAATAAATTTTTTCCTGAAATAGATTTTGAAATTACACTATCAATATTTATGTAGGCTATGGATTGATCAGCAAATGAGTTTGGTAAAAAAAAAAATAAAAAAATAATTATTTGAAATAACTTTATCATTAAAATGATGTTCCTAAATTAAATCTAAAGCTCTCTGTTCTATCTCCTTTTTCTTTTGTTAAAGGGTATGCTAATGAAAAGTTCATTGGTCCTATAGGACTAAACCAATCAAGAGCTATACCTGTAGCACTTCTAATTGAACCACTATCATTTAGAGAAGAGTCATAATCTACACCCCAAACATTAGCAGCATCTACAAAAAACAACAAATCGACATTTTGAGAATCTTCTAAAACGTAAGGCAATGTTGATGAAAAATTAACACTATAAGCATAATTACCTCCAATAAAATCATCACCATCTTTTGGACCTATACGTCCTGATTCAAAACCTCTTAGTTTACTTGAAGGAATATTTATTCTTTCAGATAGCTTAATATCATCATTAGTTAATGAATTTGCTGCTTCCAAATATAAACCCAATGAAGATATGTTTTTTTCATACAAATCAAAATAATGTGTTATTTGATAGTAATTTTGTAAAGTATTTGATTTGCTTATGATTGGTAAATCTATTGAATAATAAGATCTAAATCCATCAGTAGTTTGAAATTTTTGATTTCTTTTATCATAATCAAAATCTAAATTAATAAATGAATCCCAATAATTACCTTCTTGAGATTGTTGCCTATCAGAAGCAGTTTCATTTGTTTCAATTTTTTCATAAAAATTTGTCGTACCTAATCCTAAATATAAATCATCTAAAAATTCATAATTAGTACCTATGGATAATCCAGTTTTGTTAGTTTTGTATCCAAACAATTTATAATTATCTATTTCAGTGGCCTCTAAAGAAAATCTCAATGATTTATCAGAATTTTTATAATTTGGATTAACAATACTAAAATTTCCTTTTAATGAATTAGTTGAAACTGAAATGCTTGAGTCCAAATTTATCCCATCGCCTAGAAAGTTTCTTTCTTTGATACCAAAGCCAACGGAGCTTCCATCGGTACCCACGCCTGCTGAAGCAAAAATTTCACCAGTTGCTTTTTCCGTTACACTTAAATTGATAATCTTTGAATTTTTATCTTTATGATCTACAATCTCATGTTTAACATTTTTAAATATACCGATGCTTTTTAAATTATTTACTGATTTGGAAACCAATATGTCTGTAATTGGGTCTCCCTCACTAAATTCAAGCTGATTTCTAATTACATTTTCATTTGTAATATTATTGCCAAATATATTTATTTTTTTAACATATTTTTTTTCGGTTTCTTGAACTTTAAATTCAATGTTAAGTAAATTTTTCTCCAAAGTTTCACTTACGGTTGCATTTATAAACTTATATTCATCAATTAAAGTTATTTTATCAATTTCTTCTAATATTTTACTTATAGAATTGATTGAATATGGTTTGCCGGACAAATCATCAAATATTTTATTTAAAATATTAAAATTTTCTTTATTAAAATCATCTGGTAAATTTAAATTAATATCACCAAATAAAATTTTTTCATTTGCATTAATATTAAAAATTAGTTCAAACTCATCTTTATTTATTAATTTTGCAAAAGAGTAATTAATTTCAACGTTGTAATATCCGTTATTCAAATAGAAATTTTTTAGTAACCTTGTATCTAATGAGACGATACTTTTATTTAAATATTTTTTTCCAGATATAATTTTCCAAAATTTATATTCTTCGCTTGCTATAATTCTTTTTAATTTGTTGTCTTTAAAAATCTTATTTCCTATAAAAGTTATTTTTTTGATTTTAGTTTTTTTTCCTAAATCAATATCAAAAGTTAAGTTAACGACATTATTTTCTAATTTTTCTATATAAATATCTACTGTAGAAGAATAATAACCAAGATTTTTCAAAGCATTTAGAATTTTTTCTTTTTCATATTTAATTTGATTCTTATCGAAAGAAGATTTTTCTTTTATGAGATTTTGTGACTTAATACTGTTTATTATTTTAGAAGATTTAACACCTTCAAAAATAAGATTTTGTATTACTGGCAATTCTGTAACTTTTATTGTCAAAACATTATTTTGTAAGTTTAATTCAACCTCTTCAAAAAAATTAGTTTCATATAAAGTTTTTAAAATTATATTAATTTGTTTTTTTTCAATATTTTGACCTTCAGAGATTGATGTAAAAATTTTTATAGTTTCGTCGCTAACTCTCTGATTACCTACAACTTCAATTTTTTTAACAATTTCACTAAAAGAAACCGAACAAAAAAATAAAAAAATAATATTTAAAAATAATATGTTCTTATAAACTCTAAACATTTGAGGATTTATACACTTTTTCAAAAATTTTTAAACGAACATATTGATTTAAATCAATTATATCGTTAACTGATTTGGGTGTTTTTAATTTATATTTTAAGAATTTCTTTTGATAGATAAATTTAAATAAAAATTTATTAATATCTGTAAATTTTATTTTTTTTTTTAAATATAATTCTACAAGTGCATCATTGGCAGATACAATTATAGTCTCATATAAAGAACTTTGACTAGGTAAATTTTCTAAAATTTTTACCATAGGATATCTTTTTTTATTAATAATGTTTAAATCTAAATTATTTAACTTTTTTAAATCAATCTTTTGCGTTTTTATTTTTTCATCAGTTTTGTTATATAAGGAATTAAAAATTGGTACTTTCATTGATGTATCGTGAGCAATTAATTTAATTAAACCATTATTAAACTTAATAATTGCATGTAAATATGAAAATGGATGAATTAATATAGAAATTTTTTTATAAGATATATCAAAAATATTTTTTGCCTCTATTACTTCAAATACTTTATTTATCAATGTAGCAGAGTCTATTGATATTTTCTTTCCCATTTTCCAGTTTGGATGATTTAATGCTTGTGAAATTTTTGCATTCTTGATTTCATTTATTGGTGTTTTGTAAAAAGGACCTCCAGATGCTGTTAAAAATATATTTTCAACATTTTTAATATTTAAATTTTGTAATCCATACCACAAAGAAAAATGTTCAGAGTCAACTGGAATAAATTTAGTTTTATTTTTTTTTAATTCTTTTTGAATTAATTTCCAGCCACAAATTATTGATTCCTTGTTCGCTACCGCAATTTGTTTGGTATATTTAATTATATTTATAGTTGGTATAAGACCATCAATACCTGTTATGCAGCTCATTGTATAATCAATTTTTTTTTTAAATATTTTTCTAAAAGAATTGAAATTATTAAAAACTTTAATATTCAATTTTTTACACTTTAGTTTTAAAATCTTATAACTTTTATCATTTGTTATAATTATATTTTTTACATTAAATTTTTTTGCTTGTTTAAATAAAGTTTTATAGTTTTTATTCGCAGCGAGTAATATTATATTAAAATTTTTATTTTCTAATATTTTTAAAGTTGTTTTTCCAATTGAACCTGTTGATCCAAGAATTGCAATTTTTTTATTCATAATTATTAGAATAACAAATCAATTATAAAAGCTACAGGTATGACAAAAATTAAACCGTCTATTCTGTCTAGTAAACCACCATGACCTGGTAGTATTGATCCAGTATCTTTTACTTTTGCTTGTCTTTTAAAATATGAGATAAAAAGATCCCCAATTTGACAAATTAATGATAAAAATAAGGATGTAGCTATCAATGCATAAACATTTTTTTTCATATTTTCTGCTATAAAATTCAAATTACTATCACTAAATACTGTCAAAAAAATAATTAAAGGAAATATTGAAAAAATAAATGAACCTATGCTGCCAGAAATTGTTTTGTTTGGACTGATATTAGTTAATTTTTTTCCACCTATTAGTTTTCCAACTATATAACCTCCTGTATCAGAAAATACGCATATTAATATAACAAATAATAGATTAAATGGATCATTATTTTTTAAATAATATCCTATCAATGTAAATATAACTAAATAAATAATTGAAATGAAATTATATAATAAAATTTTATTTTTATCTTTTTTTAATTTTTTTTTTATTAAATTACTAAATTCATTAAATGAAATGATTGATGTTACTACTAATAAATATAACCATAAAAAATTATTTAAAAATAAACATAAAAACAATATCCCAGATAAAATCAAAGACGTAAAAATTCTATTTAAGAAATTTAAATTCATTAAACATTTCCAAAATTTCTTTTTACTTTTTTGTATCTTTTAATAATTTTATTATAATCATACTCATTGAAAGCTGGCCATAATTTATTTTCAAAAAATATTTCAGAATACGCTAATTGCCACAATAAAAAGTTACTTAGTCTTTTTGTATTACCTGTTCTAATTAATAAATCTGGATCGGGTATATCTTTAGTATATAAATACTTAATTAAATTTTTTTCATTTACACTTTCACGTTTTTTATTCATTTTTTTTAATGAATTCAAAATCTCAGATTTTGAACCATAATTTAAGGCCAGATTTATTTGTAATTTTTTATTATTACATGTTTTTTTTTCAGCATTATTTAAAAGTTTATTCAATTTTTTTGAAAACTTTTTAGTTCCAATGATTTTGAGTTTTATTTCTTCACGATGAAAATCGTCTATTTTCTTTTCTAGAAATGTTTCTAACAAATTAAACAAATAGTTAATTTCTTTATTAGGTCTTTTCCAATTTTCTGTAGAAAAAGCAAATAAAGTTAAATATTGTATTTTGTTTTTTATCGTTTCCTTAATAATTTTCTCAACAGTATTTATACCCTCTTTATGACCAGCTTTTCTTGAGTTTTTATATTTAAGACCCCACCTTCCATTACCATCCATGATAATGGCTACATGATTTAGTGGGTTCATATTGTCATTATTTCTTTTTCTTTAGAAGAAATTTTTTCATCTACTGTTTTAATGTGATCATCTGTAATTGTTTGAACTTTTTTCTCATTATTTTTTTCATCATCTTCACTGATTTCTTTAGATTTTAATAATTTTTTTAAATCCTCATTTGCTTCTCTACGGACATTTCTTATTGAAACTTTACATTTTTCACCAATAGATTTAATCAGTTTTTTTAGTTCAGTCCTTCTTTCCTCATTTAATTCTGGAACAGGCAATCTAATTAATTGACCATCTATTTGTGGATTTAAACCTAAATCTGATTTTTTAATTGCAGCATCAACTAATGGAACATTATTTGCATCCCACACTTGAATATTTATCATTCTTGGTTCAGGTGTAGTTATGCTACCAACTTGATTAACTGGCATTTGTTGTCCATAAACATCTACTTTTATTAAATCAAGCATTGATGCATTTGCTCTTCCAGTTCTCAGAGATGAAAGCTCTTTAGAAAATACCTCGATGGCTTTATCCATTTTAAGGCTGTATGATTTTTCATCAAACATTTATTCTCCTATTTTGATTCTATAGAATTCTTTTATTTTCAAATCAGCTATAGACAGTTCTTTTAATACATCTTGAACTTTTTTCTTTGGTTCCATTACCCATGCTTGTGTTAGTAGAGCATTTTCCTCTTTAAACTTGTTCATTTTACCTAAGCTAATTTTTTTTGCAATATCCTCAGGTTTACCTGAGTTCTTTAGCTCTTCCGTAACTAGCTCTTGTTCTTTGTCAATAATTGCTTGATCTATAGAATTTGATTCTAGTGCTAATGGATTAGAAGCAGCAATATGCATAGACAACTGTTTGCTAAATGTTTTAACGAGATCAGAATTATCTTTGGTATCCAATGAAACCATAACAGCTAATTTTGCAACATTATCTTTTACAACTGTGTGTAGGTAATAATTATTTACTCCATCAGAATTTTGAATGGTTTTAGCTTTTCCAATTGTAATTTTTTCTCCAATTTTTGCAATCAAAGCAACTAAATTATCATCAACTGTTTGACCATTTTTCATTTTTGCTACTTTTAATTCGTCTATATTAGAATTATTTTGATTATTTAATTCACTTAACTCTTTAACAAAAGAGATAAAATCATCATTTTTTGCAACAAAATCAGTTTCACAATTTACTTCTATTACTGAAGTTTTTGAGTCGTCTCCACTAACTACAACAACTCCCTCACTTGCATCTCTAGACATTTTTTTTGAGGCTTTTGAAATACCTTTTACTCTTAAAATTTCAATCGCCTTATCTAAATCTCCATTGGACTCTTTAATAGCTAAATTACAATCTTTAAATCCAGCTCCAGTAGCTTCTCGGAGTTTTTTTACCTTTTCTATATCACTCATTAATTTAATTTCTCCTTATCTTCATTAGAAAATTTTTTCTCTAACTTTTCTCTATCTAGTTCCTGAATTGTTTTTGATTTATCCTCAACCTTAGCATCTTTAGACTTATCTTTTTTTATCTCAACCTTAGTTGCATTACTTTTGGCATTATTAATTGTTTCTTTTATTAAATTGCAATAAAGATCGATAGCTCTTCTTGCATCATCATTACCTGGAATTGGATAATCAATATTATCAGGATTAGAATTACTATCTAAGATTGCAATTATAGGTATGCCTAACTTCGCTGATTCTGCTATAGCTAATGACTCATAATTTGTATCAATAACAAATAGTAAATCTGGAACTTTTTTCATTTCAGCTATACCACCTAATGATCTTTGGAGTTTGTCTTTTTTAACACTCATTTTTAAAAGTTCTTTTTTAGTGAAACCTCTATTTTCTGCAGTAAGGTCAATCTCTAATTTTTTTAACTTTTTTATTGAATTTGATATTGTTCCCCAGTTGGTTAACATACCACCTAACCATCTATAATTTACAAAATATTGGTCTGTTTCTTTAGCAACTTCAGCTATAGCTTCTGAAGCTTGTTTTTTTGTTGATACAAATAAAATTTTTCCGTTATTTGCAACAGTTTCATAAACTTTTTCTAAAGCGATTTTAGTTAATTCTAAAGTTTGGGTTAAATCTATTATGTGAATAGAGTCCCTTTTCCCAAAAATGTATTTTTTCATTTTTGGATTCCATCTTAAAGTTTTGTGTCCAAGATGAACTCCTGCTTCTAATAATTGCTGTATTGTAACGTTAGGTATTTTCATATTTATTCCCGGTTAAGCCACCACAGTAATTTCCAATTAAGGACCGGAGGTATAAAACCAACAACTGTGTGCGTGTTAATTTAATTTGAGAAATATTTACAAATATTTACTAAATTTAACAAGTGATTATTTAGTTAATAATTGCCTGTATTTCTTGATTTCTTAAGAGATTTAGAGATTTTCTTTCCAATTTACGTGCATTTTTTAATCTAAATTTAAGAATATTATCTTCAGTGACCAAATTAATATTTATGATAGTTTTGCCTTCATCATTCAAAATTGTAGATATTTTTTCAATCTGTTCTTCAGAATTAAGCTGTAATGAAACCTCGTTTATAGGGCTGTTAAATAAATCTTTAAGTGAGGCTATTTTTTGCACATTAATTCTAGTTAGTCGATTTTCATCATTAGAAACATTTTTAAATATTGTTAAAATAAGTGAGCTACCTTCTTTCAAAATTTCTCTATTTAATTCTAAAACATCTGAGAAAACAAAAAGTTCAAATACACTTGATAAATCTGTTAATTTTAAAACAGCATAAGAATTTCCTTTTACTGTTTTTCTTTCTTGAACCTTCAACAGTGTTGCAGCTATGTTAGCGTCTTTTAAATCTTCTTTTGAAATAAAACTTGGATAATCTGTTATTTTATAATCATTAAAAATCTCTGTAAATTGATTTAACGGATGGTCTGAAATAAAGAAACCAACTGATTCAAATTCTTTTGATAATCTTTCTTCAAATTTCCAATCTTCAGTTTTTATTAAAAAATCATCCTGCGTACTTTCATCTTCTGAGAATAAATCAATTTGATTAGCGGATTTATTATCAAATATATTTTTACTTTTAGCTATCATGCCTGGAATTGAATCATGTAAAGCCTGTCTATTTGGGTTTAAATTATCAAATGCACCAGCTTTAACCAAACCTTCTAATTGAAGTTTATTTATATCTTTTGGATTTACTCTATTTATAAAATCATGAATTGACTCAAATTTTCCATTTAAAATTCTTTCCTCAACTATATTTGATATTGCCTCATAACCTACAGCTTTAATTCCTCCCAAAGCATAATAAAATTTATTATCAATTGTTCTAAAATCAGCAAAACATTCGTTTATATCTGGACGGACAACGTCAATATTTAATCTTTTTAATTCTTCATAAAATTCACTTAGTTTATTTTGATTAGATATATCCATAGTCATTGATGCTGCAATGAACTCTTTTGGATAATATGTTTTTAAAAATGCAGTTTGATAAGAAATAATTGCATATGCAGCAGCGTGACTTTTGTTAAAACCATATTCTGCAAACGGTTCTATTTTTAAGAAAATTCCAGCAGCAACATCTTTTGCTATTCCATTTTTTACAGCTCCAGCAATAAATCCTTGTTTCTGTTTTTCAAGTTCTGCTCTTTTCTTTTTACCCATTGCTCTTCTCAAAAGATCAGCTTGTCCTGCTGTAAATCCTGAAAGTTTTTGTGCAATCTGCATTACCTGTTCTTGATAAATAATTACACCATATGTTGGTTTTAAAATATCCTCTAGAAGTGGGTGTAAATAATCTGGTTTTTGCTTTCCATGTTTGCAATCATTATATGTTGGAATATTGCTCATTGGTCCTGGTCTATATAGGGCAACTAAGGCAATAATATCTTCAATATGATTTGGCTTCATTTGAATTAAAGCTTCTCTCATACCGGCACTTTCAATTTGGAATAAACCAACTGTTTTACCGGTGGACATTAGATCAAATACTTTTTGATCTTCATAATTAATTTTTTCTATATCAAAATCTTTAATTTTTTTTCTTACAATTTTTTGGGTATTGTTAATTACAGTAAGTGTTTTTAGGCCCAAAAAATCGAATTTTACTAAACCTGCATTTTCTGCTGAGTACATATCGAATTGAGTAGATGGTAATAATAGATCTGCAGAAACATCCTTATACAAAGGAACAACCTCAGTAAGTTTTTTATCTGCTATTACTACTCCGGCTGCGTGAGTAGCAACGTTTCTGTTAAGACCTTCTAGTTTTAAAGATAGATCAGTAAGTTTCTTTACTCTTGAATCTTCATTAATAAGTTTTTGTAATCGTGGTTCTCCAGCAATGCACTGAGTTAAATTTTGCGGTCTAGATGGATCGAAAGGTATCATTTTAGATATACTGTCAACAAATCCATATGATAATCCCAAAACTCTTCCAACATCTCTAATTACCATTCGGGCTTTTAATTTACCAAATGTTATAATATGAGCTACGCTATCTTTATATTTTGTAGTTAGATATTCAAAAACTTGATCTCTTTTATCTTCACAAAAGTCTATATCAAAATCTGGCATTGAAATTCTATCTGGATTTAAAAATCTTTCAAAAATAAGATTAAATTTAATTGGATCAACATCTGTAATAGATAAACACCAAGCTACTAATGAACCAGCGCCTGAACCTCTTCCAGGGCCTACCGGAATATCATTATTTTTAGCCCATTTTATGTAGTCAGCAACTATGAGAAAATAACTAGAATATTTCATTTCTATAATAATAGAAAGTTCATGATTAAGCCTGTCCTTATATTCTTTATATGAATTGTTATTTTCTAAATCTTTATCACTTAAATTAAAAATCTTATTAAATTTAATTTTTAATCCTTCTATTGAGTCTTTTTTTAAAATTTCATCTGCATTTCCATCTTTATCACTACTAATATTAGGCAATATTGGGTTAGAAAATAATGGTCTATAGCTACATCTTAATGGAAAATTATAATTATTTTCTAAAGCTTCAGGTAAGTCAGCAAATAATTCTGACATCTCTGAATTGGTTTTTAGATAATGCTGATCTGTTAATCTTAACCTATTTTTTTCATTTACATATGTCTTGTTACCTATACAAATTAAAGCGTCGTGTGCTTCATGCATTTCTTTGTCTAAATAAAAAACTTCATTAGTTGCAATAATAGGAATTTCTAGATCTAATGATTTTTTTAAATTAAATTTTTCAAATCCAATTTCATTTTGATCATTATGTCTTTGTATCTCTATATAAAATCTATCATCAAAGGTTTTTTTAATTTTACTATAAGTTTCATCAATTTCAGTAAACTTTCCTTTATCAAATAATTTACCAAACAAACCAAAAACAGTTCCTGAAAATACAGCAACACCTTTAGAATTATTTAATAATAATTCAAAATCTAAATGTGGATCAGACAAGTCATCATTTTTTAAATACGAAAAAGATGAAAGTTTTATTATATTTTTATATCCAACTTCATTTAGAGCAAACAAAGGAAGCAAACCTGTTGTTTCTCCAATTTTAAAGTTAATTTGAGTTCCAATTATTGGTTGAGTTCCAGACTTTGATATTTTTTCAGCAAATTCTAGTGCACCGCACAAATTTGAAGTGTCACACAGGCCTAAGGATTTTATTTTATTTGTCCTTGAATATTCTTGCAAATCATCAATTCTGGCCGCTCCTTCACAGATTGAATATTGAGTGTGAATTTTAAGATGATTGAAATTTTGAGAACTAGACTCAGACATTAGATGATTTTATATTACCATCTATCATCTCCAATAGGCAATCTGCCTTATTGGCAAAAAATCTATTATGGGTTGCAAATATAATAAGTCTATCTGGTTTTTTTTGTTTATTTAGAAGTTCAAAAACGTCTTTTGCCGTTTCCATATCTAAGCTTCCAGTTGGTTCATCTGCTAAAATAATCTCAGGATCATTCACGATCGCTCTTGCTATCGCAATTCGTTGAGCTTCACCACCTGATAATTGAGAAGGAAAGTGATCCGCCCTATTTAAAAGATCAATTTTTTTTAGCAATTTTTCTGCATTAAATATTGCTAATTCTTTATTGTCATTAATTGCAAGTGAGGCCAAATATATATTTTCTAAAGCAGTAAAATCCGGGAGAAGATTATTTTGTTGATAAACAATTCCTATTTTTTTGGATCTATAAACATCATTTTTTTCAGATTCATTAAAATTTACAGGAATTTTATCAAAATAGATTGAACCAGATGATGGTCTATCGATTAATGAAATTAAATTTAATAGAGTTGATTTACCTGACCCAGATGGCCCCATTATAGAATAGCTTTTACCTTTATCAAATTTTTGAGAAAGATTTTTTAATACTTTAACTGTTTTTTCAGTTTTAAAAGTTTTAAATATTTTTTTTAATTCAAGAAAATTATTCATATTTTAATGATTTAATTGGGTCCAGTTTAGCTGCTTTAAAGGCAGGAAAAATTGAAACTATTATTGTTATAATTATTGAACAAATTGATATTAAAAAAATTGATGTTGGATCTATTTCTGAAGGCATCTTGCTTAAAAAATAAATCTCTTCTGGAAATAAACTTATATTAAATGTTGAGCTAAGTAATTGTCTAAAATTCTCTATGTAAAGAGAAAACGTTACACCTAAAAAAATTCCAAAAATAGTAGCTGATGTTCCTATTATTACACCTACTAAAAAAAATATTTTTACAATTGATTTATTTAACACACCAATTGACTTTAAAATTGCGATATCTCTTGTTTTGTTTTTAACTAAAATTGTTAACCCAGAAATTATATTAAAGGCTGCTACAATAATTATTAAAGATAAGATAATAAACATTACATTTCTTTCTACTTTTAAGGCAGAAAATAATGAACTATTCATATCAGCCCAACTAACAACAAATTCTTCATCAAAAATTTCTTGGACAATAAATTTTTGCTGCTCAATTTTATTTGGGTTTTTTAAATAAATTTCTAAATTTCTATCCTCTAACTTATAGTCAAAAAAATCCTCAAGAGTACTTAGGTTAATAAATGCGATATTATTATCAAACTCAGCTAAACCACTATTGTAAATTGATGCTACCAAAAAGGTTTTTTGTTTTGGCATACTACCGATAATTGTTTCTACTCCTGATGGTGAAAGTAAAGTTAATTCATCACCTATTTTTAGATCTAAAGAAAAACTTAATTCATTGCCTATAGAAATATAGTTTCTATTTAATTGATTTTTATTGCCTTTAAAATTTTCATTTTTGACAATTTCTAAACTTGGAAAGTCATTTGTTTTATATCCCCGTAATACTATACCTTTTGATGTATCGTTTTTAAGTATAATAGCTTCACCAGAGTTGCTTAAAATAATATTTTCTGAAATTAATTTTAAATTTTTTTTATTTATTTTTTTTTGATCAATTGGATTTCCATAAGTTTTTACAGTTATGTGTGAATTAAAGCCGACTATTTTATTAATCAGCTCAGTCCTAAATCCATTCATAACTGACATCACAATAATAAGAACAGCAACTCCAAGACTTATTCCTATAAAAGAAAAAATAGATATAACATTCAAAAAGCCATCTTTTTTTCTGGCTTTTAAAAATCTAAAAGTAATTTCTTTTTCTAAAGTAGAAATCAAATTGAATTTTTTTGTTTAGTTATAATTTCTATAATTTTAGTTAATGGTAAATTTTGAGTTTCACCACCAGTTTCCTTGAACTCTAATAAATCACCCTCACTTTTCTTACCAATAATAATTTGATATGAGGCACCAATTAAATTCATTTTTTTAATTTTTGATGAGAAATTCTCATCTGTATCATCAATGATTGCATCAATATTATTTTTAATTAATTCTATATTGATATTATTTGCTTTATCTAAAGCTGAGGTGTCATTTTTATTTATCATAGGTATTAAAGCAATATCATAAGGAGCAACAGACAATGGCCATTTCATGATTTCATTCTTGTCATCATATTTTGCCTCAATTATAGCCCCTACTAACCTTGATACACCAATTCCATAAGAACCCATTTTAACAAAATCTTTTTTTCCTCCTGGTAAATCAACAGATGCTCCCATTGGTTTTGAATACTTGTCACCAAAATAAAATATATGACCTACTTCGATGCCTTTTGTAATCAATTGATTTTCTTTGGAAACAATTTTTTCAAACTCTTCTTTATCAAACTTTTCATCAGTTACAGCATAAAACTGTTCATACTTTTTTCTCATACTTTCCAATGATACTTTTTCTATTTCAGTATCATCATTATCAACATCGAATATTCTTTTATCTGTGAAAATTCTACTTTCTCCAGTATCAGCAAGAATAATAAATTCATGAGATAAGTTTCCACCTATAGGTCCTGTATCAGCAGCCATGGGTATTGCCGTCAAAGATAATCTTTTAAATGTTCTTAAATAAGAAAGAAAGAATTTGTTATAAGAATAAAAAGCTTCTTCATCTGAAACATCAAATGAATAGGCATCTTTCATATAAAACTCTCTACCACGCATAATTCCAAATCTAGGTCTAATTTCATCTCTAAACTTCCATTGAATATGATACATAAGTTGTGGGAGTGATTTATAAGATTTTACTGAAGATCTAAAAATTTCAGTAACTTGCTCTTCATTAGTTGGTCCATATAACATTTCTCTATTTTGACGGTCGGTTATTCTTAACATCTCTTCACCATAATCGTCATAACGACCACTTTCTTTCCAAATTTCACTGGATTGAATTGTTGGCATTAATATTTCTTGAGCTCCAATTTTGTTTTGTTCTTGTCTGACAATGTCTTCTATTTTTTTCATTACCTTAAAACCTAAAGGTAACCATGAATAAATTCCTGCAGAAGCTTGCTTAATCATGCCTACTCTCAACATCAATTGATGAGATTTAATTTTTGCTTCTGAAGGATTATTTTTTAATATTGGTATAAATGAATTAGATAAAAGCATATTAATTAATAATATTTCTTAAATTTAAATATTCAAATTTAATTAATAAGTAAATTATTATGAAAATGACAGTAGTAATTCCAGTGCAATAAAGGAATTTTTTCATCATTTTTGGATTTTCAGGTGAGCCAGGATCCTCACCGTCAATTTTTACAGTCTTTGTTCGATTCACATCAATAGGTAGAATAGCAAAAAAAACTATCCACCATATAATTATATAGATAATAGCTAAGCCTGTTGTGCTCATTAAATTCTTACTAAATTGATATTGGTAAAAGGTTTTTTTCCTGTTCTCTCTTTAGAAAATTTTCTACAGGCAATTTTTAATGCATCAATAAGATTGTGTTCTTGTTGTTTGCTTCCAATTTTGAAAGTTCTAGAGGTTTTATCTATTTCCTCTTCTAATCCATAAATAAAATCATCTCGATCATCTACAGGTAAACCACGAAATGAAAGTATAGGGTTATTATGTATATTTCCTGTAGGTGTAATCATAATTGTTACCTCAAGATATCCATTTGCACTTAAATTTTTTCTATCTTTTATCGATTGTGAATCTGGATCAACACTTACACTGCCATCTAAATAAAGTCTGCCGCTTGGGGCCTTATCATATACTTCGGGTTTTTCACCTGGATATAACTTAACGATATCACCATTTTCTACTTGAACTGGATGTAGTACTTGCATTTCTTTTGCAAAATTAATGTGTTCTATCATGTGCCTATGTTCACCATGTACAGGTATTACGCACCTGGGTTTTACCCATTGATACATCTCTTTAAGATCTTCTCTATTTGGATGTCCAGAAACATGGACAAATTCAGTTTCCTCAGATATTACTTCTATTCCATCCTTAACGAGTTGATTGTGAAGTTTATAAAGTTTTTTTTCATTACCTGGTATAATTTTTGATGAAAAAATTACAGCATCACCTTTTTCAATATAAACGTCTGGATGAACATAACTTGAAATTCTCATCATTGCACCCATTGGCTCGCCTTGGCTTCCAGTACATAAATATACAATTTTTTCTCTTGAGAAATTTTTAGCTTCTCTTGGATCAATTGGCTCAATTGTATTTTTTAAATATCCACATTGACGTGCAGCTTTATAAATACGATGCATTGATCTACCAACTAAAGAGATTTGTCTTCCTGTTTGTTCCGCACAATAAAAAGCTGTCTCCATTCTAGCTACGTTTGAAGCAAAAGACGTTATGATAATTCTTTTTTTTAATCGAGACATAACGTTTAACATATTTTTTCTTACATCTAATTCTGAACCTGATCTACCAGCGCTAAAAACATTTGTTGAATCACAAATCATTGCTAGCACACCTTCTTCACCAATTTCCTTTAATCTTTTTTCGTTTATATTGTCTCCAATCAAAGGATTTGGATCTACCTTCCAATCTCCAGTATGCAAAATAACTCCTGCAGGAGTTTTTATTCTAAGTCCGTTTGGTTCTAATATAGAATGCGTTAATGTAATGTATTCAATTTCAAATGGGTCTAAAGAAACTTTTCCATTTAACTCAACAATCTTTAAATCATTAGTTATATCGATTTGTTTTTCTCTAAATTTTTCTCGAATTAATACAGCTGTAAAAGGAGTTGCATAAATTTTACATTGTAATTTTGGCCATAAATGCGCAATCGCACCAATGTGATCCTCGTGAGCATGTGTTAAAATTATTCCTAATAAATTATCTTTTCTTTCTACTATAAATCCAGGATCTGGATAAATTAAATCAACACCTGGAATAGTATCATCTGCAAATGTTACTCCTATGTCGACCATTATCCATTTATGATCACTAGGCTGTCCATAGCCGAACAAATTCATGTTCATGCCTATTTCGCCTGATCCACCTAAGGGACAAAATAATAGTTCATCTTTCATATTATTTTATTAATTTTGAAATCTTTATTAAGCCTTTAATTGTAATATCTTGGTTGTGACTTACTTTCGTTTTTATTGAGTATTTAAATAAATTCGAAAATCCACCAGTAATAATTACTTTAAAAGATTTTCTGGTCTCTTTCTTAATTAAATTAATAATATTGTCAATTAAACCCGCATAACCCCAAAAAAAGCCAGATCTAACAGCTGAGATTGTATTGTTGCCAATGACTTTATTAATCTTTTTTAAATCTATTTTTGGGATCAAAGTTGCTTTGTCAGACAAGCTATTAAGAGATAATTTCACACCTGGAGCAATAATTCCTCCATAATAAGTGTTTTTAATTAGTACATCGAAAGTTGTTGCTGTTCCAAAATCTAAAATTATAAAATTATTTTTATTGTTCATTAAACTTATAGCATTAGTAATTCTATCTGAGCCTACCTGTTTATAATCTACTTTGATTTTTATAAGTGATTTTAAGTTTAATTTTTTGACCTCATAGCATTTTAGTTTAATTTTTTTAGATAAAAATTTATTAATTATAGAAAATGTTTTTGGAACAACACTGCAAAATAATATTTTTTCAATTTTATTTAATTGAATTTTATTTTTTTTAAATAAACTGTTAAGCTGGTTATTGGTTACAGATTTTGATAAAAAAGTAATTTTTTTTGAAATTTTATTTTGTTTTGAAACAATACATAATTTTGTTTCCGTATTACCAATATCACCAAGAATATACATTATTAAATTTTATACAGTTTAGATAAATTTTTTTCAAAAAGTTGTTTTAGTTTATTTTCTACAATTAATTTACTAATACTTTTTTTAGTTACCTCTTGCAAGTTTGTGGCAGGATAATTCCTTATAATTGGATTATTTTTAATATTTATACCTATACCAGTAATTAAAAATTTTTTATTTCTTACAAATATGACTTCTTGTAAAATGCCACTAATTTTTTTTTTATCAATTAATAAGTCGTTTGGTTTTTTAAATAAAATTTTTTTACTTGTAAATGAAGAAAGTAATTTTTTGACTAAAAGACAATTGATTTTTGTTATAGCGTTAATCGATAGTTTCGTTTTATTTAGTTCATTGAAAAAAGAGATAAATAAATTTCCTTTTGATGATACCCATTTTCTTCCATACTGTCCCCTGCCATTTATTTGTGTTTCAGCAACAACCATACCTAAGTTGTGTTTATTTTCTTTAATAATTCTTATCGCTGTATTGTTTGTACTTTTAACTTTTTTAAATTTATATTTTTTAAATTTCATTAAATAATATTAATTCTTGAGACAACTTCTACTAACTGACTTGGAAATATGAAGTATAAAAGAATTAATATAGTTGAAACTGTCAGTGAAAATTTAAGCCATAAACTATGGTCTGTATCATATTTATCTTTTTCCTTATCAAAATACATAATTTTTATAATTCTTAGATAATAAAAAGCTGCAACCACAGTTGATAACAATCCTACTATAGCTAAGAAATACATTGATTGTTCCAGTACTGCTTTAAATACGTAAAATTTTGCAAAGAAACCTGCCAGGGGTGGTATGCCTGCTAAAGAAAATAGTATTAGCAACAAACACAAAGACAACAATGGATGATTTTTTGATAATCCTGAGAGATCATCAATATCTTCATAATATTGATCTTTTCTTCTTAACATTAATAAACATGAAAAAAGAGCTAAATTCATAACAACATAAATAGAAATATAAATTATCGAACTTTGAATTCCCTCGTTTGATGCTGTGGCTAAACCAGCTAATGTGTAACCAATGTGTCCTATAGAACTATAAGCAATTAGTCTTTTAATATTAGTTTGCCCTATAGCAGCAACTGCTCCAAAAACCATAGAAGCTATAGATAAGAAAACTATTATCATTTGCCATTGATCAATTAAATTTAAAAAAGGAACATATAAAAATCTAATAAATACAGTCAAAGCAGCTACCTTTGGTACTATTGTAAAAAACAAAGTTACAGTTGTTGGAGATCCTTCATAAACATCAGGTGCCCACATATGGAATGGAACTGCAGAAATTTTAAATGCTAAACCAACTAATATGAAGACAATCCCAAAAGTTAAAACATATTCCTCAGAATTTAGTTGATTTGATATTATATCAAAATTGGTAGAACCTGAAAAACCATAAACTAAAGAACATCCATATAATAATAATCCTGATGATAATGCACTTAAAACAAAATATTTCAAACCAGCTTCTGATGATTTTAATTGATCTCTGTTGTATGTAGCCAAAACATATAGAGCTAATGACTGTAATTCTAAACCCATATAAAAAACAATTAAATCATTTGAACTGATCATTACCATCATTCCAAGAATTGAACTCAAAATAAGAACTGGGTATTCTATATTATATATTTTAAATATTTTTAAATAATTTGACGAAATAACTAAAACTAAAAAACCTCCAGTTAAAGTTACAATTTTCATTAGTGAAGACATAGTGTCAATCACAACACTTTCATTAAACAAAGTTTCCCTACTAACAGAGAAAGTTTCATTAATTGTTATTATTGCTGTAATTAAAATTGCAAATAAAGATAAATTGAAAGTGATTTTTGAACTATTTTTTTTAAATACACCTAAAACAAGTAAAAACATTATTGAAAATGAAATAAATATTTCAGGTAATACTAAATTTAAATTTTCCATATTATTTGCTAGCTATATTTGTGTTATGCATATTAATTAAATCAGTAACAGAAACTTCAATAGTGTTGATTAATGGATCGGGATAAAAACCAAAAAATAAGATTGGTGCAGCTAAACAACTTAAAATAAAATATTCAGATCTATTTAAATCTAAAATTTTTTTAAGATCCTCATTTAGTAATTTTCCAAATACGACTCTCTTATAGAGCCACAACATGTATGCAGCTCCTAAAATTACTCCAATACTTGCTATAACAGCTACTAAAAAATTATCCTTGAAAGCTCCCATTAATATTAAAAACTCACCAATAAAGCCGCTGGTTCCAGGTAAACCAAGTGATGCTAAAGCAAATAACATAAACAATATTGAATATTTTGGAATCACAGAAACTAGTCCACCATATGTACTTATCAATCTAGAGTGCATTCTGTCATAAACTACGCCAACAGTTAAAAATAATGCTGCCGAAACTAAGCCATGGCTTATCATTTGAATTATACTTCCTTCAATTCCTTGTTGTTGCAAAGTGAATATACCTAAAGTTACAAAGCCCATATGCGCAACTGAAGAATAAGCAATTAACTTTTTCATATCTTCCTGCATTAAAGCTATCAGTGAAGTAAATATGATTGCTATAACACTCAAGGTATAAATTAATGGTGTAAATACCTCTGATGCAACCGGGAAAAGACCTAAAGAAAATCTTATAAAACCATATCCAGCCATTTTTAACAAAATTGCAGCTAGTAATACAGATCCTGCTGTAGGAGCCTCAACGTGTGCATCAGGTAACCATGTATGAACTGGCCACATAGGCGTTTTAACTGCAAATGAACTAAAAAATGCTAACCATAATAGATTTTGATATTTAACATCAATACCAATTTCATATAGTTGAACCACGTCAGTAGTTCCTGTAATCCAATAAATTGAAATTATTGCAACTAACATTAAAACAGAACCTAACAATGTATATAAAAAGAATTTGAATGCTGAGTAAACTCTTCTTGCTCCTCCCCAAATACCAATGATTAAAAACATTGGGATTAATCCAGCTTCAAAAAATAAATAAAATACAACCAAATCAAGCGCAGAGAAAACACCAATCATAAAACTTTCCATAATTAGTATTGCAATTAAAAAATCTCTTAATCTATTTTTAACAGAGTTGTTTACAGATATAATGCATAATGGTGTAATAAATGTTGTTAGTATAATAAACAAAATTGAAATACCATCTACACCCACTTTGTAATTAATAAAACCTTTAATCCATGTTCTATCTTCTATAAATTGAAAACTAGAAGTAGATTGATCAAAAGCAATCCATAAGTATATAGAAATTAAAAAATTTACTACTGTTGTGAATAAAGCTACATATTTAATCGTAGTATTATTTCCTTCTTTTTCTTTTATAAAAAATAAAAATAAAGCTCCTATTGTTGGTAATAATATTAGAGATGAAAGAATAGGAAAATTCATTATTTAAGTATTAAAAAAGTTAGTAAAGCAGAAAAACCTAACAACATTATAAATGCATAATGATAAATAAAACCACTTTGAAATTTAGTTGCTTTAATTGAACATTTTTTTATAAATGAAGAAATTCCATCGGGACCAAAACCATCTATTATAGTTCCATCACAAAATTTCCATAAAAATAATCCTAAATGTTTTGAGGATTTAATAAATAATACATCGTATAACTCATCAAAGTACCATTTGTTCACTAAAAAATTATACAAAGGTTTATTCATAGAAACTATTGAATTAGGTAACTCTTTGTTTTTAACAAAAAAGTAATAAGCAATTGGAATAGACAATAAAACCAAACAAGGTGTTAAAAGCAAAAACCATAAAGGTGGATGATCAGTGCTTAAAGGCTCCAAAAACTTTATAGACTCTGCCCAGAATAAATTATCACCGTAACCAATAAAAAGTCCTTTAAATAGAAAACCAGCAAATACTGCTCCAATTGAAAGGATAAATAAAGGTACAAGCATTACTAATGGTGACTCATGTGTTTCCTCGATCTTGATAACTTTATTGTTATATTCTCCATGGAAGGTTTTAAAAATTAATCTCCATGAATAAATTGATGTTAGAAATGCTGTAATTATTCCAATACCAGCTGCATAATAACCAGTAGTATTTCCTTTTAAATAAGCAAATTCTATAATTGCATCTTTAGAATAAAATCCTGATAAAAATGGAAAACCTGTTAAAGCAAGTGTTCCTATTATCATTAGAGCATAAGTATATGGTAACTTTTTCCATACACCTCCCATGTTATTTATATTTTGCTCATCTTTAAATGCATGGATTACTGAACCAGATCCTAAAAATAATAAGGCTTTGAAAAATGCGTGAGTAAATAAGTGAAACATTGCAACATTGTATGCGCCTACTCCAGCTGCAAAAAACATATAACCAAGTTGACTACATGTAGAATAAGCAATTATTTTTTTAATATCTGTTTGAACTAAAGCCACTGTTGCTGCAAAGAATGCTGTAGTCATTCCAACAATGGTTATAAAATTTAGTATTGACGGTGAATATTCATAAATTGGAGAACATCTTACTACCAGGAAAACTCCAGCTGTAACCATCGTTGCTGCATGAATTAATGCAGAAACTGGAGTTGGACCCTCCATCGCATCGGGTAGCCAAGTATGTAGCAATATCTGTGCAGATTTACCCATTGCTCCAATAAATAAAAGTAAACAAATTAAATCTATTGCTTTAACTTCTAAACCTAAAAATGATAAATTTTTATCTACAACTGTTGGAATTTGTTGAAAAACCTCTGAGTAATTAACAGTTCCAAATAAATAAAATATTAAGAAAATTCCTAAAGCAAAACCAAAGTCACCTACTCTGTTTACAACAAATGCTTTTATGGCTGCAGCATTTGCACTTTCTTTTTTAAACCAAAAACCAATTAGAAAGTAAGAACATAATCCAACACCTTCCCAACCAAAAAATAATTGAATAAAATTGTCTGAAGTTACAAGCATTAACATCGCAAATGTGAACAATGATAAATAAGCCATAAATCTTGGCTTATGAGGGTCATGAGACATATAACCAATTGAATAGATATGTACTAAAGCAGATACAGAAGTTACAACCACTAACATCACTGCTGATAATGGATCAATTAACATCGACCAATTTACATCAAGTGAACCAGAGCTTATCCAAGTAGCTATAACAATATTTTCTTCATACTGATTTACAATTACTTGATAAAGAACAAAAATTGACAAGAGAGCAGATATTGAAACAAGTAAGCTAGTTACTATTTCAGAATTTCTATCACCGATGTATTTTCCAAAAAAACCTGAAATAATTGATGCAATAAGTGGAAGAAATATAATTGATAGTTCCATGATTATCCTTTCAACTTATCAATTTCTTCAACTCGTATTGTTCCAGAATTTCTAAAATACACGACTATAATTGCTAATCCTATGGCTGCTTCTGCTGCCGCAACTGTAAGAATAAATAAAGTGAAGACTTGTCCAGCCAAATCTCCTAAATAAATAGAAAAAGCAACTAAATTAATATTCACTGCAAGTAATATCAGTTCAATACTCATTAATATTACAATGATATTCTTTCTATTAAGAAAAATACCAATTACCCCAATTGAGAATATCACTGCTCCTAAAGTTAAATAATGTCCTAAACCTATATCAATCATCTAATTTGACTCCTTTATTACTCTGAACTTCTAGTACCTCTACACCTTCAGCTCTTTCTCTAGATATTTGTTTGATATAACTTTGTCTTTTAACACCTGATCTTTGTCTAAATGTTAATACAATAGCCCCAACCATAGCTACTAATAAGATCATTCCACTTATTTGAAACACATGAATATAATCAGTATATAAAACCTGTCCAAGTGAATGAGTGTTGCTAATACTTGCTTGACTAATTGAATTATTAATATCAAAAATTTCTGGTTTATATTTCCAGCCTCCAATTACAATTATTATTTCAAAAAATATAAGTGTGCTGATAATTAATCCTACAGGGATATGTCTGGAACTTTGTTGACCTGCAAACCATTGGTTTTTTTGTTGAGCTACGTTTAACATCATAACGACAAATAAGAATAAAACAGCTACAGCTCCAACATAAACAATTAGCATTATCATTCCTAAAAATTCAGCACCTATCATAATGAAAAGACAAGATATACTTATGAAATCAAGAATTAAGAAAAATACAGAGTGAACAGTGTTTTTCGAAGCCGTAACCATTATCGCTGAAACAACTGCAATTATAGAAAATGTATAAAAGAAAATAGCGTGTGCAATCATTTTTATCTGTGGATATTGTCAGCTTTAATATTAGCCTCCAAAACATTCTCCCATCTATCTCCATTATCTAATAATTTTTCTTTTGTATAATAAAGTTCTTCTCTTGTTTCTGTTGAAAATTCAAAATTTGGGCCTTGGACTATTGCATCTACAGGACAAGATTCTTCACACAAACCACAATAAATACATTTCATCATATCAATATCATAACGTGTAGTTTTTCTACTTCCGTCTTCTCTTTCAGCTGACTCGATAGTTATTGCTTGTGCAGGACATACTGCTTCACATAATTTACAAGCTATACATCTCTCTTCTCCATTTGGATATCTTCGTAAAGCATGTTCACCTCTAAAACGAGGGCTTATCTTACCTTTCTCAAAAGGGTAATTAATTGTTTTTTTTGATTTAAATAATTCTTTAATAGCAATAAATAAACCACCGATGAAGTCAGTCATCAATATTGTCTTAAAAAATCTTGAAATATTCATTTTTAATTCACTGGTAAAAGATTAAAATAAAATAAATAGCTAGCTGTTAACACTACCCAAATTAAAGAAAGTGGAAGAAATACTTTCCATCCAAGTCTCATTAGTTGATCATATCTGTATCTTGGTACTATCGCCTTAATTAAAGCAAAAAGAATGAATAAAAGAAGAATTTTTAAAATTAACCAAATTGCACCTGGCACTAATGTAAATGGATAAACATCAATTGGTGACATCCAGCCACCTAAAAATAATATTGCTCCCATTGCACACATTAATAAAATATTTGCATACTCACCTAACCAAAACATTGCATACATCATTCCTGAATATTCTGTTTGATATCCAGCAACCAACTCTGCTTCTGCCTCTGGTAAATCAAAAGGTGGTCTGTTAGTTTCAGCTAAAGCTGAAATAAAGAAAATTACAAACATTGGAAATAATGGAATTACAAACCACATATTTTGTTGAGCAATAACAATGTCGTTTAAATTCAATGAACCAACACAAAGTAAAACATTTATTATTATTACTCCAATTGAAACCTCATAAGAAACCATTTGCGCAGCAGAACGAATTGCTCCAAGAAAAGGATATTTAGAGTTTGATGCCCACCCACCCATGATTATTCCATAGACACCTAGTGAAGAAACAGCAAATAAATAAAGAATTCCAACATTAATATCAGCCAAAACCTGAGTTGCACTAAATGGGATTACAGCCCAAGCGATTAAAGCTAAAGTCATTGTAACTATTGGAGCCAATATAAAAATTACTTTGTTTGAGCTAGATGGAATAATGATTTCTTTAAATATATATTTTAAAGCATCTGCTAAAGATTGTAATAAGCCAAACGGACCAACAACGTTAGGTCCTTGCCTTTTTTGAACAAAAGCCCAAACTCTTCTATCTAGCCAAACAATCATTGCTACAGAAACAAGAACTGGAACTAGTAAGAATAAAATCTTATAAACTTCTTGAAAAACTATGCTCAAGTATTCCATATTAGCCTTCTGTACCTGTTGATTTTAAATTTAATTTAGAGTTATTACATTCAACCATAGTTTTTGATGATCTAGCAATAACATTTGAAAAATAATAATCTTTTACTTTGATTGTCAAAGTTTCATTTTGAAACTCATTAGTAGAATTATTCATTTCATTTACTTGTTTTTCCTTTTGTAAATTTAAATAATTAAACATGCTGCTTTCTAATTCATCTTTATCATTGAATAATTTTCTATTATTGATAAATTCAGCTAGTTCGTTAATTATTTGCCAATCTTCTTTTGCCTCACCTGGTGGATATGATGCTTTATAGGCTTTTTGAATTTTTCCCTCTAGATTGGTAAAGTATCCATCTTGTTCAGTGTAAGCAGCGCCTGGTAAAATAATATCAGCAGATTCAGCACCTTTGTCACCATGACTACCTTGATAAATTATGAATTCGTCTTGTTTATCAAATTCTAAATTGTCTTGACCAACAAGATAAACAATATCAAATTTATGTTCTTTTAAATTACTTATTAAATTATTTTCATTATTGATTAATCCAAGGTCAATATTTCCTACTGTTGCTGCATCTGTTGATAAAATATTTAAAGAGTTCCATTCATCTGAAATTTTATTATTTTTTGATAAAAATTCTTTTGTTTTATTAAACAAAAATTCTGAAGACTTTAATCTAAGTATAGACTCACCTATAATGATTATTGGTTTTTTTGAATTTATAATTTCTTGAGATATGTCATGATTTCCCTCAAGGATATTATTTAAAGTTTGCGTTTGACCATCTAAACTTTGATAAGGATAAGTTAAATCGCCAACATCATTAAGTGAAATAATTTTTGTATTATTGTTTAAGTAAGCTTTTCTAATTCTAGCATTTAAAATAGTTGCTTCATATCTTGGGTTTGAACCTGCTATAAAAATTAAATCTGCTTCTTCAATGCCATTTATAGAAGAATTAAATAAATAGTTTTCTCTTTTTGAATTATTTATAAATCTGTTATCAGATCTTGACTCGTAATTTTTAGTATCAATTGTTCTATCAAAAAATTCTTTAAAAATATAACTAGTCTCCATATTGGTTAAATCACCAACAAAACCACATATTTTTTCTTTTGATGTGTTTTCAAATTTAGATTTAATTATTTTATACACTTCATCCCATGAGGCCTTTTCAAATTTGCCGTTGTATTTGATAAATGGAGTATCTAATCTTTGATGTAGAAGACCATCACAAGCATATCTTGTTTTGTCTGAGATCCATTCCTCGTTAATATCTTCATTTATAATTGGCAGCACTCTTTTAACTTCCCAATCATATGTATCTACTCTTACATTTGATCCTATTGCATCCATTACATCAATTGTTTCTGTTTTTTTTAGTTCCCATGGTCTAGCTTCAAATACATAGGGTTTTGATGTTAGGGCTCCTACTGGACACAAATCTACAACGTTAGCAGACAATTCGGATTGCATTGATTGCTCTAGATAAGTTGTAATTTGCATATCTTCACCTCTTCCAATAGCACCAAGCTCTGGAACTCCAGCAACTTCCGTCGCAAATCTCACACATCTCGTACAGTGAATACATCTTGTCATTTGAGTTTTAATCAATGGTCCCATATTTTTTTCAGGAACAGCTCTTTTATTTTCTTTAAATCTTGATTTGTCAACTCCATAGTACATTGATTGATCTTGAAGATCACATTCACCACCTTGATCACATACTGGACAATCTAAGGGGTGGTTAGCTAATAAAAATTCCATCACTCCCTTACGAGCTTTTTCTACTAAAACAGTATTTGTTTTAATATTCATACCTTCAGCAGCTGGCATAGCACATGAAGCAATTGGTTTAGGAGATTTTTCCATTTCAACTAAACACATTCTGCAATTTCCTGCTATCGATAATTTTTCATGGTAACAAAATCTTGGAATTTCTACTCCAGCTTTTTCGCAAGCTTGAAGTACAGTTAAACCCTCTTCAACTTCAACTTCGATTTCATTTACTTTTAATTTAAGCATTTTTTTTATCCAATAAATGTTGATCCACTAAATACGGAATATTGTTCTTCTTTTGAACAATAGGATCCAAATTGTTTCTTTTCTCAATTTCTTTTTTAAAGTGTCTGAGCAATCCCTGGACTGGCCATGATGAACCTTCTCCAAAAGCACAAATAGTATGTCCTGCAATTTGATTTGTTACATCACCTAACATATCTACTTCATCCTTAGTTGCATCTCCTTTTGCCATTCTCTCAAGCATTCTCCACATCCATCCAGAACCTTCTCTACAAGGTGTACATTGACCGCAACTCTCATGTTTATAAAATCTTGCAATCCTTGCCATACATTTAATTATGTCTTGATCTTTGTTAATAACCACAATACCTGCTGTACCAAGTCCACTTTTTTCCTCAACACAAGCATCAAAATCCATCTTTAAAGTTTCACATCTTTCTTTTGGTATTAATGGCATTGAAGAACCTCCAGGTATTACAGCCTGTAAATTTTCCCATCCACCAATTACACCGCCAGCATGAACTTCTATTAATTCTTTTAAAGGAATACTCATTTCTTCTTCAACATTACAAGGATTGTTTACATTTCCAGAAATGCAGAAAATCTTAGTTCCAGTATTTTTTTCTCTCCCTAAAGAAGCAAACCATTTAGCTCCTCTTCTTAAAATAGTTGGAACCACTGCAATTGTTTCAACATTATTGATTATAGTAGGACACCCATAAAGACCTATCAAAGCTGGAAAAGGTGGTTTTAATCTAGGTTGGCCTTTTTTACCCTCTAAACTTTCAAGTAGAGCAGTCTCCTCACCACAAATATATGCACCAGCTCCGTAATGAATATAAATATCTAAATCCCATCCTGTACCAGCTGCATTTTTACCTAACAATTTTTTTTCATAAGCTTCATCTATTGCTGCTTGAAGTTTTTGACCATCAACAAAATATTCTCCTCTTATGTAAATATAACAAACATGCGCTTGCACTGCATAAGATGCAATTAAACAACCCTCTATTAACTTATGAGGTTCAAATCTTAAAATATCTCTATCTTTACAAGTTCCTGGTTCAGACTCATCACCATTAATAACTAGGTAATGTGGTCTAGATCCAACTTCTTTTGGGGCAAATGACCATTTTAAACCAGTAGGAAATCCCGCTCCACCTCGACCTCTTAATTGAGATTCTTTAATTTCATTAATTATCCAGTCTCTTCCTTTGTTAGTAATTTCTTTTGTATTTACCCAATCACCTCTCTCTTGCGATGAAGATACATCTGAGCCTTTATCATTGTATAAATTCTGAAAAATTCTATCTTTATCTTTAAGCATTTTTTAAATCCATTAAGGTTTTTCTGTTATTTTCTGGTTCATTATTTACTCTTCCTCTATACGAACCAGGTTTTGGAATTTCTCCATTTAAAATTTTATCTAAGATATCTAAAGTTTTTTGTTTGTCTAAATCTTCATAATAGTCATCATTAATTTGCATCATTGGAGCATTGACGCATGCACCTAAACATTCAACTTCCATCCACGAGCAGCTTTTATCTTTAGATAATTCACATTCTTTTTCAGAAATTTTTTCCTTGCATGCCTCAACTAATTTATTAGCGCCTCTTATCATGCAGGGTGTTGTTGTGCATACTTGAACAAAGTATTTGCCTACAGGGGCTAAATTATACATTGTATAAAAAGTAGCTACCTCATATACTTTAATATAAGGCATATCCAAAAATTTAGCGATGTACTTCATTGCAGCTAATGGTATCCAATTATTATTTTGTTTTTGAGCTATATAAAGTAAGGCCATTACAGCACTTTGCTGTTTACCTTCAGGATATTTTGCAACAATAACATTTGCTGCTTCTAATGATGACGCATTAAACTCAAAATTTTCTGGTTGATCTTTTGCTGGTCTTCTTAAACTCATCTATCTACCTCACCAAAAACAATATCTAAAGAACCTAATACCGCAGGAACATCAGCTAACATGTGTCCTTTAATTAAATAATCCATTGATTGTAAATGTGAAAATCCAGGAGCTCTTATTTTGCATTTGTAAGGTTTACTTGATCCATCAGATATTAAATAAACACCAAATTCTCCTTTAGGAGCTTCAACAGCTGTATAAATTTCATCTTTTGGAACTCTATAACCTTCTGTAAAAAGTTTAAAATGGTGTATTAAAGCTTCCATTGATTGTTTGATTTCTGCTTTTGGTGGTGGGCTGATCTTCCCATCTAATGATTTAATTGGACCCTTTTCCATTTTAGCAAGACATTGTTTGATAATTGAAACACTTTCTTTCATCTCTTCAATTCTGCATAAATATCTATCATAACAATCTCCATTTTTTCCAACTGGAATTTTAAAGTCTAAACTTTTATAACAGTCATAAGGTTGGGATTTTCTTAAATCCCATGGGACACCTGAGCCTCTAATCATAACTCCAGAAAAAGAATAATCTAAGGCATCTTCCTTTGTGACTACTCCAATATCAACATTTCTTTGTTTAAAAATTCTATTATCGGTAAGCAAACTTTCTAAATCGTTAATTATTTTTGGAAATGTTTCACAAAATTTAGCTATATCTTCCTCTAAACCTTTTGGCAGATCTTGATGAACACCTCCTGCTCTAAAATAATTTGCATGAAGTCTTGAACCTGAAGCTCTCTCATAGAATGTCATAAGAGTTTCTCTTTCCTCAAAACCCCAAAGAGATGGCGTTAACGCTCCTACATCAAGGGCTTGAGTTGTAACATTTAAAATATGACTTAAGATTCTACCTATTTCACAAAATATAACTCTTATGTATTGCGCTCTAATTGGGACATCTATTTTTAGTATTTTTTCAACCGCTAGAGCAAAAGCATGTTCTTGATTCATTGGGGCGACATAATCTAAACGGTCAAAATATGGAACAGCTTGCATATAAGTTTTGTTTTCTATAAGTTTTTCAGTTCCTCTATGAAGTAAACCAATATGAGGATCAGCTTTTTCAACTACTTCACCATCTAGTTCTAATATTAATCTGAGAACACCATGAGCAGCAGGATGTTGAGGCCCAAAATTTAAATTTAGATTTTTAATTTTTTTTGTCATTATTCTCAATTTCTTCTTTAATATATTTTGTTCCTTCCCAAGGACTTTCATAATCAAAATTTCTATAATTTTGCTCAAGCTTAACTGGTTCACTGATTACTTTTTTTTGATCTTCGCTATATCTGACTTCTGTGTGACCAGTTAATGGAAAATCTTTTCTTAACGGGTGACCTTCAAATCCATAATCAGTTAGTATTCTTCTTAAATCAGGATGATCCTTAAAAGATACTCCGTACATATCAAACACTTCTCTCTCCATCCAATTTGCTGCTGGAAAAATACTAGTTAGTGAGGGAATTACTTCATTTTCAGCAATTGAATATTTTACAATCAATCTTTGATTAAATTCATGGCTTAAAAACAAGTATACTACTTCAAACCTTTGATTTTGTTCTGGGTAATCAACAACTGTTATATCTATTAGTTGCCTAAATTTAGTATCTTGATTTGTTTTTAAAAATATAGCAACATCAATCATATCTTCTTTATCTATTTCAATATAAATTTGGTTATGTTTAATTTCTGTATTGTTAATTTTGGTAGTTAACTCAGAATTAATTTTTTTTTCTAGATCTTCTAAACTTTTCATAACTATCTAATAAAAGATCCTTTTTTTCTAATTTTTTTTTGTAATTGCAGTATTCCATACAACAATGCCTCTGCTGATGGAGGACATCCTGGTACATAAACATCTACAGGAACAATTCGATCACAACCTCTAACAACTGAATATGAATAATGGTAATATCCGCCACCATTTGCGCAACTACCCATTGAAATCACATATCTTGGTTCAGGCATCTGATCATAAACTTTTCTTAAAGCTGGTGCCATTTTATTTGTTAAAGTTCCTGCAACTATCATAACATCTGATTGTCTTGGAGAACCTCTTGGAGCTGCTCCAAATCTTTCTAAGTCATATCTCGGCATAGCTGTTTGCATCATTTCAACAGCACAACAAGCTAATCCAAAGGTCATCCAATGAAGTGATCCTGATCTTGACCAGTTAATTAAATTATCAAGTGATGTAGTAATAAAACCATTTTTGCTAAAATCTTCTGCAAGTTGTTTAAATTCCTCAGGAACTTGATCTATTTTATTATTCATTGTGGTTTATAATTTCTATTCCCAGTCTAAAGCACCTTTTTTCCATTCATAAACAAAACCTATTGTAAGTATGAACAAAAAAATCATCATTGATGTAAAACCTAATAATCCAATATTTCCAAGTGATATTGCCCATGGAAATAAAAATGCTATCTCTAAATCAAAAATAATAAATAGAATTGCGACTAAATAAAATCTCACATCAAATTCCATTCTTGAATCCTCGAAAGGTTCAAATCCACACTCATAAGCTGAAAGTTTTTCAGGATCAGGTTTTTTTGGTGATAGAATAAAGTTTAAAATTACAAAAGCACAACTCAACCCGAGAGCTAATATTAAAAATATTATTATTGGTAAGTAATCTTTTAAAAAATCAGATAACATGGAAATCTATATATCAGTTTTTATCTGTTGTTGAAGGGCTGATACGTCACATTTTTATTAATATTAACATTAAAAAATGCGAAAAAGTGGCGGGAGTGAAGGGACTCGAACCCTCGACCTATCGCGTGACAGGCGATCGCTCTAACCAACTGAGCTACACCCCCACTTTATTGTTTTGGTGGGCAGTAAAGGACTCGAACCTTTGACCCCCTCGGTGTAAACGAGATGCTCTACCAACTGAGCTAACCGCCCAAAACATGGCTACTTATTACATCAACACTTAAATAATGTAAATTAATTATTATTGAATACTAGCTTGAGATTTATCATCTTTTTTAGATATATCTACCTCAACCCACTCTGTTGGTTTAAGTTCTTTTGTTAAAGCTATTTTTATAACCTGATCAGCATATTCAACAGGGGTAATCTTAATATCATCTAAAATTTTCTTAGGCATATCTACTAAATCTTTTTCATTCTCTTTAGGAATTAAAACTTCTATTATTCCAGCTCTATGTGCAGCTAATAATTTTTCTTTCAAACCACCAATCGGTAGAACTTGCCCAGTTAATGTTACTTCACCCGTCATAGCAACATCTCTTCGTACTGGAATGTTAGTAATTGATGAAACAATAGATGTTACCATTCCGATACCAGCAGATGGACCATCTTTTGGTGTTGCTCCTTCTGGTACATGAATATGAAAATCTTTCTTTTCAAAAATTGGAGGTATAATTCCATACTCTAAACATTTTGACCTTACAAAAGATTTTGCAGCTTTAACTGACTCTTGCATTACATCACCTAATTTACCAGTAATTTGCATTCTTCCTTTTCCTGGCATCGTTACAGTTTCGATTTTTAGAATTTCTCCTCCATACTCAGTCCAAGCAAGTCCTGTTACTATACCCACTCTATTCTCTGCCTCTAATTCTCCAAATTTAAACTTAGGAACACCTAAAAAATCAGATAAATTTTTATTATTTATTCCTACCTCTTTTTCTTCACCAGCTACAATTTTTTTAACAACTTTTCTTGCAAGTTTAGAAATTTCCCTTTCGAGATTTCTTACACCTGACTCTTTTGTGTATCCCCTAATAACTTCTTTTATAATGTCATTATCAAGCTTCATTTCTTTTTCTTTAACGCCGTTATCTTTGATTTGTTTTGGCAATAAATATTTGTTTGCAATACTAATTTTTTCATCCTCAGTGTAACCTGCTAATCTAATTACTTCCATTCTATCTAATAAAGGAGGTAAGATATTTAGAGTGTTAGCAGTCGTTACAAACATTACGTCGGATAAATCATAGTCAACTTCTAGATAATGATCATTAAATGTTGTGTTCTGTTCAGGATCCAAAGCCTCTAATAATGCTGAAGATGGATCTCCTCTGTAATCGTTTCCTATTTTATCAATTTCATCTAATAAAATTAATGGATTTTTTGTTCCAGCTTTTTTCATCATCTGAATAATTTTTCCTGGCAAAGATCCAATATAAGTTCTTCTGTGACCACGTATTTCTGCCTCATCTCTCATACCACCAACTGACATTCTAACAAATTCTCTATTTGTAGCTTTTGCAATTGATTTTCCTAATGAGGTTTTTCCAACACCTGGGGGTCCAACTAGACACAAAATTGGACCTTTAATTTTTTCCATTCTTTTTTGAACAGCTAAAAATTCTATTATTCTTTCTTTAACTTTTTCTAATCCAAAATGATCTTTATCAAGAATTTCTAGAGCTTTCTTTAAATCTATATCCACCTCGCTTTTTTTGTGCCAAGGAAGTTCTGTCATCCAATCTAAATAATTTCTCACAACTGTTGCCTCTGCTGACATTGGACTCATATTTTTTAATTTTTTTAATTCTTGTAAGCATTTCTTCTCAACCTCTTTTGGCATCTTGGCTCTTGTAATAGCTTTATTTAGACTGGTTGTTTCATCTTTACCGTCTTCGATTTCTCCAAGTTCTTTTTGAATAGCTTTCAGTTGCTCATTTAAATAATACTCTCTTTGTGTTTTTTCCATTTGAGTTTTAACTCTGCCCCTAATTCTTTTTTCAACACCAATAATACTTGTCTCATTTTCCATTATTTTAATTATGGCGTTTAATCTTTTCTTAACATCCACAGTTTCAAATATTTGCTGTTTTTCAGAAATAGTAGCTGTTATATGTGAAGCAATATTATCTGCAATTTGTGATGGGTCTTTTAATTGTTTAATTGTATTTATTGTTTCATTAGAAATTTTTTTATTTATAGATGTTAATTTTTCTAATCTTCTTAAAGCCGTAGCAGCTAAAGGAAATAAATCTTCATCTTTGGGTGAAATATCGTTATAATGAGTGTAATCACATGTTATAAACTTTTCATTATCCTTAAAATCTAAAATTTTTACTCTTTTAATACCTTCTACTAAAACTTTAACCGTGCCATCTGGTAATTTTAGCAATTGTAAAATACTTCCCTCACAGCCATACATAAAAACATCTGTTTTCTTTGGATCGTCAATTTCTGAATTTTTTTGAGTAACTAAAATAATTTTTTTATCTTTTTTCATCACTTCATTGAGTGCTGAAATAGATTTATCCCTTCCTACAAATAGAGGTATTACCATACTTGGAAAGACTACAATGTCTCTCAATGGAAGTAAGGGTAGTGAAATTTTAACGTCCATATTAATAATATGGATATTATATTTTATAATGCAATAGGTATTTATTACTTATTAAGGTTATTAAGCCGCTGTGGTCTTATTTGACTTAGATTTATTGTCACCTTTAGCATGAACTAAGATTGGTTGTGACTGTCCTTTTGCTGCACCGGCATCAACAATTACCTCTTCAATATTATCTTGACTCGGAAGATCGTACATTGTTTTCAACAAAATATTTTCTAGAATTGATCTTAAGCCCCTTGCTCCTGTTTTTTTGCTAATAGCTTTTTGCGCTATTTCTTTTAAAGCATTTTCTTTAAAACTTAGTTTAGCACCATCCAATTTAAACAACTCTTGATATTGTTTTGTTAAAGAATTCTTAGGCTCTTGTAATATTTTTATTAAAGATTTTTCATCTAAATCTTCAAGTGTTGCTATCATTGGAAGTCTTCCAATAAATTCTGGGATCAATCCAAATTTTAATAAATCTTCTGGCTCTAGTCCTTTCATCCATTCACCAGTTTTCTTATCTTGTGTATTCTTTACATCTGCACCAAAACCAATTGAAGTACCTTTATCTCTTTGAGAGATTATTTTATCAAGTCCAGCAAATGCTCCCCCACAAATAAATAAAATGTTTGTGGTGTCTACTTGTAAAAATTCTTGTTGAGGATGTTTTCTACCACCCTGAGGAGGCACACTTGCAACTGTTCCCTCCATTATTTTAAGAAGAGCTTGCTGAACACCTTCGCCTGATACATCTCTTGTAATTGATGGGTTTTCAGATTTTCTACTTATTTTATCAACCTCATCAATATAAACTATTCCTCTTTGTGCTTTTTCAACATTATAGTCAGATGCTTGCAGTAATTTTAAAATAATATTTTCAACATCTTCTCCAACATAACCTGCTTCTGTTAGAGTAGTTGCATCAGCCATCGTAAAAGGAACATCTAAAATTCTAGCTAGAGTTTGTGCAAGTAAGGTTTTTCCACAACCTGTGGGACCTACTAAAAGTATATTTGATTTTGACAACTCAACATTTTTGCTTGTTTTACTCTCATAATTTAATCTTTTGTAGTGATTATGAACTGCAACAGATAAAACTTTTTTAGCATGAGCTTGACCAATTACATAATCATCTAATACTGAACAAATTTCCTTAGGAGATGGAAGACCATCTTGATGTTTTACAAAAGTATCTTTGCTCTCTTCTTTTATAATGTCCATACATAGCTCAACACATTCATCGCAGATGAATACAGTTGGACCGGCAATCAACTTTCTTACTTCATGTTGACTCTTTCCACAGAAAGAACAGTAAAGAATATTTTTATTATTTGTTGTCATTTTAATTTATATAACGAATCAATTTAATTACTTTATTATAGAAGACTCTCACTAATCAAGTTGCGATTATTAATTGATCAATATATTGTGTATTAAGATCTTTTTTCTACTACTTCGTCAATAAGACCAAAAGACTGCGCGACATCTGCTGTCATGAAATTATCTCTTTCAAGGGCAGATTTTATTTCTTCAACACTTTTTCCAGTATGTTTTGAATAAATTTCATTAAGCCTTTTCTTTAAAGACAAAACTTCATTAGCATGAATTTCAATATCTGTTGCCTGACCCTGAAAACCTGCGGATGGTTGATGAACCATTATTCTTGAATTTGGTAGTGAAAATCTTTTACCTTTTGTACCTGCAGCAAGTAAGAAAGATCCCATAGAAGCTGCTTGACCCATACATAAAGTAGAAATGTCTGGTTTCACATATTGCATTGTATCATAAATACCAAGTCCTGCTGTTACCAAGCCCCCTGGGCTATTTATGTATAAATAAATTTCTTTTTTTGGATCTTCAGCTTCTAAAAATAATAATTGAGCAGTAACTAATGATGCAACGTTGTCATTAATTTGACCAGTTAAAAAAATAATTCTTTCCTTTAATAGTCTTGAATAAATATCGTAAGCTCTCTCACCTTTACTTGATTGCTCAACAACCATTGGTACAAGATTACTCATTTGTTCTGATAATTTTATTGTCATAAGTTGATTCGTTCTACTTATACAACTTGAGATTACTTTTTGCTAACTTTTTTTGCTTTTTTTGCTGCTGGCTTTGATTTTGCCTTTTTAGTTACTGGTTTTTTTTCTTTCGCAGATGTTGCAGATGATTGTTTCTTAATTTCCTTTTTTTCTACTTCATGATCATGTTCATGTTTATAAGCTTCTTTTAAAATTTTTTCAGCTTCTTCTTTTGAAATTTCTTTCTTATTTGGTTTCCCTTTTTCTTTAATTAAGTTTAAAATTTTCTCTTCATATACTGTACCTCTTAAACTCGCTAATGCAGATGGATTTTTTTGATAAAAATCCATAACCATTTTTTCTTGTCCAGGCATCATTCTTGATTGTTTTTGAACTTCAACTTGGATTTCTTGTTCTGTTACTTTAATTTGATTTTTTTCACCAAACTCATTTAAAATTAATCCAGTTTTAATTCTCGTTTTTGCTTTTTCTTCAAAGTTTTTTTTATTTTTCTTTGCTTCCTCATCAGACATGCCTTGCGAAAGAACTTTAACCTCTTCCTCAACTAAGTTTTCTGGAACTTGATCTATTCTAATTTTCTCTATTTCTTTTAAAATTTGATTTTTAGATAATTGATCTAGAGAATTTTTATATTCATCATTAATTTGTTTTGAAATTAATACTTTTAAATCGTTTAAATCTTTTGCTCCTAAATTTTTTGCAAAATTATCATCAATTTTTACTTCTTCTGATTGTTTGACGCTCAAAATTTTACAATTAAATTTAGCTTTTTTATTTACTAATTCTTTTTCAGGAAAATTTTCAGGCAGAATTGCTTCTACGACTTTTTCATCATCTTTCTTAACTCCAATTAATTGATCGTCAAAACCTTTTAAGAATAAATCTTTACCCAAAGTTAGTTGGGTATTCTTTCCCTCACTTCCTTTAAAATCCTTACCATCAACAGTTGCTTTATAATCTAAAGAAACTAAATCACCTTTTTTAGCTTTTGTATCAGCGCTAACTTCTTTGAAGTTTGGTTGGTTTTTAGCTATTTCTTTTATTCTTTTATCTGTTTCACTTTCATCAATTTTTACAGTGTATTCATCGAATTTAATATTTTCTAAAGATTTAATTTCTACTTTTGGTAGCTCTGTAACTGATAAAACATACTCAAGATCTTTATCCTCACCATAGGTCTTCAAATCAAGCTTTGGTTGGCCAGCAGGTTTAATTTTATTTTCTTCTAATGCTTTTGTAGATGTTTCTTTTAAAACTTTATCTAAAACTTCTCCAAAAACAGCTTTACCAAATTGTCTTTTTAAGATTTCTTTTGGAACTTTACCTGGTCTAAATCCTTTAAGATTTACACTCCCTTTGATCTCTTCATATTTTTCATCCATATAAGAGTTCATTGTCTCTTTATCGATAAAAATTTTAAGGTCTTTATTTAAACCTTTTTTATTTTCTACTGTAACTTTCATAATATTTTAATGGTAGGGCGAAAAGGACTCGAACCTTCACATGTTGCCATATTGGTTCCTAAGACCAACGCGTCTACCAATTCCGCCATCGCCCCACAAATTACGAGGTTTTATATATTATTGAAACTATTTGTCCAATGACAATTGTTAAAAAATTATCTATTTATCTAATAAAATTTATACTAATTTATAAAAAATGATTATTTCACCTTGTATAAGTATTTGTAAAACTGATCCAACAACAGGCTATTGTTATGGTTGTGGGAGAAGTAATGAGGAAAAACGACTTTGGAAGCTTGAGGAAACAACTGATGATTGGAAAAAAGAAAATATAATTCAAATTGAAAAAAGGCTGACTGGTTGGCAACTTGAAAGTTTTAAAGAATCGTACTCTTATAAAATCAAGAATGGCATGTCTCTTTTCAAGAAAAACTTAATCAAAGAATAGTATAAAATATGAGTAAAGTTAAAATTGTAAGTATTATCTATGCTATAGGTATAATTATTGGTGCTTTATTCTTTGATGTTTGGGGAGCAGATACCACTCCTTTAAAAACATTGTCTGTATTTGCATGGACTGTAATATTTATTATAGCTTTATTTTTTATAGATAAGAATGAGAGAAAATAAGTTTTTAATATTTTTTTTATCATTTTTTTTTATATCCTTTAATTCTCACTCTGAAATAATTGTGTTGAGCAAATGTGATCATAAAGAGGACGGTTTTTTAAAAAATGAATATATTTTAAATCTTAATGAATTAATTATGACACGTAATTACGTCTATAATGAAAAAACTTACCAAAAATATAAGATCACCGATTTAAGCGTTAAAAAGAAAAACTCCTATGTGAGAAATATATATGAGGAAAATGGAAAAATACTTACATTAAAACATGGGTATCCTCAGTTTTATACTCAAATTTTATTTGAAAAAGATAAACCAGAAATATTTGTCAAGGCTGTTTTGAATGATGTCGAAAGTTTATCTAAAATCTCTACTTGTAAAAAAATAGAGAAATTTGATCAAGAAAGTTAGTTTTTATTTTTTTTTCATCTTTGTTTTTGGTAATAAATTTTTTCTTAAGTTCAAATCTACTATTTGTAATATTTGAACGATGCTTTGCGTATGCTTGTTTTTGTGCTTGTCTCATTGCTCTTTTAGATGACATGATAATTTACTTTAATATTCAATTTCTAAAGTATCAATAACTTTTAAACTTTTATCCGAAACAACAATCTCTCCAGATGATGGTGCATAATTTAAAAGTTCAGAAATCACTACATAATGTGTAACAAAAACTAAATTTTGATCTTTATCCCAAGCACTAATAAATTTATCAAAATCAGTAATTTGCTTTTTTCTATTATTGGCAAATTTTGCGCTAAAAAATGAGTTTAGAAAATTTTTAGTTTCATATTCTTTAAAGGCAATAGATGCTGTTTCTTTACATCGACACCATTCACTAGAATAAACTTTTCCAATTGAAATTTTATTGTTCTTAAAAAAATTTCCAATTTTTTGTGATTGATCTCTGCCACTATTACTTAAATTTCTTTGAGTTGTACAATCTTTAATATCGAAATTATCTGGATCACCGCCACCAGGGGCATACGCATGTCTTATGAAAATTAATTTTCCACCCTTTTGTAATTCGTTAATTAATATTTTTTTTGAATCTGCTTTAACTAAGGGATTAATGCATATAAATATTATGAATAAATAATTTAAAATTTTCATTTATGAATATTAAAATTGATAGTTTAAATAAAACAATTCTTAAATGTAAAAAATGTCCAAGGCTTGTTAATTTTGTAAAAAAAATTTCAACAGAAAAAAGAAAACAAAATATAAATGAGACTTATTGGGGAAAACCAGTTACAGGTTTTGGCGAAATTGATGCAAAAATTTTAATAATTGGATTGGCCCCAGCAGCACATGGGGGCACACGAACAGGAAGAGCTTTCACGGGAGATAAATCTGGAGATTTTTTATTTAAATGTTTATTTAAAGCTAAAATTTCAAACCAACCAAATTCAGAAAATCTAAATGATGGTCTTAAATTAAAATCAACATATATAACTAATATTTTAAAATGTGTTCCTCCAGGAGATAAACCTAAAATAGAAGAGCTTAATAATTGTTCAAAATACTTTGATAGCGAAATTTATAATTTAAAAAAATTAAAAACTATTATTGCATTAGGAAAAGTAGCATTTGATAATTGTGTAAAATTTTATAAAAAAAAATACAATTTAAAAAAAAAGATAAAATTTATTCACGGAAAATCCTATTTACTACCAGGAAACATTAAACTGATTGCCTGTTATCACCCTAGCCCCAGAAATGTAAATACTAAGCTTGTATCTGAAAGGATGATTGTAGATTTATTTAAAAAAGCTAGAAAAATATCTACAAACTAGCAGTATAGGGTTTAAAATCTGATAAGATTTTTTCTGGAATTTTAACTGGCTTGAATTTTTCATTTATAAATACTAGATGAATTTTAGCTTCTACTATCAACTCCTCACCTTTAAATATTGATTGGTTCATTAAAAAAGAAGTTTTTGATGTAGATTCTACAAAAGATTTAATTTGTAAATCATCTTCTAAATATGCAGATTTTTTATATTCAATATTGCACGATTTAACAATTATAAGAGCACCAAAATCGTTTTTTATTTTTGTATTGCTTAATCCAATAGTTAATAACGCTTCAGTTCTAGCTCTTTCTAAATATTTTAAATAATTTGCGTAATAAACAACCCCACCAGCATCAGTGTCCTCATAATAAACTTTAACTTTATGATTAAATTTTTTACACACAATTTATTTTCTAGAAAATTTTAAATTTCATTAGTATCATAATACATAGAAATATACCTTAATTTTTTAAAATATATTGATGTTAAAAATACTTATAATTGGTTTACCTGGATCTGGTAAAACCACGTTAGCAAAAAATCTATCAAAAGATTTAAATGCTAAATGGATTAATGCAGATAATATAAGAAAAAGATATAATGATTGGGATTTTTCTAAGGAAGGTATTTTGAGACAAGCAAAAAGGATGAGAGATCTATCAAATAAACCCACAAAAAAGAAAATTGTTATTTGTGATTTTATATGTCCTTTTGAGGAAGGAAGGAAATTATTTAATCCAGACGTTTTAATTTGGATGAATACTGTAAAAGAAGGTAGATTTAAAAAAAATTCTATTGATCATTTTTTTCAAAAACCAAAAAAATATGACTTTATGACAAAAAGAAAAAATGCCGAAATTTTTAGCAAAAAAATAATAAAAAAATTAAATAATTCATTTTTAAAAATGGAATTAGGTTAATTTTTAGAAAAATAAATATTTTGAAAGTAAGAAATTGATTTCTTTTTTGTATTATCAGTATCAGCCATTATAGCTAAGCCATCTAATTCATTCACATCTAAATTGTGAAATTTTATAAAATCTTCTTTTACATTGGCTTTCACTGTTATCCATTCATTGAGATTGTCTTTAGTAGTTGCTAACACATTGTCTATTGATTTTTTTGTATACGGACTTGGTCTATTGTCACCAACTTCACTATTGCTTGAAAAAACGTAATTAATTGCTCTATTTGATAAAGGTGTAGCTCCGGTTTTTTTAATTGCAAAAACACGGGCCGCATAATCATGTCCTTTTTTTGTATTCTCTTTAATCCCTCGAAGGTCTTTTTCAATTTTCCAGGTAATATTGATAAAAGGTGTTTTATTTAGATCAATTTTAATCTCTTTTCCAAGGCCTGAAGCAGCATTATCTGCTACTGCTTTTAAATAATTACCATTCTCATTTGATCCGACAGAATAAACTGTTTTGTTATCTGCTCCTCTTACTTTACGTATTTCAAGTACTGACAATTCTTTTTCAGTAAATTCAAAAACTTTTATAGTTTCTGCATGTGAAGAGCTAAGAAAGAGTAAAGATGTAATAAAAATATAAAAAATTTTTAACATGTTCTTCTTATAGATAAATTATTTATTAATTCAATATTCAGTCACAATTTCAACATTCTAAGTTCAAGATTGATTGCTAAATGAATACTATGAAAATAATTTCTGTGTTTATACTTCTTATATATTGGTCAATAATGATTACAGCCCCAGTTATGGGTAAAAATTCTATTAAAAATCAAAATAAAGATCTAAAAACAGTTTCAAATTTTTGAGACTAATATGTGGATCTACCACCACTGATATCGAATACCGCAGCTGTAGAAAAAGTGTTTTCTTGTGAAGAAAGCCAGCAAACTAGTGAGGTAAACTCATGTATTTCAAGAAATCTTCCTCTTGGCACCTTTGACAGCATTCTTTGTACATGCTCTTTACTCATTTGATCTAAAATTCTAGTTTTAGCACCTGCTGGGGTGACAGCGTTTACAGCTATATCTTTGTCAGCTAATTCTTTACCCAAAGCTTTCGTTAACCCAATTGCGCCAGCTTTTCCTGAGCTATACGCGCTTGCATTTGCATTACCATCTTTACCTGCAACGGAAGCTACATTAACAATTCTTCCATAGTTATTTTTAATCATATTTGGGACAATTGCTCGACAACAGTTGAAAGTACCCATTAAGTTTATCTGGACTATTTTATTCCACATATCGACATCATATTCCCACAAAGGACCTGTAGGACCTGTTATCCCGGCATTATTGATTAAAATATCTATATTTGATTTTGAGGTTATGTCTGCAACGTTTTTCTCTACATCTTGATAATTTGATATATCAACGACACTGTAAAATAAGTTAGGGTTTTTTACTTCATCAACTGCTGATTTAAAAAGCTTTTCATCAATATCCCATATATATACTTTAGCACCAGACTCTAAAAATCTTTTTGCAACATCTAAACCAAACCCTTGGGCTCCACCAGTAACTACAGCCGTTCTATTTTTAAAATCAAATGTGTGCATTAAAATTATTTTTTTGCTAACAAGTAGTATGTCATCCACGCAACAAATGCACCTATTATCCAAGCATAAGATTGTAAAAACATTAAATTAGTATTCCAAATTGTTGACGCTGAAAAAATAAATCCTAATATTAAAGAATAAACACCTTTTATATGCCAACCACCTGAATAATAATAAGCACTTTCTTTGTCTATAGAATATAGATCTTTATTACTTAATTCTTGATTTTTAATTAAATAATAATCAGCTGCCATCACTCCAAATAAAGGACCAAAGAAAGCACCAAAAGTATCGACAAATGATAAAATTCCTATTTGGCTCAATATAGTCAGCCAGAAGATTGCGATCAACAAACCAAAAAAAGCAATTAAATAACTAGCGCTTTTTAAACTTAATATTGAAGGAGCAAAATTTATTAGAGAATATTGAGATGGGATGAAATTGGCAACTAAATTTGTAGAAGCTGAAGCAATTATAATAAAAAATAGAACGACTATAGTTATTTGTATATTATCAAATTTTCCTACTATATCTGTTGGGTTAGTAAAAATTCTGTCTATATCTGAAAATTTTTGATTAAGAAAAACATCGGATCCTAAAACAATGAAAACAGATAAAAAAGAAAAAATAATTAAGTTCAAAATTAAACTTAAGTTTCCTTTTTTTAATTCTTGCTCACTTTTTACATATCTAGAATAATCACCAAAACTAATTATTAAAATTGAAAAATATGCAAATATTGTTCCAGCAACAGTCAATAAAGGTGCTAAATTATTAACATCTAAAAAATTATTTAAATTAAAAATATTTGAAAAAGCTTCAGTAGTTATTTTTACATCACTTAATAAAACAACAAAGAAAAAAATCAGCAAACCAGCATAGACTGTCATTGCTGAAAAATTAATTATTTTCTTATTGTACTGCATTCCAACAGTAAAAAACAAAGTCTGTAGAATAATTGTTATTACTATTGCAGACCAATCAATAACATTCATACCAAAGTAATAAAAAATAAATATTTCCTGCTGCAATAAAGAATTGTCTATAGAAAAAATTACTATTCTAATTAAGTAAACTAAAATTTTAGACAAAAAATAAGTTTGAATTCCAAATAAAAATATTCCAACTAAACTTCTGATTAACCCAAAAAATTTAGCACCATTAAATCCTAGTGAGGATCTAAGCAATACTGCAAATGGTAAACCAAATTTTTGGGATGGTTTTCCAATAATATTTGAAAATAAATAAACAAAAAAAGATCCTAATATGATTCCAAAAAAAACTACAAAAATATTTAAACTATACATTAAGTATAAAGAGGATATTGATGAAAAACCAATTACACTCTGTACATTTGCTCCCCAAAAACAAAATAGATCTTTCCAATTCCAAGTTTTGTAATTTGGATTAACTGTGACTAAGTCCCAATTAGAAAGAGAGTATTTAACTTTAGGTTGATTCACGAAATTTATTTTAAACTAATAAATTCTACTGTCCATATAAGAGAGTTGGTAGCCATAAGGCAATTTTAGGAAATATGATTATTAAAATTAAGCCTATAACTTGTAGAACCATAAATTGCATCATTCCATAATAAATATCTTTTAAATCCCATTCAGGTACTACACCTTTTAAAAAATAAGCAGACAAAGCTACAGGTGGAGATAGCCAGGCGGTCTGGAGATTTACAGCGACCAATATTGCAAACCAAGTTAAATTAAAGCCTAAAGCCTCAATTAATGGTAAAAGAATTGGGACAATAATCATAACAATTGGTACCCATTCTAATGGCCAACCTAATAAAAATATTGCAACCATAACAATTCCTAGGATTAAATATTTATTCATTTCTAATCCTAACAAAAATTCAGTTAATAAGGTTGGAGTACCAAGTCTTGCAAATACAGCCCCAAAAAAGTTTGATGCAGCGACTAAAACCATTATCAAAGCAGTAATTTCTAAAGTTTTAACTAGTGCCTCTTGAAGTTTAGATAGAGTTAATTTTTTGTACGCCAATGAAAGCAATAAAGCTCCCATAGCACCACAACCTGCTGCTTCTGTAGGTGTTGCAAAACCAAACAATATACTACCTAATGCAGCAAAGACGAGAGCTGCAGGTGGAACTAAACCTAAGAAAAATTCAATCCAAACTTCTTTCATGCTTGCTGCTCTCATTTCTTCAGGAATTACAGGTCCTAATTTTGGATTTATCATGCATCTTATTGTTGTGTAGCCAGCGTATAAACTAGCAAGAAGAATTCCAGGTATTATAGCAGCAGCAAATAAGTCAATTACAGGAATTTCCATAATTGGACCCATCACAACAAGCATAATACTTGGTGGAATTAAAATTCCTAAAGTACCACCAGCTGTAATTGTGCCAGCTGCAAGTCTTACATCATAACCAGATCTATTCATTGATTTTGCAGCCATGATTCCCAGTATGGTTACTGAGGCACCAACAATTCCTGTTGCTGCAGCAAAGATAACTGAAACAAACAATACAGCATAATACAATGCACCTCTTACTCTAGCCAACATCATTTGAAATGATGAGAACAATCTTTCCATCAGTCCTGCTTGTTCCATCATAATGCCCATAAAGACAAAGAGCGGGACGGCTGCGAGGGTTTGTTCGGTCATGACCATCGAGAACTGGAGGGTCATTAAATAAAAGACTAATTTTCCAAATCCTAGATACCCAAATACAAAACCTAAGAAAATTAATGTAAATGAAATTGGAAATCCGACAAAGATTGCAAAAAGCATTACTCCAACTAAAATAAAACCTAAAATGGCTGGATCAATTAATTCTGCTATCATTCATCTTCTCCTGGCCATTTTCCTCTTGTGGCAGCCCAATAACTTTTAAATAATTCTGAAATACCTTGGATTAGTAAAAATATTATTCCAATAAGTAGGCAACTTTTAATTGGCCACATATAGGGCATCCAGGTTGTATCCATTCCTCTTTCACCTCTTTGAATAGACTCCCCTACATATCCAATAGTCATGTAAAGAAATACTATTAAGCCTGGAAAATAAAATAAAATATATAACCAAAAATCAATTGTTCCTTGATTCTTAGTTTTAAAATTTCTGTATAAAAAATCAGCTCTTATATGAACACCTTTAGAAAGTGCATAACCAGCACCCAACATAAAAAGTGCACCATATAAAAAGCGACTTATGTCATAAGCCCAAATTGTTGGAGAATGAAATAATTTTCTAGCAAAAACTTCGTAAGTCATTGCAAGAATTAACGGCATCAATATCCAACAAACAACGTTACCAACCCATTTGCTAAATTTATCAATGTTTACAATTGAACTTGCCATCCATGGTGGCATATCGCTTGGCATTTTTCCTGAACCACCTCGCCTTTCGGCAATCATTTCATCTGATATATCTAATTTACCTGGTTCGTCTGCCATAAAATTTTATATAAAAAATTAGAGCGGACTATTAAGTCCGCTCTAACGTATAGATTATTTAATGATTACTTTAATGTTGCTGCGTGAGCCATTCCTAGCTTCGCATTAGACATTTGAGCACCACTCCAGAAAGGAACTGCGATATCAGCAAATTCTTTCATAGAGTCCCAAACTTCAGCAAAGAATGCATTTTTAGCTGCGTTTGTTTCCAAACTTTTCTTAGCAGCTGCCATGTATTCTGTGAAGTAATCAGAAGGAGTATCTTCTAATTTTACACCATGAACTTCTGTAAGCTCTTTTAAAGCTTTTCCGTTTTCATAGATTCTGTAACTTAGAGATTTCGCTAGAGATGCATTTGCTGCAACTTCTAGAGACTTCTTCTCATGAGCGCTCATAGCTTCATATGTTTTTCCAGTAATATAAAAGTCAGCATTTACGACTACTTGGTGTAAACCTTGTAGGTAGTAGTGCTTTAATACTTTTTGGAAACCAAACGTTAAATCTGGCTTTGGACAACACCATTCAGCAGCATCAATAGTTCCCGCTTCTAAAGCTGGTAGAATATCACCACCACCCATAGCAACAGATGCTATACCGATGTCTTTATATGTTTGTCCTGGAATTCCTGGAGGAGTTCTGAATTTATATTTTCTAAAGTCAGCCATATCTTTAATTGGTTTTGGAAACCAACCTAAAGCTTCAGGACCAACAGGTTGAATCATAAATCCTTTAATATCTCTTCCCATTTCTTTCCATAGTCTGTCGTATAGTTCTTTTCCTCCACCATACTGAAACCATGATAAGAATGCGATGTTGTCAATACCAACACCACCACCTGCTACTGGTGAACCAAATAACATAGCGGCAGGGTGATCACCTGACCAATAGTGTGTCCAAGCAAATCCACAATCGATAAGTCCTTTATCAACTGCATCTAAAGTTTCTTTAACACCAACAACTGCTCCTGCAGGCATAATTTCAAACTTAAGAGATCCACCTGTCAAAGTTGTAACAGTGTCAGTAAAGTCTTTTAACATTTTAACTTCATCAGCCTTAGTGTTAAGAACTGTCTGACATTTTAGTGTTTTCGCAGCATTAGCATTCGAAATAAATCCAAATACCATTGCAACTGCAAATAACATTGAAATGATTTTTTTCATATCGTTTTTTCCCTCTCTTTATTTTTAAAAACGAAAGCTTGTCAAAGAATGAAATCTAAAACAAGTGCTAATATTGGATTATTTGGATATTTTTGTGTACAGAAATATAACAAATAAAAAAAATTTAATTTATAAGAGTTCTAATATGGACAATTTTGATTTTATAATTTTAGGTGCTGGATCAGCAGGATGCGTACTTGCTAACAGGTTATCTGAAAATCCTTCAAATAAAGTATTATTAATTGAAGCTGGAGGCAAAGATAATTACCCATGGATACATATTCCTGTTGGTTATTTCAAAACAATGCACAACCCAAAGACTGATTGGTGCTACAAAACAGAACCAGATGAGAGCATGAACAATATTTCTATAAGGTATCCTAGAGGAAAAACATTAGGAGGCAGTTCTTCTATCAATGGTCTGCTTTATATTAGAGGTCAACACAGAGATTATGATATTTGGAGACAATTAGGTAATACTGGCTGGGGATGGGATGATGTTTTGCCTTATTTTATCAAAGCAGAAAACCAAGAAAGAGGAAAAGATGAGTTCCATGGAGTTGGAGGCCCTTTATCTGTTTCAGATCAAAGAATACATCTGCCTCTTCTAGATGAATTTCAAAATGCTGCAGAGGAATTTGGTATTCCAAAAACAAAAGATTTTAATACTGGTGATAATCATGGCTGTGGTTATTTCCAAGTAACTGAAAAGGATGGCTTTAGATGTAGTACAGCTGTTGGATATTTAAACCCAATCAAGAGCAGGAAAAATTTAAAAATTTTAACTCATTGTCATGTCAAAAAAATAAATTTTGAAAACAAAACTGCTAAAGAAATTGAGTATTGGGAAGGAAATGAATTAAAAAAAGTACAAGCAAATAAAGAAATTATTATTTCATCAGGGGCTATAGGATCTCCTCAAATCTTACAAGTTTCTGGTATAGGAAATCCTGAAAAACTTAAAAATCTCGGAATTGATATGGTGCAAAATTTAAATGGTGTTGGAGAAAATTTACACGATCATTTAATGCTTAGACCAATTTATAAAATTAATGGATTAAAATCCCTAAATAAAAAAATAAATAGTTTATTTGGAAATTTAATGATTGGCCTAGAATACGTTTTTAAAAGAAGCGGCCCAATGACTATGGGTGCAAGTCAACTTTGTATGTTTGCTAAAAGTGATCCATCTTTAGAGCTACCAGATTTACAATGGCATGTTCAGCCCATGAGTATGGATACGTTAGGAGCAACAAAAAATCATGATTTCCATGCATTCACGCCTACTGTTTCAAATATCAGACCAACAAGTAGAGGACATGTTAGTATAGTTGATAAAGACTCGAGAACTTATGCAAAAATAAAACAAAACTATCTATCAACTGATCACGATAGAATGATTGCAGCTAAAGGTCTTAAATTAACTAGAAAAATTATAATGGAGTCGGAAACTTTCAAAAAATATACCCCAGAAGAATACAGACCTGGTATTCATTTAAATGATGATGAGGAGTTAGTTAAAGAAGCCTCTAATTATGCTCAAACTATTTTTCATCCAGTGGGAACCTGTAAAATGGGTCAAGATGAAATGTCTGTAGTAGATGAAAAACTTAAGGTTAGAGGTATTAATAATTTGAGAGTTATAGATGCATCAATAATGCCAAACATCACCTCAGGTAATACAAATGCACCAACAATAATGATTGCAGAAAAAGGTGCAGACATGATACTACAACAATAATGTTTGCAGAATTTTTTACACCTGAGCAAATAGCAATATTAACTCAAATTATTCTTATTGATTTAGTTTTAGCTGGAGACAATGCAATTATAATTGGAATGGTTGCATCTAAATTTCCACCAGAACAAAGAAAAAAAGTTATTTTCTGGGGGATTGGTGGTGCTGTAATTTTAAGAATTATACTAACTTTGCTTACAGCTTATCTACTGCAAATCACCGGTTTAAGATTAATTGGGGGGTTGTTATTACTTTATATTGTTTACAAACTTTATGTGGACGTAATAAAAGGCTCGGAGACCGAAGAAGACATTAAAGTAGATAGCTCTAGTTTTTTAAAGGCTATTTGGACTGTTCTATTAGCTGATTTTACAATGAGTTTAGATAATGTCCTGGGTGTAGCAGGTGCTGCTGGTGAACATTATGGACTTCTTGTTTTTGGGTTAGTTTTATCAATTGTTTTAATGGCAACTGCAGCAACTTTAATTTCTGGATGGATTAAAAAATATAGATGGATAGCTTGGCTTGGATTATTAGCCATTTTAATTGTAGCAGTTGAGTTGATTTACACAGATATTAAAATATTATTCTTTTAATGTATCTTCAAAAAATAAATCTTAAAAACAAATATGCTTTAGTTACTGGTGCAGGAAAAGGACTTGGAAGAGCGTGTTCAATTGCATTAGCTGAAGCAGGTGCAACTGTTATAGCTTTAAGCAGAACATCCTCAGATCTTAATAAATTAGAAAAGGATATCAAAAAAGTTAAAGGTAAAATTATTAAGGTTTCATGCGATGTAATGAATTATGAAGATTTAAAACAAAAATTAGAAAAAATTAAAATTATTGATGTGCTAGTAAACAATGCAGGGACTAATATTCCAGAGCCCTTTGAAAAAATTAAACAAAAAAGTATGAACTATCTAGTAGATTTAAATTTAAAAGCAGCATTTAACGTGGCACAACTTGTCGTAAAAAAGATGCTAAAAAATAAAAAAAGACCTGGCTCAATTATAAATATGTCTTCTCAACTAGGTCATGTTGGTATGAGCGGTAGAAACGTATACAATATGACAAAATTTGGAATAGAAGGACTAACTAAGGGAATGGGTATAGAATTAGCAAAAAAAAATATTCGAGTTAATACGGTAGCACCTACTTTTGTTGAAACACCTATGGTTAAAAACTTTTTTAAAAACAAAAAATTTAAAAAATTAGCTCTTGGAAATATTCCTATGGGTAAAGCAGCTACTGAAAGTGATGTTGCTACAACAGTATGCTTTTTGGCATCCTCAGCATCTTCAATGATAACTGGAACATCAATAATTATAGATGGTGGATGGACAGCTCAATAATTTATAGCCTTTTTTTTGTTTTTTTAATTTTTATATCACCAGTAAAAGCTATTGAATTCCAAGGTAAATTTCTACAAGGTCATTTTATATTAGGTAAAACTAACCCTAATGCTAAAATTTTAGTTGGAAAAAAAGAAGTAAAAGTCTCAAAAGATGGTTTTTTTGTCTTTGGTATAGATCGAGATCAAAAATACGACCTAACTTTTACAAAAGTTATTGATGGAAAAAAATCAATAACTACAAAAAAAGTTTTAAAGCGAAAATACAATATTCAAAGAATAGATGGTTTGGCAGAAAGTAAAGTCACTCCACCTGAATCTGTTTATAAAAGAATTAAAAAAGAAAATAATGCAATTGGAGAAGCAAGAGCAATTAATTCGGATCTACAATTTTTTAAAGAAAAATTTATCATGCCAGTTGAAGGTATAATCAGTGGTGTTTATGGTAGTCAAAGAATTTTAAATGGTAAACCAAGATGGCCTCACTACGGAATAGATATTGCTGCTAAACAAGGAACGATGATTAAATCATCTGGTTCGGGTGTCGTTACTATGGCTGAAGATGATTTGTACTATACTGGTGGAACAGTAATAATGGATCATGGTCATGGGATATCTACTATATATTCTCATTTAGAAAATGTTTTGGTCTCAGTTGGTGATCAAATTAATCAAGGAGATGTTATAGGAACTGTAGGATCAACAGGAAGATCAACAGGACCACATTTGGATTTTAGAGTGAATTGGTTTCAAACACGACTTGATCCCATGTCTGTATTAAACTAAATCTCAGATTTTGCTTTGAAACGTTCATAAATCAACCTAGCTCTAACTCCTAAACTTAAAATTGGTTCAGGAGGAAGCCAAGTGGGTTTATTTCTTGCTTCAATAGTTTCAATCTCTTTTGTATTTTCATTACTTGCTTTAATTGCAATTTGCTCTCCAAATAAAGTACCCACTCCAATACCAGAACCATTATAACAACCTGCAACAAATATATTTTCATCTATTTTTTCAAAAATTTGAGAACTATTTCTTGTTCTTGAAACAACCCCTGACCAAGAAGATTGAATAATATCTTCCGGTAATTCCGGAAATCTTTTTTTAATTCCAATGTTTTGTTTTAATGCTCTTTTGGTTAATTCAGATTTAGACATTTGATAAGGACTATAAACTTCTGCAGTATTTCTAATTAAAATTCTTCTATCTTTTGTCATTCTAATAGTAGCACCCATTGGTCTAACAGGCAAAACACCCCACTCTTTTGGTTCGCCGATAAATGCAAACTCTTCATCTGATAAAGATCTAGTCATGCTAGCTGTTAAAGTAATTGGAAAATTATAATTTGATTTTATTCCTAATGACTTCAGAAATCCATTTGTAGCAAAAATAATCTTTTTAGTTTTAATTGAACTATTTTTAAATTCACAAATGACTGTACTATTTTTCTTTTTCCAATTTAATAATGGAGAATTTTCATAAAGATTTACATTTTCAGGTAATGTGTCAATCATAGCTCTAACCAATTTACCTGGATGTAATAAAATCCCTCCTTTTGTATGAAGAGCAATATTGTAAAAATTGGTACCTAATCTTTTTTTAAGTTCTTTATTTAATAACAAATTGTGTTCAAAACCTAGTTTTGATAACGTACCTGAAAAATTTTCTAATATTTTTTTATCTTCTTGTTTTGATGATGCAAAATATTTTCCACATTCATTCCAATCACAATCTACCTGATATTCTTTAATAAATTTTTTAATAACATCTATTCCCAATTTGTAGATGTCTGCTTTTTTTTTATAATTATCTAATTCTTTATTAGAGGTAAAACCATCATTAAGTGTTGTATCCACTAAGTATCCCGAGTTTCTTGAGCTAGCACCCTCGCCTGCTAGCTGAGCATCAACTAATAATATTTTTTGGTTTGGGTAAAGTTGACCTAATTTTCTTGCAGCTGACAAACCTGTGTAGCCAGCACCTATAATAAGCCATTCACACTCTTCATTTTTTTCTAAATTTTTAATATTCGATCTTGGATTTAAATCATTAATCCAACTACAATTATCATCATTAATAATTTGCATGTTAAAAGATTTAATCTAATTCAAATTCTTTTGTATAGTCTTTTTTAAGTTTGGGGTTCTGTTTTAATTTATCTAAAATACAGTCACCAATAACTAAATAATCTAATTCTGTTCCCATAAAGCAATTAAAAGCATCGGTTGGTGTATTTACAATTGGTTCACCCCTAACATTAAAAGAGGTGTTCACTATTACTGGACAACCTGTTTTTTCCTTAAACTTAGAAATTAAATCATAATAACGATTATTAGTATTTTTTGTAACTGTTTGAACTCTAGCTGAATAATCGACATGAGTAACTGCAGGAATTTCTGATCTCTTAATATTTAATTTATCTATACCAAAAAGATTTTTTTGTTCATCGTTCATTTCTATCTTTTTACTTTGATTGACATTTGCAACTAATAACATGTAGGGACTATCAACATTTATCTCAAACCAATCTGATAAATCCTCTCTCAGAACTGAAGGTGCAAAAGGTCTAAAGCTTTCTCTATATTTAACTTTAAGATTTAAATTTTTTTGCATTTTATCAGATCTCGGATCTCCTAAAATAGACCTGCCTCCTAAAGCTCTTGGACCAAATTCCATCCTTCCTTGAAACCATCCAATAGCTTTTTCATTTGATAAAAAGTCAGAAGTTTTATCAATTAATTCTTCGTACTTAAAAGTTTCAAAATTAGCACCTGCAGCTTTCAGTTCGGTTTCAATTTCTTCTTGACTATATTCGGTTCCTAAATATGAACCCTTCATATCGTCGTTCAAATTTATTGATCTTTTATTGCCTTGATCAATATGCCATAGTGCTAAAGCTGCTCCTAAAGAACCACCTGCATCACCGGCAGCAGGCTGGATCCAAATATTATCAAAAATTTTTTCTTTAAGAATTTTTCCATTTGCAACACAATTTAATGCTACACCTCCAGCTAAACATAGATTTTTAATTCCATATTCTTCTCGAATAGATCTTGTCAACTTAATCATAATTTCTTCGGTAACTTTTTGAATTGATGATGCAATATCCATATGAAATTGAGTTATCTTTTCATTTTGAGAATTACGAGGTTTTTGACCAAATAAACTATTAAATTTTTCATTTGTCATTGTAAGTCCAGTTGCGTAGTTAAAATATTTTTGATCTAGTCTAAAAGTACCATCCTCTTTAAAATCAAATAATTTTTTTACTTTATCCTCATAAATAGGAGTTCCGTATGGAGCTAAACCCATCAATTTATATTCACCACTGTTTACCTTAAAACCTGTATAATATGTAAAAGCTGAATAAAGTAGTCCAAGTGAATGAGGAAAATGAATTTCTTTTTTGATTTCTAAGGTTTCATTTTTTCCAACAGCAACTGTTGTTGTTGCCCACTCACCTACTCCATCTGCAGTTAAAATAACAGCTTCTTCGAAAGGTGATGGAAAAAAAGCGCTCGCTGCATGACTTAAATGGTGATCGGAAAAGAAAATGTTTTCATCAGATTTATAATTTTCATCATGTTGCTTAAGTTTATTAAATAAAAGATTTTTTTGAAAAAGCTTTTCTTTAATCCACAAAGGCATAGCTTTTGCAAAAGAGACAAAACCTTTGGGTGCAAAAGCAACGTATGTTTCTAATAATCTTTCAAATTTTAAAAATGGTTTTTCAAAAAAAACTATTTGGTCTACCTCACTTAACTTTAAATTTGAAAATTTTAAAACAAACTCAATTGCGTTATAAGGATAGTTTGCATCATGTTTTTTTCTGGTAAATCTCTCCTCCTGAGCTGCAGCAACTATTTTTCCATCCACTAAAATACATGCAGCGCTGTCGTGATAGAATGCTGAAATACCTAAAATTGAACTCACTTTAAAAAATTGTGTATATAAATGGAGCTACTGCTGAACCTTGAGTTAACACAATTAAACCTCCAAATAACACTAAAACGATTATAATTGGTAAAAGCCAATATTTTTTTCTTACTTTTAAAAATTCCCAAAATTCTTTGATAAAACTCATATTAAAATTGATTTTTCATTTTACTTTTTGGACCCTTTTTTTCAATCCAATAAGATTTATTATTATTATATTTCAAATTTATTAAGTCTTTTCCTAATAATCTCATTAATAAACCTATAGGTGTTACTACTAAAAAAAAGATTATTCCCATAATTATTGGAGATATTATTTTCCCGAGAAATATTCCAAATTTAAACCAAAGTTTGTTTAAAGGAGTTAAAATTTTAGAGTTAAATAAACCTAGGACTAAGAAGATTATAGAAATTATTACTGACCAGATTCTTATATCTTGACTATAAGTTAAGGGATATAAAGCAATAAGCAAAAAAACTATAAAAAAAACAATTCCAAAACTTCGATTAGAACTTATTTTTATATCATCCATTTAAAGATTTTTGAGGCTTCATATCTTTTTTATCAATACCAGCAACTCTAACAGGCTTTTTCATAGCATCTCTTCTAAAAGGTTCACCAAGTTCTTGGTTTAAAATTACTTCAATAAAGGTTGTAATCTCTTTTTTTTGATCTTCGCATGATTGTTTAATAGCATTTGTAGTTTCTTCCATTGTTCTAACAGTTATACCTTTTAAACCACAAGCATCAGCAACTTTAGCATAACTTAATTCAGGATCTAACTCTGTACCAACAAAGTTATTATCAAACCAAAGTGTTGTATTTCTTTTTTCTGCTCCCCATTGATAATTTCTGAAAATAACCATTGTTATTGCGGGCCATTCTTCTCTTGCACATGAACTCATTTCATTCATGCTTATTCCAAAGGCACCATCACCAGCAAATCCAATAACAGGAGTATCCGGACAACCAATTTTTGCTCCTAATATTGATGGAAAACCATAACCACAAGGACCAAATAAACCTGGTGCTAAATATTTTCTTGGCTTTTCGAATGTAGGGTAGGCATTACCAATAGCACAATTATTTCCAATATCACTTGATATAATTACATCATCAGGCATTCCTGCTTGAATTGCTCTCCAAGCTTGTCTCGGTGACATTCTATCCGCATCTCTTTCTCTAGCTTCTTTATTCCAAACTGTTCCTTCATCATCATCTTCATGATCTAAACTTGAAAGTTTTTGTAACCAAGCTGATTTAGTTTGATGAATTAAATCTTTTCTAGCTTGTCTATCAGTATCACCAGCGTTTGAAGATAATTTTTCTAAAATTTGTTCAGCAACTAATTTTGCATCACCACTTATTCCTACAGTAACTTTTTTAGTTAAACCTATTCTGTCAGGATTAATATCAACTTGAATGATGTTTGCGTTTTTTGGCCAATAATCAATTCCATAACCAGGCAAAGTCGAAAATGGATTTAATCTAGTTCCCAAAGCTAACACTACATCGGCTTTTGAAATTAATTCCATTGCAGCTTTTGATCCATTGTATCCAAGAGGACCAACTGCTAAAGGATGGCTCCCTGGGAAACTGTCATTATGTTGATAACCTGAACAAACAGGTGAATCTAATTTTTCTGCAAGTTTTTTTGTAGCTTCTATAGCTCCTCCAATAACAACACCTGCTCCTGATAAAATTACTGGAAACTTTGCTCTAGATAGTAAGTCAGCTGCTTTAGCTACAGCATCATTTCCTCCTCCTTGTCTTTCAAGTCTTACAATTGGAGGAAGATCGATATCAATTACTTGACACCAATAATCTCTTGGAACATTAATTTGTGCTGGAGCTGATCCTCTTATAGCTTTTTCTATAACTCTATTTAGTACTTCAGCCATTCTTGATGGGTCTCTTACTTCTTCTTGATAACAAACCATGTCTTTGAATAAATTCATTTGCTCTACTTCTTGAAATCCACCTTGCCCCATTGTTTTGTTTGCTGCTTGCGGTGTAACTAATAAAAGAGGAGTGTGATTCCAATAAGCTGTTTTGATTGGTGTAACTAATCCAGTAATTCCAGGTCCGTTCTGAGCAATAACCATTGACATTTTACCTGTAGCTCGTGTGTAACCATCAGCAATTAAACCACCATTTGTTTCATGAGCGACATCCCAGAAAGTAATACCTGCATCTGGAAAAATATCTGAAATTGGCATAAAGGCTGAACCGATAATTCCAAACGCATGTTCAATACCGTGCATTTGTAAAACTTTTACAAAAGCTTCTTCTGTTGTCATTTTTGTCATAAAACTAGAACCTCTCTAAAGTGTAATTTTAAGTATTTTTAAAATTCGTTTGTTAATTTTTGCGATTAATATATAAGATTTTACAAAATTCAAACAAACAAATCGACACGATATGGCAACAGATATTATAATTCACGATGAAAAAGATAACGTTGGAGTAGTTGTAATTGAGAAAATCACTCCAAAACAAGATTGCTCTTGCTGGGTAATGGAAAACGACAAAACTGTAAGCATTCAATCAGCAGATGAAATTCCTTTAGGTCATAAGATAGCTATGACTGACCTTAATGAAGGTGACACTATTATTAAGTATGGTCACGATATTGGCAAAGTAGTTAAATCAATTAAAAAAGGTGAGCATGTACATGTTCATAATGTAAAAACGAAGAAGTGGTAATTATATGGAAATACCAAAAAGTTTTTTAGGTTATAAAAGAGAAAACGGCAGAACCGGAACAAGAAATCACGTAATCATTCTTCCAGTAGATGACATATCAAACGCATGCGCTGAAGCTGTGGCAAACAATATTAAAGGAACAATTGCCCTTCCTCATTCATACGGAAGACTACAATTTGGAGCAGATTTAGAATTACATTTTAGAACTATGATTGGAACTGCAAAAAATCCAAATGTAGCAGCTGCAATCATTATTGGAATTGAACCGAAATGGACAAAAAGAATTGTAGATGAAGTGGCTAAAACTGGTAAACCAGTTGAGGGATTTAGTATAGAAGGAGCTGGAGATATTGAAACTATTATGAAAGCTTCTAAAAAAGCACAAGAATTTTCAATGTGGGCATCAGAAAAACAAAGAGAAGAATGTCCAATCAGTGATTTATGGATTTCAGTAAAATGTGGAGAATCTGATACTACGTCAGGGCTTGCATCTAATCCTACTGTTGGAAATTTAATGGATAAACTTGAGCCATTAGGTGTTCATTTATGTTTCGGAGAAACTTCTGAATTAACCGGTGCTGAAACTGTTTGTGAAAAAAGAGGTAAAACTCCAGAGGCACAAGAAAAATTTAAAAAAAACCTGGAATGAATATAACGACTTTATTCTAAAGGAGGCTACAGATGATTTATCTGAAAGCCAACCAACTGCTGGAAATATTGCAGGTGGTTTAACTACTATTGAAGAAAAGGCTTTTGGTAATTTTCAAAAAATTGGATCAAGACAATTTGTAGATGTTTTGACACCGGCTGAAGAACCACAAAAAGGTCCAGGTTTATATTTTATGGATACATCTTCGGCTGCTGCTGAATGTGTAACTTTACAAGCTGCTGGCGGATTTAATATTCATTTATTTCCAACTGGACAAGGAAATATCATCGGAAACCCAATTGAACCTGTAGTAAAATTAACTGCTAATCCATTAACAGCAATTAAAATGAGTGAGCATATTGATTGCGATGTTTCTAAAATTCTTTCAAGAGAAATGAATTTAGATCAAGCAGGAGATGAATTAATTAAAGCAACTATTAGAGCTGCTAACGGAAGATTAACCTGCGCTGAAGCTTTAGGTCATAGAGAATTTGTTATGACCAAACTTTACAGAAGTGCTTAATTAACTTTAGTCTTTCATGAAATTAAAAAAATACCTGGTAGTAATACCGGGTATTATACTAGCTTTTGTTCTTTACACTTTATCTCAGGGTTTCAATAATATTCTTGGTATTGAATTATTAGGCTATGACAAAAGCCCAATATCTACTGCGATGATCGCAATTTTATTGGGGATGTTTTTCGGAAATGTTTTTCAAATTAGAGAAAGTTTTTTAAGAGGATTAGATTTCACACAGAAATATATTCTAAAACTGGGTATTATTTGCTTGGGTATTCAATTGAAACCATTTGAATTTTTAGAATTTGGAACAATAGCAATTCCATTAATTATAATCTGTATAATTAGTGTATTAATAACAATTAAACTTCTTATTAAGAAATTAAAAATACCAACAAGAATGGCTTACTTAATATCTATAGGCAGCACTGTCTGTGGTACTACCGCAATAATGGCTACTGCTCCTGTTATTGGTGCAAAAAAAAATGAGGTATCATATGCAATTGCTAACATTACATTGTTCGGAATACTTTCGATGCTTATTTATCCCTATTTTGCTAACTTTTATTTCGAAAGTGAGCCTTTATTAATTGGATTGTTTTTAGGAACCTCTATCCATGAAACCTCTCAAGTTGCAGCTGCAGGATTAATTTATGACCAGCAATTTAATAGTCCTGAAACTTTAAATATTGCAACTGTCACAAAATTAATAAGGAATACCTTTCTAATTATCATGATCCCTTTATTTGCTTATCTTTATAATCGAGGAAAAACCACAGAAAAGAAATACTCAATAATAGATATTTTTCCTTACTTCGTATTAGGATTTGTAGCCATGATAATAATTAGAAATTTAGGTGATCTAATGTATTCAAATAATTACAAATGGTTGGTTACAATTGAGGGTATTAAATTATCCTCAAAAATATTTTTAACAATGGCGATGGCAGCAATTGGTCTTTCTACCAATCTAAAAGAAATTAAAAATATGGGTTACAAACCTTTTATTGTAGGTTTCGTAGGTATGGCAACTGTTGGTTTGGTTTGTATTACAACTATCGAGTTATATATAAATTATTTTAATTAAGATTTAACTAATAATTTTTTTCTAAAATTTGAGATAAATCGTCTTATAAAAGCGGCTCCAACACCTAAAATAATTGCAAACAAAATTGTAAATAGTCCATAAAAGAAAGGCATCTCTTTAGAAAAATCAATTATA
>CACKFA010000002.1 GCA_902599335.1 uncultured Pelagibacteraceae bacterium | reverse complement strand
AGAAGTTAACATTGAAAAAGTTACCATCAAAACAACAGATAATATTAATCTTTTAGGCTGGTTTCATAATAAAAATTTAAAAAGTTATAAAACAATAGTTTATTTTCATGGAAATGCAGGGACACTTGAAAACAGAATCCATAAGTTAAATCATTTCAAAGACATGGATGTTAATTTTTTAATTATTGCATGGAGAGGGTTTAGCGGCAATAAAGGGAAACCAAGTGAGGAGGGTCTTTATACAGATGGTGCTAGTGCAATAAACTGGCTTAAAGAAAAAGGTCTAAAAGAAGAAGATATAATTATTTATGGAGAGTCATTAGGAACTGGCATTGCTACTGAAATTACTCAGAATAAAAATTTTGCAGGATTAATCTTAGAAACGCCCTTTACATCAATGATAGAGGCAGCGAAAAATTTTTATCCATATATTCCAGTAGGTTTAATTTTAAAAGATAAGTATGAAAATAATGAAAAAATTAAAAATATTAATATTCCAGTATTAGTAATGCATGGTGAGGCTGACCAAATAGTTCCATTTTGGATGGGTAAAAAAATTTTTAATTTAGCAAGTGAACCTAAATATTCATATTTTACAAAATATGACGATCATATGATGGAATATGATGATAAACTTGTATTAGCTCTTAAATCTTTTGTTGATAGTTTAAATTAAGCCATAATCTAAACAAAGATAATTCAAATTTTTTTTTTAAGTTAATTTATGAAAAATTTTTTCTTATTTTTTATTGTTCTTTTTTCTTTAAATAATTTATCAAATGCCAAAGAGAATTTAGCATCTGTAGACAGCCTTTTTCATATTGATCAAATGAATTCGCACGATGAAAATTTTGCATTGTATTTTAAAACTCGTGAAAAAGCTGTCTTAGCTCGAGGAGAAAATTCAAATTATATTAATGATTTTCCAAAAGATCTTTATATTTATAACTACAAAACGAAAGAGTCTTTGCCATTAATTTCTTATGAATGGTTTCCCAAAACAGCAAAATATTTTTTGCAAGAGTATGATTTCCCAGTTTTTCCAGATGATTTTGCATATTATCTTTTAAAAGATAACAAAACTCTGGTGATGATTAGTGCTGTAAAAAGTCTAAAAGCTAATTTTAAATTTGATATTGTTGAAAAAAAGTTAGAGCTTTATCCTATAAATGGAAAATTTGATTTTATTATTTCTTCGATAGCTAAAAATTGTGGACATTATGAATTTAAAGAGCACTACAAATGTAGTTTTTATAAACCTTTAATTTCCAGTACCTTAATTAATTAATTTGAGTAAATCCCTCTGCGAATTTTTCGGCCTCAAAAATTTGTAAATCATCTTCTTTTTCACCTAATCCAAGTGCAATAATTGGTAGTTTATATTTTTTAGCAACAGCTAGAAGAATACCTCCTTTTGCTGTGCCATCTAATTTTGTCATAATAAGACCAGTTATTGGAATAATTTTATTAAATTCTTCAACTTGATTAATTACATTTTGGCCAGAAGTTGCATCCAAAACTAAAATAACATCATGTGGAGCATTAGGATCAATTTTTTTTGTAACGTTTGCAATTTTTTTATATTCTTCCATCAAATTTTTTTTATTTTGTAGTCTTCCAGCTGTATCAATTAAAACTTGGTTAAAATTATTGTTTAATGCTTCTTCAATAGCCTTGTAAGCAACTGATGCAGGATCAGAACCTTGAGATGATTTTGTAATTTGAACATCAACTTTGTTTGCCCAATTTTCTAGTTGATCTATAGCTGCTGCTCTAAAAGTATCTGATGCAGCTAGCATTACTTTGTTTCCATTACCCTTTAATATTTTGCTTATTTTTCCAATAGTAGTTGTCTTTCCAACACCATTGACACCTGAAATTAATGTTGCATTTAATTTTTCTTTTTTTTTGAAGAATTCAATATTTTCTAAAGGTTTCATAATTGAAATAATATAATTTTTTAAAATATTATTTATTTCGTGGGTTAAATCTTTATTGGGATCAATTTTTGTTTGAGAAATTATTTCTCTTATTTCTGAAGCAGAAACGATACCAACATCGGATTGAATTAAGTAATCTTCAATTTTGTCTAATGTTTTGTCATCAATCTCTTTTTTTACAACTATATCTCTTAAACCCGTTGTAAAAGCTGAGGCACTTTTTTTAAAACCTGATTTAAATTTCTCAAAAATTCCCATTAAATTTTAAAATTTATCTCCTCAATATCTGAAACTGGTCCTTTCATATGAATACTATTCTTTTCATCAATTGAAATTGTCAATCTACCTTTAGAAAATTCAATATCAACTTTATCATTTACTAGTCCGTTTTGTTTTGCGGCAAAAGCTGTTGCGCAAGCTGCAGTTCCACAAGCTTTGGTAAGTCCAGCTCCTCTTTCCCAAACTCTAACTTTTATCAATTCTTTGTTAACAATAGTTGCTAAAGTAACATTACATTTTTCTGGAAATAGAGAGTGGGTTTCGATTTTTGGTCCAATTTTTTCAATTTCAAAATTTTCGTTATTATCAACAAAAAAAACTACATGTGGGTTTCCAACATTCACAGCAGTTCCACCAGAAAATTCGTTATTATTTTTGTCATTAATTTTAATTCCTAAATTATTCGTATTTAATTCTTTAGACAATGGAATCTCATCCCATTTTGTTTTTGCAACACCTATTTCTGTAGAAACCATTTTATCTCCAACAATATTTGATTTTAATTTGCCAGATAAAGTTGTTAGGACAATTTCTTTTTTGTTATTTTCTTTGCCTAATAAATCAGCAATACATCGCGTACCATTTCCACACGCACCAGACATTCCTCCATCTGAATTATAAAATTCTAGTGAAGCATCTGAAATATCATTTTTTTTTATCAATATTAGTTGGTCACAACCAATAAATTTTCTGTCACAAATCTTTATTATTTGCTCTTTCGTCAAATTTGTAATTGTTTGCCTATTATCTATGATGACAAAATCATTACCTAAACCGTCCATTTTAAAAGCTTTAATATCCATATATAGATATTTAACTTATTTATTGACTTTTTGAACCTCTATTATAGGTTGTTGCCGTTTCCGCAAAAACATTAACTTTGTGGTGTCTTTGGAAACAAAGAGATCGACACTAGTCAGCGAGGGTTCGCCCACTAGTGCGTTACTGCTATGCGTAATAAATATGTTTGAAAATTTAACAAATAAATTTGAAGAAATTTTTTCTTCTCTGAAAAAGGCACCTTCACTTGATGAAGCTCAAGTAGATGAAGGTTTAAGAGGTATTAGGCAAGCCTTACTTGAAGCAGATGTCTCTTTGGATGTTGCAAAAGATTTTATTGAAAAAGTTAAGCCAAAAGCATTAGGCCAAGAGATAATAAGGTCTACCTCTCCTGGGGATATGGTTGTTAAAATTGTTTATGATGAGCTTGTAGACTTATTAGGTGCAACAAATAATGAGATAAACTTAAACGCAGTACCGCCTGTGCCAATGATGTTAGTTGGGTTACAAGGTTCTGGAAAAACAACAACAACAGCAAAATTAGCAAAATTTTTAGAAAACAATAAAAAGAAAAAAGTAATGATGGTCAGTCTAGATATTTATAGACCAGCTGCTCAAGAACAACTTAGATCTTTAGGAGAACAAAATAATATTTTAACTTTACCTATTATAGAAGGTCAGCAACCTGCTGATATTTGTAGAAGAGCAATAAGTGCCGCTAATTTAAATGGAGCTGAAATAATTTTATTTGATACTGCTGGTAGAACTCAAATTGATTTACAAATGATGAGTGAGATTAAGCAAATTGAAGCTGTCATTAATCCAACAGAAACTTTCTTAGTTGCAGATTCTTTAACAGGTCAAGTTGCGGCCTCAGTGGCAAAAGAATTTAAAAATACAGTTAATTTATCTGGAATTATTTTAACTAGGGCTGATGGTGATGCAAGAGGTGGAGCCGCAGTGAGTATGAAATATGTTTCAAACGTTCCAATTAAATTTTTAGGTATAGGAGAAAAAATAGATAATCTTGAAGTATTCCATCCAGATAGAATTGCAAACAGAATACTTGGTATGGGGGATATCGTATCCCTTGTAGAAAAGGCGGCTCAAGATTTAGGAGAAGAAAATCTTAAAAAAGCAGAGGAAAATTTAAAAAAAGGTCAATTCTCTATGGAAGATTATTTATCTCAATTAAGACAAATGAAAAAAATGGGTGGCATTGAGGGAATTATGTCTTTTATGCCTGGAGTTTCTAAAATTAAATCTCAAATGGACTCAGCGGGAATTGATGAAAGTATAATTACTAAAAATGAAGCTGTTATTTTATCAATGACAAAAAAAGAAAGAGAGAACCCAAAAATAATAGATGGTTCTAGAAAAAAAAGAATTGCTAATGGCTCTGGCACAGATCCGGCCACTATCAATAAATTGCTTAAGCAATTTAAAATGATGTCTGAAATGATGAAAAAGATGTCAAAAGGAAATCTGAAAGGTATGTCTGATAAAGGTATACCGCCAGAGCTATTTAACCAATTAAAGTAAAAAGGAGAAGAAATGTTAAAATTAAGATTATCAAGAGGTGGAACAAAAAAACGTCCTGTTTATAAAGTTGTTGTTGCCGACAGTCGTTTTGCAAGAGATGGAAGATTTATAGAAAAAGTTGGTTTTTTTAATCCTCTATTACCAAAAGAGAAAAAAGAAAGAGTGGGCCTAGAAGCTGAGAGAATTAAATATTGGCTTGGTCAAGGAGCTCAACCAACAACTAGAGTAGCAAGAATTTTAGGTGAGAACGAACTAATGCCTATGCCTGCAAACGGAAATAATCCAAATAAAGCAGTGCCAAAAAAAGAGAGAAATAAAAAAGAAGAGGATAATAAAGAAGCTCCTAAAGAAGAAGCTCCAAAAGCAGAAGCTCCTAAAGAAGAAGCTCCAGCAGAGGAAAAAAAATAATTTAAAGATTATTTATGTGGCAAGCTCAAGTGTTTACACTTTATCCAGAGGTTTTTCCTGGTCCTTTATCTAAAGGACTTTATGGAAAAGCTTTATCAAATAATTTATGGAAACTTAAAGTTGTAAATATAAGAGATGCAGCTGATGACAAACACAAAACAGTAGATGACACACCTTATGGGGGTGGTTCAGGGATGTTGTTAAAAGCAGATGTTCTTGCAAAGTCTTTAGATGAAAACAAAAATGAGAGTGAGAGAATTTTATACTTATCACCAAAAGGAAAAAAATTTGATCAAAATTTAGCAAAAGAGCTAGCTATTGAAAAATCTCTGTCTTTAATTTGTGGTCATTTTGAAGGTGTAGACGAAAGAATACTTTCAACAAGAAATATTGAGGAAATTAGTATTGGAGATTATGTTTTGTCAGGCGGGGAGTCAGCTGCATATGTAGTTATAGATAGTATTTTAAGATTACTGCCAGGTGTATTAGGAAATGAAAACTCAAAATTAGATGAAACCTTTGAAAATGGTCTTCTAGAGTATCCTCAGTATACAAAACCTCAAATTTGGGAGGAAAAAGCTGTGCCAGACGTGCTATTATCAGGTGATCATAATAAAATTAAACACTGGCGTTTATCTCAATCTGAGGCTATAACACGCGACCGAAGACCAGATTTATGGGAAAAATATAAGAAGAATTAACTTGATAAATATTAACATGAAAACAATTGAAGAAATTAACCAGCATAACGTTAACAAAATTCTTTCAGAGAAAAAAATTCCAGAATTTTATCCTGGAGACGTTGTTAAAGTTGGTGTGAGAATTACCGAGGGTAAAAAAGAAAGAATTCAATATTTTGAGGGAGTGTGTATTGCTAAAAAAAGCAGAGACTTAAACTCATCTTTTACGGTTAGAAAGATTTCATTTGGAGAGGGTGTTGAGAGAACTTTTCCTTTATTTGGAACTTTAATTGACTCAATTAAAGTTATTAGATCAGGTAAAGTAAGAAGAGCAAAACTTTATTATTTAAGAGACAGAACTGGTAAATCAGCAAGGATTGCAGAAAAAATTAGAAAAAAAATTGGTATTGATATCGGGGCAAAACCAGAGACAGTTACAGAGGAAAATGTAGCTCCTGCAGTAGAAGCACCAAAAGAAGAAGCTCCTAAAGCAGAAGCAGCACCAGTACCAGAGGCTCCTAAAGCAGAAGCAGCACCTAAAGAAGAGGCGACTCCAGCAGCAAAGGCTCCTAAAGAAGAACAAAAATCAGAAAGCTCTACAGAAAAAAAATAATTTTTTTTTCAATGTCTACAACATTATACGATAAAATTTGGAACGATCATCTAGTTGACCAACAAGATGATGGCACATCTTTACTTTTTGTAGATAGACATTTAATTCATGAGGTGACAAGCCCCCAAGCTTTTGAAGGATTAAGAAATTCTAACAGAAAGGTTAGACATCCAAATTTAACTTTAGCAGTTGCAGATCATAATGTCCCAACAACTGACAGATCAAAAGGTATTTCAGATGAAGAGTCAAAAATTCAAGTAGATACTTTAGAGGCAAATTGTAAAGAATTCGGTGTTCAGTTATTTGGTATGGATGATAAGAGGCAAGGTATCGTTCATATTATAGGACCTGAACAAGGTTTTACTCAACCAGGTACAGTTATTGTTTGTGGAGATAGTCATACTGCAACGCATGGAGCATTTGGTGCTTTAGCATTTGGAATAGGAACTTCAGAAGTTGAACATGTTTTAGCAACTCAAACACTAGTTCAGAAGAAAGCTAAAAATTTTAGAATTAATGTTAACGGTGAACTTCCTATAGGAGTTACTTCTAAAGATGTAATACTTCAAATAATTGGAAAAATAGGTACGGCAGGTGGAACAGGATCTGTTGTGGAATATGCTGGAGATTTAATAAGATCTTTAAGTGTTGAGCAAAGAATGACTATTTGCAATATGACAATTGAAGGTGGTGCAAGAGCAGGATTAATTGCACCAGATGAAAAAATTTTTGAATATTTAAAAGGAAAACCAATGTCACCAAAAAGTGAAAATTGGGATAAAGCTTTGAACTATTGGGAAACTTTAAAAACAGACTCTGATGCTAGTTTTGATAAAGAAATTAGCCTTAATGCAAATGAAATTTTACCTATGATTACATGGGGTACGTCACCACAAGATGTAATAACAATTGATGGAAAAGTTCCAAATCCAAATAATGAGACTGATGAAGATAAAAAAAATTCAATTGAAAGAGCTTTAAAGTATATGGGTTTAAAACCTGACATGGCAGCCACAGATATAAAAATAGACAAAGTATTTATTGGTAGTTGTACTAATGGTAGAATAGAAGATTTGAGAGAAGCAGCAAAAATCGTAAAAGATAAAAAAGTATCATCGCATGTTAATGCTATAGTAGTTCCAGGCTCAGGCTTAGTTAAAGAACAAGCAGAGCAAGAAGGACTAGATAAAATTTTTGTTAGCTCAGGGTTTGAATGGAGAGAACCAGGTTGCTCTATGTGTTTAGCGATGAATGCCGATAAATTAAAACCAGAAGAAAGATGCGCCTCTACATCAAATAGAAATTTTGAGGGAAGACAAGGTAGAGGTGGTAGAACCCATCTAGTTAGTCCAGGAATGGCTGCAGCAGCTGCAATTTCAGGTAATTTAGATGATGTCAGAAAGTATCAAAATTAAATGCAAAAATTTAATAAATTAAAAAGTATCCCAGCTTATTTACCAATTGTAAATATTGATACAGATATGATAATTCCAAAGCAGTTTTTAAAAACTATCAAAAGAACTGGTCTAGGAAAAAATTTATTTTTTGAAATGAGATATGATGATCAAGGCAAAGAAATAAATGATTTTGTGTTAAACAAAGATCCATTTAATCAATCTAAAATTTTAATTGCTGGGAAAAATTTTGGATGTGGTTCATCAAGAGAACATGCTCCTTGGGCTTTATTAGATTTTGGAATTACTTGTGTGATAAGTTCAAGTTATGCAGATATTTTTTTTAGTAATTGTTTTAAAAATGGAATTTTGCCTATAATCCTTGAAGAAGAAAAAATAAAAGAGCTATCTGAATACGCAAATAGACAAGAAGAAATTTCTATTGATTTGCAAGAGGAAAAAATAGTTTACGGAAATAATGAGCTAAAATTTGAAGTTGATCCATTTAAGAAAAAATGTTTGTTAGAAGGGCTTGATGATATCGCTTTATCACTAAAAAAATCAGAAAAAATAGAAAAGTTTGAAACAAATTTAAAAAACGAAAAGCCTTGGGTATTTAATGATTAAAGTAAAAAAAAGAAAAATACTTTTACTTCCTGGTGATGGTATTGGTCCGGAGGTAATAACCGAGGTAAAAAAAATCATTAACTGGTTTAATGATAAAAAATCTTTAGATTTTGAAATTGATCAGGAGCTAGTTGGTGGTTGTTCTTATGATAAACATGGCACCCCAATCACTGATGAGGTTTTTTATAAAGCACTAGAAAGTGAAGTAATTATGCTTGGAGCAGTTGGTGGTCCTACATGGGATAACCTAGAATTTTCCAAAAAACCAGAAAGAGCATTATTAAAACTTAGGAAAGAATTAAAGCTTTTTGCAAACTTAAGGCCTGCAATTTGTTTTAAACAATTAGTCGATGCTTCAACCCTTAAGCCAGAGGTAGTTTCAGGACTAGATATAATGATAGTAAGAGAGTTAACGGGAGGAATATATTTTGGTGAACCTAGAGGAATAAAGCCAATTGAAAATGGTGAAAGAAAAGGAATTAATACTCATACATATACAACTAGTGAAATTACAAGAGTAGCTAGAGTTGCTTTTGATTTAGCAAGAAAAAGATCAAACAAAGTTACATCATGTGAAAAGTCAAATGTAATGGAAGCCGGACAATTGTGGAAAGAAGAAGTTAAAGAACTTCATGAAAAAGAATACAAAGATGTAGAGTTAAGCCATATGTTAGCAGATAACTGCGCAATGCAACTTTTAAGAAACCCAAAGCAATTTGATGTAATTGTAACCGATAATTTATTTGGGGATATGCTGTCTGATCAAGCTTCGATGTTAACTGGATCTTTAGGTCTTTTGCCGTCAGCGTCTTTGGGTGCAAAAAATAAAGATGGTGAGATGAGAGCAATGTATGAGCCAATACATGGATCGGCTCCTGATATAGCTGGACAAGGTATTGCAAATCCAATAGCTTCTATTTTAAGTTTTGCTATGGCTTTAAGATACTCTTTAGATCTTGATAAAGAAGCAGATGTTTTAGAAAAGGCAGTTCAAGATGTTCTAAATGATGGATTAAGAACAAAAGACATAATGTCAGAAGGCATGAAAGAAACGTCTACTTCAGCAATGGGTGATGCGATAATTTCAAAATTGCAATAAAACTAGAATTATTTTAAGGTTTAAATATGCCAAGTTATACAGCTCCAGTAAAAGACATGATGTTTCTCTTTGAAAAATTAAGAGACAACAAAAATTATAATGAACTTGAAAAATATAATGAAGTTAGTTCAGATTTAGTGAAAGATATTCTAGAGGAAGCAGCCAAGATAAATCAAAATTTAATTTTACCTCTTGCTAAATCAGGAGATGAAAATCCAGCAGTTTTAGAAAATGGTGTTGTAAGAACACCCCCAGGCTACAAAGAAGCGTATCAAAAGTATATTGAGGATGGTTGGACTTCATTGTCTTGTGATCCAAAATATGGAGGTCAAGGAATGCCAAAAACAGTAAGTGCATTTTTTGATGAAATGCTATCTTCAGCAAGCTTATCATTTAAATTATATAGTGAACTAAGTATTGGTGCTTATAATTGTATCAATCATCATGCTTCTGATGAAATTAAAAATAAATATTTACCAAAGATTGTAGAAGGTAAGTGGAGTGGTACAATGTGTTTAACAGAACCAGTCTGTGGTACCGACCTTGGCTTGTTAAAAACTAAAGCAATTAAACAATCAGATAATACTTATAAAATCAGTGGTCAAAAAATATTCATAACTTCAGGAGACCATGATTTAACCGAAAATATTATTCACTTAGTTTTGGCAAGATCACCAGACTCTCCATCTGGTACTAAGGGAATTAGTTTATTTTTAGTTCCAAAATATATTGTGAACCAGGATGGTAGTATTGGTCCAAGAAATGGAATTTCAACTGGATCAATTGAGAGTAAAATGGGTATTAAAGGTTCAGCAACTTGTGTTTTAAATTTTGATGATGCAACTGGTTACATGATTGGTAACAAAGATAAAGGTCTTAGTGCAATGTTCACAATGATGAATTTAGAGCGAATAGTTGTAGGCATTCAAGGTTTAGGTATTTCTGAAATTGCTTATCAAAATTCACTTTCTTACGCAAAAGAAAGAAAGCAAGGAAAAACAAATAATTCTAAATTTAATAATGGTGCAGATTTTATAATTGATCATGCAGACATTAGAAGAACTTTACTTAATATGAAATCAATAATTGAGGGTGAAAGAGCATTGTGTTTTTGGCTTTCCCAACAAACAGAAGTAAGTCTTTATCATCCAGACGAAAAAATTAAACAAGCTGCTTTAGATTACGTTTCATTAATGACGCCTGTGGTTAAATCACTTTTTACAGATTTAGCTATGGAAATTACTAGCGATGCAATGCAGATACATGGAGGATACGGATATACTAAAGACCAAGGTATTGAGCAATTATATCGAGATAATCGTATTACCCCAATTTATGAAGGAACAAATTCCGTACAGGCTGCAGATTTAGTATTTAGAAAATTATCTAACAAAAAAGGCGATGTTATAAATAAGTTTTTAGAAATGATTAAATCTGAATGTGAGAGCAAAAATGAAAAAGTAAAAATATTTTCTAAAGAATTAAACCATTATTTAGATATTTTATCCAAATTCACAGATTGGATAAATGATAAAAATAAAATTGAAAAGGATGATGTTAGTGCTGCAGCAAATGATTATTTAAAAAGCTTAGGTTATGTTTCAATTGCTTATGCTTGGATTAAAATTTTAGAGGTTAGTTTTAATGATTTTAATACAAATAAAGAATTTTATAGTGATAAAATAAATACAGCTAAATTTTATTTTGATAAGGTATTACCTCGGGCTGAGTATCATTACAAATCTGCAATCTCAGGAAGCTCAAATATAATGAATTTTAAGTTTAATTAATGAGCCATTACGATACAAATTTAGATAAAAACAAAGCAAATCACGTACCCCTCACTCCCTTAACTTTTTTAAAAAGAGCAAAAGAAATTTACCCAAATTATGAGGCTATAATTTATGAAGAAAGAAATTATACCTGGGCTGAAGTTTATAAAAGAGTTGTAAAATTTGCTAGTGCATTGACAAAAATAGGTATTAAAAAAGGTGACACGGTTTCATTCTTAGCTTTCAATACGCCAGAGATTTTTGAAGCACACTACTCTGTACCTATGACTGGTGCAGTTCTTAATACTATAAATATAAGATTAGATGCCAAAACAATTTCCTATATTTTAGATCATAGCGAAGCAAAAGTCTTAGTTGTGGATAGACAACTTCATGGAGAAGTAAAAAAAGCATTAAAAGATCTTAATAAAAAAATAATTATCATTGATATAAACGATAAATATGCTGACCAATCAAAATTGGAAAAAATTGGTGATTTAGAATATGAAAGTTTTTTAAATACAGGTGATGAAAATTACCAATGGCAAATGCCCGAAGATGAGTGGCAAGCTATATCACTAAGTTATACATCAGGTACTACAGGAAATCCCAAAGGTGTTGTCTATCATCATAGGGGAGCATATTTAATGTCTACAGGAAGCTCAGTTGCTTGGAATATGCCAAATAGATTAAATTTTTTAACAGTTGTTCCAATGTTCCATTGCAATGGCTGGTGTTATCCATGGACTGTGCCGATGCTAAACGGAAGAACAATATGTTTAAGAAATATAGATATTAAAAAAATTTTTGAACTTATTGATAAATATGAAATCACTCATTTTGGTGGCGCTCCAATAGTATTGAATATGATTACTGGAGCCCCAGAAAGTGATAAGAAAAAATTAAAACAAAAAGTTTATGTTTTAACTGCTGGTGCTCCTCCACCAAGTATAATTTTTAAAAAAATGAGAGCTCTCGGATTTGAAGTAATGCATGTATATGGTTTAACAGAAACCTATGGGCATGTAACTCAGTGTGCTTGGAATGATGAGTGGAATAATTTTGATGAAGAAAAACAAAACGAGATTAAAGCAAGACAAGGTGTAAAGTATCCTAATACGGAAGGTGTCGTTGTTTTAGACCCTGAGACAATGAAAGAAGTTCCTAGAGACGGAAAGACAATCGGTGAAATTATGATTAGAGGAAATGTCGTAATGAAGGGATATTTCAAAGATAAAGAGGCTACCGAAAAAGCCATGAAAGATGGTTGGTTTCACAGTGGTGATTTAGCTGTGATGCATTCTGATGGCTATATTAAAATACAAGATAGATCAAAAGATATAATTATTTCTGGAGGAGAAAATATTTCTTCAATTGAAATCGAAAATACTTTATCCAAACACCCATCTGTTTCGATTGCTGCGGTTGTTGCAAAACCAGACGAAAAATGGGGTGAAGTGCCATGTGCATTTATCGAAGCGGTTAAAGACAAACCAGTTAGCGAAAAAGAACTAATTGATTTTTGTAAAGAAACTTTAGCAGGCTTTAAAGTTCCAAAAAAGGTTGTTTTTTGTGAGTTACCAAAAACCTCAACAGGTAAAATACAAAAATTTGAACTGAGAAAACAAGTTTAGGTAACTTTTGATTTTTCAAATAGAAAATAAAAATATTCATGTATCAGATGCTGGACAGGGAATAGATTTAAATAAAGAAACAATTGTATTTCTTCATGGAAGTGGTCTTTCACATATAGTTTGGTCATTAACTGAACAATTTTTTTCTAACAAAAATTTTAATGTATTATCTATTGATTTACCTGGGCATGGTAATTCAGATGGACCCTGCTTAGATAGTATTGAAAAAATTGCTGATTGGTTAGAGCAAGTATTTGTAAAATTAAATTTAAAACAACTATTTATTGTTGGGCACTCTCAAGGATGTTTAGAGATACTTGAATATGCATCTAAATATAAAAAAAGATTAAAAAAATTAGTTTTTATTGGTGGTTCAAATAGAATGCCAGTTCATCCAGATCTAATCGATTTAGCAAAAAATGGAGATACTGATGCTGTTAAATTGATGATGAAGTGGGGTTATGAAGGTTCAAAAAAATTTATAGGAGGTAATCCAGTGGAAAGAATAATACAGTCACCAAGAGATATTAGAGAAATATTAGCAGTCGATTTAATTGCATGTAATAATTATACCAATGGTTCTGATGCTGCTAGATTAATAGACTGTCCCTCTTTGTTGATATTTGGATCATTAGACAAAATGGTAAATCTAGAGTCAGGTAAAAAGTTTTCTAGTTTCATTAAAAATTCAACAACACATATAATTGAAGGTTGTGGTCATATGATTATGATTGAAAAAGCTTTCGAAATGAGAGACAAGGTTTTAGAATTTTTAAAAAAATGAAAAGTTTTTCAATTGCAAAATCAAGAAGACTGAGAGGAACTCCTTATACCTCTAGAATAGAAAAACAAGGGGTTACGGCTTATACAATATATAATCATATGTTGCTTCCCGCAGCGTTTGGTTCAATTGAGGACTCATACCATCACTTAAAACAGTATGTTCAAATTTGGGATGTAGCTGCTGAAAGACAGGTGGAAATTTCTGGTAAAGACTCAGCGAAATTAGTTCAGTTGATGACTTGTAGAGATTTATCTAAATCGAAAGATGGAAGATGTTATTATTGTCCAATAATTGATGATAACGCAGGCCTGATTAATGATCCAGTTGTACTTAGATTGAATGAAAATAAATGGTGGGTTTCTCTTGCTGACTCAGATGTAATATTATTTGCAAAAGGGTTAGCTATTGGAAATAAATTTGACGTAAAGATTTTTGAACCTGATGTTGATATAATGGCTATACAAGGTCCAAAGTCATTTGAATTAATGGAAAAAGTTTTTGGAGATAAGATAGTTAATTTAAAATTCTTTGGTTTTGATTATTTCGAATTTGGTGGTGATAAACATTTAATTGCAAGATCTGGTTGGTCTAAACAAGGTGGTTACGAAATTTATGTTGAGCATACTGTTTCTGGATTAAAATTATATGATCATCTTTTTGAAATTGGAAAAGAATTTAATATCAAACCAGGTTGTCCAAATTTAATAGAACGTATTGAAAGTGGATTATTATCGTATGGAAATGATATCGATAATGGAGACAATCCATATGAATGTGGATTTGATAAATATATTAATATAGACAGCGAAGTTAATTTTTTAGGCAAAGAGAAATTAAAAAAAATTAAATCTGAAGGAATTGAAAAAAAATTAATGGGAGTAATGCTTGATATAGATAAAATAAGTATTACAGGATCATTAGACTTAAGTGATCAAGACAATAATATAATTGGAGAATTGAGATCAGCTTGCTATTCACCACATTTTAAAAAAGTAATCGGTATTGCTATGATGAAAAAATCTCATTGGAATATAGACCAGAACGTAAAAGCAAGCATAAATGGTGATATTTGCAGTGGTAAAGTTTGCGATTTACCTTTTATTTAGTATAACAACTTTAAAATGAACATAGCTATAGTAGGTGCAACAGGAAATGTTGGGAGGAAAACTCTTGAAGTATTTGATAAAAAAAACTTCAAGTTTGATAATCTATATTTAGTTGCCTCAGAAAAAAGTGCAGGAAAAAAAATCTCTTTTAGAGATAAAGAGTATGTTATTGAAAATTTAGAGACATATGATTTTTCAAAAGCAGATATAACTTTTTTTGCAGCAGGAGGAACAATTGCTGAAAAATTTGCAGAAAAGGCTGCCAAGCACACAATTGTAATAGATAATTCAAGTTTTTTTAGGATGGATCCAGATGTTCCATTGATCGTTCCACAAGTGAATGCACCCGAAATTAAAAATATGAAAAAAAATATTATTGCCAATCCAAATTGTTCTACAGCACAACTTGTTATAGCACTTAAACCACTACATAATTTATTTAAAATTAAAAGAGTTGTAGTTTCAACTTACCAATCTGTTTCAGGTGGTGGCAAAAGTCCAATGGACGAATTAATTGATCAAACTAGACAATATTTAGATGGAAAAAAAATAGAGTCAAAAAATTTTACTAAACAAATCGCTTTTAATGTTATTCCACATATCGATGTTTTTGCTGATGATGGATATACAAAAGAAGAGTTAAAAATGACAAATGAAACAAAAAAAATCTTAGATGATTCAATTGAACTTACAGCTACATGTGTGAGAATTCCTGTTTTAGTATCTCATTCGGAGTCTGTAAATATAGAATTTGAAAAACCATATACTTTAGAAAAAGTGAGAGATGTTTTAAGTAAAGCAGATGGTTGTGAGGTTATCGATAGAAGAGAAAATGGAGGTTATAGCACACCATTTGAAGCAGCAGGAAGTGATGAGACATTTATATCTAGAATTAGGGAAGACAAAACAAAAAAAAATTCATTAAATTTGTGGATTGTGTCAGACAACCTATTGAGAGGTGCTGCACTTAATTCAGTTGAAATTGCTGAAACAGTTATTAATTCAAAATAATATATGGAAAACAGACCTTTATCACCACACATACAGATATATAAATGGCATATTTCTTCATTAGTATCTATTTCACATAGAATTACAGGAATAATTAATTTTTTTGCAATTACATTAATTTGTATTTGGTTTGCATTAATGCTTCTAGGAGAAAGTAATTATCAAATTATAAAAATTTTTTTAGAAACTTTTTTAGGTAAATTTATTTTAATTGGAATAACCTGGTCATTTAGTTTTCAAATGTTAAGTGAAATAAGACACTTAATTATGGATTTGGGCTATGGATTTGAATTACAAACAACAAGAATTACAGGTTTGCTAGTTATTTTTGGCTCGATTATTTTAACTATCCTAATTTATATAATTGGCAGAGGATTAATATAATGCTGCCAGTAACAAAAAAATGGTTATTCTTAAAAATTAGTTCTGCAATCTTATTACCTTTAATGCTTTGGTTTGTTATAAACTTAGTGAATATTTATGATAAAAGTTATTTGGAAATAGTGAATTTTTTAACAACACAACCATCTAAATTCTTAATTGGGTTATTTTTAGTTATTGCTTATTTTTTTTCAGCTTTAACTATAAGTGAGGTTTTTGAAGACTATATTAACGATAAAAAAATCAAAAATGCCGCAAACAAAGTCCTAAATTTTTTTGCTATAACAATCCCAGTAATTACAATAATTGTAATTTTAAACTTAAATACATGAAAGCATATAATATTATAGACCATGAGTACGATGTTGTTGTACTTGGTGCAGGTGGATCAGGTTTGAGAGCGGCAGTAGGGCTTAGTGAGGCTGGCTTAAAAACAGCATGTATCTCAAAAGTATTTCCTACCAGAAGTCATACATCAGCTGCACAAGGTGGAATATCAGCAGCACTAGGAAACATGGGGGAAGATGATTGGAGATGGCACATGTATGACACTGTCAAAGGTGCAGATTGGTTAGGTGATCAAGATAGTATTGAATATCTGTGTAAAGAAGCACCTAAAGCAGTTTTAGAATTGGAGAAATATGGAGTTCCATTTAGTAGAACTGAAGAGGGAAAAATTTATCAAAGACCATTTGGTGGAATGACGAAAAATTATGGGAACGGAATAGTTCAAAGAACTTGTGCAGCAGCCGATAGAACAGGACATGCTATTTTACACACATTATATGGACAAGCGTTAAAGCATAATACAGAATTTTTTATAGAATATTTTGCATTAGATTTGTTGATGAAGAATGGAGAATGCAAAGGTCTAATTGCTTGGAATTTGAATGATGGAACAATTCATAGATTTAGAGCACATTCAGTAATTATTGCTACAGGTGGTTATGGAAAAGTTTATTATTCAGCAACATCAGCACACACTTGCACTGGTGATGGTAATGCAATGGTTTTAAGAGCTGGATTGCCGCTTCAGGATATGGAGTTTGTTCAATTTCACCCAACAGGAATTTATGGCCACGGTACCTTAATAACAGAAGGTGCGCGAGGAGAAGGGGGTTATCTTACAAATTCTAAAGGTGAAAGATTTATGGAAAGGTATGCTCCAAATGCAAAAGATTTAGCATCAAGAGATGTTGTTAGCAGATCAATGTCTATAGAGATTAATGAGGGAAGAGGTGTTGGAAAAGATCAAGATCATGTCCATTTGAACCTAAGTCACTTAGATAAAGATATTATTGAAAGCAGGCTTCCTGGAATTACCGATGCAGCAAGATTATTTGCAAATGTAGATGTAACTAAAGAACCAATCCCTGTTGTACCAACAGTTCATTATAATATGGGCGGCATTCCAACAAACTATAAAGCAGAAGTATTAACTGTAAATGGCTCAGAAAAAACTGTTCCAGGTCTAATGGCTATAGGAGAAGCGGCATGTGTCTCTGTTCACGGAGCAAATAGACTTGGTTCTAATTCTTTAATTGATTTAGTGGTATTTGGAAGAGCAGCAGCAAAAAGAGCAGCTGAATTAGTTAAGCCAGGAACACCTCATGAGGAAATTCCTGAGTCAGAAACACAAAAATGTTTAGATAGATTTGATAAACTTAGAAATGCACAAGGAAATAATAGTACTGCTGAACTTAGACTTTCAATGCAAAAAACGATGCAGTCGAAATGTGCAGTTTTTAGAACAGAAAAAAATCTTAAAGAAGGTGTTGATGAGATTAAAAAAACTTATGATGGCATGGACTCAATTTCAGTTAAAGATAGATCTTTAGTATTTAATACTGATTTAGTTGAAACATTAGAATTTGATAATTTAATAAGACAAGCAGTAACTACTGTAGAGTCTGCATATCATAGAAAAGAGAGCAGAGGTGCTCACGCGAGAGATGACTATCCAAAAAGAGATGACGAAAACTTTATGCAACATACTCTTGCTTGGTGTGATGGGAAAAATACAAAGATAAGTTACAGAGAAGTACACAAATCAACTTTAACAAACGAAGTTCAATATTTTCCACCACAAGAGCGAGTATATTAATGGCTCAGCTAAGCTTACCTAAAAATTCAGAGGTTAAAAAAGGCAAATATTTTAAAGACAAAACTGGATCTAAAAATTTAAGAAAAGTAAATATTTATAGATGGGATCCATCGACAGAAGAAAATCCTAGAATTGATACATACGAAGTTGATATGGATAATTGCCCATCTAAGGTACTGGATATTCTAAATAAAATTAAAAACGAAATTGATCCGACATTGGCCTATAGAAGGTCTTGTGCTCATGGTGTTTGTGGCTCTTGTGCTATGAATATGGGAGGAAAAAATGGCTTGGCTTGTACAACTCCACATGCAGAGATAGATGGTGACATCGATATTTATCCTCTACCTCATTTAAAAGTTAAAAGAGATTTGATCGGCGATTTAGATGGCTTATATAAACAATATCAATCTATTGAACCTTGGTTAAAAAATAACTCAACAAAACAGTCAACAGAAATTTATCAGTCTAAAGAAGATAGAGCAAAACTTGATGGTGCTTATGAATGCATTATGTGTGCCTGTTGTTCTACATCTTGCCCAAGTTATTGGTGGAATGGAGATAAATATTTAGGTCCTGCAGTTCTGCTACAGGCCTATAGATGGATTATTGATAGTAGAGATGAAGAGAGAAAAGCTAGATTAAAAAAAGTTTCTGATGAATTAAAATTATATAGATGCCATACAATATTAAATTGTACAAATGCATGTCCTAAGGGCTTGAATCCAGCAAAAGCTATAGCTGAAATAAAAAAAATGTTAGCAACAGCTAATGTTTAAATAGACTATTCGATATTTTTGATCTAAAACACCGTATTCATGAAATTAATAGAACACTTCGTAAACGGTAAAATAATTCCGGGATCTTCAGATAAAAAAGGAAAAGTTTTTAATCCAGCAACTGGCGAACAAGAGTCAGAGGTAAGACTTGCTTCAAAATCTGATCTAGACAGTGCTGTTGAGGTAGCAAAAAAAGCATTTGAAAGTTGGTCTTTAAAACCTGCTCTACAAAGAGCTAGAATAATATTTAAATTTAAAGAATTAATTGAAAAAAATTCTGATGAATTAACGAAGTTAATAGTTTCAGAACATGGAAAAGTTTATGAAGATGCAAGAGGCTCTTTAACTAGAGGACTTGAGGTGGTAGAATTTGCTTGTGGAATACCACATTTATTAAAAGGTGAGTTTTCAGAAAATGTTGGAACCAATGTTGATAGTTGGTCAATCAGACAACCATTAGGAGTTGTTGCAGGTATTACACCTTTTAATTTTCCTGCTATGGTACCAATGTGGATGTTTCCAATAGCAATTGCTTGTGGAAACACTTTTATTCTTAAACCATCAGAAAAAGACCCTTCTTGCGCAATAAGATTAGCAGAATTACTTTCTGAGGCGGGTCTTCCAGAGGGAGTATTTAACGTAATAAATGGAGATAAAGAAGCTGTTGATGCAATTTTGGAAAACAAAGATATCAAAGCTGTTAGTTTCGTAGGATCTACTCCTATTGCAAAATATATTTATGAAAATTCAGCTAAAAATGAAAAAAGAGTTCAAGCTTTGGGTGGAGCAAAAAACCATTTAGTTGTTATGCCAGATTGTGATTTAGATGGTGCAGTAAATGGTTTAATGGGTGCTGCTTATGGTTCAGCTGGAGAAAGATGTATGGCTCAATCAGTTGCGGTTGCGGTTGGAGATATTGGTGATGAACTTGTATCAAGATTATCAAAAAAAGCTGAAGCTTTAAAAGTTGGTCCTGGAATGGATAAAGCATCAGAAATGGGACCTTTAGTTACAAAAGAACATTTAGAAAAAGTTACAAGTTACGTTGATTTAGGTGTCAAGGAAGGCGCAAAGCTAGTGGTTGATGGAAGAGGTTTAAAACTTCAAGGTTATGAAAATGGTTTCTATATAGGTGGATGCTTGTTTGATCATGTAAATAAAGATATGAGAATTTACAAAGAGGAAATATTTGGTCCAGTCTTATCAGTTGTTCGAGTAAAAACTTTTGAAGAAGCTGCAAAATTAATTAACGACCATGAGTACGGAAATGGAGTTAGTATTTATACAAGAGACGGTGATGCAGGCAGAACTTTTGCAAGTAAAATTCAAGTAGGTATGGTTGGTATTAACGTACCTATCCCTGTTCCAATGGCATTTCATAGTTTTGGTGGTTGGAAAAGATCATTATTCGGAGATAGCGGAATGCATGGTATGGAAGGAATAAAATTTTATACTAAACTTAAAACAGTAACATCTAGATGGCCTTCAGGTGTCCGATCAAATGCGGAATTTGTTATGCCAACAATGAAATAAAGGAAATAAATGACAAAAATATCTTTAATTGGTGCAGGCCAAATAGGTGGAACTCTTGCACATTTAATAGGAACAAAAGAATTAGTGAATGAAGTGGTTTTATTTGATGTAGCTAGTGGTATTGCAAAAGGAAAAGCATTAGATATTGCACAATCTTCATCTGTAGATGGTTTCAATGTTAGGTTTTCAGGAACTGATAACTATGAGGACATAAAAGATTCAGATGTAATAATAATTACAGCAGGTGTTCCAAGAAAACCTGGAATGAGCCGAGACGATCTTCTTGGAATTAATTTAAAAATTATTAAACAAGTTGCTGAGGGAGTAAAGAAAAATGCTCCTAACGCTTTTGTGATCTGTATCACCAATCCTTTAGATGTTATGGTTATGGCATTTCAAAAATTTTCAGGTTTGCCATCAAATAAAGTTGTTGGTATGGCAGGTATTTTAGATAGTTCAAGATTTAAATTATTTTTATCATTAGAACTAAATGTGCCAGTAAGAGAAATTGAGGCAATGGTTATGGGTGGTCATGGTGACACCATGGTTCCTATGCCAAGATTTACAAAAATTTCAGGTAAACCATTGTTAGACCTTGTAAAGGATGGAAAGATTTCTTCAGAAAGAGTTGAGGAAATTAATCAACGAACACGAGATGGTGGAGCTGAGATAGTTAAATATTTAGAAAAAGGATCAGCCTTTTATGCACCAGCAGCTTCAGGTGTTCAAATGGCAGAAGCATATTTGAATGATCAGAAAAAATTATTACCCTGCGCTGTAGAATTAAATGGAGAATATGGTGTGAAAAATGTTTATGCAGGTGTTCCTGTTGTCATTGGAAAAGATGGTGTAGAAAGAATTGAAGAGATTAATTTAGATGAAAAAGAAAAAAAAGAATTTATGCATTCAATAGATGCTGTAAAAGCTTTATGGGAAGCTGCATCTAAAATAGATCCTGATTTATCTAAATAATAATGAATATTCACGAGCATCAAGCTAAACAAATATTAAAAAAATATGGAGCTGTAGTTCCTGAAGGAGTATTTGCGCTTAATGTTGATGAACTTATTGAAAAAGCAAAAGCACTCAAAACTGAGAAATATGTACTTAAAGCACAAATCCATGCTGGAGGTAGAGGAAAAGCTGGTGGTGTAAAAATTTTAAACACTATTGAGGAACTAACAGTAGCAGCTAAAGAATTATTAGGAAAAACACTAGTTACTCATCAAACTGGCCCTGAAGGTAGAGAGGTAAAAAGATTATACGTAGAAGAATCATCAAATATAGATAAAGAATTTTACTTATCGTGCCTGGTTGATAGGGCAAGTTCTAAAATTGCGTTTATATCAAGTGACCAAGGAGGGATGGACATTGAAGAAGTTGCAAGCAGTTCACCTGAAAAAATTATAACTACAAAAGTTGATATGGGTGATGAAATCTCTGAGTCAGATTGTGAAAAAATAATTAATATTTTTAATTTAAATGAAGACGCAAAAAAACAAGCAATAACATTAATTAATTCAATATATAAAATGTTTGTGAGTACTGATGCAAACATGGTTGAAGTAAATCCATTAATTTTGACAAAAGAGGAAAAAATTGTTTGTTTAGATGCAAAAGTTAATTTCGACTCTAACGCTTTATTCAGGCATCCAGAAATTGTTGAATTAAGAGATTTAAATGAGGAAGATCCTATCGAGATAGAAGCTAGCAAGCATGATCTTGCATATATCAAGCTAGATGGAAGTATTGGCTGTATGGTAAATGGAGCAGGATTAGCGATGGCAACAATGGATATAATTAAATTGTATGGTAAAGAGCCAGCAAATTTTTTAGATGTAGGCGGTGGCGCATCCAAAGAAAAAGTATCTGCTGCATTAAAGATAATTCTTTCAGATAAAAATGTTAAAGGTATTTTAATAAATATTTTTGGAGGAATTATGCGATGCGATGTTCTTGCTCAAGGAGTAGTTGATGCAGCTAAAGAAATTAATATTAGTGTACCTTTAGTTGTAAGATTAGCAGGTACAAATTTCAAGGAAGGAAAAGACATTCTTGATAATTCTGGATTAAAATTAATTTCTGCAGAAAATTTAGATGATGCTGCTAAGAAAATTGTTGAGGCGATAAAATAAAATGTCAGTTTTGGTAAATAAAAATACTAAAGTAATTTGTCAGGGATTTACTGGCTCACATGGAACATTTCATTCAGAGCAGGCTATAAAATATGGAACCAATCTTGTTGGTGGAGTTACGCCAAAGAAAGGTGGACAAAAACATTTAGACAGACCAGTATTTAATAGCGTTTTAGAGGCAAAAAATGAAGTAGGAGCAGATGCAACTATGATTTATGTACCTGCTAAATTTGCTGCAGCAGCAATAATTGAAGCTATTGATGAATCAATTGAACTTATCGTTTGTATAACAGAGGGAATTCCAATTCAGGATATGCTTAAGGTAAGACAAAAATTAACTGGCTCTAATAGCAGATTAATTGGACCTAATTGTCCAGGAATAATCACACCAGATGAATGTAAAATTGGGATTATGCCAGGAAGTATTCACAAAAGAGGAAGTGTAGGAATTGTATCAAGGTCAGGAACATTGACATATGAAGCTGTAGCACAAACTACTGAAAATGGACTTGGTCAATCAACTTGTATTGGTATTGGTGGTGATCCTATTAATGGAACAAATTTTATAGATTGTTTAGATTTATTTTTAAATGACTCTGAAACAGAATCTATTTTAATGATAGGTGAAATTGGTGGAACAGCTGAAGAAGAAGCGGCTGAATTTATAAAAAATCATAAGATCAAAAAACCAATTGTTGGATTTATTGCTGGAATTACTGCTCCTCCAGGAAGGAGAATGGGGCATGCTGGTGCCATTATATCAGGTGGCAAGGGTGGAGCTGAAGATAAAATAAAAAAAATGGAAGAATGTGGTATTACAGTTGCCAAATCACCATCAATTATTGGAAAAACTTTATTTGATAAACTGTCTAATTGAAAAAAAATATTAGAGGGATATATTTAATAAAGATGTCTTCATCAAAAAATCTTGATTTCGAAAAAACTTCATTTTTAAACAAATCTAATAGTGCATTTATAGAAGAAATGTATTTAAAGTTTGTAAATAAAGATGCTGATCTTCCAGAAAGTTGGGCAAATTATTTTGAGGGAATTGGTGAAGAATTAAATGTTATAGCAAAAGAAATTAATGGTCCATCATGGGGACCTACTAAAAAAAAGATTGATATTGATGAATTACAAAAAAAAATAGAAGAACAAGATAAAAATGATTTTGATAATGTCAAATTAGACACTTCAGAAAAATTTAATTTTCAATTACTTGCTGACTCAAACAAAGATTCTATTAGTGCTGTAGCATTAATTAGAGCATATAGACTAAGAGGACATTTATTAGCAGATCTTGATCCTTTAGAAATGAGAGAGTCAGAATATCTAGATGAGCTTCATCCAGATTTTTATGGTTTTAAAAAAGAAAATTATGATAAGAAAATTTTTCTAAACGGGGTAATCAATCGTAAATATGCAAATATAAAAGAAATACTTAAGTTTATGAAGAAAACCTACTGTGGAAAAATAGGTTATGAGTTCATGCATATTTCAAACCCAGATGAAAGAAAGTGGTTTAGGGACAGGATAGAGCAAGATAAAAATGCACTTCAATTTACAAAAAATGGTAAAGAGGCAATTTTAAATAAATTGGTACAGGCAGAAGGATTTGAAAAATTTTTAGCTACAAAGTATGTGGGAACAAAAAGATTTGGTTTAGATGGTGGCGAAAGTTTAATACCTGCTCTTGAACAGATAATAAAAATTGGTGGTCAAAATAATATAAAAGAAGTTAAAATAGGTATGTCTCATAGAGGTAGGCTTAACGTTTTAGCAAACGTTTTGCAAAAATCTTACAAAAAAATTTTTAATGAGTTTGCTGGTGAGTTTAGTACTGACTCTGAAGATAGTGCTGGAGATGTAAAATATCATCTTGGAGCGTCGTCTGATAGAGAATTTGATGGAAATTCAGTACATGTCAGTTTGACAGATAATCCCTCTCATTTAGAAGCTGTTAACCCAGTTGTTTTAGGTCAAACAAGAGCCAAACAATTTTTTCATAAAGACCGTGAAAGAAATAAAGTTATACCTATTCTCATTCATGGGGATGCAGCCTTTGCTGGTCAAGGAGTTGTAGCAGAATGTTTTGCAATGTCTGGACTACCAGGGCATAACACTGGAGGAACAATTCATATTATTGTTAATAACCAGATAGGATTTACTACTAGTCCAAGATTTGCGAGGTCTTCACCTTATCCATCTGATGTTGCAAAAATGGTAGAGGCTCCAATTCTTCATGTTAATGGTGATGATCCAGAAGCAGTTGTTTATGCAACTAGAATAGCAACAGAATTTCGATTAAAATTTAATAGAGACGTTGTAGTAGATTTAATTTGTTATAGAAGATTTGGACATAATGAGGGAGATGAACCTTCATTTACTCAACCTTTAATGTATAAAAAAATTAGATCTCATCCCAGTGTTTACAAAATTTATGGAAATAAATTAGTAAACGAAAAATCTATAACTGAAGAATTATTGAATCATAATGTTAAATCATTTAAAGATTTACTTGATGAACAATACAAAAATGCAAAAGATTATAAACCTAAAATAGAATGGTTTGAGGGAACATGGTCAAGATATAAACCTGAAAGAGGCAAAGATAAGAGGGGTATAACAGGTTTTGATGAAAATAAATTAAAAATAATCTCAGGTAAAATAAATAGCATTCCTGAGGAAAAAAATATTCACAAGACTATCTCTAAAATATTTAATGCCAGAAAAGAAAGTGTCGAAAAAGGTACTGGAATTGATTGGTCTTCAGCTGAATCTTTAGCTTTTGGATCTTTGCTTGAAGAGGGATATCCAGTTAGGCTTGTAGGGCAAGACTCTGGAAGAGGAACATTCAGTCAACGACATTCTGTTTTAAGAAATCAAATAGATAATTCTAGGTATATTCCTCTTAATAATATTTCTAAAAATCAAAAGCAATTTGAAGTAGTAGATAGTTTTTTATCTGAACTTGCGGTTTTAGGTTTTGAATATGGTTATAGTCTAGTAGAGCCAAACACACTTACTCTTTGGGAAGCACAATTCGGTGACTTTGCTAATGGAGCTCAAGTAGTAATTGATCAATTTATTGCATCTGGTGAGAGAAAATGGAATAGAGCATCTGGCATAGTAATGTTGTTACCTCACGGATATGAAGGACAAGGACCAGAACATTCTTCAGCAAGATTAGAAAGATTTTTACAACTATGCTCAAACGATAATATGCAAGTAATGAACTGCACAACCCCAGCAAATTATTTTCATGCTTTAAGAAGACAAATGCATAGGAGTTTCAGAAAGCCACTAATCATAATGACACCAAAATCATTATTAAGAAATAAGTATTGTGTTTCAAATTTAGAAGATTTTAACAAAAAAAATACTTTCCATAGAGTATTGTGGGATCATGCTATAGATCCTAAGTCTAAAGGATTTATTAAACTAAAAGAAAGTTCTAAAATAAGAAAAGTAATCCTTTGTTCTGGAAAAGTATATTTTGATTTGTTAGACGCCAGAGAAAAGCTTAAAAGAGATGATGTAGTGATGTATAGAATTGAACAATTGTATCCATTTCCAGCAAAAGCTTTGGTTAAGGAGTTAAAACCATACTCTAAAAATGCCGAATTCTTTTGGTGTCAAGAAGAACCAAAAAATATGGGTGCTTGGTTTTCAGTTAGAGATTATATCCAATGGACATTAGACACTTTAAAGGCTAATAATAATAAAATTTCTTATATAGGAAGAAGCCCAGACGCAACTCCTGCAACAGGATATGCCAAAAGGCATAATTCTCAACAACAAGAAATAATTAAAAAGGTATTTGATTAATTTTAATGAGTGAAAAAATAGTAGTCCCAGTTCTTGGTGAAAGTATAACGGAAGCGACTGTTGCAAAATGGTTAAAAAACGCAGGTGATACAGTCGAAGCAGATGAGTCTATTGTAGAACTTGAGACAGACAAAGTAAACTTAGAAGTACCATCTCCAATTGCTGGTGTGTTAACAGAGATAAATTCACAAGATGGATCAGTCGTTGAAGTAGGAGCATTATTAGGTTCTGTATCAGCTGAAGGTGGAACAGTGGTTAAATCTGCGCCGAAAATTAGTGAAGAAATTAAGAAAGAGGAAATTGTTCCTGCAGAGAGCAATGTAATAAAATTAGATACAAATAAAAAAGAACCAAAAGTATTTGAAGAAAAACCCAAAGAGAAACCTTTGGTTTTAACTGAGGAAGTTAAACCAGATGTTGCTCCACAAAGAAGTGTTAATACAACCTTGTCTCCAGCAGTGAGAAAAATAGTAACTGAAAATAATATCGATATTAATTCAATTCAAGGTTCAGGAAAAGATGGGAGAGTTTTAAAAGGAGATTTAATAAGTTTGATGGGTGCAAATCCAAAACCATCCGAAAGAAAAATTCAATATGGTGAAGAAGAACGAATTAAGATGACTAGGTTGAGACAAACTATTGCAAAAAGATTAAAGCAAGCTCAAGAGAATGCAGCTCTTTTAACAACATTTAACGAGGTTGATATGAGCAGTGTGATGGAAATGAGGAAAGAAAATCAAGAGGATTTCCAATCTCGTTATGGGATAAAATTAGGATTTATGTCTTTCTTTGTAAAAGCATGTGTAGTTGCTTTAAAAAATTTCCCTGCGGTGAATGCTGAAATAGACGGAGATGAGATTATCTATAAAAACTATTACAATATTAGCTTTGCTGTCGGAACAGATAAGGGTTTGGTTGTTCCAGTTTTGAGAAATGCAGATGAATTATCCTTTGCTGACATTGAAAAAAATATTAAAGAAATTTCAGAAAAAGCGCGCGATGGAAAGCTAACGATTGAAGATCTTCAGGGAGGAACATTTACAATAAGTAATGGAGGTGTGTATGGGTCTATGCTTTCAACCCCAATACTAAACTTACCTCAATCTGGAGTGTTGGGCATGCATAATATAGTGGAAAGACCTGTTGTTGTAGATGGTGAAATCAAAATAAGACCAATTATGTATTTAGCATTATCATATGATCACAGAATTATTGATGGAAAGGAATCTGTATCTTTCCTTAAAATGATTAAAGAAAACTTAGAAGACCCTAGAAGGTTGTTTTTAGATATTTAAATGTCAGAAAAATTTCAAGCTGTAGTTATTGGAGGTGGACCGGGTGGTTATGTGTGCGCAATCAGACTTGCTCAATTAGGATTAAAAACTGCATGTATAGAGTCTAGAGGGTCTTTGGGAGGTACTTGTTTAAATATTGGTTGTATTCCATCAAAAAGCTTACTTAATCTGTCTGAAGAATTTCACAAAGTAAAAAGTTTAGCAAACAAAGGTATTGAAGTTGGTGAAGTAAAATTAAATTTAGACAAAATGATGAAAAGCAAAGATAAAGCTGTAACCGTTCTTACAAAAGGTGTTGAGTTTCTTTTGAAAAAAAACAAAGTTACTTACTTTAAAGGACACGGAAGTTTTAAATCTAAAAATGAAATTTTAATAAAAGATGATAAAAATAAAGAAACCATCATCCAAACAGAAAAAACAGTTATTGCAACAGGATCAGTTCCAGTTTCATTACCGGGAATAGAAATAGATGAGAAAATAATTGTCTCATCAACAGGTGCTTTAAAGTTAGAAAAGGTGCCTAAGAAAATGGTTGTAGTAGGAGGAGGCTATATAGGATTGGAGATGGGATCTGTATGGTCAAGACTTGGAGCAGAGGTGGAAGTTGTTGAATTTCTAGATCATATTACGCCTGGAATGGATAAAGAAATCTCTTCAGAATTTATGAAAATTTTAAAAAAACAGGGTATGAAATTTAATATGCAAAATAAAGTTGAAACAATTAAAAAAAATGCAGCAGGTGTAGTGGTTTCAACAGAAGATAAAGATGGTAATAAAAATAATTTTGAGTGTGATGTTGTTTTAATCTCTGTTGGCAGAAAACCTAATACAGATGGTTTAAATTTAGAGTCTGTAGGAGTAGATCTTGACGAAAGAAATAGAATTAAAACTGATAAAATTTTTAAGACTAACGTTGAAAATATTTATGCAATAGGCGATGTAATTGTTGGTCCAATGCTTGCACATAAAGCGGAGGACGAAGGTATAGCAGTTGCAGAAAACATAGTTGGTCAATCTGGACATGTAAATTACGATACAATTCCAGGAGTAGTTTATACAACACCAGAAGTAGCATCAATCGGAAAAACTGAGGAACAATTAAAAGAATTAAATAAAAAATATAAAGTAGGGAAATTTTCGTTTATGGCTAATTCAAGAGCTAAGGCCATAGATGATGCAGAAGGTTTTGTTAAGATTTTAGCTGATGAGCAAACAGATAAAGTATTAGGTGCACATATAATTGGGCCTCATGCAGGAGAATTAATTGCAGAGATCGGTGTTGCAATGGAATTTGGTGCAAGCGCAGAAGACATAGCCCGAACCTGTCATGCTCATCCAACTTTTTCAGAAGCAGTTAAAGAAGCCGCTTTATCAGTAGATAAAAGAGCAATACACTCTTAATTTTTTTTCATATTATAAAAATATGAAATTTCCGATTCTTGTACCAAATATTTTTAATCATCCGTTTACTTATGAAAGTAATTTAAATCTTAAAGTTGGTGATTATGTACTTGTACCTTTTGGAAAATCCAAAATTACTGGTGTTGTGTGGGACGAATTTGAAAAAAATAACAATAGAAATTTTAAGACTAAAAATGTAATAAAGAAATTAGACGTTACTCCATTAAAAAAAAATACAATAAACTTTTTAAATTGGTTTGCAGAATACAATCTTATCCCAAAGGGTATGGCATTAAAGTTAGTGCTCTTAAGCAGTAAGGCAATAGAGAATAAAGAAACTCAACTTTATCAAATATTCGATAGCAAAATTAAACAAAACTTAATCAAGCTATCTGGTGATCAAAATAAATCTCTAAAAAAAATGAATATTTCAAATAAAAAATTTAGAGTTCATGTTTTGCAAGGCACCACTGGATCAGGTAAAACTTTAGTTTATTTTGAAGCGTTAAAACCACTGATAGAGAAGGGTTTTCAAGGATTAATTTTATTACCAGAAATTGGTTTAACCAACCAGTTTGAACAAAAATTTTTAGAATATTTTGGTTTTAAACCTGCAGTTTGGCATTCTGGCATTTCAAAAAAAAAGAAAGAATTAATTTGGAGTGGCGTTTCTAACGGTAAAATAAAAATAATTATTGGAGCAAGGTCTTCACTATTTTTACCATTTAAAAAATTAGGAATGATAATTGTTGATGAAGAACATGATCAATCATTTAAACAAGACGAAGGTATAACCTACAATGCTCGTGATATGGCAATTTCCAGAGCATCTTTTGAAAATATTCCAATCAATTTGATTACCGCTGTCCCGTCTATAGAAACTTTTGAAAATATTAAAAAAGGGAAATACGAAGTTTCTAGATTAAATGAAAGATATCAAAACGCAGCATTACCCAATTATGAAATTATTAATTTGAATAATACAAAACTTGAAAAACAATCATGGTTATCAAATAAAATTGTTGAAAAAGTTAATTTACATTTGAAAAAAAAAGATCAAGTTTTGTTTTTTTTAAACAGAAGAGGTTTTTCTCCAAATGCTTTATGTAATAAGTGTTTTACAAGTTTTACATGTCCAAATTGTAGTATCAATTTAGTTTATCATAAAAATAAAAATAACCTATTGTGCCATTATTGTGGATATAAATCTGATCTTGAAAGGAACTGTACAAAAGAAGGCGATTGTGAATTTATTTTTAGTGGTCCTGGTGTTGAGAGAATTTCAGAAGAAGTAAAAAGAAAATTTCCTGGTAAAAAAATAGAGATCTTTTCAAGTGATACAATGAATAAAAAAGATTCTAAAGAAAAAATAGATAAAATTATTAATAATGAAACGCATATTTTAGTTGGAACTCAATTAATTTCAAAAGGTTTTCATTTTCCAAGCTTAAATTGCATTGTGGTTGTTGATATTGATCTTACATCTCAAGGACATGATTTAAGAGGTGCAGAAAAAAATTTACAGCTTTATCATCAACTTTCAGGACGTGCAGGAAGAACAGGAAAGCCAGCAACTGTATATTTTCAAACCTACGAAAATAATACTAAGATGATTTCAGAAATTACAAGTAAAAATCCAGATATTTTTTTAGAAAGAGAACTGGAGATAAGGAAAAAAAATAAACTACCACCATTTCAAAGATTTATTTCTTTAATATTAACTGGAGACAATGAAATTAAATTAGAAAAAGAAGCTATTAATTTTAAAAATTTTATTGAAAATAAAATAGAAGGAAAAATATTAGGGCCAGTGAATGCTCCATTGTTTAGATTAAAGAGAAAATTTAGAATTAGATTTTTAATTAGAGGCTTAAAATCTATGAAACTACAAAGTTCTCTTGCAAAAATTATTCCAAAATATAAATTTTCTTCTGGAATAAAACTTTCAGTTGATGTTGACCCAATTAACTTCAATTAACCGCAAAAAAGATGCCTTTTTTACGAATCCGCTACTTGAAGACATAAGGGTCATATGCTATTTAGGGCGTGATTTTTAAATAATCTTCAACATTATAGAGGAACCAAGTTGAGTAAAGACACCGGATTTTCAATAACTTCAGCTGAAAGGTATTCTCTTGCGCTTTTTGAACTTTCAGAGGAAAACAATCTTTTAAGTCAGATCGAAGATCAGTCTTCATCTATTCTTAATTTAATTGATCAAAGTGAAGATTTTTCTAACTTGATTAAAGATCCAACTACAAGCCAAGAAGATTTACTAAAAGTAATCAATACAATCTCTGAAAATAATAAATTTGAGTCTTTATTTAAAAATTTTTTAAGTTTCTTAATTCAAAAAAGACGTTTCTTTTTTATTGAACGTATCCTTAAAAGCTTTATCGAAATTTGTTCAAGAAAAAGAGGTGAACTTAAGGCAGAATTAAAATCAGCAAAAGAATTATCTAATGAAGAAATTGCAAAAATTACAGAGGAGTTAACAAAAAATTTTAGCTCAAAAATAAAATTAAACTACAAACATGATGAAAGTTTAATAGGAGGTTTGGTAGTACAAGTAGGAAGTACTATGGTCGATACCTCAATTAAAAATAAATTACAACAAATCGAAAATAGAATGATAGAGGCATAAATGGAAATAAATCCTTCAGAAGTTACAAAAATATTAAAAGAACAAATTAAAAATTTTGGTGATAAAGCAGAGGTTACAGAAGTTGGTCAAGTTTTATCAGTTGGAGACGGTATTGCTAGGATTTATGGTTTGGATAATGTTCAAGCTGGTGAAATGGTAGAGTTCGCAGATGGTTCAAAAGGTATGGCTCTAAACTTAGAAAGTGAAAACGTTGGTGTTGTAATTTTTGGTGATGACAGAAATGTTAAAGAAGGGGATGTAGTAAAAAGAACTGGTAATATTGTTGATACTCCAGTTGGAAAAGAATTATTAGGAAGAGTAGTGGATGGTTTGGGAAATCCTATTGACGGAAAAGGACCATTAGATAAAGGAATTAAAAAAAGCAGGGTGGAAGTTAAAGCACCTGGTATTATTCCAAGACAATCAGTAAGTGAACCAATGCAAACTGGTCTTAAATCAATTGATAGTCTAGTTCCGATTGGAAGAGGGCAAAGGGAATTAATTATCGGTGATAGACAAACTGGTAAAACAGCAGTTGCAGTAGATGCAATTATTAATCAAAAAAAAATCAATGAATCTGGTGATGAAAAACAAAAACTGTATTGTATATATGTTGCAGTTGGACAAAAAAGATCAACAGTAAGACAAATTCAAAAAACATTAGAAGAAGCTGGAGCTATGGAGTACACAACAATCGTTGCTGCTACTGCATCGGACTCTGCTCCTCTACAATTCTTAGCACCATATACAGGTTGTGCTATGGGTGAGTATTTTAGAGATAATGGAATGCATGCGTTAATAATTTATGATGATTTGTCTAAACAAGCAGTTGCTTATAGACAAATGTCATTGCTATTAAGAAGACCCCCAGGACGTGAGGCTTATCCTGGAGATGTATTTTATCTTCATAGTAGATTACTTGAAAGAGCAGCTAAATTAAGTGACGAACATGGTGGTGGATCACTTACTGCACTGCCAATTATTGAAACACAAGGTGGAGACGTATCCGCGTTCATTCCTACTAACGTTATTTCAATTACAGACGGACAAATTTTCCTTGAAACAGAACTATTTAACCAAGGTATAAGACCTGCAATTAACGTAGGTTTATCGGTATCTAGGGTTGGTTCATCAGCTCAAACTAAAGCTATGAAAAAAGTTTCTGGTTCTATGAAACTAGAGCTAGCACAATACAGAGAAATGGCAGCTTTTGCTCAATTTGGATCTGATTTAGATGCATCTACTCAGCAACTTTTGAATAGAGGTTCTAAGTTAACTGAACTTTTAAAACAAAAACAATATTCACCCATGACTGTTGCAGAACAAGTTATTTCAGTATTTTGTGGAGTAAAAGGTTATCTGGATGATATTGATTTAAAAGACGTTGCTGAATTTGAGAGCAAGATTATTGAAAGATGTAAATCAGATATGCCTGAAATTATCGAGTCAATTTTAAGTTCAGGAAAACTTGAGGAAGATAAAGAAAAATTACTTGTTGAGGTAATCACTCAATTAAAAGGAAATTTTAAATCTTAATAATTTATGGCAAGTTTAGACGACCTAAAAAAAAGAATAGCTAGTGTAAAGTCTACACAAAAAATTACTAAAGCTATGAAAATGGTTGCAGCAGCTAAATTAAGAAGAGCTCAAGAAAGCGCTGAGAAAGGAAGACCTTATTCTGAAAAAATGAATAATGTTATTTTAAATTTATCAAATGGTATATCTGATAAAGAAAATGCACCAAAGTTATTGTCAGGGACTGGTCAGGAAAAAACTCATCTTTGTGTGGTGATGACTTCTGATAGAGGTTTATGTGGTGGATTTAATTCAAATATTATTAAAAAAGCTAAAAGTTATTTTGCAAAAATTTTAGATGAAGGTAAAGAACTTAAAATTATTACAGTAGGCTCAAAAGGGAATGACCAATTAAAAAGAGTTTATGGTGATAAAATAATTGAAAATATTTCTTTCAAAGAGTCTAAAAATGCAAATTATTTTGATGCTGACAAAGTTGGGAAAATGGTAATTGAAAAATTCGAGGCAGGTGAATTTGATGTTTGTACAATTTTTTATAACCAATTTAAAAATGTAATTACTCAAATTCCTCAAGCACAGCAAATTATCCCTTTAAACAACGAAGGAGAAGAAAACAGTTCAGAAGAAAGTTACGAATTTGAACCAGATGAAGATGAAATTTTAAGCAATTTATTGCCAAAAAATATTTCTACGCAAATATTTAAGGCTATGTTAGAGAATTCAGCTAGCGAACAAGGGTCTAGAATGAGTGCAATGGATAATGCGACCCGAAACGCAGGTGAAATGGTTGACAAACTTACTATCGAATATAATAGAAGTCGTCAGGCAGCAATTACAAAAGAACTAATAGAAATCATATCAGGAGCAGAAAGTTTATAATTATGAGCAAAGGAATAATCACACAAGTTATTGGAGCGGTAGTAGACGTAAAATTTGATGGTGAACTACCAGAAATTTTAACAGCATTGGAATGTAAAAATGGTGATAACAGACTAGTTTTAGAGGTAGCACAACACTTAGGTGAAACTACTGTTAGAACAATTGCTATGGATGCTACTGAAGGACTAAAAAGAGGTGATGAAGTTACCAACACAAATGCTCCTATTCAAGTTCCTGTTGGGCCTGAAACTCTCGGAAGAATTATTAATGTAATTGGTGAACCAATTGACGAAAGAGGTGAAGTTAAAACCAAAGAAAGTTGGCCAATTCATAGAGCTGCACCTGAATTTAATGACCAATCAACAGAAACTGAAATCCTTGTAACAGGTATCAAAGTAATTGATTTGCTTGCACCGTATGCAAAAGGTGGAAAGATCGGATTATTTGGTGGAGCAGGAGTAGGAAAAACAGTTTTAATTATGGAATTAATTAATAACGTTGCAAAAGCTCATGGTGGTTTTTCAGTTTTCGCGGGAGTTGGAGAGAGAACTAGAGAAGGAAATGACCTTTATCATGAAATGATTGAGTCTGGAGTAATTAAAAAAGAAGGAGCTGGTTCAAAAGCTGCTTTAGTTTATGGACAGATGAATGAACCTCCTGGAGCAAGAGCAAGAGTTGCACTTACAGGGTTAACTGTAGCTGAATACTTTAGAGATCAGGAAGGTCAGGACGTACTTTTCTTTGTAGATAACATTTTTAGATTTACTCAGGCAGGATCAGAGGTTTCAGCTTTGTTAGGAAGAATTCCATCTGCTGTTGGATATCAACCGACATTAGCTACTGACATGGGTAACCTACAAGAAAGAATTACGACTACAAACAAAGGGTCAATTACATCTGTGCAAGCAATTTATGTACCCGCTGATGATTTAACAGATCCTGCTCCAGCTACATCGTTTGCTCACTTAGATGCAACGACTGTACTTTCAAGACAAATTGCGGAAATTGGTATTTATCCTGCAGTAGATCCACTTGATTCTACATCAAGAATTTTGGATCCAAGAATTGTTGGAGATGAGCATTATAGAGTAGCAAGAGATGTTCAAAGAATACTACAATCATATAAATCACTACAAGATATTATAGCTATTCTTGGTATGGACGAGTTATCTGAAGAGGATAAACTAGTTGTAGCAAGAGCTAGAAAAATCCAGAGATTTTTATCCCAACCATTCTTCGTTGCAGAAGTATTTACTGGTTCTCCAGGAAAACTTGTTGATCTTGACTCAACTATCAAAGGTTTTGATGCAATCTGTAAAGGTGAGTATGATCACTTACCTGAAGCTGCTTTTTATATGGTTGGAACAATTGAAGAAGCTATAGAAAAAGCTAAGAAAATGGAACAAGAAGCTGCTGCTTAATGAGCGAAGAGTTTAAAGTTGAAATAGTAAATCCTGAAAAATCTTTTTTAGTAAAAGATGATGTTTCAGAAGTTGTGGTCCCTGCTTTTGAAGGAGAGATGGGAATATTGAAGGATCATATTTCTATTATTTCCTTTTTGAAACCTGGGATAATTAAGATTTTATCAAAATCAGGTGATGAAAATTACTATGTTGAAGATGGTATTGTTGAGTTCAAAAATAACAATCTATCTATTTTAACAAGTACAATTTTTAATCTTGCTGATATAGATAAATCAAAGCAACAAGATTTACTTAAACAGGCAGAAGAAGAGGCTAATAAAACTGATATAAATGATCAATCTAAGTATTTAGCAGATCAAAAAGTTGAAGTTCTAAAAACTCTAAATTAATTTTTTTACTTTTTCTTTAAGTTCTTTGTAAATATGATGTTTAAAATCAACCACAACATCAGTAATTAAATCTAAGTCAATCCACTTCCAATCTAAAAATTCAGGATTAGATGTATTAATATTTATCTCATTATCATTTCCAATAAATCGCATTAAAAACCATTTTTGCTTCTGACCTTTGTACTTACCTTTCCAAATAATACCTAGTAATCTATCGGGTAAATCATAGGTTAATGTACCATCTAATTCTTTTATAAGTTCTACGCTTTTGATACTTGTTTCTTCCTCTAGTTCTCTAAATGCAGCTTTTAAATTATCCTCTCCCTCATCAACACCACCCTGAGGCATTTGCCAAAAATTTTTGGGATTATCTATTCTTTTTGCTACGAATACTTTATTTTCTTTATTCAATAACACAATTCCGACCCCACTTCTCAGTGGTAAATCTTTAAAATTTTTATTCATATTATCCGTTAAGTAACTTAATAGCATAGTTTAATTGATTATCAGTATCAGTTTTTATTCTAAAATCATCACCTTCTTCATTTACTTCAATATCTGGTCTAACACCTACTTCAGAAATAGATTTTCCAGAGGGAAGATAATATTTTGCGACAGTTAATCTGATAGCTCCACGATTTTTTAAAGGAATAATTGATTGCACAGAACCTTTACCAAAGCTATTTTCACCAACGATGATTGCTCTTTTGTGATCCTTTAAAGCTCCAGCAACAATTTCAGATGCAGATGCTGAACCATAGTTAATTAAAACCAATAGTGTTTTTCCATCGGTAATATCTCCTTTTTTTGCAAACCATTTTCTATTTTCAGATCTTTTTCTGCTTTTTGTTGAAACTATCTCTCCATTTTCCAGAAAAAAATCTGATATCTTGATTGCTTGAGATAGAAGACCTCCAGGATTATTTCTTAAATCTAAAATAAATGAATTTAAGTTTTTATCTTTTTTAAGTTTTTTAATTTGTTTTTCTATTTGATCACTACTGTTATCGTTAAATGAAGTAAGCCTGATGTATCCAATATTTTCATCTATAATTTCAGATTTTACAGATTGAACCTGAATAACTTCTCTTATGATATTAAATGTTAACGCTTTTCTTTCGCCTCTTCGTCTTACTGTTAACTCTATTCCAGAACCTACAGGTCCTCTCATTAAATCAACAGCTTCACTTAATGATTTTCCTTGAACCTGAACATCATTTATTTTTACTATGTAGTCACCAGCTTTTAATCCAGCTCTGGATGCAGGTGTATCATCTATTGGTGAAATTACTTTTACCACACCAGCCTCCATGCTAACTTCAATTCCTAGTCCACCAAATTCACCACTGGTTTCTGTTTGCATTTCATCAAAAATTTTAGGAGACATGTAGGATGAATAAGGATCTAAGGATTGTAAAAGTCCATTGATAGCAGAGTCCATACTCTCAGATTGATTGAACTCATCAACATATTCTTTATTAATTTTTTCAAGAACCTCACCGAAGAGATCAATTTTTTTATAAATATCAATTTCAGCTGAAATAACTGTTTTATTTAAATAAAAAACGGAAAAAAAAATTAATAATAAAAATTTAATTTTTTTCATATCATCACTTTTTCTTTTGGAATTAGCTCTGACCAAATTTTCTCTAATTCATAAAATTTTCTTTTTTCTGGGTGAAAAATATGAACAATCAAATCAATTCCATCAACAAGTTTCCATTCTCCACTTTCTTTGCCTTCAATTTTTGAGTCTTTTACACCATTATTTTTAAGTTTTTCTAAAACTTGTTCTGACAAGGATTGAATATGTCTAGATGAAGTTCCACTTGCTATGATCATGTAATCAGCCATAGAACTTTTGTCTTTAAGATCAATAGTTACAATGTCTTGAGCTTTATTTAGATCTAGTGTGTTGATTACAATTTCTTTTAGGTCTGAAATTTTGTCCATTAATTGAATTTAGATTATCAAATTTTTCTTAATTGAGAAGATGAAATGTTGACTTTATTAAACTCAACAAACTCTAGATTGGTCTTATTAAGTTGCTTAAATGTCTTTGATTTTAAAGAATTTTTTTTGTACCCATGTCGATCAAAAACTAGAATATTACATTTTTGTGAAATTAATTTAGATTTATGCCATTTATGAAAATTAATAAGGTTGTCGGCACCCATTAAAAAATAAATTTCAATGCTTTTATCTTTTTTTAAATGATTGATTAAATTTATAGTTTTATTTGACTTAATAATCTTTTCATAAAATTTAACCTTAATAAATGAATTTGTACCAATTATTTTTTTACAAAATTTAATTCTGTCAGCAACAGATGTCTTGCTCTCTATTTTAAATGGATTTTTTTTTGTAATTGCCCAAATAACTTTTTTGAGTTTAAATTTTTTTTTTGCTTCCTTAGAAATTGCCAAATGTCCTTTATGAGCAGGATCAAACGATCCACCTAATACACCAATTTTTATTTTTGTGTTATTCAATTTAATTTCTTATTTTACCATTACTAGTGATTTCATATTTATATGAAATCAACTGATTTAAACCTACAGGACCTCTTGGTGGTAGTGTATTAGTAGAAATTCCAACTTCTCCACCAAATCCAAATTCACCACCATCAGCAAATTGAGTTGAGGTATTATGCATTGCAATTGAGCTTTTAACATTTTTTAGGAAATATTTTGCTGTCTTTTTATTTTTTGTAATGATGGAGTCAGTGTGCATAGTTCCGTATTTGTTAATATGCATAATTGCCTCTTCAGAATTTTTAACAACTTTAACAGATACAATTGATGATAAATATTCAGTTGACCAATCTTTTTCTTTTGCAGGATATACTTGACCATTGTAATAACTTTTCAAAATCTTATCGCCAATTATTTTACAACCACTATTTTCAAGTTCCTGCAAAATAGGATTACTAAATTTTTTGACTATATTTTTATGAATAAGAATAGTTTCAGTCGCACCACAAATACTTGTATTTCTTAATTTAGCGTTATAGACAATTTCTTTAGCCATTTTTAATTCTGCATCTTTATCTATATAAGTATGACAAAGCCCCTCTAAGTGCCCAATTATAGGTACTTTGGATAATTCTAAAACTTTTTTGACTAAATTTTTTCCACCACGAGGTATGATAACATCGATATATTTTTTCATCTTAGAAAGCATAATATCCACAAGTCTCCTTTGTTTTGAATCAATAAATTGTATAAAGTTTTCATTAACTTTATTTTTTTTAAGTGCTTTTCTAAACAGCTTAGCTAAAGCTTTATTTGAATTTATGGCCTCAGAGCCTCCTTTCAAAATCACTACATTTCCAGATTTAAAACAAAGACTAGCAATATCTGAAGTTACATTTGGTCTACTTTCATAAATAACCCCAATAACTCCAATTGGTATTGAAACTCTTTTAATATTCAAACCATTCGGTCTTTTCCATTTTTCTAGAGTGCTATCTATAGGATCCCTTAATTTAGCTATTTTAAAAATAGAATTTATAATTCCATCTAATTTATTTTCATTTAAATGAAGTCTTTTGATTAAGTTTTCTTTTAATCCTTTTTTTCTTGCGTAATTAATATCTTTTGAATTTTGATTAATAATAAATTTTTTTTCATTCTTAATTAATTTCGCGTAATCATTTAAGACTTTATTTTTTACTTCAGTTGTAACTTTATACTCACTAGCTTTTCGAGCTTTTATTCCAATTAAATTCATATATTTAATCATTTAAATTTCCACCATATCATCTTTATGAATAACTTCTGATTTTGCAACATAGCCTAATAATTTTTCAATTTCATTAGAGTGATGACCCATAATTTTAGTTACCTCATCAGAAGTAAAGGAACTTAACCCTCTAGCACATTCGTTATTTTTTTTATCCAATACTTTAATATGATCACCTTTGTTAAATCTTCCCGAAACTTTTTTAATTCCTGCTGCTAACAAACTTTTTCCAGATTTTAAAGCTTTTTTAGCACCATCATCAATTATTAAAGCTCCTTTAGGTGCTACAGAACTTATTATCCATTTTTTTCTAGCATCTAACTTTGAAATTTTTGGACTAAACCAGGTGCAGTTATTTTTTTCAATTATTTTTGAGATAGGATTTGAATATAGTCCATTTGCAATAACCATACTAGTACCAGCAAGCTGACATATTTTTGCTGCTTCAATTTTTGTATGCATACCACCACTTCCATATTCATTTACGCCTTTAATATAAATTTTTTTTAGATCTTTTTTTAGGTCATCAATTTTTTTTATAAGTTTAGCATCCTTAAAAATTTTAGGATTTTTTGTATACAAACCATCAACGTCAGATAATAAAATTAACGTATCTGCGTTTGTAATTTGCGCAACCCTAGATGCTAATCTATCATTATCTCCATATTTTATTTCACTCGTTGCAATAGTGTCATTTTCATTTACTACAGGAATAAAACCAAGTTCAAAAAGATTATCAAAAGTTCGTTTTGCATTGAGAGATCTTCTTCTTTCCTCAGTATCTTCTAATGTAAGCAAAATCTGAGAAATATTTAATTTATACTTTGAGAAAGTTTGTGAAAATAAATTCATCAACTCTATTTGACCAATAGAAGCAATAGCTTGACTCTTATCTAATTTGATATTTTTTTTGTTATAATTCATTTTCTTGCAACCCAAAGCAATAGCACCAGAGCTAACAATAACTACTTTTTGATTTTTATTTCTTAATTTTTTAATATCTTTTGCAAAACTAGATAACCATTGTTTCCTAATTTTTTTATTTTGATTAACCAGGAGAGATGATCCAATTTTGATAACAATTATTTTAGAGTTTTTAAGATACATAAGACAAAAGCTTTGCTTTAATTTTTGATACAGATTCTTTTTCCAGAGTTGTTATTGTCATAATCTCACAATTTTTACCTTTTGAAAAATGATCTATAACTTCATTTACTGTTTCTTCATCAATCAAATCGACTTTATTAAGCACAATTAGTTCTTTTTTTTCTAATAACTTTGCACTGTAGCTTTTTAATTCATTTTTCACCTGATTATAAGACTCATTCAGATCTAAGTTGGTGATATCAATTAAGTGCAGTAAAGACTTACATCTCTCTATATGTTTTAAAAATTGTATCCCTAACCCTATACCTTCGTGAGCACCTTCAACTAATCCTGGAATATCTGCAATGGTAATTTCTTTATCATCGTAAGAAGCCACGCCAAGGTTTGGATTAATAGTTGTAAATTTGTAATTTGCAATTTTTGGATTTGCGTTTGTTAATGCTGCTAACAAACTTGATTTTCCTGCATTTGGCAATCCAATAATACCGATATCAGCAATTGTTTTTAATTGAAGCCATATTGTAAATTCTTCTCCGATAGTGCCTTTAGTAAATTTTCTTGGAGCTCTATTTGTAGAACTTTTAAATCTTGTGTTTCCCAAACCTCCTTTTCCACCAGCAGCTGCAACATATTCTTCACCTTTTTTATTAAAATCAAAAAGAAGAGTTTTGTTATCTTCTTCAAATACCTGTGTACCTAGAGGAACTTTTAAAATTAAATCTTCACCACCTTTTCCAGTTCGGTTTTGACCAGAACCATTTTCTCCACGTTCGGCTTTGTGGTGTTGTTGATATCGATAATCAATAAGGGTATTTAAATTTTCCTCTGACTTCAAAATAATTGATCCACCTTTTCCACCGTCCCCACCATCTGGTCCGCCAAACTCAACATATTTCTCTCTTCTAAAACTAGGAGATCCGTCTCCACCGTTTCCAGCTTTAATATAAATTTTAACTTGATCGAGAAATTTCATAATACAACATCTATTTTAATTGGTTGTACTATTAATTGGGCTTTACAGAAACGAAAGTTCTATCTGATTTAGATTTTTTGAAAACAACTTTCCCTTTAACAACTGAAAATATTGAATGATCTTTACCCATACCAACATTTTCACCTGGAAAAATCTTAGTTCCTCTTTGTCTAACAATTATGTTTCCAGGAATTACTGTTTCACCACCATACTTTTTTACACCAAGTCTTCTACCGGCACTATCTCGTCCGTTTCGTGATGATCCACCTGCTTTTTTTGTTGCCATAATTTACCTAATAACTATTTGCTTACTGCTTCCTTAACTTCTTCTTTTTTTGAAGTTTTAGAAATTTTTTCAGCTTCTGATAAAACTTTACCATCTTTTGAAAAAATTTTGTTAATTCTTATCATAGAATATTGTTGCCTATGCCCATTTTTTCTTCTTGAATTTTGTCTTCTTCTTTTTTTAAAAATTAAAATAGTTCTATTTTTGCTATTTTTAATTAAATCAGCCTCTACTTTTGCACCCTCAACATTTGGAGTTCCAATTTCAATTGATTTGTCATCACCGTATGCCAAAATTTCATTAAACTCTATTTTAGTCTCAGGTTTAGATTCTGGTAGTTTTTCAATCTTTAGAATTTCTCCAGACTTTACTTTATACTGTTTTCCACCTGTTTTTATTACTGCGTATGACATAGTATGATTTAATTTAAAGTTACCGCAATATAGTTGTAGCTAGCCTTTAGTCAAGCCGAATTAATTAGAAATTATCCTTTAAATCTCTTAATTTTGAAAAGGTTTTAACATCTTTTGCTCTTAAAAATATATTACACTCCAATTCCTCTTTTAAAGTTGAGGGTATTGTAGGAATTCCATTTTCTCTTAATTTTTCTATTTTTTCTATTTTTTTTTGTAAATCTTTGTTTTCAGAATCATATTTTTTGCAAAATTTTGCATTGTTAAGAGTGTATTCATGACCACAATAAATTTTTGTATCTTCTGGTAATAATTTAATTTTGTTTAAAGATTCAAACATTTCCTCATAAGAACCTTCGAATATTCTTCCACAACCAAGTGAGAAAAGTGTATCTCCGGTAAAAACTATTTTTTCTTTAAAAAAATTAAAACAAATATGGCCTGAAGTATGTCCAGGTATATGCATAATTTTAGCTTCAAAGTTTTCGGCTTTCCATATTTGATTATCTTCTAAAAATATGTCTATCTCTGGTATTCTTTTCGAGTCTCCTTTAAAACCTACAACAACCGATCCATATTTTTTTTTTAATTCTTGATTTCCTCCAATGTGATCATAGTGATGATGAGTATTAAGAATGTATTTTAATTTTATATTTTTATTCTTTAGGAAATTTATTATTGGCTCAGCCTCACTGGGATCTACAATACACGCAGAATTGTTACTTTCGTCTATTATTAAATAGCTATAGTTGTCCTGAAGACAAGGTATAATTTCAATACGCATTTTATTTTTCTATCAAAAATATACCTAGATCTGCAAACAAATTCTTAACTCCTAAATTACTCTGATTTATTATTGATGAATTAAGATTATTTAAAGCGAGTGATTTAAAAATTTTAATATCTTTTGATTTTACAAAGTGAAAAAAATCTTTGATTGTACACATATGTAAATTTGGTGTGTTATACCATTCATCTGGTAATGTTTTTGTAATTGGCATTGTACCTTTAATTAATAAATGAAATCTTACTTTCCAGTATCCAAAATTAGGAATCGTAACTATTGCTTTTTTTCCAACTCTTAAAAGTTCATCTAAAACTAATTCAGGATTAAGAAAAGCTTGAAGGGTTTGGCTTAAAATAACATAATCAAATGATTTGTCTGGAAATTGTTTTAAATCTTTTTCAGCATTTCCTTCAATTACAGTTAAACCTTTTGCAATACATTCTTGCACTCTTTCTTTTGAAATTTCTAATCCTCTTATATTTATGTTTTTATTATCCTTTAAAAATTTCATCAAAGTTCCATCAGCACAACCTACATCTAAGACTTTCTTATCTTTTTCAATTAAATCTGCTATAATCTGAAATTCATTTTTCATAATTTATTTTCTTCGTAAGATTTATCTAAAAAGTTTTTAAGTGCACTTAAGAAATCAGGAACATCTAGTAAAAAGGAGTCGTGACCTTTATCCGACTCAATTTCTACAAATCCAACATCAGCTCCTATTGAGTTTAAAGCAATCACAATATCTTTGTTTTCTTGGGTTGGATAAAGCCAATCTGAAGTAAATGAAATTATAAAAAATTTCGCGTTTGTATTTTTAAATGCTTCTGAAAGATTACCATTGAATTGTTTTGCTAAATCAAAATAATCCATAGCTCTAGTAATATAAAGATAACTATTTGCATCAAATCTATCTACGAAAACTGAGCCCTGATATCTTAAATAACTTTCTATTTGAAAATCAGCGTCAAATCCAAATTTAAGATCTTCTCTCTCTTGCAACTTTCTTCCAAATTTTTCCTGCAAACCTTTTTTAGATAAGTAAGTAATATGAGCTGCCATTCTAGCTACTGCCAATCCTTTTCCAGGATTAGTATCGTTTGATGTATAATTCCCATCTTTCCAGTTACTATCAGCTGTAATAGCTTGTCTACCTAGCTCGTTAAAAGCAATATTTTGAGCTGAATGACTAGATGTGGTTGCTATCGGTATCACTGTTTTAGATTTATCAGGAAAGTTGCTAATAAACTGAAGGACTTGCATACCTCCCATTGAACCACCAGTTATAGAAAACAGTTTATCAATACCAAAATGATCAAGTAAATTATATTGAGCATTCACCATATCATTAATTGTAATAACGGGAAAATTTGTTCCAAAAATTTTTTGATCAGTATCTTTATGACTTGGTCCGTACGACCCCATACATCCACCAATTACGTTAGAGCAAATAACAAAATATTTATTTGTATCGATAGCTTTATCAGGACCTACTGCATAACTCCACCAACCCTCTTTGTTAGTTACAGGGTTTATTCCGGTTACAAATTGATCTCCTGTTAGAGCATGAAAAACTAATATTGCATTATCTTTTTTTGAATTAAGTGAACCGTAAGTTTCATAGGCTATCGGAAAATCTTTTATGGTCTTTCCACAGTCTAATTTTAGTTGTTTTTTTACAATTAAAGTTTTTATGTTTTTCTCAGTATTCATAGTTTTTGACTGTTTCGAATTGTGAGAAAAAAAACTATTTTAGCGGTTTTTTTTAAGCGCTCGCAATTCAGTTAAATCAGCGCATAATTTTTTTACTAGAACTTATTTATTATGTCAATTTTTTAAAAAATCCTCTTATTCTCTATAAAATTTTGTAATTTTATCTATAAAGAGCACATAAATTAAAAAAAATGATAACTCCAAATTTCAAAAAATTTAAAATTGAGGCCTATAAGCCTGGCAAATCAAAAGTTAAGAAACTTAAGAACGTAATTAAGCTTTCTGCAAATGAGTCTGCTCTAGGTATGAGCCCTAAAGCAAAGAAAATAATATCAAATAAAAATCTGAATTTAGATAAGTATCCAGATGGAAAATCTCAAAATTTAAGAAAAGCAATATCTAAAGCTTATAAATGTAATTCTGAGAAAATTATTTGTGGAGCTGGTTCAGATGAAGTTATTCAAATGCTCTGTCAGTTGTTTTTAAACCCAAAAGATGAGGTTGTGGTACCAGAGTACAGTTTTTTAATGTACAGAATTTACTCAAAAATTGTAGGTGCAAAAGTTGTATTTGCAAAAGAAATTAATTTTAAAGTTTCGGTAAATGAAATTTTAAAAAAAATTACAAAAAAAACTAAAATTGTGTTTATAGCTAACCCAAACAATCCTACAGGAACTTATTTAACGAAAAAAGAAGTTTTAGAATTAAGAAAAAGATTAAACAAAAAAATTTTACTAGTTATAGATGATGCTTATGCAGAATATATGAAAAACAAAGATTATTCATCTGGGTTAGATTTGTTTAAAAATAAAGATAATGTTTTCATCCTTAGAACTTTTTCAAAAATGTTTGGATTAGCTTCTCTGAGAGTAGGTTGGGGATATGGATCAAAAAAAATAGTTGATGCGCTAAATGTTATAAAACCACCATTTAATGTAAATGGTATTGCTCAATTAGCTGCCATCGAGTCACTGAAGGATAAAGCTTTCATAAATAAATCGATTAGACATAATTTATTATATTCTGAAAAAATTAAGAAATTTCTTGAGGCATATAATATTTTTTCAAATTCAGTTTCAGCAAATTTTTTGTTACTTAATTTTGAAAAATGCAGATATTCAGCAAAGTTTCTGTATGAAAAACTTAAAAATAAGGGAATTATTTTAAGATCAACAGAAGATGGTTATCATATAAAGAATAAATTAAGGTTAACTATTGGATCTAAAAAAGAAAACTTAAAATTTATGAGTGTTATTAAGCAAGTATTGAAAAAATGAAAAATATTTTAATTATTGGCTGTGGATTATTAGGTTCATCTTTATTAAGGCGTATTAGCAAAAAAAAAATAGCAAAAAAAATATTTATTTATGAAAAATCAAAATCAAATATTGCTAAGATAAAAAGATTAAAATTACCTGGAACAATTGTTAAATCATTAAAAGAAGGTGTAAGTAATTCTGATTTAATCATCTTTTGTACACCAATGAGTGAATACAAAAATATTATTTTAAAAATTAATAAATTTATACCATCGAAAACAATGATTACTGATATTGGTTCTTCAAAAATTGAAACTTCTAAAATTATAAATAAATTTTTAAAGAAAGGTATTCATTGGATTCAAAGTCACCCAATAGCTGGATCAGAGGTCAGTGGTCCAGAGAATGGTAAAGAAAATATGTTTACTGATAGATGGTGCATAATAATTAAAGAAAAAAATATTAAAAAAAATAACATAAATATTCTAGCTCAGTTTTGGAAAAAAATTGGAGCCAAAGTAGTTATTATGAGCGCTGAAAAACATGACAAAATTTTTTCTATTACTAGTCATTTACCACACTTAATTGCATATAATCTGGTGAAATCTGCACAAGATTTTGAGAAAAAACAAAATTATGAGCTAATCAAATATAGTGCTGGTGGATTACGAGATTTTTCTAGGATTGCAGCATCAAATGAAATCATGTGGAGAGATATTTTTTTCAATAATAAAAATAATATTTCAAAAGCGATTGATTTGTTTATTAAAAATTTAAATCAATTTAAAAAAGATATTAATTCAAAAAATAATAAGTCTATTGTAAAGAAACTTATTCAGACTAAAAAAGTAAGGTCAAAAATCATCAAATTGAAACAAGATATTGATAAACCTGACTTTGGAAGAAATTAATATTTTATTCTAGATACTTTTTTTACCTTTAGCTTGGCAGTTTTTTCAATTCTATTAATTGTTTCTATAATTGGCATAATAATTACTTTTCTTTCTGGACCATAAGCATGAATTAGTTGTTTAGAATTTAAACACATAGCAACATGACCTTTCCAAAAAATAATATCTCCTTTTTTAAATAGTCTTTTCTTTGAATTCTTTTTTGTATATTTGATCTGATCTTTTGTATCTCTTGGATAAAACGAATTATTATAACAATAAAATATTTGCAATAAGGCTGAACAATCAATACCTTTAAATGTTTTTCCACCCCAAACATATTTTACATCGAGAAATTTTTCAAATATTTTTGTAAAATTATTTTCTTTATGGTTTATTTTTTTAATATCTACTTTTTTAATCCATTTATTTTTTTCAATTCTTACGTAATTCTTATTTTGCTCAAATACAGAAAATTTGGATGCAAATGGAAGCCAACTGCTAGTTCCAATTCCAGGTTTTTTATAAATCTTTGCTTTTAGTGAGCTGACTTTATAATTGGGGCTAAATTTTTCTATATATTTTGAATTTTTTATAAACCCCTTATAATTATCAAATAAAGTTTTAATTTTTATCCAATTTTTATTTTTTGCTAATATTTTGAATTTTTCACCATGTATAATTTGTGAAGTTATCTCAGATCTTTTCGAAGGATTTTTATAAATATTCGAAAAATTACCTATGAAATAAAAATTATTTTGCACCAATTTTAATTTTGTTTCTAATTAAATACAAAAAAATTAATGATGGTATCACCATTATAGTTGTTAAAACAAAAAATGTTCCCCAATCTCCGTTTAACCAGTCCACTAAAGCTCCTGATGATGAAGCTAAAGTAGTACGACCAGCAGTACCAATTGAAGCAAGCAATGCATATTGTGTGGCTGTATAAGTTCTATCAACTAGTAATGATATAAATGCAACAAATGCTACAGTTGCAAAAGCTGCTGTGATATCATCAGCTATAACCGCAATTGCAAATAAAATTTCTGATTTTCCAGTCCATGCTAAAACTGCAAATAAAAGATTGGTTATAGCCATTAACCCACCAGCAAAGAACATAGTTTTAATTGTTCCAGCTCTCATGGCCATTACTCCACCCAACAAAGTAAATACAACTGTTGTTATCCAGCCAAGTCCTTTTGAATAAATTGCAATTTGACCTTTGGAGAAACCAATTTCTTTATAAAAAACAATAGACATTCTTCCCATAAATGCCTCACCTATCTTAAACAAGAAAACAAATCCTAAAATTCCGGCTGCAATGGCAAAACCATTTTTTCTAAAAAAACTAATAATAGGTCCGCCTATAGTTCCTGTAATATATGCGATAAAGTTTGTAATAATATTGCTAGATCCAAGTTTACCTTCAATTAATTTGTCTGTTTCTCTCTGTTTTGCTTGTCTGTTTGTCTCTATAGGTTCATGAACAAACATTAATCCAATATTCATTAAAATTATTAAAATACCTAAAATTAAAAAAGTAGCTTGCCAGTAGTCAGCCACCCCTAGGTTTTCAAAAAATTCTGCTGTGAATAAAGCAACAACTCCACCTAATTTATAACCTGTCCACCAACCAACAACAGCCATAGCTGCACCAGCAGCCATTGATTTTCCTTCATTTTCACTTATCTGTTCAATTCTTAATGCATCTACAGTTATATCTTGGGTTGCTGACGCGATGGCAATAATTAAACCTACAGTAATTAATAAAGCCAAATTTTCAGTTGGATTAATCACACTCCAAACAACAAGACTTAACAAAATAATTAATTGCATCAAAACTATCCATCCTCTTCTATGACCTAATTTTTTTGTTAGTATTGGAATTTGAATTCTATCTATAATGGGAGCCCACAAATAATTGAAAGCATATACTCCAAAAATTAAACCTGCCCATCCAATTGTTGATCTACTAAGACCTTCTTCTTTAAGCCAAAGACTTAAGCTGCTTGCAATTAACACCCATGGAAATCCACTTATTGCACCTAATAAAAGAATTCTTACCATTCGAATATCTTTATAAACTGCAAGAGAATCAAGCCATGTTTGTTTCTTTGTTTCAGACATAATTAATTTCTCCAAAAAGATGGTAAGAACAATACTAATATTGCAAACAACTCAAGTCTACCTAAAATCATACCTACAGTTAAGATCCATTTAGAAATATCGGGCAAAGATGAAAAATCTCCATTAGGTCCTATTATAGGACCTAAACCAGGACCAACATTTGATATTGATGTTGCCGCTCCAGAAATGGCAGTTATAAAATCGAGACCTGTTAATGATAATAATGCAGCTAAAATAAAAAAAATAACAAAGTAAAAATAAATAAATGAAATTATTGATGCAATAAATTTATCATCAACAGATCCTTGATCATATTTAATAACAAATATTCCTTTGGGATATATAATTTTTTTTAATTGATTTAAAATGAATAAATATAAAATTTGAATTCTAAAAATTTTGACTCCACAAGTAGTTGATCCGGCACAGCCCCCAATAAACATTAATGCAAGAAATATTGTTATAGGAAAACTTCCCCAACCGTCGAATTCAGCATTTACATAACCTGTTCCAGTCAATATTGAAATTGTATTAAAAAAAATAGATCTTAAACTAAAGTTTCCGTTATTATTAAATAATAAATAAATTGATAATATAATAATGCTTATAATTATTATTTTAATAAATGTTCTGATTTGAATATCGTTTAAAAATATTTTTTTATTACCACTAATAAATTTAATATATGCAATAAATGGAATACTTCCTAAAATTATAAAAATCATCGACGATATTTCTATAGGAACACTGTTAAAATATCCGATTGATTGATTATAATTAGAAAATCCACCTGTAGCAATAGTAGTCATAGAATGAGTTAAACTATCAAATTTTCCCATTCCAAATATCCAATATGATAATGCACAAAGACCAGTTAGACCTGAATAAATATAAATAAGTCTTAAAGCTATTTCTTTCGATTTAGGAAGAATTTTTTCTGATGAGTCACTGCTAGAAATTTTAAATAATTGCATACCACCAACATTCATTATAGGCATTAGGGTAATTGCCATTACAATTATACCAATACCACCCAACCACTGAAGTATTGCTCTCCACAATAGAATGCCTTTTGGTGTATTCTCTAAGTTTGAAATAATTGTAGATCCTGTTGTTGTAATACCAGACATGCTCTCAAAAAAAGCATCAGTAATTGAAAGTTCAATAGTCGAAAATATAAATGGTAAAGATCCAAAAATAGCAATACTTAACCATGATAAGGCAGTTAATAAAAATGCTTGTTGCAAATTTAATTTTTTGTTGTGGTCTAGATTTGAAAGAAAAAATAATGATCCAAAAATTATAGTAACAATAGATGCACCAAAAAATGATGAATCTATTTCTGAATAAATAAATTGTGCAATTATAGGGATGAACATTGAGATCCCTAAAATTATTTGCAAAATTCCTAGTGTAAAAAAAACAGTTTTATAATTAGACATTTTGAAAGAACATTATTTTATGGTAAATAAATTTCAACTCTATAAGAATTAATAAAATCGCCAATTTAAGATTTTTATAAAAGATATATTCGTGATTAAAAAAGAAATTTTAGACAAAACAAGTGCTTGGCCTTTCGTTGAAGCCAAAAAAATGCTTCGTGAGAGAAAATCATTTATTGATAAAAAAGGGAAAATTACCCTTCAAACAGGATATGGTCCAAGTGGCCTTCCTCATATCGGAACATTTGGCGAAGTTGCAAGGACTTCGATGATGGTTAATGCCTTAAAGCAACTTACAGATTTACCAACTGAGATAATTACTTTTTCTGATGATATGGATGGTTTAAGAAAAGTTCCTGACAATGTTCCTAATCAGGAATTACTAAACAAAAACTTACATAAACCATTAACACAAGTTCCTGATCCATTTGAAAAATTTGCAAGTTTTGGAGAGCATAATAATGAAATGTTAAAAGATTTTTTAAATAGTTTTAATTTTAAATACAGTTTTAAAAGTTCGACATCTTTATATAAAGGTGGTTTTTTCAACCCAACTTTAAAAATTATTTTAGAAAATTACGATGGTATAATGAACATTATACTTCCAACTTTAGGCAAAGAACGTCAGCAAACTTACTGCCCCTTTCTACCAATTTGTCCAGATACAGGTCATGTCCTCGAAATTCCAGTTATAGAAATTGATAAAAAAAATTCTAAAATAATTTTTGATAATAAAGGTAAAAAATTAGAATCTAGTATTTTGGATGGAAATTGTAAATTACAATGGAAAGTTGATTGGGCAATGAGATGGTATGCTCTAGATATAGATTTTGAAATGTATGGAAAAGACCTTATTGAGAGTGCAATTTTATCGACCAAAATAATAAATTTAATTGGTAAAAAACATCCATCTGGATTTGCTTATGAATTATTTCTTGATGAAAAGGGTGAAAAAATTTCAAAATCAAAAGGAAATGGTATTACTATCGACCAATGGTTAAAATATGCTTCACCCGAAAGCTTATCTTTATACATGTATCAAAATCCAAAAAGAGCAAAAAAACTTTATAAAGAAATAGTTCCTAAAGCTGTAGATGAGTACCTTGATAATATTGAAAAATCAAAAAAACAAACTGAACAACAATTGGTAATGAATCCTGTTTGGCATGTTCATAATGGACATATTCCAAAAGAAGAGATGATTATGACCTTTTCTATGTTGTTGAATTTAGTTGAAACAAGTAACGCTGATAACAAAGATTTATTATGGAAGTTTGTTAAAAAATACAAATCTAATATTCATGAAAAAAATTTTCCGATTTTTGATGGACTAGTTGGTTATGCAATTAAGTATTTTAATGATGTTATTAAGGCTCAAAAAAAATATAAAAATCCATCTGAAAATGAAAAATTAGCTCTACAAGCCTTAGTTAAAACTTTAGAAAACTGTAATGACCAAATGTCTCCAGAGGATATACAAACATTAATTTATTCAACAGGCAAAGAAAATGGGTATGCAGAAAACTTAAGAGATTGGTTTAAGTTAATTTATGAAGTGGTGTTTGGAGATGAAAATGGACCTAGAATGGGTTTTTTTATAAGTTTTTTCGGTGTTAACGAAACAAAAGAATTGATAATTAGTAAATTGAAATAATGTATTCAAATTTAAGATCTTTAATATTTAAAATAGATCCTGAAAGAGCACATTTTTTAGCAATTCAATCACTCAAACTCAATTTAGTTTCAAATATATTTGATGAAAACAAAAACGATCCAATTTTAAAAACAAAATTATTTAATCAAGATCTTGATAATCCTATCGGTATTGCTGCAGGTTTTGATAAGAATGCAGAGGTATATAACCCTTTATTTAAGCTGGGTTTTGGATTTGTTGAAGTAGGTACAGTTACTCCATTAAAACAATATGGAAATGAAAAACCAAGAGTATTTAGATTGGTAGAAGATCAAGCATTAATTAATAGGTTAGGTTTTAACAACCACGGATCAGATACAATATTAAACAGAATAAAATCTAATAAAAAACTAGGTGTGCTTGGTGTAAATGTAGGTCCAAACAAAGATTCTAATGATAGATTGAATGATTATTTAATTGGATTAGAAAAATTTTCTGAAGTTGCAGATTATATTACAATTAATATTTCGTCACCAAATACTGAAAATCTAAGAAACTTTCATGATGAGAATAAATTAAAAGAGTTATTAAAATCTATATCAGAGAAAAAAAAACAATTAAAAACTGAAATTCCTATAGCTGTAAAAATTTCACCAGATATAAATGAAAATCAAATTGACTTAATTTCAGAAATACTTTTAGAAAATGAAATAAGCGCAATAATAATTTCAAATACTTCCGAATCTTCTCGGGAAACACTTCAAAATATACAGAGACATCAAAAAGGTGGTTTATCTGGAAAACCTATTGAGAAAAAATCAAATCTTTTAATAAGTAAATTCTATAATTTAATAAAAGGTAAAATTAAAATAATTGGAGTAGGTGGTGTTGACTCTGGTAAAGCAGCTTATGACAAGTTTTTATTAGGAGCAGATTATGTTCAGTTGTATACCGGCATGGTATTTCAAGGACCCAATATTGCTGGAATGATTAAAAAGGACCTAAAAGAATTACTAATAAGAGATGGTGTCAAAAATTTCACAGAAATTGTGGGAAATAAAACTGTTTCTTAAATGTATTAAACTTGACGCCTTCAATATCTCCCCTTATATAGGCACTGTTATTATGTCAAAAAAATGTGAACTTACCGGTAAAATTCCTATGAAAGGTCATAATGTTAGTCATGCTAACAACAAGACTAAAAGAAGATTTTTACCGAATCTTAAAAAAGTAAAATTTACAAGTGAGCTTACTGGAAGAAGTTTAAAACTTACTGTAAGCAATTCAGGTGTAAGATCAGTTGACAAAAAAGGGAGTTTTGATGAATTTTTAAAAACTGTAAAAAATAAAAATTTATCTCCTAGATTAAAAAAGTTGAAAAAAGTAGTTTTAATTAAATCCCCTTTTAAAAAGAAACCTGTAGCTAAATCAGCTTAATGAACAAATTATTTATCACCCTGTCAATAATGATGGGGGTTGTTGTATTATCTTCTAATTATTTAGTTCAGTTCCCAATAAACTATTTTGGATTAAATGAGATTTTAACTTATGGAGCTTTTAGTTATCCAATAGCTTTTTTAATAACAGATTTAGCAAATAGGTCTTATGGAAAATTATTAGCAAGGCAAATTGTATATTTGGGCTTTTTAATAGGAATTATTTTTACATTGTTATTCTCAACTGATTTTGCAGATTTAATATCTGTCAGAATTGCAATAGGATCAGGGGTAGCTTTTATTACTGCTCAATTATTAGATATTCAAATTTTTGATCGATTAAGAAAAAAAGAGTGGTTTGTAGCTCCACTTACTTCATCTTTGATTGGATCAACAGTTGACACATTTTTATTTTTCTCAATATCATTTTATGCAACAGGAGTACCTTGGGTTACTTTATCTCTAGGAGATTTAGCAGTAAAAGTTTTAGTTGCTCTAATAATGTTGATACCGTTTAGAATGTTATTGAAAATTATTAAACCAATTAAAGTTTAATATAAAAATTTATAAGACAAGATTTTATAAGCTAGCTTTGCAACAAGAAAATTATAAGAATTAAATCCTTTAATTGGAGACAGTTCATTAATATCTGCACCAACAATTTTCGAGTTTTTAGCTGCAATTCTTATTATATCCAATGTTTCATCCCACAAAAGTCCTCCTGGTTCAGGTGTACCAGTTGCAGGCATAATACTTGAATCTAGCCCATCTACATCAAATGTAAGATAAACAGTTTTATTTTTAATTAGTTTTTTAAATTTAGACAAATTCCATTTTTTTTTATCTTTCGCCCAAAAAATATTTATTCTTGAAGAATTTTTTTTTAAAAATGGGATTTCACTTTCCGAGATATTTCTTATGCCAAATGAAATTAACGAAACGTTTTTATAATCCAGACACCTTCTAATAGCTGAGGCATGTGAAAATTTTTCTCCATTATAACTTTGACGTAAATCTGCATGAGCATCAAAATGTAACAGACAAATTTTTTTATATTTTTTAGTAAAAGGAACAATACATCCAGGAGTTATTGAATGCTCTCCACCCAAAGTCATTGGAAAGAGTTTTTTATTTAAAATTTCTTTATTAATATTAGAGATTTTATTCAGTGCTTTTTTGATATTTTTATCAATTTTAAATGGTTTTAAAGTTTTAATACCTATTTTTTTATAAGGTTCGCAATTAAGCTCTTCATCATACAGCTCAACCTGATGAGATGCTTTTATAATTTCTTTAGGTCCATTTTTTGTTCCTCCTCCATAACTGACTGTTTTTTCTAAACCAAATGGAACAATTACAGCTTTTTCTTTAAAGCTAAATTTATTATCAATTCCTAAAAACCCGTTTTTATTTGATAGATATTTCAATTTTATTCAAAAATTTTAGTAAAGTTTTTTCTTGTTCTATTTTTCCACTCACCCTTATGATAAGCATCACTTGCTATCAATGGTAAAACACTAGTTGCTTCTGCAAACACCATCTGTTCTTTTGTAATATCTACTTTTCCCCATGAACTTGCTTCTTTTAATGTGGAGCTACTACAAGCACCGTCTCTACTATCAGCAACAGTAATTTGAACAGCATATTTATGCATGTCTACATCTTTTCCTAATAGTTCAGCACAAATTACAGTATCTTGAATAAAGTTTTTAGGCACACCACCACCAATCATAAATAATCCAGAACCTTTAGATTTGATTTTAATTTCTGTTAGTTCTCTAAATTCTCTAACCGAGTCTATCGTCATATGTTTTTTTGGATTTTGTTCTTGATGCATAACTAACCCGAATCCTGCACTTGAGTCGGTAAAAGCAGGGCAGAAGATAGGAACATTGTTGTCAAAAGCGGTTTCAATCAAAGAGTCTTTTTTCTTTGAGTTATTCTTTAAATATTTTCCCATTTCACAAATGAACTCTCTTGAAGTATAGCTTCTCGCTTCTAAGTTATTTGCGATTTCACATATGATTTTATCACACATTTGAAGCTCTTCTTCATCTATATAGGTATCGTAAATTCTATCTATATAGTTATTCCTCAGCTCAGTATCATCTTGAAATTGTGAACCTTGGTAATGTTTAAAACCAAGAGCTTCAAAAAAATCCATATCTACTATTGAGGCACCTGTTGCAACGATTGCATCTACCATATTATATTTAACTAAATCTTTATAAATATTCATGCATCCAGCTGCCGAAGTAGAGCCTGCTAAAGTAAGGAAAATTGTACAATCTTTATCTTTAAGCATCTCGTTATAAATATTAGCAGCATTTGCTGTTTCTCTAGAAACAAATGACATTTTTTCCATTGAGGATATAATTTTTCTAGAGTCGAAAGAAGTTATATCGATATGCTCAACAGGATTTTTTAAGAAATCTCTTTTACTGTTATGACCTGGATTTTTTTGACTCGACATTAAGCTACCATGTTAGCTTTGTTAATGTCTTTATCATACATTGTCATTATTGGGTTATCTTCAACTTCATAAATTTCATTTGAGTAATAACCATTAAACTGAGTTCTAAATGTTAATCCGTATGCCCCAAGTTGACCAAGTTCAATATAATCATTTTCTTTAATATTATTTGGAAGCAAAAAAGGACCTTTCATATAATCCATGCTATCACATGTAGGTCCAAAGAAATCAAAAGCAGTTAATTTTTTTGAAATTATTTTATTAGAATTTTCTTTAATCATTCTAGATGGGAATACAATGTTTGGTGTACCAGCATCAAAAAGAGTACCGTAAGTACCATCATTAATATAAAGCTTTTGTTTTTTCCTTAAATTAACTCTTACAACTGTTGAACCACTTTCAGCAACTATAGCTCTGCCAGGCTCACAAATAATTTCAGGAATTTTTTCAAGCTTTAAGTTTTCTAAACTCTTATTTATTTCATTAAAATAACTACCTAAAGATTGTGGAATTAAGTCAGGATAGATTGTAGGGAAACCTCCACCTACATTAATGTAATCTGGAATAATTTTTGTCTTTTTAATTATATTTCCAATTTCACTAATTCCTTTTGAATAAGAAATTGGATGCATACATTGTGAACCAACATGAAAACTTAAACCAATCTTTTTAGCATGTTGTTTTACAAGTCTTAACAAACCAATTGCTTCTGAGGTTAAAGCACCAAATTTTTTTGATAAATCAATTTCTGCATGTTCATTTGAAACAGCTACTCTTACAAATAACTCTAAATCTTTAGCATTATTTGTACTTTCAATTATTTTAATCAGTTCATCTTTAGTATCTAATGAAAAAGTTTTTACACCATAATTAAAATATGCTTCTTTTATACTTTCTCTGCTTTTAACAGTATGCATAAAAGAGCATTTAGCTGTATTGCTAAAAGTTCTAATATTTTTAATTTCCTCAATTGAAGCAACATCAAATTGCTCAACTCCACTTTCCATGATTGTTTTGATTACCTCTGGGTGTGGATTAGTTTTAACTGCATATAAAATTTTACCTGGAAATTTGTTCAGGAAAAATTTAACAGCAGATTTAATAGAATTCTTTCTAATACAGTAAACTGGTTTTTCAGGTTTCAGCTGATTAACTAATTCTTCAACTGATTTAAATTTTTGCATTTTAAATGCCTCCAAAAAAAATTTAATAAAAAAAAGTCTTTTTAAAAAAAACTTTAATATTTTTTGGCATATAAAGTAAACAGCACTAAAGTAAAGCAAATAATTCAAGCCAGAAATGCGCAAAATTCATATATTGTAATATCTTGCAGAGACCCCATATAAGGTTCATGAAAGAAGAGGCAAAACTACAGAATCTTAATGATTTTGAAAATAAGTCATTATTAATCGTTGATGACGATAATCCTTTCCGTGAGCGTTTAGCAAGAGCGATGGAAAAAAAAGGATTTGAGGTTTTTCAAGCTGAGAGTGTACAAAAGGGAGTTGAATCAGTAAAAACTAAAAAACCTGGTTTTGCTGTTGTAGACTTAAGGCTTGCAGATGGTAATGGACTTGAGGTTGTAAAAGAAATTCAGTCTTCAAATAGCGATAGTAGGATCATCATGTTAACTGGTTATGGAAATATTCCAACGGCAGTAGCTGCAATTAAAGAAGGTGCTATAGATTATTTAGCTAAGCCTGCTGATGCAGAAGATGTAGAGAAAGCATTATTGGCAGATCCTTCAAAAAAAGCAGCCCCACCAGAAAACCCGATGTCAGCAGATAGAGTTAAGTGGGAACATATACATAGAGTTTTCGAGTTATGTAATAGGAATGTTTCAGAAACAGCCAGAAGGCTTAAAATGCACAGAAGAACTCTTCAAAGAATTCTTTCTAAAAGATCACCTAGATAAATTTTTTAATTTTAATTATTTGCTTAGTCAAAAGAGCTAAAAGCATAATTTTAAAAATCTCGGCTAATAGAAATGGTTTTGCACCTAAAGCAAAAATTGGCTTATCCCATCCAATCAATGTTCCAAGCCAAATCAGACCTAAAATATAGATTGTTGAAGTTGCGATAATTAACTTAAATAAAACAACGAAAAAATTATCATCAATCTTTATTTTAGAAGCCAAGTAACAAGCTGTTAAAAAACCAATTAAGTAACCCATAGTTGGTCCTGTAAAGTAAACTAACCCAACACCTTTTTCAGGTGAATTTGAAAATACAGGAAGACCTGCAATTCCTTCAATTAAATACAGACCAATTGTAGCTAGTGCAATTTTATGTCCTAAACTTATTCCTAAAAACAATACAACAAATGTTTGCATAGTCATAGGAACTGGATAGAAAGGAATTTTGATCTTTGCAGATATAGTTAGTGCTATTGAGCCAAGAACAATAACAACCAGAGATTTAAATAGTTTAGCTTGTGTGAGATTTTTTGTTAATTCCATTGTTAAATAATACTCAAAATATAAAAAATAATCTACTTATAATTGTTATAATAATTGAAAGTAAATTTTTTTATATACAGAATATATTATCATTATAATATTTGATATTGCTTCATGAATAAAATTCAAAAAACAGATCATTTTTATTTGATTGATGGCTCTGGTTATATTTTTAGAGCTTATTATGCTTTGCCTCCATTGACTAGAAAAAGTGATGGACTTCCAACAGGTGCTGTAAGTGGTTTTTGCAGTATGTTATTTAAATTATTAGAGGATTCAAAATCTGATCAAAACTTGCAAAAACCAACACATTTTGCAGTAATATTCGACTCAGCCAGAAAAACTTTCAGAAATGAAATTTATAGTGATTACAAAGCTAATAGGTCAGAGGCACCTGATGATTTGGCTCCTCAATTTGAGTATATAAGAAAATCAGTCCTAGCATTCAATTTACCATCTGTGGATCTTCCTAATTATGAAGCAGATGATTTAATAGCCACATATGTTGATCAAATTCTTAAAAAGGGTGCAAAGGTTACAATTGTTTCATCAGATAAAGATTTAATGCAGCTTTACAAAAAAGGGGTTCGAATTTTTGACCCTATGAAAAATAAATTTATAACTGATGATGATGTTGTAAAAAAGTTTGGAGTAGATGCTTCAAAAGTTATTGATGTACAATCTTTAGCAGGAGATAGTAGTGATAATGTTCCTGGTGTTCCAGGGATAGGTGTTAAGACAGCTGCAGAGCTAATTAACAAATATGGCACTTTAGAAAATTTACTGAAATCTGCTCATGAGATTAAGCAAAATAAAAGAAGAGAAACATTAATAGAGAATAAGGATAAAGCATTAATAAGTAAAAAACTTGTAACATTAGATCATAACTCTCCTATTAACAGAGAGTTAAGTGAATTTAAATTGCAAGATATAGATAAAGATAAATTATATAAATTTTTAAGAGAAATGGAATTTAATAGGTTGTTAAGCTCTGCAATTTCTGCTTATGGAGAACCTGAACTAGAAAGTAATAAGATTGAAACTCAAAGTATAGAAAAACAACAAACGATAAATAATAAAAATTATCATTTAATTAGTAGTTTAGATGAAATTGATAAATGGATAGAGGAGGCAGAAGAAGTAGGTGAAGTTGCTGTTGATACGGAAACAACCTCATTAGATCCTCACCAAGCAGATTTAGTAGGTATTTCTCTCTGTTCTAAAATTGGAAAAGCATGTTACATACCAGTTGGTCACAATTCACCCAAGTGTCTTAAAAAAGATGCAGTAATTAAAAAATTAAAAAAAATATTAGAAGATCCTAGTATAAAAAAAATAGGTCAAAATATAAAATTTGATTTTATAGTATTTTATAAGTGTGGAATAACGCTTTCCTCAATGGAAGATACAATGCTGATGTCTTATGTTTTAGATGCAGGAAAAAATAGACATAATATGGATACTTTATCAGAAATTCATTTAGGGCATAAAACTATTTCTTTTAAAGAGATGGTAGGGACAGGGAAGAAAGAAATTAATTTTAGTGAGGTGGAATTAGATAAAGCAAAAGATTACGCTGCTGAAGATGCTGATGTTACTTTCAGACTATATAAGAAATTTATCAAAAATTTAAAATCAGAAAAAATGATAAATATTTATGAAATTTTTGAAAAGCCATTAATTAAAATTCTTGCATTTATGGAAATAGAGGGGGTTGAAATTGATAGTAAGTTTTTAAAATCTCTTTCATCTAAATTTGAAAAAAAAATCCAAAAACTTGAAAAAGAAGTCTTTAAAATTTCTAAAAAAGAATTCAATATCGCATCCCCAAAGCAATTAGGCGAAATAATTTATAATGACTTGAAAATAGCTGGATTAAAAAAAACAAAAAAAGGAAGTTTTGCAACAAGTGCAAGTGTTTTAGAGGATTTAGCTTTTAAAGGTCATGAATTTCCAAAATTAATTTTAGATTGGAGACAAGTTTCAAAATTAAAAAATACTTATTCAGACGCTTTACCAGAACATTTAAACCCAAATACAAAAAGAGTTCATACTTCGTTTTTGCTGGCCGCTACAACGACTGGAAGACTAGCATCTAGTGATCCTAACTTACAAAACATACCAATTAAATCAGAAGATGGAAAAGATATAAGAAAAGCTTTCACTGCAAAAAAAGGGCACCTATTAATTTCTGCGGATTACAATCAAATTGAGATGAGAATTTTAGCAGATCTAGCAGATGTAAAAGAACTAAAAAAAGCTTTTAAAAACAAAGAAGATATTCACTCTTTAACAGCTAGCCAAATTTTTAATATTGATATTAAAAAAGTTAATCAAGATCACAGACGAAAGGCTAAGGCTATTAATTTTGGAATTATTTATGGAATTTCGCAATATGGATTAGCTAAACAAATTAATGTTTCTAATTATGAAGCGGAGGAATTTTTGAATTCATATTTTGCGAAGTTTCCAGAAATTAAAGTTTATATGGATAATACAATTAAATTTTGTAGGAAAAGTGGATATGTAAATAATATTTTTGGACGAAGATCTCACTTTAATGGAATAAATGATAAAAACTTTAATGTTAGAAATTTTCAAGAACGTGCTGCAATTAATGCTCCCATTCAAGGTTCTGCTTCTGAAGTAATGAGATTAGCCATGATAAGATTGGATAAGAAATTATCAGAGGAAAAAAATTCTAATTCAAAAATGCTCTTGCAAATTCATGATGAATTAATTTTTGAAATTCCAAAAAAAGATGAAAAAGTAATGATTAAATTAATTGAGAAAGAAATGACCAGTGTAGCTCAGAGTGATTATCATTCTTTTTCAACTCCTTTAACAGTTGATATTAATGTTGGAGATAATTGGGGCATGTTACATTAAATTTATAACATTGCCCAAATTAGGACAATTTAGTATTTTTAAACTACTTTATGCAAAAACAAACAATAGCCTTGATAGATGATGATAGAAATATTTTAACAAGTTTAAGTATCGCATTAGAAAAAGAGGGTTTTAAAGTTCAAACATACATTGATGGTGAAAGTGCATTAATCGGTTTAACCAGAATGCCACCTGACTTAGCAGTCATAGATATAAAAATGCCTAAGATGGATGGAGAAGAATTACTGAAAAAACTTCGAAAAAAAACTTCCTTACCAGTAATTTTTTTAACATCTAAAGATGATGAAATTGATGAGTTGTTAGGTCTAAAGCTAGGTGCAGATGATTTTGTAAAAAAATCAGGAGGTTTTTCTATAAAAGTTTTGATTGAAAGAATTAGAGTGCAGTTAAGAAAAAAAGACTCAAATAATATTCTAGAGGAAAATAAAAGCCTGATATCTCATGGAAGATTAAAATTAGATCCATCACAACTCGAGTGTGAATGGAATGGAAAACAGCTGCCTGATAAATTGACAACAACTGAGTTTTTAATTGTTAAAGAGTTAGCAAAGAGGCCTGGTATAATTAAAGAAAGAGCTCAGCTTATGGATATAGCTTACCGAGAGGATACAGATATTGAGGATAGAACTATTGATAGTCACGTAAAACGAATTAGAAAAAAATTTAAAAAAGTAGATCCTGATTTTTCAGCTATTGAAACTAGGTATGGTAGTGGATATAGATGGAATGTTAGCTAATGTTTAGTAAATACTTAAAAACTCTTTCTATATTAAAAAAATTTTTATTTATAAATTTCGTAATTTTTACAATTATTGGACTATTTACATTCATATATCTAAATAATATTCAGCCAAGTCTAATAAAAAAAAAATCTCAAAATCACACAAACATTATTAACAACACTATTGATAATATTTTAAGGCTAGATGTAAAATTCCAATCTGATGATATTAGAAGATTTTTATTTTCTACAAGGTTTATTTTTCAAAATTTAGATAGAGTATTATTTTTTGATGATCAACTCAACCTTATTGGAGACACTGATACTTTAGATCTTGACCCAAGATCATTCTCTACAAGACTTGATAAAATTGAATTTGAAAGCTTAGATAATGAGGAAAAAGAAAAAACTATTGAGGAAAAAAATATAAAAATTGATGAAAAAAAACCTGTTTCATTTAAAGATATATTGAAAAATTATTCTAGTTCTGAAAATTTAGGAGCTCCTTACACATTTACTCAAGAAGATTTTAATAAATTTAATGTAACAACAATCAAGAATGTAACAAAGAATGAAATTAATCTTGGTTATGTAGCTATTACAGAAAATGCAAATGAAATAAAAACAGCGATAGATGAGAGGAAAGCATTTGTAATAAGAACAGCTATATCTGTAGGATTTGTAATATTAATATTTTCTTTTGTGTTAAGTAGATACTTTATTAAACCAATACAAAATCTTGTTGGATATACAATTCGTATTAAAGAAAAGAGTCAAATCAAACCAGGTATTGAAAATCTTAAAAAAAGGAATGACGAATTGGGACTTTTATCAAATTCTTTAGAGGATATGACAAATGAGCTTCAAAATAGAGTTACGCATGCAGAAAACTTTTCGACAGATTTAGTTCATGAGATAAGAAATCCACTAGCATCTTTAAAAAGTGCATCAGAAATTTTACAAGACACAAATGATAGCGAACAAAGAAATAGATTATTGAATATACTTAGTCATGACGTTCAAAGAATAGAAAGATTAATTACTGATTATTCGCAAATGTTAAAGGATGAAGTTGCTTTAAGTAAAGAAAAAATGAAAAAAATTAATATTGAACCTATAATTCAATCTGTTGTTGATGATTATAATAATATTCATCAAGTGAAAAAAGGAATTAAAATTGAATATAAAAATGATGGAAAAGATAAATATTTAATAAATGGTATAGAAAACAGAATTGAACAAATCATTGCAAATTTATTAGATAATTCAATATCATTTAGTAAAGATGGTGCTAATGTTTTTGTTGATGTTTCTGTTAATGGAAAAAATCAAATATCAATCAAAATTATTGATGAAGGCCAAGGATTTAAAGAAAAAGACACATCAAGAATATTTAAAAGATTTTATAGTAATAGACCTGAGAAATTTGGAGAACATTCAGGCTTAGGTTTAAATATAGTAAAAAACTTGGTTGAACTCCACGATGGTGAAATTGTAGCATCTAATCGTATTGATAAAGAAGGAGCGATGATAGAGATAAGATTTCCCAATGTTTAATCATTTCTTGAAAAATAAATACTTAGCTGTATAAAGCTTGCCATGGAAGATTATAAAGTAAAAAACATTGCTCAAGCTGAATTTGGTAGAAAAGAAATATCAATAGCCGAAAGTGAAATGCCTGGTTTAATGGCTTTACGAGAAGAGTATTCTAAAGAAAAACCATTAAAAGGTGCAAGAATAATTGGATGTCTACATATGACAATTCAAACAGCTGTATTAATTGAAACTTTAGTTGCATTGGGCGCTGAAGTGAGATGGTCTTCTTGTAATATTTTTTCAACTCAAGATCATGCGGCTGCGGCCATCGCTAAAGCTGGGATTCCTGTTTACGCTTGGAAAGGTGAAACAGAAGAGGAATATTTATGGTGTATTAAACAAACTATAATTGGAAAACCTGACTGGAAGCCTAACATGTTATTAGATGATGGTGGAGATTTAACAGCTATTATGCACAATGAATATCAGGATTTAATGAAAGATATAAAGGGTGTTTCAGAAGAGACTACCACTGGAATTAAAGCACTAAATAAAATGGAAAAAGATAAATCCCTTTTAGTTCCAGCAATAAACGTCAATGACTCTGTTACAAAATCAAAATTTGATAATTTATATGGATGTAGAGAAAGCTTAGTTGACGGAATAAGAAGAGCTACTGATGTAATGATGTCTGGAAAAATTGCAATTGTTGCTGGTTTTGGAGATGTTGGAAAAGGAAGTGCTGCATCTTTAAGACAAAGTGGTGCTAGAGTTTTAGTTACTGAGGCAGATCCAATTTGTGCTCTCCAAGCTGCAATGGAAGGTTATGAAGTGGTATTAATGGAGGAGGCTATAAGTAGAGCAGATATAGTTGTAACAGCCACAGGTAACAAAGATATTGTTACCGCAGACCATATGAGAGATATGAAGGATAGAGCTATCTTATGTAATATTGGTCACTTTGATAATGAAATACAAGTTGAGGCTCTTAAGAATTATAAATGGACTGAAGTAAAACCTCAAGTGCACGAAATAGAGCTGCCCAGTGGTAAAAGAATTATTCTTTTAGCTGAAGGAAGATTAGTTAATCTTGGTTGTGCAACTGGACATCCAAGTTTTGTAATGAGTGCATCATTTACCAATCAAGTTATTGCTCAAATAGAACTTTGGCATAATCATAAAAATTATGAAAATAAAGTTTATGTACTTCCAAAACATTTAGATGAAAAAGTAGCAACTTTGCATTTAAAAAAAGTTGGAGCAAAACTAACAAAATTATCAAAAGAGCAAGCAGATTATATAAGCGTTGGAACAGAAGGTCCTTTCAAACCAGATGCCTATCGCTATTAAAGATAGCACAATCGATATCACTTCAGAGAAGTTAACTAAAGAATTAGCTAAAGAATTTACAACATATCTTAAAGGTGGCGAGTTTGTTTTTTTATATGGAGAGACGGGCGTTGGTAAAACAACCTTTGTTAAATATTTTATAAATGAGTATCAAAAAATAAATAATTTAACACAATCAGAAATTACAAGCCCTACTTTTAGTTTATTAAATGAGTATCAGGTGAAAGATATAAGAATAAAACATTATGATTTATTTAGAATTAATAGGAAAGAAGATATTAATAATTTAGATATTTTTGAAAAAGATAATAAATTAATAACACTTATAGAATGGCCACAATTGATTGCTGACAAACAAGATATAAAATTTATAACTTTAACATTTAATTATTTAAATCAATTAAATGATAGAACTGTAGATATAAAAGTTTAAACTAAAACCTATTTTGATGAAAAGCTTAGCAAAATTGAAAAAAATAAAAGGTGACGCATCTTTCAGAGAATTTTACAGAAATAGAGAAAATAAATCTATTATTGTAATATCCAAGAAAGAAAAATTAAAAAATCTTTTAATTTACGATGCTATAAATAAAATTTTAATTAAAAATAAAATTTTAGCACCAAATCTATTAAGCGAAAACTACATTAATAATTATATAGAAATAAATGATTTTGGAGATCAAACTTTGTTTCAAATTTTAAAAAATAAAAAGAATAATAAATATGTCATTTTTAAAAAGATAATAAAAATTTTAAACAAATTACAATTAATTAAAGATAAAAAAGTAAAAAATTTTAAAAACAAATTATATAAAGTTCAAGAATATAAAAACAAAATTTTATTTGATGAAACTAAACTTTTTTGTGACTGGTATGCACCAAAGATATTATCTAAATCCAAAAGTATTCAATTTAAAAAAAAATTTAGATTAGAGATAAAAAAATTATTATCAAAATTAAATTATAAAAATGTTACATTTGTTCATAGAGATTTTCATGTTTCAAATTTGATGTATCACAATAAAAAAATTGCGGTAATAGATAGTCAAGATGCACTAATGGGGAATAGAGCTTACGATTTAGCATCCTTAATTGATGATGTAAGATTAAAAACACCCAATGAATTAAAAGAGAAAGTATTTAAGTTTTACGTCAAAACAAATAAAAAAATTGATTTAGAACGATTTAAAAAAGATTTTGAAATATTATCTGTTTTAAGGAATTTAAAAATAATTGGTATATTTATGCGTTTAGCTGAAAGAGATAATAAAAAAAAATATCTTAAATTAATTCCTTACGCTTGGGAATTGATTAATCATAGAATTAAAGAGCAAAATCAATTTAATAATTTGATGTTGCTATTAAAAAATAATTTTCCAAAATTTATAAGGTAGAGTAGTGAAAATAAATACAGCTTTAATTTTATGTGCTGGTTTTGGTAAAAGATTAAATCCAATTACTTTAAATACCCCAAAGCCCTTGTTAGAGATTAAAGGTGTAAGTATGGTGGAAAGATGCATTAATTTAATAAAAAAACTGGGTATTAAAAAAATCTTAATAAATACTTTTTATTTAAAGGATCAATTTTCAGGTTTTTTAAAGAATAAAAATCTCAATATTGATATCAAAATAATCGAGGATGGTGAGCATATTTTAGATACAGGGGGAGGTATTCAAAATATGATTAAAGACTCTGATGAAAAGAATTTTTTAATTTTTAATCCAGATACAATCTGGAGTAATGACTATAAAGACGAGATATTAAATATGGAAAAATTGTATTTTTCTAAAAAATTAGAAAACATTCTTCTCTTAGTAAATAAAAAATTAAGTTTTGATAAAAAGTTAAAAGGAGATTTTAATTTAAAAAATAATTTAATTAACAAAGAGGATGAAAAAGAATTAATTTACATTGGGTGTCAAATTATTAATAAAAAATTATTTATGAGAAATAAAATTGAAAATTACTCTATTTTAGAAATTTGGAAAAAACTATTAGATCAAAAAAAGTTATATGGTTATGAAAGCCAACAAGATTTTTATCATTTAACTGACATAGATATTTTTAAAAAACTAAAAGATCTTTAGCTCTTTCTTGATCTAGATATTTGCAATTAGAAATTTTTCTATTTTCTAATTCAATTAAAAGAGGATTTCCTGTAGGAATTTCAAGTTTAGAGATTTCATTGTCATCTAAATTAAACAGGTGTTTGCAAAGAGCTCTAATAGAGTTTCCATGTGCAGAAATGAGAATATTTTCATTTGTTTTGTACTCTATCTCTTTGCTATAAAACTTTATTACTCTTTCGTATGTATCTTTTAGTGACTCAGTGTCAGGAATTTTTTCTAAAGGAATTTCTTTGTATGTTTCAATATTTAGCGGATGATATGGATTTTTTTTATCTAAAGGGTCGGGTCTAAGATCCCAAGAACGTCTAAATTTATGAACTTTTTCTTCTCCAAGTTTTTTTTTCATTTCATCTTTATTTAATCCAGTAAGAGCTCCATAATGTCTTTCGTTTAATTCCCATACACTCTTTACTTCTTTAAAATCTTGCAGTTCTTCCTGTATAATTTTTAAGGTATTTTTAGCCCTTATTTGGAAAGACGAGTAATACAGATTAACTTCAATTTTTTCTTGTTTTATTAGTTGGCCAGCTTTTTTTGCCTCTGACTTTCCATTTTCTGTTAGATCCACATCAACCCATCCAGTAAATTTCTTTTCAAGATTCCACATACTTTGACCGTGTCTTACTAAAATTAAATAACTCATTTGTTTATCTTTTAAATCAATTTGATAAATAAAACTATATTAATAATGATTAATTATTTTTCGAAATATAAATTTATTTTTTATTTATTCAATTTTATTTTAATTATTTTATATTTGTTTCCCGGTAGCTTACTGGGCTGGTTTTTATATAAAGATTTTAATTTGCAGCCTCAAATAACTTCAGATTTTTTTGTTTCAACAAATCATTTGTATGCATATATAGTTCTTTCAGCTATTGGTTTTTTAACTTTCCGAAAAAATAATCAATTTAATATTTTAAGCATATACTTAATATTTTTATCTATAGTACTTGAGGTATTGCAATATTTTATACCTAATCGAAGTTTTGAATTTTCAGATTTATTTGGAAATCTATTAGGTGTAATTATAGTCATAGTTTTATTTTACTTTTTTAAAAACAATGAAAATTTTAAAAATTAATATTTTAGTCATTATAATAATTTTTATCTCAGGATGCTCATCTGTTCCAAAAAATATATCAGACAGTTGCTCAATATTTGGTGAAAGGTATCTTTGGTATAAACATGCAAAAAAAACTGAGAAAAAATGGGGTACTCCAGTTTATTTGCAGCTTGCTATTATAAAAATGGAATCTAGTTTTAATATGTTTGCAAAACCTCCAAGGCAAAAATTATTTAAAGTAGTACCTTACAAAAGACCTTCAAGTTCTTTTGGATATTCACAAGCAGTTAAAGGAACATGGAAGCAATATAAAGATGAAACTGGAAATAAATATGCAACAAGAGCGAGATTTAAAGACAGTGTTGATTTTATTGGCTGGTATACTAATAAAACTGAAAAAATTTTAAAAGTTTCAAAAAATGATGCTTTCAAGCAATATATTGCTTATCATGAGGGGTGGGGTAACTATAAAAATTATAAAAAAAATAAAAAAGTAATTAATTTAGCCAAAAGAGTGCAGAAACAATCGAATATCTATAAGCAACAATTATCCGAATGTAAAAATTCTTTATCAACGTCAAAATATATTATTTTTTAATTTAGCTGTTTTTTTAATTCAATATCAACTGCATCAATACGCTTAGTATTTTTTGCAAGAGCAAAATACATTGTTGGAGTTACATATAAAGTAAAGAAGGTTGAAATAATCATTCCGCCTAAAATTGTAGAACCCACAGCCAATCTAGACCCTTCACCTGCGCCTGGGCCAATATTCCCGATAACTAATGGAAGCATTGCTATCATTGTACTAAGTGAAGTCATTATGATTGGTCGAATTCTTAGTTGGCAAGCTTTAATTATAGCGTCCTGGATTTTCACACCGGTAGTTCTTATCTGATTTGTGTAGTCTACAATCAAAATACTATTCTTTGTGGATATACCAATGAGTATTATTAAAGCGATTTGAGAGAAAATATTTACAGAACTATTTAAAAATAAAATAAACACTAAGCCACCAAATACAGCTAATGGAACTGTTAAAATAATAATAAATGGATGAACAAAGGAGTTAAATGTTGCTGCCATAACTAAATAAGCAGTTAACAAAGCTAGAGCAAAGATTAAGTATATTTCATTTGTTGTTTCTTTTAACTCTTCAGATTTCCCCTTCCAAGTTATTTGATTTTGAGGTGCAACTCTAATCATCACATCTTCTAGATATTTTATTGCTTCTGTTAGAGTATAATCTTCTGCAAGCGCAGCAGAAATTGTAACAGCTCTTTGACGATTATATCTCGGAAGTGCTTCAGCAGTGCCTTTTTCTTTAAATTCAACTAAACTTGCAACAGATACAAGTTTACCAGTTGTTTCAGATCTAACAAAAATTTTTGACAACCCATCTTTATCTCTTCTGTCTGCTAAATATTGCTGTAAAATAATTGGGTATTCTCTTCCCTCTTTACTAAAAGTTGTTACTCTTTTTCCTCCATAAAGAGTTTCTAAAGTTCTACCTATATTTTCTGTAGATACTCCCAAATCATTTGCTCTATTTTTATTAGTGATTAATTTAACCTCAGGTTTATTTTTTGTATAATCACTCTCAATTCTAGACATATTTCTATTTTTTCTTAATTCTCTTAAGACGCTATTTTGAATTTCTTCTAATTCTTCGTAGCTAGATCCATATATGACCATTTGAACAGGCTTATTATAACTAGATACTCTTATTGATTGTGGAGAAATTGGAAAAGCAAAAGTTTCAGGTACAGAAACCACTTGTCCGATAGCTTCTCTTAGGATTTGTTGACTACCTTTTTCTCTATTTTTCCACTCATCAAGTAATGCAATAATTATAAAACTGTTATAAGACGTTGCAGATCTTCCAAAACCAGGAACTCTCATTATTAGTCTTGCATATGGACTGTCTTCTGCCTGCAATAATCTTAATATTCTTCCTTCAATTATCTGTGCTTTTTCTTGGGTATATTCAAATGAACTTCCTTCATCAGTTGACCCAATAATTAAATAAGCACCTCTATCTTCAATTGGTATTAATTCTTTTTTAGAAAAACTAAATAAATAAGCTGAGGCAGCAATAATTAAAATTATAAATATTGAAATAGTTTTTTGTTTATTGACCCAATATTTTAGTGAATTTACATAAAATCCTGTAAAAGATTTAAATCCATTGTTGAATTTTTGTACAAAGAAATTGACTTTTTCTTTTTTGTTTAAAAATTTACTTCCTAGCATTGGAGACAATGTTAATGCCACAAAAGAAGATACAACAATTGAAAAGGATAAGGCTATTGCTGTTTCTTTAAACAAAGTTCCTGATATTCCTTTAATAAAAATTAAAGGCAAAAATACTGCTATAAGAATTAAAGTCGTTGCAATAATTGCAAATGTAATTTGTTTAGAACCTTTATAAGCAGCCACCAAAGGGGTTTCACCATTTTCAATTCTTGTATAGATAGCATCAGTCATGATCACTGAGTCATCAGTGATTATACCAATTGCCAGAATAAAACTTAGTAATACAAAAATATTAATTGATAGATCAAATATATATAACCCGAGAAATGATCCAATAAGACTAACTGGTAAAGCAACTGCAGGAACTATTACAGCTTTTAGGTTACCTAAAAAAAGATAAATTATTAAAACAACTAGCACAAATGCAATTATTAAACTTTTATATACTTCTTCAATTGCAGCACCAATGTAGGTTGCTCTGTTAAATGCTATTTCTAACTTTAATCCATCAGGCAAGGATTTGTTTAGTTCTTTAATTTTAGTTTTTATTTGTTTAGAAAGCTCTACCGTTGATGCGCCACTTTTTGCATAAATTCCAATTCCTACAGTTTTTAAATTTACTGCATTTTTTCTTTGTGCTTTAAATAAAGTTTTTTCTGAAACAGGTCCAAACTCTATATTAGCTACATCTGATAAAATGATAACTTTTTCTTTATTTTTCTTAAGTGGTAATTGTTTTATAGTATCAATATTAGAATAGGATTTATCAATGTTTAAAGTTAAGTCTTTGTTATTAGCTTCTAAGGTTCCAGCTGGAAGATTGATATTCTCATTCCTAAGAGCTCTTTCAACTTCCTGAATTGTAAGGTCATTTGCAGCTAATTTTATTGGATCTATCCAAACTCTAACACTAAGCTCTCTTAATCCACCAACTAAAATTCGACCTACGTTTGGCACACTTGAAAATGCATCTACTAGATATCTTTCGGCATAATCACCAAGATCTAGATCATTCCAGGTTGGGGATGATAATGCTACCCACATTGTAGTTGTAAAACCTGCTGCTTGTTTTAAAATTTGAGGAGGGTTTGACTCACTTGGTAAATTGTCAACAACTCTTGCAACCCTTTCTCTAATATCGTTAGCAGCATCATCTAAATCAATGTCTGTGTTGAATTGAATATTAATTCTACTTCTTCCATTAAGAGAACTTGAGTCAATATTTTTGATACCCTCAGCTCCACCAATTACATCCTCTAATTTTTGAGTTATTTCTTCATCAACAATTTCGGCTGAAGCAGATTTATAATCGGTTTGAACCTGAACCACCGGAGGCTGTATACCATTAGGAAGTTCTCTTACTGGCAATTCTAAAAAGACAAAAATACCAAAAATAATTAATATTAAAGACATGACCCAAGCAACAACAGGTCGTTTAATGCTAACTTCAGTTATATACATTTAATTATTTTTTTTCTTTGTCTGATTTTTTAAAAATATTTTTTAACCAATCAAATTTACCTTTTTTTTCTTCAGCTTTTTTTGATTTATCTTTACCCCAGCTAGAATTTCCTTGATTTTTTTTAGCACCTTTCTCAATAGGTCTGATTGTTAAATTTGGTCTTACTTTTTTTGTTCCTTCTGCAACAATTTTATCTCCATTATTTAATCCATCTAATATTTCTACAAAGCCTAAATATCTATCACCAATGGTTACCTTTGTTTTCATTACTTTATTTTTTTCATCTACTTTATAAATAAAAACATTTTCACCCTCGACAATTGTACTAGTGTCAGGAGCACTTAAGCCATTTCTTACATCATATTTAATTGATATTTCTAAAAATGAGCCAGGTAATATTTCTCCTGATGCATTGTCCATCTTAATTCTTGTTGCTAAAGCTCTTGTATCTTCACTTATCCTGCTAGCAAAAGAATCAACTTGGCCTTTATAAATTTTATTTTTATAACCAGAAAATTTGATATCAACTGGTAGACCAACTTTAATAAATGGTACAAAAATTTCAGGTATATCTACATCACAATATATTGAGCTGGTATCTTCAAGATTTATTAATATTGAAGATTTTGAAACCTCTATATCTTCTGAAAATTCTCTTTTTCCAATAACTCCATCAAATTGTGCAATAACTTTTCGATTTTTAAGTTCAGCAATTACATCACCTTTTTTAACTTTTTGATTATAATTTATGGGTTTTAATATTTCATATTTTTCAATTTTAAATGATTGTGTTTGAATTGGAGCTGCAGTGCCATAGGTACTCACAATATTTTCAAAAACTCTCTCTTGAGTAGAAGTTACTATTATTCCAGGAGGCGGTCTTTTACTGAATTTTTTTTTGAAATGATTTCCGATCATTGTTCTTCCAATAATCACTGTTGCAATTATTAGAAAAAATATAATTACTATACTTGTTATTTTGGTAGATGTTTTCATAAGTTAATTTTTCCATATTCAGCCCAAGAGCCATCGTAAATGGTTGGCATATATTTAGCATTTATTAAAGAATAAGCTAGTGCCAATACACTTGCGGTCACTCCAGAACCACATGAAAATACTAGATTTTTATCATGGTCAAATTTAAAGGACTTAAATTTTTCCATTATTTTATCTTCACTAATGAAAGTATGGTCTTCGTTTACTAATTCAGAAAAGGGTAGGCAAAAAGAATTTTTTATTGAACCACTTCTAAGACCTTTTCTTGGTTCAGCAACTTTGCCTTCAAATCTTTCTCTACTTCTTGCATCAACAACATTAAATTTACCTGTATCAATATTTTCATCTATTTGTTTTTTATTTTTAACAAGTTCTTTATGTTCTTTACATTTATACTTTGATGTTTGAGTGATCACTTTTTTGTTATCTGTAGATTTATTTTCTTTTTTCCATTTTTTTAATCCACCATCTAGAACATGAACTAGCTTAGCGTCATGTCCATAATAAATTAAATTGTACCAACATCTACAAGAACTAATAACATCAGAGTTATCGTAAACTACTATTCGATCATTATTTTCTATACCCATATTGCTCATTATTTTTTCCCAAGATTTAGTATCGGTAAGCATATGTGGTAAATCAGTATCTAATTTGGAATTTTTATCTAAATCAAAAAAAATAGCATTTGGAATATGTTCCTCTGTATATTCCTCAAAACCGTTTCTTTTAGTTTGAGGCATATGCCATGAGCAATCAATAATTTTTACTTTATCAATATTATTTTCTAACCAACTTGTATCAACTAAAGACATTTTATCTTTTTTCTAAATATCTTTGATGATACTCTTCAGCTGGGCAATAATTTTTAACTAAAGAAGTTTTTGTTACTACTTTTCCTGATAATTTGATGTTTTCTTTTTCTATTATTTTTTCAGCAGTAATTTTTTGCTGATCATTTAAATAAAATATTTCACTTCTATATTGGGTTCCAAAATCTGGTCCTTGAGAATTTAGAGTTGTTGGATCATGAATTTCAAAAAAATATTCAAGAATTTTCTCGTAAGATATTACTTTAGGATCAAAATCTAATTTTACTACTTCTGCATGATTTGTTGTGCCTGTGCATACTTCTTTGTAATTGGTTTCAGCATTATGACCTCCACAATAACCTACTTCTGTTTTTATAATTCCATCAAGTTTACTAAACTTAATTTCTGGTCCCCAAAAACATCCTAATCCTAAAATTGCTATTTCCATTGATAATTAACTTAATTAATTTAAAGTTAATCATATGCTATCAAAAAATCAATTAGGCTTTTTTTACATGTTCATATCAGTATGTGCATTTTCGCTTATGGATGTGATTGTTAAATGGTCTGAGGATTATCCCGTTGGACAAGTTTTGTTTTTTAGAGGATTTTGTGGAATAATTCCTATTTTATTTCTTATTCCTAAAGATAGATATTTAGATTTTTATAAAACAACTAGACCATTTCTTCATTTTAAAAGATGTTTAGCAGGATTGATTGCGTTAGTATCTATATTTATCGCTTTAAGAAATTTACCTTTGGCAACAGTTGTTAGTATAACTTTTGCAGCACCAATATTCACAACTATATTTTCAATTTTTTTGTTAAATGAAAAAGTTGGTTTATATAGGTGGTTAGCGGTTTTAGTTGGTTTCGTTGGTATAATTATTATATCGGAACCTGGGTTCAGCTCACTTAACTTATATTATATTTATCCAATAATATTTTGTTTAGGATTATCATATGTTGCAATAGCTATAAGAAAATTGTCTTCAACAGAACCAGTATGGTTAATTAGTTTCTTTTTTTCATTTTCTATAATGCTTTTAAGTTTTTTATCTTTTTATCAAAACTGGATTCTTCCAAGTTTAATTGATTTATTTTTGTTATCTTTGATTGGTATATTGGGTGGTCTTGCAAATTTATGGTTATCCCAATCTTATAAATTATCAGAAGTAAGTTTAGTAACACCTCTGAAATATCTAGCACTAGTATTTGCAATAATTTTTGGTTATTTTATTTGGGATGAAGTACCAACATTTAAAACATTGTTGGGTGCTGGATTAGTAATTTTATCCTCATTTATTATTTTTAGACGTGAGCTGGTATTAAAAAAACGTTTATCGGTATCTAGACATGAGTAAAGCCCCATCATATTGGATCAAAGCAAAAAAATATTTATCTAAAAAAGATAAGGTAATGTCATCATTAATTAAAAAATACAAATCTCCTTCAGAAACAGTGCTTACCTCAAGAAGAGATGTTTTTTTTTCACTTTGTAAAAGTATAATTGGACAACAAATTAGTGTTGCAGCTGCAAATTCAGTTTTTTTAAAATTTAAGAAAAAATGTAAAAATAAAATTAATGCAAAAACAGTTAATAAGTTATCTTCATCTCAGCTAAAAAGTTGTGGCTTAAGCAGGCAGAAAGTAAAAGGAATTAAAAGTTTAGCTAAAAAAGTACTGAACAAAGAATTTAATCCAAAAATTATTTCAAAATTGTCTGATGAAGAAGCGATTATTTATCTCTCTCAGTTAAGACAAATTGGAAGATGGTCAGCAGAAATGATCTTATTGTTTACATATAATCGTCCTAATATTTGGCCAATTCAGGATATTGGCTTGTTAAGAGCTATTTCAAAAAATTTTAATAAAAAATACTTACCACCAGAAAGTTATATAACATATCTAAACAAAAAGTTTTCACCTTACTGTTCTGTCGCCACTTGGTATTTATGGAGAAGTATAGATCCCGAACCTATTCAATATTAAATCTTTATTATCTCACATTCCCTCAAAAATTATATGTTCTCTTGTAGCATTGTTTTCTAGATGTTTCCTAGCCTCAACATACTCTTCAGAATTGTAACAATTTTTTGCAGCTTCTATATCTGGAAATTCTGCAAGAGCCACTCTGACCATTTCCCTACCATCTAAAGTTATATTATTTGCACTTCTTGCCAATATTCTTCCAGAATATTTTTCAACCGCTTCTTTTGCTTTAACAGCATATTTTTTAAGTCTTTCGTCATCCTTTATTTCAGTGTAATTTGCAACCCAATAAGCTTTCATAATTCTCCTTTTTAAATTTTTTTAATTATGATACCAAATTTAAGTGAAAAAATTATTTTTAAATTTCTGTTGCAACTTGTTTTTTTTAATATTTGTATCAATTATACAAGCTAATGCTGATGAATTATTTAGTAAGGGAAAAGAAGTTTTTCTAGGAGCTGGAAATTGTGCAGCGTGCCATATGCTCTCGGATGCTGGATCAAACTCAATGGTTGGTCCAAATTTAAATGAAATCAGACCTGATATTCAAAGAATTATAATGGCAGTTAGAAACGGTATAGGAGTAATGCCTGCGATGGAGGGTATACTAACTGATGATGAAATAGAAGCAGTTGCTCATTATACTTCTATAGCTGCGGAACGATAATAAAAATTTTAACTATAATTTTTTATCCAATGTTTAGCTATGTCTACTCTTTTGCAGATCCAAATATCTTTAAATTTTGTAATGTAATTTAAAAATTTTTTAAGAGACTGTATTCTACCAGGTCTTCCAATTAATCTACAATGTAAGCCAACCGACATCATCTTTGGTGAAGTTTTTCCTTCCTCATAAAGGGCATCGAAACTATCTTTTAAATAATTATAAAATTGTTCACCCGAATTAAATCCTTGATTAGTTGCAAATCTCATATCATTGTTATCGAGTGTATAAGGAACCATGAGTTGTTTTTTACTACCTTGTTTTATCCAATAAGGAAGATCATCACTATATGTGTCGCTACAGTATAAAAAATCACCATTTTCGATTACTAAATCTAAAGTATTTGTGCTACACCTACCAGTGTACCAACCAGCAGGTTGATAGCCAAAAATCTTTTTTATAGATTTGACTGCAAGTTTCATATCATTCTTTTCTTTTTTCTTTGATACATTTTGATAATCAATCCATCTCCACCCATGACAAGCAACTTCATACTTTGCTTTTTTTATAGCAGAACAAACTTCTTTATTTCTCTCCAATGCCATACCAACTCCAAAAATAGTAAGTGGAATTTTTTTTTTGTTAAAGAGGTCGTGAATTCTCCAAAATCCTCTTCTTGATCCATATTCATAAATTGACTCCATATTTAAGTGTCGACCTTTAATTGCTTTTGCTCCTATAATTTCTGATAAAAATACTTCTGAAGTTTTGTCACCGTGGAGAGTACAATTCTCTGCTCCTTCTTCATAATTTAGTACAAATTGTAAAGCTAACTTTGCATTACCAGGCCACCTTACCTTAACTTGTTTGGAACCATATCCCACTAAATCTCTTGGATATTTTTTTTTCATTTCTTTAAAATAATTTTATCTTTTTTAAATTTATAAATAACAAGATTGTTTCCTTTTCCTTTTCTATCAACAATTAGAAAATTCATATCTTTCATAGAAATCAACGGAAAGTGCCAAATACCAGCATTGTAATTAACCCCAGTTTGTTTTGGTACTAAAAAGGATTGGATTTTATTTACATCTGGTTTATCTCCTTTTGGTGCTACAAATACTAAAAATTTTGTATCTTCCATTGGTATAAAGGCTTGGCTTCCTAAAGGATGTTTTTCCATCATATCAATTTTCATAGGAAACTTTCTTTTTTTTGCTTTAAAAATACTAAGAATTGCTTTCCCTTTGTTTTTAGATGCATCTAGGTTTATCAAATTATCAAATCTTTTTGCATACCCATCATTAATATTTATAGGATTTTTTTTTGACGTATTTATTAATTGACCAAATTTAGAAAAATTTTTTTTAGTAATTTTTTTTGCTTTTATTATTTTCATTTCACAAAATTTCCGAATGCCCTTATTCTTGAAATTCCACCGTCTGGATAGATATTAATTCTAAGATAATTTTCTTTACTTCTCTTAATTAAAAATTTTTTAAAAATATGTTTCTTGTGAGCAGACAGTTTTGACTTATTTAAAATAAACTTCCAATTTTTTGAATTGTTGACAATTGATTTATTGGAAAGATCTTTTGAAATGCTTGCAGTTTGAATTGAACAACTATCGGGATAGTTTCCTTTAAAATGATGGGTATCTATCTCTAGCTTTTTTATTAATCCTGGTTTTCCAAATTTTATTATAAGCCAATCAAAGTTTTTTCCTCTACTTCTTCTTGTTTCCCAACCATCTCCCATATTTTTTCCTTCACCAGGTGCTATGATATTTTCAGCTCTGCCGAAATGTTCATTATTACAACCAATAATTGAAGCGCCATTTAAAACAGATGTAAGGTTAATAGTTTTGTTATTTAAAAAGTTTTTCTCCATTTCAATTTTTCCATAAAGCCTTAGTCTTGCAACTCCACCATCTGGAAAAATGTTTAGTCTTATATAATTAAAAACAGATTTGTTGTTTGATTTGAAGCTATGGTTTCGGCTTGGCCCAAGTTTTTTTTTGCTCAGTAAGGAAATCCATTTTGTCTTATTATTAGGCTTTGTTTTACTTAAGCAACCCTCTAAAGAAGCATGTGTGGGTTGGTTTCCATTGAAGTGTGTCGTGTCAATGTCTATATCAAATATTTTACCAGGTTTACCAAGTTTTAAAATTAAATAATCAAAACCTTTTGATCTTCTTCTCCTTGTTTCCCATCCATCCATCCATTTACCATGTTTGTCAAATAGTCCGTCTTTAAAAACTGGAGTTTTGATGTTTAATATTCTATGAGCAGCTGCAAAAAAATCGTCAGTCTTAAATATAACTTTAGATCCAATTCTTGGATCCGCTAAGTTAATCATTTTTGCACTTATAAATTTTTTCATTTTTTATTTATTTCATTCAAACGAAAGGTTGCGATTTTTTTTACTTGTTTTTTTGCTTCAAGGAATTCACTTTCTACATCACTTTGTATTCTTTGTCTAAAATTATTCAAAATTTCATTTTTATCTTTACCTTTTACGGCAATTATAAAAGGAAAATTAAACTTTTTTTTATATTCTGAATTTAATTTTTTAAATTCTTCATATTCATCATTAGAACATTGATTTAATTTTGCAGAAGCTTGTTCTGATATAGATTCGGAGGTCATTTTTTTTGCTACAGCAAGCTCAGGATGAGCATTTAAAATCTCTAAAATTTTATTCTTTTCGTAATTTTCATAAATATCAAGCATTTTAAACATAATATCTTCGAAGTTTTTAAATGGTTTTGACTCAAATGCTTCCACTGCAACTGACTCAGTTTTTTCAAAAACATTACCAAATAAAGACAAAAAATCAGACTTGTTAAGATCGTTAATGTTATCTATTGTTCTCATATAACTTTAAAATAATTTAAGTTTAAAACTAAATGATATTATAATTTTATGACAAAGCTCACAACTCATGTTTTGGATGTGTATTCTGGTAAACCTGGCAAAGGTATCCTAGTTGAGTTGTTTTATATTAATAATTCAGAACGAAAAAAATTAACGTCAACAAAACTCAATGACGATGGTAGAGCTAATTCACCATTAGCTGAGGGAGATATTTTTATTAAGGGTAAATATGAATTAGTTTTTCATATTGGTGATTATTTTAAAAATATATCTGCAGCTAGCGATGTTCCATTCCTGGATGATGTTATTATCAGATTTGGTATTTCAGATCCCTCACAGCATTATCATGTTCCTTTACTTGTTTCACCTTGGAGTTATTCTACTTATAGAGGTAGTTAAGTGATATCGAGCTCTGTTAAATTTTTATTAAATGATAAACTTATAGTAATCAATAATCCTGATCCAAATCAAACCATACTTAATTATATTAGAACCGAATTAAAAAAGACTGGAACCAAAGAAGGATGTTCAGAGGGTGGTTGTGGCGCGTGTACAATTGTTTTAGGTGAATTAGTCGATAATAAGATCATATATAAAGCAATTAATTCCTGTATTTCATTTGTTCCATCATTAAATGGTAAACAACTTTTAATTGTAGAAGATTTGGTTTCCAAAGATGGCAAACTTCACCCTGTACAAGATGCGATGGTAAAATTTCATGGTTCCCAATGCGGTTTCTGTACACCAGGATTTGTTATGGCTTTATTTTCACTGTTTAAAAATAACAAAAATCTTAATAATGAATTAATAACAGATTCTATATCAGGTAATTTATGTCGTTGCACTGGATATAGACCTATAATAGATGCTGCAAAAAGTTTAGACAAGAAAAACAGGAATGATCAATTTAGTGAAAATAATAATAAAGTTATTCAATTATTAAAAAAAATTAAACCAAAAAATATTTATATTAAAAAAGATGATAAAATTTATTTTTCACCAAAGAATATTAAGGATTTAAAAAATATAATTAAAAAATACTCTAATTTTAGTTTTCTTGCAGGTGGAACAGACTTATCTTTAAAAGTTACAAAAGAAAGAAAAGAAATTCCTTTTATAATTGATTTAAAAGAAATAAAAGAATTAGACTTTATAAAAGTAAATAAAAATTACCTTGAGGTTGGCGCCTCTACACCTTTAATAAAATTTGAAAAAGAAATTAAAAAACATTATCCAGATTTTTATTTAGTTCTTAAAAGATATGGTTCTGTTCAAATTCGAAATGTAGGAACTATAGGTGGTAACATTGCAACAGCATCTCCGATAGGTGATACATTACCAATTTTGTTATCTTTAAATGCAGAAATTTTAATTGAAAGCTTCAATCAAAGAAAAGTTATTCCTATAAACAATTTTTTCCTTGATTATAGAAAAACTAAATTAAAAAAGAATGAATTTATCCACTCAATAAAAATACCATTATTTAAGAAAAATATTTTTAAAGCATTTAAAATATCAAAAAGATTTGATGATGATATTTCATCTGTTTGTGGATCTTTTAATTTTGAAATTGATAAAAATAAAATTAAAGAGGTTTTTATTGCTTTTGGAGGTATGGCAGCTGTACCAAAAAGAGCTAAAGCCTGTGAGAAAATTCTTAAGAATAAACCTCTTAATTTAAGTACTTTTAATAAAGCCAAAAATTATCTTGATAAAGACCTAAGTCCTATAGGGGATATGAGAGCAAGTAAAGAATATAGACTAGAGATAGCAAAAAATTTATTGATGAAATGTTTCGTAGAAATAGATTCTAATAAGCTAACAAGAGTTAATTAAATGAGCAAAGAGAACTATATTAATGATGTAAGACCACATGATAGTGCTTATAAGCATGTAAGTGGATACGCTGAATACACTGACGACATTAATGAACCAAAAAATACAATTTATGGTGCTATTGGTTTAAGTAAAAAAGCTCATGCAATAATCAAAAAAATAGACTTAAGCGATGTAAAAAAAAGTGAAGGGGTGATATCAGTAGTCACTCAAAGTGATATCTCAGGAAGGAACGATGTAGGCCCTGTTTTTGATGGTGATCCAATATTTCCAGATAAAAAAGTTGAGTTTTTTGGTCAACCTTTGTTCGCTGTAGCTGCCACAACTATTGAACTTGCAAGAAAAGCAGTATTAAAGGCAAAAATCACTTATAAAGATTTAAAACCAGTTATCACAATAAAAGATGCTTTAAATAAAAAACAGTTTTTATTTAAGCCTAGAAAAATTAAAAAAGGTAACCCTTCTAAGAAAATTAAAAATTCGAAATATAATTTGAAAGGAAACTTTACAACCGGAAGTCAAGAACACTTTTATTTAGAGGGTCAGGCAGCGTTTGTTATACCTAAAGAAGATGATAATTTTTTAGTTTACAGTTCAACACAACATCCTTCTGAGACACAACAATTAATTGCAAAAATGTTTAATCAAAAAAGTAATTCTATAAATGTTGAAGTAAGAAGAATTGGAGGTGGATTTGGAGGGAAAGAGACAAATTTTATGACTGCATGTATTTGTGCGTTGTTGGCAAAAAAAACAGGTCAGCCTGTGAAATTAAGACTAGATAGAGATGATGATATAATTTTGACTGGTAAAAGGCATGAATTTTTATCTGAATACGAAGTTGGATTTAATGATGAAGGAATTATTGAAGGATTAAAAATTAACTTATCATCAAATTGTGGAATGTCGCCTGATTTATCAGCAGCAATAAATGAAAGAGCTCTTCTTCATATAGACAATGCGTATTACATATCAGATATCGAGGTAACAAATAATTTATGCAAGACAAATATTCCAACTTCAACTGCATTTAGAGGCTTTGGTGGAAATCAAGGAATGATGGCTATAGAAAATGTTATTGATAATATTTCAAGGTATTTAAAAATAGATCCTATTCAAGTTCGAAAGAAAAATTTTTATCAAAAAGATAAAAAAAATATAACTCACTATGGAATGACTATTGAAGACAATGTGATTAATGAAATATTTAAAAATTTAGAAAATAAATCTAATTATAAGAAAAGATATTCAGAGATAAAAAAATTCAATGAAAAAAATAAATTTAAAAAGAAGGGTATAGCTATTACACCAGTAAAATTTGGGATTTCATTTACAACAATTCATTTAAATCAAGCTGGTGCTTTAGTGCATATTTATACAGATGGAAGTGTGTACTTGAACCATGGTGGTATAGAAATGGGTCAAGGGACTCATACAAAAATAGCTCAACTAGTGGCCAATTCTTTGGGATTACCATATAATTTAGTACATATTTCATCAACAAATACAGCTAAGGTTCCAAATACTTCAGCTAGCGCTGCATCTTCAACCACAGATCTTAATGGTGCTGCAGCATTAAATGCAGTAGCAAAAATTAAATTAAATTTAGAAAAATTTATTAAAAAAAAATATAAGATCTACAATCAAGAAGCAATATATAAGGATCAATACATAATATTTGGAAACAGACAATTTGAATTTAAAAGTATTATTCAAGAAGCATATTTAAATAGAATTTCTCTTTCATCTTCAGGTTTTTATTCAACGCCAAAAATAAACTTTGATAAAAAAAAATTTAGAGGAAGACCATTTTATTATTTTTGTTATGGTGCAGCTGTTTCAGAAGTAACTATAGATACACTGACAGGTGAAAATATCCTAGAAAGAGTTGATATTTTGCATGATGCAGGGAAACCAATAAATCCTGCACTTGAATTAGGTCAGATCGAAGGGGGTTTTGTTCAAGGACAAGGTTGGTTAACTATTGAAGAACTAAATTGGAAATCAAATGGTCAGATCACAACTTTCTCTCCATCAACTTATAAAATTCCTGCTGTAAGTGATATTCCAAAAAAATTTAATGTAGAAATTTTTAAAGATGGAATAAATAAAGAAAAAGTTGTTAATAAAGCAAAGACAACAGGCGAACCTCCTCTAATGTTAGCTATGAGCGTTTTTTATGCAATTAAAGATGCAGTTGCTTCAGTTGGAAATTATCAGCTTGCACCAGAACTTAATGCGCCAGCAACACCTGAAAGAATTTTAATGAGTATTAAAAAAATTAAAAATGGAAGATAAAAAAAAATTTATGGCAAAAGCCATTGAACTTTCAATAAAAAGTGCGAACACTACAGGTGGTCCCTTCGGAAGTGTTATAGTTAAGGATCATAAGATTATTGCAGAGGGCTCTAACAAAGTTACTTCCACAAATGATCCAACTGCTCACGGAGAAATAGTAGCAATTCGAGAAGCCTGTAAAAATTTAAATACTTTTGATCTTTCTGGATGTGAGATTTATACATCTTGTGAACCTTGCCCTATGTGTCTTTCAGCAATTTATTGGTCAAGATTAGATAAAATATATTATGCAAATACTAGAGATGATGCAAAAAATATAGATTTTGACGACTCTTTTATTTATACAGAAATCCCAAAAAAAATTGACGATAGAAAAATTAAAATGGTGCAAATGCTTAGAGAAGAAGCTTTAAAAGCGTTTGAAATCTGGGATAAAAAAGTAGATAAAATAAAATACTGATGGAATTCTTACCGTATACAATTAAATGGTTAGAGGTTATTTTAAGATGGGGCCATGTAGTGTTTGCAATATTATGGGTAGGTAACAGTTTTTTATTTAATTACTTAGATAATAATTTAAATAAAAATATAACTAGTGATGATGTAGATGGAGAGGGATATCTGATGCATTCTGGTTTTTTTTATAAACTTTCAAGGTTAAAAACCTCACCTCCACAGGAATATTTAAATAGATTAGTAATTTTCAAATGGCAAAGTTACCTAACTTTTGTAACAGGAATGTTGCTATTAGTCGTAATTTATTATTATAACGCTGGTGTATTAATGGTTGATAAACGTGTCCTGTTAATGCCACCTAGTTATGCTATTATTATTTCGCTTTTATCATTAATTATTTTTTGGTTCATATATGATCTATTGTGTAAATCTAAATTGATTGAAAATAATGTTCTATTTATATCTACAGCAATTATTTTATTAGCAGCCGTTTCCTTTGGTTTAACAAAATTGTTTGGACCAAAATTTGCAATTTTAAGTGTTGGACTAATTATAGGAACCAATATGTTTGGTAATGTTTTTACAGTAATTATACCCAATCAAATGAACATAATCAGTAGTAGTGAAAGAGGTGAAAAATTTGATATGAGTTTATCTCTAGCAGCTAAACAGAGATCAATTCATAATAATTATTCCACTTTTTTAGTATTGTTTATAATGCTTTCTGGACACTCAAGTTTCTTAGTTTATCATCAATATAATTGGTTAATATTATGTGCATTAGCAGTCATTACTGGAGTAGCACGACATTATTTTAACTTAAGAGGAAGAAACATTCATAGGTTGTATATTCTAATATCTTCAATAATTGCACTTATCGTTCTTGCAGTTTTAGTTTTATTATTTAAATAAATAGATATTAAAAGATTATGACTGAAAAAATGATAGTCAGCTGGGATGAGTACAACAAGACTGTTGAGAAGTTAGCAATCCAAATTGATGAAAGTGGATATAAACCAACAATACTGATTGGCATCATGCGTGGGGCAGCACCGATGATAGATGTATTGAGCAGAATATTTAAATTAAAATGTGCATATCTTGCAGTTGAGTCTTACAGTGGTAAAGGAGTGGAAGATGAGCAAGGTGATATCGTTTTTTCAAGGGAAATGAGTTCTATAGCACCTAATATGGGTGGTAAAATACTTTTATGTGATGATTTATCTGATACAGGAATAACTTTCAATAAAAGTATAGATTGGTTAAAAAAATATGAACCGATAAAAGATAAAATAGAAGATATTAAAACTGCTACGTTGTTTAAAAAAAAGAAATCAACATTTGAGCCAGATTTTTGTGCGAAAAAACTTTCTGGTAATCCTTGGATTGTGCAGCCCTTCGAAATTTATGAAGAATTAAGAATTGAAGAAATTAAAAAAAAACATCAAATATAAAAAAGGCCAGTTAAAAAAACCGGCCTTTTAAATTTTTATAAGTTTAAGAGCTTACTTTGGTATATCTCCTTCAACACCTTTAACATAAGTCATCATACCTGCTAGCATACCATCATCTGCAGTTTTCCCTTCTGCTACCATTAAATTCCCTTTTTGGTCATAAATTGGTCCAGTGAAAGAATGAACTTTACCAGATGCTAAATCTGCTTGAAGTTTTTTAACTTTTGCTTGTAGGTCACTAGGCATTTGAGAATCTAAACCTGAGATTACTACCATACCGTCACCTATACCGTGCCATGTATCTTTTTGACTCCATGTACCATTTGCAACAGCTTTAACTCTATCGACATAATATGGTCCCCAGTTATTCTCAACTGAAGTTAATACAGCCTTTGGAGCAAACTTATCCATATCACTGGCTTGTCCAAAAGCATATACTCCTGCTTTTTCAGCCATTTGAACAATAGCTGTACTATCTGTATGTTGAGCAATTACATCAGCACCTTGATCAATTAAAGCTTTTGCTGCTTCTGCCTCTTTACCTGGATCGTACCAAGTGAAAGCCCAAACAATTTTGGTTTTAATATTTGGGTTAACTTTTTGAGCTGCTAAAGTAAATGAATTGATACCTCTTATTACTTCAGGTATTGGAAAAGATGCAACATATCCAATCACATTAGATTTAGTCATAGTTCCAGCAATTGTTCCCAAAATAGTTCTACCTTCGTAAAACCTAGCTGCGTAAGTTGCAACATTTGGGTGTTCTCTTTTATATCCAGTTGCATGTTCAAATTTTACATTTGGAAACTCTTTTGCAACTTTGTTAGTAGGATTCATGTATCCAAAGCTAGTTGTAAAGATGATGTCGTGGCCAGAATTAGCTAATTGTCTAAGAACCCTTTCAGCATCAGCACTTTCTGGTACACCTTCTACATATGTTGTTTTAAATCCGGCAGCTTCAACAGCTTTTCTACCTACATCATGCTGATAAGTCCATCCATGGTCCCCAGTTGGACCAATATAAACAAATGCTGCTTTAACATCTTTTGCAACAGCAGCAACAGTTAATGTAAATAGCAAAACTAAAGAAGAGACGAAAGAACGAATTAAAAATTTATGCATAAATTTATTTCCCCTTTTAATTTTTTATTATTTAAACTTAAATTATATTATCTAAAAAAAAATGATTATTTTTAAATTAATTGTCTTTATGAAAAGATTTCCCCAAGGAACTAGGAGTACTAAGTCTTATTTTTCTACTATCACGAGAAATTACAACTAAGACTATTATTGTAACTATGTAGGGTAGAGCTGTTAAAAATTGAACAGGAATTCTTACTCCGATTGCTTGCATATGAAATTGAATAATGGTCAATCCACCAAAAATCATCGCGCCTATTAAAATTTTAATTGGATTCCATGTTGAGAAAACTACTAGCGCTAATGCAATCCAACCCCTACCACCAGTCATATTTTCAATCCACTGTGGAGTATAAATCATTGATAAATACGCACCTGCAAGTCCACACATTGCGCCTCCATAAAGTATACAAGCGTAACGCACAAACCTTACATTTATTCCTTGATTAGAAGCAGACTCAGGCGAGTCTCCTACAGCTCTAACAATTAATCCAATTTTTGTTTTTTTTAAAAAGTAGCTAGTTATGAAGGGTAGGGCAAAAGCAAAATAAAAAACTATTGAATGACCAAATAATATTGGACTTAAAAGTGGTATTGTATCTTTTAAACCTTCAAACAAAACAGGAAATTCTTTTCCAGGAATACCCACAAAGTTTTTTCCAATCATTGCAGAGATTCCTATTCCAAAAATAGTGAGGGCTAAACCAGTTGCCACATGATTTGTAATTAATGTTTGGGTAAGAAATGCAAAAATTGTTGAAATTAAAACTCCAGCTAACATTGCACCAAAAACTGCTATAATTAAACTTCCAGTAACTGTCATTAGTGCAAAGCCCGAAATAGCTCCAATGATCATCATTCCTTCGACACCAAGGTTTAGTACCCCAGATCTCTCTGTAATTAGTTCACCACAAGAAGCCAAAATTAAAGGAACTGCAGATGCCATTATTGATGCAATTATTAATCCAACAAAATTTACATCAATGATCATTTTTTTGAGTCTATAAATTTAAATTTGAAATAGAGTAAGTAGTCAGAGGCAAGAAGAAAAAATAAAATCATCCCTTGAAAAACTTGACCTGTGTATTTGGGTATTTGCATAAAGATTTGCGCCGTTTCAGCACCCAGATAGGTTATCGCAACAACTAGAGATGCAAAAATTATCCCGACAGGATGTAAACGACCCAAAAACGCTACAATTATTGCAGTAAAACCGTAATCTGGAGAAACTTCTCTATGAAGCTGTCCGATAGGTCCAGTTATTTCTCCCACCCCCGCGAGACCTGCACAAGCTCCACTTATTAAAAAAACGAGGATAATCATTTTTTTACCTTTGTAGCCAGCATATTTTGCAGTTTTTAAACTAAAACCCGAAACTTTCATTTGGAAACCCAAGTAAGTTTTGTAAAAAACAAACCAACTAATAACTACTGCAGCTAATGCTAAAAATATTCCAGTGTGAATTCTTAGTCCTTCAAATAATAAGGGAAGTCTTGCAGAGTCACTGAACTGTCTAGTTTCAGGAAAATTAAATCCCTCTGGATTACTCCAAGGCCCAACTACTAAATAGTCTAAAATTAATTTTGAAACATATACCAACATAAGACTTACTAATATTTCATTTGTATTGAAGTAAGTTTTCAATATTGCAGGTATTGATGCATATATCATTCCACCGATTGCACCAGATAATATTACTAATGGTAGAATATAGAAACCTTCTTGATCATAAAATAATAAAGCAACACCACCTGAAACTATAGCCCCAAAAGTTAATTGTCCTTCCGCTCCAATATTCCAATTATTACTTTTAAAACAAAATGACAAACCAATTGCTATTAAACAAAGTGGTGTTGCTTTTAATAGTAATTCGCTTAAACCATATTTATCTGCGATTGGAACTATGAAAAAAAACTTAAGAGCCTCAAATGGTTTAAAACCTAAAATATAAAATATTAGACCTCCTGCTACCAATGTGAGAAAAATAGCTAGGACCGGTGTAAAGAAAAATATCGTTTTTGAAGGTTGATCTCTTTTTACAATTTTAATCAATTTCCTCCTCCCATAAGTATACCAAGTTTTTCAGAGGTAACCTCTTCAGCATTCATTATTTTTGATAATTTTCCTTTATGTATCACTGAAATTTTATCACTTAATTTTAATAACTCATCTGTATCTGTTGATATTAATATTATTGATTTATTTTGTTCATTTATTTTAATTAATGTTTCATGGATATAATTAATGGCTCCAACATCTAGACCCCATGTAGGATTAAAACAAATTAATAAATCTGGAGATGTTATTAATTCTCTCCCTATAATTAATTTCTGTAAATTCCCTCCAGATAAAAATTGGCTTTTTAAATCTATATTGTCAGTGTTTACATTAAAGTCTGAAATTATTTTTTTTGAATGCTCTTTAATTTTGCTTTCATTTATCAATCCATTATTAAAAAAATTTGAGGATTTAAAATTGTTTAGAGCTACATTTTCAAAAATTGCCATCTGTGGAATAGCAGCTTGTTCAAGTCTATCTTCTGGAGAAAAAGCCATCAAATATTCTCGTCTCTCTTGGGGATTTAAATCCCCAATATAATTTTTATTAAATTCTATTGAATTCTTGTTAGATATGATTTCACCACTTAATACTTGAAATAATTCACTTTGGCCATTTCCTGATATGCCAGCGATTCCTAAACACTCTCCTCGATTTACAGAAAAATTAATATCAACTAAATTCGTTTCAAAAGGATCTTCACTTGTAAAATTAAGATTATTTATATTAATTAATTGTTCTGAGGAATTATTTTCCTTTTTTTTCTTAATTATTTTTAAATCTTGACCTACCATTTTATTAGCAAGAGACTCTAAGTTTTCATTCTTGATTTGGCTTACAGAGACCAATTTTCCTCTTCTCATTACAGCAACTTCATCACAAAGCTGCATTACTTCCTTTAGTTTATGGGTTATATAAATAATTAAAATTCCCTCTTCTGAAAATTTTTTTAATGATAAGAATAATTCACTTGTTTCTTGCTCTGTTAATACAGATGTGGGTTCATCCATAATTAATACTTTTGGGCTCCTTATAAGGCATCTTATAATTTCAACTTTCTGTTTTTGACCTGCTGATAAATTGAGAACAGGAATATCAAGATCAATTGAAAAATTATATTTTTTCATAATTGTATCTATTTTTTCTCTTAAACTTTCTCTTTTTTCATCAGAGTCTATTATTAAGTTTTCAAATACAGACAAAGTTTCAAAAAGGTTAAAATGTTGGAATACCATTCCAATATCATTTTTTTTTGCATCTGATGGTGAGTTAAGTTTTAGAATATTTTCATTTAAATAAATTTTTCCTTCATCAGGAATGACAACACCTGAGAGAATTTTAACAAGTGTAGATTTTCCAGCACCATTTTCACCAAGGAGAGCATAAATTTTACCACTATTAAACTCTAGTGAAACATTATCGTTAGCAACACACCCGGGATATATTTTAGTCACATTTGAAATTTTGAGGTTCGTATTCATTGTTTAATTTAATGGTATAGAATTTCCATCCTTATTTTTCTGATATTGATTTGATAAAGTTAAATATTTTGTTTTTATTTCGTCTAATTGATTTAAAACTTTTTCTTTTTTTAAAGGAGGTAAATTTTCAATAAGTAAATTTATGTTTTGACTTTTCCAATATGAATTTTCTTTATTATATTTTCCATCACGAATATTAAAAACTTCTTTTAGTATATTGAGATCATGAGGAATATTAAATTCATTATTTGTATCTGCATATGGAAACAGATAATAAAAATTATCGAAACCAGAGAAAGTAATTGCACTCAAGCACATACTGCAGGGTTCATGAGAGCTTAAAAACATACAGTCTTTTTCATTTGGTCTTTTGTTTGTATCTAATTCATAAAACTTTTTAAGTGTGTGCATCTCTCCATGCCATAATGGATTTTCTATTTCATTGTTTGTTTCTGCAACTACAAGAGATAAATCGTCTTTTTTAATTATTGCTGCCCCAAATATTTTACTACCTTTAGCAACACCTTTTTCAGTAAGTGGCAGAACTTCCTTTAAAAATATATTTAGTATCTTTTCTAAAGCTTTTTCATTCATATGCTTGAACTATCAAATAAAGAACACAATTGTTACTATAATTAAGTCTAAAGTAATAAGAAATAAATTATTTATACAACTTAAAAGTTAATAAATTATTAAACAAAAAAATGTTAGTTTGAATTTATGTTAAAATTTAAATCAGTATTAAGTCTTTTAATCATCATAGTTTTTTTTTCAGGGTGTCAAACTGTAAAAGATAAAACAGATGCTATAGTTGAAAAGGAAAATGAAAAATTAAGTAAATTTCTTGGAAAATCAGCTAGCGAACTTCAAATGGAGCTTGGAAAACCAGACGAAGACTTTAAAAATGCAAAAGGAAATTTTGAGCTAGTTTATAATAGTAAAAAATACCTCGTACCTTGTGAACGAAGGTTTGAGATTAATTCAGAAAACATAGTCGTTGGTTTTGTATCAAACGGGTGTTTTTAAATTCGATGCTAGAAAAAAATCTGCTCATTATAGGTTTTTTAATGATACAGAACGAACCTGTTTAAATTAATCAGTTTTTAAGATTTACTTATACCTGTGGGGACTTCTCCCCACAAGCAAGGTTTAAAACTTATTTAATTTCAATAAGCTTCTTTTTTTTATGTTCTGGAATTATTCTTTCACAAGATATTGTTAAAAGACCATCTTTAAGCTCAGCACCATTAACTTTTACATCATCAGCTATAGTGAATGATCTTGCAAATTGTCTTTGAGAAATACCTTTATGAATAATTTCTCCGTCAACATCACTGTTCTCAGATTTATTAACTTGTTTTGTTCTTACTGTTAATAAATTGTCCTCGAACTCAACCTCAACGTCTTTTTTATTAAAGCCAGCTAATGCCACTTCAATTGCATAGTTGTCTTTACCTGTCTTTCGGATGTTGTAAGGTGGATAATTTGACTGCATTGTCAAATTCCCATTTCCCAACATATTTTCAAATTGGTCGAACATATCATCAAAACCAATTGAAAAAGGTCTGAGTGAGTTAAATATAGATAGATCCTTACTTGTCATAATATCCTCCTTTTTTAAGCAAGTTTATTTATGCAAGCCCCATTAGGCGACTTACCAAATTTATATGGGAATTAATTTTTTTTTTTCAAGATTGAATATGTACTAAATTTTATTTGAAATTTTTAATGCAAATGCATAATCAATCGCAATTTCTTCTATTGCGCCATCTCTTCCTGATTTTCCACCATGACCAGCATTCATTTCAGTTTTTAAAAGAAGCAAATTATTATCTGTTTTATAGTCTCTAAGTTTTGCTGTGAATTTTGCAGGTTCATCAAACAAAACTCTATTATCACTTAAACTTGTTGTAATAAAAATATGTGGATAATCCATTTTTTTAATATTGTTATAAGGTGCATATGAAAAAATATAATCAAAGTGATCTTTATTTTCTTTTGCATTTCCAAATTCGTCAAACTCTCCCACAGTTAAAGGTAAAGAATGATCAAGATTTGTTGTTAAAGAATCTACAAAAGGAACAGCCATGATAATACCTAAAAATAATTCAGGAGATTGATTGACTACAGCTCCCATTAATAATCCTCCTGCTGAGCCACCCATACCAATTATTTTTCCTTTAGAGGTATAATTTTTTTTGATCAAATATTTTGCAGCATAAATATAATCTTCAAAAGTATTTTTTTTGTTCATTAACTTTCCTTCTTTCCACCATCTCATACCTTTTTCCATCCCACCTCTAATGTGAGCTGTCGCCCATATAATATCTCTATTTATTAAACTTAATCTTGTAGATGAAAAACTTGGATACATTGAGTTTCCATAAGATCCGTAACCGTACAACAAAAGATTTGCAGAACCATCAATTTTGGTCTCTTTGTGTCTCGTGATTGTTAGCGGCACCATTCTTCCATCATGAGATTCAAACTCGATTCTTTCAACTATGTAATCATCTTTGTTATGTCCAGATGGAATTTCTTGTTCTTTAACAAGTTCTTTAGATTTATTTGATAGATTATATTTATAAACTCTAGATGGTGTTTTAGGAGATGAGTATCCTAAATATACTTCGTCTGTATCTCTATCTTTTTGAGTTAATGAAACTCCTGGTACATAAACTTTTTCATCAGAAAAAATTAATTCCTCTTCTAGGTTTGCAGAAATATTTTTAACAAACAATTTATCTAATGCCCCCGATGTTTCTCCTCTAATAATCCAATTTTTAAGAAATGTTAGTCCACTAATTAAAACTTCATCTTTAGCTGGTACAAATGTTTTCCAATCTTGTTTCTCTAAACTATCGCAAATGTCTATTTTAAAGTCTTCAGCATTTTTATTTGTATGATTGTAAAATTTATTATCCCATGAACTTACAGAATAGAGAACACCCCTCTCTCTTTTAATAATAAGCTTGGGAGATGGATTTATTTCATCTGATTTAAAATAATATTGCTCTGAAGTGTTGTGATCAGAAGTATTTATAAAATAATATTTTTCATCTGAGCTAATCCCAATACCAACTGTAAAAGCCTCACTTTTTTCTTCATAAATTAATTCATCTTCAGTATCAAAATTTCCAATTTTATGCCTATAAATTTTTCTGGCTCTATGATTTTCATCTAGTTTTGAATAGAAAATATATTTATCATCCAAACTAAATGTAATACCTCCTGAAGTTTCAGAAATTTCTTTTGAAATTATTTTATTTGTTTTTATGTCTCTTATATAAATTGTATAATATTCAGATCCTTTAATATCTAATGAGTATCCAAGATATTTATCGTTGTTACTTACCTCTAAATCTCCAACTCCAAAATATTCTGTTTTAAGTTTTTCTTTTTCTTTATCTCCGTTCCATATTTCTTCTATATTTTCTGAACCAATTTTTTTTCTTAGTTTTATAGAATAGTTTCCTTTTGCTGTAGTTTTTGTCCAATACTCATATGTATGATCTTTATAAGGTAAAGACTCATCATCTAATTTTATTCTACCTTTAATTTCATCAAATAATTTTTTTTGAATATTTTTAGTATCTTTTAAGTGATAATCGGTATAAGCGTTTTCTTCTTCTAAATATTTTTTAACTTCCGAGTCTAGTTTTGATTTATCTTTTAGAACTTCTAAAATATTTTTTTGATGTATCCAGCTGTAATTATCTTCCCACTCTATATTGTGACAAGATTTTATCTCTAGTTTTTTTTTCAGTTGTGGTACTTTCATTTTTATAGGAAATATATGAATATTATAATTTATACAGTATTAATTTTAGCAGGTTTATATTTTTTACTAAGATATTTAACTGGAGTTGCATCAAAAAAAATATCCAAGGGACTAAGAATTTTATTATTTATAATATTGGCTGTTTTTGCAGTATTATTTGCAATAGGTGGAAAAGTTTTATTAACTCTACCTCTCACGCTTGCAAGTTTAGCGCTTTTAAAATTAAAGGGTCTTTCCATTTTTCAATTAATTTCTCTATATAGATTAATCCAAACTTTAAGAAATTCTGGAAGATTTTCTTTTAACAATCAAAATCCATCGAATTTAAGTACGATGTCAACTCAAGAAGCATATAGAATTTTAAATTTAAATCCTTCAAAGAACCTAACAAAAGAAGAAGTAAATAAAGCATACATTAAAATTCAAAAAAAAATACATCCAGATATTTCTCCAGAAACATCAAGACTGTCTTCTTTGGTAAATGAAGCAAAAGAAATTGTTTTAAGAGACATAGGTTAAATTATTTAATCTTTACTAAATTTAATTTTTATATAAATTTTAAGTATGAATAATATTAAAGGAATATACGCTGCATCAATGTCAGTATTAAATGAAAACCTGACATTAAATATTGATAAAACAATAGACCATGCAGAGATGGTTATTGACCAAGGTTGTCATGGTGCTGCAATCTTTGGAAGTACTGGGCAGGCACAACTTATTCCTATTTCAGAAAAAATTAATTTATTAAATAAACTTGCTACAAATAAATACAAAGATAAATATTTAATTGGAACTGGCCTTAATTCATTAGGAGATACAATAAATCTAATGAGAGTAGCCAAATCATTAAATTTTGAAAAATTCTTAATTATGCCTCCTGCTTATTATTTGTATGGAGACAATGAAGTAATTGATTTTTATAGCAAAATCGTTGAGGCAATTCCTGAAAGTAAAATTATTCTTTATAATTTTGAAAAATTATGTGGATATAAATTTAGTGTAGGATGTGTCAAAGAACTTGTAAAACGATTTCCAAATCAAATAGTTGGAGTGAAAGATAGTTCTTATAATCTTTTTGAAAATTTAAAGTTAGACAATTTTTCTGTTATGCCTGGCTCTGAGTCAAAGTTGCTAAAAGGACTCGAGCTAGGTTGCTCGGGTATAATTACAGCTACTTGCAATGCTACAGCAGTATTGGCAAGAAAAGTTTATGATGATTTTAGCAATGGTACACCCCAAACAGTTAACGAAAAACTTTGTGAAGTTAGAGGGGAGTTTGAAAAGTATAATCTTATCTCTGGGCTTCATACTTTTTATAAAAAAAAGGAAAGTATATACGAAAATTTATTACCTCCTTTAAGAGTTTTAGACGCTAAAAGTGAAAAAGAACTTATTAACAATTTAGAAAAACTTAGCTTTTCAATTAAATCTTTAATGGCAGCATAAAATGCAATTAGCAAGATTCCTAAACAGTGTATTTAAAAAAGATGGATTTATATTAGTTGATGCTAATTCTAAAAATTATATTATTGGAAATCCAAAAAGTGATAATCCTATTAAAGTTAAAATTTTAAACAAAAATCTTCATTATAAGCTGTTATTTCATCCAGATCTTTATTTTGGAGAAGCTTATACGGATGGTGAGATAGTTATTGAAAATGGAAGTCTTACTGATTTTCTAGATTTATCATTAATGAATTTTGGAAGAGGGGACTTAAATTTTTTTAGTTATTTAATCAATAGATTGAGGGGTTCTTATAGATACTTAACTAATTTTAATTTTATTAAAAAATCAAAAATGAATGTTTCGCATCATTACGATATCTCAGATGATCTTTATGACTTGTTTCTAGATCCTAAAAGACAATACTCTTGTGCTTATTTTAAAAGCGAGACCGAAAGTTTAGAAACTGCACAAAACAACAAAATTCAACATATAATTAAAAAATTAAATATAAAACCAAATCAAAAGGTTTTAGATATAGGATGTGGATGGGGTTCACTAGCAATAGATATTGCTAAAAGCGCAAATTGTGAAGTTACAGGAATAACACTCTCAGAAAACCAATTTAATTATTGCAAAAAAAAAGCGAAGGAACTTAATTTAGAAAATCAATTAAATTTTAAATTAATGGATTATCGAGAACTTAATGAAAAGTTTGACAGAATAGTTAGTGTTGGAATGTTTGAACATGTTGGTAGAAAATTTTATAAAAAATTTTTTTCACAAGTTGAAAAATTATTAAAAGATGATGGTGTATCTTTAATTCATACTATTGGATCTGTAAATCCACCAAGGGACCCACACCCATGGATTACGAAGTATATATTTCCAGGTGGTTACACTCCAAGCTTGAGTGAAGTTACAAAGCCAATAGAAAAAGCAGGTTTAATCGTTGCAGATATTGAGGTTTTGAGGATGCATTATTCGCATACCCTAAGACATTGGAAAGAAAATTGCCTTAAAAATAAGGAGAAAATAATTCAAATGTTTGACGAAAGATTTTTCAGAATGTGGGAATTTTATCTTGCTGGTTGTGAGATGGCATTTAAATGGGGCGATCAAGTTGTATATCAATTTCAATTAACAAAAGATTATTCATCAACTCCAGTTACAAGAGACTATATTTATCAATAAATTATTGATAGATATTAATTTCCTTAAAATGAAAAAAAAGAAAAAACAGTTAAAAAAAAACATTTCTAAAAACAAAAATAAACGAAAAAATAAAAAAACTTTTAAAAAATTAAAAAAAAGAAATGTAAAAAAAACAAAAGTAACACGAAAAAAAATTCCAAAAAAAAGTAAAATTAAAAAAACAAAAAAAGTAATAAAAAAATTTAAATCAATTAAAACAAAGCAAACAGGTTTTCTTTTAAAGTTAATAAATTTTCAAAATTCTTTAAAACCTGAAATAAAGTTTAAAATAAATTTAGGTTTTGAAAAATATATTCAAGCATTTTTTGACAAAATAGCAGATACAATTTCTCAATACAGAGTGCTTAAAAAGGATGAAGCAAGAAGGTTAAAATTAGAAAAACAAGAAAAAGAGAGATCAGAAAAGATTGAAATTGCAAAAGAAAAACAAAAAGAGGCTGAATTAAAGGTCAAATTAAAAGAACAGGCTCTAAAAGATGAAATTAGGTTAGAAAAACAAAGAACAAAAGAAATAAAATTATTTTTAAGAAAAGAACAAGCTCTTTTAAGAATTGAACAAGCAGAAAAACAAAAGCAATTTTTACAACAATTAAAATTAGATAAGCAAATTGAAAAATTTAGAGTTAGAGAAGTAAAAGAATTAGAAAAATTAGAAAAAATTTCCTTAAGAGAAAAGAGAGAGGATTATGCCGGATTACAACAAAGAATAGAAAAACTAAAAGAAAAATATCGAATTATTAGAGATCAAAAAATTAGGGAAAGAGTAGAGGCTTTAGGAGTAAAAATTCAAGGAGACGAAGATAGAGAAACACTTCTACAAAAAGAAAAAGAATATACTTTAGCTAGACAAAAAATTGAGTTTGCTCTCGAAAGTTTTTACAGAAGTGCTAGTAGCTTAGTATTTCAATTAAACAAAAGACACATAACAAGGCACATGTCTATCTTCAGATGTATAGACAGAAGGTTCGAAACTGGAGAAATATTTGTTAAGTGGGATGAAGCTTCAGATGATGAATGGCTTTTGTTAATTTATATAAAAAATAATTCGCCTGATGAAGGAATAGTTATTGAAGATAAAACTAACCCAGAAAAAAATATTTCTCATGAATTTAAAAATAATGAAATATTTAAGGCTTCAGATACTATGGTTGACGCACTTACTCAATTAATCGGAAGAAAAAGAGCCAAAAATATCAATTAAATTATCTTAAATTATTAAGTATCATTCAGAATGTTATTTTCATCTGCATTAATGATAATTTTATATTTAGTATTTAGATATGTTCTTGCATGGATAAGATATTTTAACAGTCTTGACTCTAGATTAGGCCAATCAACATGGCGATGGAGTTATGATTATCCAGTTATAGGTGAAAGAGATATTTCAGATCTTGATGATAAAACTTTCGTTAGACTGAGAAGAAAAAGAAATAGAGTTATAACTCTAATGTACTCAATTTTATTAATTATGTTCTTGTTATCCATGTCTTTACTCAGTGAATTTTTAATATTTTTCTTAACTTAGTTTTTAAGTTGCTTTTTATTTTTTAAATATAAAAAAAAGGCAATCATTTCATACCCATATTTAAAGATTGTGAAAATTATTGGTAATTTGAAAAATTTATATAAAAATTTATATTTTGGAATTTTTTTCCAAACATAAAGAAATGCCTCTGCGCCCTGAATAATTTTTCCGTTTTCTTTAACATGTAGTCTTCTTAACAATTCTTTATCATTTCTTGATGTTTCTTTTTCAGCATCTGAATTATTAGTTATATCTATCCAGTCAATATCTTTGATATTTTCTTTTTTATATAAGTTAATTTCTGATCTACAGATTTTACAAGAATTATTAAAATATACTTTCATTTAATTATAATTAACTTTAAGTAAGAAATTGTACATGCGTAAAATGATCAGTTGAAAATAATCAACAAACTACTATTTAAGGTGTATGAGTAATTTCTTTAATAAATCAGATTTAACAAGACAAGATGCAGATAAATTAGTGTCTGAAACACTCAACAATTGTGATGATGGCGAACTTTATTTAGAGGAGTCTAAATCAGAGTCAATTTTGCTAGATGATAACAAAATAAAAAGCTCAAACTACAGCTCTGATTTGGGATTTGGTTTTAGGGCTATTTCAAAGGAGGTTGTTGCTTATTCGTATTCAAATGAAATATCAAAAGATTCATTAAAAAATTCTTCAGAAAATCTTAAATCAACTCTAAAATCAATTAAAGGCACATACAATCATGAAATTCCAAAATCTAATAAAAAATTTTATAAAGATGTTAATCCAATTGAACAAAAAACTTTAGATTCAAAATTAGAAGTCTTAAATAAAGTAAATGAATTTTTAAGAAAAAAAGATGGATCAGTAAAACAAGTGACAGCTAGTTTTGCAGGTGAACAAAAATCAATAGAGATTATTCGATCAGGTGGAGAGTCGCTTACTGATGTACGTCCATTAATTAGATTTAATGTGTCTGTGATGTTAGAAAAAAATGGAAGAAAAGAAACAGGTGTGTATGGAATTGGTGGTAGACAATCTTATGATGACTATTTAAAAAATGACAACTGGAAAAATGTTTGTGAAGAGGCTTTTAGAATAGCATCAGTAAATTTAGAAAGTAAACCAGCACCTGCTGGTGAGATGAAAGTAGTTTTAGGACCTGGTTGGCCAGCTATATTAATTCATGAAGCAATTGGTCATGGCCTTGAAGGAGATTTTAATAGAAAAAAAACATCAGCATTTCATAATCTTATGGGAGAAAAAGTTGCAAGTGAGGGAGTAACAATTGTTGATGACGGTACGATTGATAATAGAAGAGGTAGTTTAACAATTGATGATGAAGGAACACCAACTGAGCGAACAGTTTTAATAGAAAATGGTATTCTTAAAAATTTTATGCAAGACAGGCATAATGCAAGATTAATGAATACAAGATCTACTGGATCTGGAAGAAGAGAAAATTATAGACATATCGTGTTACCAAGAATGAGAAATACAATGATGTTAAGTGGAAATCAAACTCAAGATGAAATGATCAAATCTGTTGATAAAGGAATTTTTGCGGTAAGTTTTGGAGGTGGCCAGGTTGATATTACATCTGGTAAATTTGTATTTAATTGTACTGAAGCTTACGAAATAAATAATGGTCAAATTGGATCTCCAATTAAAGGCGCAACACTAATTGGTGACGGACCATCAATACTTAAAGAAGTATCGATGGTAGGAAATGATATGATGTTAGATCCAGGCATAGGAACTTGTGGAAAAGCAGGACAAGGAGTTCCTGTTGGAGTCGCTCAACCTTCAATTTTAATTGATAAAATGACAGTTGGTGGAACAAAACTTTAAAGTATTATGGTTAAGGATCAAGAATTTCTAAAATTGAAAGCTTCATATTGTTTGGATTTGGCAAAAAAAATGGGAGCAACAGATGCAAGTGTTACAGTTGGTCACTCAATTTCAGAAACAGTGAATTTTAGAAATAAATCCCTAGAAGCCTCAGATAGATCGGATGGATTGGCATTAAGTATAGAAACTTATTTAGGTAAAAGAAGATCTTCAATTTCATCATCAAATTTACTAGATGAAAATATAAAAACTTTAATTGAAAAGTGTTTTGAAACAACAAAAATTACACCAGAAGATGAATTTAATTCTTTGCCCGATAAAAATTTATTAGCCAAACAAATTAGAAACCTTAATTTGTATGACGAAACAAGATTTGAAAACGATAAAAAAATAAAATATTTAAAAGATTTAGAGGAGGCTGCTTCATCAGATAATCAAATTATAAATACAGAATCTAGTTTTACTGAAAATAAATCAAATTTTATATTAGCTAATAGTGACGGTTTTTGTGACGGTTATAAAACTTCTTCTTTTACTACTTCTTGTGTAACAGTTGCAAAAGATGAAAATAGCATGGAAAGAGACTATGAATTTTCTAGCAAACGTCATTTGTCTGATATTAAGCAAGCATCAGATCTTGGAAATAAAGCTGCCGAGCAAACTATAAGAAAATTGAGCCCTAACAAAATTGGAAGCGACAAGATAAGCATAATTTTTGATAAAAGAATTTCAAAAGGAATGTTAAGTGTTTTTGCAAGTGCAATATCTGCATCTGCAATTGCAAGAGGCACTTCATTTTTAAAGGATAAAATTGATCAACAGGTTTTTACTAATTCGATAAATGTAATTGATAAACCAGATAGAATTAAAGGAATGGGTTCTCAAAATTTTGATTCAGAGGGAGTAAACTCTAATACATTACAACTTATAAAGAATGGAATACTTAAAAATTACCTTGTCGACACTTACAATGGAAAAAAATTAAATTTACAATCAAATGGAAGAAGCGGCGGAACTACTAATTTATTTTTTGAAAATGGAAATATAAGCTACGAAGATCTTCTAAAAAAAAATTCAAAAAGTCTTTATATTACTGAAACTATTGGTCACGGATCTAATCTTGTAACAGGAGATTATTCAGTAGGGGCGACTGGTTTTTTGGTTGAAGACGGAGAATTTAAATATCCTGTAAATGAAATAACAATTGCTGGTAATTTTAAGGATATGTTTAAAAATATAACTTTAGCTAATGATTTAGAATTCGAATATTCAGTCAATTCACCAACTATGATGATAGAAGGTATGACTGTTGCAGGAAAATGAGTAGTTATTGTGTCATCGGCTCTGGAATTTCAGGAGCGACAATAGCTAATCTTTTAAGCAAAAAAAATTCTGTACATATTTATGATAAAGCTCGAGGTCCAGGTGGCAGATCTTCCTTTAAAAGATTAAACAAGTCAAAAGGATTTGACCATGGGGCTCAATATATTTCTCCAAAATCAATCCAATTTAAGAAATTTATTACAAATTTACGTAAAAAAAAAATTCTAAAAAAATGGAGTGGCAAACATATTTTTTTAAACAAATTAAAAAAAGAAAATAAAAATCATATTAAAATAATTGGTCGCAAAGGTAATAATGATATCAGCAAACATTTGATAAAAAATATAAAATGTAACTTTCAAAGTGAGTTAGAGAAGATTAAATTTATAAATAATAAATGGAAATTAGATTTTAAGAACAATCAAATAAAATATTATGATAAATTAATATTAACTTGTCCATTCCCACAATTAAAAAAAGTATCAAAAAAATTTATAAAAGATCCATTCATCAAACAAAAAATTAAAATGGATGCAAATATTACAATCATGATCGAAATAAAAAAAACAAATATAAACATATCGAGTTATCTGTTTGATGACAAAATTTTAGGATGGGCCGCTAAAGAAAATAGTAAAAAAAGATTTAAAAGTAATAATGATTTATGGACTTTGCAAAGCACAAACCTATGGGCAAATAAGAAAATAAATAAAAATAGAGAAAATAAAGAAAAAAATTCAAAGATTTTGATTGACCGATTTTTTAAACTTACTGGAATTAAAAAAACAAAAATATTAACTTCATTAAATCATGGTTGGAAATATTCTTCAAATTCTAGATCTTTAAAAGTTAAAAGCTATTGGAATAGTAAATTAAATTTAGGTGTGTGTGGTGATTGGTTTGTAGGTCCTAGAGTTGAGGCTGGATGGATAAGTGCAAATGATCTTTATAAAAAAATAAATAAATAATTTTATTTTAGATTTTTTAAACGATATTCCCAATTTCCCATTCTCTCATATGTAACTTTGACAATAACCGAAGTTTTTTTATCAAGCCAAATATCAAAATTTAATTTTTTATCTTCAGGAAGAGACATATCTTTAGATGTAAGTTTAAAATGATCTGTTTCGTATTTTTTGTCATTAATTGAAATATTTTCCTTACCAATAAAAGTAACTATTTGTTCTTTTATACTTCCGGAAATAGGACTTATTTGGCTTTCTGCTTGTAAAATCCTATGACTCCACCAATTTCCAATAATATTTTCTATAGATGCTTCACCTGAATATGAGGACCCTTTGATGTCAAACTTTTTATTATTTTTATCTAGTTTTAAGTTTACAAATTTTTCTTTTTTATTTTGAAGTGTCTTTGATTGAAAAGATATTAAATTATCTTTTAAATAAATTTCTTCCCCATATCCCTCTACTTTAAATATTGTTGCAGATAGTAATTTCACCTCAAATTTATATTGATTTTTTACTATCGTTTTTTCACCCTCTCTTTTAAAAAAATAATTGTTATACCCAATTACTTCATCATTTCTCAAGATCTCCATTTCTATTTTGTCAAATTTGTTATAATGACCAATATGAGCTAAAGAAATTGATGAGAAAAATACAACAAGTAAAATAACTGCAAACTTTTTCATTTGCCAGTTACAATATTAGAATTTTTCATTAATAGATATAGCTTATTACAATTATGTTTTTAAAAATAAAAAAAATTCCAAAAGTAAAATGGAGCTCAGAAAAACCATTTAATTTTAAACCTAAGTTTTCTACATTTTTTTTCTTATGTTTTGGTTTGTCTTTATTTGGATTGGGTGAAGGATTGTTAATTGTTTCATTTACAGGAGCCTCTCCTTGGAGTGTTTTAGCCCAAGGTATTTCCTTAAATGTTAATTTAAGTATTGGAACTATCACATTATTAATAAGTATTGCTGTTTTAATTTTATGGATCCCCCTTGGGCAAAAACCAGGGATGGGTACAATATTTAATGCTTTAATAATTGCAATTATGATTGATCTTTGTATCAAATATGTTCCAACACCATCAGATTATATTCATCAATTATTTTTAGCTGTAATTTCTGTAATCACAGTTGGAATTGGTGGGGGTATTTATTTGGTATCAAATTTAGGAGCCGGTCCTAGAGATGGATTAATGATAGGATTACAAAAATTAACTAATTTTCCTATAGCTGTTGTAAGAGCAACTTTAGAAATTTCAGTTGTAAGTGTTGGATGGTATTTAGGAGGTACAGTAGGGATTGGAACTTTGTTGTTCGCATTTGGCATAGGTCCTTGCGTTGCTTTAGGACTTTATTTAGTTGATAAAACTTTTGATTAAGCAGCAGCTATAGCTTTTTCGCTTTTTTTTCTTTCGTGTGGATCAAGAATTGCTTTTCTTAATCTGCATGAGTCTGGTGTTATCTCTAAAGCTTCATCTGTATTAAGCATACTTAATTGTTCTGCGATCGACATTTTCCTTACAGGTGTAAGCACAACATTCTCATCAGTACCTTGAGTTCTCATATTGGTTAATTTTTTACCCTTCATTACATTAATGATCATGTCTCCAGGTTTAGGCGAAAGACCAACAATCATTCCAGGATAAACCGAGTCATTATGTGTAACAAACATTTCTCCTCGTGCTTGTAAGTTAAAGATTGCGAATGCAACAGCTTTTCCTTGCTCCATTGAAATTAATGCTCCATTTCTTCTACCTTCCATCTCTCCTTCAAAAGGACCATAGCTGTGGAATATTCTATTGATCACTCCGTTTCCTTTTGTTAATGTAAGAAATCTACTTGTGTACCCCATTAGGCCTCTAGTAGGTGCATGAAAAATTAATCTTTTTTTGTTAGTTCCAGTATCTTTTAATTCTATTAGTTTACCTTTTCTTCTGTTCATTGAGTCAATTACTTTTGACGAATGTTCTTCATCAAGGTCCATAGTAATTTCCTCAATTGGCTCAAGTTTATTCCCACTTTCATCAGTTTGGTATAAAACCTTCGGAGGGCTAACTGTCATTTCAAAACCCTCTCTTCTCATCTGAGTCAAGAGAATTTCTAACATCAACTCACCTCTACCACTAACAACAAAAGAGTCTTTTCCCTCGTTCTCTGAAAATGTGATACCAACATTATTTTGTGCCTCTTGAACTAATCTATCTCTTATTTGGGTGCTAGTTAGTTTTTTACCTTCAATTCCAGCTAAAGGTGAAGTATTTACAGTAATTGTAATTGACATTGTAGGTGGATCTATTGGAGTAGCAGGGATCGGCTCATTTACTTCTAGGTCGCATATAGTATCAGCAACGTTAGCTTTTTCTAATCCAGCAACAACTACGATATCCCCAGCCTCACCAATATCTATCGGAACTTTTTTTGTTCCTTCATATCTAAAAATTTTTGTTAATTTTCCTTCATCAACTTTTTCACCATTTAAATTGATTGCTTTTATAGATTGGTTAGCCTTTGCAGTACCTTGTGTAATTCTTCCAACTAAACTTCTTCCTAAAAAACTATCTGCATATAGTAACGTTGACAACATTGCAAAAGGTTTGGTTTTATCAAGTTCAGCAGGTTTTACATGGTCAACAATTAAATCCAACAAAGGATTTAAATTTTCTCTTGGACCATCAACTTCATGATCAGCCCAACCCGATCTTCCACTTGCATATAGAACTGGAAAATCTAATTGTTCTTCATTTGCATCTAAGCTAACAAATAAATCAAATGTTTCATCTAAAACTTCGTTAGCTCTTTGATCAGCCTTATCTAATTTATTAATAACAACAATTGGTTTTAAGCCTTGTTTAAGTGCTTTTGATAATACAAATTTTGTTTGAGGCATAACACCCTCTGCAGAATCAATTAACAATAATGCTCCGTCTGCCATACTTAAAACTCTTTCAACTTCAGCAGCAAAATCTCTGTGACCAGGGGTATCGATAATATTTATTCTTGAATTATTCCAATTAATTGAAGCTGGCTTAGCTAAAATTGTAATGCCTCTTTCTTTTTCAAGTTCACCCGTATCCATTAATCTTTCATCTACAATTTCATTATCTCTGAATGATCCACTTTGTTTCATCAGGTTATCAATTAAAGTAGTTTTCCCATGATCAACATGGGCTATGATTGTGATGTTTCTGATATTATTGCTCATAAATTCTGGCTTTTATACATATTTAAAAGGATTTTAAAACTCAAAAAAACTCATAACTGGTATGAAAAATTAAAGAATTTTGTAATTATTTTGTCTTTTTTTGCTTATCTCTTTTAAGTTTTCTCTTTTCTTTAAAGCTTAATTTTGGTTTTTTTTTAATGCTCGAGTCTTTGAATGATTTTCCACTATATCTTTTAGACATGTTTATTTTTGAATATTAATAAATTAAGTTAAAATATATTAAATAACAAATTTTAAATAATAATGGAAAATAAAAATCATTTTAAACAAAAAAACTATGAGGAATATTTATACAATGGATTTTTAGGTTTTTTATTTAAATACCAGCATAAAAAATTATCACCTTCTTATTTAAGAAATAAAGAAAAAATTTTAGAGATTGGCCCTGGTTTTGAGCCACATATCAAGTTCGTTAAATTAAAATTCAGTCAGTATTATTGCTTGGAAATAAATACATCTGAAGAATTAAGAGAATACTATAAAAATAATTTTTCTGATATTATATTTGATAATTATGATGGTAAGAAATTAAATTTTCCTGACAATACCTTTGACAGAATTATAATTTCTCACACGTTAGAACATATTCCTGATTTTGAGAATTTCATTAATGAAATGTTAAGAGTATTAAAAAAAGGATCATTCATATCAATTGCAAGTCCGTGTGATAATGGTTTTTTCTGGAGATTGGGAAGGTTTTTTTTAAAAAAAACTTATCATAGAGCAAAAGGAATAAAAGAGATTGATTATGACTATATAATGGCGAAAGAACATATAAATACTATTTTTCAAATTTTATCTGTATTAAGAAAAAATTATTATATCAAAAAAGAAATTTTTTTACCTTTTAGATTAAAAATTGTTGATTTAAACTTAATTCATATTTGTCATATTTTGAAAGAGTAATCAAAATCTTAATTTCGAAATTTTTTTATATTTAAATTTTTTAAATAAATATTGATCTTTTTTTTCAATAAGTAAGAGGTTTTTTTTTGTAAAAAATTTTTTAAAATCTTTTTTAAAATTATTTGAAGTAGAGTTTTTGTTCAAATTTTTTAATTTTTTAATCGGTAATTTAACTTTTTTTGAAAAAATTTTTAAGTCTTTTTCTAAATTTTCAGTTTTAAAAAAATAATTCATATTCAGCTTTTTATCTAAATTTTTTAATATTGATGTCAATTTTAAATTGGAATTATAAAGATCCTTATAATATTTTTTTGATACATTTTGAGTAAAAAAATAATATGTCATATATCCTAATTCTTTATGTGGCATAAAACTATAGTCTGAACTAACTATATTTTTATTCTTTGAGATTAAGAGAATTTCTAAAAAAATATTAAAATTTTTTTTTGAATTAACGTCTTCAAATAAAAGTTTAAGTTTTTTTTTATTTTTTGAAAGTTGAAGAAAAATATAAGAAAACAGATTTGTATTAAATTTTAATCTTTTAATTTTTATTCTTCTAGAGGTTATATCACTATATAGGGGTGATTTCTTTTTTTGTTCACATGACCATTTCCAAAAAGATAAGTACCACAAATAAGGATTTCTAATAGTTCCAACTTTAAATTTTTTTGTTGATAATTTTTGTTTTATGTTTTCATCTACAGTATCATGATGAGATGTTATTTTTATTTTCTTATGTTGTTTAAAATAATTTCTTAGAAATGTAGTGCCTGTTTTTGGCATTTCTGTAATAAAAAAATTTTTACCAATAATCATACTTTAGATTTTAATTAAATTGTTATATTTCTTTATTTATAATGAAAAAAATATTTAAAAAACTTTTTTCTGTTAATAGAATAGATCTAATCTCTAAGTATTTGAACTCAAGCAATTCTTTAATATTAGAAATAGGCGTTCATAGAGGAGATTTTTCAAAGGAATTGCTTAAAAATTTTAATCCTAAAAAATTAGTTTTAGTAGACCCATGGTTAGCTTTTGATGAAGTTGAATACGAAAATTCATTTTATGGAAATAAATATAAAGATGGTCAAAAAATACAAAACGAATTTTATAAAGAAGTGATGAAAATTTTTGAAAGTGAAATATTAAATAACAAGGTTGAGATTATTAGAGATATCTCAGAAAATTTTTTTAATAAGAATAAAGCAAAATTTGATTTAATTTATATAGATGGAAATCACCTTTATGATTTTGTTAAGGGTGATATTTCAAATTCTTTAGAATGTTTAAGTGAAGATGGAATAATTGTTCTTGATGATTATAGATTAAAAGGCTGGTGGAAAGATGGAGTAACAAAAGCAGTAGATTTTTTTATCAGAGAGAAGAAAATATGTTTTTTAGAAAAACATAATTTATTTAACTATCATCATCAATGTGTAATTAAAAAAATATAAAAAAACCCCCAGAAATTTTTTTCTGAGGGTTTTTAATTTTTTTAACTCTTATACGATGAGTGTTCTGGTTGGGGAACCGTATTACATTTTCTATAAATTGCGCCAATACTGACTTATTTAACTTCTTCAGTTCAAACTTCACAGTAGAATTGCCCCAAACAGAAAGGTGACTTCATTTAAGAGTTGAGTTAAATTTTCAAATACAACATTTGAATGAATAGAATTATTTATTTTATCTTTTCTTTCTTTATAATGATCAGCGTAACGTTTGCTCATCATGCTAATGAAAAATATGCGTATAATAAAAATCATGCATATAAAATCGGTGATAAAGAAAATGATACGTATGAGTTTGAGTTTGATTTACAAACTACCATCTTCGTTAATTACAGAAATAGTATCGGAAGAATACAAACTAAAGATTTATCTAAATTAGTTGAAGAACAACTTAAAGATAAAAAAACTGGTTTAGTTTCTTACATCTTATTTGAAAACAATAAAATTTTAGTTGATCACAATAGAAAAAGTAAATATTGGGGACCATATCCTTCACATTCTGTAGGCAAAAGTTTAGTAAGTCTTGTAACTGGTTATGCCATGTGTGGTGGTTATATTAATCATACAGTTTTTGATAGAATAGATTATCCAACTGTTGAAGGAACCTTATATGAAAATCAAAAGTTAATTCATTTACTTAACATGCAAGCAGGTGATGACGAAATAATTGGTGATAGAATTGGTATTTGGGATAGTAAAATAACGAAAAATAAACAAAGTGTTAATACTATACCGATCAAGACTGCTATGAAAAGATACTTTAAAGGTGTTGATGGTTTAGAACCTGGTAAGTATTTCAACTATAGTGCCATGACAACCAATGTTATTATGAACTATGTTATTTACAAAACTGGTGACGACTGGAATAAGTTATTACATAAGATATTTGTAGAAGACGCTAAAGTTGCAAAAAGAGTTTATTTTCATAAAACTTTAAGAAAAGATAAAACTGGTAATAGAAAATCTGGTGAATACGGAAGATATTCTTTCTATGCTGACAGATACGATTATGTAAGAATTGCTAACATGATTATGAATCATTGGAAGAATGATACTTGCGTTGGTAAGTATTTAAAAACAATGTATGAAAATAGAGTTGATAGACAAAAAGATGAGTACAGAAGTAATGATGGTAATCATAAAGCTGCACAAACTTATGGTGGTCAGTTTCTATGGGATGCTATTGGTTTAGAGGACAGACCTATTTTAATGATGGACGGGTTTGCTGGCCAACAAGTAGTGATTGATTTTGACAATAACAAAATAATTACCATTCATTCAACCGACAGACACTACGACTATTACAGTTTAGTATATCTTGCTTTGGGTGTTTGATGGTACCTATACAGATGAAAACTCCAAATCATCTGATTTTAATGAAGAAGATTTAATAGAAAAGATGTGGGAGCAACCGCAACCATGTACTGGAACAGTACTTGAATGTTTAGATCCTGCTAAAGAACTGTAATAATACTTAATTTACTTTACATTTTGAAAATTCCTTCATCACTAACGATTTTTGTATAGATAAAAAAAAAGGGCAGTAGAAACTGCCCTTTTTGAATTTTTGTTCGAGATTAATGGGGATTACATTCCCATTCCACCCATTCCTCCCATGCCACCCATACCACCAGGCATTCCACCAGGCATTCCGCCAGCAGCATCTTTTTCCTCTGGTTTGTCAGCAATCATTGCTTCTGTAGTGACTAATAAACCAGCAATTGAAGCAGCATCTTGTAAAGCAGTTCTAACAACTTTGACTGGATCTATAATTCCTTTTGCGAACATGTCACAATATTCTTCATTTTGAGCATCATAACCATTTGTTTTCTTCATTTGCTCTAATAATTTACCAACCACGACTGATCCATCTACACCAGCATTTTTAGTAATTTGTCTAATTGGAGCTTCTAATGCTTTTCTAACTAGATCAACACCTGCTTTTTGGTCATCACCTTTTGCTTTAACTTTTGCAAGATCTTGAGCAGCATATAAAAGTGCACAACCACCACCGGTTACAATACCTTCTTCAACAGCAGCTCTAGTTGCATTCAAAGCATCTTCAACTCTGTCTTTTCTCTCTTTAACTTCAACTTCGGTTGCACCACCAACTTTGATAACCGCAACTCCACCAGCTAACTTAGCTAGTCTCTCTTGAAGTTTTTCTCTATCATAATCAGAAGTAGTTTCTTCAACTTGTTGTTTGATAGATGCACATCTAGCTTCGATATCTGATTTTTTACCACTACCGTTTACGATAGTACTATTATCTTTATCTACTTTTATTTTTTTACAAGATCCAAGATCGTCAAGTTTTACGTTTTCAAGTTTAATACCTAAGTCTTCAGAAATGACCTGACCTCCCGTTAAAATAGCAATATCTTCAAGCATAGCTTTTCTTCTATCACCAAATCCTGGAGCTTTAACAGCCACAACTTTTAAACCACCTCTTAATTTGTTTACAACTAAAGTTGCTAAAGCTTCACCTTCAACATCCTCAGAAATAATCATTAATGGTCTACCAGCTTGAACAACAGCTTCTAAAAGAGGAACCATTGGCTGTAAATTTGTTAATTTCTTTTCATGTAATAAAATAAAAGGATTGTCTAATTCTGTAGTCATTTTATCACTGTTAGTAATAAAATATGGTGATAGATAACCTCTATCAAACTGCATACCTTCGACTACATCTAATTCTGTTTCGATACCTTTATTTTCTTCAACAGTAATTACCCCTTCATTTCCAACTTTTTGCATTGCTTTTGCAATCATCGTTCCAATTTCTTTGTCACCATTTGCAGAAATTGTTCCTACTTGAGCAATCTCATCACTATCTTTTACTTTTTTTGCAGATGCAACAAGGCTTTCTTTTACTGTATCTACAGCAGCATCAATTCCTCTTTTTACATCCATTGGGTTCATGCCAGCGGTTACATACTTCACACCTTCTTTGACAATTGCTTGAGCAAGTATAGTTGCAGTAGTAGTTCCATCACCAGCTTCATCGTTAGTTTTGCTGGCAACTTCTTTAACCATTTGTGCTCCCATATTTTCAAACTTATCTTCAAGGTCTATTTCTTTAGCAACAGAAACACCATCTTTAGTAATTCTAGGTGCACCATAAGATTTATCCATTACGACATTTCTTCCTTTTGGTCCTAAAGTTACTTTAACAGTATCAGCTAGGATATTTACACCTCTTATCATTGCTGCTCTTGCTTCAGCATCAAATTTAACAACTTTTGCCATTATTTTTCTCCTTTAAATTAAATTACTTACCAGAAATACCCATAATGTCTGACTCTTTCATTATGCTGTACTCTTTACCATTAATTTTGACTTCAGTTCCTGACCATTTGCCAAATAAAACTTTATCACCAACTTTAACATCCATTGGAATTATCTTTCCATCTTCTGTTTTTGCTCCACCACCTACAGCAACCACTTTACCTTCTTGAGGTTTTTCTTGAGCTGTGTCAGGAATAATTATTCCTCCAGCAGTTTTTTCACTGCCGTCTAATACTTCGATTAAAACTCTGTCATGTAACGGTTTAAACTTCATAAATTCTCCTTTATAAATCTTTATAAATATGAGCCTCATATAGATATTTCACCGCCTATTTCAAGATCAGAAAGGCTTAAGGATATTAATAATGCTAGTAAATTCGGGATTTTATGGTTTATACCTTAAAATATGACCAAAAATTTAGATTCAAATGGCTTACAATCAATTGCTGATAACTATGACCTTTTTTATATAGACTTATGGGGAGTTGTTCATAATGGGGTTAATCTTCATGAAAAAGCAATAGCTGTTTTAAATGAACTTTTAAAAAAAAAGAAAATGCTAGTACTTTTAACAAATGCCCCAAGACCAAATAAAACTGTTCAAAATTTTTTAGAAAAGATGGGCATGAGCAAAGCACTCAGGGATCACGTATTTACCTCAGGAGAAGCAGCATTGAATTATTTGAAAAAATCTTATTTATCTAAAAAGTTTTATCACATAGGTCCACCTAGAGATTTTGATTTATTTTATTTATTTGAGAAAAATAAGTGTGAAGATATTAATGATAGTGAATATTTATTGTGCACTGGGTTATTTGATGATCATGATAAGGATTTAGAATTTTATAAAGATTTACTTCATAACCATATTACCAAAAAAATGATTTGTACAAATCCAGATTTAATTGTTGATCGTGGTGAAGTTAGAGAGTTGTGCGCAGGTTCGGTCGCAATGGTTTTTGAAAAAATGGGTGGAGAAGTAATATATTTTGGAAAACCATATCCAGAGGTTTATAATCAGTCAATTGATAATAAAAATAAAAAAATTTTAGCAATTGGTGATAATTTTAATACTGACATCAGAGGTGCAAATCTTTTAAATTATGATTCTTTATTAATTAGTAACGGAATACATAGAAATGAAATAAAAAATAATGGTATCCAAGACGTTTCAAAAGAGTATGAGGCTATAGTTAATTTTATTCAATCAGATTTAAAATGGTAAAACATTATAAAAATTTTAATATTAAAAAATTACACAGAGGATCAATTATTTTAATAGGTAATTTTGATGGTTTACACTTGGGACATCAAAAATTATTTCAATTAGCACGATTATATAAGAAAAAATATAATTTAAAGATTGGTGTTGTAAATTTTGATCCAATGCCAAAAATGTTTTTTAATAAAAAATTAAAAAATTTTCGACTTTCTAATATTGATCAAAAAATAAAGTTACTTAGCAATTTAAAAGTAGATTTTGTTATTACAAAAAAATTTGATAAAAAATTTTCAAAAACTAAAGCTTTAGATTTTATAATTCAAATTTTAAATAAAAAATTAAACTCTAAATTTATTTTTGTGAGTAACAATTTTAGATTTGGAAATAAAAGAGAGGGAAACGTTAATTTATTAAAAAAACATGAGAAATTGTTTAATTACAGAGTTATAAAACCAGATCCATTAATTAAAAATAAAAAGATAGTTTCCTCATCTTTAATTAGAAATTTTTTAGAAAAAGGTTTTTTAGCTAAGGCCAATAAGTTTTTAAACAGAAATTGGACGATACAAGGAATTGTCAAAAAGGGAAGACAAGTTGGAAAAAAAATTGGCTTTCCAACGTGTAATATAGATATTAAAGATTACGTCCTAGCAAAACCAGGAGTCTATGCTGTCAAGGTTTTGAGGAAAAATAACAATAAATATCTTAAAGGAATTGCTAATCTAGGATATAGGCCAACATTTAATCAAAAAAAAATATTACTAGAAGTTCATTTATTTAATTTTTCTGGAAATCTTTACAATAAGCTTTTATCAGTAGAGTTTTTAAAGTTTATAAGAAAAGAAAAAAAATTTAAAAATGTTAATCAATTAAGAGTTCAAATTAAAAAAGATTTAAATATTGCAAAAAAGACTAAATGACTAAATCACAAATAAATCTTCCAAAAACAGCTTTTTCCATGAAAGCTAACCTGCCTACTAGAGAGCCAGAGATTCTCGAATATTGGAAAAAAATAAATCTTTACGATGAATTAAGAAATCAAAGTAAAGGAAGAGAAAAATTTGTCTTACATGATGGCCCTCCTTATGCAAACGGAAATATTCACATGGGTACAGCTCTAAATAAAATTCTTAAAGATATAATTGTAAAATTTCATCAAATGGATGGAAAAGACTCTATTTATGTTCCAGGCTGGGATTGTCATGGTTTACCAATTGAATGGAAAATTGAAGAAGAGTATAAAAAAAATAAAAAAAATAAAAACGAAGTTCCAATAGTTGAGTTTAGAAAAGAATGTAGAGCATTTGCTGAGAAGTGGATTGAAATTCACAAAAGTCAATTTAAAAGATTAGGTGTTGTAGGGGATTGGGAAAATTATTACTCAACAATGAGTTTTAATGCAGAAGCTCAAATAGTTAGGGAGCTTGGTAAATTTTTAAAAGAAGGAAGCTTATATAAAGGTTTTAAACCTGTGTTATGGTCAACAGTTGAAAAAACTGCGCTTGCAGATGCTGAGGTAGAATATCAAGATCATAAATCAGATACAATATACACTTCGTTCAAAGTTAAATCATCCAATTTAAAAGATTTAGTTGGAAGTGAAATAGTTATTTGGACAACAACTCCGTGGACAATACCAGCCAATAAGGCTTTAGCATATAACGAGTCTCTTGATTATATAATATTAGAGATAAATGATGAAGGTGACTTTAAAAATAGAAAAATCGTTATTGCAGATGCTCTACTAGAATCGGTTGTTAAAGAGTGTCAATTAATTAATTATAAAAAAATCCATACCTTTAGCGGAAAAGAATTTAATAACACTATTTGTAGTCACCCTTTTTTAAATCTCGGTTATGATCATGATATCCCAATGCTTGAAGCAAGATTTGTAACAACAGAACAAGGAACTGGAATAGTTCACTGCGCACCAAGTCATGGACCTGATGATTTTAATTTATGTTTAAATAATGGAATCAAAGCTATTGAAACTGTAGATGGGGATGGAAAATATACAAATAATGTAAAATTGTTTGAAGGGACACATATTTTCAAAGCAAATCCTGTTGTAATTGAAAAACTAAAAGAACAAGAAAATTTACTATTCAATGGTGAGCTAGTTCATTCTTATCCACATTCATGGAGATCAAAGGCACCACTTGTACATAGAGCCACACCTCAATGGTTTATTTCTATGGAAAGTCATAAATTAAGAGATAAAGCATTAAAGGCTATTGATGAAACAACTTTTTACCCAAGCAAAGGAAAAGAAAGATTAAAATCAATGATTGAAACAAGACCTGACTGGTGTGTATCAAGACAAAGAGTTTGGGGGGTTCCTCTTCCAATTTTTGTGAATAGGAAAACGAGTGAAATTTTAGTTGATGATGAAGTTATAGAAAATATTGCTTTAATTTATGAAAACGAAGGATCCGATTGTTGGTTTTCAGACGATCCACAAAGATTTTTAGGCAACAAGTACAAAGCTCAAGATTATGAAAAATTAAGTGATATCGTTGAAGTTTGGTTTGATAGTGGTTCTACTCATTCATTCGTGTTGGAAAAAAGAGATGACTTGAAATGGCCAGCCTCAATGTATTTAGAAGGATCTGATCAGCATAGAGGCTGGTTTCATTCATCTTTATTAGAGTCTTGTGGAACAAGAGGTAGAGCTCCATTCGAGTCAATTTTATCTCATGGTTTTGTTGTGGATGGTAAGGGTTTAAAGATGTCTAAATCATTAGGAAATGTAATTGCCCCTGAGGATATTCTGAAGAAATATGGTGCTGATATTTTAAGAATTTGGGTAGCTTCTTCTAATTACGCAGAAGATCTAAGAATAGATTATTCTATTTTAGATCAACACGCTGAGTCTTATAGAAAAATAAGAAATACATTTAGATATTTATTGGGAAATATAAATGATAATTTTGAGGTTATTGATTTAGAAAGTTTGAACATTAAACAACTGCCTGAACTTGAGCAGCTTATGCTTCACAAATTATATTCTCTTAATTTAAATTTTAAAAAATATTTTAATAATTATGATTTTCATAACTTGTATAAAGAATTATTAAATTTTTGTACGGTAGATCTTTCAGCTTTTTATTTTGATATAAGAAAAGATTGCCTATACTGCGATCCTCAAGGTGCCGAAAAAAGAAAAGCAACAATAATTTTACTAAATATAATTCTGAACTCTCTTATGAAATGGTTTGCTCCTATTTTGTCTTTCACCACTGAAGAAATTTACAGATTATTGTTTAGTAATAAAAAAAGTATACATCTGGAAAAATTTATAGAATTTCCTGAAAAATTTAATAATCAAAGATTAAATGAAAAATGGAAGCAATTGATAAAGATAAGGGATATTTGCAATATTAGTATTGAGGAAAAAAGAGCTAGTAAAGAAATTGGTTCGAGTTTAGAGGCAGAATTAAAAATTGAAGTTAATGAAAATTTAAAAGATTCAACAAAAAACATAGATTTTTCAGAACTTTGCATTACCTCAAAAGCTGATTTAGTTTATGTTAATAAAGAAGAAGTGGTAGCATTTACCAACAAAGCAAAGGGTTCAAAATGTTCTTTGTGTTGGAAAATTAATGAAAAACCATGTCAAAGAGAAACTTGCCCAAAACATAATCAATGAAATTTAAATTTATAAGGGGAAGTTTATTTATAAATACGTTAATTGTATTTATAATTTTTTTTTTAGACAGAATTTCAAAATCTATAGTAATCAATTTTAATCAAAATAGCTTATCTGATGAATTATATTCTTCTAAGTTTCTCAATATCCAGCTGGTTTGGAATAAAGGAATAGCATTTGGTCTTTTTTCTTTTGATCAAAATAGTTTATATAATTTATTAACAATTTTAATTTCATTAATTGTTTTAGTTATTTTATATTTAATTTTCAAAAGTAAGGGTATTGCGAAATATGCTCTATTAATGATTTTTAGTGGAGCTTTAGGAAATCTATATGATCGAATATTATATAAGGCTGTTCCAGATTTTATTGATGTTCATATCAACGGATATCATTGGTTTATTTTTAATATTTCAGACATTTTTATTTCTATTGGAGTAATAATTATGATATTTTTTGAAATATTAACAAATAAGAAAAAATATGACTAAAATAAAAATCTTGTTTTTAAGTTTTTTGATTTCGATAACACTACTAGGCTGTAGCTCAGTAAAACAAGCATTCGACTCTGAAAGAAAAAATAGCACAGATGAATTTTTAGTTGAAAAAAAAAAATCTCTATCATTTCCACCAAATTATAATGATTTACCTAAACCAAAGATTAAAAATATTTCTGATAAAGAAGAAGAGGATGATATTAAAAACTTGATAATAAGTGAAAAAATTAATTTTCCAAAAAATCAAAAAATTAATAAAAAACTAGAGATATTAATTTTAGAAAAAATTAATGAAGATAACTAATAACATTTATCTTTCTGGTTTCAGATTAAAAAAAAAAAAGAATAAATTAAAAAATATTTTAAATTTTTTTTTAAATGAAAAAAGCCAAGTACTTTTATCATTATCTAAAGATTATAAAGATAGTTTTAATATAAAAAATTTAAAAAAATATAAAAATAATTCTACATTTAGATTGATAGGTATAGGTGGATCTATACTTGGCTCTCAAGCTATTTACGATTTTTTAAAAAAAAAAATAAAAAAAAAGTTTTTTTTTGTTGATAATCTCGCATCAAACAAAAATTTTAAGAAAAAAAAAATGACCAATTTGATTATCTCAAAATCTGGAAATACGATTGAAACAATTGTTAATTCAAATATTTTAATTAAAAAAAAAGATCAAAATATTTTAATTACTGAAAATAATGATAATTATCTAAGTTTAGTTGCAAAAAAGTTAAGAGCAGAAGTAATTCATCATAACAACTATATAGGAGGAAGATATTCAGTATTGTCTGAAGTTGGAATGTTGCCAAGTGAATTGATGGGATTAAATTCAAAAAAATTTAGGCAGCTTAACAATTTAATAAAAAATAAAAATTTTTTAAATTCATTAATTTCCAATGCAGGTGCAATAATATCATTAGTTAAACTTAAGAAATTTAACTCTGTAATTATAAATTATGATCAGCAATCAAATAATTTTTTTAACTGGTATCAGCAGTTGGTTGCAGAAAGCTTAGGTAAGAATAACAAGGGTATTTTACCAATTATTTCATCTATGCCAAAAGATAATCACAGTGTCATGCAATTATATTTAGATGGATTTAAAAATAATTTTTTTACCTTTTTTTATGTGAAAGAAAATAATTCATTAAAAATTAATAATAAAGAAATCTTTTCAAAAAGAAATTATCTAAAAAATAAAAATATTGATAAAATTTTATATTCTCAAAAAAAAGCAACAGAAAATGTTTTCATTAAAAAAAATTTACCTTTTCGAAGTTTTGAAATTAAAAAAAGAGACGAGAAGACTCTTGGAGAATTATTTTGTTTTTTTATCTTAGAAACTATTTTGATTGGAAAAGCTTTAAAGTTGAACCCATTTGATCAGCCTGCAGTTGAATTAATAAAGACTGAAACAAAAAATTTATTAATTTAAATAAAAATTTCCAAATATTATTTTTGATATACCATATTTTTTTTCGACTAAAATATTAAATTTTTTAGGAAAATAATTTTTTTCTTTTTTATGTCTGTGTATTATGATTATTCCATTTTTATCAAGAATTCTATTCTCATAAATTAGATAAATTAGTTCAAATATTTTTTTTTCTTTATATGGTGGATCTAAAAAAATGATATCAAAACTTTTATTTAGTTTTTTATTATTAAAAATTTTAAATGCATCTATCTCTAAGACATCAAAATTTTTTAATGAATTTAAATTATTAAGATTTTTTTTTAAAATTTGTAAAATTTTATTGTAATTTTCAACAAAAGTTACATGTTTTGCCTCCCTAGATAAACATTCTATTCCAAATGAACCTGTACCAGAAAATAAATCTAATATTTTCGATTCCTTTATTTCAACTGAAAAATTATTAGAATGATTTATTATATTAAAAATTGATTCTTTAGTAAGATCTTTCAAAGGTCTAGTTAAAACATCTTTAGGTTTTAAAATTTTTTTTCCTCTAAAATTTCCTGCGATAATTCTCATTTATCTATTACTTTGAATGCAATATCCCTTCTATAGAAACCTTTCTTCCAATTAAGTTTTTCAAGATATAAATGTATGTTTTTTCTTGCTGATGATAAATTGTTAGATGTTGATACGAAATTCAACACCCTTCCTCCAACTGCAACAATTTTATCTTGATATTTATTAGTTCCCGCATGAAATATATAGCTATCTTTATCTATTATTAATTTATCTAAATTATTTATTTCAATATTTTTTTCATATTTTTCAGGATAACCATTTGAACATAAAACGACACATAGACTACTTTTTCCAATCCATTGAATATTTGTTTGATCAAGTTTTTTATCTACACAATTCAATAATATTTCTAAAATATCTGTATTCAACATTGGTAAAATAGTTTGGCATTCTGGATCTCCCATTCTTACATTGTACTCAATTAGGTATGGTTCGTTTTCTTTAATCATTAGTCCAGCGTACAAAAATCCTTTGTATATTGTCCCCAAATTATTAATCCCCTTAATTGTTGGTTTGATTATTTTATCTAAAATTTTTTTTTCAAGTTCATCATTAATTAATCTTGAGGGTGAATATGCACCCATGCCACCTGTGTTTTTACCATTATCACCCTCTCCAACTCTTTTATGATCTTGGGCTGTACCAAAATTTTTTGTTGTTACACCATCACTTATAATAAAGTAACTCATTTCTTCACCATCAAGAAATTCTTCTATAAGAATATTTTCTGCTATGCCAAATTTCCCTTTGAAAATTTCTTCAACAGCTAAGTAAGACTCCTCTTTACATTTACAAATATATACACCTTTTCCAGCAGCCAAATTATTTGCTTTAATTACAATTGGAAATTTAGAATTATCTAAGTATTTTTTTGCATCCAATTCGTTTTTAAAAATACCAAATTTTGCTGTAGGAATATTATATCTTTTGCATAGATTTTTAGTGAATATTTTTGATCCTTCTAATTGAGAAGCTAATTTATTTGGCCCGAATACTTTTAATTTAAACTTCTCAAGATAATCTACGATGCCATTTACCAATGGTTCCTCTGGTCCAACAATTACAAGATCAACTTTTTCTTTGAGTAAAAAATCTTTTATTTTTAGAAAATTATTAAAATCAATTGAGATATTTTCTGCAACATCAGAGGTTCCAGCATTCCCAGGAATACAATAAATTTTTTTTGCTTTTTTTGACTTAGATATTAAATATGTTAACGCGTGTTCTCTTCCACCACTTCCAATAATTGCAATTTTCATTTATTTATTTATATATACTATTTGTGAAAAATAAATTAGCTAAATTAAAATATTTACCAAACAACTTTAGTATATTAGAAGAAGGAGATCATGTAATTTGTGCAGTTTCAAAAAAAAAAATATTTTTACAAAATCTTAATTATTGGAATGTAGAAACACAAGAACCTTACTTCTCATATATTGAAGCTGCAAAAAAAAAGAGAAAGATTTAGAAAAAGTATAAAACTCAATATTAATTTTTCCATCTATCGTGTGTCCAAATCCATTGATCAGGATTTTTAAGTATCATTTTTTCAAGAATTTTATTTAGTACTAAAGTAATTTCCTGAATATTTTTATTTCTATTTATTTTAATTGGTTTTGAAATGTACATTTTAAAAAAATATTTTTTTTTTCTTTCAATATAAACTGGAACCAATTCACAATTGTACTTCTTTACAAGTTGTGCAGGAATAGTGGTTGTAGAAGCTAAACTATCAAAAAATGTGATCTTTTCACCCTCTCTTACTCTTTGATCAATCATAATTGCAATAGAAGTGCCTTTAAGTAGATGTTTTATAATTTCTCTAGTTCCAGCTCTACCTTTTTTAATTTGTTTTTTACATATTTCATTAATTCTAATTTCCTCCATTGTTTTATTTAGATAGATATTATTTAACGGTCTATATATAACAGCAAGATCAACACCTGCTTTTTCAATTTGCATTGCCATTAATTCAAAATTATTAAAATGACCTGATACAAATACAAATTTTTTCTTTTTTTCTCTAATACTTTTTAGGTAATTGAGCCCTTCTATTGAGATATAATTTTTAAGTTTATTATTTCTGAAATCTTTCAAATGAATGTATTCTCCAAAAATTCTTCCATAATTTCCTAAAACATTATTCGCAATTTTATCAAAATTAACCTGTTGATAAATATTAGCTTTCTTTAAATTTTTAATTATAGATTTTTTAGATCTAAATAGAGAACCAAAAATAGTACCGATTAAATAACCAAGATTTGAAGAATTTTTATATCCAATTATTTTAAAAATAATAAATATAAATTTAATTATTATAAATTGAATTATGTGATTAATTTTTTTCATAATTTAGAATTTAAAAATTTTTTAAATTGGTTTATTTTTTTTATTTTTAAATTTACCTGTAAATAATTTATACTATTTCTTTCATAATTTTCTAATCTGAAATAATCTTTTTCTGTCGTAATTATATTTAGCTTGTTCGCTTTAGCTAATTTTTTAATTTTGATTAATTCTTTTTTAGATATTTTATAATGATCTGGAAAAAAAATTTTTTTTTTTATTCTAAAATTATATTTTTCTAGAGTATTTTCAAATTCTTGAGGATTTCCAATGCCACAAAACATAAGATAGTTTTTTTTATTTTTTAATTTTTTAAGATTAATTGGTTGATATTTTCCTTCGAAAATTTTTAAATTTTTATTTATTGATTTTAATTTTTTAGTTAGTTGAATATTTTTTTTTTCTCCATTTATAAATGCTAAATCATAATTTTTTAATTCATCCAGATTTTCTCTCAAAGGTCCCGCGGGTAATAATAATCCGTTTCCAAAGCCTTCTTGTGAGTTGAAGCATGCAATTTTTAAATCATATTTAATGTTTTTTTGTTGTAATCCATCGTCCATGATTGCTAGATCAAACCCTTTTTTTTGTGCGATAGATAAAGCAACTTTTCTTTCTTTATGAACTAATAATTTACCTTTTTTTTTAATTAAACTAATTTCGTCATATTGATTTGAATATTTTTTTTTTATGATGGTAATTTTTCTATTTTTTTTACTTAATTGTTTTTGCATTTCAATTACCAAAGAAGTTTTACCCGTTCCACCTACACTTAAATTTCCGACGCAAATAGTTTTGATAGAATATTCTTTTTTAAATGATTGTTTTTTAATTTGATTAACAAAAAAAGTAATTAAAGAAAGTGGATACAGTAAGAGTGAAATAATATTTAAATTTCTCCAAAATTTTGGTTTAATAATTTTCATTTAATAAATTTATTAATATACAATAAATTTTGTTTTAGGACTTTATCTCCAATTTTAAATATTTTATCTTTATTTTTATTAGACATTTTGTAATCTAATTTTCTTTCTATTATTTTTTCTTTAAAAGAGCGGCTTGTAATAGTTGAGGATAATTTATTTTTAATTAAATAAGCATATATTTCCTTAAAATTATCAATATTTGTACCATTTAATATATAATTTCCCAATCTAGCAGGCTCGAGGGGGTTTTGTCCTCCATGTTTAATAATTGATCCACCAACAAAGGACACTTTACTTAATTTAAAAAATTTCGATGATTCACCATAAGTATCAACTAAATAAATATCATCATTTTTTTTTAACCTATTATTTGAAGAGTGAGTGATTGTATTTAAATTTAATTTTTCTAAATCTTTAATTATTTGATGTGAGCGATTTATATGCCTAGGGATTATAATAGTTAACAAGTTATTAATTTTTTTTTTTAATCTTTTATGTAAATTTGCAATCAGTATTTCTTCAGTTTCATGTGTACTCGCCGCGCACCATATTTTGAAATTTTTAAATTTTTTTTCAAAAGCTTTTGATTCTAAATTTCTAAATTTACGGTCACCATAGTATTTTAAATTTCCTGCAAGCTTAATTTTTTTCACTCCTAATTTTTTCAGATATCTTTTAGTTTCTAAGTTCTGAGGTAAAGCTAATGTGATTTTACTAAATACATTTTTTGCAAAAATTGAAATTAAACTCCATCTTCTAAAACTCTTTTTTGTAATTCTAGCATTTAATAATATTATTGGAATTTTTGAGCTTTCTAGGTTTTTCAATGTATTTGGCCATATTTCAGAGTCTACAAAAATAGCTAATTTGGGTTTCCAATTTTTAATAAATTTTTTAGATATATAGTTTGTGTCCAAAGGATAATATTTATGAAAAGTTTTTTTAAATTTAATTTTAAGCTTGTTAAAAATTTTTGCAGAACTAATTGTGGTTGTTGTAAGAATAATTTTTTCTAATTTTTTGTTTTTTTCTAATTTTTTCAAAATTGGAATAATACTCATCATTTCCCCTACGCTTGCAGCATGTATCCAAATAATTTTTGAACTATTTTTAACTGAGTAAGAGGAATATTTTTCGAGAAATCTTTTTGGATCTTCTTTACGTTTTAGTATTCTAAAAAAAAAAATTAAGGGTGAAAATAAAATAATTATATTAGTTATAATTCCATAAATAAAATACATGATTATTTTATCTGTTTTTCATAAAAGTTTTTATAAATAGCTGATTTATTTAACAACTCATTATGTTTTCCGTAATCAATTATCTTACCTTTATCAACGACGTAGATATTATCAGAATTGAGAATTGTTGATAACCTGTGAGCAATTACAATAGTAGTTTTATTATAAGTTAATTCGTTTAGAGCTTTTTGAATTTTTTCCTCAGTTTCTGAGTCCAAGGATGAAGTTGCTTCATCTAATAATATAATTCTACTTTTTTTCAAAAAAGCTCTTGCGATTGATAACCTTTGCTTTTCTCCACCAGATAATCTTACACCGTTTTCACCTATTATAGTTTCAAAGCCATATTCCAAGTTATCAATAAAATCTTTACACATTGATAATTTTGCTGCTTCATAAACGTCTTCATCATTAGCTGTTGGATTTGCATATTTAATGTTATTAAGAATAGTGTCATCAAAAAGAGTAGTATTCTGGTCAACTATTGATATTTGATCTCTTAATGATGTTAAATTAATTGTTGAAATATCTTGTCCGTCTAATTCAATTTTACCATTTGATGGAGAATAAATTCTTGGGATCATATTTAATAATGTTGACTTACCAGATCCACTGTGACCAACAAGTGCAGTCATTTTTCCACCTATAAATTTTAATGACACATTTTGTAGTACTCGATTTTCTGGATTTGATTTATAAACAAAATTAATTTTATCAAAAATTATAGTACCTTCTTTAATATTTAATTTTTTATTATTTTCATTAAAATTTATTTCATTTTTTATATCAATTATTGGAATTATACGATTTGCTGCTGCTAAACCTTGTCCAATTGCTACATTTACTTTTGTTAAAGTTTTAACTGGCTGGTATGCTAACATCATTGCAGCAAGAAAAGAAAAAAAATTATTTATAGCTAATTCTCCACTCATTATTAGTTTACCAGAATAAAAAATTAGAACTGCAATCATAATACCCGTCAGAATTTCCATAATTGGAGTAGATCTTATATACACAGCAGCAATTTTTATTGATTTTTCTTTTAGTTCATTGACAAATTTTTCCGATCTTTCACTTTCAAACTTTTCTCTTTGAAAGATTTTTATAATTTTATGATTTTTAAATAGATCGATCAGATATCTATTTAAATCTCCAGATTTTTCTTGGGCTTGTGTTGAAATTTTTCCCATTCTTTTTCCTAGAATTTTAGCTGTCACTGAAGCTAGCGGTATCATTACAATTGCTATTAGAGACAATTTCCAATTTTGTATAAACATCACAAAAAGCAATCCTATTAGTGTAAGACCATCTTTAAACATGCTTAAAAAAGCATCAGCCAACATTCTGGTAATTTGGTTAACATCAAAATTAATATTAGAAATATATTTTCCAGAATGTTTATTATCTATTATTTCTGTATCTGCTTTGATGAAAGATTTAAGCATGTCAGTTTGAATAATTTTTTTTACTTCTTCTGCTACTTTGATCATTATAATTTTTGCAAAATATAGGGAGAGTCCTTTTGTGGTAAAAGCTAAAATTATTGCAATTGGTATTATTAAAATTAATGTTTGATCTTTATTTAAAAAAATTTTTTCTATAGCAGGATCTAAAAGCCAGGCTGTTGCTGAGGTGCTTGCAGCAACTAGCACGGAAAAAAAAGCAGCAAGAAATATTTTGCTAATAAATTTACTTGTATAATCCTTGTAGAGTCTTTTTAAAGTATTTGAATTTCTCATTTTAAATCAATTTACCTACAAGAATATTAATATATATAATTAAACCTAATAAATTATTACTTTTAAATTTTTTTAAACAATCTGTTGTATTAGAAATTTTTAAAGTTCTAATTTGAAAGTGTATCATTTGTAAAAATGAAATTATAAGAGATAAAAAAAAGTAAATTTTAAAATTCATAAGTACTCCAACGATTATCAATGAAATTAAAAATATCGCGTAGCATAAAAATAAAAATTTTTTTGGATCATCTTTGAATTTTATTGAAGTCGACTTTACTCCTATAATTTCATCATCTTTAATATCTTGAAATCCATAAATTGTGTCGTATCCCAGTGTCCAAAATATGGCCCCCAAATAGAATATTATTATAACTGATGAAATATCATTAGAAATGGAAATACATGCTAAAATTAAACCATAATTAAATGTAATACCTAGAAATAATTGAGGCCAATAAGTAATTCTTTTCATTAACGGGTAAGTAAAAGCTAATGGCATAGAAATTAGTGCCATTAAAATTGTATAATAATTAAAATTAATTAAAACTAAAAATGCTAAAAGACATAATGCACAACTATAGAATATAGCTAGATTTACAGATACCTTGCCGGATGCAATTGGTCTATTTTTTGTTCTCTCTACCTTTTTATCAAAGTTTCTATCTACTATATCATTAACTATACATCCAGCTGATCTCATTAAAATTGAACCAGCTAAAAAAAGTAATGCGTAAAAAAAATAATTAATTAAATTTGAATTGAAGTCATATGTGATTGTTAATCCCCAAATACATGGCCAAAATAAAAGCATGAACCCAATTGGTTTTTTTAATCTAGTTAATTCAATGAAAAGATTTAGTTGGTTCATATTTTACTTGTAAATAACAAAGGCTAGATTCATAATCAAATTGATTCGTATGAATATAGATTACACAGTCACAGCACTCATGTTTCCAGCAATTCCTTTGTTAATGGGAGTTTATAGCAACAGGTTCCATTCTCTTAGTATTTTAATTAGACAGCTACATGACGAGCATGTTTACGAAAAACACATTCCACCTGAGTGGAAAAAGCAATTTATAAATCTAAGTGGCAGAATAACTCTTTTAAGATGGACTATACTTTTCGCAGCTTTTGGATTTCTATTTAACATGTTAACTGTATTTGCTCTTTATTTAGATGAAGTTTTTTTAGCAAGAGTAATTTTTGGATCTTGTTGTTTATCGATGATTATATCTATAATTTTTTTTATTAGAGAAATTCAAATTTCAACTAACGCACTTAAGCTCCATATGTCAGATATGGATGTCGATGTTAATTAGGTACTATTACAGCTGGTCCTAAAATTTTTCTTCCTTCAAGATCTTTATGAGCTTGAACCACCTCTTCTAGTTTGTACTTTTTAAAAATTTTAATTTTTACTTTTTCAGAACTTATTTTTTCAAACATTGTTTTTGAGGCTTGGTCTAATTCTTCTCTTGTTGAAAGGTATTGTTGCATAGAGGGTCTTACAAGATACAAGCCTTTTGGCTGAATAACTTTTGGCACATTAATATCTGACAAGGGTCCAGATGCATTTCCAAATGAAACCATCATTCCTCTAATAGCTAAACATTCAATAGATCCATCTAGTGTATCTTTACCGACACCATCATAAACAACTGGGACGCCCTTACCATCAGTAATCTCTAAAACTTTTTTTGCAAAATCTTCTTTATTGTAATTTATTACGTGATCATACCCATTTTCTTTAGCTATATTTACTTTTTCATCTGATCCAACTGTACCAATAACAGTACAACCTAAACTTTTTGCCCACTGCCCAAAAATCTGCCCAACACCTCCAGCAGCTGCGTGGAATAAAATTGTTTCTCCTGATTTAACAGGATAAGTTTTATGAAGAAGATAAAAAGTTGTTAATCCTTTTGTCATCAAAGTTGCTGCTATTTCAAAATCAACACCATCTGGTACTTTTACTAAATTTTTAGTTGGATAATTTCTGTGTGAACAATAAGATCCTAAAGGAATACCTGCGTAGGAAATTTTATCTCCAACTTTAAATTCTTTTACGTTCTCACCTACATCAGTAATAACCCCAGCACCTTCCAAACCTAAACCAATCGGTAGTTTTAATGGGTACAAACCGGATCTATGGTAAGTATCAATGTAGTTAAGACCAATTGCTTTTTGTTCAATTGTTACTTGATCAGGACCAGGTTTATCTAAAGATATATCCTTTACTTCTAAAACTTCAGGTCCACCTGTTTTATTGATTTCTACAGCTTTCATAATTTATTTTACAAATGTACCATTATGATAATCTTGAACTGCTTGCAAGATTTCTGCTTTAGTGTTCATCACAAATGGTCCGCCTCTAGCTATTTCCTCATTAATTGGTTTGCCTGAAATTACCAAGAATTTAGCATTTGATTTAGCTTTAACTATTAGATCTTCACCCTTAGTTAAAAGTATTAAAGTACTGTCTTTAACATTTTCATGTTTATTTTTACCAATTTCAATTTCACCATTAATCAAATATATAAACGTATTGTGAGTTGATGGTAATTTAAAATTGAATTCTTTATCTTTATTTAATTCTACATCAAAATAAACTGGTTCAACGTTATGACCTTTTACCGGTCCTTCAGCTTTTTCATATTTCCCAGCTATTACTTTTACTTGTTTATCATCGTCATTATGAACACTCATTTTATCTGCATTAATGTAAATGTATTCAGGTTTACTCATTTTTAATTTAGCAGGCATGTTAATCCATAATTGAAAACCATGTAGTCTTCCTTCTTTCATAGCAGGCATTTCAGAATGAATAATTCCACTTCCTGTTTTCATCCACTGAACATCTCCCGCTGTCATTCTGCCTTCAGCACCAGTGCTATCTTTATGCTCAAAATCCCCAGCTAACATATAAGTCACCGTCTCAATGCCTCGATGAGGGTGGGGTGGAAAACCTGCAATATAATCCTCACTATTTTCTGATCCAAATTCATCTAGCATTAAAAAAGGATCAAAATAGTTTGGCTCAACACCAATACTTCTTTTTAATTTAACACCAGCACCGTCAGAAGCTGGAATAGGGTCTATAATTTTATTTACTTCAATATTTTTCATATTTCGTACATAAGAATTTTTTATATTATATCAAGTAACTTACCGAGGTCCTCAATTTGATGTTTCGGTTCATAATCTAGATTGTCAAAAATATTATTATTTCTATTAACCCAAATAGAATTATAACCATAATTTCCACCACCCGAAACATCCCACGTATTTGCACTTAAAAAAACAACTTCATTTTTTTGAATTTGATATTTATTTATTGGAAGATCATAAACTTTAGAGTCAGGTTTATAAATCTTAACTTCTTCAATTGAAAAAATATCATCAAATATATTTTCTAAATTATTACTCTTTACTAATTCATTAAGAAGATTAGGAGTACCATTTGAAAGAATAGCAAGTTTATAATTTTTTTCTTTTAATGATTTTAAAACTTCAGGAACTTCTTTAAATGGTGAAAGAATTTTATAAAGATCTAATAACTCATTTTTCATTGAAGAGTCTATCTCATAAGCTTTCATAGATTTATCTAAACTATCTTCTGTAACTTGCCAAAAATCCCTATGACGTTTCATTAAACTTCTTAGCCAAGTATATTCTAATTGTGTGGTTCTCCAATAATTGGCGAAACTTTCCCACTTATGACCGATTTTGTCTTTACATTTTTCAGAAGCTGAATTGACATCAAATAAGGTCCCGTAAGCATCAAAAATTATTGCTTTAATATTTTTCATAAACTAATTTATCAATATGAGTAACATTAGATTATTTTATTCAAAAAGTTTATCTTTTAATTTGACTGACAAACTTGATAAATCTCAATCTCATTATGTTGCAAAAGTAATGAGAATTAAAGAAAGTGAAGTTTTTTCTTTATTTAATAATAGTGGAGAATGGGAAGCGAAAATTTTAAATATAACTAAAAGCATAGTTGAGTTTAATGTTACGAAGCAATTAAGACAGAAAGAAAATACCAAAGAACTCTGGTTAGCTTTTTCTCCAATCAAATCAAATTACTTTAATTTTATGATCCAAAAAGCTACAGAACTAGGTGTAACTAAGTTTTTACCAATTATCTTTGAAAGAACTATTGTTAGAAAAGTTAATAAAGAGAGATTGGAAAAAGTAATTATAGAAGCAGCTGAACAGTCCAATAGAATAACAGTTCCATCAATTGAGGATCCCCAAAAATTAATAAGCTTTCTAAATAATGATATGGATTTAATATTTACTGACCTCAATACTGCTAATACAAAAATTGACATTAAAAAGTTAACTACTAAGCCCACTTGCGTAATCATAGGGCCTGAAGGAGATTTTTCTGAGCAGGAGAGGGGAGAGATTCTCAAATTTAATGGTGTTCAGTCTGTTAAAATCAGTGAAAACATCTTGAGATCTGAAACAGCTGTAATTTCTGCTCTATCGATCATAAATTACACCATTAATTGATATTTTGTCGCTAAAAGTAAAAGTGTATTTTTTTAAAAGACACTCTATATAGGGTAAAAAAATGAAAAAATTTTTATATATATTTCTAACATTCTTTATCACTTCAAGCGCATTCGCTAATCAACCAGTTGATTGGCAACTAGGCTTTCAAAAGGCTGCTTCCGAGACTATGAGAGATATAGTTAATTTCCATGATAAATTGTTGTTACCAATTATAATAGCAATCAGTGTTTTTGTACTATTTTTGATGGTTTATGCTTGTATAAGATTTAGAGCTTCAGCAAATCCAGTTCCATCGAAAAGAACCCATAATGTTGCTGTTGAAGTTTTATGGACTTTAATTCCATGTTTAATTCTAATAGTAATGGCAGTTCCATCATTTAAAATTTTATATAAACAAGATGCAATTCCAAAAGCAGATATAACTGTTAAAGCTATAGGATACCAGTGGTACTGGGGATACGAGTATCCTGATGAAAATATTTTTTTCGACTCTTACATGATTGAAACTAAAGACTTAAAAGAAAACGAGCCAAGACTGTTAGCTGTAGATAATGAACTGGTTGTTCCAGTAAATAAAGTTGTTAAGGTAATGATCACTGCTAATGATGTTTTACATGCTTGGGCACTTCCTTCATTTGGAGTAAAACGAGACGCTGTGCCTGGAAGAATAAATGAAACTTGGTTTAAAGCAGAAAAAGTTGGAACTTATTATGGTCAATGTTCTGAACTGTGTGGAATTAAACACGCGTTTATGCCAATTGAAGTTAGAGTTGTTACTGAAGAAGAATATCAAGAGTGGTTGTTAGACGCTAAAATCAAATTTGCAAAAGAAACTAATGAAGAAGATCAATTTAAAAAACTAGCGAGTAAATAATATGTATACACAAACAGCATCACACGAAGATCATCATACACCAACTGGTTGGAAACGTTGGGCTTATTCAACTAACCACAAAGATATTGGAACTATGTATCTAATATTTGCAATTATTGCAGGTGTGATTGGTACAGCATTCTCAGTTTTAATGAGAATGGAATTGATGCATCCTGGTGATGGAATTTTAGGTGGCAACTATCATTTATATAATGTCTTAGTAACAGGTCATGGCTTGATCATGATATTCTTTATGGTGATGCCAGCAATGATTGGTGGATTTGGAAATTGGTTTGTTCCAATTATGATTGGCGCACCAGATATGGCATTTCCAAGAATGAATAACATTTCATTTTGGTTATTACCCACATCATTCATTTTATTAATAATGTCAATTTTCATGGATGGCCCTCCAGGTCAAACAGGAGTAGGAGGTGGATGGACAATATATCCTCCATTATCATCTACAGCTGGTCAACCAGGTCCAGCAATGGATTTTGCAATTTTAAGTTTACACTTAGCTGGAGCCTCTTCAATTTTAGGTGCAGTAAACTTTATAACTACAATTTTAAACATGAGAACACCAGGTATGACACTTCATAAAATGCCATTATTTGCTTGGTCAATACTAGTAACAGCTTTCTTACTATTGTTATCATTACCAGTTTTAGCAGGAGCTATTACGATGCTTCTTACAGATAGGAACTTTGGAACAGCTTTCTTTGATGCACAAACTGGAGGAGATCCAGTTTTATTCCAACATTTATTTTGGTTCTTTGGTCACCCGGAAGTTTATATTTTAATTTTACCAGGTTTTGGAATGATCAGTCATATTGTTTCAACATTTTCTAGAAAACCAGTTTTTGGATACTTAGGAATGGCTTATGCAATGGTCGCAATTGGAATAGTTGGTTTCGTCGTTTGGGCTCACCACATGTATACAGTTGGTTTAAGTACAGATACTAAAGCATACTTTTTAGCTGCAACGATGATCATAGCAGTTCCAACCGGTATAAAAATATTTTCATGGATAGCAACTATGTGGGGTGGCTCGATTTCATTTAAAACCCCAATGGTTTGGGCTTTAGGTTTTATATTTTTATTTACTGTTGGTGGAGTTACCGGAGTAGTCCTTGCAAACGCTGGAGTGGATACTGCAATGCATGATACTTACTACGTTGTTGCTCACTTTCATTACGTACTATCTTTAGGAGCTGTATTTGCAATCTTTGCAGGATTTTACTATTGGTTTGGAAAAATGACTGGTTATGAGTACTCAGAGTGGATGGGTCAATTACACTTCTGGTTAACGTTTATCGGAGTGAACTTGGTTTTCTTCCCACAACACTTTTTAGGCCTTGCGGGAATGCCAAGAAGATATGCTGACTATCCAGATGCTTTTGCAGGATGGAATTACATTTCTTCAATTGGTTCTTATATCTCTGTAATTGGATTGGTAGTATTTTTTATAAACCTTGCTTACGCATTTTATAAGAAAAAGGCTGCAGCACAAAACCCATGGGGAGAAGGTGCTACAACTTTAGAATGGACTGTACCATCTCCACCTAATTTTCATACTTTTGAAGAATTACCAAAGTTTGAAGATGAAGAGGGTGTTGAAAAATCTACTAGCTAAGCTTAGGGAACAAGATTTTTTAACTTTAAATTAATGATTAAGTCTAAATTAAAAAATAGAAATTTATCTCAAGAAGACGCCTTTAATTTATCTGAATTATTTAAATTAATGAAACCAAGAGTAATGTCTTTGGTTATCTTTACATGTGCAGTTGGATTGTTAATGGCTCCAAATATAATTCCAACAAAAGATGCAATTATTGGAATAATTTTAGTTTCAATTGGAGCGGGAGCAGCTGGGGCTTTAAATATGTGGTACGAGTCAGATTTAGATGCCATTATGACAAGAACTTGTTTGAGACCAATTCCGACAGGCAAGGTAAATAGAAATCAAGCACTAGTATTTGGAATTTCTCTTTCAATTTTTTCTGTAATTGCGCTTGATTATTATTCAAACAGAATATCGGCTAGTTTATTACTTTTTACTATTTTGTTTTATGTGTTTGTTTATACAATTTGGTTAAAAAGAAAAACTCCACAAAATATAGTGATAGGAGGAGCTGCAGGAGCATTACCCCCAGTGATTGGTTGGACTATAGCTACCAATTCTTTAACTTTTGAGCCAATTACATTCTTTTTGATTATATTCTTTTGGACGCCTTCACATTTCTGGGCTTTAAGTTTGTACAAATCAGATGATTACAAAAAAGCAAAAATTCCAATGCTTCCACTAACAAATGGCGTTGAGAGTACAAAATTAAATATATTTGTCTATTCTCTAACAATGTTACCGGTAATTGTTTTTCCTTATGCTATTGGCTTTGTGGGTATAACTTTTTTAATTCCATCATTAATTTTGACAATTTATTATAATTATTTATGTTTCAAACTTTATAAATTTAAAAAGAACAAATTTGATGCAAAAAAAGCAAAATCTATTTTTGGATATTCAATTTTGTATCTATTTTTGATTTTTGTTCTTTTTTTAATTGATAAAATTTTATGATAACGCCTGACAAGAAAACAAAGAAAAAAAATATTATAACTGCAATAGCAATTTTAGCGTTTATGGTATTTTTATTTGTTTTTACATTATATAACGTTGGAGTATTTGATAGACAGATATGATTAAAAGCAAAACATTAACTCCTTTACTTTTGGCTGGGATTTTTGTCCTTATGTTGGGATTATCTTTTGCGGCAGTGCCTTTGTATGATCTGTTTTGTAGAGTTACAGGCTTCGGTGGAACAACCCAGGTATCTAAAGAAGCTCCTAAAATAGTACTAGATAAGGTTGTAAGTGTAAGGTTTGATACAAATGTAAACAATCTTGAATGGAATTTTAAAGCAAAATCAAATGTGATTGATGTAAAAGTTGGCCAGGTCAACAGAATAGAATTTGAAGTTGAGAATATTGGAGACGAAACGACTTATGGTGTAGCAAGTTTTAATGTTTCACCAGCAAGTTTTGGTAAATATTATAGTAAATTAGGATGTTTTTGTTTTGAAAAACAAGAGTTGAAGGCTGGTGAGAAGGCTACTTATGTGATGACTTTTTATTTAGATCCTGAACTCGTAAACGATCCAACAACAAAAAATCTACAAGATGTAACCATGTCGTACACTTTTTTCTCGACAGATTACTATAAACAATCATAATCACGAAAAATGTCAGCAGAAAAAAAACACGATTACCACTTAGTTGATCCAAGCCCTTGGCCAATCTATACATCGTTTGCATGCTTAGTATTAGCAATAGGTGCAATTTTTTATATGCATAACGGTATTTCCTGGGGAATGTATCTTGGTTTAGCCTTATTAATTTATGGTGCTTACATGTGGTTCAGAGATGTAGTTATTGAAGCTGAGCATCAAGGTCATCATACTCCAGTTGTTCAAATTCATCATAGATATGGAATGACTTTATTTATTGCTTCAGAAGTAATGTTCTTTGTTGCATGGTTCTGGGCTTACTTTGATATAAGTTTATTTCCAAATGAATTTGTCGGAAATGTATGGCCACCAAAAGATATTGAAACATTTGATCCTTGGGACATTCCTTTAATAAATACTCTAGTATTACTATTATCAGGAACAACTGTTACTTGGGCTCATCACGCTTTATTAGAAGATGATAGAAAAGGATTTATACAAGGTTTAACATTAACAGTTATTCTCGGTTTCTTTTTTACTTTATTGCAGGCATACGAATACCATCACGCTACCTTTACTTACTCAGGCCATATTTATGGAGCTGTCTTTTATATGGCGACAGGTTTTCATGGTTTTCACGTTATAATTGGAACGATATTTTTAGCAGTATGTTTGTGGAGAGGAAGACTTGGTCATTTTACTAAAGATCATCATTTTGGATTTGAAGCAGCTGCTTGGTACTGGCATTTTGTTGACGTAGTGTGGCTATTCTTATTTGCTGCAATTTATATTTGGGGAAGTTAATATTTATCCTTGAAGAATAAATTATTATTTTCGGTTTTTGTTTATTTTATTATTTTAACTCTTCTCTCACTAGGGTTTTGGCAAATTTATAGATTAAATTGGAAATTAGAATTAATTGAGCAAATAGAAAATTCTTTAAAAAATAACCCTGTAGAACTATTAAATATTGAAAAAAAAAACTATCTTAGAATAAAGACAAGTGGAGAAATTGATTTTGATAAACAAATTTACTTGTACAATTTAAATGATAATGGCAAACCTGGATTTGAAGTTGTTAATCCAATAAAAATTGGTGATAAAAATTATTTAATTAATAGGGGATGGATACCTTTCGAAAAAAAAGATCTACCCGAAATAAATTTAGTTGATCAAAATCAAATAGTTGGCACTCTTATGCTTCAAACTAAACCAAGTTCATTTAAGCCTGAAAATGATATTGAAAAAAATTATTGGTTTACTTTAAATAGAGAAGATATTTTAAAATTCACTGGTAGAAATTTTTCAGAATATGTCATTTATTTAAATGGTGATTATAAAATTCCAAAACCAAGAGTGATTACTGCTAAAATTTCAAATAATCATAAGAAGTATGCAATTACTTGGTTTTCTATGGCGATTTCAATCCTTTTAATATATTTATATTTTAGGAAAAAAAATTATTAAATGAGATACGTAAGTACAAGAGACACTTCAAAAACCTTTGAATTTAAAGACGTTTTCATTAAAGGTCTTGCTGATGATGGGGGCTTATTTATTCCAGAAACAGTAGTGAAATATGATGAAAATGAAATAAGAGATTTAAAAAAACTTAGTTATTCAGAGTTAGCTAAAAAAATTGTTTATCCGTTTATTGGTAATTTCATGTCTGAGGCTGAATTAAGTAATATTATTGATAAATCTTATTCTACATTTAGAAAAGATAACGTTGTTGATTTAATGAAGCTTGGAGACAAAACAGTATTAGAGCTATTTCATGGTCCTACTTTAGCTTTTAAAGATGTTGCCATGCAACTTTTAGGTAACTTTTACGAATATTATCTAAACAATGAAAACCAAAAAATTAATATTGTTGTTGCCACATCTGGAGATACTGGTGCTGCAGCAATTGATGCAATTAAAGGTAAAAAAAATGTTAATATTTTTGTGCTTCATCCAGATAATCGTGTCTCGCCTGTGCAAAGAAAATTAATGACAACAGGTAAACATGAAAATGTATTTAATATAGCTATTAAAGGAAATTTCGATGATTGCCAAAACCTAGTTAAATCTATGTTTGCGGATAAGCAGTTTTCAAATGATATTAAAATGTCAGGGGTAAATTCTATTAATTGGGCAAGAATTATTGCTCAAAGTGTTTATTATTTTTATAGTTATTTATTAGTTGAACATAAAGGTGAACCAACAAATTTTTCAGTACCAACAGGAAATTTTGGAGATGTTTATGCTGGATATTTAGCCAAAAAAATGGGCTTGCCAATTAATAAATTAATTGTTGCAACTAATCAAAACGACATTTTACATAGAGCAATATCAAAAGGTAGTTATGAAGCAGAAAAGGTTTCAGAAACTATTTCTCCTAGTATGGATATTCAAATAGCCAGTAATTTCGAGAGACTTATATTCGATCTTAATAATGAGGATGATAAACAGACTTCATTAGATATGAAAAATATTAAAGAGAATGGAAAATATTTAATTGGTGATGATAAATTAAATAAAATTAGAGAAAATTTTTTATCAGCTAGTCTGAGTGAGAATGAGACTTTGGAGGTTATTAAAAAGGTTTATGAAAAATTTTCTGTAGTTTTAGATCCACATACAGCAATTGGATATGGTGCTTTCGACAAACATAGCCTAAAAGGAAATAATATTGTACTAGCAACTGCACATCCTTGTAAATTTCCTGATGCTGTTTCCAAAGCTATTAATTTAAAATCTGATTTACCAAAAGAACTTGAGTTTATTTTGAATGAAAAAGAAGATTATGATATAGTTGAAAATAATTTAGAAAAAATTAAAAACTACATTACAGGTAAAACAAAATGAAAATTAAAGAAGGAGAACAACTTCCAAATTCAGAATTTTATTATTTAGACTCAAGTGGAGTAGCAAAAAAAATAACTACAACAGAAGTTTTTAAAAATCATAAAACAATTGTGATTGGAGTTCCTGGAGCATTTACAAAAGTTTGTTCCGCAAAACATCTGCCAGGGTATGTTAATAATTACGAGGAAGCAAAGAATAAAGGGGTTACAAAAATTATTTGTGTTTCAGTTAATGATCCAAATGTGATGAAAGCATGGGGTGATAGTCAAAAAGTCGAAGATAAAATATTTATGGCTGCAGACCCATATTGTGAATTTACTAAATCAATAGGGGCAGAAATAGACAGACACGACAGAGGTCAAGGAATGAGATCGGCAAGATATACAATGTTAGTTGATAATAATGTAGTACAAAAAATACAAGCAGAAGAAGATACTGCCACTTGTGAAATTTCAGCAGCTCAAAATTTTTTAAAACTAATCTAAATTTGCTGCTTTTTTAGCTAGCAAGTCCACCTCTTCATTTAAAGGGTTTCCATCATGTGCTTTAACCCAATTCCATTGAATATTAAGAGATTTATTTAAATTATATAGATCAATCCATAAATCTTTATTTTTAACATCTTCTTTTTTTGAGGTTTTCCAATTATTAGCCAACCAAGTATTAATCCATTCAGTTATTCCATTTTTTACATATTGAGAGTCAGTAAATATTTTTATTTCAACACCAGGCTCCATATCTTTCAACGCGTTAATTGGGGCTAACAACTCCATTCTATTATTTGTTGTATTTTTTTCGTTACCACTAATTTTTTTTATTTCTTTTCCATCATTTATAATTGCAGCCCATCCACCATTACCTGGATTTGTTAAACAAGAACCGTCTGTGTAAATTGTAATCATTAATTTAAATAATCTTTAAATGAACTTAAATTATTGTGAGAAAGCAATTTTTGATAATATTCATTAGGGTCTTTAATTTTAATCAATGCTGTTTTTGGTGTATTTGAGTAGTCATACAATCTCGTTAATAAATATCTTAACGCTGCACCTCTACATAAAATATTTAAAGATTTCTTTTCCTTTATTGAAATTTTCTTAACGCTCTCATACCCTTTAATTAAATTTTTAATTTTTTTATGATTCATTTGAAATTTTCTCTTTTTATAGTCAAAACAAAGAGCATTGATACATATTGCGATTTCATACATAAAATAATCATTAGCAGCAAAGTAGAAATCAATAATTCCTGAAAGTTTATTTTTTTTGAAGAATATATTATCTATAAACAAGTCACCATGGATAATACCTTTGGGCAATTGTTTAGGCCAATTTTTATTAATATCTTTTAGGTTATTTTTTAAGAATACTTTTAAATTTGAGAACTTTTTTGACTTAAATTTAATACTTTCCAACAAAGGTTTTAAATTCCTAATGCCCATCGAATTTTTTCTGTTAAGCTTTATTGTATTTGTGACCATATGCATTCGAGCAATTGTTTTACCAATTACATAACAATCATTTATATTTAATATTTTTTTATCTTTACCCTCTAAGAATGACACAATACATGCTGTTTTATTTTTTAATTTAATAAGATATTTGTTTTCTTTGGTTTTCAGTGGTTTAGGACAATTTATTTTTGAACTATTTAAATTATCCATCAATTTCATAAAAAAAGGTATTTCTCTCTGTAAAACTCTTTTTTCAAAAATAGTCAAAATATATTTTTTCTTTTTTGATTTAAGAAGATAGTTTGTGTTTTCTATTCCTTGCTTGATACCTATAAAACTTATTATTTTATCAATATTAAAATTTTCATTAATAATATTAATTTCTTTTTGATTTATTTTTGTATAGACAGCCATTTTTAATTTAATTTTTTGGGAGCTTTAAATACTACATTTTCTTTAATTATTTCAACTTCATCGATACTTATAGAAAATTTATTTTTTAAATCATTAATAAAATTTTCTACTAATATTTCTGGTGCAGATGCTCCTGAAGATATACCTATAATATTGCAATTTTCTATTTGATCATACGGTATTGAGCTTTCTGAGTGAATAAGTTGTGAATTTTCACAGCCTGATTTTTTTGCTACTTCAACTAGTCTAACAGAATTTGAAGAGTTTCTACTACCAATAACAAAAAACATATCACAATTTTTTGCAATATTTTTTACTGCCATTTGACGGTTAGTAGTTGCATAACAAATATCCTCTTTCATTGGCTCTTTAATATTTGGAAAATTAGTTTTTAAAATTTTGATTATTTCTTTTGTATCATCAACTGACAAAGTAGTCTGAGTAATATAAGCCAATTTTTTATCTAGTTTATTTTGATAGTTTGTAGCATCTTCTTCATTTTGGATTAGATCTATAGAACCTTGATTTAATTGACCCATAGTTCCAATTACTTCTGGATGATTTTCATGACCAATTAAAATTATATGGTAACCAGCTTTATTCAGATTTTCTGCTTCTCTATGAACCTTAGAAACAAGTGGACATGTGGCATCAACATAAGTCATTTTATAATTTTTTGCATCTTCAGGTATTTTTTTTGGAACACCATGCGCTGAAAAAATTACTGGTCTTGATTTATCCTTTATCTCCTCGAGCTCTTCAACAAATATTGCCCCTTTATTTTTTAAATCATCTACAACATACTTGTTATGGACTATTTCATGACGTACATAAACTGGAGCCCCAAATTTTTGTATAGATTTTTCAACTATTTCAATTGCCCTTTCTACCCCAGCACAAAATCCACGAGGTGCAGATAATAATATTTTTAATTCTTTATTTTTCATTTTTTTCTAGAAAATATTCCAGCAATATATGTGGAAAGGTTAAAGACGCCAAACCTATAAATATTATTTTTAAAATTGCACCATCTAGATTATTCGAATAACTCAGCAGATATAGTGCAATAAAAGAAAAAACAGCAGTTAAAATTGTTAAAGATAAAGCTTTTTTAACAAACAATCTAAATCCATTAACTACATTATCTGGATCAAGTTCAATAGCTAGTGAAATTGAATGTCTAATCGAGTGTAAAAAACAGAAATAAACAGTAAAAGCTATTAGTGGAGATAAATAGTAATTTAAAATTAAAATTGAAAAATAATCTAAAAAAACTACAAATTTTTTTATTTCAAAATTCTTTAAGAAAAGAAAAATACTAGATAGAGTACTGCAGAATATTCCTATTTTAATTACATTATTTGTCTCAATAAAATTTAAACTTGAATAAAATGCCTCATTATCAATTAATAATAATTTAAAAATAGCTATTGTTTCCTGAAAATGAAAATATAAAGGAGCAAGTATAATTAAAAATCCTTTAAAAAAATAAAGTATTTGAGTGAAATAAGATCTATCATTAATCAAAAATTGTGTATCCTCTTTTCCAAAGTGATAGGAGGCGATGATTAAAAAAACAATTAAAGTTATTGATGGAAATATTATCCAAGTCAGTATTACTATTGCTGCAATTAAAATATACGTGATATAGAATATATAATTTGATTTTATATTAAATAATTTAAGCAGTTTTTTTCCTTTAATATGATCTAATGAACCATGGGAAACTCCTATAATTAAAATTAAAAGTAAACACAAAATTGATGAAATATTAAAATTATTAAACTTGAAAAGTAAAATACAAAAAATGTTTACAACAAAGAAAAAAATAAATGAATGATTTAGATTTATTTTTTTTATTTTATTTGTCATATTAAATTAATTCTTTTAAAAATTTCCACTTTGGCATCTTTAGAATTACTTCTAAATCCTCAAAAAAACTGCTTTTGTTTGATAAAAAATTGATAGCTGTTTTAGGTTTTGAATCAAAAACTTTGAAAAATATATTGCCCATTTCATTGGAATTATTTTTAAGAACTCTTAATAAAATTTTATCTAAAAAATCATATTTTGAATTAATTCTAAATAGATTTACATTTTGAATATTTTCTATGTTTTCTCTTATATATCTGCTCTGTTCTTGAATATTTACGAATGTATAACCCGTACTTAATCTGGTCATGCCTCCAGCTGAGCCTATGTAAATTTCATTTAATTTACTTACATTTTTTTGTCTAAAAAGTGGGATTGCACCAGTTTCTTTGAAATTGATTTTACAGTTTCTAATATTTAGGTGGTTGCTTAAATAATCATCAATTTGTTCGTCATAATCTTTCAGTTTTTCATTATTTAATTCAGATATCCAAGTAGTTTCAACTAATGCATTTCTTTTAGTAAATGGTAACGTATAAAAAAAATGGACTTTGTTTCTTTGATCACAAGCAAAGTCCATCAAATTAAATATTTCGTCATCAAAAAAGTCTTTTTCTGTTTCTATTTCAACTCCACAAAAGTGTTGCCATAACTCACTCTGTTTATTCTCAAAATTAGGTACACTATTAAATACAATTGAATTTGATTTATCTATTTCATCAATACTTTTAAAAAACTGAATATTTTTATTTAATTTAAGTTTTGAAAGTATTTTTTCGTAGAACATACCACTATCAATTGTTTGATATGGCGCATGTTCGCAATTTATATATTTCGTATTATTGGGTGTATTTATTGTAAAATTATTCCAACTTTTTTTGACACAGTCATCAAAATTATGGGAAAAAACTTTCCAAAATGACCAGGTTTTATCTCTTTTATAATCTTCTCTTGGTTCAATTATTGCTAGGGTTTTATCTTTTAATTTTTCATAAACTTCCAGCTCATATGCTAATGAAAGACCTGCGCAACCTCCGCCTATAATTATGTAATCAAATTCTTTCATTTAAATTTATTTCTTCATTAATTAAATTATGGTCATGATTAATATTATCATCGTTTTTACTTATAAGTGATAACTTAATTAAGTCAAAAATAGATAAAAAAGTTTCAATAATTTTTTCAATATTTGAAACATAAATTTTTCCAGACTTTTTATAATTTTCTATATTTTGTTTATTTAAAATTTTATATCCTATTTTTCTATAAACCCTTCGTGCAACTAAAATAGAAAATCTGAAACTTAATGGTATTTCTTTAATTGAGTAAAATGAATTTTCATAAAATTTTTCTGAAAGCTTGATTGTATTCTTTATTTCCTCAAAACTTTCATTGATATAAAATCTATTATTTTTTTTATCTTCCATAACATCTCTAGAAATATTTGTTAATTGCATAGCAATTCCAAGATCAATAGCTGATTTTAAAGATTGCTTTTTTTGAACATTCAATATTTTAGCCATCATTAATCCAACTGTTCCAGCTACCCTATAGGAATAAATTAATAATTCTTTTTTTGAATTAAGTTTAACATTTTCTTTTATATCAGAATCAATACCCTCAAATAAATCGTCTACAATTTTAGTTGAAATACTAAATTCATTAATAAGACTCCACATGTTTTTAATAATTGGATCATCATAATTTTTTTTTATAAAATTATTTTTAAATTGAATAAAATTATCTTTTTTTACTTCTATCTTATTTTCATCATCAGCAATATTATCTGCTTCTCTGCAAAAATCATAAAGCGCAGAGCATTTTTGATAGGTTTTTTTTGGTAAAAAAAAACCTGCCCAATTAAAAGATTTTGCGTAAATAGCTAAATAATTCTTTGTTAACATTAAAATAATTTATCTAAAACTTTTGCTGAAGAGAGAACACCTGGTACCCCAGCCCCTGGATGTGTTCCTGCACCAACAAAGTATAAACCATCATATATTTCAGATTTATTATGAAATCTAAAGTATGCGGATTGTGTAAATTTAGGTTGAATTGAAAACCCTGATCCAAATTTTGTATTTAATTCTTTTTCAAAGTAATCAGGTGTTAGATAAAAGTCCTCAACTATATTATTCTTAAGATCCGGCATTAAGTCTTTTTCCATTTTTTCAATTACAAGATTTTTCATTTTCTCACCTTCAGTTTCCCAATTTATTTTTGATTGATTGTTAGGAACAGGCACTAACACATAAAAACAATCATTTCCTTCTGGGGCCATAGTTTTATCGGTCGCTGTAGGTCTGTGAAGATAATAGCTAATATCATTATTTAATTTTTTCTTATCAAATATGTCATCAAGATGTTCCTTATATTTATTTCCAAACTTTATTGTATGATGTTCAACATTCTCATAAATTTTTTTTGTTCCAAAATAGTAAACAAATAAACCCATAGAATATTCCATTCGGTTTTTTTTCCAATTAAACAACATGGAATTCTTGTTGCTTTTGCTTAACATTTTCTCATAAAATGCAGGTGGATCTGCATTACAAACAACATTATCTGCACCAATTTCATTTTTATTATTTAATTTTACACCACTTATTTTATTATTTTTTGATATAATTTCTGTTACTTCACTGTTTTTTATTACTTCAATACCAACCTCATTCATTAATTTTTCAAAACCTTTAATTATATTTCCTGTTCCTCCAACTGAATAATGTATTCCCCATTTTTTTTCTAAATAAAGAATTAATCCATAAATAGAAGTGGTGGTAAAAGGATTTCCCCCAACTAGTAAAGGATGCATGCTAAGCATTCTTCTTAATTTTTCATTTTTTATATAAGATGAAACAAGTGAGTAAACTGATTTATAACTTTTAAGTTTTAATAGAGCAGGCAATTGTTGCATCATTACGAAAGGTTTATCAAATGGTACATCTGCAAGTTCTAAAAAACCTTTATCAAATATTTTTTTTGTAAAATTAACTAATTTTTCATATCCATTTACATCTTCTTTGCTAAGCTTCTCAATTTGGTCTTTCATCTCTATTTCGTCGCCTGAATAGTTAAATTTAGTATTGTCCTCAAAAATAAACTGGTACCAAATTTTAAGTGGAGTTAGTTCTATATAATTTTTTGGATCTTTATTGAATAACTCGAACAATTCATTAATTAAGTAGGGTGCAGTAATTACTGTTGGTCCAGCATCATATATAAATCCGTTTTTCTTAAAAACTCTTGCTCTTCCACCTAGGTCTGGATGTTTTTCTATTAATTTTACGGTATGTCCTTTTGCCTTAAGTCTTAGCGCTGCTGCGATCCCACCAAATCCCGATCCAATGACAATAGAGTTCATTTTAATAATTTATAGCTTTTTTGAAAAATTGTAAGTGTATTATGAGTTAATTTTTTTTAACTCTGCTTTAGTTTCATCCAAATTTTTTTGAAACACAGCATCTAATTTTGACTTGTCTACAGATGTAGTAATTATTTTTTTAACTGAGTCCACGGCAATCTTTATTGATGCGTCCTTAATTTCTTTTAAAGCCGCTTCTTTCATCTGACTTATTTTATTTTCAGCTAAATTTTTTTTTATTTCTGATGATTTATGAAACTTATCATTCATCTCAATTATTAATCTATCTGCATCTTTTTTGGCGTTCTCAAGAATTTCGTTGCTAACAGACTGAGCTGTATCTAATTTTTTTTGTGAGTTATCTAATAATGTTTTTGCCTCAGTTCTTAATTTTTCACTTTCATCAATTTCATTTTTAATATCAGATATCATTTTATCTAACATTTCAGAAACTTTTTGAGGAATTTTAAGGTAAATTAACGCTCCAAAAAAAATAATAAATGATACGGCTACCCAAAATGTTGCATCAATTGCCATAGTATTTATCTCCATTTCTTTTAGATAGATCGTCAACTATTGCAGATATACTACTATTATTTACTTCAGCTCCAATTAGTTTTTGCAATAACTCAGATGATGTATCAATAGCAATTTTATTTATTTTATCTGGCGCATTTTTTCTTAATGCATTTATTTCTTTTTCAGCCTCAGCAATTTCATTATCAATTTGCTTATCAAGCACTTCTCTTTTTGCACCAATGTCTTTTAGTGCTTTTTCTCTTGCTTGATTGAAAATACTATTAGCCTCAAGTTTGCTTTTAGATATAATTTCATCATATTCTTTTAGTTTTGCATCACTATCTTCTCTTTGTTTCTCAGCAGCCTCAATATTTTCTAATATTTGAGATTTTCTCGATTCTAAGTTGTTACTAATTTTTGGTAGTATTAGTTTAGATAAAACTAAATACATAATACCAAAAGTAAGTATTAGCCAAAAAATTTGAGAAATCCAAAACTCTGGATTTAATTGAGGCATACCTCCGCTTTCAGCTGCAAAAGCTTCTTTAATAAAAAATAAGCTAAAAAATATTGACTGAAAATATATTTTTTTAACCATCAATTTAAAACGCAAAGAGAATGATTAACGCAACTACTAATCCGAATAATCCCGTAGCTTCTGCAAGTGCGAAACCTAAAAGCAAGTTAGGAAATTGTTTTTGTGCTGCAGATGGATTTCTCATTGCACCAGACAAATAATTTCCAAAAATTATTCCGATACCAACACCGGCTCCAGCTAAAGCAATTGCTGCTAAACCTGCTCCGATCATTTTTGCTGCTTCTAATTCCATTATATCCTCCTCTGTTATTAATGGTGTAAATTTAATGCATCATTTAAATAGATGCAGGTTAAGATTGCAAAAACATAAGCTTGAAGAAAAGCAACTAAGATCTCCAAACCAGTTAAAGCAACCGAAAAACTTAGTGGAAGCCACCCACCAACTATTCCAAGGCTAATTACAAAGCCTCCGAAAACTTTCATCATTGTATGACCAGCCATCATATTGGCAAATAATCTAACTGATAAACTTATAGGTCTACTTAAATAAGAAATAATTTCTATAACAACAATTAAAGGGAGCAATACTGCAGGTACTCCACTTGGAACAAATAATTTTAAATAACCAAATCCGTGTTTAATAAAGCCAATTACAGTCACTCCAATAAATATAAATGCTGCGAGCACAAATGTTACAATGATATGACTGGTTACAGTGAAAGTATAAGGTATCATTCCAAACATGTTACAAAATAAAACAAACATGAATAGAGAAAATATAAATGCAAAGTATGGTTTAGCTTTTGACCCAGCTGTATCGCTAATCATTTTGGATACAAAGGTATAGCTAAGTTCTGCCAATAATTGAATTTTGTTTGGTAGTATTGAATTTTTTTTTGATCCTAAATTAAAGATTAACAAAATAGATACAGTACTTAAAATCATAAACAAACTTGCGTTCGTAAACGATATGTCGAATGCTCCAACTTTAATTTCTGGTCCAATTCTATAAACGTCGAATTGGGACATAGGATTTGCTGCCATAATACTTATTTATTTTTGCATTTTTTTTGCAGATCTAATTACATTGGTTATTCCAGCAACTACACCAACAAAAAAAAATATTAATATAAACCAGGGTTTAGTACCAAAGGTCTTGTCAAAAATAAACCCAATAATTGTCCCCACAGCCACTGCAGAAACAAGTTCTGTGCTCAATTTGAATGCAGTTCCTATAGGTGAGGGGTCATTTTTCTTATTGTAGAGATTTTTCTTTGAAATTTTGCTTTTTGCAATCTCTAAGCGAGTTTTGAAAGGGTCTTTTGGCATTTATATAGTTTAAGCAACCATACTCTCTGCTTTTTGTAAATCAACAGCCACAAGCTGACTAATTCCTTTTTGAGGCATAGTCACCCCATATAGTCTGTTCATTTTTGACATAGTTAAAGCATGATGAGTTACAATTATGAATTTGGTGTTGGTGATTTTAATTAGTTCCTCAAGTAGACTGCAAAATCTTGTTACGTTAGCATCGTCAAGTGGTGCATCAACCTCATCTAATACACATATAGGTGAAGGGTTTGTTAAAAATACTGCAAAGATTAATGAGAGGGCAGTTAATGCTTGTTCGCCTCCAGATAACAAAGTTATAGATTGAAGTCTTTTTCCTGGAGGACTAACTAACATTTCCAAACCTGCTTCTAGAGGATCATCAGAGTCCACTAATTCTAGTTTGGCATTTCCACCGTTGAAAAGTTTAGTATAAACTTCATTAAATTTTCTATTAACTTTTTCAAAAGCTTCAATCAATCTTTCCCTTCCTTTTTGATTAAGTTCATTAATGCTATCTTTCAGTTTTACGATAGCGGTAACAAGGTCGGCACGATCCTTTTCCATTTTTTTTATCTCTTCTTCATATTTACTTGTTTCTTCATCTGCTTTTAAATTTACAGATCCTAATTTTTCTCTTTCTTGTTTTTTCTTGTCTAAAGCATCTTCTTGATCTACTGGGTTTGGAAGCTCTTCTACTCCGTTTAAATTTGAATTTTCCAAAATATTATCTTCATTCAAATTTAACTCAGAACTAATTCTATCAAGGAGATCATTTTTTCTTTTTTGCAGGCCTTCAATTGTAGCTCCTGAGCTTGCTTTTCTTTCTCTGATTTGAATTGATTGTTCTTGAATTTCATTTAATTGCGTTCTTAACATTTCAATTTTTTGATCTGTTTCATCTATAATCGCTTCATTATCAATTTTTTCTTTATCTGAAATTCTTAAATTTTCCGAAATTTGACCTTTTCTCTCTGCCTGTGCTCTAGGTTGATTTTCTAAATCACTTAATTGTTTTGATAATTTTTCTTTTCTTTGTGTTAGTTCATTAACCATTTTTTCTGAGTTAGTTAATAAATTTATCCAACTTTCAATTTCCGTTTCAATGGTTTTAATTCTTTCATTTCTTTTTATAGACTCATTTTTAATTGATTGATTTTTACTATATGCATCAGCATATTTTTCTTGGAGTAATTTTATATTTTCTGATTTTTCGCTAACTCCTAATAACTCACTTCTAGATCTCTCATTTTTTAAATCATTTAAAAAACTATCTAGCTCCATATTACATCTATCTAGAAGTGTTACTGCTTGATTTATTTCGTTACTGTCTATTAATTCTTTCACCCTTGATATTGTATTTTTTATATTTTTTATTGGACCAAAACTTATATTTACAGTTTCTTCAGCTAAATTATTTACAACTTCATCAACAGCTTTTTGTTCTTCTTTAAGTTTATTTTTTGCACTTTCTAACTCTTCATTAGATAATTTTTCTGTTTCAAAATACTTCGAGTCTGTCTCAATTAATTCAGTCTTTTCTTCCTTCAATCTTTTTTCATTTGAGTTAGCGTCTATAATAATCCCTTTTTCTCTCGTGATATCATCATCAAGTGTTTGAATTGATTTTTTGATGCTTTCTATCTCATCTTGAATTCTAGTATTTTCCTCATCTAAACTTTGAAGTTCTAGATTAAGTCTTTGTATCCTAGATAAATTTTCTATATTTTTCTCTCTCAATGGATTTACTTTATCTGTAAAAGTTTTAATTGAATTTTCTAATTCAGATATTTTATTATTAAATCCTTCTACTTCTCCTTCTGCCTCAGTATTAATTTCATTTTCTATTCTAATTTCTTTGTCTATTTCTAGTAATTTTAAATAATATAAACCTGCTTCAATTTTTTTAATTTGATCTGAAATTAGTTTGTATTTTGTTGCCTCTTCAGCTTGTTTTTGAAGATTTGCCAATTGTTTTTCTTGCTGTCTTCTTAATTCATCTGCTCTTTTTAAATTATTCTCAGCCGCACCTAATCTTAATTCAGCCTCATGTCTTCTAACGTGCAAACCAGATATTCCTGCAGCTTCTTCTAAAATAGCTCTTCTATCTGTTGGTTTCGCAGTTACTAATGCACCTATTCTTCCTTGGCTAATCATAGACGGAGAGTGTGCACCAGTCGAAAGATCTGCAAAAAACATTTGCGCATCTCTTGCCCTTACTTCTTTATCGTTAATGTAAAATTTAGATCCTTTATCTTTTTCTATTTTTCTTCTTATTTGTATTTGGTCTAATTCACGGTATTGGATAGGGCCTTCTTTATCTTTGTTTTCAACTTCGATTGATACTTCTGCAATATTTTTTGATGCTTTGTTAGATGTCCCTGAAAATATAACATCTTCCATACCAGATCCACGCATACTTTTTGCCGAGGTCTCTCCCATTACCCATCTTAAAGATTCTACAATGTTTGATTTTCCACAGCCGTTAGGACCCACTATACCCGTAAGACCATCCTCAATTAAGAAGTTGGTTTTTTCAGCAAAAGATTTAAATCCGTTTAATTGGATTTTTTTAAACTCCATGCACTAACTTATATCAGTTTTTCTAGTGCTTTTTTTAAATTTTTATAACTTAAGGGTTTTTCAAATTTTTTATTGTTGATTATTATCGTAGGAGTTGCGTTTACTTTAAAGTTCTTTGCTCCATCGATTCGGTCATTTAATACAAAATCCTCAATTTCTTTATTGTTTACACATGAATCAAAATCAATTGTAAATCCTTCATTTTTTAAAAATTTTTGTAAGTTTTCATTTGCTTCCTCTATTGAACTTCCTTTAACCCATTTTTGTTGATTAGCGTATAAACTTTCAAGGATATCAGTATTTCCGTCATTCTTACATTGAGAAACTTTTGACGCATTAAAAGCAGCTATGTCTAAAGGGAAATGTCTAAATTCAATTTTGGCAATTCCTTTATCAAGAAATTCTTCTTTTAATTGAGGGTAAACATTTTTATGAAAATTAGCACAATGACTACAAGTTAATGACTCAAAAGCTATAATAGTTATTTTTGCATCTTCGTTACCAACAGTTATCCTTTTAATTTCCTCAGATTGTACATTTAAAACTGTAGTAAAAAATATTAATATTAAGAATATAATTTTTTTCATTTCTCTCTAAAAACCTTGGTTAACTCTGTTAATGATTTTTTAATCTTTTCGTTTTTAACACCTTTAATTTTATCTTGATATTTACTAATTGCCACATTTTTAACTTTTATTTCACCTGAGCCCGTCATTTCATGTTCGTCATCAAAACTTATGAATTTAAGCTTTTCAACAACAGAATATCCAAAAAAATTATTCATTTTATTTAAAATATCTTTTTTAGAATATTCTACGTCAACTTCATGTCCTCGCTTGACCATAACCACTAAGGTACTAACACCAAATTTATTTGAATTTTTAAATGTTTTTGGATAGCAAATTTTGAATAATTCGTTTCCAACTAAATATTTCCAATTACTCAGCGTTTCCGAATATACATGACCTTTTTTATTTATTATTTTTTTAACATTTTTTGGCAAAGTGTCTTTGAAAGATCTTAATCCTTGAATGCTAGCGTTTCTCTGCTTAGTATTATTTTTAGATTGCATATGAAAGATCCAATAATAACAAATAAAATTCTTAATTGGTATGATTTAAATAAAAGATCTTTACCTTGGAGAAAGAATGTTTCTCAAACAAAAAAGCAATACTACACTTTAATAAGTGAATTTATGTTGCAGCAAACCCAGGTTGCAACCGTAATACCTTACTTTAACAGATTTATAAAAAATATTCCCACAATAGAAAAATTATCTAAATATGATGATAGAAAATTAATTAAACTTTGGGAGGGTCTTGGATACTATTCAAGAGTAAGAAATTTAAAAAAAACAGCTCAAATAATTGTTAAAAAATTTAATAAAAAAATACCTAGAAATTTTGTAGATTTAAAGTCTCTTCCAGGAATTGGAGATTATACGGCAAGTGCAATTTCTGCAATTGCATTCAATGAACCAATAATTCCTCTAGATGGTAATATTGAAAGAGTACTAAAGAGATACTTATTTTTAAAAAAACAAGATCAAATAAAAAAAGAAAATTTACACGAGAAGAAAAAAATTTTTGGAACATCTATCAAAAGGTCTAGTGATTATGCTCAAGCTTTAATGGAATTAGGAGCACTAATTTGTAAACCTGTTAGTCCTAATTGTAAGAACTGTCCATTAGTAAAAAAATGCAAATCATTTAAAAATAAAAATTTTGATTTAGTAAAATTTAAAAAAAAAGATAAGGAAACTTTTTACAAGCTAAATGTTTATAAAAAAAATAATCAATATTTATTAATCAAAAATAATAAATTTAACTTTTTGAAAAATTTTAATATCTTCCCGATGGAGGAAGTAAATAATCCTAAAAATTTTGATAAAGATTTGAATTTTAAAATGTCTAATATGAGTATGAATATTAAAATTGAATTTAAAAATAAATATAATTTAAATAAAAATAATTATTGGATTGATCCAACAAAGCTTCAAAATTATACACTGCCAACATTTACAAAAAAGATAGTTAAATTTTTAGAAAGTCATAAATGAAAAAAATTGCAATAATTGGTGCTGGAATTTCTGGTTTGTATATTGCCAATTTATTCAAAGATCATAAGGATTATCAGGTTACGATTTATGAAAAAAGGAATTCAATAGAAATGGAAGAAGGATATGGAATTCAGTTGTCGGTAAATAGTGTAAAGCTTTTAAATAAAATAGGCTTCACTTCTTTCACTGAAGAAGAAAAATTTAATCCAAAAAAAATTGATTTTTATGAAATTAAAAATTCAAAAAAAATTTGTGATTTAGACATTTCAAAATTTAATTCTGAAGATTGTAAATACACAACATTGAAAAGATCAAAATTGCTTCAATTTTTAAAAAAACAAATAAACGAAGATATGATTAAATATAACCACAATATTGAACAGATTGTTTACGATAAAGATTCAATAAAATTAACATTTGATAAAAATAATATAACTTGTGATTACTTAATTATTTCAGACGGTGTGTTTTCTAAAGGGAAGTTATTAATTTCAGCCAATAAATCAAAACCAATTTACAATGATACGATTGCTATTAGGGGCACTATATCTAGAGAAAATTTTCAAAATATAAATGAAGAAAATATTTCTTTGTTTTTAGGACCAAATTTTCATTATGTTGTTTATCCAATTAATAATGATAAAAAATTAAATTTTATTGGCATTTTAAAACATAAATTAAATTCAAATGAGCAAGAGAACTATAATCTTTTTACCGAGAGTTCTTTTATAAAAAATATTAAATTTAAATTATCTCAAAAAGTTTCTCAAAGTTTTTTGGAAAGTCTTCAAAATATTAAATTATTTCCAATATTTGTAAGTAAAAACTTATATAATCCTCCAAAAAATATATTCCTTGTAGGAGATGCATTTTTTTCTTTTTCACCTTCATTTGCGCAGGGAGCTTCTCAATCAATTGAGGGTGCTAATGAATTATATGAATGTTTAATAAATAATAATAATTTTTATGATATCAGATTAAAGAGAGTAAAAATGATTAACAGTAGATCTAATTTCAATCAATTTGCCTTCCATTTATCAAATCCAATTATGATCATATTTAGAAATATTTTTTTAAAACTTTTAACTAAAAATAAAAAATTTTTAGAAAGTTATTTGGGTAAAATTTATAAAAGTTAACTTTTAGAAATTAATCTTTGTCTTAGATAATCAATAGGATAAGTTCGCCCATTTATATCACAGTGCCAAAAAGTCCATCCGTTGCAACTTTCTGCTCCTAAAATAGTAGCCGCAACTTTGTGTATAGAACCCTCTGCTTGATTATGTTTTATACTACCATCAGCCATAATTCTGGCTGTTATTTTTTTCTTATTATCAAAAATATTAGTTCCAGGTTTAATTATTCCAAGCTCAACTAATGAACCAAAAGGAATTCTTGGTTTTGATCTATTATTTTTTAGCGTATCTAATAAATCGTCCTCAATAGGTTTTGTAGTTTTTATGCGTTGCTCAGCAGCTTTAAAATAATTTTTTTCTTTTTCTATTCCAAAATAATTTCTCCCTAGTTTTTTTGCTACTGTAGCTGTTGTTCCTGATCCTAAAAAAGGATCAAGTATCAGGTCATTTTTATTAGATGTAGCTAGTAAAATTCTATGTAATAGCGCTTCTGGTTTTTGTGTAGAATGAATTTTTTTTCCATCCTTTTTAAGTCTTTCAGAACCATTGCATATTGGAAGATCCCAATTAGATCTCATTTGAAGATCATCATTTAAACATTTTAAAGATTGATAATTAAATGTGTATTTTGATTTCTCACTTTTAGAAGCCCATATTAAAGTCTCATGAGCGTTAGTAAAACGTGTCCCTCTAAAGTTTGGCATTGGATTATTTTTATTCCAAATAACATCGTTTAAAATCCAGAAACCTAAATTTTGTATTGCTGTGCCAACTCTAAAAATATTATGGTAGCTTCCTATAACCCAAATAGCCCCATCTTTTCTTAAAATTCTTTTACATTCACTAAGCCATTCATAAGTGAAATCATCATATTTTTTAAAATTTTCAAATTGATCCCACTTATCATTCACTGCACTAACCTTTGATCTATCCGGTCTTGTTAATTCACTTTTTAATTGTAAGTTGTAAGGAGGGTCAGCAAAAATTAAATCAAAAGTTTCACGTGGAATTTTTTTTAATTCTTCGAGACTATCTCCATTAATTATTTTATTTTTGAAATCAGTTTTCATTTGTAAATATTAATTAGACTCCAAATGGATTCTTCGGTCAACCTGAGATTGAAAAATTTGGATTCGATTAGTGTTTCTAAATTACAAGGTAACTAGATGTAGTGTTAATTTATTTTAGATATAGGTGAAAAAGTTTTTCTATGATGTTTAGTAATACCTAATTTTTTCAAAGCTTTTAAGTGATGTTTTGTTCCGTACCCAAAGTTTTTATCCCAATCATAACCTTTATTTTTTTTTGACAAAGTGGTTATAAATTTATCTCTTGATACTTTTGCAATTATAGAAGCTGCCGAAATAGAGGGGATTTTTTTATCTCCTTTAATAACTGATTTTAAATTATAATTTTCTAACTCTGGGGTTTTGTTTCCATCTATCAGAATGTGTGTTGGTTTTCTCTTAAGTTTTTTGATGGCTCTTTTCATAGCCAGCAAACTTGCTTGAAGTATATTTAGCTTTTCTATTTCTTTGACAGAAGCTTTGCCTATGGACCAAGTAGAATTTTTTTTTATATATGTACATAGATGCTCTCTCTCTTTTTTACTTAATGATTTTGAATCTTTTAACAACTTTTGATTAATTGATTTTTTTAAAATTACTGCTGAAGCATAAACAGGCCCAATTAAACTTCCTCTACCAACTTCGTCAACCCCTGCAATTATCTTCATCAAATTTTTAACTTCAGGTCTTTAATCTTGTCTCTAATTTTCTTTAAATCTTCCCATGAGTATTTTTTATTTTCTGGAAAACGGATTAAATAAGATGGATTAAAAGTTATCATTAAAGGGAATGTTTTGTTTTTTAAAATCACTTCCTTCCAATGTCCTCTTTCAGCAGTTATTTTTTCACTCATTCCTGTTACAGCCTCCATTGCTGAACTTCCCATTAAAACGATAATCTTTGGGTTTATAATTGATATATGCTCCTTCAAAAATACTGAGTATCTTTTAATTTCATTTGAGGTTGGTTTTCTATCATCAGGTGGTCTAAAATTGATTGCATAACTTGTATAAATATTTTGCCTCTTAATATTGATGGCTATAAGCATTTTGTTAAGAAGTTCGCCAACTTCACCTCTAAATGGGACACCCAACTTTTCTTCTTCAGCCCCAGGAGCCTCTCCAATTAACATTAAAGGGCTATTTATATTTCCCTCACCTAAAATAATTTTGTTTGAATTTTTTTTCAATTTACAATTTTCAATTGAATTTATTTGATCTTGTAAATTTTTTAGTAATTCTTTTTTATTAGTTTGCAGGGTGTCATTGTCCGTTTCTAAAATATTAAATCTATTTATTGGCTTATCTGCGAATATAAATTTTGGCTGAATAGCATTAATTAGTTCTTGGTTTAATTTGGTATTTTGATTTATCACTTTTTTAGTCATAGTATGGTTTCATGTTCCTAAAATTTTTAAAATTAGTACTATTAATATTTATATCTTATCAGACACCTTTGTATTCTAAAAGTGCTACTTTTAATGATTTCAACTCAAGAAATTTGTCAAATTATTTTTCTGGAATTGTTGCATTTGAAAATCGAGATAATTCTGAAGCTTTAAAATTTTTTAACTTAACCAAAGTATTAATTAATAAACATGACAGTTATTTAAAAAGATATGTTAACTCTTTAGTTTTAGATAACAAAGTGCCTCAAGCAATTAATGTATTAAATAATAATGCAAACAAATCTAATTCAGATTTTTATGATGCTTATATAATTTTAATAATTGATAGTTTAAAAAAAAATAATTTTAAAAAGGCTGACGAATATTTAACAAAAAGTTTAAAATTTCAAGATGAAGATAGGATAAACCTAGTTATATTTGAAACTTTAAAACAGTACATTTATACATTTAAAAATAAAAAAATATTAGACAACAAAAAAAATTTTGGGAATCTGTCTCTTATAGCTGAAACATTCCAAAGATGTTATATTGAAGATAAAAGAACCTCATCATTTTTTCTTAATTTAATAAATAATCAACAAGGTGATTATTCAAGATACATTTTCTTTTATCTTAATCATTTAATTGACAATGATAAATTAAATGAAGCAAGATTAGTTGTTGAGCAAATTGATTATATAAATTCAACACTTTTACTTTCACAAAGTAAAAGTTGGGTAGACAAAGAAAAATTCGATGATTTTGGAAAAATTTTTTCATGCAAAGATCATAATGATCTTGTAAGTGAGTTTTTATTTTTAATCTCTAATCTTTATTCTTCTCAAGATAATTTTGAAAAATCGAATTTTTATTTAAATTTGTCAAACTATTTAAATCCTAAGTTTGAATTTAATCTGTCATTGGTTGCAGAAAATTTTTATCTTAATGATGAATTTGATAAAGTACAAAGAATCTTAAAAAACTTTAAAAAAGAAGATGAATTTTATTATTGGTTTAGATTAAAAAAAGAAGCTCAAATAATAATTCAAGAGCAGGATTATGAAAATGGAATTAAATATATAGATTCAAAATTTAATAAAATTGAAAATCCAAATATAAAAATGATTTTTGATTTAGCTAATTTTTATAAAAATTCTAAAAATTATGAAAAGGCAATAGATCGTTATACAGAAATTATTTTAACACTGGATGACAATTCACTAATTAAATCAGATGTATTGTATCGTAGAGGTGGTAGCTATGAAAGAATGGGTAATTATGAAAAGTCAGATGAAGATTTATTACACGCACTTAAAATTGATCCTAGTGATGCATATATTTTGAATTACCTTGCTTACTCTTGGTTAGAACGTGATTATAAAATTAATGAAGCAATGGATATGTTGAAAACAGCATATGATTTAAAAAGCAATGATCCATATATTATTGATTCAATTGGATGGGCTTATTTTTTAATAGAGGACTATGTAGAAGCAGAAAAGTATCTAAAAAGAGCTGTAGAATTAATGCCAGATGACCCGATCGTGAATGATCATTATGGAGACATTTTATGGAAATTAAATCGAAAAATTCAAGCAAGATATTTTTGGAACAACGTATTAACTTTTGATAACACCGAAGACGATATGAGAGAAAAAATCAATATTAAAGTAATTGAGGGTCTTAAAAATTCCTAAATGAAAATTAATAAAATTAAATCTAATGCAAAGTTAAATTTAGCACTAAATATCACTGGAAAAAAAAAGGTTTTACATAAAATTGAAAGTATAATTGGTTTCATAGATTTACATGATGTTATCTCGATAAATCAACATAATGGAAAAAAACACCACATTTCTTTTTATGGAAAGTTTTCTAAAAATATTGGAAAAAAAAATACTGTTCAAAGATTATTTCAGATACTAGATAAAGAAAATTTATTAAAAAATAAAAAATTCAAAGTTAAAATTAAAAAATTAATCCCTCAAGAAGCTGGATTGGGTGGGGGATCGATGAACGCAGCTAGTGTGTTTAATTATCTGGTTAAAAAAAAAATTATTAATCCTAATCATCAAAAAACTCGAAGTATCTGTGACTGGGTTGGTTCTGATGTTATTCTGGGAACCATTTCATCCAGCTGTGTGTTGTCATCAAGTGGTAGAATAAAAAAGATTTATAATACTCCAAAATATTATTCTACTTTAGTAAAACCTGATTTTGGGTGCTCAACTAAAAAAATATACTCAGCTGTTCGAAAGTATACAAAATCAAAATATAACAAACCTAAAAAAAACATGTTTGGAGTAAAATATTTGATTGATCAACAAAATGCCCTTGAAACAATAGCACTTAAAAAATATCCAAAACTTAAAAAAATAAAGTTGTTCTTAGAAAGTACAAATAATCCATTATTTGTAAGAATGACTGGTTCAGGATCAACAATTGTTGCCTATTATAATTCATTAAAGAGTTGTAAATTGGCAAAAGCTAAATTTAAAAGAAAATATAAAAATTATTGGTGTGTTACAGCAAAAACTATATGAATTTTATATTTTTATGTTATAGGAAGCTAGTATTGGGGCGTAGCCAAGCGGTAAGGCACGGGTTTTTGGTACCTGCATCCTAGGTTCGAATCCTAGCGCCCCAGCCATTTATGAAAAATTTTTTAGATAAATTTTTTTCCCGATCAAAAAATCTTGATTATATCAGTCAAAATTTAAAACAAATTACTTTAACAACACCCACAAATAAAATTTTTGAAGCAATTAATAATTTTTCAGAAAAAAGTGAAATCAGATATGTGGGTGGGTGTGTAAGAAAAGTGATAAAAAAAGAAAATGTTGATGATATTGACCTAGCAACAAATTTAACTCCCCCGGAGGTTTGTGAGGCTCTTAAAAATAAACAAATAAGTTATTATGAAACAGGAATTGAACACGGAACTATAACCGCGATAATTGACGAATATAAATATGAAATTACTTCTTTAAGGAAAGACGTCTCAACTGATGGAAGGCATGCTGAAGTAGAATTCTCTTTAGATTGGAAGGAAGATGCCTCTAGAAGGGATTTTACTATCAATTCAATTTATGCAGATGGCGATGGTAATTTATTTGATCCATTTAATGGTAAAAAAGATTTAGAGGAGGGTCATATTAACTTTATTGGCAATGCGGAAAAAAGAATTCAAGAGGATTATTTACGTATTTTGAGGTATTTAAGATTTTATTTAAATTACTCAAATCATAAACACCAGCCAAAAATAATAAAAAATATAAAAAAAAATATTGATGGAATTTCAAATATATCATCTGAAAGATTAATCGATGAACTTAAAAAAATAACTAGTTCAAATGGATTTTTAAAACTCTTTAAAGATAAAGAAAGTTTAGAACTCGTAGAAATAATTTTCCCTCAATTAAAGAATATTAAAAATTTTAAAAAACAAAATTCTTATGCTGCAGAGAATTTTTTAAAAATTGACTTTATATTCTTAATTGCGCTTTTAGTGATTGATGGGACTGATAATGCTGATTATTTTCTTTATAAATTTAAAATATCTAACAAAGATAAGAAAAGATTAAAATTAATAGATCTTTTTTATAGAGAAAAAGTAACTTTAAACAACTTTACAGAGAAAAACTTGAATAAATTTTTTTATTTTAATGGGCGACAGGCTGTATTGGATATAATTAATTTTAAAATATTTATCTCAAACAAAGTAGAGAAAAAACTAATCAAACTATTAGATACTTATAAAGAGAAAGTAATTCCAACTTTACCAATAGGAGCCGATCTATTAATGTCTAAATTTCAAATTCCTGAGGGCAAAACTTTAGGTAATAAATTAAAAAGGATAGAAGAAACTTGGGTTCAAAACGGATTTCAAATTTCAGATAAGCAGGTTCAACAAATAGTTAAAAGTTAAATATATTTAACGTCTTTAATTTCAAAATTTTTTACACCAGAGGGTGTATTTATTTCAACTAAATCACTTTTATTTTTTCCAATCAAACCTTTGCCAATTGGTGATTGAAAGAAAATTAGTTTTTGTTTTAAATCTGCTTCATCTCTTCCAACAATTTTATAATTAATTTTTTCACCAGTATCTAAATCTTCTAAATAAACTGTAGATCCAAAAATTACTTTTCCTTCATTGTTTAGTTTTGTAACGTCAATAACATTTGCTCTTGCAATAATATCGTTAATTTCTGTAATTCTTCCTTCGTTATGCGATTGTTCTTCTTTAGCTGCATGATATTCAGCATTTTCTTTAAGGTCTCCATGGGATCTCGCTTCAGCAATTGCAGCTACTATCTCAGGTCTTTTTTTTTCTTTTAAAAAAACTAATTCTTCTTTTAGCTTATTTAATCCGTTTAATGTTATTGGCTCTTTATCCATTTTTTTATTTCCATTTTGCAACCGGAGGTAATGACATCAAAATTCCTTCAACATTACCACCAGTTTGTAGCCCAAATTTTGTTCCTCTATCGTAGAGCAAATTAAATTCTGCGTATCGACCTCTTTTAATATACTGAAACTCTTTATCTTTTAAAGTCCATTTTCTTTTTAATTTTTTTTTAATTATTTGATTAAATAGCATTTGAAATGTAACACCAACATCTCTGACAAATTTAAAGTCATTTTCAAAATTATCATTTTTATAGTCAAAAAATATTCCACCTATACCTCTGGCTTCTTTTCTGTGAGGTAGATAAAAATATTCATCACACCACTTTTTATATTTTTTATAATAATTTTTATTATGTCTATCGCACATTGCCTTTAATATTTTATGAAAGTTTTTCTTCTCTTTTTCATCTTTTATTGCTGGGGTTACATCCATACCTCCACCAAACCAATTCTTTGTTGTACAAATAAATCGGGTATTAAAATGCATTGCAGGAATATGGGGATTTTGCATGTGCATAACAATTGATATTCCTGATGCCCAAAATCTAGGATCTTTACTAGCGCCAGGTATATTTTTTTGAAATTGCTTAGGAAATTTTCCATAAACTTTTGAAAAATTTACTCCTACTTTTTCAAAAATTTTTCCATTTTTAAGAATTCTATATTCACCACCACCCTCATCTTTTTTACTGCTTCTATTCCAAGGAGTTGTTTGAAAATTTATTTTGTTTTTTTCAATTTTTAAAATGTCGTCACATATTGCATTTTGTAGTAGCTTAAACCAATTACTCGCTAAGTCTTTTTTAATTGAAATATCCATTTTATATTAATTCAATTTGACGCAAACTTTCTGCCAAAACAATGGCAACAGACGATGAAATATTAAGAGATCTTACTTGATTATTCATTGGTATTTTTAAACGATTTTTAATAATTTTATGAACCTTTTCGGGTACCCCAGCACTTTCTCTTCCAAACAAAATAGTATCATCAGGCTTAAATTTAAATTTAGTATAATTTATTGAACCCTTTGTTGTCATCAATACGATTCTCTGTTTTTTCTTTGCCTCAAAAAATTTTTCCGAACTTTGATAAAACTCTATTTGACTATAGTCCATATAGTCCATAACCACTCTTTTAAAACGTTTGTCTGATAATAGAAAGCCACATGGTTCAATTATTTCTAATTTAGCACCCAAACAAGCACAGGTTCTTATGATTGCAGCAGTATTCTGAGGTATATCAGGCTCATACAAAGCTATTTTGGGTCCTAAAATTGTTGAATTCTGTGTCATTCTTTCAGTAGTAAAATAATTATTTTATATTATATGAATTCGTATATTAACTATTTTAAATCAAAAAGAGATAATAATAAAAGCTACTAAAAGTGTCTGAAAAAAAAACAAAAAGAAGAGATTTTTTATTTACAGCTACCACAGCTGTAGGAGCTGTTGGCGCAGCTGCAGTAGTGTGGCCAATGATAGATCAAATGAATCCAGATGCTTCTGTTAAAGCATTAGCTAGTACAGAGGTCGATGTAAGTTCATTAACACCTGGAAATACATTGACTGTTTTATGGAGAGGTAAACCAGTATTTATAAGAAGAAGAACCCAAGAAGAAATTGATGAGGCAAGAAAAGTTAAGATGGAAGATTTAATTCATCCAGAAAAAGATGAAGATAGAGCAAAAAACCCTGAGTGGCTTGTCATGTTAGGTGTATGTACACACCTTGGATGTGTACCTCTAAATGACAAAGGTGATTATAATGGCTGGTTCTGTCCATGTCATGGATCTCATTATGATACATCTGGAAGAATAAGAAAAGGACCAGCACCTTGGAATATGGAAGTGCCAAAATATGAATTCGTTGATGCAAACACAATTAAAATTGGATAAAGAAAATGAGTGACCACGATTACAGACCAAAATCGAAGGTAGGACAATGGTTTAATGATCGATTGCCACTATTAACTCTTGCAAATCATTTAACAGATTATCCAACTCCTAAAAATTTAAATTATTGGTGGACATTTGGTGGAATTTTAACTTTTTGCTTAATCACTCAAATTGTTACCGGATTAACTCTTGCAATGCATTACATTGCTCACGCAGATATGGCTTTTGAAAGTGTTGAGCACATCATGCGTGATGTTAACTATGGTTGGTTAATTAGATACATTCATGCAAATGGTGCATCTATGTTTTTCTTAGCAGTCTACATTCATATCTTCAGGTCATTATTTTATGGTTCTTACAAAGCACCAAGAGAAATAATTTGGATAATTGGAATAATTATTTATTTGCTAATGATGGCGGCTGCATTTATGGGCTATGTATTGCCTTGGGGACAAATGAGCTTCTGGGGAGCAACTGTAATCACAAATTTATTTAGTGCTATTCCATTAGTTGGAGAGGGTATCGTCACTTGGTTGTGGGGAGGTTATTCAGTCGACAACCCTACGTTAACTAGATTTTTTACTTTGCATTATTTAATTCCATTTTTAATTTTAGGATTAGTTGTTTTACACATATGGGCTTTACATGTTCCTGGTAACAATAATCCAGTTGGAATAGATATAAAAAAACCTTCTAAAGATACTGTACCTTTCCATCCTTACATAGTAATTAAAGATGGTTTTGCTTTATTAATGTTCATGATTGTGTTTGCTTTCTTTGTATTCTACGCACCAAATATTTTAGGTCACGCAGATAATTATATCGAGGCAAACCCAATGGTAACACCCGCACACATTGTTCCTGAATGGTATCTCTTACCTTTTTATGCAATATTAAGATCAGTTCCTGATAAATTGCTAGGAGTTGTAGCTATGTTATCTGCAATATTGATCTTAGCGGTTTTACCTTGGTTAGATACTTCAAAAATAAGATCTGCGGTATTCAGACCTTTATATAAACAATTTTACTGGATACTAGTTGCTGATGTTTTGATACTTGGTTATGTGGGTGCGATGCCAGCTGAGGGACTTTACTTATTGATAGCACGAGTTGCAACAGCGTATTACTTTTTGCATTTTTTAGTTATTCTTCCTGTTCTAGGCTTTAAAGAAAAAACTTTACCAGTGCCTCTAAGTATTACCGAACCTGTTCTAGGTGGTTCACCAAATCTAGCTGCCGCCAGAAATAAAGAAAGTAAAATAGAATAAGGTGAAAAATTTATTTAAATTATTTTCTATAATAATCTTAATTATTACTTCAAATTCAAATTCTTTTGCTGCTGAAAAAGTAGAATATCTAAAAACTGACTGGAGTTTTAAGGGTCTATTTGGAAAATTTGATAGAGCTTCTCTTCAAAGAGGTTATCAAGTTTATACTGAAGTATGTGCCTCATGTCATTCGATGAAGTATTTAAGTTATAGAAATTTAGCAGAGCCAGGAGGTCCAGAATTCTCTGAAGCTCAAGCTAAAGCTATAGCAGCTTCATTTGAAGTAACTGATGGTCCAAATTCAGATGGTGAAATGTTTACAAGACCAGGTAAATTATCTGATAAATTTGTAATGCCGTATGACAATGTAAAAGCTGCCCAAGCGGCAAATGGTGGTGCATACCCTCCAGACATGTCTGTTTTGGTTAAAGCTCGAGGTGGTGGAGTTGATTACATATATTCTTTATTACAAGGATATGAAGAAGCTCCTAGCAACGTATCTTTAGATGACGGAGTTTATTACAACAAATATATGTATGGTAATAAAATTAGAATGGCTGCTCCATTATCAGATGGATTAGTAGAGTATGGTGACGGAACAAATGCAACAGTAGAACAGATGTCAAAAGATGTAACGACCTTCTTAATGTGGTCAGCTGAACCTCATTTAGAATCTCGACATCAGATGGGCTTTAAAGCGATTGTTTATTTAATTATTTTAACTGTTTTAGTTTATTTTAGTATGAAAAGAATCTGGTCACGTGTTGAATCTGAAGTTTAGTACGTCTCCATCTTTAACAATATAGTCTTTACCCTCTAATCTCATTTTTCCGTTAGCTTTAGAATTTACCCATCCATTATTGGCTACAAAATCCTCATAAGATATAGTTTCAGCTCTAATGAAACCTTTTTCAAAATCTGTATGAATTTCACCCGCAGCCTTAGGTGCAGTACAGTTTTTTTGTATAGTCCAAGCTCTTGTTTCTTCAGGTCCAGAAGTAAAATACGTATCAAGTTCTAATATTTTATAGCCCTTTTGAATTAACATACTCAGACCTGTGTCTTTTAAACCAATCATATCCATATAATTTTTTTTTTCATTTTCTGCTAATTCATTTATTTGGTTTTCTATGTCTGCGGAAACAATCAGAGTGTTATCTTTTCCAAATTTTTCGATAAAGTTTTTAGTATATTTATTTCCATCCTGTACGCTTTGCTCATCTACATTGCAAACAAAAATCTTTGGTTTTATTGATAAAAGACCACTTTGATTAAGTTGTTTTGTGTCAAATTGAGAATTTAATATTGATATATCTTTATCATTATTAATGCAGTCTAATGCAATCTCTAAAATCTTAAGCTGATCTTCATCAACGTTTTTCTTATTATTTTTTTCAAGTCTTTTTTGTATAGACTCTAGGTCAGCCAACATCATTTCAGTTTCAATGATCTCAAGATCTCTTATTGGGTCAACGTTCGGATTAACATTTTGAATATCGTCTGAGTCAAAGCATCTAATCATATGAATAACTGCATCAACTTCTCTTATATGGGACAGAAATTTATTGCCTAATCCTTCACCTTTAGATGCACCTTTCACAAGACCAGCTATATCCACAAATGAAATAGTTGTATTTATTGTTTTTTTTGATTTTGAAACTTCTGATAATTTGTTCAATCTTTCATCTGGAACGGGGACTACTCCCACATTGGGATCTATTGTACAAAATGGAAAATTTGCAGCTTGGGCTTTGCTTGAGTTTGTAAGAGCGTTGAAGAGTGTAGATTTACCCACATTAGGTAAACCAACAATTCCACATTTAAAACTCATTATTTATTATTTACTGTGCTAGAGAATAAATCTAATTTTTTGTCTATGAGTATTGAAATAGAATCTGTGATGTTATTTGTAATTTTTTCCAATCCAAGCATTTCATCCTCATCAAAATTTTGAAGAACAAAATCACTAACTTCCATTTTATCTTTTGGTTTACCAATTCCTATTCGCACTCTTGAATAATCTTTACCAATAAATTTATCTATTGATGCAATTCCGTTATGTCCTGCATCAGAGCCACCAAATTTTGCTTTTATTTTTCCAAATTCTACATCTAGATCGTCATGAAAAACGATAACATCCTCAGCATCTATTTTGAAATATTCAATTAATTCTCTAATACAAATTCCAGAATTATTCATAAATGTTAAAGGTTTAATCGCATAAACTTTTTGTTCTCCTACATTACCAGTTGTAAGAAGTCCTTTGAATTTTGGTTTTTGTTTTGAAAGTCCAAATTTTTTGTTTATTGCATCTATAATTTTGAAACCAATATTGTGCCTATTGTTTTCACTGTCTGGGGTTGGATTACCTAATCCTACAAGTAGAAGCATAAAATATTAATAATGGAGAATAAAATTCAATTTTAATTAACTTATTTTTTTTCTTCAGCAGGTTTTTTATCTTCACCTTCTTTTTTATCACCATCAGCTGCTGGTTTATCTCCACCCTCAGCTGCTGCCGCTTCTGCTCCTTCAGCACCTTCTCCTTCAGCAGCTTCAGCTTCAGCAGGTTTTTCAGGTTCTTTCATAACAGTTGGAGCTGCTAGCGTTGCAATAACGAAATCTCTTCCTTGAATTGTAGGGGTTACGTCACTGTCAAGATTTATAGAAGAAATCTTAAAACTCTCTCCAATATCAACTCCATCAAGATCAATTACAAGATTTTCAGGAATTTTTTCGCTTGGACACTTTAATTCAACTTTTCTTCTTACGATGTTTAAAACTCCACCTCTTTTCAAACCAGGAGATTTTTCATGATTTAAAAATTTTACTGGAACTTCAATTCTAACTTTTATGCCTGAAACTATTCTTAGAAAATCTACATGAATTGGTTCATCTGAAATAATGTCATATTTTATTTCTCTTGGCAGAACTTTTTGAGGTTTACCATCAACATTTAAAGTTATGATACTTGATAAAAAGTTTTCTTTTTCAATTAGTGATTTGAGTATTTTTTTAGATATTGAAATCTTCTCGTTTTGAGCCTCCCCACCATAAATTATAGCAGGCACATTACCATTATCTCTTAATGAACTTAATTCACCTTTGGTTTTGGTATTTCTGATGTTGGCGTCTAATGAATTCATAAAAACAAGGGTTTTTAGCTCAAGTTCCTTAATAACTCAAGGTATTTATTTGAATAAATCTGATACTGAGGTTGAATTAGATATTCTTTTAATTGCTTCTCCCATAAGCCCTGAAATTGACAGAACTTCAATGTTTTTAGCACCTTTAACTCTGTTCATGTTATCAATTGTATCAGTTATTACTAAATTTTTAATTACTGATTTTTTAATTTTATTTACAGCTTCTCCACTAAGTACACCGTGAGTAATGTAAACATAAACTTCTTTAGCCCCTCGATCTTTAAGAGCCTTAGCTGCGTTTACAATTGTACCACCTGAATCGATTATATCGTCAACAAGAATACAAGTTTTTCCTTTAACATCTCCAATAATATTCATTACTTGAGATTGACCTGGCTTTGGTCTTCTTTTATCTACAATTGCTAGTCCAACATTTAAAATCTTTCCTAGTGCTCTAGCTCTCTCAGTACCACCAACATCTGGTGCAACACAAATTAGATTTTTACTTTTTATCTTTTTTTTTACATGTCTTGCAAAAATAGGTGTTGCGAACAAGTTATCAACTGGAATATCAAAAAATCCTTGAATTTGTCCTGCATGCAAATCAACAGTAACAACTCTATCTGCTCCTGCTTTAGTAATTAGATTTGAGACAAGTTTTGCAGAAATTGAGGTTCTTGGTGCAACTTTTCTATCTTGTCTAGCATAGCCAAAGTATGGAATAACAGCAGTAATATTTTTTGCTGACGATCTCTTAAGTGCATCAATACATAGTAGTAATTCCATTAGGTTATCATTTGCAGGAGATGAAACAGATTGAATTAAAAAAATACTATTACCTCTAATATTTTCATTTATTTCCACATAGATTTCTCCATCAGAAAAATTTCTAATACTAGAGTTTACTAATTTAGATTTTAGATATTTAGCAATACTCTTGCTTAATGGTTTGTTGCTATTTCCGGATAATAATTTCATTAAAAAAGCCTAATAAAGCATAATTATTGAAATATTTCTACCATAATCATCATGATTTAGCCTTAACGCTCTTCTTGCACTAAAAAAATTATTATTAATATCAAATGTATCAATATTTAAAGACTCAATATTTTTTATTTTATTCTTTAAAAGACATGATTTCACATATTTAGGTAAATCAAAATAAAGCTTTTTGTACTTAATTTTAAAAAATTTATTATTTTTTTTATCCTTTTTTATAAATTTTCTTTTAAAATCTGCTTTTACTTCATAATTTTTAGCCGAGATAGCAGGTCCAATAGCTGCAGTAATATTTTTAGGATTAGATCCTTTTTTGATCATAAATTGGATTACTTTGCTAATTATATCTTTGTATGCACCTTTCCACCCAGCATGAATTGCTGCAACTAATTTTGTTCTTTCATCACAGATTAAAATTGGCACACAATCAGCAGTTAAAACGCCAATTGGCATGTTTTTTTGATTTGTAATTACTGCGTCTGCTTTTGGTTTTGATTTAAATGTGTTTTTTTCATCAATATAAACAAATTTATTACTATGTATTTGATGAAGTAAAAAAATACTTTTAGAGGTGCTTTTTATTTTTTTTATAACTATTTTTAAATTTTTTTTAACATCTGACGGATTGTCTTTAGAACCAGGACCACAGTTTAAACTTTTATAAATTTTTTTTGATTTACCACCAGTTTTATTAAAAAAACCATGTTTAATATTTTTAATTTTTGAGAGTTTTTTTGATTTTATCAATTTTGAAAACCTGTTCTAAAATTATTTTTCTTATTTTTTATAAGCATGACTTTGAATAATTCACCCATCTGCTTGTCATCTATCAAACGTCTTACCCTATAAAATAAATCTGCTTTTTTAGAAAATGCTATATTTTTGCTGATTATTTCTGCTCTTTGAAGAATACCCATACTTGTTAAAAATTTTTTTTGATTTGTAAAAATTGAATTAATTTCTTTAAACTGACTTATAAATTTCTCAAAAGAATGAAAATTTATATTGTAAGTAATATCAGAGTCTCCAATATTTTCTAAAATGTTAGAATATTTATGGTTATTTACCGCCTGAAGGGTTTCATGCATTTTGCTGTCTGCATAACCATAATCAATTATTAACATTCCTCCATCATTTTTTTGCACCAGGTCGCAAATTGTTCTTAAATATTTAAAAGTGTCTGGTGAATATTCTATTATGTTCTGATTTTTTGATATTTCAAAATTCAGATATTTTTCAATTTTTTCTATATCTATTTTTTTTTCTTTAAATTCAGCTTTTTTTGCATCATTCATAAACACGTATCTTTCAAACCAACCATCTTTTTTTTTAAAAAATTGTTTGATTGGTACGGCATCAAAGAATTCATTAGCTAAAAAAATTGTTGGGTTAGAGTTTATTTTTTCAATATCTTTTAACCATGAAAATTTTTTAGAATTTAAATTTTTTTTTTGTTCATTTATTAAAAAATCACTTTTTTCATGAATTACAAAACTGCAGGCATTATAACATTCGGGAAAATTTATAAGTGTCTCATCAATGACTTTCATCATTTCGCCATTTCCAGCTCCCAGTTCTAGCAAATTAAATTTTTTTGGAGAGCCTAAACTTTTCCAAAAAGTAATCGTCCAAATTGCAATAATCTCTGAAAATAATCTTGTGATATTGGGAGAAGTAATAAAATCTCCATCTTCACCAAAAGGATTCTTTTTCATATAAAAACCTTTATCCTTATCGTAAAGAGCAAAATTTATAAATTGATCTAATGGTAAATTATTTGTTTTAGCGAGTTTCATATTTTATATAAAATAAGATTACCCCTGATAATATAAATATTAAACTTACTACTTGCCCCATTGTTAAGTTTAAAAATATATAACCTAGCTGTTCGTCTGGAACTCTATAAAATTCAACAATAAATCTGAAGATTGAGTAAATTATTAAAAATAATCCTGAAATTACACCAGGTTTATTTGAAAATTTGTTTTTAAAATAAATTAATAATAAAAATAAAAATAAACCTTCTAATAGTGCTTCATATAATTGCGAGGGATGCCTAGGAAGATTATCTATCTGAACAAATGTTACTGCCCAGGGTACATTAGTTATAGTTCCATATAACTCTGAATTTATAAAGTTTGCTATTCGTCCAAAAAATAACCCCACTGGAGCTACTAAAGCGACAATATCCAAATATAAGAATGGGTTTTGATTATTTTTTTTAGCGAAAAATATAGATGCGAAAATAACTCCAATTAAACCACCATGGAAGGACATTCCTCCCTGCCAAATTTTAAATATATCTAATGGATTATTTATATAAAAACTTAAATTATAAATAATAATATAACCAAGTCTTCCTCCTAAAATTATACCTATAATTAAATAAGTTAAATAATCATCAAATTTATTTTTAACTTCTATGTCTTGGATAAATAATTTTTTTGCCAGAATCCAGCCTAATATAATTCCAAATATATAAGCTAAAGAATACCACCTAATTTCAAAAGAAAATATTTCTAATGCTACTGGGTCAAAATTATTAATGAACATTTATAATAATACTTATAATGTATATCTTAAATATGAAAAATTCTAAATTTATAATTGATAAGTTTGCTAAATTAATAGAGCAGGGACTAGTATCTTCAAAAGACTTAACTACTGAATTATTTAATATCTTAAAATCCAAAAGAGATGAGTTTGTTTTTAAAATGAAACTTACCAGTAAAGATGAGTTTGAAGTACTCTCAAAACGTGTTGAGAGTCTCGAAAATAAAATAAATAAACTTGACAAAAAAAAAGTAAAAAAAGTTAAACAGGCAAGAAAACCTTAACTCTTAAACCATCCATTTTTGATTTTTCTAACATTATATTTCCTCCATGTGATTTGATAATGTCTGATGAAATTGATAAGCCAAGACCAACACTTGATTTAGAGTCTGCTCTACCCTTATCTATTTTATAAAAAGGTTTAAATACATTTTCATACTCATTTTTCGGTATTCCAGGACCATCATCATCAATAATAATGAATAAGTTTGTATTTTTTTTACTTAAGCTAATTTCAACTTTATTTGCATATTTCAGTGAATTATCAATTAAATTATTTAGACATCTGTTGATTAAATTTTTCCTACCATTCAAGTAAATTCTAGGTGTTAAGTTTTGTGAAATATTTTCATTATTATATTTTTCAATGACGTCTGAAATTAATTCAGATAGATTAAACATTTCATCTTTTTCAACATATGATGAGCTGGTGAATTGCAAATATTCATTTAACATTTTCTCCATTTCATTGATGTCCTCAGTTAATTTATTTACAGTTTCTTTATCTTTGATAAAAGCTAATTGTAGTTTCATCCTTGTTAAGGGTGTCCTTAAATCATGACTTATTCCAGATAACATTTCTGTTCTTTGATTTATGTGTCTTTCAATCCTCTTTCTCATTTTATCAAATTCATGTCCTGCTTGTCTTATTTCAAGGGCTCCAGAAGGTTTGAACTCTTCAATATTTTCTCCTTTACCAAACCTTTCAGCCGCACGAGCCAGGTTAGTGATTGGTCTAGTTTGATTTTTTAAAAATATTAGAGAAATGATGACCATTATAATTGCAGGTACTGTTATCCAAAGTGCAAATATTCTTGCTGAAGAACTTGCAACTCTATCTTTAGGCACTAAAAATTTAAAATAACTATCTTCATATTTTATCCTTAAATCAATTAATTCTTTATAACTTGTTGTATCAAACCAGTATTCATCTAATCCAAATTTAGATTTTAGCTCTCTTCTTAAAGTTCTATCTATAGGACTAAACCATCTTTCAGTATCTGTATTTTGTAATTTTTCATTTTTGGTGAATTCAATATTTAAATCTAAAAATATAGAAAAAAGATCTAGCAATTCTTGTTTATTTTCTTGCTCACTTCCATAGGCTTCGATAAATGTACTAATTTCATTTACTAAAGTTCTTGTCATACCTTTGTTTGTTTTGATCCAAAGGCTATCAAAAAAAACAATTGTAATAACTAGTTGTAGAACCAAAACTGGAATAGCAACAATGAGTAGTGCTCTATAAAATAATCTTTTTGGTAATATTTTTTTAAAGTAATCACTCAATCCAGAGAACATATCCTGCACCTCTTATTGTCTGTAAAAATTTTGGATTTTTTGGATCAATTTCAATTTTTTTTCTAAGTCGAGTGATAATAACATCTATCGATCTCTCTTTGTCTAGATTGATTAATTGACCGATATCTTCTCTAGAAAATGTTTTGCCTGGGTTATTAATCATTTTTTCTAAAATCGTTTTTTCAGTTGCATTAATCTTAAATTCTTTATCACTTTTAAATATTAAAAGTTTGTTCAAATCAATTTTTATATTTGAAAATTCTATAACCCTTTTCTGATCTGTTTTGACAGTTTTACTTAATATGTTTTGTATTCTTAGAATTAATTCTTTTGGTTCAAATGGTTTCGGTAAATAATCATCAGCACCAATCTCTAATCCTTCAACTCTTTCACTTGCTTCACCTTTAGCAGTCAGAAGTATAACTGGTGTATCTAATTTTTTTTTATTTTCTTTTAAAAATTCAAGCCCACTTTTACCAGGCATCATGATATCCAAAACAATTAAATCAAACTTAATTATTTTTATTTTCTCTAACGCATTTTCTGCATTTTCAGCAGTAGTGACTAAAAATTTATTTTCATTTAAATACTTTTTTACAAGAGATCTAATTCCATCATCATCATCAACTACTAGTATATGTGCAACAAATTTATCCATTAATTATTTTACTTAGTACATTATCAAAATTTATAACTTCTTCTGAACTTGAATTTAATAAAGCATTGTAAATTCTCTTTTTTTGCAAATTGAAAATTTCATTAAAAATTTTTTTACCTTTATCATTAAGAAAAACATGCTTTACTCTAGTATCTTGGTCATTTTTTTTAAAAATGACAATTTCAAGTTTAATTAAATCTTTGAGAACACGATTTAAACTTTGTTTTGTGACTTTTAATCTCTTAAGCAGCTCAGAAATTGAGATCCCCTCATACATTGATATTAGATGAATTACTTTATGGTGTGCTAAACCAATTGAATATCTATCTAATATTTTTTTAGAGTCAGAAAAGGTTTCTCTGTAGCTTACGAATAGTTTTTCAATTAGATCTTTAAGCTGGTCATCTTTTAAATATAAAAGTTCTTTCATAATAGGTAAGTTATATTGACATATTAAAGATACAAAGATATTTTTCATTTATAAATTAAAAAAAATTTTCACACATGATACCTTACGACAAGCGATCTGGAAAAATATGGTACAACAACGAATTAGTTGATTGGGCTGATGTTAAACTTCATGTTTTAAGCCATGGTATGCACTACGCTAGTTGTGTATTCGAAGGTGAGAGAGTTTATGATGGTTTAATTTTCAAATTAGAAGAGCATACAGCTAGATTTTTTCATTCTGCAAGAAGAATGGGTTTTGAAATTCCATATACAGAAGAAGAAATCAATAATGCATCAAATAAAATTATAGCAACTCAAAAAGTAGAAAATGGTTATGTAAGACCTGTTGCTTGGAGGGGTAGTGAAATGATGGCTATTTCTGCGCAACAAACAAAAATACATGTTGCTATTGCAACATGGGAATGGGGATCATATTTTGATCCTAAACTTAAAGTAGAAGGAATTAGATTAAATATTTCAAATTGGAGAAGACCAGCGCCTAATACAATCCCGTGGGACACAAAGGCATCAGGTCTTTATATGATTTGTACTCTCTCAAAACATGAAGCAGAAAAGCAAGGATATACAGATTCTTTAATGCTTGATCACGAAGGAAATATTGCTGAAGCAACTGGAGCAAATATTTTTTTCAAAGATAAAAATGGGGAAATTCACACTCCAATACCAGACTCTTTTTTAGATGGCATTACAAGAAGAACTGTAATTGGAATTGCAAAATCAAAAAATATAAAAGTACATGAAAGAAAAATTAGTCCAACTGAATTACCTAATTTTGATGGATGTTTTTTAACAGGAACAGCGGCAGAGGTAACTCCAGTATCTTGTATTGCTGAAAATCAATTTAAAGTTTGTGATACTATTATTGATTTAAATGAAAGTTATCAGGCATTAGTTAGAAAGAAAAAAGCAGCTTAATCTTTACTATCTTCAGACATAGCGTGATCAATACCTTTTCGCATATAATCATATGCAGTAAAAAGTGTTAAAGCAGCCGATAACCACAAAAGAATTATGCCTATTGTTTGAGCGTTATAATCTTGGAAATTAATTATTTTATTTCCTGTATCTCCAGATAATAAAAGAGCTATCGATACCATTTGTAATACTGTTTTAAGCTTAGCAAGGTTTGAAACAGGAAGTTTTATTTTTCCCTTTGCTAAAAATTCTCTCAAACCTGAAATTAAAATTTCTCTTGTAAGAATTATTATTGCTGCAACTACTTCATAATTTTTTATTGTTCCATCCATAACCAGAAGTATTAATGCTGTAGCAACAATAATTTTATCAGCTATAGGATCTAATAATTCACCTAGTTTTGACTCTACGCCAAACATTCTGGCCAACATACCATCTAAAAAGTCTGTAAATGATGCAATAATAAATAATATTAAAGCAGTAAGATCACCATAAAATCCTGGAAGATAAAAAGCTAAAACAAAAAAGGGAACAATTATTATTCGCCCTATTGTTAATATGTTTGGAATTTTTTTTAGCATAATTATTCGTGAAAAAAGTTATATATCTTTTTTGCTACTTTTTCTTCAACACCTTCTACAGATTTTATTTCATCTAAGCTAGCAGACTCAACCGATCTTGCAGATCCAAAATGGTTTAATAAAGCTCTTTTTCTTATAGCCCCAATCCCCTCTATTTGATCTAACAGAGATTTGCTTATACCTTTTTTTCTCTTTGCTCTGTGAGCGCTTATGGCAAATCTATGTGATTCATCTCTTATTCTTTGAAGAAAAAATAGGGTAGGGTCATTTCTAGTGAATTTATATTCTTTGCCATTATGAAAAAAAGTTTCATTTCCACTATTTCTAAATTTACCTTTTGCAATTGCAATAATTGGAATGTCGTGAAGTCCTAATTCATTAAGGCTCTCTCTAGCAACTGAATATTGACCTTTTCCCCCATCTACTAGAACCAAATCAGGAAAAGCAAGATAATTATCTTTTTCTTGGACTGCTCTTTTGAATCTTCTATTTAATACTTCTCTCATCATTCCATAGTCATCTTGTTCATTTTTTTTATGCTTAATATTAAATTTTCTATATCGTTTTTTGATAAATCCTTCATCGCCGTAGGCTATTAAAGCGCCAACACTATTTGTGCCTTGAATATGACTATTATCATAAACCTCGATTAAATTTATATTGGTTTCTAAATTAAATTTTTTAGCTACTGCATCGAACAATTCTTTATTATTCTGACTTTCATAAAGTTTTCTATTTAGACTATCCTTTGCATTTTTAATTGCTTGATTAATTACTTTTAGTTTTGATCCTTTTTTCGCAACTGAAATATTTATTTGTTTACCTTCTTTTTGTGCCAGTGTTTTTTCAATTAGTGTTTTTTCCTTTATTTCTTCTGAAAGAATAACTGAGGAAGGAACGCTTTTATTTTCATAAAATTGAGAAACAAATGAATTTAGGATTTCACTAAACTTTTCATCTGGATCGTGTTTTGGGAAAAATGCTTGATTACCCCAATTTTGTTTAGATCTATAAAAAAATACTTGAATACAAGTTTTTCCAGATTCTTTATATCCAGCAATAACATCTGCCTCAACTAAGTTTGCTTCATTAATTCTCTGTGAAGATTGAATTATGTTTAATGCTTTAATTCTGTCTCTTAAAATTACAGCCTTTTCAAAATCAAGATCCTCACTTGCTTTTTCCATTTGGTTAGAAAGATTTTTTTGAATTTTCCTAGATTTGCCTGAAACAAATTCAATAGCATCTTCTACTGTTTGATTGTATTCCTCTTTTTTTACATATCCTACACAAGGTCCAGAACATCTTTTTATTTGATATAAAATACAAGGTCTTTCTCTGTTTTTGAAAACGGTGTCATCACAAACTCTTAAATGAAAAATTTTTTGTATCATTTTAATTGTCCAATTAGCTGAACCAGCAGAGGCAAAAGGTCCAAAGTAAAAACCTTCTTTTGTTTTTTTACCTCTATGTCTTTTTATTTGAGGCCATTTATCTTTATTGCCAATAAATATAAATGGAAATGACTTATCATCACGTAAAAGGATATTAAATTTTGGTTTATGTTTTTTAATTAAATTTGCTTCTAGTAGTAAAGCTTCACTTTCATTAGATGTTGTTGTTATCTCTAATTTTTTTGTTTGAGACAACATTCGTTCAGTTCTAATTATATGATTTTTTTCTGCAATATAACTCTTTAATCTATTTGGTAAATTTTTTGCTTTACCTACATAAAGAATTTCATTCTTTTCATTAAGCATTCTATATACGCCTGGAAGTTTTGGTACTAGAGGTATCTCTTTTTTAATTACTTCTTTTCCTATTTCAGAGCTTATCATGGCTTCTCTTTTTGGTAATTTGAATACCAACAGATGAACACTGTTTTAAAATTTCTAATTTTTCAATTTTCAACATTATTTTAGCAATCCTTTTGTCTTTAAATAGTTCATCAAAAACAGCTTCTGCTAATGTTTCTAGGAAATTATAATGTTTCTTTTTTACAAGTTTCGTAATTAATTTTACTATAGTTCCATAATTAACAATGGATTTTATGTCTTTGTCGCTTGAAGGTTTTTTGTCCTCATAGTCTATTTCAAGACTAAATTTAACTTTTTGTGATTTTTCTTTTTCAAAATCGTAATAACCAAGCTTTAAATCTAAAATTAACTCATTAATTATTATTTTTTTCTCATAATTAAATAAACTTTTATTTTTATCAATTTTGACAATTTTTAAATTATTTTTTTTCATTATTTAGTTCCAAAAATAGTAAGACTCCAACATGCATTTCCATCCTCAATACGTACATAGCAACCTAAAAATGACATTATTTTAAATGCAAAAAAACCACCAATCAAAATTATTGCTGCTGCAAGAAAAGGATTAATTTTTTTCATTCTTTTCCTCCCATAATATCTGGCGTTTGCCAGTTTAAATTTTGTCCACTATCAATAGCTAAAACTTGTCCAGTAATAGATCTATTTTTTATAAAAAAGTCAACGGCATTGCATATTTGTTCTACATCAACTTGTCTTTTTAAAGGGGTTGCTAAATACTGTTTTTTGAAATGTTTTTCAGACTGTCTTTGATTTTTTATGGTAGGTCCTGGAGCTATTCCGTTGACCCTTATTTTTGGAGCTAAGCTCATAGCACTTGTTTTGGTAAGAGTATAAAGGCCAGTCTTACTTATAGTGTATGAAAAAAAGTAAGGAGTAAGTTTAAAGACTCTCTGATCAATTATATTTATTATATTATTATTTTTTCCTTTTGTATTTTTAGCAAATTCTTTAGATAATAAAGCAGGTGTTCTTAAATTCGTTCTCAAGTGTTTACCCCAACTATCTGTTGTGAAGTTTTCTATTTTATCATTTTCAAATAAAGAAGCATTGTTTATTAAACAATCAAAATATTTTAATTTTAATTTGGCATATTTAACAATTTTATTTACATCTTTTTCTTTACTCAAATCTCCTTTTACAAGGTAAACCTTAGTACCATTACCCTCTAATTCTTTTTTTAATTTTTTAGCTTTAAATTTTGATTTATTGAAATGAATTAATATTTCTTTGTTTGTGCCAGATAATTTTTTTGCAATTGCAGCTCCAATTCTGGTTGCTCCACCAGTAATAATTATTTTCCGTGCTTCCATTTTTTATCTCTTTTTTTTGTAACTTTAGTGCCTGGCATACCCATAGTTGATCTACCTTTTGGATAAAGCTTATTCTTCACATCATACTGTCTTATTTTTGGATTTAATGTAATTTCTAATTCCGTACTTTCTAACTTTCTTATTTCATCTCGTATTTTAGCAGCTTCCTCAAATTCTAAATTTGATGCTGCTTCTTTCATTTTTTTATCCAAACCTTTAAGATGTTTTTTAAGATTGCCACCAATATTTGAACCTTCACTTATTTTGACATAGTCCTTTTCATAAACACTCTCTAAAATATCGCTAATTTCTTTTTTTACCGACTTTGCATCTATTTTGTGTTTCTTGTTGTAAGCTAATTGAATTTTTCTTCTTCTTTCAGTTTCTGCAATTGCTTTTTTTATACTTTTTGTCTCTTTGTCGGCATACAAAATGACTTTACCATCAACGTTTCGTGCTGCTCTACCTATTGTTTGAATTAAAGATGTTTCAGATCTTAGAAAACCTTCTTTATCAGCATCTAAAATCCCAACTAACGCGCATTCAGGAATATCTAATCCTTCCCTTAACAAGTTAATTCCAACCAAAACATCAAATACACCCATTCTTAAATCTCTCATTATTTCAATTCTTTCTAATGTATCAATATCTGAGTGCAGGTATCTTACCTTTATACCGTTCTCATGAAGATACTCAGTTAAATCTTCAGCCATTTTTTTAGTTAGTGTTGTTACTAACACCCTATGATTATTTTCAATTACTCTCTTACACTCGTGCATTAAATCATCCACTTGATTTTTTGCAGGTCTTATTTCTACCGGAGGATCAATTAATCCTGTTGGTCTTATTACCTGATCTATAAAATTACCTTTTGTTTGTTCTAGTTCCCATGGTCCAGGAGTTGCTGAAACAAATACTGTTTGGGTTCTCATTAAATCCCATTCTTCAAATTTTAACGGTCTATTATCCATACACGAAGGAAGTCTAAATCCATATTCAGCTAAAGTACTTTTTCTTGATCTATCTCCTTTATACATTCCATTCAGTTGAGGCACTGTAACGTGACACTCATCTACAAATATCAAAGTATTATCAGGAAAATATTCAAAAAGAGTAGGAGGGGGTTCTCCAGGTTTTCTTCCTGACAAAAATCTTGAATAGTTTTCGATACCAGCACAAGACCCAGTTGCTTCAATCATTTCAAGATCAAATTTAGTTCTCTCTTCTAATCTTTGTGCTTCCAGTAATTTATTTTCAGAACGGTGTTTTTTTAAAGTTACTTCTAATTCTTTTCTTATGTTAATTACTGCTTGCTCTATTGTAGGTTTTGGGGTGATGTAGTGACTGTTAGCATAAACTTTAACTAAACTTAATTCTCTTACTTTATCACCAGTTAGGGGGTCAAACTCTTCTATCTGTTCGAGCTTATCACCAAACAAACACAATCTCCAAGCTCTATCCTCTAAGTGAGATGGAAAAATTTCTAAATATTCTCCCCTTGCTCTAAATGTTCCTCTATAAAAATTTTGATCATTACGTTTGTATTGAAGAGCTACCAAAGACTTAATTATTTCTTCTCTGTTATAATCATAATTTTTTTGGAGTGTTAAAGTCATTTTGCTATATGCTTCAACAGATCCAAGACCATAAATACAAGAAACACTTGCAACAATTAATACATCATCTCTTTCCAACAGAGATCTTGTTGCTGAGTGCCTCATCCGATCAATCTGCTCGTTAATAGAGGCCTCTTTCTCAATATACGTATCCGATCTTGGTACATAAGCCTCAGGAGTGTAATAGTCATAGTATGAAACGAAATATTCAACAGCATTGTCAGGAAAAAAGGTTTTCATTTCCCCATAAAGTTGAGCAGCAAGAGTTTTATTTGGAGCCAATATCAAGGCAGGTCTATTGGTAGCTTCAATAACTTTAGCCATAGTAAAAGTTTTTCCAGATCCTGTTACACCAAGTAAAACTTGATTAAATTGATCTTTGTTAGCACCATTAACTAATTTTTTTATTGCCTCAGGCTGATCTCCCGCAGGTTTAAAATCAGATTTAATTTTGAATTTTTTTCCACCCTCTAGTTTTCCACCAATTTTAGGATTTTTACTCTGAATATCTGTAATTAAATCTTGATAAGTATTTTCCATATATTAAACAACGTATTAGAATTTATTTATATTTCAATGAGCATAATATCAGACAGTTTAAAGAAGATTAAACCATCACCCACTATTGCTGTTACTCAAAAAGCAAGAGAATTAAAAGCTGCTGGAAAAGATGTTATAGGATTAGGTGCAGGAGAACCGGATTTTGATACTCCAGATAATATTAAACAAGCAGCTATAAAAGCTATTAACGATGGTGATACTAAATACACTGCAGTAGATGGCACTCCAGCATTAAAAAAAGCTATCGTAGAAAAATTTAAAAAAGAAAATAATTTAGAATATACAACTGATCAAATTACAGTTGGTGCTGGTGGAAAGCATGTAATTTATAATGCAATGATGGCAACACTAAACGATGGAGATGAGGTATTAATTCCAGCTCCTTATTGGGTGTCTTATCCAGATATAGTTTTATTGGCTGGTGGAAAACCAGTTGTAATGGAATGTAATGAAAAACAAGGCTTTAAAATAAATCCATCGGATTTAGAAAAATTTATCACTCCAAAAACAAAATGGATAATATTAAATTCTCCATCTAATCCAACTGGAGCTTGTTATTCTGAAAATGATATCAAAGCAATTGCTGCTGTTCTAGAAAAACACAAACATATTTATATTTTAAGTGATGATATATATGAACACGTGACCTACGAAGGCTTTAAATTTTTTACTATTGCTCAAATAGAAAGTTTAAAAGACAGGGTTCTTACAATGAATGGTGTAAGTAAAGCGTACTCAATGACAGGTTGGAGGATAGGGTATGCAGCCGGTCCAAAAGATATTGTTAAAGCTATTGCTAAAATTCAATCACAATCAACAACTAATCCTTCATCAATTAGTCAAGCTGCATCAGTTGAGGCACTAAGCGGGACACAAGATTTTATAAAAAAAAGAGCTGACTCTTTTCAAGAAAGAAGAGATTTTGTAGTAAAAGCATTAAATGATATTGATGGCATCAACTGTTTAAATCCTGACGGAGCATTTTATGTTTTTCCCAGTTGTAAAGAATTAATGGGAAAAAAAGATCCTAGTGGAAAAGAAATTAAATCAGACACTGATTTTGTTCAATCTCTTTTAGAGAATAGTGGTATTGCTGTTGTTCAGGGTTCTGCATTTGGTTTAGAAGGATTTTTTAGAATTTCATATGCGACTTCAATGGAAAATCTAAAAAAAGCTTTAGAAAAAATTTCCTCTTTTTGTAAAAGTTTAACTTAATGAAAACAGCTATAGTATTTGGTTCCACTGGATTAATTGGTGGCCATTTAGTTAATCTATTAATTGAAGATAATTATTACACTAAAGTTAAGGTTTTCGTTCGTTCACAAACTTCAATTAATAATGAAAAAGTTGAGGTTATAAATATTGATTTTAATAATTTAGGAAATCATAAAACTGAAATTACAGGGGATGATTGTTTTTTTTGTATTGGTACCACAAAACAAAATTCTCCTAATAGAAATGAGTACCAAAAAGTAGAGCTAGATATCCCAAAAGAAATTGGACAAATCGCAAAAGCTAATTCAGTCAAGTCATTTATTTTTATCTCTTCAATATATGCTAATCCAAATAGTTCAGGGAATTATGTGAAATTTAAAGGTTTAGTTGAAGAAGAATTAAAAAGATTAAACTTCTCTAAATTAGGAATATTAAGACCCTCTTTTTTAATTGGGAAAAGAAAAGAAAACAGAGTGGGTGAAAAAATAGGTATTTTGACTTTTAGAGTATTGTCGCCTTTATTATTTGGACCGTTTAAAAAAATGAGACCTATCAGTTCAGAAATAGTTGCAAAAGCAATGATCAAAATTGCTAAACAAAATTTACAAAAAATTACTTTTGAATCTGATGAAATTTTAAAACTATAATTAAACCAAACCTAATCTCACAACAGATTTTGCATTCTCCGCCATACAATCTTTTGCAGCTTTAAATTTAAACCCTAATAATTCTTCAGCATAAGAAGGGTCGGTTTGCATTAAAATTCCAAGATCAGGTATCATCATTTTGGCACTTGAGTCTAAATAACTTATCAACTTAACCATGAAATTTGGAAGCTCTTTTTTTGGAAGCTTTTTTGCATAAGCAGGCATTGCGTCAGCCATCAGTTGGGATAATTCGACTAATTTTTTTACCTCTTTTCCAACAATTAATCTTCTACCTCCAACTTTTTCATTTCCAATACAAGCAACATGTGCTTTTGCAATATCTTTTACATCAGAAATTAGAACAGCAAATTTAGGTGCTCCAGGAAATTTACCAGCCATGAATTGTCTAACATACTCAATTGAAGTACCTCCTTTTTTATCTAGAGCATCACCAAAAACTCCACCAGGACAAATTGTTGTTAATTTATTTTTTAATCCTTTGCTCTCCATCAATTCCCAAGCAACTCTCTCAGCTTTAGTTTTTGATAAAAAATAATCATTTACCCCTTCTACCCAGTTTTCATCAGTCCAATCTTTTTCTCCAAATGTATAAGGATTAGTTCTGTTAGGTTTTCTAAACATAGCAACAATAGAAGAAGTTTTAACGATTTGATCTACCCCAGCATTTATTCCTGCATTTAATACCCTTAAAGTACCATCTACTGCAGGAGGTAATAAGCTTTCCCTATTATTTGAAACTTTTATTGGAAAGGGAGATGCAATATGAAATATATACTTACACCCTTTAGCTGCATCATTCCATCCATCATCTTTAACAAGATCTAATTTAATAAAAGATAATTTATCTGTAGGAGCGTATTTACTAATAGTATCTTTGGTTTGTTCAATTAAAGTTTCATTCCTTACCGTTCCTAGAACTTCGTAACCAGAATTTAATAATTCTATTGCCGTATGTTTTGCTATCCAACCGCTTATTCCAGTTAGCAATACTTTTTCTGACATTTAATTGTGAGAGAGATGTTTTTCTGCTTCAAGAGCAGCCATGCATCCCATACCTGCAGCTGTGACTGCTTGTCTGAAAATTTTATCTTTTACATCTCCAGCAGCAAAAACACCAGGTACATTAGTTTCGGTTGAATCTGCTTTTGTGATTAAGTACCCTTCTTTATCCATTTCTAGTTGATCTTTAAATAGTTGAGTTGCTGGATCGTGACCAATAGCAATAAATACACCATCAAGCTTTAATTCTTGTGTTTCATTTGTTTTAACATTTTTTATTTTAATTCCTTTAACATTTTTAGGATCTTTTTCACCCAATACATCTTCAACTACAGAGTCCCAAATAATTTCAATTTTTTTATTTTCCATTAATTTTTTTTGAAGCATTTTTTCAGCCCTCAAACTATCTCGTCTGTGAATTAATTTTACTTTGGATGCAAATTTTGTAAGAAACATTGCCTCTTCGACAGCTGCATTTCCTCCACCAACTACAGCAACCTCTTTATTTTTAAAAAAGAAACCATCACATGTTGCGCAAGCAGAGACGCCAAATCCTCTAAACTCTTGTTCTGAGTCTAAATTTAACCATCTTGCCTGAGCACCTGTAGAAATTATTATACTGTCAGCAGTATATTTTTGACCACTATCTCCAGTTGCCTCAAACGGAGAAGTTTTTAAATTAACATTACTAATGTGATCCTCTATCATTTCTGTACCAACAGCTTTAGCTTGTTCTTTCATTTGATCCATTAACCAAGGACCTTGTATTACTTCTGCAAATCCTGGAAAATTTTCGACATCAGTTGTCGTTGTTAATTGACCACCTGGCTCAGACCCATAAACCAAAATTGGATTTAACATCGCACGAGCCGCATAAACCGCAGCTGTGTATCCGGCAGGACCAGATCCAATTATTAACACTTTTGTGTGTTTAGTTGGATTTTGACTCATATGAAAGCTATATAGTGATTAATGACTAAATTAAAAGGTATTTTATTAACTCAAGGTATGCATGGAATGATTAGTCAAGTTGAGGGATTGGCTAAAGCTCTAGAGATTGAATTCACACACCACAAGGTTGAACTAAATAATTTTTGGAATTTATTGCCTCCAAAATTTACTCCTGTTTCACAAAGTGTTTATAAAAAAATTGACCATTCAGATTTTGATATAATTATATCTTGTGGAAGAAAGAGCGTAATTCCATCAATTCATTTAAAAAATATTTCAAATAAAAAGGTCTTTAACATCCATATCCAAGATCCAAAAGTAGATTTAAGTCATTTTGATTTTGTAATAGCTCCTGAACATGATGGAATAAAAGGTTCAAATGTAATTTCCACTAAAGGGGCCATACATTATCTTACAACAAACGAAATCGAGAGCAACAAGCATTATTTAAATTCATTTATAAAAAAAGACGACAGAAAAATTTGGTCTTTAATTTTGGGTGGGCCCACCAAGTATTATGATTATTCAACAAAAAATATGAAACATATTTTTTCTATTTTTTATAAATTGTTAAAAAAACATAACTTTCAACTAGTGGTAATTCCATCAATGAGAACGCCATTGAATACGATCCACTATGCTAAAGAATTTTTTGGAGAAAATCACACTATTATAATGAATGTTGATAAAAAAGCTTATTTATCAGCACTTGGTTTATCTGAAAATATTGTGGTTACATGTGACTCTAGCTCAATGATATCTGAAGCAGCTTTGACTGGTAAACCCATTTATGTAGCAAATATTTTACCGAAAAGAAATGATAAGAGATTCCAAAATTTTAGAAATTTATTTAGAGAATTAAATATTATAAGAAATTTGGGAGAAGAAATAGAAAATTGGAACTATGAAAAACTTGATGAAACTAATAGAGTTGCAAAAATATTAAAAAGTAAAATTCAAAGTTAATGTCTTTTTTAAATTCAATTAAAAATAATTCGAAACAATACAATTTCCCTTTTAATCATTGGGAATATAGCAATGCTTTATCAGAGAAAGCAATTGATGAAATAGTGAAAGCAGATATTCCTGATGTGAGTAAACACAATCTTAATTACGATGGCACTAGAGCAATAGATGGTGGAGCTGCAGAATTTAGAGAAGGAATAGCATCTGGTGGACAAGCAATAAAATTTAGATGTTTTATAAATAAAGAGAACTCCACTCAATTTCCAAATTTAGTAAAATTTATAAACGAACTTCAGTCTAAAGAAACATATGAAACAATTTCTAAAATGATAGATAAGGATTTATCAAATTCTTTTGTAAGAGTTGAAGTTATATGTGATCGAGAAGGTTTTTGGCTTAAACCTCATTGTGATATAAAAGAAAAACTTATGTCAGGATTGATATTTGTAAATAAAACAAATGAGTCTGAGGACTTAGGAACAGATTTTTATAATGAAAAATTAGAGAAGGTTAAGACACTTCCTTATAAACATAACTATGGTTATCTGTTTACCAGTGGACCAAATACTTGGCATGGAATGGAAAAGAAAAAAATAGTTAAAGAAAGACGATGTATTCAAGTAAACTATGTTACTTTTCAGACTGATTGGAAAGTAAAATAATTTTATTTTTCCCAATCAAATCTGGGAAAAGAGTCGAAAACTTTAAATATTCCCTCTGACCACTGGTTACAAACTCGGGAATAAGTTTCGTCAGAAAGATTTAAACATTCAAGTGAAGCTAATCTTTCAGCATCTTTTTTGTGTACAGCAAAATCTATTGGTGGGCCTACTGTTAAATCGCTTTTTAAGGTTGAGTCCATCGAAATTAATGCGCAACGTGATGCGTCCCCAATAGATACGTTTGGTTTGATTACCCTATCTAATATTGGCTTACCATATTTTACTTCTCCAATTACAAGATAAGGTTTGCTGTCTGCAGGTCTTATATAATTTCCTTGAGGATATATTAAATATAATTCGTGTTGCTGACCTTTGATTTGTCCTCCAACTATAAATGTTGAACCAAGTAAGACATTATCTGTATTAATTCCTTGAGGTGAGGAGTGCTCAATATTAAGTGAACCAATATAGGAAGCTATTTGTTCGAAATCAGAGCATGTGTTTAAGTTCATTATCCCAGTTGAGCTTTTTAAATCTTTCTCAATTGATTTATAAACTGCTTGTGAAGTCCCTAAATTTCCTGAAGTTACTATTACAATAGTTCTGTCACCAACATCGTGGGTCATCATTTTTGAATATATATTTACATTATCTAGACCTGCATTCGTTCTTGAGTCTGACGCAAAAACAAGACCTTCATTAGTTTTAATACCTATACAATATGTCATAGATGTAATTGATATTTAAAAATAAACATTTTTACAAACTATTTTTAGCATAACTGTCATTCATTCTTCGCATTTGTCTATTTTGTATATTTATTAAAATATTAAATATTATGGTTACTCAATTCTGGAAAAATTATGATTCAAAGTCGTCTTACGACGGTTATATATCTGATGATAGTAAAATAAGAAAACATGCTAAAATTATTTCTGGTATTTTAGAGAGAAATGGAAAGAAAAAATTACAAGAAATTGAAAAAAATTGCCAAAGCACAATTAGTGCAAGAGGAATAAATTTTAGAGTCTATGCAGCTAACAATAGAGCAGAAGAAAAAAAATGGCCTTTAGATATAATTCCTAGAATAATTCCTAAATCTGTATGGAACAAAATTTCAAAAGGGTTGGCACAAAGAGTAAAAGCACTTAATTTATTTATCGACGATGTCTACAATAAAAAAAAAATTTTTAAAGATAATGTAGTTCCTAAGGAATTAGTTTTTAATTCGCCATATTATATAAAAGAATGTGATGGTTTTTCTCCAAAGTATAAAGCTTGGTCAAACATTTCTGGAATTGATCTTATTAGAAATATAAATGGTGAATACTTAGTTTTGGAAGATAATTTGAGAGTTCCATCAGGTGTATCTTATATGCTTGAAAATCGGATGGTTATGAGGGATGTTTTTCCAGAATTATTTACAAGATATAAAGTTTCCTCAATACATCAATACGCAAATAAACTGTACCACTGTATGGAGGAATGCATACCTAAAAGAACTGAAAATCCTCACATGGTAGTACTGACTCCTGGCATTTATAATTCAGCTTATTTTGAACATTCTTTTTTAGCTGAACAAATGGGAATAGCTCTCGTTGAAGGTAAAGATTTGTTCGTGGAAAATGATATTGTATACATGAAAACTGTCAAAGGTAAACTTAAAGTAGATTGTATATATAGAAGATTGGATGACAACTTTTTAGATCCCAAAGTATTCTACAAAGAATCACTTATTGGAGTTCCTGGACTTTTTAAGTGTTGGAAAAAAGGAAACGTAGGAATAGTAAACGGAATTGGAACAGGTATAGCAGATGACAAAGCTATTTACTCTTATGTAAATAAAATGATTGTTTATTATCTAGGCGAGCAACCTAAAATAAATCAAGTTGAAACTTTTTTGTGTCATGAGAAAAAAGATAGAGATTATGTTATTGAAAACATTTCAAAATTAGTTGTAAAACCAGCTAATGCGTCTGGAGGATATGGTATTTTAATTGGTGCTAGAGCATCAAAAAAAGAAAAAGATGAAATGATTCAAAAAATAAAAAGTAAACCAAGAGAGTTTATAGCTCAGCCTTTAGAAATTTTATCAACTCTTCCTACTATCACTGAAAGCAATATAGAGCCAAGACATGTTGATTTAAGACCTTTTGTGTTAAGTGGAAAATCTATTTACGTAACATCTGGTGGTTTAACAAGAGTTGCATTAAGGAAAGGGAGTACAATTGTAAATAGTTCACAAGGTGGAGGATCTAAAGATACAATGATAGTTGATGTTTAGAATTTACTAAATATCTTGCAGTGAAGTTACCTCTAATTTTTTAGTTTTTAATGATCTGATCGCTTCCAAACAGGCTTGAGCAGTAGACATATTAGTACAGTATGGGACTTTATTCTTTAATGTTGCTCTTCTTAAAGCTTTAGCATCACTTAGTCGGTGTTCACTATTTCCACCCCCAGTGTTTATTACTAGTGCAATTTTTTTTGAGTCTAAAACATCTACTATATGAGGAGTTCCACTACTAACTTTATTTATAATTTTACATTTCATTCCATGTTTTCGAATATATTCAGCAGTTCCTTTAGTTGCACATAATGTAAATTTTAGTTTTAAAAGATCTTTTGCTAAATCCAATCCTTCATCTTTATGTGAGTCTTTTAGAGATATGAAAGCCAATCCTTCTTTTGGTAATGAGTTGGCTGCTGCTATTTGACTTTTGGCAAAAGCCATTCCAAAATTTTTATCAAATCCCATTACTTCTCCAGTTGATTTCATCTCTGGTCCTAACAATAAGTCACTATTTGGAAATTTATTAAATGGGAATACTGCCTCTTTAACTGCATACATACCTTTGGATTTATCCTTTAAATTAAACTTAGATAATTTTTCACCAGCCATTACTCTTGATGCAATTTTAGCTAGAGGCAAACCTTTTGCTTTTGATACAAAAGGAACTGTTCGACTGGCTCTTGGATTAACTTCAATCACATAAATTTCATCTTTTTTAATTGCAAACTGTATGTTCATGAAACCTTTAACATTTAATGCTATTGCTAATTTTTTTGTTTGATTTTCAATTTCTTTAAGAAGGTATGGTTTTATAGATACAGGGGGAAGGCTACATGCTGAATCTCCTGAATGAATTCCAGCTTCCTCGATATGCTGCATAATACCTGCAACATGAACTTTTTTTCCATCTGATATAGCATCCACATCTACCTCCATTGCATGATCGATAAATTTATCAATTAAAATTGGATTTTCTTCTGCTGCCTTGAATGCCTCTTCAACAAATTTCTTAAGCTGATTTTTTTCATGAACAATTTCCATTGCTCTTCCACCTAAGACATACGAAGGTCTTACCATTAATGGCAATCCTATTTTATCTGCAATTTGTATTGCCTGATTAAATGTCTTTGCAATTCCGCTCTCTGCCTGCTTTAGTTTTAATTTATTTAATAAACTTCTGAATCGGTCTCTATCCTCTGCTAAATCAATAGAGGTATATTGGGTTCCTAAAATTGGAAGTTTGTTGTCATGTAAAAATTTAGCAAGCTTAATGGGAGTTTGGCCACCAAACTGAGCTATTACACCTATTAGGTTTCCTTTTTCTTGTTCTTTTTTAATTATATTAAAAACGTATTCTTCTTTTAAAGGTTCAAAGTATAATCGATCACTTGTATCATAGTCTGTTGACACCGTTTCAGGGTTACAATTAACCATTATAGTCTCAAAACCTGCGTCTTTTAATGAAAAACTTGCCTGGCAACAGCAATAATCAAACTCAATTCCTTGACCAATTCTATTTGGACCTCCTCCAAGAATAATTATTTTTTTTTTATTGGATGGATCAGCTTCACAATCTGAGTTAATTGAAAAATTTCTTTGGTAAGTTGAGTACATATAAGGAGTGAAAGATTTGAATTCAGCTGCACAAGTATCTACTTTTTTATAAACTGGAAGTATTTTAAGCGCTGATCTTTTTCTTCTTACTATTTCTTCAGCCGTTTTAGTTAATTCTGAAAGTTTTTTATCTGAAAATCCTATTGATTTTATTCTATTAAATTCTGCAAAATCCCTAGGGAGTCCTTTAGTTTTTAACTGTGTTTCACAATCAACTATTTCCTTAATTTGTTCTAAAAACCAAGGATCAATTTTAGATAAATTATATATTCTCTTTAAGTCTATTTTTTTTCTAATTGCTTCAGCGACTAGCAATATCTTATTTGGAATAGTTTCTTTAAGTTTCTTTTCAATTTGTTTTTTATTTAAATCAAAAATTCTGTCTAAACCTGAAAAACCTGTCTCCAGAGACACTAAAGCCTTTTGTAGAGACTCTTTAAAGTTTCTTCCTATTGCCATTGCTTCACCTACTGATTTCATAGATGTTCCTAAAGTTGCAGGAGAAGTTGAAAATTTTTCAAATGTAAATCTTGGAATTTTAGTTACCACATAATCTATGCTTGGTTCAAATGATGCTGGAGTAACTTTAGTTATTTCATTTTTTAATTCATCTAGAGTATAACCAACTGCTAATTTTGCAGCCACTTTTGCAATAGGAAATCCAGTTGCTTTTGATGCAAGTGCTGAAGATCTTGATACACGTGGGTTCATTTCGATTACAACCATTCGACCGTTTTTAGGGTTAATAGCAAACTGAACATTTGATCCTCCTGTTTCAACTCCAATTTTTCTCAAACATGCAATAGATGCATTTCTCATTACTTGGTATTCTTTATCTGTAAGTGTAAGAGCTGGTGCAATTGTTACTGAGTCACCCGTATGAATTCCCATTGGATCTATATTTTCAATTGAGCAAATGATGATACAGTTATCTTTTTTATCTCTTACAACCTCCATCTCAAATTCTTTCCAGCCCTCTAAACATTCCTCTACAAGAACTTGGCTTACAGGAGATTCATGCAATCCATTTTTAACAATCCTAAAATAATCTTTTCTAGTTTTGGCTATTCCCCCACCAAGCCCTCCAAGTGTAAAAGCAGGTCTTATAATTGCAGGTAAACCAATTTTTTTTAATACTTTTGATGCTTGATTATTGTTATTAACAATTTCAGATTTTGGTAAATCTAAACCAATATTAATCATATTTTTTCTAAATTTCTTTCTGTCTTCGGCATTAGAAATTGCTTTAGAGTTTGCTCCTATCAATTCAATTTTATATTTTTTTAGAATTCCTTTTTTTTCTGCTTCCATTGCGAGGTTAAGTGCGGTTTGACCACCCATTGTTGGGAGAATTGCATCAGGTTTTTCTTTCTTTAGAATTTTTTCTAATACATTTAGTGTAATTGGTTCAATATAAGTTTTATCCGCAACGTCTGGATCAGTCATAATTGTTGCAGGATTTGAGTTAATTAAGATTACTTTATAACCTTCATCTTTAAGAGCTTTACATGCTTGTGTCCCTGAATAGTCAAATTCACATGCTTGTCCTATAATTATTGGACCAGCTCCAACAACTAGTATTTTTTTAATATCTTTTCTTTTTGGCATTTTTTTTCATGTTGTTAATAAATTCTTGAAACAAATAAACACTATCTTGAGGTCCCGGATTAGATTCGGGGTGATATTGAACTGAAAAGACAGGTTTATTTTTTAGTTTTATACCTTCAATACTATTATCAAATAAAGATTTATGTGTGACCTCAATATTTTTTGGTAATGTTTCTTTAACTACTTCAAATCCATGGTTTTGACTTGTTATTTCTACATTATCATGAATTAAATTTTTAACAGGATGATTTGCTCCTCTATGACCAAGCTTCATTTTCTTTGTTTTGCCACCTAATGCCAATGCTAAAATTTGATGACCCAAACAAATACCAAATATTGGTAAATTTTTTTTAATTAAATCTTTAATAATTTCTATAGCATATTTCCCTGTTGCAGCCGGATCACCAGGACCATTTGATAAAAATATTCCATTTGGTTTTAAAGTTAAAATTTTTTGCGCACTAGTTTTACAAGAGACAACTGTAACTTTACAATTAAAGTCAGAAAAATATCTTAAGATATTTTTTTTTATTCCATAATCAATTGCAACAACATGAAATAATTTTTTATTATTTTTCTTATATCCAAATTCTTTTTTCCAGGTTTTAAGACCTTTCCATATATAATTTTTCTGAGTGGAAACTACTTGTGCAAGATCGAGATTTTTTAATCCACTCCATTTGATTGTTGAATTAGTCAATTTATTGATATTAAACTTTCCTTTTTTTGAATAACTAATTGTGCCTTTGGGGGCGCCTTTGTCTCTTATAAAGTTCGTTAGGCTTCTGGTATCTAATCCAGTAATTCCAACAATTTTATTTTTTTTAAGCCAAGAATCTAAATGTAGGAACGATCTATAATTTGAGGGTGAAGTTATTTCAGAGTTAATTATCACTCCTCTGGCCCATATTTTATCAGATTCATGATCCTCTTTATTAGTTCCAACATTTCCTATATGCGGAAACGTAAAGTTAATAATTTGTCCCGCATATGAGGGATCCGAAATGATTTCTTGATAGCCTGTTAAGGATGTATTAAAGCAAACTTCTCCAGTAGCTTCACCTTGGTAACCAATTCCAATTCCTTTGAATACTTTTTTATTTTCGAGAACTAGAACGCCTGTATTAATTTGAGATTTTATTTTTGAGTTAGTTTTTTTTGATTTTTTGTTCAATTACAACTCATGAGTTAAAGGTTAATACAATAATTGCTTTATTATCGCAACAGAGATGTAATATAAAATTGTAAAAAAACAATTTTTCTTTTGAAGAATTTTTTCTTTAAAGTAGATTAAAAAATTATGTCATTAAAACAGACCATCGAAAACGAATATAAAAATGCTTTAAAATCTAAAGATAAAAATAAAATATCAACCTATAGGTTAATATTATCTTCGATTAAGGATTTGGATATTGTTAACAGATCAGGCCCTAACAAAAAAGAGACTGATGATGAAGATATCAAAAAACTTTTAAAAAAAATGGTTAAACAACGAGCCGAATCGATCGATATTTATAAAAAAAATAATAGAACAGATCTTTTAGAGGTTGAGCAAAATGAGTATGATATTTTAACAAGTTTCCTGCCAAAGCAGCTTAGTGAAGAGGAAACTAAGAAAATTTGTGCGGATGTTATTTCAAAAATCGGAGCAAATTCATTAAAAGATATGGGAAAAGTTATGGGTGAACTTAAAAAAAATCATGCAGATGAAATTGATTTTTCCAAAGCAGGATCAATGATCAAAGAATTGTTGAACAAATAATGAAATACCCAAAAGAGTATCTTGACGAAATTAAAAATAGGTTGAAAGTTTCAACGGTAGTATCGAAAACAGTTTCTTTAAAAAAAAGAGGTAAAGAGTTTGTAGGTTTGTCACCATTCAAAAATGAAAAAACTCCTTCATTTACTGTTAATGATGAAAAAGAATTTTATCATTGTTTTGCAACTTCAGAGCACGGTAATATTTTTGATTTTGTTATTAAAACTCAAAATTTAAAATTTGGTGAAGCTGTTAAATATTTAGCTCAATTAGCAGGTATGCAGCCATATATGTTTTCAAAACAAGATGAAGACAGAGAGAAAAAATGGAATGAGTACAAATCTATTTTTAGTAGTTATGTAGATTTTTATCACAATGAACTTTTAAAAAATGAAAATTATTCGATTGCTAGAGATTATTTAAAAAATAGATCACTAAGTAAGGATGAAGTAAAAAAATTTAAAATAGGATACGTAGAAAAAAATCCAAATTTTTTTGAAAAAATAAAAAAAAATTATAGTGAACAAACTTTGGTAGAAACCGGTTTGTTCTATTTAGACGAGAAAAAAAAAATTTATGTAGAAAGATTTAGAGGACGATTAATATTTCCAATAAATAACATTTCAGGTCAACCAATAGCTTTAGGCGGAAGAATAATTGAAAATTTAGATTACTTAGCTAAATATATAAATTCACCTGAAACAAATTTTTTTAAAAAAGGATCAAATTTATATAATTTGGATTTAGCAAGAAAACTTTCTAATAAAATTGATCACATTTATCTGGTTGAAGGATATATGGATGTAGTAGGACTCAGCAAGAATGGAGTTGATAATGCAGTAGCAAATCTTGGTACGTCTTTAACTGAGAAGCAAATTTTAACTTTAAACCAATTTTTTGATGATATCATAATCTGTTTTGATGGTGATGAAAGTGGATATAAAGCTGCTGTTAGAGCTGCCGAAAATTCAATCAAAGAACTAAAACCAGAAAAACAAATATCATTTTTGTTTCTCCCAGATAAAGAAGACCCAGATAGCTATGTAAATAAAAATGGTAAGGCAAATTTTATAGATTTTACAAAGCAGAGCAAATTATCAATTCATCAATTTATTTTTAGTCATTATAAAAAACAAACTAAAAACAATCCATCATCGATGGCTATTTTTGAGAAAAAACTAAGAGAAATTGCAAATACAATTAAGGATGATTTTATAAAAAAATATGTTTTAGAATATTTTTTAGAAAAAATTGCTGAGTTAACACCACATTCTAATCAAAATAATAAAAGATTTTATTTAAAGAAAACAAAATCTTTAGAAAGTACAAAAAAATATATTAAAGAAAGCCAATCTTTGACAGGAGTTGAGTTAAAAGAATTTTCCTTATTATATTTGGTCATAAATAAACTAGATTTGTTGCAAGCAAATATGCATTTGATTGAAAATATTAAATTATTTACTGAGTTTAATAAAAAAATATTTGAAATGATCGTTGAAAAATTAAAATCCGGTTCACAAATTACAATTCAAGATCTTAACTTGGATATTCAGTTAACAGAAAAAATAAATAAATTTGCTCCAATCAAACATATTTTAAAAAATCAATCTGATGATGATCAAAAAATAATCGAATTATTAGAGGATATCTCTAGAGATTTGATGAATTATGATCTTGAGTTCAGAATCCAAGAATTAGAATCGAAGTTTTCTGTCGATATGAGCGAGTCTACATTTAATGAGTTAAAAGAGCTCAAAAAAAAGCAGAATCTCAATTAAACTGACTAAATAAGTAATGGATTTTTATATAATTGACATTATATAAGACTTTTAAACTCAAATTATCGTGGAAAGAATTATTACAAAATCATTTGCTAGACTTATGGGTCGAGGAACTCATAGAGGGTTTATTACATATGAGGAATTAAACAAATCTCTTGGTAAAAGAAATTTATCTGATGATAATTTAGCACAAGCTTTCATACATATTCTAGATGAAAAAATTGCACTAGTTGAAAAAAAATCAGATTTTAAAGTTTTAAGAAAAAAAGAAAATTCTAATAGAGAAGAAGGTAAAACCATAGAAAAGAGTGATGATCCCATTAGAATGTATTTACGAGAAATGGGAGGTGTAGAGTTACTTTCAAGAGAAGGCGAGATTGCAATAGCAAAAAGAATTGAAGCTGGAAAGGATGTTATGCTGATTGCATTATCTCAAAGTCCAATAACTGCCCAACAATTTTTTGAATGGAATGAACTCCTTCAGAAAGATGAAATTCTAGTAAGAGAAATTATAGATATTGATACTAATTATATGGAAGACGAAACTACTGGTCCAAGTGCAAAACAAAAAAATGCTGGAGATGCTGATAAGGATGATGGCTCTGTTGACGATGAAGATGATTTTAATCCAACTCTAGCTGCAATGGAGACTGAAATAAAACCTAAAGTTTTAAAAACCATTAATACTTTAACTAAAGAATATAATAAATTAATTAAATATCAAAAAGAAAAACTTGAATGTGTATTAAAATCAGAAAGCTTCTCATCTTCAAAAGAAAGGGGCTATGAAAAAATAGTTAATGATATTTTAGAAAATATAAAATCTTTACAATTATCTCCCTCGGTTTTAGAGGATTTAGTTCAAAAACATTATGTTGAGAATAAAAAAATAATTTCACTAGAGGGAAATTTGTTAAGACTTGCTATGGATCATAAAATACAAAGAAATGAATTTATTAAATTCTATGTAGGTAACGAAATTAATCCTAATCTAAAAAAATTTTTGGATACAAATTTAACTTGGAAACAGTTCTTTTCAAAAAATAAGGATGAATTTAAAAATATAAGAGAAAGATTGATTGAAATTAGTCATAAACTTGGAATTTCTGTTACAGATTTCAAAAAGCTAGTTAGCAGGATACAGAAAGGCGAAAAAGAGTCGAGATTAGCTAAAAAAGAAATGGTGGAGGCAAACCTTCGGTTGGTTATATCAATTGCAAAAAAATATACAAATAGGGGACTACAATTTTTAGATTTAATTCAAGAAGGAAATATAGGATTAATGAAAGCAGTAGATAAGTTTGAATATAGAAGAGGATATAAGTTCTCTACTTATGCGACATGGTGGATAAGACAAGCTATAACAAGATCTATTGCTGATCAAGCTAGGACTATTCGTATCCCAGTTCATATGATTGAAACTATAAATAAAATTGTCAGAACTCAAAGACTAATTTTGAGTGAATTTGGAAGAGAGGCGACACCTGAAGAATTAGCTCAAAAACTTCGTATGCCATTAGATAAAGTAAGAAAAGTATTAAAGATTTCAAAAGAACCAGTTTCTCTCGAAAAACCTGTTGGAGATGAAGAGGATAGTAGTTTGGGAGATTTTATAGAGGATACTAAAGCACTAGCACCACTAGAGCAGGCAATAAAATCAAATCTTGGAGAAGCAACTACTAAAATTTTATCCACTCTTACTCCAAGAGAGGAAAGAGTTTTGAGAATGAGATTTGGAGTTGGAATGAATACTGATCATACTTTAGAGGAGGTTGGTCTTCAATTTTCAGTAACTAGAGAAAGAATTAGACAGATTGAAGCTAAAGCTCTTAGAAAACTTAAACATCCTAGCAGGTCAAAACAATTAAAAAGTTTTTTAGAAAGTTAGTAATGGGCCGTTAGCTCAATAGTAGAGTACTGCATTGACATTGCAGGGGTAGTTGGAGCGTAACCAACACGGCCCACCACTTAAACTGTTTAATTTGATATATTATTAAAAATGATATATTGATCTCAATCTTTAGGGCCTGTAGCTCAGTTGGTTAGAGCAGTACACTCATAATTTATTATCTAAAAAAATATCTTAAATTAGTATTGAAAATAAGCCTTTTTAGAAGAACTTTTTTTTTAACAAAAATTTACCAACTATTTACCAACAAACCTAATTGTTAAAACAGTTTTAAATTTTTATGCGTTTTTAAATTCAAAAATTTTGAGTGATATAAAGTCTCTTCTAGATATCCTTTTTTTAAATTTTGGTATTTTTACTTTTAGAGATCTAATAAATTTTAAATATTCATAAAGTCTTAGAGTAGAAACACTCTTTCTCACAACTACAGCAATGCATAAACCCACTAAAAAACTAAGTAATGAAACACCCATAGCTTTAACAGTTAAAGCAAATGCACTCACACTTGCACCCCCTTTGATAATACCCCATTTAAGATTTCTCATTTCTTGTTTATTCGTTGATTGATTGTATCGATAAGCAAGAACTACTACAGAGGTTATAGTTCCAATTGGATCACCATGAGCAAAACTTGAGGCTAAAGCACCGGATGCTATTTCAGAAAATTCTTCTTTATGTCTTTTTTTCCAATTAAAAAATAATGCCAGTGGACCAATAGAACTTGCAAGCAATTCATTAAATTCTACGTGCTTGATATCCTCAACCCATTTTTTAGGCACTTTAATTGCTTCATTAAATTGATCATAAATTATTGTGTATGATTTAGAGTAAGTGGAGTGAAGTATTGATGAGGATATGTTAATTAAGTTGTTAATTTTCATGATTAATCATGTATTAACTTGATGTCAATAATTTGACGAAATTTACATTATCCAGATAGTTTTTATCCATTTACAACCATTTTTAAAATTTGAACAACCAATAAAATATTTCTGATATTTAGGAGTCCATTGAACTAAAGATAAATTTCCACATTTTTTGCAATGAGTGTAGTTAGCTGGATTGTCAATCAGATAACCGTTAATACTTTCTACTTTTTCTTTTATCCACCAAGTAAACCTTTTAAATTTGACGATATATTCATTTTCACTTATTTCATCATTCAAATAATCATTATATGCTCTTATAGTAGTATATTTTCTATATGATAATTCTTTTAAAACTGGTTCATACTCTTTGGGAAAGCTTTCCCTAAATTTTTTAAAGTTAGAAAATTTACTCGATATATTTTTATCTGGTGAACCAGATTTGATGTATCCAACAAATTCTTCTGTAAGATCATTATTTGCTAATGCTATTGATTTTTGAACTTCTTCGTAACTATCTTTAATTTCATTAACACATTTTGCTGAACATAGATTTGTATTTGGAAATATTTTTAATCTGCCTTCTGCAATATTATTTCCACAATAGTCACAAACTCTCATGTATATGTATGTTAATAAACTATATTATGAATTTCAAATTCATTATTTTTAAATATATTTATGATAAGATAAGTTGATTCCTTAAATTATGAAATTTATTGATTTATTTGCTGGATTGGGTGGATTTCACTTAGCTCTAAGTAAGCTAGGTCACGAATGTGTATTTGCTAGCGAGATAGAGACTTTTTTAAGAAATCATTATGAAAAGAATTTTGAGCTATATCCAGAAGGAGATATTACAAAAATTAATATAAAAGATATTCCTAAACATGAAATTTTATGCGCAGGTTTTCCTTGTCAGCCATTTTCAAAAGCTGGTTTAGCAAATGGATTTGATCATTCAGTAGCTGGAAAAATGTTTTTTTATTTATTGAAAATAATTAAATATCATAAACCAAAATATTTATTTTTAGAAAACGTACCTAATTTACTTTCACACAATGATGGAAAAACATGGGAATTTATGAAAAGAAAGATTGCAAAATTAAACTATGATATTGATCAAAAAGTGTTATCCCCAGTTGATTTTAAAATTCCTCAAACTAGAGATAGACTTTACATAGTTGGTAAACTTGATGGTCTAAGAGACTTTGAGTGGCCTAAAAAAAGTAAAGCAAAACCAAATTTAAAAAAATTTCTTATTAAGTCACCTGAAAGAAACAAGGTTTTGACTGAAAAAAGAGAGAAAGTTCTTGGTGTTTGGAAGCAATTTTTAAAAAAAGTACCAAAAGATAGTTATCTTCCCAATCCAATATGGGCCATGGAGTTTGGAGCAACATACCCCTTTGAAGACAAAACACCATTCGCTTCAAAAAAAAATGAGTTAAAAAAATTCAAAGGTTCATTTGGTAGAAGTTTAAATAAAAATGATAAAGAAGAAATATTAGAGTTGATACCCAGATATGCACGAACAAAACAAAATAAATTTCCTAACTGGAAAATAAAAATGATCAAAAGAACTAGAGTTTTTTATGAAAAAAATAAAAAATGGATAGATAAATTTTTAACAAAAATAATTGACCTTGAGTTTGAGGCTTATCAGAAGCTAGAGTGGAATTGCCAAGGAGATAATTTTAATCTTAGAAAAAAAATTGTATCATTTAGAGGCTCTGGTGTACGAGTTAAAAGAAATAATAATTCACCAACTTTAATTTCATCTTCAATTTCACAAATTCCATACTTGCCTTGGAAAAAAAGATATTTATCACATGAAGAGTGTTTAAATATTCAAGGTTTTAGAGGAATAAAGAGTTATCCAAGATCACATGATGATTTTTATGCAGCAATCGGAAATGCAGTGAATGTTGAAGTTGTATCAAAAATAGCAAAAAATTTATTTAGTAAGAAAAATATAAGCAAGAGATAAACTCATTTTGGGGTAATTCACTTAAATTTTGTTTTTGAGATAAATCCATAGTGTATTTGATATTTGTAATTGATTGATCATTATTTTTCAAAGTGCTTATATCTGAAACTTTAAAATACATAAGATTTTTTTTAGCAAAATCGTAATCATACTTCTGTGTGTTTATCAAATTTTCAGGAGTACCTTTCACAATACTATAATAAATTTTATTTAATTTATTTTTTTGTGTTGAATTAATTTTTTTATTTAAAATTTTTTTATATAAATCAAAAACACTTAATCCTTTAGATTGGTCTGGCTTTGTTAAAACAGATGCTATGAAATGATCATCTAAATTGCTTGTTAGTTGATGATGTCTAAATTCATGTTTTCTGTCATTTTTAGTAGTACATTTTACCTCTAAAGCAGAACTATTGTCATAAAAATCATATTTATCTTCATTATGATCATGCCATGCTTCCAAACATTTTATTTGATTACTGCTGCTAACAATTAAAAATAATTCTCCCCATAAACCAATAAAATCAGTAACATTTGTAGACCAACTTTTAAATAATTCTATCAAACTTTGCGTCAATTCTATTATTTCGTTGTTTGATGGTAACTCACCAATATTTAAATATGTACTTTCACAAATTTCTAAAAATATTTTTTTTGTATAATCGTCCTCTGATATACATGTTAAGATAGTGTAATTTTCACTCACTTTTTTATTTTTTTCGTTCAATGTGCATTTAACATTAAATCTCAAATGAATATATTTTCCTAAATAATCTACTTGATTTACATTGTTATCTTGAGTTTTAAATAGTAATGATGGCTCGTTGTTTAAATTTTTACCTAATCGATGATTTGATTTAAAAATCTCTTTAGTATTATATGAATCTTCTTGAGTGTCATTTGGGATTTCAATTTTATCAAATAAATCTTTTAACACTATTTATAAATACCTTTTATGTAATCTGTCCAAATTTTTACTGAAGGAACAAAATGGAAGTAAGGTACATCTTTTCTCATTTCACTACCATCTCTATTTAAAATTTTCTTAAATAAATTAATTTTTAGAGTTAAGTTATCTATACCAATATTATTTTCAGTGGCTCCAATCAAATAATCATAGTGTAAAACTGCATCTCCAGGAAAATTATCTTTTTGATCTCTACCACGCCATGGTTGGATAGCACCATTTTTACCTATCATCCTATTACCGATGTTTGGATCCTCTTCATTTATATACATAAACATAACTGGTAATCTAAAGTTAGGTATTTTTGATACGTATCCTGCTAAATTTTGAGCCACAACTTCAAAACTCGTTTTTTCATTTTCATGAAATTTTAAATGTTTGAAATATTTTTCATAAATTTCTTTAATTGTAAATTTTTCAGTAATTAAAATATTTCTATTTCCACACCAAGTTTTATGTGAATTTTTTATTAAATCTAAATGGCTTATTTGATTTAAACTATCTTGAGAATCTTCATATAAAGAATTACATATTTTTCTATTCTGATTTAAATCATCTATTGAAAGCTGATGAGACCATTTGTTGGTAAATGGTCTGTCACCATTAAATCTCATAAGTGTTATATCTCTTCTTACACCAGGTCGAGTTAGCTCATGACTAGCAGCGTTTGTTCCCCACCATTCTCTAGGCCATTCTTTAAAATTTTTTCCCGTATTTTGAAATTTTTTAACTGATCCAATAAAGTTGTCATTAATTTCAGATATTTCTGAATAATAATTTTGTGAAGATCTAGATAAAAAAACTCTTACATAATCATTATAACTTTTATGATAACCAAAAAATCTTGCTCTCTGTAACAATGTATCATCTTGTTTAGATTTTGATCTTGATAAATAAGTGACAGTCAAACCTTGAATTGTATAGCCTCTATCTAACCCAAAACCTCCAATTAAAATTCTCGCATATGCATCCTTCCAATTTTGTTTTGGAATTTTAGTATTTTTTGCATTGAATAATTTTATATGTAATGAAATTCTATCTACTGCTTTTTTAATAAACTCTATAAATTCTGAATCAAAATTTGGAAAAAATTCTGTATTAAATTTTTTTAAATATTTGTTGTAATTTTCCTCTAATTTTTTAGTTGTAATATCGTATGAAACATCATCCTTATTTTTAAGATCACTTTTTAAATTTCTAAAAACACCAATTGTAAAATTATAAAAATCTTTTTGTTTTTCATTTAAATGATGAGGATGAATAATCATAGATCTATTTTTTTTTGTATTATGCTCACTTTTAGAAATTCCAATAGCTACACTAAAAATAAAATAATGTAATGCCTTCTCAAGACTCGGTGGCATTTGGTCATCAGATATTAAATCATTATATTCAATTTCATCTTCAATATTTTCAATATGCTTGCTACAAACATAATTTCCAGTTCCATCTTTTGGAAAGAAAAAATTTAAACCTGTGTAATTTTCACCTGTATTAATTACATGGACAAATTCTGGTGATAATTCATTAACTCTAGGAATTAGTGATATTGCCTGAGGTGTAGCAGTATATCCTAAATAAGAGTGAATATTAAAATTTGATCTTAAATCTTTTATTGATGAGTGTGTTATAGTTTGAATATAATCAGTTAATATATAGCTTCCAACAGAGGGCAATGTTTCAAAATTGTTTATTTCTTTTAAATTCTCTTCAGTGGTTGAGAATTCATTTGCAATACTTTCTAATGTATCTCCTTCTGAAATTTGATGTATTTCTTTAATCCTTCTTTTTCTACGATCAGATAAGTTATTAATATCATTTAAAAATTCTTTACTATTTAAAGAGTGATGGTCAGCCTCATCATCAATTATTAAAGTTGGAATTTTATTTTTTAAATCACCTAAATTTTCAAATAGATCAACTATATGATTAATTCTAGCAGGGTTTTTATGAGTTACGATCAATAAAGTGGTTTTGTCATTAGGATCATCTGTCTCATTAAAGTTTTCTAAAACATTTTTAACATTCATCAAATTAGTTTCTGGATCCCATTTATTTCCCTCTGGATTATTTGTGATTTGGATAGTGTTTCTTCCTCCAAGAGCTTTTTCAAATCTGTCTGCTGTTTGCCCTGAAAGTGATGAAATATTTCCCGACATAACAATCACGATTCCAAATCCATTATCTTTTGCCATAGAAGATACGGCAGTCATTGATAAAGTTTTTCCACTTTGTACTTGACCAATTACTAGACCAGTTGAAACATTTTTTTCTGAAGTATTTTTAGGATCTACACATTTTGACAATATTTCTGCAGATTCATCTGATACTTTTTGTATAAGCTTTTCATCTACACCATACTCGTCTTCTTTCCAGTTACTAATAAATTCAGAAAAAACCAATCCTTCTCTTAAAGGGGTCCATCTTTTTAATGTTTCAGAATTATCTTCTGTGTTTTCAGTTACAATAGAGTTCATTTTTAATATTTTAAATTTGGTGGTTGAGATCTTAATATTTCATTTAAGTAAGATCTTACATTATGTGCTTTACTATCACCTCTGTTCCTTGCAACAACTTCTGCAAGAGCTATGTAAGATGCTATTAGCAACATGCCTTCTATTTCATCAGGCTGATCACCAAAATATTGTGCACTGAAACCCATAGTCATTGAAATTTGGATTTGAATTTCTTTTTTCTTTTTTCCAATTTCAGAAACTTTTAACCACTCAGTTTCATCTTTATCATAATTTAAAATTTGCTCTACTATCCAATCATTCCCCTCAAAACGAACAGTTTTTCTTTTTCTTTCCTTAGTTTTCGCTTCTGGAAGTTTTTTTGAAATTTCAGGTTGTTTTGGCGGCTTATAATCTTCAAGTACAGCAATGCTACCTTGAATCTTTTTAATAGAGGAGTCTAATCCTTCTTCTGACTGAATTCTTAAATCTCTACTCCTTCTATCCTTTCTAAACCTATCAGCTTGGCTAAGTATTGGTTTTGGTTCTTTTTCTAATTCTAGTTTTAGTTTTTTTAAAAATTCACTCTCATCTTCAGGTGTCCATTGAAAATCATCTTTTGTGTGAGTTACTTCCTCATCATCAAGATGAATCTCTCCATATACTCTTTGGTAAATAAAACTATTAGGAGCTTTAAATATTTCTAAAGGTCGATATCCTTCATTTTCACCAACTCCTTTAATTAATCTATCTCTTCTAAATAATGCAAAGCCCGCTTCTTTTGTTGATGCTGTTTCTCTAATATTTGCATAACCACTTGCTGTTCTTCTTTTACTTCCATATTTAAACTCAAATTTTTTTGTCCAATCAATTTTTTTTGGATTTTTTTTTTGTTCATCAATATCTCTAAAATAAGGAGCCTGTAGAACTTCAGGTTTTTCATATTTTAGTTTTTCATTATTATATCTAATCTCAATTTCATTCTTTTCTATAAAACACCTATACATAGAAGCTAAGTGTGTTTTCATTTTTTTTATTGTTTGGCCTTGAGGAATTCTATTTAAATCTGTAAGAGTAATGTCAGTATAGTGTTGATTGGCTGGTAAAGAAGTTTTTTTAACCTCTAACTCTTCTAAATCATCTTTTACAATGTTTTTAATATCCCATTTTACTATTTTAAGTTCTTTTTCTCCAAATGGTTTTGTTTTTACTACCCAATTTTTTGAAAACCAGCAAGCTGCTGTTTTCATTCCCATTCCAAATTCAGAAAGTCCTTTCCTGTTTTCTGGTCTAGCTGCAGCCCTAAATGCTCTTGAAAAGTCTCTTTCACCTATACCTGCAGCATTGTCAACAATTTGAATTTTCGATTTTGTAACGTAAATTGCAATTTTTAATTTAAAATTACTTCCATGAATTTTTCTTAAAAGAGTTTTATTTTGAATGTAGCTTTGAAGAGAATTATCAACAAATTCTGCAATTGCATACCACGCTCTATAGTTAATTGCTTGTAGTATAGATAAATATCCTACTGATGGCCTTATGTTTACTGTTTCTTTATTGGACATTTATTTTTTCTCTTATTTTTATTTCAATATTATCTCTTATTTTTTTTGAAGTTTGTTTTAGTTTAGTTTGGTTTTGGTATTTTTCCCATATAATTTTTTCAAGTGCTCCACCAGCTCTTAAACCATGTCCTTTAAATTTTTCATCAAATCTTCTAAAATTTTGAAGTTTCATAGCTACTCCATTATTGTTTCTAAAAATTTTATTGATACTTAATCCATCTGATAATGCGTTTAGTCTAAGAAGTGAACTTAATTGACTCACTTCCCTTGAGTCTTTACCAGGAGGATTTGGTCTATAATTCATATAAAGTTCTAAAGCCAAAACTAGTTCAGTATAATTCCACTTTGGGTTTTTAATCATTTTGATGAACCCAATCTGTATTAAATGTATCTTTCATTTGATGTGTAATATTACTGAAATACATTTTTGAAATACCAATTTTTTTTGATAAATTTTCAAAATTTTCATTTATACTTAGGCTATCATCGTAATTTATCTTAACATATTGATCAACCTGCATCTGTTTTTTAAATTTTTTACTCAAATAGTTACTACCATAATACCAATTATTTTCTTTAGCTAAGACTTTAACAAGAGAAGTATAATAAGATGTAGATAGCCCATATCCTAAATCTTCATTTATTTTCTCTCTAATAAAAACACTGGTTATAAATTCATATTGATCTAAAACTTCATCTAAATATTCTTCAACTTCTCTTTGATCACAAAGTCTGATTGCATCTTTAAAATTTAAATAAATTCCTGGATTAATTTTAAATATGACATTTTCATTTTCTAAACTATCAAGATGGGTAGATAACGGTAATTGCTCATTAGATTTTTGAAGCTTTTTATTTATTTCTTGTTGACTTATTTCATGATTAGAATTCTCAATAATCTCTCTAATTTTATCTTTTAGCGATATAGATTTAATATCTTTATTAAAACTGATTGTATTTTGACCAGATTTACCTGTGTGATAAAGCCCTTTTTCTTCTCCAAAAATTTTAATAATTGCTCTAAAATTATAAAATTTTAAATTTTGGTATTTTTCTATCTCAATTATTTTTTTATAAATTTTTTCAAGATCACTTTGATCTAAATTTAGTTCATTTAATAGATTAATAGTAAGAGAAATAATTTCATCTTTATCTTCAACTTCTAATAATAGATATTTTATCAATCTATGTTTACCCTTATCGATTAAATAAATATGAGGATTGCCATTCATTGAAAGTGATGAGTCCCCAACAATTCTCTCTAAATCCCACTTATTTTTTGTGTAAGATTTATTTCCAATCTTGCAAACTTCTTTCCAATGCAAACCATCTGGATAATTTAATAAAATATGAGCAACCTCCTCATTTTTATTAATTTTAATTGGATATACTTTTTCATTAACAATTTTTATAAATTCTTTCTTATTCATAAATTCTAATGCTGATTTTGAAGTAAAATCATCGTAACCATAATTATCTTTTATAATTTCAATAAAATCATCAGTTGAAACTCCTGCAGGAGTAAAAACAAAAATTTCCTTCAACCTTTCGGAGTCAAAATTCCAAAGTTCTCTTTCAGGTGTTGTAAAATAGTTTTCTTTTACACCACAATAACTCTCCATAAATACAACCAATCTGTCTCTTGTAATGTCACCACCTGCATTACTGTGTGAAGTGTTGGTAAAATTTTTATCTAGTTGAGGAAACAATTTATGAAAGCTAATAGATTTATACTTATTAAAAAATTCAACTAATGAGAATCTATCAATTTTTCCTATTTTAATTAGAGTTTTATTAATATCACTTTCATATTGCCTTACCCTTTCCCTTGTTACGTTAAATTTTTTTCCTAAATCTTCAAGTGTTTCAAAATTTTGCATATAACCATATCTACCTTTGAAAACTAAATTCATCTTTTCAGTGAATAGAGATAAAACATAATTTATATCTTCTATGATTAACTTTTCTAACGCATCATTTGAAATGTCTTGTTTAATTATAATTTTTTCTTCAGATAAATAGCTGTCTTTAAATCGCTCAAAATCTTTAAATAAAGTTTTTCTAATACCCCTTAAATTATTTTGGATTTCAATATTAGATAATTTATTTTCTTTTTCTTTTTTAATTAAATCTTTTCTAATTTTACTCCATATTACTGGATCTACTAAGATATCCTTAACATCTTCTTTAATCAAAAATTCCTCTATTTCCTTCAATGATTTGCGACCAAAATTTCTTAATTTTAAAAGATCTTTAAGATTGTGACTTAATAAATCTCCCAAGAAAATTATTTCCTCATTTTTGAGAGCATTATACGTTCTCTCTGATATAGGCCAATCATCTAAAATATTAATTTTTAATTTCTTTTCATATTTTGATTCATTTGGATCTTTATTCTCCTCAGATTTATAATTACTAAGTTTAAAATTTACTTTTGAATTAATTGTAAATCCAAGATCATATAGAATATTTTCAATTTCTTTTATGGTTCCTGTTCCAGCCCCTGGAAATGTTAATAATTGTTTTTCAGTATATTCAAGCAACTGTTCTATAAATATAATTCCTTGATTTTTTAGTACGTTACTTGTTCTTATACTAATTGGGATTTCTTCATGAATATTGATTAATAATTTTTTATCTAAAGTATCTGACTGCACTTCATTTAAAAATTTTATACCTTTTTCAGTAATAAAAAATTTATCATTATAAAACTTAACATAACCCTTATTTTCCAGTGTTTTGTGAGATTTTAAATTCCTTACTTTTTGGCTAAACTTGTCATCATTTCTATTATTTAAAATTTCTAAATCGTCTCCATCTGGTTTCATTAATTCTCTTAAGTGAATTATTAAGTTTGATGTAGTAATGCCTTCTACATGATTTTCAATTATTGAAAGTGCAAAAGGTATTATTTCATTCTCACTAAAATTAGACATGTAAAAATTAAAATTAATCTTGATATAAATCAGAAAACTTTACAAGATATATTCTAGTATGCTATAATGTTAATTCATAACAAGTTTATGCAGCCTTAAATAATGCCTTTTAGGTGAGCTTAATGGTAATTATGTTTCATTACTTCTCTTTCTCTATCTCTATCAATTGTCTGCCAATCACCCTCTTCAAAAGGAATATCTTTTTCTTCTAAACATTTCTTCATTTTTTCAAGCCTATTTTGATGTCTTTCAAGAGATTTTAAGTATACGTAGAGTTTCTTAAAAGTTGATTTATTTAACCATTTATTTTCTACTTCAATCCAATTTTCAAATTCCATACAATCTGGAGTGTTATAAATATATTCATGATATCTTATTTTTTTACCATCATCACTTAATGTATCTGACCAACTAAATATTTGATTATTTCCTTCATCAATAACTTGATGTGCAACATAATAATCTGAAAGATCAATTGAATTAAATTCAAATTCTAGTTGTTTCATATTTAGAGTTGAAAAAGTATTCTTAAGAATAAAGAACCTTAACAATTATAAATTTAATAGTTGATGATGGCAATATTTTGTCATTTAAAAAAAAATCAAGATCTTTTTAAAAACATATTTCAGACTTAGTAGAGCCAAAGATTAATGATTTAAATAGAATCATGCATTGGATTCCACTCCTTTTTGCCCGTTTACGAATATTTTCATTATCTCCCTTGTTGCGTAAACCTCTCGATAAGCGAAGGGGTGGAACCATTTCAAATTACAAATTACTAACTCATAAAAAATCAACCAACAGAAGGAGCCACAATTTATGGAAATAGACCAGGTCTATAAATATTGCCACGTCTCTACATTTGTATCTTATGACAATTCCGATCCAGTTTATAAACAAACCTTTAGATTTAAAATCAATAACAGTACCCATCACAGTTTATTATTAGATAAAATAGTCTCTCTATTAAAAAAAGAGGGAATTAAAGTGGAGCTCAAATCATGAAAAGAGTTTTACTTATTATTTTATTACATTTATCTCTTTTTTTTCTTGTATTTGCTTATCAAGCCCAAGCTTCTGAAGAAGAATGGAAAATAGACAAGTATGAAAGCCTTGTATTTGCAAGGGTTTATGGTGAGGTAATACATGGAGATAGTTTAAATTTTTTTATTAATTCTAATGAAAACTGTGAAAAAGTTTGGCATAATTTTACATTTTATACATACGAGCAGCCTGGAGATATAAAACAACTATTAAACAAAAATATACCAATAAAAATAAATGATGAAGAAGTAACGGCTCAAGTCGATCATATTCAGCCATTCTTGATGGGTTACAGAGTATTGCTATCTTTAGGATCTTTCCCAATTAAAGAATATATTTATAAATTAAACAATTTTTATATTGAGGAAAAAAGATTTGACATTGAAATAATTGATGGCATTGACTTTAAAGCCAGTAAATATTTTGATATTCGAAATAATAGCTGGAAACTCGATAAACTTGTCCCTTCAGTATTAGAAGCTAATAAGCTTTGCAAAGAGATTTTTGATAAAAAATTATGATAAACGATTTTTTTAATTGGTGTGTAATAGTTCTCGAAATTATGGCTGAACATACTGGTATGTCTTATGAATTAATTAACATTCTTATTTTTGTTATTTTGCAACCATTATTAATCCTGATTTTTTTTTATTTATGGCAGAGAGAAAGAAAGAAATTTCGAGAAATTAGTGATTTTCATGACTATCATAAATCAGAAAAGTAGTAATTTTGCTTTAGTGTGATATAAATTAATCAGTCTTGATTTAGAACATAACTCTACTTGCTAGGACTTAAAATAAAACGCTAAAGGAGAAACATGAAAATAAAAATACAATCAATAAAAAACTTTTTTAAATCAAAAGAAAAAAAAGGTTTAAAACCTATATTTTTTGAGAGCATTGGAGATCAAAACACACCAAGAGATGAAAGGCTCAAGAATCTGATAAATGTTTTAGAAAAAAATGGTTTTAAAATAAAGAATAAAAAAAGCTAGAGCAGAGCCCTAAAAAAAATAGGAAAGTATAGGATAGAGCTATGCCCTAAAAAAAAATAATTTAAATATTGAAAAGGCTTGTAAGAATCATTACTATCAATTAAGTGAATTTTTTAATTGTTTGGAAGTTACATATACATATAAAATTCACTGACTTGATAAAGTATGTATTTGTAACTTCCAGAGTTAATTGCGTTTCATTCTAGTGGGAGAACTTGGGGTTTTTATACCTGAGCGTAAGTGTTCTCTTCGAAGCTAGAAAGTACTCTGACCCAATAAAAAATTTGCCTGTAAATTAACCAATGAACTACGGTTCAATGAGGTAAATATATGTATAAAGTCAGTAAGAAAAATTTTATCTTTTGCGAACCTTTAGTTCGGAAAGATAAATATGACAGACAAAACTAAGTATAAATCTGTAGCTATCGATCACGATTGTTACAAAAAAATTGAAGAACTAGCAGTATCATTACATCCAGGAGTAACCCTATCAAGAGCTCAAGTTGTTAAGATCTTAGTAAACAACAAATGCTTAGAAGATGAAAATATTCCTATGAATATGAGGGGAGATTAAACTAATGAAAATTTATACTATTAGCCCTAGTGAATTGTCATACGTGTGCGATCATTGTGCTTACATAGGCAAAAACTTTAATCTTTATCCCAAAATGATTTCTGCTGGAGTGACACAAACATTAGACAGTATGGAAAAAGAATATTTTTTGGGAGATGTAAAAAAAATTGATAAAAATATTAAAGAAGGAGAAACAATAGATCCATTTAATATTTCATTTTTTTCTAAAATTTTAAAAGACAACAAAAATAGACTTTTTAGAATTAAAGGAAAAGGGGATGCTATTATTAAATTCGAGGATGGAACCTCAGGTATTATTGATTATAAGACATCTAAGTTTAAAGAAAAAAATGGCAAAGATTTTAGTAAGGATCTAGAGAAAAAAATCAATGAGTACGAACCTCAACTTCATGGTTACAGTCTATTATATTCAAATTTAGAAACCGATGAAAAATTTTTAGCTGAACATAGTAGAGCTAAAAAACCTGATTCAATTAAAAAAAGTGTTGAGGAAACTTTAAAAAAAATAAAGAAAATTACTATTAATAAAACAAGTTTATTAGGTCTTGTATTTATCTATCCTGAGCAGCTAAAAAATACAGATAATATTTCTATAGATTTTTCGTTCAAATTTACTGAAGTAAAATATGACCTTAAAAACTTTATGAAAGTTCTTACAAAATATTTAGATATACTTCATGACAATAAACCACCTGAACCTAATGGAACATGTGAAACTTGTAATTATTTTGTGTCCGCAGGAAGGATGGCTAATGAAAAATAATCTTGATGAAATAATTAAAGAAAGATTAGAAAACAGATATGAATGGAAAAATTACCTTGGGTGGCTATTAACTCATAAAGAACTTCAAATGCAGGCAAAAAAAGAATTTTACAAAGATAAGTTTATTCTTAACCTAATTTTAAAACTTTATTTTCTTCCATATAATACATTGAAGTATTTTAGTTATTTATGTGATCGACATAAATTTCAAATGATTGAAAATGAAATAAAAATGTTAAAAAAAGCTAGAGGGGATGAGGATGAGCAATCATAATAAAATCAGACCTGTTGATAAAAACAATCTAAATGGAAAATATAAAATTTTATTTTCTACACCCCAAACAAAAAATAGCAATATCCCAATGGAATTCAGAGGATTACAAATCTATAATAGTAAATCTTTAGCTGAGGAAGCTCTTAAAAAAAGAAAAAAACTCACAAAAATTCTTGAAGAAAAAAGAGCTAACTCAATGCGAGGTAACAAAAGGGCTTTGGGAAATTCTGGTGGAGATCAATCTAATTTAATTCAATTTAGTTCAGAAGTTCAAAAACTTAAAAATGCTAAAATCAAAAGAGCAAAAGAACTTTATAAAGATGGATACTCAAAATCTGAAATTTTAAGAAAGATAATTAATGAATTTAATCTTGATAGAGATTTTAATTCAAGATCTTGGCCTAGGTGGTTAAGTGAAATAAAATAAATTTGATGGATAGATACGATCAAAACAGTTTTTATTATAGTATTACTGAGGAATTATGGTGTTGGAAGCAAACTTCATCTGGAAAAATATATAAAGCGAAATCTAAATCAGAACTTCTAAAAATTAAGGAAAAGCAGTTTGTTGGTTCTGGAAATTATGAGAGAGAATATAATTTAGGAGAAGATTTAATTAGCACTGAAGAGTTTGGTAAAATTGCTGATGTGGGCACTAAACAGTATATAAGCTTACTTCTAAAAAGAGGAACCACACCTGTAAATAATTATGATAAAAATCAGGGAGGAGACGGTGTTCATAAACCTGAGGCAAGAAGAAAAAAAGGACTTCATTTCATTGAGTGTTTAAATAAATCAAAAATTGGTTTTGATAGAGTAATTAATCAATACAATACCAAAGTATGGGTTTTTAAAAATGTTACACAAGATAAAATCAAAAATTTTAAAAAATATTGGATTAATAAATGAAAACTAGAGATCCATATCCACTAATAGATATTTATTGATTGAGAATGAATGAGAAATAAAAAAATTAAAAATGATTATCATAAAAAAAGACAACTACTTACATCTTATGATTTTTATAAAGCAAAACATAAAAAACTTCCTGTTAGTAAAGAAGAATATCAAAATTTATTAGACGAAATTTTAATTCTAGAAAGTCGTTATCCAAGTATCAAAAAAATGGGTGATGATTTAGTAATTAGAGCAGAGTTAAATTACCCTGATGGAAGAACTTATAAAGGTGCTATTAAAAGCGCTGAGCAACAGATTCCGCACGGTCATGGCTATATGTATTTATCGAGCGTTGATTTAAATATTGACTCAAAAACATTTCGTAAAAAATTAACCGATAACCCTTGGGATTATGTTGGTGAATTCAAAGATGGCGTTTTTGATGGGCAAGGCGAATATAAATGTGAAGGCAATTATTCATACAAAGGTGAATGGAAAAAAAGTCATTTTCATGGAAAAGGCAAGTTAGTTATTGAAAAAACCAAAGAGGTTTATGAGGGTGAGTTTGTTAACAGTAAAAAAAATGGCTATGGTATTTTAATAGTATCTGATCAATTTAAAACAGAAGGTAAATGGAAAGATGACCAATTACACGGTAAAGGCAAAATAACATTTTTAAAAGACATTGATGATCAAGAGAAAGGAACAATAATTAAAGGGAATTTTATAAAAGGTAATATACATGGTTCATCTGAAATAGTTTACCCAGATGGAGATATTCTTGATTGTATAAATGTTAACGGTGTAAGAACAAAAGCAAAATTTCGAGGTGATAAAAAGTGGACTATTTACAAAAAATAAAAAATTTTATTTACCAACCGATTTACCAACTATTTACCAACAAAGACATATCAAAATAACATTTATTTATCCTCAGGTTCTTCAAAACCTAATTTTTTAAAAATGAGATATGCTGATAATACAATTCCAATATAAATTACAAAAACAGTAATCACTCTTGTATCAAGTATTCTCACAATCCAATTTATTATAGGTATTTCACAAATAATATTTGGGTAAGAATAGCAAAACGATAAATCAGGTATAAAGTAAATTTTGTCTGATAAATATATCCCAATAAATAATCCTCCAATAGCAATTATTGGCAAACCCCAGTCAGAGATAAATTTATTTTTTTTTTTATTCATAAAAATTAAATTATTTTATTTAAAATTAAATGTCTAAACAGCACAAGTAAAAAGAAAAGTGTCATTATTTGAGATATAATTCCCGTCAAAATAAAATAATTTATGGTGCTACTTATTTTTTTTCTTTCTTTAAATAATATACCTAAATCAAGCTCTATTTCCTCTACGTAATCATCTATTTCTTCAATAATTTTTTCTAATTTATTATTAAAATTAAATATATTTTCTAAATATAAAAGTCTAAAATTTCTAAGGTCTTGCCAATTTTTTAAAGTAAATTCGTCTAAATTATTATTTACCAAAATTGACTGAATATCATCATATTTTTTAACATAAAATTTATCTAAATTATTATTGAAAATAGTTTCAGGACTTTCTAATACTTCAATTAATACATCAGTTTTAATGTCTAGCTTCTTAAAAATTTTATTTGAAAATATTCTGTTATAATCATCAACAAATTTAAATATTTCAAGATAAAAACTTCTATTATTCTGAAGTGTCATCAATTTAAAATTTGAAATTGCAAATTCCCCTGAGAAATTTTTCTTAAATTTTTCATCATACTCTACGTATAAAATATTTTTAATATAAAAGTTTCTTAATTTTAATTGAGATGTTAGCAAGTTTTCTAATTGAAAACCTAAACTATCAAGTTTTAAAGAAGTTGCTTCATATGATTTTAAATCTGAATTCAAATTGTTATAGTTCATTAATATTATTCTGTTTTTATTTTCAAAATTAATTACTAATTGATCTGCGACGTAAGCAATAATAGTGAAAATTGCAGATATAATGATAAATATATAAGCTGATTTATTTAATTTTCCTCTTCGCATTTACCTTTCTTTCATTTTGTATTGAAGCTATTTCAAAGAATTGAATAATAAAAAAAATAAATATTTGAAAAACAAATGCTGTAATAATTAAATTTGTCTCTCTATCAGTTAATTTTTTTATTGTTTCATTAGATATCGATATATTTGAATCAATTGTAAGTTCTAATTCTTGGATAAAATATGACATTGCATTGAAGTAGTCTTGAAGATCACTATATGCTTTCAAGAGTTTTAAATAATCATTATAAATTTCACTATCGTAATAATTGATTGTTTCATCAAATGGATTTTCAAATATTTTATATGTTTCATAAACAAAAATATCTTTGTGGTAGGTTGAATAATCTTTATTGAAAAAAATTTCATATTCTCTGAATTTTTCACCGGCAGTTAAAATATCTTTGAGTGTATTATTTTCTGTATCATTATTATAAAATTCTTTGGCAAATATTTCTAATTCATCTAATTCTCCACCTTTTTTAAAAAATTCTTTGACGTATTCAAAATCACCACCTTCAAAATCAATGTAAATGATTGGCAAATAAATATCCTTAACAGTGATAATTTTTTCACCTAAATTTGTTCCAGCAATATATTCAGTTAAATTATTTAAGTTTTTTTCCAGGTTTTCGTAATAATAAAAAATCCCCCTTACCTCTACGAAATATTTTGTTAATTCATTGAATACATTTTTGTTTTCATGACTTTCTAATAATTCAAATTCTATTTTATCAATTTTAGTTTCAGTATAAAAAGTTATCAAAGCTGAAGTAATTGCAAAAAGAGATAAAAATAAGCCTATATTTATTATGTTTAAATATTTTCTTCTATTTTTATTTATTTTTAATATTTGAGATATTAATAATAAATTTATTTTCATTTATTTACTAAGAGTATATTATTTAATATGAAAAAAATAATTTTTTCGTTTATTTTTTTAATTTTATCTACACAATTAGTTTTATCAAAAGAAGTAAGAACTCGTTACGGTTTTTATGTAGATTTACCAAAAAATTATATCTCTTTGTCTGCAAATATGGATGACTTATTGAAAAAAGATAAAGATAACGATTTAGAAATTAATAAAGAGTACTTTAATGATATGATGGCTGGTTCGACGAAAGCAGATCTAAATATAGAATATTTTTTTCCAAAAAAAAGATATAAAGCAGAATTTAATAATATTTATATTACTGTACAAGATATGAATATAAAGGAGCTCATGGTTTATTCTGAAGTAGAAGTTTGTGATGCCATGGTAGAAAATTTAAGTGCTTTATTTAATAAACCTGTAAAGCTGTATGACTGTAAATTTAATCCAGAAAATATTGATAAAAAAAATAGCCCTGCTGTTTATTATTTTGAGACTGACGGTCCATTTAAAAATCAGAGAATGCACGCAATTATGCTTCAGATGAATAGCGGCCTAACATCGTTTGCAGCTGGATGCGAATTCAGAAATTGTTTAACATTTAAAAAAGATTTATTAAAAATAACAAATTCTAGATCAGAGTAGTTTTAATTAGTGAAAGTTTTATTACTTACTATACTTCCATCATTAGCGATAATTTGTTTTTTTGTTTTTTCAGATAAGTTCAAAGAGCCTTCTGGACAAATAATTAAAGTATTTATTTATGGAATATTAATAACTATTCCTGCTTTTTATATAAATACTTATCTTGATATTTTTTATGAAAAAAACACAAATCTAAATGAAGCCTTAAAAGGATCTTTTTTTTCTGCAGGACCTGTAGAAGAAGGTTTAAAATTAATGGTTCTCTATTTCTTAGTTTACAAAATGAAGGATTTTAATGAACCAATAGATGGGATTGTTTATGGAGTTACATCATCTCTAGGTTTTGCAACTCTAGAAAATATTTATTATGTTTATTTATTGGCAGATTACTTTAACACTTCATCAATAGAATTAGCAATTATCAGGTCATTATCAGCTGTTCCAGCTCATGCAGCATTTGGAATAATGATGGGATATTTTTTTATGCGATATGCATATATAAAAAATGAGGGTAACTTAGCTCTAGCTTTTCTAATTCCTGCTTTTTTACATAGCTGTTATAATTATTTTGTAATTTACAACTTTTTGATAAGTTTAATAATTATCCTATTATCATGGGTCGTTGGTTTAAAAATATTTTTTAAATTAAGAATAAAACAAAAGGTTAAAAAGAGAGAATTTGAGAAAAAAGTGTAATTAAATTTTAAAAATTACTTACCAACAGATTTACCAACCAATGCAATTACACAAGGAAACAAATAGAAACAAACTAGAAACATTGGTGCTTGATAAAGTTTTTTTATGGTATAAAAGCTTAGTTTATTAAAGGGCCTGTAGCTCAGTTGGTTAGAGCAGTACACTCATAATGTATTGGTCCCAGGTTCGAGTCCTGGCGGGCCCACCATTATTAATTTTTAGCAAACCCCTCTAAAGTTTGAAACAAGGCGTTTATATCACCATCGTTTGAATTAATTATTGACGCAAACTCCTCTTTTTGTGTTCTTGCCAAACTAAGACCTTCAATGATTAAATCTCTAATTAAAGGATTCTCAGGTTCTTTAGTATAAACTCTCCAATCAATTTTTATCTCTGGTCTTTCAGAGGTTGCTATCAATACACTATTAACAATTGTATAATTTTTATTTAAGATTTTCTTTCCCTTAACTTCGATTTCTGGATTTGTATATTCAGACAGTCTACTTGAAAAACTTTTTAAGAAATATTTTTTAAATAAAATTAAAAATTTTTCTTTTTCATTATCTTCTAAATTATCTCTTATTGAGCCTAAAGAGTAAAAACCTATTCCTCTAATATCCACAGTGTCTTCAGCTATAGATTTCAATTTATTTATCTTTTCGTCTTTTGAAATGTTTTTTGAAAGGGCCAGTGAAGCTCTATTAACTGTAGACTGAATAAATACATCAGCTTCCATAGCGTGAGTAGAAAAATTTAAAAGATTAATAAATAATAAAATTATGATAATTTTTTTCATATTTATTGTGAAATTTTTGATTATTTTTTATCTATTTCTTCCCAGTCATCTTCATCTTTGTATATAACCTCAATACTTCCTCTTTGATTATTTTTAATTTTATTCTCTCGATCTTGCAAATATAAACTTCTTACAGAAGCGTAAAAGTCTATTGAATTTTCTTCAAGATTATCAAACGACTCTAGATTGTTAGCTCTAAAATCTACGCCACTAATTGCTTTAGATGCGATATAAACTTTGTTAGTTAAAAACTCATTGTTTCCATGTATAGACATATTATACCAAGGGTCTCCACCTAAGACGTTTGTAAATGAACCTGCGGTATCTCTTATAGTAGAGGGACCTAGAACCGGCAGCACTATATAACAGCCTGGACCTATACCCCAAGCACCTAAAGTCTGACCATAATCTTCTTTTTCGTATTTTGGAAAACCAACTTTGTTTGCAACATCTATAGTTCCAAGAAGTCCAACAGTAGTGTTTACAGCTAATCGCGCGGTATTTATCACAGCAGTTTTTAAATCTCCTTGGAGAACGTTATTAGGTATTGTTATAAGAGTTGATAAATTTTTAATTGCATTACTTGTACCCTTTTGAATTGGATCTGGTAAATTTCTATAACCTTTTGCGATAGGTTTAATAACCGTCTTATCTAGACCTTGGTTAAATCTAAATACTTTTCTGTTAAATTTTTCAAAACAATCTTTTACTTGTTTAGTTTCTTTTTTTTTTAATTCTAGTTCACCATCAGAACCAGCATTAGCGTTTAAAGAAAACAAAAAAACACTAAATAAAATAATTATTAATTTTTTAAACATAGCATTTTTTATATTATATAGTTTATAATTATAAAATAATATCTAATTTTAAAAAATGTCTATAAAGTGTTTATAAATAGCCTAAATTTATACCTAAATTAAACATGCATACAACTCTGAATTATTCACCAAATTTTGACATAAAAAAAAGGAAATCTAAGGAAATTAAATTCATTATATTTCATTATACGGGCATGAAAAAAGAAATTGATGCAATTAATCTATTAACTAGCTCAAAATCAAAAGTAAGCAGTCATTATTTTATTAAAAAAAACGGTGAAATATTAACACTAGTTCCAAATTTATATGTCGCATGGCATGCTGGTATTTCAAGATGGAAAAATTATAAATCTTTAAATAGTAAATCTATAGGAATCGAAATAAGTAATCCGGGACATGACTATAAATATAGTGCTTTTAAAAAAAAACAAATAAATTCAATCATTAAATTAAGTAAATTTTTAATTAAAAAATATAAAATTAAATCAAAATTTATTTTAGGTCATTCAGATATAGCTCCTGATAGAAAAAAAGACCCTGGAGAGAAATTCCCTTGGCAAGTTTTGTCAACAAATAAAATTGGTTGTTGGCATAGATTGGATAAAAAAAAACTCTTAAAAATTAGACAAAGCAAAACAAGTATAGCAGAAAAGAAAATTTTTATTAAAAATTTATATAAAATTGGTTACTCAAAAAATTTAAATATAAAAACAACCAAACATTCTGCAATATTAACCACTGCTTTCCAAAGAAGATTCCGACAAAATTTGATAAATGGTGTTATTGATAAAGAATGCTTAACAATAAGCAAAAATCTACTAAAAATATTTAGATAATTTTTCTTGTAATTTGTAACTTTAGTAATAAATTAAGTTTGCCAGATAAATGACTTATCGCTTTAATCGTTTTTAAAGAGGAAAGTCCGGGCTCTACAGGGACACAGTGCCAGGTAATACCTGGCGAGGGAAACCTTAGGGATAGTGCCACAGAAAATATACCGCCATAACATGGCAAGGGTGAAAAGGTGTGGTAAGAGCACACCGGTTCTATTGGTAACAATGAACGCTGGAAAACCCCACTGGGAGCAAGACTAAGTAGAGATGACATTGTTTAAAAACTAAAAGCCGTCCTTGGCTAGTCATCAGGGTTAGTTGCTTGAGCTTAAGAGTGATCTTAAGCCTAGACAAATGATAGGTTTAAATGACAGAACCCGGCTTATAGTTTATCTGGCACTTCAAATCAAAATATCACTATAAGTTTCTTTGGTTGTTCTCATTTTTTAAGTACTAGTGTCTATTTTCATTATCACTAAAACAATAATAGTGCCTAAATAATAGGTATTGACCTTTAGTTCTAAAACCCATAATATCCCATAAATTCCCATTATATGGGAATAAAGAGATTTATGTTTTATGTTTTTATCAACATACGAAAACAAATTAGACAAAAAAGGGAGAGTATCTGTGCCTGCTAGTTTTAGGTCACATTTATCCAATCTAGGTTACAATGGTGTTATTTGTTATCCATCATTTAATAATTCCTCAATAGAAGCGTGTTCTCAAGATAGAATTGAAAAAATTTCTTCAGCAATTGACTCTTTAAATCCTTTTGAGGAAAAAAGAGATTACTTTGCAACATCAATATTAGCAGAAAGTATAAATTTACAATTCGACAGTGAAGGTAGAATTTCACTTTCATCAAAATTATTAAAACATGCAAAAATAAAAAATAGCATGTTGTTTGTTGGTCAAGGCCAAACATTTCAAATATGGGAGCCAACAGCATTTGAAAAATTTAAGATAACAGCGAGGAAAAAAGCAAATATTAATCGTGGTAATCTTAAATGGGAGCTTCAACATAACAAACAATAGGGGATAAAAGATGACAATTAACTTTAAAGCACCAGAGATAAAAGAGCTACAGCCACGACTACTAGTTTTAGGAGTTGGTGGAGCTGGCGGAAATGCAATTAACGAAATGATAGAAAATAATCTACAAGGTGTAGAATTTATTGCAGTAAATACTGATGCTCAAGATTTGAAGCTTAGTAAAGCCAAAACAAGAATTCAAATTGGTTTGAATTTAACAAAAGGTTTAGGAGCAGGAGCAAAACTTGATATTGGACAAGCAGCAGCTGACGAGTCTTTAAATGAAATTGTAAATACACTTCAAGGTGCGAATATGGTTTTTATTGCAGCTGGTATGGGTGGTGGAACAGGCACTGGTGCTGCTCATGTCATCGCAAGAGCTGCTAAAGAATTAAATATATTAACTGTAGGTGTTGTTACTCTTCCATTTTTATATGAAGGTCCCTCTAGAATGAGAAGAGCACAACAAGGCTTGGAAGAGTTAAGAAAACATGTTGATACAATAATTGTTATTCCGAATCAAAACTTATTCAAAATAGCCAATGAACAGACAACTTTTGAAGAATCGTTTAACTTATCAAATAATGTTTTGATGCATGGTGTTCAAAGTATAACGGATTTGATGGTAAGACCTGGTTTAATTAATTTAGATTTTGCTGACGTTGAAACTGTTATGGCAGCAATGGGTAAAGCTATGATGGGAACTGGAGAAGCTGAAGGAGAAGGTAGAGCTTTAAAAGCTGCTGAAATGGCAATCAGCAATCCATTAATAGATGATTATACTTTAAAAGGTGCAAAAGGATTACTAGTAAATATTACTGGTGGTAAAGATCTTAAGCTTTTTGAAGTTGATGAAGCTGTAAATAAAGTTAGAGCTGAGGTCGACCCAGAGGCAGAGTTAATTATTGGAGCGATAACTGATACGGAGCTTGATGGAAAAATGAGAGTTTCAATTGTTGCAACTTCTTTAGACGGTCAGCAACCTGAATCAAAATCTGTAGTAAATATGGTCCATAGAATTCAAAATCGTAATCCAGGTTACTCTGATTTTTCAAACATGGGATCAACTCAATCTTTCAATTTTTCAAATACAACAGCATCAAATCCAATTACACATGGTGCTAATGCTTTAAAGCTTGAAAATGAGATTATTCAAGAACAACAAACTGAAAACTCTCATAATCAGATTATGAATGAAGAAGCTGTCCAAAACACTAGCATGGAAAGTGAAAGCATAGTTGAGGATAATTTAGTTAATGAAATGGAAAAATCATTTGCACAAGAGGCTATGGAAACAACTCATGAAGAAATTCAGGAGACCCACACTGAGGAAGAAGCGTCTAATGATCTAAAAGAATTTGGAGTTGATTCTGATGCGCCAGATTTATTTAGCTCAGAAGATGAGAATTCAAGTCCTGAAGATTTATTGTCCTCAAATAATGAGGAAGAGGATGATCTTGAGATACCAGCATTCTTAAGAAGACAAAAAAATTAATGGTCTTCCAAGAGATAAATGGACGCCACCATAGTACCGAATATGCAAAAGCATTATCCGGTACTGCTAAAAGAAATTATTAGCGTTATTTCCCCTCAACATGGTGGCACATTTATCGATTGTACTTTCGGTCAAGGTGGTTATTCCAAAAAAATTTTAGATTTTAAAAATACAAAAGTAATAGCTCTTGATAGAGATAAAGAGAGTGAAAAAATTGCTAATCAATTAAAAGAAAACTTTGAAGATAGATTTATTTTTAAAAATATAAAATTTAGTCAACTAAGTAATTTAAAGCTTAAAAATGAGAATATAAGAGGTGTAATTTTTGATCTTGGTTACTCTTATACTCAAATAAAAGATCCAAAAAAAGGATTATCTTTTGATGCCAGTGGCAAATTAAATATGCAGCTGGGATTAAATACTTTTTCAGCAGAGGATTCAATTAATAAACTAGATGAAAAAGAATTAGAAAAAATTTTTAAATTTTTTGGAGATGAAAAAGAAGCAAAATACATTGCTCGTAATATTATAAAAGAAAGATCTAAAAATAAAATTGATACCAAAGTTTTAGTTGAAATTATTGATAAATCAAAAAAAAGAAAAAATTTCAAAGTTCATAATGCTACCAAGGTTTTTCAGGCCCTTAGAATATTTGTAAATAAAGAAATAAGTGAGTTAATTTTTGGACTTATCAATGCCACTAAAGTTTTAAAAAAAGGCGGTGTTTTGGGGGTAGTAACATTTCACTCTTTAGAGGATAAAATAGTAAAATATTTTTTTAAAAGTCTATCTGAAAATAAAAGTATTTCACGATATAGCCCGGTTATTGAACAAGTAGATACACTGTTTAACTTAATTCGAAAAAAACCAATAACACCCTCAGATGAGGAGGTGAATGAAAATCCACCATCTAGATCTGCTAAATTTAGATATGTGATTAAAAAAAAAGATTTTTATAATTTTGATACCGATATAGAGGAGCAATTCAGAAATTACATTGAAATTGAAAATTATGGAGACAAACTGTGAAAAAGTTTGCTTTAGCAGTAATGATTTTTTTTTTAGTCCTCTCAACTGCAATAATAAAAAATACGACTAAACAGATTGAAGATGAAATATTTACAGCAAAAGAGAATATTAGAATTTTAAAGACTGAATTTGAAAATGTATCCTTGGAGTATGATTATTTAAGCTCCTCAGAAAGGTTACTTGAATATCAGTCTCAGTATTTTGAGGATGAGTTAATTCAAAAAAATATAAACGACATAAGAGTCTATAATATTTCAAATGATGTAAATAAAATCCAAAATTTTAAAATTATTAAAGAGTAATGACTAATAAATCAAAATTAACTATAGAGGACTATAAAAGTGATTTTACATTTAAGAAAAAAGAAAATGGATTAAATATTCAATTTAATCGTGTAGCTTTTATTTTCTTTGTTTTTTTTATCATATATTTAATTTACACAATCCACCTAGTCCACTTAGGTTCACGAAAGAGTAAATTAGAAAACATCAATAATCTTCTTGGATCTAAAAATCAGCTTTATCGAGCAGACATGATAGATATTAATGGAAATTATTTAGCTAAGACAGTTAAATCGATTGATATTGGTTTAAAAACTTCAGATATAATTGATGAAAAAAAATTACTTCTAAGTTTAAATATTATTTTTCCTGATAAAAATTTTGATGAAATTAAAAAAAAAATAAAAACTAAGAAATTTTTTTACTTAGAGAAGAAAATTTCAGAGAAAAATTATGAAAAAATAATGAAATTAGGGGACAAATCTTTGGTTCCAGAAGAAAGAGTTTTAAGAATGTATCCACAAAAAAATCTTTTTAGTCATGTTTTAGGTCAGATAGATGATGACAATAATGGTATTTCTGGATTAGAAAAATCGTTAAATGATAAACTTAGAAAATCAAAAGAATCAATTAAACTTACCTTAGATAAAGATATTCAATTTTTAATTAGAAAAGAATTAATTAAATATCAGGAAATTTTTAAAAGCAAAGGTAGTGCAGCCATTTTAATGGATGTTAATAATGGCAATATTTTATCATTAGTTTCTTTGCCAGATTTTAATCCAAATGAAAGACAAAATATTACAGATGTAAATTATATTAACAGAGTAACTAAAGGAACATATGAACTTGGGTCTGTATTTAAAACATTTACTTTTGCTAGCGCCTTAAATGAAAAGGTAATTAAACCAGAGACTGAATTTTTAGATTTACCCAAATCAATTAAATGTGACAAATACAAAATAGGTGAGTACGACAATGAAATACCATCAGATTTAACTGCAGAGCAAATTTTAGTTAGATCTGGCAATATAGGATCAGTAAAAATTGCCCAAAAAGTTGGCTCAGAAAAATTTAAATTATTTTTAGAAAAAGTTGGCGTGTTAAGTGATATTGATTTTGATATTCAAGAAGTTGCTCCTCAAAAAAATTATGATTTTGGAAAATGCAGATTGGCTACAGCTTCTTTTGGACATGGAATAGCAACTACAATTCTTCAATTGGCAAAAGGTTATTCTATTTTATCAAATGGTGGGTATGAAATTAAGCCAACATTAATTTATAAAGAAAATAATTTTGATAAAAAAAATAAAAGAATATTAAACAGAGGTATTTCAGAGCAAGTGGTTAGCGCTTTAAGAAAAATTGTAAATACTGAGGAAGGGACAGCTAAATTTGCAGATGTTCAAAATTATGAAATTGGTGGAAAAACAGGAACCGCTGATCAACCTGAGGGAGGAGCGTATTCTGAGGCAAAAATAAATACATTTGCTTCCATTTTTCCCACATCAAATCCAAAATTTGTTTTTGTTGTAATGCTAGATACTCCAAAAAAATCTAAAGATTATTATTATAAATATAGACATCGAAAAGGAGGGTGGAGGGGCACACTTTATAATACTGCTGGCTGGACCTCAGTAGAGATAGCTGGAAAAGTCATAGATAAAATTGGGCCTATTTTAGCCACAAAATATATAGAGGTTAATTAAATATGCTTCTAGGAAACTACTTTAATAACATAAATAAAAATTATAAAAATTTTTCTTTTTCAGGAATTTCATTTGACACGAAGAGTATTAAAAAAAATAATATTTTTTTTGCAATCAAAGGAAATAGTATTGATGGCCATAAATTTATACCCAAAGCAATTAAAAAAGGATCTAAAATTATTGTAACCGAAAGAAAAAAAAATCAATACCAAAATGGAATTTTGTATATTCATACAAAAAATGTAAGAAAATTATTAGCTGAAACTGCTTTTAAAATTTATAATAAAAAACCAAAAAATTTAATTGCAGTTACTGGTACAAACGGAAAATCATCAGTTGCAGATTTTTATTATCAAATATTAAAATTAAATAATAAAAAAGGTGCTTCAATTGGCACATTAGGCGTTAAATCAAAAAGTATTAATTTGAATTTATCTAATACTACAATAGATCCAATAAAATTGGCTAAAATATTAAGTAAGTTAAAAAACAAAAAAATAGAAAATGTAATTATGGAAGCCTCAAGTCATGGTTTAAAGCAAAATAGATTAGATGGTTTAAAGTTTAATTCAGGTATATTTACCAATCTATCCCAGGATCATCTTGATTATCATAAAAATTTAAAAAGTTATTTAAATGCAAAACTTTATTTATTTAAAAACCTAATCTCAAAAAAAGGAAATGTAATTACAGATCAATTAATACCTGAGTTTAGAAATATAAAAAAAATTGTAATTAATAAGAAATTAAAATTGCATACACTTAATGATGAGAAAAATAATTTAGAGCTTTTATCTCATAATTTTAAAGGAGAGGTTCAATTTCTTAGAATTAAATTAAATAGCTCAATAAGGGATATAAATTTAAATTTAATTGGAAAAATACAATTAAAAAATGTTTTGATGGCAATAATTGCAGCAAAATATAGTGGTATTAGTTTAGATAAAATTTTAAATGTAATTCCCAAATTAAAACCAACTGAGGGAAGGTTTGAAAAAATTGGTAAAATTAAAAATCAATCTAAAGTAATTCTTGATTATGCTCATACGCCTGACGCTCTTAAAACGTGCCTTTTAAATCTTAGAGAACAATTTCCTAATAAAGCAATCACAGTGTTATTCGGTTGTGGTGGAAATAGAGATCAAAATAAAAGATCAAAAATGGGTAAAATAGCTAGTGATTTTGCAGATAGTATCATTCTTACAAATGATAACCCTAGATTTGAAAATCCTCAAAAAATAAGAAGAGATATAAAAAAAGGTATTAAAAAAAAAAGAATTACCGAAATTTCTAATAGAGCAATAGCAATAAAACAAGCCATTCATAATTTGAATTCAGGCGATATTTTGTTAGTCGCTGGAAAAGGCCATGAGAAAACACAAGATATTGGAAATAAGAAAATTTTCTTTTCAGATAGAAAAGTAATTCTAAATGCTATTAAGAATAAAAATAATAATTTATCAAGTAATTTAAAATTAAATGTAGTTAAAGAGGCAGTTAAAATTAATAAATTACCTCCCTCCACATCTTTAAAAACGGCAAGAATTAATTCTCAAGAAGTTACTAAAAATGATATTTTTTTTGCTATTAGAGGAAAAAAAAATGACGGTAATAAATATGTTGCACAATCATTCAATAGAAAAGCATCGTTAGCTGTAGTAAACAAAATCCAAAATAAATTAAATAAAAGTCGTCAGATTAAAGTAAAAAATACTTTAAAATTCCTAACAGATATTTCAAAAACTTTTAGAAAAAGTATTGATATAAATATTATAGCTATTACAGGTAGTTGTGGCAAAACTACTCTTAAAGAATTGCTGGGCAATGTATTAAGTAAAATTTCAAAAGTAAGTATTTCTCCAAAATCTTATAACAATAAATTTGGTGTCCCTTTAAGTCTTTTTAATTTAAAACAAAATGATGAATTTGGAATTTTAGAAGTTGGAATGGATAAAAAAGGTGAAATTGATTATTTATCAAAAATAATAGAACCAGATGTTGGAGTAATAACAAATATTAATTATGCACATGCTAAAAATTTTAAAAATATTAAACAGATTGCTTTGGCAAAATCTGAAATTATCAACAACATAAAACCTTATGGTTATGTTGTATTGAATGCAGACGATAATTTTTTTCAATTGCATAAAAAAATTGCCAAAGAAAATAAAATTCAAGTAGTTTCTTTTGGCATTAAAAGTCAGAAAGCAGATATTAAATTAATTAATATAAAGAAGTTTGGAAAAAAATTTAGAATTAATGTTAGATTAAATAATAAAAAGAAAAATTTTACATTATCTAACGATTTTCAAAACAATATATACAATACACTTTCTGCATTAGCAGTTATTAGTATTTATAAAAATATATTTAAACTAAATGAAAATATTTTTCTCAATTTTAAAATTCCCGGGGGAAGAGGGGACCATTCTGTACTAAAATTTAATAATAAAAAAATTAATTTAATTGATCAAAGTTATAATTCGAATCCTCTATCATTAAAATCAGCAATAAAAAATTTTGACAAAATAAACTCCAAAAAATCAAATAAATATTTATTAATGGGTGACATGTTAGAGCTTGGTAGTCATTCTAAAAAACTTCATAAATCTATTGTTCCAATAATTAATAAAACCAAGATAGATAAGGTGTTTGTTAAAGGTAAAATGGCATCTGTAATATTTGCAGGTATCTCAAAAGCTAAAAAAGGCAAGATTTTATTAAACAAATCTCAAATTATTGAATTGATTAGAAAAGATTTAAATAATAATGATTATTTAATGATTAAGGCCTCACTTGCGACAGGATTCAACGACATAGTAAAAGATCTGAAAGGATTGCATTAAATGCTTTATCAATTTTTATTAAATTTTGTTGATACTTTTAGTTTTTTAAATGTATTTAAATATTTAACTTTTAGAACAGGTTTATCTTTTTTCACTTCATTGGTTATTGTACTGATTATTGGAGGTCCTTTTATTAAATTTTTTTCAAAACAAAAAATTTTAAATCCAATTCGGGACGATGGACCTGAAGATCATGTAGTTAAAAAAATTGGTACACCGACAATGGGAGGTTTAATAATTTTATTCGGCTTATTGCTATCAGTAATATTTTGGGCAGATTTATCAAATGTTAATATTTTATTTTGTATATACATAGCAATTACTTTTGGTTTATTGGGAGCATATGATGATTTTAAGAAGATTAAATATAGCAACTCATCAGGAATTTCTTCAAAGTTTAAAATAACTTCACAAATAATATTAGCAATTATTGGAGTAAGTTTTTTTGTTTATTTAAATGATTATCAAGATTTAAATAATTTATATTTTCCATTTTTTAAAAATTTAATCATAAATCTTGGATGGTTTTTTATACCTTTTGCAATATTCGTAATTATAGGCTCATCAAATGCTGTTAATCTTACTGATGGATTAGATGGTCTAGCAACAGTTCCTGTAATATTAGTTGCAGCGTGTTTTGCCTTTATAAGTTATGTTACTGGAAACATCGTATTTTCAAATTATTTACAAATTCCATACATTGAAGGAACTGGTGAAGTAGCAATTTTTTGTGGAGCGATTATTGGCTCTTGTCTAGGTTTCTTATGGTTTAATGCTCCACCTGCTAAAATTTTTATGGGTGACACAGGCTCTTTATCTCTTGGTGGATCTTTAGGTGCAGTAGGAATTATCACAAAGCATGAGATTGTTTTAGCTATTACTGGTGGACTTTTTGTATTAGAGGCAGTCTCAGTAATGGTTCAGGTAATATCATTTAAGCTTACCGGAAAAAGAATTTTTAGAATGGCACCTATTCACCATCATTTTGAAAAAAAAGGATGGCCAGAGTCAACAGTTGTAATTAGGTTTTGGATTATCTCTATTATTTTAGCAATGATTGGTTTAGCTACCTTAAAATTAAGATAATGAAAATGTTAAATAATATTTTTTTAAAAAAAAAAATATTAATTTATGGTTTAGGAAAGAGTGGTATTTCATCTTATAAGTTTTTAAAAAATAAGTCTGATGTATATTTGTTTGATGACAATCAAAAAATTAATTTAAAATTCAATCAAAAAATAATTAGTTTAAAACAAATTCAAAAAATAACTTTTGATAGAATTATTATTAGTCCTGGAATTGATATTTCAAACTGTAAATTATCAAAATTTTTAAAGAAAAATTTTAAAAAAATTCATACCGATCTTGATGTTTTGTTTTCATTTTACAACAATGAAAGCATTACTATTACCGGAACTAACGGTAAATCTACAACTGCTAAAATTTTGCATGATGCTTTAATCGATCAAAAAAGAGACTCAAGACTTATTGGGAATATTGGTAATCCAGCATTATCAGAAAAAAATATTACAAAAAAAACAATCTTTGTAATAGAGGCTTCTTCTTATCAACTAGATTACAGTAGCGTATTTAGATCAAAATATGCGGTAATTTTAAACATAACTGCAGATCACATTGAAAGACATAAAAGTTTAAAAAATTATGTAGATGCAAAATTTAAATTATTAAAATCTCAAATAAGAGGATCTTTTGCATACGTAAAAAAAGAGGATGAACTAATAACTAAAAAATTAAATAAAAATAAATATAATTCAGAAATCTACAGAGTACAGACTTCAAGTATAGATAAAAAGTTTAATAAAATTACTAATAAATATTTCCTATCTGACGGAAATAAA
>CACKFA010000001.1 GCA_902599335.1 uncultured Pelagibacteraceae bacterium | reverse complement strand
CAAACAGTGTCGTCATCATACAAACCAGCTACTCTTGATAATGGTTTAAATATTCAAGTTCCTCCTTTTATTGAAGCAGGTGATGAAGTAATAGTTGATACCAGAAATCTAGAATACGTTAAAAAAATATAAAATGATTTCTATTTCATCAAACCTTAACATAATGATTAAAGCTGTTGAAAAAGCCTCTAAATCAGTCATTAGAGATTTTGGTGAAGTTGAGAAATTACAAGTATCAAAAAAGGGCCCTTATGACTTTGTTACTAAAACCGACAAAAATGTAGAAAAAATTTTAATTGATGAACTTTCAAAATCAAAAAAAAACTATTCTTTTATAACCGAAGAAAGTGGCAACATAAATAATAAAGACAAAGATAATTTTTGGATCATTGATCCAATTGATGGAACAACTAACTTTCTTCATGGAATTCCTCATTTTGCAATTTGTATTGCCTTAAAATCCAAAGAGGAAATAATAAGTGGTTTGATATTTGATCCTATAAAAGATGAAATGTTTTTTGCAGAAAAAAATAAGGGAGCTTATTTAAACAATCATAGATTAAGGGTTTCAAATAAAAATTCCTTGGATGACTGCTTGTTCTCAAGTAATCATGAAGGAGTAAAGTTTAGTGATTTAAATATGAGATACAGTGGTTGTGCTGCTTTAGATTTGGCATATGTAGCATGTGGAAGATTAGATGGTTTTTTTCACAATAAAATTAATCTTTGGGATATTGCTGCTGGATTTTTAATGGTTAATGAAGCGGGTGGAGTAGTTAACGATATAAATAAATTTGATAGCAATAATATTGATATTAGAGCCTCCAGTGGAGCAATCAGTAATAAAATGATGCAAAAATTAAAGAACTTTTAATTGTGTTCTAAAATTCTTTTGCTATAAGTCTCGTTATGAAAAAAGAAATTCATCCTAATTACCATACCATTAAAGTAGAAATGACTGATGGATCTCAGTTTGAGACTAAGTCTACATGGGGGAAGGAAGGAGATATATTAAAACTAGAAATTGATCCTAAATCACACTCTGCCTGGACAGGTGGTAAACAAAAACTCTTAGATAAAGGTAGAATAAGTAAATTTAATAAAAAATTTCAAAATTTCAAATCAGAAAAGAAAAATTAGATGTCAAACGCACCATTAATGCCAATGGCAACTGCCGTTTGGCTAGTTGAAAATACAACGTTAACATTTCAACAAATTGCAAATTTTTGCAAGCTTCACGAAGTTGAAGTTCAGGGAATTGCAGATGGAGAAGTTGCAAAAGGTATTAAAGCCTATAATCCAATAATCTCAGGGCAATTATCAAGGGAAGAAATTGAATTATCATCAAAAGATCAAAATAGACCATTGCAAATAAAAAGTAACGACATAGAAATTTCCAATAGCGAAAAAAAAATTAAAAAATATATTCCACTGTCAAAAAGACAAGACAAGCCGGACTCAGCATTATGGCTTATAAAACAACACAATATTTTAAAAGACTCTCAAATAGCAAAATTAGTTGGTATCACAAAAAATTCTGTAACCTCAATCAGAAATAAAAGTTACTGGAATTATAATAATCTTGTTGCAAAAGACCCAGTTGCATTGAACTTATTTACTCAAAAAGATTTAGTAGAAGCTATAGAGAAAGCTGAAAGAAGAATAAAAAGGGAAAAAAAAGAAAAAGAAAAACAAAATAAATCTAAAGTACAATCTTAATAATGAATAAAATTAATAGACATAAATTTATAAAAGTGATAATTAACCACTTTTTTGGAGGTAGTTATTAAAATAGAAGTTAAAGATAATAATGTTGAACAAGCTTTGAGGGTATTAAAAAGAAAACTTCAAAGAGATGGTTTTTTTAAGGTAATAAAATTAAAAAACACATATGAAAAACCATCAGAAAAGAAAAAAAGAATTCTTCAAGAAAACATTAAAAGAGTAAAAAAACTAAATAAGCTTAAGAATAGAATTTAAAATACCGCGGGGTGGAGCAGTCTGGTAGCTCGTCAGGCTCATAACCTGAAGGTCGGCGGTTCAAATCCGTCCCCCGCAACCAATTTAAGTTTAAAAGTTAATAATTATTTAATTAATTTTTTCCAAATTATTCAGAACTAAATCTGCAACTATTTTGTTTCCATAAGATGTAAAATGAATACTATCACAAAATAAACTCTCTCTATTTACATTCTTATTGTTTTGAAAGATTTTAAAATTCATAATTTCAATATTTGGATAAAGAAATTTTAGATTATCTATTTCTTTAAAAAATATTTTATCTTTCAACTTATTTTCAGAACTTTTTTCTATTATATTTAAATCTGACTTATCAAAAAGTAATACGATATAAAATTTAATATCAAATTTTTCACTAATCTTAATTGCTTTTGATGTATTTAAAAAATAATTTTTTGCAGCCAATTCATACTCTTCTTCTGTAAAAATTTTAAGATCATATTTAAATGGAATTTCTGAAAAAGCTATTAATGCCAATAGAGTTCTTTTAAACAATCCAAAAAAAACACTTTTATTTTCAAATGATATCGAGATTGATTTTAAATAGTAAAAAAAAGTATTTTTAACTTTATCAATTTTAATTTTATTTTCTAAATTTTTATTGTTTTTAAATCCAAAGGTTAAAACGTCTGTCTCATTAACATAATTTGCCCATAAAATAATATCGGGTGTTTCTTTTTTGTTAGAATATAAATTGCTTAACAGTGAATTTAGAGCAAAATCAGAATTAGTTCCTGATCTTGCAAAATTTTTTACAATATATTTGTTATTTATATTTTCTAATTCAGATGGCCAAGAAGTATTGTTATTTTTTTTACAAGCAATATCACTTGATGATCCACCAAATGCCCATAAATTAGTTTTATTAAAGTTATTTTTTTTTTGTAAATTATTTATCGGTTTAACTTCATAATCAATTATCTCAAAATTTAAATTTGAAAGGTCTCGAATTTGAAAAGAAATATTTTTTTTAAATCCATAAAAAAAAATATTTATATCTTTGCTAGCGCTATATACTATTAATCTTGATCCTAATTCAAATAATATTATTAAAAAAAAATATGTTATTAGTAAAAATAAAAAATTTTTTTTCACTGAGTCATATTTTAAAATTAGATTTTCTGCTATCGATTAAAAAACCTTTCACTGTTTCAAGCGTTAATTTTTTATAACTTTTACCAAATAATTCTATTTTACTAATTATATTTGGTGGAACAGTTATAATATGACATTTTAGTTGTTTTGCTTGAAGATAATTATATGGCTCCCTAGTACTAGCCCATAATATTTCAACATTCTTAAATTTTTTTGATAAAGCAATTGTTTTTTTAATTTCTGGCACTGGATCTTTTCCAGTATCAGCTGATCTACCAGCAAATATAGATATAATTACTTTAGTTTTTTTATTAATTAAATTTAAAATTTTTTCTGATTGTTTAAAATTATATACCGCTGTTATATTTAATTTAATATTTAAGCTATTTAATTCTTTAATAATTCTCCCCATAAATTTACCTTTTGAATTAATTACCGGAACTTTAACAAAAACATTTTTTCCCCAACTGTTAATCTTAATCGCTTGTTTTTTCATTTCTGTATATTCATCAGCAAAAACTTCAAGTGACACTGGTTTTTTTTTACAGATTTTTAAAATTTTTTTTGAATATAACTTATAATCTTTTGCTCCAGCTTTTCTCATTAAGCTAGGATTTGTTGTAAATCCTTTAACAATTTTTTTTTTGCTAAATTCTTTAATTGTTTTAATTTCAGCAATATCACAAAATATTTTTGTCATTAAATATCTTTATAAATTTTTTGTAATATCTTCTGTCATTTTTTTTGCGTCTGCAAATAACATGAGTGTGTTTTCTTTATAAAATAAATCATTATCAATTCCAGCATAACCGGGGGAAAGGCTTCTCTTAACAAATAGTACTGATTTACATTTCTCAACATCTAATACAGGCATACCATAGATAGGGCTTTGAGGATCAGTTTTGGCTACAGGATTAGTTACGTCATTTGCTCCAATTACAAAAGCAACATCTGCATTTGCGAAATCATTATTTATTTCCTCTAATTCAAAAACTTCATCATAAGGTACATTGGCCTCTGCTAGTAAAACATTCATATGACCTGGCATTCTTCCTGCAACTGGATGAATTGCATAAGAAACTTTAATGTCATTTTTTTTCAATGTATCAACCATCTCTCTTAGTGCGTGTTGTGCTTGAGCAACAGCCATACCATAACCCGGTACAATAATTACTGATGAAGCATTTTTCATTAAAAAAGCTGCATCATCTGCATTGCCGCTTTTAACCGGTCTTTGTTCTTTACTTTGTGATGAACCCGATTGCTCTGTAGCACCAAATCCTCCTAAAATAACATTGAAGAATGATCTGTTCATTCCTTTACACATTATATAAGATAAAATTGCACCAGATGATCCAACCAATGCTCCTGTAATAATTAAAGCTGTATTTTCTAAAGTAAAACCAATTCCAGCCGCTGCCCAACCAGAATAAGAATTTAGCATTGAAATTACGACTGGCATATCTGCACCACCTATTGGAATAATGATTAAAAAACCTATTAGAAATGAAACTGCAATTAAAATCCAAAATAAATTAGCTGACTGCGTAGAGCAAAGATAAAATGTTAAAACTATAATTGAAAACAAGATTAAAGCATTTAATGCATGCTGACCTTTAAAAGTAATAGGCGCACCCGACATTATCCCCTGAAGTTTTAAAAAAGCTATAATTGATCCAGAAAAAGTAATTGCACCAACTGCTGCACCTATCGCCATTTCAATTAAACTTGCAAGCTTAATATTTCCCGGTGTTCCAAGGTTAAATGCTTCAGGGTTTATAAATGCTGAAATTGCAACAAACACTGCTGCTAGACCAACTAAACTATGAAAGCCAGCAACCAATTCAGGCATTGCAGTCATTGGTATACGGTAAGCTATAAATGCACCAATGCTTCCACCGATTGCTAAAAATATAAGCACATAAATAAATCCAGAACTAAAATTACCAACAGACAGAAATGTTACTGTCACAGCTATCAACATTCCAATTATTCCAAATAAATTTCCTTGTCTTGATGTTTCAGGAGAAGACAGCCCTCTTAAGGCTAAGATGAATAACACACCTGAAACTAAATATAAAATTGCTGAAAGATTCGCAGACATCAATTATTTATCCTTTTTCTTTTTTTTGTACATTGCGAGCATTCTTTGAGTAACCAAAAATCCACCAAAGATATTAACTGCTGCAAGAACAATTGCTAGAAAACCATAAATACTTGAAGATGTGAAAACTACTCCTTCATTACCTGATATAGCTGCAATAATTGCACCAACAATAATTACTGATGAAATAGCGTTAGTGACTGACATTAAAGGTGTGTGAAGTGATGGAGTTACACTCCAAACCACGTAATATCCAACGAAAATTGATAGGATAAAAATACTTAATCTGAATATAAAAGGATCTATTTCCATAATTTTATTTTATTAGAGTTTTTTCAATTATCTCGTCTTCTAAATTTATATTAATTTTATTATTTTCTTTATCATATAAATTAGAAACAAAATTAAATACATTTTTAGCATATAAATTTGATGCAGAAGTTGGAAGTTTATTTAATATATTGCTTTCCCCCATTATTTTAACACCATTGGTGTCTACAATTTCATCAACTTTAGTGTGTGCTGTATTTCCACCTTGAATTGCTGCTAAGTCATAGATGATTGATCCAGAGTTCATGTTGTTAATCATATCTTCTTTGATAATTACTGGTGCTTTTTTTCCTGGAATTAAGGCTGTGCAAATTACTATATCAATTTTCTTTAATGTTTCTGACAACAATTCCTCTTGTTTCTTCTTAAAATCATCTGATGCTTCTTTGGCATAACCACCTTCAGTTTCTAAATTTTCAGCTCCTTCAACTGTTAAAAATTTACCCCCTAAACTTTCAACCTGTTCTTTAGAAGCCATTCTAACATCTGTTGCAAAAACAATTGCACCCATTCGTTTTGCAGTTGCAATTGCTTGTAATCCTGCAACCCCTGCGCCCACAACTAACACTTTTGCAGCTGGTATTGTTCCTGCTGCAGTCATCATCATTGGAATTGCTTTTTCAAAATGAGCAAAAGATTCCACTACTGCTTTGTAACCTGCAAGGTTTGCTTGTGAGGATAAGATATCCATAGACTGAGCTCTTGTTATTCTTGGAAGTAATTCAAGAGAAAAAGTATTGATATTTTTTTTTACTAAATTATTTATTTTTTCTTTATTTTCATATGGGTTTAGCACCCCAATAAATGTTTGATTTTCTTTTAATAAATAATTTTTTTCATCATCTAATAAACCTAACTGAACAATAATATCTGCACTAGATATAATTTCTTTTTCATCTTTTGAAATTGAAACTCCTAATTCTTTATATTCTTCATCATTAATTCCAAGATGACTTCCATAATTTTCAGGCAATAAAACTTCAAGGCCAAGAGAGAGATATTTTTTTGCAATCTCAGTTGTAATTGCTACTCTTTTTTCAATTTTTTGATTTTCTAAAATAGAAGCAATTTTCATACATTGATCTTACAACAGGAATATTGCCATTAAAACTAAAACACCAATAACTGCGACTGTTCCCCACAACACAAATTTGGTAAAATTGTTCCAGGTATTTTTATGGTTTTCATTATCCATAAAAATTACTTTTGTCTTGCTTTAAATTTTGGATTTGTTTTATTTATTACGTAAACTCTTCCTCTTCTTCTAACTAATTTAGAATTGAGGTCTCTTTTTTTGATAGATTTTAAAGAACTTTTTATTTTCATAATATTTACTATGCCGGCAATGACCTACTCTTCCATGTCTTAAGACAAAGTACCATCGGCGCTGAGGGGCTTGACTTCCGAGTTCGGAATGGGATCGGGTATAACACCATCGCAATAATCACCGGCGAGAGTGTTATACTCTTTAAAAATAAATTGTAAATGCTAAAAAAACAATTAATTTCTTTATAAATACTTACTTTTAGATAGTTAAAATATAAATTAAACTTAAATGAAATCTATAATCAATAATTTTTTAAGAAGATTTCTTAAGATTGAAATTAAAAAATTCCATCCACGATTAGGTATTTTTACCAATCTTCACTTAAAAACAATAAAACGATCACCTGTAATTTTTGATATAGGTGCTAATGAAGGCCAATCAATTGAAAGATATTTAAAAACATTTGATTCACCTAAAATTTATGCTTTTGAACCAAATGAAGATGCATTTCAAATTTTATTTGAAAAATATTCAAAAAATAAAAACATTATTTTAAACAATTTTGCTATTGGAGAAAAAAAAGGAAATAAATATCTGCACTATACAATAAAATCAGGAAATTCATCTATATTCAAATTAAATATGAATTCTTATTGGATAAAAAATAAAGCTTTGAGTTTTGATGTTAAACCTAAAAATTATGTAAATAAAATAAAAAAAACAAAAATATTTAGCCTTGATAATTATATTAAAAAAGAAAAAATAAACTCTATTGATCTTCTTAAAATTGATACTCAAGGTTATGAATACAATGTCTTGATGGGTTCAAAAAATTCCTTAAAGAAAAAAATAAAAAATATAGAATTAGAGATAATGCTTGATAATTGTTATAATGCAGATACGAATATTTATAAAATAGAAAAAATTTTAAATCCAAAAAATTTTAAAATAAAAGGAATATATGCCAACAAAAGGGATTTTTTAGTAGGTGATACTTTTGGATGCTATCTATTTTATAAAAATTTAAATTAAGAGAAAAAAGTTAATAACATATCTGCTCGATTTTTTAGCGAACTATCTATTTGATTTATTTTATTTTCTGGAAAAATTGATTTTATAAAATCACTTATTTCTATATCTTTATGAGAATTTTGATCTGGTCTTAAAAAGAAAGGATATTTGTTATAATTATTAAAATTTTTAAACTTATTACTATGAAAATTAATTAAAATTTTTTTTTGACCAAGTGAAACTAATTCATTTAGATCAAATGATAAAATTATTTTTAACATTTCTATATCAAGAAATGAACCCCTTAGCTCAACACTATGCCTCATAGAGGCTACATCGTTTGTCAAACATCTTGAGTTTGGTAAAAAAAATTCCATATCATTAAAAAATAAATTTTCAGTTAAAGAAAAATTTTTGTTTGATTTAAAAATTTCATTTATCCATAATTTATAATTCTTAGATTTTATGAATTCTGTAATATATCCTTTTGAAATTAAAGATGAAGCTAATTTGTTAAAACCAATTTTGTAATAATTTTTTAATTTAAATTTTAAACTTTTGTAATCATAATATTTGTTGTAACCAAAATAGAGCTCGTCTCCACCTATACCAGATAATGCACAATTAATATTTTTTTTAGATAATTCTAAACATAAATTTTCAATTGCTAATGAGGTAAATGAGTCCATTGGTTGTCCAAATAAATTTATTATAGATTCATTATTTTTTTGCAAATCATCATCACTTACAAAAATTTGATTAACATGTTTATCTATTTGATTTTGTATTTGGAAATCCATTTTATTATTTGTGTATGTTGCTATTTTTAATTTTTCTCCTCTAGACGATATAATTTGATCCATAACTATTGTAGAGTCTAAACCTCCAGAAAATAAAAGACCAATTTCTCTATCTGAATTAAATTTCAATTTTAAAGAATTTTCAATATGCTCATGAAATAAGTTTAATTTAATATTTTTTTCACCTATTGACTTTCGATGATTTAAATAGAATTTTTTTGGATCAAAATATTTAAATTCTTTTATATCTAACTTTTTATCTATAGTTAAAATTTGGCCAGGTTTTAATTTAAATATATTTTCATAAAAAGTTTTATCATCAATTAAATGACCAAAAGAAAGATAAGAATAAATAATTTTTTTATCAAATTTTTTTTTACTTAAATCTATTAAATTGCTTAATTCTGATGAAATAATAATCTTAGAATTATTTTTATAATAAAAAAGTGTTTTTTCTGAAAATATATCATTACCAAAATGAATGTTGTTACCATCAAAATATATGAATGAAAACATTCCATTAATCTTATCTAAATTTTCGAAACCAAACTCAATTAAAAAATAGAAAAAAACCTCTGTGTCACAATTTGATTTGAATTTATATCCTTTTTCCTCAAGAATTGTTTGGTAGTATTTATAATTATAAAATTCTCCATTAAATATTAAAACTTTATCTTCATATACAAATGGTTGATTTCCATTTTCTGATAAATCATTTATTGATAATCTTTGAATTCCTAAAAATATATTTTTATAAAACCATTCATTATAATGATCGGGACCTCTATGATTAAGTTGCTTTGTTTTATATCTTGAATAATTTATTTGTTCCTCTGTTAAATTATACCTTCCTATATAAGAAAATATACCACACATAATTGTTTACTTTTAATTTCTTAGTTGGTTAATAAAAGATCTATAAGTTAACATCAAATGTAAAAAATGACTTGAAACTTTATCACTGCCCTTCTCCCAATTATTTATATAATTTGACAACTTATCATGATCAATAAATTTCAAATCATTTATTTCATTATCATTTTTTAAATTTATAATATCTTTTTTATATTCTTTTCTCATGATATCTCCAAATTCCAACCAGGTTCTTTGTAAACTTTTATCTCTTTTTTTAAATGTTGATATTCTCTTTAAAAATTTAGCACCGCTGCAAGCCGTTTGCATTAGGGACCCGTATTTTACTTTAAATCCAGTATTTCCACTTGGGATATTTGCTAATTTTTTATTTGTAATCTCAAGTGCTTTTCTTTCTACTCTTGCATCAAATTTATGTTTATGAGGAAGTTGAAGATATAAATTATATAAATTATTAGTAAATGGAAGTATTCTATGTTTTCCATATTCTTTTAAGCATAGTTGTGCCCCATAGGAATACTTTCTGCTTGGATTGCCAATATTTATAAAGTCATACCAATCATTTTTATTATCTGAATATTCTTTAGCTTCATTTAATATTTCATTTAAATCTTTTAATAAACTTTGAAATAAATCCTTTTGATCTTTGCTTTTAATAAAAAAATCAATGCTGTGTCCTTTAGCTATGAATAAACAATTTTTTAAAAAAAAATTAATGAAATCATCATCTACTTCTCTAGGAATCTTAAGATAAAGTTGATTACCGAAGAATTTGACTGATGAATACGCACAATACCAGCCTTGAAAGAACCAATCAATCGCATAACCAGAAAACACAGCATCATAATTTTTAATAATTTCTTCATGTCCATAATGAACTGCATCAACTACATACATTGATGAATTAACTCTTGAACTATAATCATGGTATGTTTGGTATTTACCTATATTTAACTTAGACCAAATATATTTTTGATTTACAACTTCACAAGATTTTTTTGCAGCTTCAGACTCTCTATTTTCAAAATAAGAAAAATTCAAACAGTCTAATTCAACTGGACATGTTGCTAATGCAAATCTTGTATCTAAACCACCACTCAACATTAATATAGGTTTTTTAATATCACTTAATAAAAAATTCCAAGATTTGACTAACTCTTCTTTTAAAGAGTATGCATTGTCCTCTAAACTTCTATTATTTTTTTTATAGTTTGGTTTCCAATATCTGTAGATATTAAATTTTGATTTTTGTATATCCAAGACACTGAATGGCATCAAAAATCGTGAATTAATATCTAATGTTTTATTTCCAAAAATTCTTCTAAATTTAAAAAACTCATAAACTGCATTTTGATTAATTTTAAATTTACCAATTTTATATAATTTTTTTGCAATACAAAAAAAATTATTAGATAAATAAACAGTTTCGTTATCAATGTAGTAATAAAGTGTAGGTGATGCAAAACGAGAGTTAATTACTTTAATTGAGTCTTCTCTTTTTGATATCTCAATTATTATAAATTCACCATCAATCTCTTTAAAATTTTTTCTATCATACTTATTTTTCCAATCTTTATAAAAATTTTCAATATTTAAACTTTTGGTATAGGAAGGATTTCCAAAAATTACCGTAGTAAAAAGATCATCTGAAAATACATTTACAGATGAATTTTCACCTTTTTGTATTTCGTAATTAGAATAATGATTATTCTTATTAAAATTTAATAAAAAAAAATTTTTTATCACTTGTTATTTATTTTTTTAAAATTATTTACATAATCTTTTAGAGTTAATTTACCAAACATTTTATAAACTTTTTTGTTTAAATGCATATTAGTCAATGCAGAAGCAAATCTCTCTCCTTTTCTTGGTGGTATTAATTTTATAGGCTGCCCAAACATCTTTGCAACTTGTAATATGGAAAACTTTTGTTTGTGAGAGATTGAATAAAGTCTAGATTTATTTTTTTTAAATGCCATAAGACATGCCTCGACTGTGTCAATAATATGAGTGAAACGTCTTGTCTGTGTTCCTGGTTTAACAACTGGTAAAGGTTTATTTTTTTTATAACAATCTTCAAAAATTCCAATTATAGTTGCCATCTTACCGCTTTTTATTTGTCTATCACCATAAACATTATAAAAGAAGATTATCTCACAATTTAATTTAAACCATCTTTTTAAATTATTAAGCATTTCAAGATTTTTGGATTTAGTGAATGCATAAGGAGATAAATTTTTGTCATTACCTTTATTGCCAATGCTTGCTGATGTAGCAGAATAAATAATTTTTATTTTATTGTTGAGACAAAATTTAAAAACAGAGTTTGTTCCTATTATATTGTACTTTATACAATCCTCAAATTTTTCAAAACTTCTATAAATTCTTGAAAACTCACCAAAATGAAATAGTGCCTTAATTTTATTTTTATATTTTCTTAAAATTTTTTCAATATTTAAAGTTTCACCTCTAATATAAGTAATTCTAGTATTGTTTAAATGATTTTTTTTACTTCCACTTGAATAATTATCGATTGAAATTATTTTATAATTTGTTCGATTTAATAAAATCTCAATTAAATGTGATCCAACAAAACCTGCACCACCAGTAACAACTATATAATTTTTCTTAGAAGATTTTTTCATTTATTCTTTTTTTTTTTAAAATATAGATCAGTAAAAACTTTGGTAAAAAATTAACAAAAATGTTTTTGAGTTTATAAATATAACTAATTTCAAATTTATTGTTATTTTTGACATTTTCTTTTTCTTTTTCTTTTCCAGCTATTTCGTATTGAAAAAAATTAAGATCTTCACCCCCAACCTTTTTTTTGAAAAAAGCTGTACTCCCATCAGGTTGAGATGGACCTAAAATAAAATGTTTGATATTTTTTTTAAATAAAAATTCTATAATTTCCCAAATAATATATTGATTTATTCCGTGAGAAAGTGATTTTGAAGATATATTAGAGAACATTAAATGAGCATTATTATTTACAATATAAATCAAAGCATAACCAGCTAAGAATTTATTTTTTTCACAAGTAAAAAGTACACTGGATTTCATATTTAAAAATTTAAAAAAAATATCATCATTGTGTATAGGGATTTTTTTTTTCATTTGATTTGCAAGGTATAGATCGTAATAACTTTGATCAGGAAATTTTTTAATAGTAGAAACGGTAAAACCTCTTTTTTTAGCTTTTCTTACTTCTGTTCTGAAGACACCAGGTTTCTTTTCCCAATTTTTTAAAATACTGATTTCGTCAATAGAAATAATATAGTTTTTTTTTGATACCATTAATATTTCACTTAAATTATTCCTGCAGTTTATTTTAAAGCTCTTTATAAAATTTTTACTTACAAAGTTTTTTACCTCAGAAATTATATCTTTTGCCACATTTTCAGTATTGAAATAAAAACTATCAAAAAATGTATGCGCAATTTTTTTTTTGGAATTTGAATTTAAATAAAAAAATAATACCCCGTTAATATTTTTATCATCATCAAAACTAATTAAAAAGTAAAACTTAACATTGTAAAATTTTATTAAATAATTAATAAATTCGTCCTCTAAAATTAAAAATGATTTATTTTGATAAAAATAGTTTTTAATTTTATTGACATAATCTGATGAATGATACTCTTGTAAAATTATCATATAATTGTTCTATTTTTTCAATATTAAAATCAAAATAAAGTACAAAATTGTCGTGAAAATTAAAACATTAAAACTATTATAAAAAGTAAAAATCAAAAATGGAGTAAAAGCTATTAAATTTGTTAATAAACTAGTTTTTAAAAAACTATTTAGTTTTTGATTTAAATAATGATGAATATGATTTCTATCACCTATAAAAGGATTATTATTTTTGTATGTTCTAACAACAAATAACCTTAATAATTCTAATATTGGTAAATACAAAATCAAGTAAACTTCTTCTGCTGAAATATTAACTGATGAGTTATAATTTTTGATTATAAAAAAAGTAATTATAAAAGATATAAAGTAAACACCATGATTCCCCATGAAAACTTTATCTTTATAATTAAAATATATAAAAAATATTAAAGAGATAATTAAAACCATTGAAAGATTTGTAAAAATACCTTTGACAAAAAAAATAATAAAAATAATTAAACAGTAAAGTCCAGTTTGAATATTAATACCATCAAACATGTTAAGAGCATTAATCAAAACAAGAAAACATAAAATTGTAAAAAATGGACCTAATTTTTCTAAGTCTATAATTATATCTAAACTTTTAATTTTTATAGAACTAAGTAAAAGTTGATCATCAAACATCATTGCTAAATAATAAATTATTGCAAAGAATAACAAACGAATATTAGCTCCAATTCCATTTTTATCATCAGCAATACCTAAAAAGATTAAAAGTGTAATACACAAGTAAAAGGATAGTATTGATCTTAAATCTATTTTATTATCTATAAAATAAAAATCAGAAAAAACATTTTGATCTGAATAAACAAAACTTAAAAAACTGAAAAATGAAATTGATAAAAATATACATATTCCACCAATAGGTGGAATAATTCTTTGGTGTTTTTTTCTTTTCTGATCAGGGAAATCGAAAATACCAATCAATTTAGATATTTTTTTTAAATTTAAATAATATAAGAGGTTCAAAATTATTATTAATATAAAATTTATATAATACATATTACCTAAGCTTTGTTTTCTTGCCTATTTCTGACATTAGGAAATAAACCCCTAATATGATTATAAAATTTTCTATTGGAAATCTGTACCTTATTGATGAAATAAGTATCATATGAACAAAACTAAAGTAAAATATCATTAAAATTAGAGGAAAAGTATGTTTTTCAAATTTTGAGATAAATTTAAAAGTATAAAAAATAAATAATATTAAAAAAGGACCATAAGATAATAATGAAATAATAATATATTTGAAGGAATTATACTCTTGGGAATAAGGCCAAAGTCTCCAGAAACGTACAAATTTTTTAAATGCTAACTCAATAAATTTATCTGGATTATCAAAAATATATTTTTGTGAATATTCCAAATAACTTTTATGTCGATTTATTGCTCCCTCCACACCTTCGATAAAAATAACTTTGTTTTTATTTTCATCAAAAGAAAAACCTGGATATCCTTTTAATAAATCATAACTAAAATCTTGTTGATTTTTTGAAAATCTTTTTGGAAAATTTTTGATATCATGATCATCAACTACTGTTCCTCCTCCAGTTTTGTTTAGTGGATTATTTCCAATAAATAATGTTAGTGTACTAGATAAATTAAACATTATAAATTTGTTATATTTATTATAATTAAATATCCACCAAGGACTCATTACTAATATTAATATTGCTACACATCCCAAAATATTTAAAACAGATTGTTTAAATTCTTTTTTAAAATAATATATTTGAAAATAGAATATAAAGAATAGTAGTGGATAAAAATGAACTGGTTTGATCAACAAAGCTAAGGATCCAAATAAAGTGGCTAAAAATATATTGTCTTTATAAAAAAATAACAAAGTCGTAGTTAAAAACAAAACGTAAAAAGTTTCAGAAAAACCAGTAATACTATAAAATATATTAAAAGGATAAAAAGCAATTATTAAAATTATTAAAAATTTAAAGATTATTTTGTTATAAATAAAACTTAAAAGTTGAAATGTTATAAATATTGTTAAACATGAAAACAAAATATTAAATATTTGTATATTTAAAATTTTTTCCGCAATATAAACCACGATTGGATATAGTGGCATTATAACATCTGAAAAAGAAATACCTTTTAAAAAAAATTCTACAGCTTCTATATAAGTTTGTACATCGAAAAAATAAGGTTGGGCATAAAAGTTTAAAAAAAATAATTTAATTATAAATGATATTCCAATTATAAATAAAAGTAATAATTTTTGATTTTTAATTAAAAAACCTTCAATCAAATAAATTTTATTTTGGTTGTTTTGTGATGTCATATAAGATTGTTAATAAAAAAATTATTAAAAAAAAAATAAAGTTCAAATCATTTAAAAATATAGATAGAAATAATGTTATAGATATTAAATATAATATTAGTAAAATAACATTTCTAAATATTCTTTTAGCAAAATTTATTATGTGGTTTTTAATAAAGTAAGGTATTACTTTGTATATTACTAGTGTGCTAGAATTATTAACATTATATTTTGCTTCTATATCAATATCATATACTTTTGCACCTAAACAATTTAAGTGAAAGAGCATATCACTTTCAAAAAAAAAATTTTTTTTAATTTTATTCAATTTCAATCGCTTCAAGTAATTTGTATTAATAGCTGTATATCCATTTGTTGGATCATTTATTTTCCAATAACCACTTGAAAATTTATTCATAAGTGTCAAAATTAAATTGCCAAACAATCTTATAAAAGGCATTTTTATTATACTTTTTATTGAGTAAAATCGGTTACCTTTAACATATGCTAAACCTCGATCAGCTTTAAAAATTTTAAAAATTTTAGGTAATTTTGATAAGTCCATTTGACCATCACTATCAATTTTAATAACTAAATCTGAGCCTAATTGGATAGCTTTTTTATATCCTATTAAGACAGAGCCTCCGACACCAATATTTTGTTTATTATATATTGCGTATATTCTTTTGTCAGAAATTGTCTTTAAAGTATAAGAGACAGTCTTTTCGGGACAATTATCGTCCACTAATATTATAAAATTAACAAATTTAGGTATTCCTTTTAATACCTTTTTCAACATTTTTTTTGCCATGAAACATGGAATAACTAAAGCTGTTTTCATATTCTCTTATTTGAAACAGCATACATTAAAAATGCAACATTTAAAAAATATAATGATAAATTCCAATTATTAAAAAAACTACCAGATGGTAAAATTGGAAAGCTAATTATTAATGGAGACAAAATAAAAATCATATTTGATATATTTAATAAATCATATTTTTTTTTATTTTTTCTTAAATAAAAGAAATAATTTATTATTATAAAATAAAATTTATAGAAGATAAAAATAAGTCCTATTGAACCTAGTTCTGAAATAAATTCTAATATTATATTATGAGGATGAGTAGAACACTTTCCTTTAACAACTTGATCTATAAATTTTATTTGTTGGTTATTTTTTAAATTAGGATTATATGCATCAAGTTTCAACAAAGTTTTTTCACAATTAACTCTAAATGATCTAACTCCCCCGCCAATTATTGGATTATTTTTAAATTGTTCAATTGAAGAAAAAATAAACCCTGAATATTCATAGGGTAAATAAAAGTACTCTTGTCCTAAAATAAATTTTTTTTTTAAATCATAAATGAATCTTTCTTTGAACACCTGACTATTTAATATAATAAAAAAAACAATGAAAATTCCGCTAACCAAATATTTTTTCTTATTAAAATCAACTAAAAAAAATATTAACATAAGCAATATAAATGACGAAATAAATGCTGATCTTTCCCCAGACAAAATAATAGTAACAATAGAAATTGGAATAATTAAAATAAAAAATTTGTTTATTTCTTTGTAATAAAGAAATAATAAACCAAATAAAATTGGTGATAATTTAAGAGTGTATGACCCAAGAATTAATTCATCACCAAAAAGACTTGAGGCTCTTTGCACTGTTAATTCTAGACCAAATATATTTTTCTTAATAATTGATTGAATTGTAGAATCAACAAATAAAAAAACAAATATTGATAACAAAATATATAAAAAAAGTTTTCTAAATTTTAAGTCTGTATTTAAAAATTTAAAAAATATAATGGAAAAAAGAGGAAATCTAAAAAAAAATATTGAGCTAATTATAGATTTCTGAGAAGCAAAAGAAATAAATCCGACAACAAAAATATATGCAGTAAATGCTAATAAAAACAGGAAAATCTTATTTGAAAAATCTCTTTGAATTTCTTTAATCGAGCATTTAAAAAAATATATAAATATAGAAATTAGAATTATCAATTCTGGTAATAATGGACCTGTAATTAATGCAATTGGGAAAGATAATAATAATATTCTATGAAAATCATTTAAATTTATGCTCATAGTCTGATTTGACTAAAACTCTTTTTATAAACTGACTTAAGATCAAAAAATAATATTTTTTTATTTAACGATATTATTTTTTTAGAAATTTTGATCAAAGAATTGTGGGGAACAGCCAATATTAATACATCGGCGCTATTTTTTTTTAAGCTTTCATCTAACTTTATATTGTAAGTTTTTTTCACTTCTTCTCGCGATACCTCTGGGTCATAAATATTTACTTTTTTAAATTTTTTTTTTAGATTGTAATATAAATCACTTATTTTTGAGTTTCTAATATCTGGACAATTTTCTTTAAAAGCAAAACCTAATACTAAAATTCTTAATTTTCTAATTTTTTCTTTTTTATATTTATGTTTTAAAAAGTTTATTAATATATCGGTAACTTTACTCGGCATTGAATTATTTAATTTTCTACCTGCTAAAATTAATTTTGGATTATATTGAAACTGTTTTGCTGCCTCTGTTAAATAATAAGGATCAACACCTATACAGTGACCGCCTACAAGGCCAGGTTTATATCTATGAAAGTTCCATTTAGTAGAAGCAGCTTCAAGAACTTCTTCAGTGTCAATTTTCATCCTATTGAATATTAAAGCTAATTCGTTAATTAAAGCTATATTTAAATCTCTTTGAACGTTTTCTATAATTTTAGCTGCTTCAGCTGTTTTTAAATTTGAAACCTTATGAACACCAGCACGTATAATTTTTTTGTACAGTTTGTATATAAATTCTAAAGCTTTACTATTAGATCCTGAGACAATTTTTTTAATGTTAGTCAATGTATTTTTTTTATCTCCAGGATTTATTCTTTCAGGCGAATATCCACAAAAAAAATCTTTGTTTAATGACATTTTTTTTTTCTTCTCTAAAATTGGAATACATTTATTCTCTACACATCCGGGATAGACAGTTGATTCATAAATAACGTAATTACCTTTACCAATATATTTTGACACTAATTTTGTGGCATTTATTAATAAAGTTAGATCTGGTTTAAAATTTTTATTTATTGGAGTAGGAACAGTAATTATATAAATATTAGAATTTTTAATATCTTTTTCATTGTTAGAAAATTTTAATTTTTTAATTTTTTTTAACTCATTTTTCGTAAATTGATTATTTGTATCATTATATCTACTTAGTTGTTTAATTCGATTTTCAGCAATATCAAAACCAATTACTTCGTAATATTTTGAAAATTCAATCGCAATAGGTAAACCAACATAACCAAGTCCTATAATACATATCTTTTTTTTTTTCATAAAAATTAATTTTATTATTTTTAAAATTGCTTAAGTAAATATTTTCGCTTTTAATTTATTTGCAAAATGCGATAAATCAAACTTTAAAGTATAGTAATCAAAAAATAAATTATTACCTATAAAACTTATTGTATGTGGACCATATATTTTATCAAACTTTAACGTTCTTAAATATTTTTCCTTGTAATTTTCTTGATCCAAATAAATTATTTTATTAATTTTCACTCCATCTCCATATAAAAAAGTATTATTTTGAGATATCCTATAACAATCACTATTAATATTTATAACTGCACCAGCCATTCTAACGCCGGATTGGAGTTTTGAAATTGTGTTATTTTTAATTTTTTTAAATTGTCCAAATAAATGTTTTGATGATGCTATCTTGATTTCTTTTGAATTTTTTAAAGAATAAAAAAGATAATAATTTTTATTTTTTTTGTATATTACAGGATCTTTCAATTGATTTGAAACAATGCCTTTAAAACTTTTTACATTAAAAATCTTATTATTTTTAGGATTTAATTGATAAATTTTTTGATTACTCCAATGTGAAATTTCTGGAATTAAAAATATTTTATTTTTTTCAAAAAAAAGAAATGGAAATGAAATATGTTTCTTAAATTGTGTAAATTTTTTTATTATTTTCCCTTTATCTATGTTTATCAAAACTAGCTCCCCAATATTTTTATTATTCATACCTTCAGCTAATACTAATTCGCTATTCAAAGGAAAAGGGTCAGCAAAAAAAATATAGTTATTATTATTATCTACAAAAACTTCCTTATAATTTTTTTCAATTAACTCTAAGTTTTTTAAATTAATAAACTTTTTTTTGCTTATTTTAATAAATCCTATTTTCCAATTTTTTCTAAAAAAAGCACTTCTAAGAATATTAATTAATTTTTTTAAGAGCATTTGTATTGAATTTAAATTTTTTTTGGGTTTATATCAAATTAACATACTTTGCCATTATTATTTTATCAGAAAATAAATTTAAAGTTCTTTTTCTAGAGTTGCTTTCCATTATTTTGATTTTTTTTTCTGGTAAACTTAAATATTTATTTATCTTCATGATTAAATTTTTTGTGTCCTTTTTTTTAAATAAAAAACCATTATAGTCATTTTTAATTATCTCATTACAACCAGGGACATCTGAACATATAACAAACTTTTTCATAGCAGTTGATTCTAATAAAGATTTTGAAAAACCTTCTCTATAAGAAGGTAAAATCACACAATCACAATTATTTAAAATTTTTAAAATATTTTTTTCAAATTTTAAAAATTTTATATTCTTTGATCTTGAAAATTTTTTTATCAATTTTATCTCTTTATTAGAAAAATTTTTATAATTAATTTCGCCAACAACTTTAAAAACAATGGCATTATTTTTTTTAAAAAAGTTAGCTGCTTCTAAATAATTAAATATACCTTTTTCTTTTAATACCCTTCCAAAATATAAAAATATTTTCTTTTTTTTTTTAACTTTACTAGATGGATAAAATTTTTTTGTGTCTACTCCAGATCCATGAATTAATTTTATCTTCTTATGGGTAAATAATTGATTTTGAAAATATTTTTTATCATACTTATTCTGAACTATTATTAAATCTGACCTGAAGTTTACTAATATATACAAAGATTTGATTAAGAATTTTATAATAATACTTTTATGTAAGTAAGTATGTCCTAAACCTGTTACAACGTTTATTAATCTAATTTTTTTGAAAAAAACTGCAATTGATGCAAGAATAATACTTTTATTTGTAAAGTTTATTATTGTTGCATCTTGATAATTATTAATAATTTTTTTTAAATTTAAAATTTCTTTGATGATTATAAAAGGATTTACAGACCTATTTTCTAAACTTAGAAAATACGATTTTGTAAAATGTTTAACTTTATCAGAATACTCATCTTTACCTGAAATTATAATTACCTTAAATTTTTTTTTTAATTCAGATATTAATTTTTTTCTAAAATTATAAATATTCCAACTAGAATTGCAGAAAATGATTACTGTTTTCATTTATAATTTTCAATAATCCATTTTTTCATTAAAGCTATTTTCCATATTTTAGAAAAATTATTTTTATTTATTTCAAAAAGTTTGAAATTTTTTCTAGGCATTAATTCATTAATTTTACCATTATCAGCAAAATAAAAACCTTTAATTATATCTCTTAATTTTTTTGAGTTCTTAATCCAATTTAATAAAGGTATATCAAATCCCATTTTTGGCATATTTACTAATTTTTCGTCTAAATATTTAGATAAAATTTTTTTCAAAATAAACTTGGATTTTTTTTTATTAAATTTTAAATTTCCTGGAATTGACCATGCATATTCAAATAGTTCATTATCTAAGAATGGTGCTCTTACTTCTAAACTATTTAACATTGATAAAGAATCTACTTTATAAAGAATGTTATTTGGTAAATAATTTTGGGTATCATTGATCATAAAGTTGTTAGTTAGATTTGATATTTTCTTATAATGAATATTATTTTTACTACTATCAGTATTTTCTACCCTTAATAGTTTTTCGTATAAATCTTCCTCTGTTTCACTGTAAATCAAAGCCTTTATTTTATCTTTTTTATTTTCTAGTTGGCTAAAACCAATTTTTTTTAAAAGATAATTGAAATATTTTTTATCAATATGATTTATAATAATATTTTGTAATTTTAAAAATTTAATAATCTTTTGAACATTTAAAATTTTTTTGTTTATTAAATACCTGTTATAACCACCAAATATCTCATCACCACCATCACCACTTAAGCAAACCTTGACATGCTGAGACGCAAATTTGGATAATAAGTATGTAGGGTATTGAGAAACATCATAAAATGGTTCATCCATTAAAATTTTGCTTTCCAATATATTTACTAAATCAATTGATGTCATAATATATTCGTTATGATTTGTACCGAGCAGTTTTGATATTTGATTTGCTATATGACTTTCATCATAATCTTTAACATCAAAACCAATACTAAATGTTGATATTTTTTTAATTGAATTTTTTTGAGCTAAAGCAGTTACTAATGAGGAGTCTATACCTCCAGATAAAAAAACTCCTGTTCCTACATCTGCAATTAATTGATTTTGAATGATTTTTTCAAGAAGATTTTCAGTTTTATAACAAATTGAATTTAAATCATTTTTTATATTTTTTTTTAAACAATTCTTTGCAATTTCAGCAGCATCCCAATAATTAATAATATTTATTTTTTTTGAATTTAAATTTTCATTTTTAAATTCAATATAGGACCCAGGTGGAACCTTTTTTATAGGGTTGTAAATAGTATTATTATTTAAATTATATCCATAATTTAAAAAAAAATTAAAATTATCATATGAAATTGAATTAAAAATATTTAAAAATTTAAATGATTTAATTTCTGAGGAAAAATACACTCCATCCTCGTGGAATGCATAATATAAAGGTTTTTCTCCAAATCTATCACGACATAAAATTAATTTTTTTGTTATTCTGTTCCATAGAGCAAAAGAGTACATTCCTTTAACTAAACTTAGAGTTTTTTTTATACCCCAAAAATCAATAGCATTAATTAAAATTTCTGTATCAGTTTTGTTTTTAAACTTAATTTGATTGTTGCTATCCTCTAATAATTTATTCTTTATTTCTTCATGATTATAGATTTCACCATTATATATAATAACTAAGTTTTCAGAATAAGATTTCATTGGTTGATCTCCGCGTTCACTAAGATCAATAATTTTTAGTCTGTTGTGAGCAAAAAAAATTTTTTCTTTTGTATCATTCCACATTCCACTACTATCTGGACCTCTGTGAAAAATTTGTTCTGATAATATCTTCGTAGAGTTTAAGAAATACTCATCAGATCTATTTGATTTTTTATCTATAAAACAGCCACTTATTCCACACATGTTATTTATTACCTATAACTGAATTAAATAAATATTCATATTTCTTAACTATTTTTTTAATTTTAAATCTGCTTTCAATATTTTGTCTGCCTGTTTTATACATTTTTTTATGTTTTATAATTTTAATTATGTTTTTTCTTAATTCATAAGATGAAGGTTTTTTTGAAATTATAATTCCTGAATCTTTAACAATTAACTTATTGTCACCAACATTATTGCAAATAACTGGCACATTCATACACATCGCCTCTCCAATTACGTTAGGGAATCCCTCTCCTTTAGATATTAATACTAAAACATCAACTAAATTTAGAAAATCTTGAATATTTTTTTTGTACCCAAGAGAAATAAACAATTTTTTGTTATTTTTTGGGATTGAAATAGAATTTGTATTTTTGCCAGCAATTAGAAATTTTGGATTAAGCATATTTTTAAAATTAGAATTATTTGATAATTCAGTGAATATTTCAAAATTTTTTGTAGGATCATTTCTAGCGATCATTCCTAAAACTTTTTCTTTTTTAATTTTATATTTTTTTTTCAAAATTTTTCTTTTTGATTTACTAAATTTAAATTTATTCAGATCGAAACCATTTGGAATTGTAATCATATTTTTATTCAAATAACCTATGCTTTGATGATATTTTTTTCCTTCATATGAATTAAAAATTATAGTGCCAATATTTTTTGAAAATTTTATTAATAAAGATAAAATCAATTTTGTAATAAAACTGTAGTCTTTAAGATCTAAATAAGAACATCTTACGTTCCATAAGATTTTTTCTAAAGGAAATTTAATTAATTTGGCTATTATATAAATCAAAAAATCACAGTGATAAAGCCAAGACATCATAATATTTGGCTTTATTTTTTTTATTAAAATAGTTAGTTTTATAAATTCAATTATAAAATTAATAGGATTTTTTGAAAAATTAAAATTATAATTATTTCTAATTTTATGTTTATTTTGATTTTTAAGAAATATCACATAATGAATATACCGATTAGAGGAAAATAAAATCAATTTTTGAAGCATTTGTTCAGCTCCTCCTCCTTCATTCCCAGTTATCAGATGAACAATTTTTTTTTTCAATATAAAACTCTTTGATATTTTTTAATTGCAAATTCTATCTCAAATTCTCTTGGTAAAAGATTTTTATTATTATAATTTTTATTATTCGAAAATTTGTTTATAAATTTATTAAAATTAGATTTTTTAACAAAATAAATAGAGTTTTTTTTAACCATTTTTTTTAATTCTTGGACTGATTCTATTCTTGAAAGTGAAATTATTTTAGTTCCATGCATTAGTGATTCTAACAATATATTAGGCATTCCTTCCCATCTTGATGAAAAAATTAGGGCTTTACTTTTTAAAATATAATTTTTTGGATTAGTTTCGCTAATAAATTTAATTTTTTTTGAATTTGCTAATTTAATTAAATTTTTTTTTTCAATACCGCTTCCTATAATCAATAATCTTTTAATAGAGGAATCATTTACAATTTTTATTAAATTATCAAATCCTTTTTGATAAATTAATCTTCCTATCGCAGAATAGTATGTTTTTTTTTTATAAATATTCTTTAAACCTCTACCATAAACTGGATTATAAATTACATTCATTTTAGAATTTAAAATAAGAAATTTTTTAAATCTTTTTTTAAGATATTTAGCAGGTAATATTATTTTATCTGCCTTGGGATAAAAAAATCCATATAGAAAACTTAGAATTATACTGTAAGGATGGTTTTTAATAATTTGATCTGGGTCATTTGACTCTCTAATAACTAATTTAAAATTTAAAAAAAATTTTAAAAAACCCAAAAAAATATTTATATGGTAAAATGATGAAAAAACTACATCATAACTATTTGAAACCAAAATTTTTACAATTTTGATTGAATTGCTAAGTAATCTTGGATTATTCAAGTTAATTATATTTATGTTTTTATTGATATTCTTTGAATTGTTGCCAATTTTATTGAATATAATTAAATGTTTTTCGAAAAGCTGATCAGATAATTTATTGAGTATAAGTAACGAAATTTTTTCAGCACCCCCTTTATTTAAATTTGGTAAAAACATTACAATTTTTTTTTTACGCTTCATATCCATTCATTAATTGTAATAATATTTTATCTTTACTAAAATTATCCAAAAAACTAAATGCATTATTTATAATTTTTTTTTTTAAAATTTTATTTTGATTTACAAATAAAATTTGCTTAAGAATATTTTCATTTTCAATATCAAATAAAAATCCATTTGTATTATCTTTTATGATATATTTATGTCCACCCATTTTGGTTGCAAAAACTGGAATTCCTAGGCTCATAGCCTCTAAAATAGTTCTTCCAAGTGTATCATTTTCTGATGTTGCTATTACAAAATCACATTTTTTCATAAAATTTTTAACATCTAATTGATGTCCGAAAAATTTAAAATTATTTTTAAATAAGATTTTTTCAGAATACTTTTTTAATAAATTATTTTTATCTGTACCAAAACAATGAATTTCCACATTGAGCTTTTTAGTAATTATAGTTTTTAATATTTTTATTATTACATCTGGTCTTTTGATGTTCTGTATATTAGAGAAAGAACCAATTACAATTTTTTTGCTCTTTTTAGATTTATAATTTTTTTCTTTATAAAAAATATTGCTAACTATAGAGATCTTTTTTTTTATATATTTAAGGTTTGCTTGATCAAACAAATATCTTGAATTACAAAAAATTTTATTTGTAAAAAGTAAAAAAAAATAAAATTGAATAGATTTTGGCCAAACAGTTCTTTGATGCCAAATATGAGTTGTCAAAAAAAGAGACCAAATTGCCCACGAATAATGATTTCTAATATCATTAGTATGAACAATTTTAATTTTATTTTTTTTAAGATATTTTCTTGCTCTCCTAAAACCTTGGATTAACTTATAAAATTTTCTTGCAATATTTCTATCAAAATCAATTATTGGCAACTCTAAAACATCAAATTTAATTTTTTTTGAATTCAAATATTTTGCTAAGTAAGAATTTTTATCAAATAATAATATTTTTGTTTCAATTTTTTTTTTCTTTAACTCTATATAATAATCAATAGCAGATTTATGACTTCCTCCTATAGAGTCCCCTATGAATGGAAAAAGAATTTTCATTTTAGGTTTCTGTGATACTCGCTAACCCAATCCTCATTCAAATAAGCTAATGGATCTTTATATACATTAAACTTTTTCAAATACATATTAAATGAATATGGACTATACATAAAACCATATTTACAAAACAAGCTCATAAAATTATAATAATAATCACTTGCTATACCTAAACTTAAAAATTTAACTATTTTTCCAATTTTTGTTATGTAAGTATTTGTTGTTAGCCATTTTGGTAGTTGTTCTGCATTATGTTTGAATACATTGTATTTATCAGTTTCAACTAAATATTTAATAAATAAATTTCGTCCATATCTATTCTCATAAGATTGATGAACCCAGAAATTTATATATTCTTGATGCCATAAAGGTAATTCCCAATTTATATTAAAAAATTCATAAACTTTCTGCATATTAATTACTCTCTTTGTCTGTCTTTCTTTCCATTCCCAAAGTTCCAAATATTTTGCTGCCTCTTTATAATGATAATATTTTTCCTTTTTTAATTTTAATTGTTCTAAAATTTGCATTTTATATTTTTGTATTTGAATTTTATCTTTGTTAATTTTCATATTTAGTTGAAAATGTTTATTAAACAAAAGTTGAGCTATATCAGCACCTCTTAAATATTCAGATTCTTCAAAAGTCGGAAGATGATTTCCAGTTATAAAATCTCCAGCTTGGCCATTAACTATTGTAATTTTATTTATGTCAAATTCATCTTTAATTTTCTTAATAGACTCGAAAAAATAAAGATTTGGAGCCATTGTTCCTTGACCGGCAAAGTTCCAATATTCTTTTCTTAAGCTAGAATTATATATTTTTTTATAACTTTCTTTTGTAGTTTGGTAAAATTTCCATTCAACATTTAGTTTTTTTGCAATTTTTTGTGCAATGAAACTGTCAAAGTTATTTTTATAACCATAACTAAAAGTAATAATATTACTGACATTTCTTTTAAGTAATGATGTTAAAACATACCTGGAGTCTAGGCCACCTGATAAAGCTAATAAAATTGTTTTATCTTTGTTTCTCTCAATTAAATCTTGAAATATTTTATCTTCAACACCTTTTAATTCTTCAATGAGTTCTGAGCTATTTTTTATTATTGTATTGGGTGAATAAAATTGGAAATATTCTTCTATTTTGAAATCTTTGTTTTTTTTATCAATAAATAATAATTCTCCTGCTCTTAATGAATTAATTCCTTGAATTATTGTTTTTTTCCCCAATACATAACCTGTGATTTGAGAATCTTTATATGAAGTTTCATCAATATTAAATTTATAATTATTTATTTTAAGTAAATCATTTATATTATTAGATAAGAATAAATTTTTATCTTTTATAAAATAAAAAATATTATCAGAATTTAACTTATCAACACCACAGATTATATAATTATTGTCTTCATAAATAAAATTATTTAAACCAATATAATCATATAGAAATTTTTTTAATAATTTTAAATTTGGTAATTTAAAATCTTTTTTTAAAAAGTCTTTTGCAAAATCTTTTTCAGCATTATAGAAAATTGAAAAATTATTTTTCTCAAGAATATTCCATTTTTTGTCGTTTGAAATAATAATTTTATAATCGGTCATAATCAAAAAATTCTGGAACCTTTTCTTTTATTTTTTCAGGGATTTTTTTTTTAAAATTTTCAAATTTAGATAAGAAAAAATCACTTATAATTGTCTCTGAATAACCACTTGATAAATTCGTATTCAATTTTTTTTGAATTGTGATTTCTTTATACTTGAGCTCTAGATCTTCGAATAATTTTTTAAGTAAAACGATATTATTAATATTCTCTGATTTAAAATGAATTATTTCAGAATTGTATTTTTTTTTAATTTCCAATAATCTTAATTTTATTTCGATCCAAACCCAAAGATATTTTTCAAATTTATCTAAATTTTTAATTTTGAAAATATTTTTTTTAAAGTCTAAATCAAAATTATCTTTTTCAAAAATTTTATTTCGATTAAAAAAACTTACTGCATTAGCCAAAGGATTTCTGGTAAGATATAATATTTTTGCACTAGGATTTAGTTGAATAGTTCTTTCACAATAAGATCTAATAAAAAATTTTGATATTTCGAAGTAAATTTCTTTATTATTCTGTTCAGTAATTTTATTTGCTCGCCTTATTCGTTTGTTGCATAATTTATCAATTTCAACTTTATCATTATTATCATGCCAAATTAAAGCTTTTCCCCTTCCTAACAATTCATCTGATGCATAAGTTTTTCTCTCCAAATATCTAACTAAGTTTGAGAAAATATAACTTTTTTTATATTTTGGCATAGGTGGTTCAGCTTCGGCAAAAGCATTCGTAGAAAATTTATTTACATAATTAGACAATGAAACTTGTCCACATCTACCTGTGCATACTGTATAAATATGTTTTCTCATTTTTTTTAATTATTTCGTTAATACTTGATAATTTATCTTCTCGTGTTGTTTTTTCTTGATTATCCAATTGATAATTTTTTAAATAAAATTCAATTTCATTCTTCAATAGCTCTGAATTAGATTTTACTCTAGTATCTACACTCTCATAATATCTAGCTTTTCCGTTTAATAATTTTTCTATTCTTTGGTCATATTCTCCAAATTCAATAACTTTTTTTTTAAAATATTTAGCATAAATTTGAGCAGATGTTGGATGGTATGTTAGAACAATCTTAGATTTCGTGCACAAATAATTTAAGTGAGAATAACTTATTATGTGTTTAATTTTGTATTTTTTTAAAAGTAAATTGAAAAAATCCATATCTGATTTTGAGTGAGGTTTAAAAATTACTGAGATATTTTTAATTGAGGATAAAACTTTAAAAATCGTCTCTAATTTATCTTCATTACTCTCAGACTCGTACCCTCTCAAAAATTTACCTCGAGTAGCACTTAATGGAATTAATAAATCAAAATTTTCTAGTACTTGATTTTCGTAGTATTCATTTACATAATTAAGCCAATCTTGGTTAAATTTAATTTTTCCAATATTATAATTTCTTTTTGATAAAATTATGTTTTTATAAACTTGTTTCAAAATATCCTCATTTTGACTAATTAGTGTAAAATCATATTTGCTAAAATTTAATTTTTTATTATTAATATTCATGGCATCATAAAAAATCTGAGTATTCCTTAGTTCAGCTTCAGACAAACTATCTGAAAAAATTTTAACCCTTTTACAGCCTTTAAAAAAATTAAATTTCAAAAAATAATTTGTAAGTTTTAAGTCAATATCTAAATCTATCGTCTCTAAAATATAATCGAATTTGAAAAATAATAAATATATATAAAAATTAATTAATTTTAAGCATTCAATAAATGATTTTGGTCTACCCAGATGTAGAAATGAAATACTATTTCTTTTTAAAAAATTTTTTCTAAATTCATCTTTCAAAAATTTTTCATAGAAAATTTTTGTCTCTACACATAATATAATTTTATTAGTTTTATTTTTTGTAAGTTCATATATAATTGGAAGTGAATTTTCCCACGAACTCATTCCTGATATAAGAAAAATTAATTTCATGAACTTATTTTTTTTATTGTTTTATTTATACCATCCTTTATTTCTGTGAATTTAAATCTTTTAATATACTTTTTCAGTAATGATATATCTGCCACTGAGTTAAATGGATCTCCAGGTGTTTTATTTAGAATTCTAATTTTACTCTTATTTTTTACAAAATGATTTTGACAAGTTTGAATAATTTCTTTTATTTTGGTTGATTTACCTGTTCCTATATTAATAATTTTTTCATTAAGGTTTTTGATTATAAGTTTAGAAATTATTTTTCCTACATCTTCTGCATAAATTAAATCTCTAGTTCTATTTAAAGAACCTTTTATATCTAAATTATTTCCTTTTTTAAGTTGAGTAAGTATTACATTTACAATTCCTTGGTAGAGATTAGGTGTATGACCATGTCCATATGTTGCAAATAATCTTAGTATCAACCATGGAAATTTATTATATTTTGACAGTTCGGTAATATATCTTTCTACAGCTATTTTATTTATTCCATAAACTGTAGTTGGATACAAAAACGATTTTTCATTTAATTTTTTTTTACTTTGATCCCCATAAACCGCTGATGAACTTATAAAAACGAATTTCTTATTGTTCTTTATACACCAGTTTATGATGTTTAATGAACCTGATAAATTTATTCTTGTATTTTCCAAAGGATCTTTCATGGATAATCCACCTGGATGAGCTGCAGCATGAATTATTATGTCTGGTTTTTCTTTATCTAAAATTTTAATAAATTTTTTTTTTTCAATAAGATGATCTTTATTTATTTTTTTGTCAATTTTAATAATTTTAAATTTTTTTTTTGACAGGTATTTAATTATTGAAGAACCAACTAAACCTTCAGACCCTGTAATTAAAATTTTTTTTTTCAAAATATAAAACTATTTTTCGTTATTAGGGATTGGAGCAAAATAAATAATTTTATTTTTTTTTCTTTGGTTTTGATATTTTTTTTTAAACCAGTTATATCTTCTTTTAGCTTCCTCTAGTTCTAATTTAGATCTGTATAAATTAAATTTAATCGCATTATTATTTACATCTTTTGGCAGATTATTTTTTGTATTTAATTGTGATAAAATTATCATTCTATCTTTATTAGACGTATTATGACCAGATCCATGAACAAGTGACGAATGAAAGAATAATACATCTCCTGCTTTACCTTCAACCTGCAATTTTTTATATTTATTTTGGAGTTTATCTAACTTTCTTGGAGGTATCATAAATTTAGCTAAGCTATTTATATTTATAAAATTTTGATGTTCTATAAAACCTAACTTATGTGTACCAGGAAATATTTGCAAACCTGCATTTTCTGAATCATGATCGTTCATCATTATCATGCAGCTTAACATTTTATCAGAGGGATATCCTCGATCTTGCCAATAAACTCTATCCTGATGAAAATACTCCACAGTTCCGCCCCAGGCTTTTTTAAAATTAATTTTACTGTGCCATACGTAAACCTCATCTCCAATTAAATCAGATGCAGCCTTAAGCATTTTTTTGTTATTTGCTAGTGAATTTACTGGAGTTTTAGACTCACCTAATACAGAATAAACAGCAATTTTTACTGCTGGCTCAGTTTCAGTCCATGTCTTAAGAATTTTTTTTGGCTGTTGTTTAAGCATCCACTGTCTAGCTTTTAAAACTACCTTCTTATTAAAAAAATTTTTAAATAGGAAAAAACCATTTTTTTCAAAAAACTTTTTGTCTTTATGTTTAATCATAAGCAATTTTTATTTTAGTAATACTAAATTTTTACAAACTTGACTAAGTTTTTTATTTTTCAATTTAATATATCAAAGTTTAAATATTCTGCATCGTTACAATATTGTTTTTTTTTGCAAAAAAAATTAATATTTGTATTAAATTTGTACTCTATAAATGCTTTTCTTTCATTTGCAAATTGGTACCAAAAAGAAATGAAAAACAAAGAAGCAAAAATATAAGTAGCTACAAAATAACTTCTAAGCATTGAAAATTTTAATATTTTTATTTTAGGAAATAATGAAACCATAAATAAAAAAAATATAAATTCATAATAGAAGAATCTTAAAGCATATTGGTTGGATATGAAATAAATAAAAATTATAAATATTAAAAACAAAATTGAACTAATTAAAAAATTGTAATCTTTATATGATATGATTTTTTTTATATCTTTTTTTGATATAAAAAAGAAAATTGAAAAAACAATATACAATAATAACCAAACATAATGAAAAATAGATATCTTATCATCCAAGATATACAATTTAGAATATATAAAATTTTTTATATATCCTAAGTAAAAAAAATAAATTCCAGCAAATATAATCAATATAAAAATTCCAAAGTAACACGTTAATTTAAATATTTTTAATTTTCTAAATTGCAGAAAGTAATTTAGACAATAAATAACTAAAGCTGCAATACCGGATTTGTGCATCAATACAATGACAATTAATAATGGAAGATCTCTAAATAAATTAAAATTTTTAAATGATACAAGAATAAGAAATAATCCTAAAGATGCAGTTTGATATAAACTATTTATTGAAACTATAGGTATTAAATACATTGATGCAAAAATAATTGAAAAAAGATACTCAACTTTATAGTTAAAAAGTTTCTTTATGAAAAAATAAAAGCCAAATAAAAAAAAAGACTTAACAATTAATTGATAAATAAAAAAACTGAAACTAAATTTGTTTAATAAAATTGAAATCGATCCAAATATTAAATCTTTTGTATTTAAATACCAATTAGTTCCTGCCATATAATAATTTTTTCTATAAGTGGTCAAGTCAGGGCCATTTATTGACATAATAGAAAAAAAAATAATCAAAAAAAGTGTAAAATAAAGATGGTACTTGAGTTCATTATTTTTAAATTTGAAAATATATGGAAGACTTGAAAATAATATTAAATATATTGAAAAAAACATTTAATCTATAAATTTAAAAATACTACTTAATGAATTTATTGAATTTAAATTTTTTTTTTTTAATTTTGAATAGCCATAATTTGCATAAATAAATTTTACTTTTGAATTTTTTGCCATTTCTAAATCATATTTGCTATCTCCGACAAATACTACCTCATTTAAAAACACATTATTTTTAGCAATAGTCTTAAACATTAAATCAGGAAAAGGCTTAGGTCTGAATCCTTTAACGGGTGACTGCACTGTTTTAAATTTTATTTCTGGCAATAACTTATTAAGAATTTTTTTTGTTCTAGCTGCGTCTTTAGAGGTTAAAATTGCAAGATCAGCTAATTTATTCAGCTTTAAAAGTGTTTTTTTTACATTTGGATATAACTTAATTTTATTAAAAGCTTTAATCGAAGACCTCGAGTAAGTTTTTTTAATTTGAGTAAAATTTTTTTTTTTTAAATTCAAATTTGTTAATATTTCAAAAAAATCTAGTCCGATAAATTTATAATATTCTAAAAAACTCTTTTTAATTTTAAATTTTTTTCTTACGGCATTCCAACTGTAAATCATATTCGGTAAAGAGTTAATTAAAACTCCATCTAAATCAAATATAATCAGTTTTATTTTCATTAATATTTTTTTCTGATTGGATCTAATGGCATTAAGGATAAAGCCTTTAAATAATCTTTTTTTATATCAACAGAAAAAATATCTTTACTTATTTTAAAACTTCCTACATTAATATTGTTTTCTATTGCTCTTAGCAATTCAACTCCTTCTATTTTCTCGTAATATGATTGTTTTAAATTACTATACTTCAGCAAAGATGATCTACTAAAAGAAATTATTGACATATGTTTCAAGTAATATTTTGGTTTAGAATTATAAATATACGGTATTGACGATCTTGAAAAATATAAAACTTTATTTTTATTATTAACGACTAATTTTACTACATCTTTAGAACTAGCATCAAACAATGGTGACGAGGGTACAATTATATCGAAATTACTTTTTTTATGAAAATCAACTAACTTATCTATATTTTTTGGATCGAGCATCGGAAAATCACCTTGTATATCGACAACTAGGTCGCAATTAATTTTTTTTGCTACTTCTGCAATTCTATCTGTCCCATTTTTATGTGACCTTTTAGTTATTATTGACTCACCTCCATGTTCTGTAACTACTTTTTTTATTTCTTCTGAGTCAGTACAAACAATTATTCTATCTAGTTTCTTACTTAATTTCGCTCTTTTGAAAGTGTGAACGATTAAAGGTAATCCATCAATATTTAACAAAGCTTTTCGTGGTAATCTTTTTGAATTTAATCTACAAGGTATTAAACCTAATACTGTTTTATTTTTACTCATATTTAATACATCCTAATATAATTAAACAATAGCTTTAATAATAAAACTACAAATATAGCAGAAATTAAACTAAACATAATTTTATGAAGTGAATAAAAAGATTTCGATGTAGAAAGTTCATAATTAGGAGACTTTTTTATATCTAGTGTACTATTTTTATAAACATCTGAAATAAAAATTTTTTTATTGGTATTCAAAAATAATTTATAAATATAATCTTCAGTATTATCCATTATATCCTTATAGGCAGAGTTATAAAAATTATATATATTTTTTGAAAGATTTTTTTCAAATGATAGTAAGTTTTTAAAGTCAAAGTTATTCCTACTAATTTTTAAATCAAAATAATAATTTTTATTTGTTGAGAGGGGTAATAAATGTTCTAAATATTCTCTAGTGTTTATTAAGTTAAAAATTTTTTTAAACTCATTATTAATATTTTTTTTATCAAATAAATTTTCTAAATCTGGATACTGTTTTTGATAAATATTAAGAGATATTACGTCATTAAATGAGTAGTTTCTAAAACCCTTCTCTTCGAAATCATTGCTTATTTTTAAATAAATTTCTTTATCAATAGGAATTTCTACTTTCGTATCTTTTTCTAAAAGAATTAAATCAACGTAATTTCCACAAAAATCATAATACAGTTTTTTCAAATGCATTAGTTGATTTGGAAGTTCATAATATTTTTCGCATCCATTTTTGTTATGAACTGCATCGTCTAATTTAAAATGTTTTTCTGAATTTTTACTCCATAAATAAGAAAATTTAGATAAAGAATGAATACCATCATTTAAAAATAAAATATGTTTTTCTTTGTGTAGATCCCATTCCTTTTCATAATATTTTTTTAATTTTAGAAAGCAGGAATCAATATTTTCTCCACTTTGATTTGTTTCCATTGTGAATGTTAAGTAGCCTACATTTTTGTCCCAATTGTATAATTTTACTTGATTATCTTCACAAAAACTATTTAGTTTGGCTATTCTAGAGTCATCTTCTAGAGTTTGTAAGTTTTTTACAAAAGTTGGTAAATAAAATTTATCTGGATGGGCTAAATTAAACTCAACTGAATTTTTACTAGGGGCTTCAATATAAACAGTTGGTGTCTTTGGAAAAATGATTACCGCTCTACTATAAGTCTGTGTTTTTTCTTCTGTATAAATTAATAAAAAAAAAATTAGGCTTATTGTAAAAATTACAATATCAAAAAAATTTATATTTATTTTTTCCTTCATTTTAAATTTTAAAATCTTAAATTTTTAAAATATCACAAATTAAAAAGTATTAAAATTAAGCATTATTTAGTTTTTCTGAGACTGTTAAATTGTCTAAATAGAAAATCTTATCGCATTTTTTTAAATTTTCAATCCTGTGTGAAACAATAAAAATCGTTTTTTGTTTATAAAATGAATTTATAACGTTTACAAAACTCTCAGAAGTTTTTTCGTCTAGTGCACTAGTGGGTTCATCAAAAAATAAAATATCTACATCTTTGTATATTGCTCTTGCTATTGAAAACCTCTGCTTTTCTCCTCCTGAAATGTTTGAGGCATGCTCGGTAAAAAAACTTTTTAAATTAATATTGCCTCTGAAAAAATTTTTTAATTGTGACTGTTCTATAGATTTTTTAATTTTAAATTCATCAATTGTATCTGATGATAGAGCTATATTATTTTCAATAGTATCATTTAGTAGAAAACTATTTTGACCAACATAGCCTATGCTATTTATCCAATTATTAAACGTTTTGTTATCAAGTACTTTATCATCAATTAGAATAGTGCCTTCCGTCGGTTCAGCAAAACCCATGATTAAATTTAATAATGTAGTTTTTCCTGTTCCGCTCCTGCCATATATTCCAATAAAATCATTTTTATTTATAATTAAATTAATATTTTTAAAAATATCAATTTCCTGTATCCTGTATGAAACATTTTTCAGTTCTATTTTTTTTTCAAAAGATAACTTTTTTGTTAAACTTTCTTTTTCAATATTTGAAGAATTACTATTTAAATCTTTTTCATTTAAGTAATTTAAAATTCTTCTTTCAGTTGCAATACTTGCTTTTATAGATTGTAAATTAGCCAGAATTCTAGTTACACCAGGATAGATTCTTAAAGCAGCTAACGCAAACAATCCTAATGTTGGAGCGATTTCCTCAAAACTTGTGTTAGAAAAGTTAAAAACGTAAAATATTACTAATGAAAAAATTGTTATCGTTAGAAGTTCAATAGCAAACCTTGGTAAATTAGAAATAACTGATTCATTTCTTATTATATTACCTAATTTTACAGAATTTTTTTTGAAATTTTTAATAAGTTTATTTTTTCCAGAATAAATTAATATTTCCTTGAAACCTTCAAAGCTCTCTTTTGAAAGTTTCATTATTACTTCATGATGTAAAAGTCTCTTAAAAGAAATTTTTTTCAAATATTTTTTTATTAAAAAAAATATTAAAAATATAATTGAGGAATAAAATAACAAAATTATTATTGAGTATTTTGTTGAGAACATAAACAACATAAATGATAAAAAAATGATAGTCATAGATTCTGAAAGAATATTAACAAATCCACCTATATATTTATTTGCATAACGCTCAGATTCAAAAACTGATAAATTTGAAAATTCTGTAGTACTTTTGATTGAAGAATTAATTAAATTCTTAAATGAAAAATGTTTTTTCAGTATTTTTTCTGAAATAAATATCTTTAAGTAATTAAAGTATGTAGAGGTTGTCCATTCAATAAATATCTGTAACAAAAATTTTAATATAAAAAATGCTAGGAAAATTGAAACTATGATTGTTGCGATTTGACTATGATTTAAATCTAAGTTTAAAAAATTTTGAATATATACTTGTGCTTCTGATGTTTGGTTATTAGCAAAAAAATTAAGCAAAGGATAAATCATTCCAATACTCAAAGTTTCAATAATGCTTTGCAAAATCAACAAAGATACTATTACATAAAGCTTTTTGTAATTTTTTTGCTCAATAATTTTTTTTACATTGTCTAAATTTATCATTCTTTATTTATGATATTCTTTGAACCAATCAATAAAATTTTTTATCCCAACTTTTATTGAAGTTTTAGGAATGTAATTTATTTCTTTTTTTAGTTTTTTAGTAGAACAGTATGTTGATTTTATATCTCCCTTTTGGAGACTCATAAAATTTATCTTTGCTTTACGTGATAAATTTATTTCAATTTCTCTAATATAATTCATTAACTTAACAGGTTTTCCTCCACCAATATTATAAATCTTAAACGGAGCATCACTAATTGAAGGATTATTATTAATTAAATTTAATTTCACTTTTTGTGGTTTTTTTTTTATAATTTTACTTACACCGTCTGCAACATCTTCAACATAAGTAAAATCTCTTAAATGATTTCCAAAATTAAAAACATTAATTTTTTTATTTTCAAGAATTTTTTTTGTAAAATCAAACAGTGCCATGTCTGGTCTCCCCCAAGGACCATAAACAGTAAAAAATCTTAAAACTGTAATTGGTATCTTGTATAGATGGCTATATGAGTGACACATTAATTCACACGACCGTTTTGTAGCAGCATAAAACTGTATTGGGTGTGAAGCTGATGTGCTTTCCATAAAAGGCATTTTTATTTGATTTCCATATACGCTAGAAGTACTTGCAAAAACGAGATGTTTAATTTTATATTTTTTTGAAAGTTCCAAAAGATTAAAAGTAGCAATTATATTATTATCAACATAATCCTCAGGTTTTTTTAGAGAATGTCTTACGCCTGCTTGAGCTGCTAAATGAATAATTTTTGTAATTTTATGTTTTTTAAATAATGATTTTAAAGAATTTAAATTAGTCAAATCTAATTTATAAAAAATAAAATTTTTTTTACTCTTATTTTTTTTTAATTCTTTTATTCTTGCTTTCTTTAATTTGACATCATAATAATCATTAAAATTATCAATTCCTATAACCTTGTATTTTTTTATTAATTTTATAGAAGTGTGAAAACCGATAAATCCGGCACTACCAGTTACTAATATTGACATATTATATATATTTTAACTTAATTTATACTTTTTGATGTATTTATCCAAATAAATTTCATTTCTTCCTTTTTTTTTAAATCAACTTTTAATAATTTTTTTTATCTCTTTAATTATTTTGAGTTGTGAATTTTTTTTTAATTGAAAAAAAATAGGAATACTAACAGCTTGATTATAAAATTCCTGAGCATTTTTAAGATTTTTCATATTATATCCAAGAGTTTTATAAAATTTTAGCTTTGGAACCGGTATATAATGAACTTGGGTTCCAATTCCCCTTTTTTTTAACCGATTCATTAATTTGGTTTTTGTCAATTTAATTTTTTTAAAATCAATTTTCAAAACAAATAAATGATAACTTTTCTTTATCTTTGGAATCTTGCTTATTAACAGATTTATATTTTTTGTATTTTTTAATAAATGAATATATCTTCTTGCTATATCCTCTCTTTTTTTAGTAAAAGTTCTTAACTTTGTTAGTTGAGAAATACCTAGGGCGCACTGAAAATCTGTAATCCTATAATGAAAACCTGGATATTTCATTGAATACCACCATGGCTTCATAGAATTATTAGTTTTCTCTATACCATGCGATCTAAGAGCTTTAAGTTTTTTATAAATAGACCAACTGTTTGTAGTAATCATACCACCCTCTCCAGTCGTAATAGATTTTAGTGGATGCATTGAAAAAACAGTTATATCAGAATATTTACAGCTTCCGACCATACTACCGCAATCATATTGAGATCCTAAAGCGTGTGCTGCATCCTCAATTATAAATATATTTTTCTTTTTACATATATTTTTAATTGTTTTCATATCACAGGTATTTCCTGCAAAATGAACAGGAATAACCCCGCCAATATTTTTATTTTTTAAAGTTAATTTAAGTTTAGCAGGACTTATATTTGCATCTTGAGAATTAATATCACAAAATATAGGTTTCTTTCCCGAATGAAAAATTGCATTTGCTGTAGAAGCAAATGTAATTGGTGAAGTAACAATATTTTTAAATTTTCTTTTTGAATAAATTAGACATGACAAGTGTAATCCTGCACTACAACTTGAAACAGCTATAGCATATTTAGAACCAACCTTGTTTGCAAATTTTTTCTCAAAACGCTCTACTACAGCTCCTTGGGTAATAAAATCTTTCTTTAGAATTTTACTTACTTCATTTATATCAAATTTATCAATAAACTGTCTTCCATAAGGAATAATATTTCTCATTAGGATATTTTTAAAAATTTTCTTAAATCTTCAACAGATAAATACTTATTGTTATCTTTTGAGTTGTAAGAAAAATTTTTTTGTATTTTTTTTATTTTTGAATTCTTTAAATAATTTTTATAAGTCTCAGTATTTGGTAAAATTGCGTAATAATTTCCAAGATCAACAGTAAGTTCTGAATCACTTTTTGTTATCAATTCCTCATGAAGTTTTTCACCTGGTCTTATTCCAATAATTTTAATTTTATTTTTTGGACAAATAGATTTTGCTAAATCAAGTATTCTATATGATGGAATTTTGGGTACAAAAATTTCTCCTCCTTTAGAATTTTTGATAGACCATAAAACCATGTCTACACCTTTTTGCAATGTAATTGAAAATCTAGTCATATTAGGATCAGTTATTGGCACAAAAGTATTCGTATTTTTAGAAATTTTTAAAAATTCAGGAACTACAGAACCTCTTGATCCCCAAACATTTCCGTATCTAACAACAGAAAAAATATTTTTTTGCTTTCCTGAATAATTATTTGCTGCAATAAAAAGTTTATCACTACATAACTTTGTTGCACCATATAAATTTATCGGTGCAGCAGCTTTGTCAGTTGAAAGAGCAATTACTTTTTCTACAGAATTATCAATAGCTGACTCAATCAAGTTCTGTGCACCAATTACATTTGTTTTAATAAATTCAGTTGGATTATATTCTGCGGCCGGAACTTGTTTTAGTGCTGCAGCATGTATTACTATATCTACTTTCTTAAGGGCACGATACAATCTTTCTCTATCTCTAACATCTCCTAAAAAAAATCTAATTGATTTATGCTTCTTAACATCAATTTGTTTTGACATTTCGTGTTGTTTTAGTTCATCTCTGCTAAATACGATCAATTTTTTAATTTTTGGATATTTTTTTAAAGCGCTTTCTACAAAAGCTTTGCCGAAACTACCTGTCCCGCCAGTTAACAATATAGTTTTATAGTTTAACATAATACTTTATATGAAATTAAATTTTGTTTATCTTATAAATCATGATCAATAAAAATAAAGAAAATTGATAAAATTTTACCAAGACATTTAATTTATTATCAAAATTAAACTAATAATATTTATAAAATAATGAAATATATTTTAATTGAAACTATTGAGGCTTATGAATTTAGCAAAAAATTTTATAGTGAAGTTTTAGATCAGGTCACTTGGATAACAACCTCTCCATATTTAATTAATTATTTTGATTTAAACAAAGTTAAATTTATTAAAATAGAGGAAAAGATAGATAGCTCAGAATTAAATGATTTACAAAAAGTTTGTACAGCTTTCAACGATTACTTGATGCAATATTTAAATGAAACAAATAATTGGAAAGATTATATTGATTTCAAGTTTCTATTCTCTGGTGCATATCATCATTACATATCTGTGATGATATATAAATGCTATGTTATTAATAAGATTGTAGAAAATTTTAAAAATGAAATAATAGTTGTTGGTAATCCAGATGAGGACGAAAGTATAAACTCAAAAAATATTTTATATTATTCAAGATTTGCAAATATTTATGCAATTATAGCAAAAAACTTTTTTCCAGATATTAAAGTTCTTAAATTTGAACAAAATAAAAAAATAATGATTCGAAAACATTTAGAAGTTAAAGAAAGTAAAATGGAATTTAATGAAAAATTATTATCTCTACTAAATAACAATTTAAGCTCAATGCTTTTTAAAATTTTTTCAAAGTTAAATGATAAAAATATTTTTAATAAAATAAAAATCTTTTACAAAAAAAAAATAAAACAAATAGTGATATATGAGCCAACGGATACTATTGAATGTTCCTTTGCAAATTTTTTAAATCAAGGTTATGAGTTCAAGATTTTAAAATTGCCACAAATTTCATTAAATGAACCAGATCAACAAGAAGTAGATAATTTTTTTTCTGAGCATAAGGAACACCTTAAAGATCAATTTGAAAGTTTTTTTTCTAACTATACAAATGTAAAACATAATAATAAATTTAATCTAGTTTTAGAGACGACTCTAAAAAAAATTATTCATAAAACTATAAAAATAAAAAAAAACTTTTTATATATTAATCAATCATTTGATAAAAAATTTAAGGAATTTGATAATGATCATTTATTTTTTTCAAATTATTTTTTTAGCGAAATACCAGTTTTATATTTATTGTTCATTAAAAGAATTAAAAATATAAAAATTGTTCTTTTTGAGCATGGTGTTGTCCAGGGTTTAGGAAAAGCCTTAAAATATAGAATAAATTTTAATCCAATGAATATTGCAAATATAGGAATTTATTCTTGGAAAAAATCTTTATTATACGAAAAAGATTTATCTCATCAAAAAGTTTTAATATCTGGTTTTTCTTATAAACAATGGACTCAAAACTTTACAAAACTTAAAAAATATTTAATTCAGAAATTTTTAAAATTAAAAAATAATAAAAAATCATTACTTTTTGTTGCTGATATTGAAAAAAATAATTTTATATCTGGTCCTTATATCGGTACAGATCTTGATTATTATAAAAACACTAGAGAAATTGTTAAATATTTGTGTGAAAATAATGTTAATAAAAATGTCTTTCTTAAACTTTATCCAACAAATAGATATATGCAAAATTATGATTTTGATGATCTAAAAATAAAATATAAAAATTTAAATATAATAAGAAATATTGATTTTCGATTTATCAGAGAATTTTTTGATGAAATTTATCTTTCTAGCTATCAAAGTACACTTGGGTGGGCGATTTCATCCTCTAAACCAATTTATTTAATTGAGAGAGAAGTGGCACCAATTAATCTTTCAGGTCTTATAAGGGAAGAAATTTCATGTAATATTAAAGGGATTAAAAAAATATATCTATTAAATAAAAACTTTGAAAAAGACAAATTTGATTGGATAAAAAATATAAAAACAATCTATTAAGTTAATATAAAAAATGAAATTATTAAGTCAAAATTTACTAACTTTCCGAAATGAAAGATTAAGACGAATTAATGCTTTAGAAAAATTTGACAAAAAGGCACTTAAAGATTGGAAAAAATTAATTTTAAAATTCAAAAAAAAAGAGGAAAAGAAGAAAATAAATTTGGCTTTTAATTTTGCTAGAAAATTAAAATATAAACATGGAAATAATGATTTATATTTTTCTCATCCACTTAGAGTAACAAATATGGTTTTGATGCATAAAAAAAAGATTGATATTAGATTAATTGTATTAGCTCTCAATCATAACATTTTAGAGGTAACAAAATTATCAAAGAAATTTTTATGTAATATATTTGATGAAGATTTTTACAAGAAAGTTTCAATATTAAAGGTAAATAGAAGACTACAATGGAATCATAATTATAAAAAAAAATATTATAAAAAAATTAACACTTATTCTGATGATGTAAAAATTGTAAAAATTTTAGATAAATTAGATAACTTATTTATTATTGGATTAAATCCAAATGAAAAAATAAGAATAAAATATATAGATGAAATCAATAAATTTATTCTTCCGATGGTTAGGAAAAATATTCCTGATATATACCCTTATTTTAAATTACTTGTAAAAGATTCTTACCAAAAAGGTTATTATAATAAAAACACAATTAAGGATATAAGTTAAGTGAATTTAAAATTTAAATCCGATTTATTCTCAAAAAACTCTATTAGAAAAAATAAAATTATTATTAATGATGAAAAAAAGGAAATTTTAAATATACTAAATTCTTTTTTTAAAATATTTAATATAAATAAAATATCAAAAATAAAAAAAATAGATGCACTTGGTATAAGTTCTAATAATTATTATTTTAATTACAAAAATAAAAACTATGTTCTTAAAAAATATATTAATAGAGATAAAAAATCTTTAGAAAAAATAGCTAATATAATGGATTGGCTAAAATCAAAGAAGCTTCCTATTCAAAAACCAATTAGAACAAATAAAAACAAATTTACTTTACAAAAAAATAAAAAAAATTGGAGATTAGTAGAATATATAGAAGGTAAAACTTTTTCAGGTTCAATAAAACAATTTCAAGATACCTCAAAAATAATTGGAAAATTGTCGAAAATTCTAAACAAATATCCAAAAAAAAAATTAATTGAACATAAGTATTTTTCAAAACAAGATTTTAAAATAATAATTTTTATGAATAAAAATAATAACAAATTAGATAAGTACTTTGGAAAAACATATTCATTACTGTTAAATAAACATTGGAAATATTTCTTAAATTGTTGGAATAAACTAAAAAGTTTTAAATCAGATTTTGGTCCTAAACAACTAATACATAATGATTTACATCCACATAATTTAATAATAAGAAATGAAAAATTAAAAGGTATTTTAGACTGGGAAGCATGCCTTTTAATGCCATCTGGTATTTCAATTGCATATGCTGGTTTAAAAATATGTAAACAAACATTGATATACAACAGAAAGATAAGCCCTCATTTAATTGGTGATGAGTATAAAAAAATAATGATAAGATTTTCATGTTTAGATGAAAATGTAGTAAATCGCTTTTATGAATTATCTCAGATCGAGGTTTTGAGAAGATTGTGTATGATATTTAAATCAGCTATTTTAAATAATGACAAAAGATGGAACAAAATTATTCCTATTCAATTAGGACACTTATATGAAACAAGTGAATTATTTAACAAAAATGAAAAATAAATACAAAGTATGCGTTATCCCTGCTAGAGGAGGGTCTAAAAGAATAAAGAATAAAAATATAAAAATGTTTAATGGAAAACCTTTAATAAGTTATTCTATTAATACAGCAATAAAGAGTAGACTTTTTGACGAAATAATTGTCAGCACCGATAGTGAAAAAATCGCAAAAATTGCAAAAAAATTTGGTGCAAAAGTCCCGTTCTTAAGACCAAAAAAATTAGCAAATGATTATGCAAATGATTTACAGGTAATTAGACACTATTTCAATTTTAATAAAAGAAATAATATTGAAGTGGATATTATGTGCTATCTTTATGCAACTGCACCATTACTCAAAGTATCAACTCTAAAGAAGTGTTATGAAAAATTAATAAGTTCAAATTATACAAGAGTAATGACAATTTTAAAATTTGATGTTCCAATTCAGAGAGCGTTAAAAAAAAACAATAGAGGTGAAATATTTTTTAGAGACAAAAAATATTTGAAATTTAGAAGTCAAGATTTAGTTGAGTATTATCACGATGCTGGCCAATGCTATTGGTTTGATGTTAAAAAATTTAAAAAAGAATTATCATCTAAATGGCAAAATACTGTTGGAGTCGAGCTTGATAGAGACGAAGCTATAGATATAGATACACCTGAAGATTTTAGGATGGCTGAAAAATTATATAAACTTATCAAAATCAAATAAATTGTTTACAAATTATTTTTATAATCTTGCAAAAAAAAAACTTTTTCCTCTTAATAGAAGTATTACGGGAAGCGGTATAAATGAAACACTTAAGATAATTAAAAAAGAATTCCCAAAACTTAAAATTCACAGCGTAAAGTCCGGTACTCAAGTTTTTGATTGGAAAATTCCACCTGAATGGAATATCAAATCTGCGTACGTAATTGATAAATTTGGTAAAAAAATAATAGATTTTAAAGAAAATAATTTACATGTTGTTGGTTACTCAACTCCAATAAACAGAATATTAACGAAAAAAAAATTATTTGAAAAAATTCATTCAATTCCAAAAGAACCAAATGCAATACCATATATTACGTCTTATTATAAAAAATATTGGGGTTTTTGTTTGGCGCATAAAAAAAAAAGAGAATTTCTCAATAAATATAAAGATGAAGATAAATTTAAAGTGGTTATAAATTCAACTTTAAACAAAAAAGGGAAACTCACTTATGGAGAACTTTTAATTAAAGGAAAATCTAAACAAGAAATATTAATAAGTACTTATATTTGTCATCCTTCTATGGCAAATAACGAATTATCTGGGCCTATCGTATCAATGTCTTTGATAAAATATTTTTTGAAGTTCAAAAGTCTAAATAAATCCCTTAGGTTCATTTTTATACCAGAGACCATTGGTTCAATTACTTTTTTGAGTAAACAACTAAATTATCTTAAAGAAAATTTAATCGGTGGCTATAATCTTAGTTGTATTGGGGATGATAGACAATATTCATGCATGTTTTCAAAATATGAAAATACTTTATCCGATTTAGCATTAGTCGAGAGTTTTAAAAAATTAAAAATAAAATTTAAAACTTACTCTTTTTTAAAAAGAGGTTCAGATGAAAGGCAATATAATTCACCAGGCATTGATCTACCAATTGCCTCAATATTTAGGACGAAGTATGGTGAATATCCTGAATATCATACTTCGTTGGATGATTTTAGGTTGGTAACTAAATCAGGAATTTATGGAGGATTTAAAGTAGCCAAAAATGCAATAAAAATTCTCATTAATAAAATTATACCAATTAATAAAATTTTATGTGAACCTCAAATGGGTAAAAGAGGATTATACTCGAATCTATCTACAAAAAATTTAAATATTTTTAGTAGAAGATTAATGAATTTTTTACAATATGCAGACGGTAAAAATGACATATTTCAAATTTCAAAATTAATTAAGCTCAATAACAGAGAAGTTTTAAAAATATATAAAATTCTAAAAAAAGAAAAATTAGTTCAATAATTTATATTGACTTTGAAAGACCACCATCGATTGATATACTTTGACCAGTAATATAAGTATTTTCCTCGGAAAGTAAAAAAGCTGCTGTATTAGCTATCTCATGAATAGAAGCTATTCTTTTTGCAGGAATTATATTCTCGATATTCTTAATTTCTTTTTTTAAATTAATTCTCTTTTTTTTAGCTCCTAATTTTATTAATGAAATTAATCTCTCTGTTAAAACACCTCCAAGACATAAGACATTACAATTAATGTTATATTTGGCCAAATCTATTGAAACAGCCTTGTTAAATGCTGTTACGCCAGCTCTCATTGAAGCTGAAAGAACCATGCTTGGTGGAGGTTCCTTAGCTACAGTTGAAGATATAGTTAATATTCTACCCCATTTATTTTTTTTCATTGTTGGAATGACATATTTAGTAAAATTTACCACGCTCATTAAATTATTTTTATAAGCTTTATCCCAATCTTTATTTTCAGTTTGAGAGATGTTTAAAGGTGGTGGACCACCGGTGTTGTTAACTAAAACATCAATTCTTCCCCATTTTTTTAGACATTTATTAATTATTTTTTTTGGTGAGCTTAAATCTGAAACATCTGCTCTCAAAATATTAATTTTTACACCATGATTTTTAAAAATTAAATTTTGTGCTCTTAAAAGATTTTTTTTATTTCTTGAAACCCCTACCACATTTAAACCGGATCTTGCAAGATTTTCAAGTATTCCAAACCCTACTCCTTTACTCGCGCCTGTAACAATTGCAACTTTTTTTTTATTATATAAATTTTTCATAATTATTTAAAACTTAATTTATCAATGATTTGTTTTTGCTCAACTATATAATTTACTTAATAAAAAAAAAAATATAGATTAAAAACTACTTATGAAAGATAAAATAAACTCATTTAAATCCAATGGTTTTATTCATTATGAAAACTTATTAGATAAAAGTAAGTGTAGAAATCTATACTTAAAATTAAAAAACAATCGACAATGGAATCAAGATCTATTTCAATCTGAGGAAAATTTTAGAGAAGAATTTAAAAATAATCCTAAATTAAAAAAAACAAACCCAGGTAAAGGAATAGAAAATCTTGTTGATACATGTGATTTAGATTTTATAGAAAAAAATCCTAAAATTATAGAGACTTTAAATTTAATATTAGGAGTAAATTATGAAATAATGCTTTCAAAGTTTGTTGTTGCAGTTCCTCTTAAATGGATGCCAGATTATTTAAAAAAAATAAATAAAAACTCTCTTATATCTAATTTTAATCCATACATAAAAAAAAAGTATAGAGATGTGACCTACTTTAGAGGAATAGATTATCATATGGACTCTATTGATTGGGAAGAACAAGATAACCATTTTATTACAATGTATGTGTATCTAAATGCTGTTGATAAAAATATGTCTCCACTGAATATTATAAAAAAAAGTCACATATTTGGTCATACATCTTTTCCACATTATATAAAAGACTATCCAAAAAAAGACTATCTAGAATACAGTGCTGATAATAATGATTTTAAAACATTTGATAAAGAGATGTTAATTGGTGAAACTGGGTCAGTTTATTTTTGGACTAGCAATACGTTGCATGGAACAGCGCCTAGTAACTCAGAAAAAGAGGATTTTAGAATTTCACTTAGATATTTAATCAAGAAAAACAAAAAATCTGATTGTCTATTGAGTAAAATGTTGCCAGAAAACAAAGTTGGTGCGACAAAAATAGAAAATGAGAAATATAAGAGAATTTTAGTCTAAATTTTTTTCTTATACAAAATATTTTCTGCTCGACCTGATTTTATAATATCTGAAATAAATTCAAATAATTCATTACTTTTTATAGTTCTTAAACCTGTATTGACACGAGGTTTATCTCCTTTATATAAGCCCTCTTTCCACAGTAATTCACCAGCAGGGTTAACAAAAGTTTTTACTCCTTGATCAATTTTTCTAACAAAAAGGCTATATGTTTTTTTTATTTTCTGTTGATTCTTATCGATATAATTTCCTGAAAATTTTTTGAAATATCTATATTTTACATTATTTATTTCCTCAATGTAGTGATAAAAAGTCATTGAGTGCTGATCATCTAGATCTAAAATTGCTATTTTTCCTTTAACATCTTTTAAAACTCCAAATGGTGAATCTTCTCCATATCCACTATAATTATCTAAATCTAAAAATTTATTATTTTTGCTACCGACAACGCCAAAAGAGTAGATTGGATGGCCTGTTCTAATTATATTATAATTTTTTCTAAAAAATTCTGTTAATACACCCATTTTAGAAGGTGTTGAATTAATATCAAAAGTCTCTCCCTTAGTAAAACCAAAGTTAAACAATGGAATAATTAAAGTTCCTTTTTTTCCAATACAATTTAAAAAACTATCAATTATTAATTTTAGATCTAATTTTATGCCATTTGATTTAAAATCATATAACAATCTTCTGATATCTGAGTGCAATAATATTGTATCGCCTCTTTCAATACCAGAGCTACTCCATCTGTCTGATAATCTATTTAACATAGATATACTCATAATTTATAAGTTATTACTTTAAAATTAATAATAATAGTTTATACCAAAAGCAATTTGTATTAATTTTATATGTAAACTCCAACAAAATGAATAAAAAAATAATTATAACATTAGGCCCTTCAACAATGAGGCCGAGTATATTACGTAAATTAAGAAAAAAAAAAATTGATCTTTTTAGAATTAACTTATCACACACTAGTATTAAGGATTTACCAAAAATACTCAAAAAATTAAAAAAAGAAAAAATATCTCCAATTTGTATAGATACAGAAGGAGCTCAAATTAGAACTTATGGGATTAAAAAGAAGTTTTATAAAATAGGACAGAAAGTAAATATTTCAAATTATAGCAAGTTAATTGATATAAAAAATAATATTAATCTTTATCCTAAATTAAATCTAAAAAACTTTACAAAAGGCACAGAAATTTTAATTGGTTTTGAAAACTTAAAAGTTAAAATTTTGTCCTCAAATCAAAGTTTGGCTAAAGCAGTAGTTATTGAGGATGGGTTAATCGAAAATAACAAAGGTGTACATGTTGTTAATAAAGATATTAAACTTTTACCTCTTACAGAAAAAGATGAACGGGCTCTAAAAATAGCAAAAAAATATAATATTAAAAATTTTGCTCTTTCATTTGCTAATGATATAAATTCAATAAATATAATTAGGGAATATTTGAATAAATCTGATAAATTAATTTCTAAGATTGAAACCAAAAAAGGTTTTATTAATAGAAAAAAAATAATATCAGCATCTGATACAATTTTGATTGATAGAGGTGATTTATCTAGATATATTCCAATTGAAAAAATTCCGTTAGCACAAAAAATTCTCACCAAAGAATGTTTAAAACAAAAAAGAGAGTTATTTATTGCAACGAACTTGTTGGAAACAATGGTTAATGTAAAAAATCCTACTAGGGCTGAAAGTAACGATATATACAACTCTTTAGCCGATGGAGCTTCAGGATTAGTTTTGGCTGCAGAAACGGCAATTGGAAAGTTTCCCCTTGGATGTATTGATTTTTTAAAAAAATGTATAAAAATTTTTTCTTATTCAAAAAAAAATAAAAATTTCTTATTTAATTAAAAAAATTTAAAACTAAATATGCTTAAATTGATCTTTTCTCTTTTCCAGTATTAGTTCAGACCATTTAAGAGGGTCAATTATTTGCTCATCGTTAGATTTTAATTTTTCAATTTTATTTAATTTACAATCTAAGCTGTTAACTGAATTTAATTGTTTAAATTCTTTAAAATTTCTTACTCCAAATATTATTTTATCAATACATTTTTCATTTAAAACAAACGCCAAGGCAAACTTTATTTTTTTTAAATGATTTCTTTCTGATATTTGATCAAAACTATCATACAGCGATGAAAGTTTTTTATTTGTTTTGATTTTGGATAGCAACGAACCTTGTAAAAAAATAGATCTTATTTGAATTTCAATATTTTTTTTTTTTAGTTTTTTAAAGAATTTTTTAGCACGTCTATCAACTAGATTGAATGGTAGTTGAATTGCATCAAAAGAAATTGAGTCCAGAATTTTAGTAAGTGTTTTAAAATTATGAATTGATAATCCAACTTTGTTAATTAACTTTTCTTTTTTAAGTTTTTTCAAATTAAATAGGAGTTTCATTCCTTTTTTAGAAAGAACATTCTGGCCATCATGTATAAATACTATATTGTTAATTTGTTTATTCTTTCTCTTGAAAATTTTTTTTAATTTTTTATAAGTTAAATTATCTTCAGTGTGTACTTTATTATTAAGTAAAATTTTTCTGCTTAAATTTTTAATATCTTTTGAAGATAGATTATAATTAATTGCTGTATCAATCTGTTTAATATCAGTTTCTTTATCCATAAATGAAATAACTTTTTTAACCTCAGTTGATTTCATCAAAGTTCTATTTTTATTTGTTACTCCATATCTGCTTCTAAATTGAGCTGTTCCCAGTACAAGTTTTGAATGAAAGTTAATACATTTCATAATATAAAAATCTCTACTTGTTTTTATTATTTTAAATTTGCAAGACTTATAAAGTTTAATTGCAGGTTTGTTAGATTTATGGACGCCCAGTTCTATAAAATAAATTTTTTTTTCTAAAAGCCATCTTTTAATTAAACTAATTGTCTTTTTTCCAAAGCCTTTGTTTCTAATATTTTTTTCTCCAATCAAAATACCTAATGAAGCAGAAAAATTTTGATAATCGATGTTATGTATTTTTAAATTTCCTATATGTTTAGACTTATAAAAAATCCCAAAGAAAAATGAGTTTTTTTCTTTTATAATTTGGCGTGTATTTTTTTTTAAATCACTAAGATTTTTTGGGGTATAACTAATATATTTTTTTACATTTGGATCTTTAAACCAATTTAAGTATCTTTGATTTATTTCGGTTAATTTTAAAGTTTTTAATTTTATATTTTCTCCAGTTATTTGCATAAATAGTTAACTTTAATTCCGTTTTTTAATTTTCTTTAATCCGTTAAACAGAACCTCAGCAAAATTCCAGTCCTCAATATTGTCTATATCAACTGATTTCTCTAAAGGTAAGGGATAAACTGATATTTTATCTTTAAAACTAAAATCTTTTTTATTTAAATAAGCACGATTAAAACAATAAACTTGACCAGAGTCATAAAAAAAATTTTTTTTACTTAATTTAGTATCTCTCATTTTTTTATTATAATTTTTTAAGAAACCGTTTTTTATTTCAAAACTCCAATTCAATGGTGAAGGGTAAGGTGAGGCAACAATCAGGGGGTTAATTTTATTATAATACTTTGCAAATATTTTTAAATCATTTGAAATTAACAACGGTGATGAAGGCAGAATACACCAAATTTCATCGAATTTTAAACCTGATTGCTCATAATTTCTTACAACATATTTAATTACCTGAAATAAGGACACATTATCATCTGATAATTTTTTTGGTCTCAAAAAATCAATGCTAGCTCCGTATTTTTTTGAAATATTGGCAATCTTATTTGAGTCTGTTGATACATGGATTTTATTAAATAACTTTGATTTTATGGATTCTTTTATTGGATAAGAAATAATTGGTTTACCATTAAATAATTTAATATTTTTATTTTTAATTCTTTTTGAACCAGATCTAGCAGGTATAATTAGTAATCTGCTTTTTTTCATTTAATTTGTATATCTTTTAAATCCTACTTCAGAAATTTTAGATTCTAAAAATCTATTTACTGGTATATTCTTTTTTTCAAATTCTGAGATTGATTTAAATATATTATCAAGTTTATTTTTATAATTTTGCAAATGTTTTTGTTCATGGGCAATAGAAATATAAATTTGAGTAGTTGCTAAAATTCTATTTTTAAGCATTTCTTGAGTTAAAAAAGTTTTATATGCTAAATGATTTTTATATAAAAATTGAAAACAAGGAATGGAGTCTAAACCATAAATTTTAATTTTTAATTGATGTTTAGTTGACAATTGTTGCCAAATTTTTTTAATTTTTTGTCCAATATTTTTAATTTTTTTATAAGTCTTATCTCTTTGCATTATTTCTATTGTCTTTAGAGCGGCTACAGCTCCTGATTTTTCAGTCCAAAAAGTGCTGCTTACAAAACAATTTGACACCATATTAATAAATTTTTTTCTTCCTAAAATTGATGTTATAGGGTAACCGTTACCCATTGCTTTACCAAGCATTAATAAATCCGGATAAATTTTATATTTTTTGTGTATGCCACCAAATGTTTCTCTAAAACCAGATGTGCATTCATCAAAGATAAGTACAATATTATTCTTGTTACAATGCTTTCTTATATCTTTTAAAAATTTAATATTTGGTTTTTTCTCTCTGTAGACCTCCATTTTAATTACACCTAGACCTTTTATTTTTTTAATTTTTTTTAAATCATTAAAGTTATTCATTCTAAAAGGATGAACAGTATTTTTTAATGCTTTGGGAACTCCATCAACTTTTAACTCTTGAATATGATGATCATTTAATTTTTTTTTTGATTTTAAATTTGCTGCTAAATACCAATCATGCCATCCATGATATCCACAAATTGCTATTTTATCCTTTTTAGATATCGCTCTTGCATACCTTATAGAAACTGCATTTGCCTCACCTCCTGATTTAGCAAACCTTGCAAATCCTGCCCACGGATGAATTTTGATAAGCTTTTTTGCCAATTTCACATCTTGTTCTGAATTTAAAGAACACATATTTCCATTTTTATTTGATTTGTTTACTTCAGTATCAACTTCAAAATTTGCGTAGCCAAGAGTATTCTGCCCTACACCAAAATACATATCTAAATATCTTTTTTTTTCTAAATCCCAAACATAAGCTTTTTTTGCTTTAGAATAATAAGTTGGCCATTTACCTGGAAGATATATTTCTGGTTTTTTTGAAAAAAGCATCGTGCCATTTGGTATAATTTTTCTCGCTTCGTTGTATAATTTTTGATTTTTATCTTTCATAAATTATTTTAAATTTTTTAAACTTATTCTATCTCCAATATTAAATTTTTTTTTAGCAAATTTACCAAGTATTTTGTAATAGTATTTGGGTTCAAGACTAAAACCTGGTCTAACTAATTTAATATTATTTTTAGTTATTTTTTCAAACTTTTTTATTCCTTTGCTTACATATATTGATCTTCTATATTTAATTGAGTTTTTTTCAGTAATTGATGGGCCATAAAATATTTTACCAGTTGTTTTTGCTGCTTGTTGGCAATTTTTAATTAAAATTCTTAATTCTTTAGGATCTGATGAAAAAAAATTATCTATAGAATTAATTTTTTTACTATACGTAAAATGTTTTTCAATTATTGACGCACCTAATGATACAGCACTAACAGCAGCAATATCTCCTACGGTATGATCTGAATATCCAATCTCTATATTTTTAAACTTACTTTTTAAATCTATTAAAGTATTCAAATTTAATTCATTTAAATCAGCGGGATAATTAACTGTGCATTTTAAAAGAGCAATATTTTTATTTTTTTTAAAATATTTAAGTGCATCTGTAATTTCTTTTAAAGTTGCTCCACCAGTAGAAATTATAACTGGTTTATTCGTTTTTGAAATCTCTTTTAATAAGGGTATATTTGTGATCTCTAATGACGCAACTTTATAAATAGGACAATTAAGTTTTTCTAATTCTTTTACTGAAGATATGCTGAAAGGAGAGGCAAAACATATTATTTTTTTGTTTCTACAATATTTAAAAATTTTTTTTAACCAATTTAGTGGGGTTTGTCCTTGTTCATAAAGATTATACAAGTATTTTTTGTTCCATTTATTCTTTGCACCTTTTACCAAGAAGTCTTTCTTATATGAATTTAATGTTAAATCATCTGGAGAATATGACTGTAATTTAACTGCATCAGCTCCACTTTTGATTGCAGCTAATATTGTTTTTTTTAATAAGCTATATTTACCTGCATGATTCCCAGAAATTTCAGCAACTATAAATGGATTTTTGTTTGAAATTGTAATGTTGTTAATTTTCATAATACTTATTTAGTAAGACCACTTCACTATTGTAGTTCCAAAAATAAATCCTGCACCTACTCCGCTTATTAAAACTATATCATTTTTTTTAATTTTTTTTTTTTTAACTGCTTCGTGTAGAGTGATGCCTATAGAGGCATCAGCTGTATTGCCATATTTATTTGCTGTAATAAAAGTTTTATTGATTGGTATCTCTAACCTATGCATCAAAAATTTAATTAAATTATAATTTGCTTGGTGAAAGATAAAATAATCAATGTCTGTTGATTTTAATCTAGCATTCTTTAGCGCTAATCGAATGTTCTTTGGCTGATTTGTTACTACTTGTTTCCAAACTTCCAAACCACTTATTTCATATTTTTGATTATTTTTTTTTTTTAAATAATTAGATGTTACAAAGCTAGATCCTCCACCTCGCATTCTTACTGCATCATACACCTTAGTATTACTAATTAATGAAGAACCTAAATGTCCAAAATTTTTACTAACTTTAGATATAATTGCAGCAGATGCTCCATCACCAAAATATATTGCACTATTTTTATCTCTCCAGTCAATATATCTAGATTGCATCGCAACTGCTACTACTAGAATTTTGTCAATATGATTTGAAGTTTTAATTTTTTCAAAAGCAATATCTAATCCTGTTTGGAAACCTGTACAATTTGCCATTACATCAAAACAACCGGGCTCATTTAAATTTAAAAGTTGAGAAATCTTACATGCTAATGCTGGATATATATATTCTCCACTAAATGAACAGCAAATAACCATATCAATATCGGACTTATTAATTTTAGAATTCTTGATTGCCTGAATAGAAGCATTATATCCCATAGAAGATGCTGTTTCATTTTCTTGTGCAATTCTTCTAAATTTTATACCAGTTTTTTTTAATATTTCTTTTGGTGAAACTTTACAAATTTTCCCTAGTTCTAAATTATTTAATTTTTTTGATGGCAGGTAAGCACCTGTGCCTATTATGCCAGAAGCATTTATCATATAACAGTACCAATAGAAATTTCTTGTCCTGTAATTAATCTATTTTTTTTATCAGATAAAAAACAAACAAGGTTTACAAAAGAATTTATTTCTCCAAATCTCTTTGTGTCTTGCATTGAAATAATTTTTTTCTTCCAAATATTACTCCTTTTTTTTGTTTCTTTGTTTTCTATATACATTGGCAAGATTACGTTTGCATTTATATTGAAATTAATATTTTCTTTCGCCAAAATTTTTGTAAATTTTGAAATTGCTGATTTTGCTGAAGAATAAATAGATGATCCTATCAAATTTTTTTTCTCTGCTATAGATGAAATATTTATTATAGACCCGCCTTTACTTTTAATTAAATATTTTAATACTTCTTTGTTACAAACAAATGTGCTCTTGATAGTTGAGATAATATTTGCATTAAATTCATCAGTTGTGAAATTATAAACTAAATTCCCACCAGAAGTTGTGCCTGACAAACACAACAATATATCTATTTTTTTTTCAATTTTAAAAACTTCGTCAAACCACCTTTTTATTTTGTTTTGATTAGTTGTATCAATAATCTTATGATTATAATTTTTATTAATTATTTTAGTTTTTGATCTAGAACATCCATAAATTTTATATTTTTTTTTTTTTAATAAATGTTCAATTAAAGCTGATGCTATGCTTCCAGTATCACCTGTAATACAAATTATATCCATAAATAAAAAATTATTTTTTGTTTTTCTTTAGAATATATTTTTTTAAATCTTTAATTTTGATTGTACCAAGGCCTTTTTTAAATTGTGGTATTTCATTTAAAATAATATGAAAACTTTTTTTATTTAACTTTTCAATTTCTTCCTCGAGAAAAGTAGTTAATTCTATAAAAGAAACTGAATCAAATGGAGATAATGGTCCATTAACAATAGTATTGTCATTTACTTTTACAGTTTTTTGGATGCTATTACTTTTTTTTAACTTTTTAATTACATCTTCAAACAAATTATTTAAATTTTTTTCATGCATAATTTTTTTTAGGTTTTAATATCCAAACAAATGCTGATGGAACTTTTGATTTATTAGCATTATCAAATAGCCATTTATATTCCAGAGTGTATGGGCTGTCAATTAATAATGCTTTGTACTCTTTCCAAGACATTATGCCCTGACCTGAAATTTTATGAAAAAAAAGATATTCTGGCATTAAACTTTTATTATAAATCTCATTTAAAATTTTATCTTCTAATCTAACAATTTCGCCGATAACCAAAGATGAGCTTGGAAAATTTTTATAAACTTGATTTAAGAATTGTTTTAAATTTTTTACTTTATGATTTGAAATCTCATGAAGCATAAACCATAAGGAAATCAAAGGTTGAGTTCCTTTCAAAAAATTTGATGTTTTGTTTTTCCAAAATTTTACTTTCGAAATGTCTCCCTTAAAAACTTTAAATTTATCTTTAGTTATAAATTTTGAGATATTTTTACTACATGTTTTTACAGAGTCTTCGGATAAATCTATGCCAACAACTTTTAATTTTTTTTTTCGTTTTAATACCTCATTTATAAAGTGACCATTTCCACAACCCAAATCTATTAATGAGTCATAATCAATTTTAGAATTACAATAATTTATTGGTTGAAAAAAATATCTTAGATGTGTCAAACCACTACCTAAAATATTTTCATTCCTATCTACTTTACACGAATTTAATTTTTTTTTATTTTGAAGGATTTTTCCTAGATTTAAAATTACCTCACGATATGAATGTGGTACAAAAAAAGAATTTGATCTTCTGAAAATCTCATATCCCATTTCAGAAAGCTCGTAATTTTTAGATTTTTTTATAACTATTCCAATATTAGAAAGATAATCAAGACAGAGATTTAAAACAAAATTATTTTTAATTTTAGATTTATTACTTAAATTTATTTTTTTTGAAGCTTTTGTGAATATTCCTAACTTACTTAATTCACATATTATTGGTGTAGCATACAAACCTCTTAAAATATGAGCAGGCGTTTTTTCGTCATATATTTCCATAATTTCCTTTCAAATATTTATAACCTAAACTTTTTAACCATTTTGAATATGTTAATCTTGTATTAATAAAATCTCTACTTTTTTTTTTTCCTTCTTTGTAACCTGACATTTTATTTAATTTTCTTATTTTTTTATTTTTTATGTTTATGTAACTTTCAATGAATTTATAACCAAGCTCAATAAAAACTTTATAGTGAAGCAAGTTAATTATTAAAAATGTTAAATATGAATATTTTTTTTTACTAATATAAAAACCTGCATTGCATGTTTTATTTTTTAACTTTTCAAGCTGTACCAAACCTATTTTTTCTTTATTAAAAAAAATAATCCAAGCTAAAGAATTATTTTTTTTTAACTTTTCTAAAAACCAATGATTGTGCTCATTAAGATTGATTTTTTTTTTTAACAAAAATCTATTAACAAAATAACTATTTCGCCATTTAAATACTAAAAGCTTGTCCTTTTTTTTTAAATAACAAAATTTGATACTCCTCATTTTTTATTAGTAATTATCTCTTCAATTAACTCATAATTAAGCATTTCATTAATTTCCTCATCAGTGAATTTTATTTTAAACTCTTTTTCAAAAGCCATTACCAAATTCATATGAGCAAGAGAATCCCACTTTTTTGTATTTTCTGGGGATGTATTGGATTTAATTTTAGAAATATTAATACCAACAATTTTAGAAAATATTTTTTTTATTTCATTTTGCATAATTTATTTTAATAGGACCATTTTTTTTATTACTTTTTAAATAATCAGATATTTTTACTAAAAAGATTTTTTTATTTTTATCCTTTTTTATAGTCTTAAAACCATTTTGACTATAAAAACTTTCAACAATACTATTTTTAGGTCCTTTAATAAAAATTCCTTCTATAGATTTGAAATTCATTTTTCCAAATTTATGAATTACTTCTTTTAAAAAAGTATTCTCGACTTCTCGTCCCATTACTCTACAGCTCATTAAAAAATTTTTAATCACTAATTTTTTTTTATTACTTAATGATAAGTCCATTAAACCCACTGTTCCATATTCACCAAATTTATCCTTCAAGGAAAAAGCATAAATTTTACAATTTTTATTATTACTTTTATTTTGAATTTCACTTAATGTTTGTCTCTCCAATGTAAGATTAAATTGATTAGTTTTTTGCGTTAGTTGAGCTAATCTTTCCAAATTAAATTTTTCTGCTAAACCAAAATTCATCTCTAAATTTAGTGATTTTAAATATTTTTCATAAGAAAATGTTTTTTTAATTTCTAAACGCTTATTTTCTTGTGTATAAAATTCATTCCTCAATTTATCTTCATTTGTTAAATTTTCATTTTTATTAAATAATTTACAGAGATTTAATAATTCTTTTTTATAGTTATTCAAATCCTTTGGGACTTTTATGCAATCAATGTCTTTTATGTAATTTTGAACCTCTGAAATTTCAAAGTCAGAGTCATCTAAAAATACAAATGAACTAGTTCCTAAATTTAATTCTTTTGAAATATTTAAAATATTTTCTGATTTTGACTTCCAATTTATTTTTGTAATATTAAATTTGTTAAAATTTATAAGAAATTTTGATTTTTTTTTAAAAAATGTTTTTACATCTTCATAATTATTCTTTGAACAAATAGCTAAAATTACTCCTTTGTCATTTAAATAACTCAAAACTTTAGAAACAAATTTAAATTTTTCAGAGTGCTTATCTGATGATGAAAATATTTTATTATTATCATCTTCTCCAATGATTCCATTCCATAAAGTATTATCACAATCCACCACTAACACTTTTTTTGAATGACCAAAATGATTTAATATAATTAATGATAATTTGAATGAAATATCTAAAAGGGATCCAATTGAATAATATGGCAACTTAGCACTTTCTAAATTTCTTGAATAAAAATTCAAACCATGCTTTTTGAAAATGTCAAAATCATCAAAAAGTACTAAATTATTAGTTTTTTTACTTATTTCCTCTAGATAAATATTAATTTTATTACAAATAATATTAATTTTATCTTCGTAAATTGAATCTGGTAAATAATTATAATTACTAAATTTTTTAAAAATTATCATTTTAAAACCTTTTACTTTCTCAAAGAAAATTTGGATTTTTTCTATCTCTAATTTAATTATTTGCTCTATAAATTTGTTATCTTTTAAATCAAAATCTAAAAATTTATTTGGAAAAATATTTTCCACTTCCCACAAAACTATAGCTATATGATTTTTTTCTTTTTTTTTTTTAAAATTTAAATTATCAAAATCATAATAATCTATAAAAGTTTTTAAATTTTTTTTATGTAATTGATACTTTAATATTTTATCAATTGGATTAACAATAGAATTTGTAAAAAATTTAATATTAATGCTGTCATTAGTTTTAATATTTTTAATTTGATTTGATTTTGAAATTATTTCTACAAAATTTTCTTCCATTTTAAATTATTCCACCATCAACATTAATATTTGCACCATTTATAAATTTAGATTCCTCTGAGACAAGATATTTTACTGCATTCGAGATATCTTCTGGGTTCGCTATTCTTTTTAATGGAGTCTTGGCTGAAAGAAGCATTTTTTGTCTTTTTGTCATATTAGATATTTGCTGAGTATCTGTAACTCCAGCTGTTACGCTATTTGACCTAATATTATAACCAGATAGTTCAATAGAAAGTGATTTTATAAAATGATACATTGCACCTTTGTAAGTTATATATGGAAGGAGATTTTTTTCAGGAATTCTTAAGTAAACTGTTGATATATCAATTATATTACCATTCTTATTTTTGATAAATATTTTAGAGACAGTATTTATAATTTTAATAATATTGTAAAATAAATCAGAAAAATAATATTCAAAATCACTTTTTTTAATATCTAAATAATCTACATTGTATATTTTTGGTATAATACAATTAATTAAATGAGTAAAATTAATTTTTTCTATTTTGTTCAAAAATTTTTTTAAACTTTTTTTACTATTTATATCTAAGTTTAAGATAAAAATTTTATTTTTATATTTTTTTTTTAATAAATTTAAATTTTCTTTTTCTGAGTTGTACTGACAATAAACTGTATATCCAGACTTTAATAATTTTTGTGCGACGCTAAAACCTATGCCGCCCGAAGATCCTAATAATAACACATTCTTTTTTATTTTTTTTGTAATTATTATATTTTTATTTTTTTTTAATTTTCTTTTACTAATAAGAATTTTACACTTATCAGAAATAATTACTTTGTTTTGACTATCTATTACTTGTTCGCCAAACTGATTGACTCCATTTATACTTAAGAAAGCAATTCGATTTTTTTCATCAATAAATTTCACCTCTGCGTTGAACGTAATTAAATCATTTACTCTCACAATTTTGGTAAATTTAACCTCTTTTTCAATCCATAAAGATCCTTTGCCTGGAAGTTTAGTGCCAATAATTGTCGAAAGAAATGTTTCACTTAGCATACCATGAGCTACAATTTTTTTAAATGAAGTTTTTTTTACATAAGCTTCATTCACGTGAATTGGATTATTGTCACCTGACAATTTAGAAAATTGAAAAATTAGATTTTTATCAATTTTTTTTGTAAATGATATTTTTTTTCCAACATAAATATTCATATTCTATTTGTGTTCTAAAATTGCACTATAATTAACAGTTATTTTTTTTTGCAAAGCCATTCTATATGAAACTTTTTCAACAGGTAAAATTTTTCTAGAAATGACTTTAAAATTTGCTTTTTTAAATAAGATTTCTATCTCATCTATATTAAAAAATTCATTTACATGATCAATTGCAGGACAATTTGCACATGTAGAAATAAATACTCTACCATTTTTTTCCAGAGATACATTTATTTTTTTTAATAATCTTATTGGATCCGACACATGTTCTAAAACTTCTCCGCAAACAATTAAATCAAATTTATTTTTTTCTTTAAGCTTAAGAAAATCCTTATTAACAAAATGACTTATTTTATTAAAATTAGTTTTTGAAATAAATTTTAAGAAGTTTTTAGTAAGATTTAATGATGTTTTGCTTATATCTATAGCAGTATAATTAGATAAAGACTTAAGTATCCCTAAAGAAAAATATGAAAATAAACCATGCCCTGGTCCAATTTCTAAATATGACTTTGCATTTTTTCTTGATAAAATCATTTTTTGTAAATGTTTAAACATTTTATAATGTGTTTCCCAAAAAAACTGCGAAATTGCCAAACCAACCATGTATGATTTCATTTTAATTGAATTGAAATAAACGTTTTTTTTTGCTTCATTCAAACTTTGAACTGGGTATCTACCAGATCTCAAAAACTTGATGTGACAGTTAAACATATCTGTGCACATTTCATGATAAGAACTTACACCATTTTTTAAAGATAATTTATTTATAAACAAAAATTTTTTATATAGTTTTAAATAAAATTCTATCTCATTAAAATCTTTTTTATTTAAATGTTTGTGGAAAGAGTTAATTTTTTTTTTTTGGAAAGTGGATTTTTTGGCAATTAGATTAAATATTTGATTTGTTACGACCTCTCTTTTTATTGTCATCTATAATTTAGTTAGTTTTTTTGCTAGTGAACTTATTTTTTTATCGTCTTTATAAATTTGAGTAAAAATCTTAATAGATTCTTTTGGTGCTTTTGAATATGCTAATCTTAAAATATTCATCCAATTAACATTATTTTTTGAACGACATTTTTCAATCTCGTCAATAATTTTATAAAAGTTTTTTTTTTTCATTTCGATCTTCTAATAATAGCATTAAAATAAAAACTATTTAAATTTAAATCATAAAACATTAGATCCATACAAACAAATTTAACTTTTATACTGAAATGGTAAAATCAACAAATAATAAGGAAAAAATAATATTAATTTTTATACTTTATAGAAAGTTTCAAATACTTTTTAATTTAAGTTAATTAATATTATTTATTTAAAAAAAAATTTTTTTCAGTGCATAAATCAAGCCAATTGAGCTATTAGTACTGGTCAGCTGCACGCATTACTGCGCTTCCACATCCAGCCTATCAACGTGGTGGTCTACCACGGCTCTATAGGAAGAACTAGTTTTGAGGTGAGTTTCCCGCTTAGATGCTTTCAGCAGTTATCTCGTCCATACTTAGCTACCCGGCACTGCAGCTGGCGCTACAACCGGTCCACCAGTGGTATGTTCAACCCGGTCCTCTCGTACTAGGGTCAACTCCTCTCAATTCTTCTACACGCATAGCAGATAGGGACCGAACTGTCTCACGACGTTCTGAACCCAGCTCACGTACCACTTTAATTGGCGAACAGCCAAACCCTTGGGACCTGCTCCAGCCCCAGGATGTGATGAGCCGACATCGAGGTGCCAAACACTGCCGTCGATATGAGCTCTTGGGCAGTATCAGCCTGTTATCCCCGGCGTACCTTTTATCCGTTGAGCGATGGCCCTTCCACTCAGAACCACCGGATCACTATGACCGACTTTCGTCTCTGCTCGACTTGTCAGTCTCACAGTCAGGCAGGCTTATGCCATTGCACTCTACGAACGATTTCTGACCGTTCTGAGCCTACCTTCGCACGCCTCCGTTACTATTTGGGAGGCGACCGCCCCAGTCAAACTACCCACCATACAATGTCTTGATGCCGGATAACGGCTATCAGTTAGATATCAAGAAAAACAAAAGAGGTATTTCACTGGTGACTCCACAAAAACTAACGTCTTTGCTTCAATGTCTCCCTCCTATACTAAATATGTTTTTCCTAATACCAATGTAAAGTTGCAGTAAAGGTGCACGGGGTCTTTCCGTCTAACTACGCGAACTCCGCATCTTCACGGAGAATTCAATTTCACTGAGTTGATGTTGGAGACAGCGGAGAAATCGTTACGCCATTCATGCAGGTCGGAACTTACCCGACAAGGAATTTCGCTACCTTAGGACCGTTATAGTTACGGCCGCCGTTTACTGGGGCTTCAGAAGTTAGCTTGCACCAACCGCATTAACCTTCCAGCACCGGGCAGGCGTCAGACCCTATACATCCACTTACGTGTTAGCAGAGCCCTGTGTTTTTGATAAACAGTCGCTTCTCCCTGGCTTGTGCCACCCTCTTATAGTTGCCTACAAAAAGGTCTTCCTTATCCCGAAGTTACGGAAGTATTTTGCCGAGTTCCTTCAACATCATTCTCTCAAGCGCCTAAATATACTCTATTAATCCACCTGTGTCGGTTTAGGGTACGGTCTAATGATGGAGCTATTTCTTGGAACCTTTTCGCGGCAAGCTCAATCCATTAAGAACTTACAACTTACAAGATTCGTCACTACCATCTGGTTAAGGAATATTAACCTTATTTCCATCGACTACGGCTTTCGCCCTCGCCTTAGGTGCCGACTAACTCTGCGCGGATTAACCTTGCGCAGAAACCCTTGGATTTTCGGCGAAGAAGTTTTTCACTTCTTTTATCGTTACTTATGTCAGCATTCGCACTTCTGATACCTCCAGGATTCCTCACGGATATCCCTTCACAGGCTTACAGAACGTTCCGCTACCAGTTACAATTTTCGAAAAAATTGTAAATCCACAGATTCGGTATATGATTTTAGCCCCGTTACATCTTCGGCGCAGAAACTCTATTAGACCGGTGAGCTGTTACGCTATCTTTAAAGGATGGCTGCTTCTAAGCCAACCTCCCGGCTGTTAAGGAATTTCCACATCCTTTCACACTTAATCATAATTTGGGGACCTTATCTGGTGGTCTGGGCTCTTTCCCTCTCGACCATGGACCTTAGCACCCACAGTCTGTCTGCTGAAGAACAATGTTTAGCATTCGGAGTTTTATTAGGTTTGGTAAGAATCTCTTCCCCCTAGCCCATTTAGTGCTCTACCTCTAAACATTTATTTATTCAACGCACTACCTAAATAGTTTTCGCGGAAAACCAGCTATCTACGAATTTGGTTGGCCTTTCACCCCTTACCACAAGTCATCCAAAGACTTTTCAACGTCAACTGGTTCGGTCCTCCGGTAAGTGTTACCTTACTTTCAACCTGCTCATGGTAAGCTCATTCGTTTTCGGGTCTAATTCATTAAACTAATCGCCCTATTAAGACTTGCTTTCGCTACGCCTACACCTAGATGGCTTAAGCTTGCTTAATAAATTAAGTCACTGACCCATTATACAAAAGGTACGCCGTCACTCTAAAAAGAGCTTCGACTGATTGTAGGCATGCGGTTTCAGGTTCTATTTCACTCCCCTAATAGGGGTTCTTTTCACCTTTCCCTCACGGTACTAGTTCACTATCGGTCACTGAAGAGTATTTAGGCTTAGAGGGTGGTCCCCCTATATTCGAGCAGGATTTCACGTGTCCCGCTTTACTCAAGAATTTTGTTAAACATTACTCATACGGGACTATCACCCTCTATGGTTAGCATTTCCAAACTATTCAAATTTTTTTAACAAAACTACTGGCCTAGTCCGCGTTCGCTCGCCACTACTAACGGAATCTCAATTGATTTCTTTTCCTCTGGTTACTTAGATGTTTCAGTTCTCCAGGTTGTCTCTTTAAACCTATGTATTCAGTTTAAAGTACCATATAAAATGGTGGGTTTCCCCATTCGGAAATTTTCGGATCAAAACTTACATACAGCTCCCCGAAACTTATCGCAGTATATCACGTCCTTCATCGGCTTTCAGTGCCAAGGCATCCACTACACGCCCTTAAACGCTTGATTTATGCACAGAAAAAAATTCTGTGTTGAATCAAATTTTTATTTTGAACATTAGCTAATAACATTACTAATGTTCGGATATAGATATTGATATTAATTATTATTTTTATTTACAATTTTTTATAACTAAGTGTTTTGGTGGAGGATAGCGGGATCGAACCGCTGACCTCCTGAATGCAAATCAGGCGCTCTCCCAGCTGAGCTAATCCCCCATGATCTTAAATTTGGTGGGCCGAGAAAGACTCGAACTTTCGACCCCACCCTTATCAAGGGTGTGCTCTAACCAACTGAGCTACCGGCCCCCATGCAAGAGAAACACTATTTTAAGAAGAGAAATGAGGACGGTCAACATTATCCGTGTATATTATTTAGAATGAAACTTTACTTTCATTCATCCTTAGAAAGGAGGTAATCCAGCCGCAGGTTCCCCTACGGCTACCTTGTTACGACTTCACCCCAGTCGCTGACTATACCGTGGTCAAGGGTTTTAAACCTTGCCTTAAGGTAGAACCAACTCCCATGGTGTGACGGGCGGTGTGTACAAGACCCGGGAACGCATTCACCGTGGCACGCTGATCCACGATTACTAGTAATTCCAGCTTCATGCACTCGAGTTGCAGAGTGCAATCCGAACTGAGGTATCTTTTAAGGATTTGCTTAACGTCGCCGTTTTGCTTCCTGTTGTAGATACCATTGTAGCACGTGTGTAGCCCAACACGTAAGGGCCATGAGGACTTGACGTCATCCCCACCTTCCTCCAGCTTATCACTGGCAGTTCTTTCAGAGTGCCCAACTAAATGATGGCAACTAAAAGTGAGGGTTGCGCTCGTTGCGGGACTTAACCCAACATCTCACGACACGAGCTGACGACAGCCATGCAGCACCTGTGTTTCGTCCGGCCGAACCGAAAACTCTAATCTCTTAGAGTCGCGACGAACATGTCAAGTGTTGGTAAGGTTCTGCGCGTATCTTCGAATTAAACCACATGCTCCACTACTTGTGCGGGTCCCCGTCAATTCATTTGAGTTTTAACCTTGCGGTCGTACTCCCCAGGCGGTGTGTTTATCGCTTTCGCTGCGACACTGAAAATAAATTTCCAACGTCTAACACACATCGTTTACGGCATGGACTACGAGGGTATCTAATCCTCTTCGCTACCCATGCTTTCGTTCCTCAGTGTCAGTAATGATCCAGAAAGCTGCCTTCGCAATTGGTATTCTTTCTAATATCTACGAATTTCACCTCTACACTAGAAATTCTGCTTTCCTCTATCATACTCTAGCTGAAAAGTTTTGATGGCAGTTCCAGAGTTAAGCTCTGGGATTTCACCACCAACTTTTTCAACCACCTACGAACTCTTTAAGCCCAGTAATTCCGAACTACGCTAGGTCCCTTCGTATTACCGCGGCTGCTGGCACGAAGTTAGCCGGACCTTCTTATTCGGGTACAGTCATTTTCTTCCCCGACGAAAGAGCTTTACAACCCAAAGGCCTTCTTCACTCACGCGGCATCGCTGCATCAGAGTTTCCTCCATTGTGCAAGATTCCCCACTGCTGCCTCCCGTAGGAGTTTGGGCCGTGTCTCAGTCCCAATGTGGCTGATCATCCTCTCAAATCAGCTATTGATCACAGTCTTGGTAGGCCATTACCCCACCAACAAACTAATCAAGTGCGGGCTCATCCAATGGTGCATAAAGCTTTCTCCGTAAAGACTTATCCGGTATTAGCACAAGTTTCCTCGTGTTATTCCAGGCCAAAGGGTAGATACCCACATGTTACTCACCCGTCTGCCACTAAGTATTGCTACTTCGTTCGACTTGCATGTGTTAGGCGTGCCGCCAGCGTACGTTCTGAGCCATGATCAAACTCTCAAGTTTAAAAACGGCGCACACTAGCTTCCATATAAATTCTAAGAATAAAATTTATATGATGTTGAAGTGTGTACGACAAATTTTGGTAACCTTAACCGTCCACACTTCTCTTCTTAAATTTTAACATTTTAAATAGCTAATTGAGCAAAAAAGCTCAATAATCCTCACTTTTTTTATTGTATTAACAATATTATACTGAGAAAGTTCAGTGCTTATAGGCTAAAATTATAGGAAATCAAGCATTTATGATTAAAAAAAGTAACAAAAATCATAGATTTTACAGGGTTTTTTTTGATTTTTAATAATCTCTAAACTATTAATTGAACTTCTTTTATATTGAAATGATAAAAAATTTTAAATTAAAATTAAAAAAAAATATTGAGCTAACAGTATTATTATTTTTAATTATAATCACGGTCACTTCAACAACTTATATTAATAATAAAAAAAGTATTAATAAAGAAAATTACAATAATATTGTTGATAATGTTTATTTTAAAAAAACATTAACTCAAATAATTGAAAATCTTGAACCAAAATACAATAAAATTAAACATAAAATAAAATCAGGAGAAACTTTTGACAAAATTTTGGAAAAATATTCAATAGAAAAAAATGAGATAATTAAAGTAAAAAATTCACTTCAAAGTAAAAAAATTAATCTTAATAAACTTAATACAAAACAAATTATTCAAATTAGAATTGATAAAACAAATAACAAGATTAAAGAATTTACATTTCAAATTTCTAATACTAAAAAAATTACTTTAAAAAGAGATGAGGAAAAAAATAAGTTCGAAGAAAAAATTATATCTATTACATTAAATAAAAAAATTCTTTACAAAGAAAATATAATTTTACAAAGTTTATATAAAGCTGCAAGTGACCAAAACATAAGTGCAAATATAATAATTGATTTTGCAAGGATTTATGGATTTCAAGTTGATTTTCAAAGAGATGTAAGAAAACAAGATAAATTTCAAATTTTATATGAAATTTTTTTAAATGAAAAAAATGAAATAGTTCAGACCGGAGAAATACTTTTTGCAAATCTTAAACTGAGTGGTCAAGACAATACTCTATATTATTTTGATAAAGAAGGAAGCGAAGGTCACTACGATAAAAATGGAAAGAGTGTTAAGAAAGCTTTAATGAAAACTCCTATAAATGGTGCAAGACTCTCCTCTGCATTTGGTATGAGAAAACACCCTATAGATGGTTTCAATAAAATGCATAGAGGAACTGATTTTGCAGCACCAATGGGAACTCCAATTATGGCATCAGGTGACGGGATTATTAAAAAAGTGGGTTGGTGTGGTGGCGGAGGAAATTGTGTTAAAATTAGACACAATTCAACATATCAGACTGTTTATGCTCATATGTCTAAATTTGCTAGAGGAATAAAAACAGGTGTCAGAGTAAAACAAGGTCAAACAATTGGTTACGTTGGTTCAACTGGTAAATCGACTGGACCTCATTTACATTATGAGGTTATTGTAAATGGAAAAAAAGTAAATTCACAAACACTCAAACTGCCCTCTGGTAAAATATTAAAAGGTAATGAAAGAAAACTTTTTGAAACTAAAAAAATTAAATTAGACGTACTTAAATCTGAAAAAATTATAGGTTTAAATTAATTAACTTCGGCTGAAGGTTTCGCATTTTCTTCAATTTCACTTTTCGAGTTTTCAATTATCTCTTCTTGATTTGTCGAAGCATTTTCTTTTTCGACAGTTGTTTCTTCTTCAGCGTTCATATTATTTTGTGATTTACCATCTGAAAATTTATCTTTTTTAAAACTATCTCTCTCGTTAAGAATTCTTGTAAAGTGATCTGCATGCTGTAAATAATTTTCAGATAGAATTTTATCACCATTTGAAAGTGCTTCTCTTGCTAAATCATTATATTTTTCGATTAATTTTGGTGCATTATGGTTATTTCTTCCTGGAGCCTTCCTTTTAAAATTATCATTATTTGAAAAATTCTGAGAAAATTTTTGTCTTTCACCATTTGATTTGAAATTTCTATCATTTCTTCTAAATCCAGTCCTTCTATTATTGTTATTTCTAAATGTTACCATGATTATATTTATTTATATTTTCGTAGAAACAATACATCTATCGTTATTTGCAAGATCCTTTATGCTACTATTTATATAAAAACCCTCTTTTTCTAATAATTTAGTTACTTTATTTTTTTGATCATATCCAATCTCTAAAATAAATTTACCATTTTTTTTAATCAGCTCAGATGATTTTCTTATAACTTTTCTGATTTCTGACAATCCATCTAACCCACCATCTAAAGCTAAATTTGGCTCAAATTTAATAACATCAGTATCCAAATATTTTAATCTTTGTTTAATAATATAAGGAGGATTTGATACAATTAAATCATATTTGCCTAAAGTGAATTTGTCAATATTAGATTTAAATAATTTTAATCTAGAATTTACATTCAGCTTAATTGCATTTATTTTGCTTATATTTAAGCATTTCTGACTAATATCAACGCCTGTTCCAGAATAATTTTTTCTTTCTTTTAAAATTGATAACAGAATACACCCAGAGCCAATTCCAATATCCAAAATATTTAACTTATTTTTGTGTTTAGTTAATTTTAAAACATTCTCGACTATTAATTCTGTGTCAGGACGAGGAATTAAAGTATCCATCGTCACATAAAACTCAAATTTCCAAAAAAACTTTTTATTCATTAGATAAGCAATAGGTTCTCTAAAAGATCTTTTTTTAATCAAATTTTTAAATGTATTTAAGGCTTTAGGTCTTAATTCTTTATTGGAGTTTAATAAAATATATTTTCTATCCTTCTTAATAGCCTGAGCCATTAAAAGCTCTGCATCTAAATGAGATGATAAAATTAAATTATCATTTAAAATTTTTGTCCCTTTGATTATAGCTGAGTAAATATTCATTTATTTAAATTACTTAAACTTTCCTCTTGAGCTTGTAATGTTAAAGATTCAATCATTTCATCAAATGCTTCTCCTTCTAAAAATTCATCTAATTTATGAAGAGTTAAATTTATTCTATGATCTGTAACTCTTCCTTGAGGAAAGTTATAAGTTCTTATTCTTTCTGATCTGTCTCCTGTACCAATTTTAGTTTTACGGTCTTGAGATCTTTCTTGGTCTATTCTTGACCTTTCCAATTCATATAAACGTGCTCTTAAAATTTTCATACCTTTAGCTTTATTTTTATGTTGTGATTTTTCATCTTGTTGAGATACAGATAAACCTGTTGGAATATGAGTAATTCTAACTGCACTATCTGTTGTATTAACCGATTGTCCACCTGGACCTCCTGCTCTAAAAACATCAATTCTTAAATCAGAATCGTTGATCTTTAAGTCAACTTCCTCGGCTTCAGGTAATACAGCTACTGTTGCTGCCGATGTATGAACTCTTCCTTGAGTTTCTGTGTCTGGAACTCTTTGGACTCTATGTACTCCACTTTCGTATTTTAAAGTAGAATAAATATTTCTCCCTTTAATAGAAGCTATAACTTCTTTTAAGCCGCCAGCATCACTTCTTGAAATTGATATTAATTCTAAAATCCATTTTTTTTTATGGCTAACTTTTTCATACATTTTAAATAAGTCAGATGCAAATAAACTTGCCTCTAAACCACCAGTTCCTGCTCTAATTTCAATAATCGCATTTTTTTTATCTGCTTCATCTTTTGGTAATAAAAATAATTTTAATTTTTTTTCATCAATTTCATGTTGTAAATTTAAATCAGTTAACTCTGTTTCAGCCATTTTTTTTAAATCATTATCTGATGTTTGATCATTTAAAATTTTCTCTAGTTCCTGTTTATCGTTCTCAAAAGAGATATGTTTTTTTGCAACATCTATAATCTCATTAATATCTGAATACTCTTTGGATTTTTCTGCAAACAATTTTTTATCTATTTCCCCTGAAGAAAGTTCTTTTTCTAAAGCTGAATGTTTTTCAATTAGCTCTTCAATTGTTTTTGATGGGATCATTTTTTTATTTGTTTTCTAATTCTGCTGCCTTTTTTTCAACTTCTGAAATTACTTTATTTATAATCTCGCTAGTTAAAACTTTTTCACTTTGAACGCCTGATAAATAAAGCATATTATTTCCTTTTCCACCGCCTGTTATACCAATATCAGTTAAGGAAGCTTCGCCTGGGCCATTTACAACGCAGCCTATAATAGACAGTGTTATTGGGGTTTTTATATGGGATAATTTTTCTTCTAGTATTTTTACTGTATCAATTACTTGGAAAGCTTGCCTTGCGCATGATGGACAAGATATAATTTTAACTCCTCTGTTTCTTAATCCCAACGACTTTAAAATTTCATTTCCAATTTTAACTTCTTTAACAGGGTCATCAGATAAAGATACCCTTATAGTGTCACCAATACCGTCTAAGAGAAGTGATCCAAGACCTATAGAAGACTTAACACTGCCTGGAACAAAACCTCCTGCTTCTGTTATTCCTAAATGTAATGGGTAATTCATGGCTTTAGAAAGTTGTCTGTAAGCTGCAATTGATAAAAATACATCAGAAGATTTAACACTTACTTTAAAATTAAAAAAATTTTCATCCTCTAAAATTTTTATGTTTCTCAAAGCACTTTCTACCAATGCCTCTGGACACGGTTCTTTATATTTTTCAAGAATATCTCTTTCTAAAGATCCAGCATTAACGCCTATTCTGATTGAACATTCATTATCTTTGGCGGCTTTTAAAACATCATGAATTTTTTTTTTATCGCCAATATTTCCTGGATTGATTCTCAAACACTTTGCGCCATTTTCTGCAGCTTCAATAGCTCTTTTATAATGAAAATGGATATCGGCGATTACAGGGATTTGAACATTTGTAGTGATTTCTTTTAAAGCTTTTGACGAGTCTTCATCTGGACAAGATACTCTTACAATATCAGCACCTTCCTCATGAATTTCTTGAATTTGTTTTATTGTTGCTGACACATCAGTTGTCAATGTGTTGGTCATAGATTGAACTGAAATTGGATTATCTCCTCCAACTTTTACATCACCTACATTAACTACTTTAGTTTTTTTTCTATCAATATTTCTAAAAGGCCTAAGGCTCATAAAATTAATCTAGTTTAAATTCTTTGTGTAAGACCGCTACAGCTTTTTTAACACTCTTAGAAGAAATAAGTACCGAAATTTTTATTTCAGAGGTAGATATAACTAGAATATTTATTTTTTTTGAAGCTAATGACTTAAACATCCTATAAGTTATTCCAGGTGTAGTTATCATTCCTACTCCAATAATAGAAACCTTTGATAAATCTTTATCAAAAGACAATTTTTTATATGATATAGACTTATTTTTTTTTATTAATCTCTCAGTTTTTTTTAAATCCTCAGACTTAATTGTAAATGTTAAATCTGTCTCTTTTCCATTTTGAGAAATGTTTTGGACTACCATATCAACATTAATTAAATTCTTGTATAATGGTCTAAAAATTGATGCTGCTACTCCAGGTCTATCCTTAACACCCATAATTGTAATTTTAGCATCATTTTTTGTTGAAGATATTCCTGTTATAATTTGATTACTAAAATTATTTTTTGAACCTGTTATTAAAGTTCCACTTTTTAAAACAAAAGAGGATTTAACTTTGATATCAATTTTATTTAACTTTGCATCCTGAACTGAAGTAGGCTGCATTACTTTTGATCCAAGTGATGCCATTTCTAACATCTCATCATAAAAAATTTTTTTAATTTTTTTTGCTTTGTTATATTGCCTTGGATCCGTAGTATAAACTCCATCTACATCAGTATAAATTATACATTCATCAGCTTTAATAAATTTTGAAAGCATAATTGCAGTTGCATCAGATCCACTTCTTCCCACGGTAGTAATTCTAAAATCATTACTAATACCTTGAAAACCAGTAATTATAGGTATGCCGCCTGAATTAATATATTTATTCAGTTCTTTAATACCTACTGATTTAATTCTTGCACCAGAATGAGGACCATCTGTTAAAATAGGTAATTGCCAAGATGTCCAAGATCTTGATTTAAACCCAATATGTTTTAATCTTCCTGCAATAAGCGCACATGACACTTGTTCTCCAGTTGAAACTAGTGTGTCGTATTCAGCTTTATCAAAATTATTACTAATCAGTTTAGATTTATTTATCAATTCATTTGTCACACCACTCATTGCTGACGAAACAACTACTATTCTATTTTTTTTCTTTTTGTAAAAAGCAATAATTTTACATACTTTTTTTATTCTATCTATACTTCCTACAGATGTTCCACCAAATTTTAATACGACTGTTTTCATGCTAGCTTTAATTATAAATATTTAATAAATAATGGATAAAATACATCTAAATTATTATGTCAACTATTTATCTAAATGACTAGTGTAAATAAAAAAGAAATAGAAAAATTTTCTAAAATGGCCGATGAATGGTGGGATCCAGACGGTAAATTCAAACCACTTCATAAATTTAATCCAACAAGAATTAAATATTTAAAGGAAAATATAGTTCACAATTTTAAATTAAAAAATAAATCCAAACCTTTATCGGGAATAAAAATTTTAGACATTGGATGTGGTGGAGGATTGTTATCTGAACCAATGTCGAGAATGGGTGCTGATGTAACTGGTGTTGATGCATCTGATAAAAATATAAAAATTGCAAAACTTCATTCAAAAAAAAATAAACTAAAAATCAATTATTTATGTTCATCGCCAGAAAAACTTAAAGTTGAAAAAAAATTTGATGTCATTTTAAATATGGAAATTATTGAACACGTGGAAAATATAGATTTTTTTCTAAAGTCGTGCTCAAAGCTTTTAAAAAAAAATGGACTAATGTTTGTTGCAACAATAAATAAAACTTTGAAATCTTATGTTTTTGCGATTGTAGGGGCAGAGTATGTTTTGAGATGGCTTCCAATAGGAACACACGAATGGGAAAAATTTGTTAAACCAGAGGATCTTAAAAAAATTTTAATGAAATACAATTTATCTCTCAATAAATTAGAGGGTATGAATTTTAACATTATTAAGGATGAATGGAGTATTTCTAGAGATTTATCTGTAAACTATATAGCAAAGTTTATTAAAAACTAATTTTCTTTTTCATCTATCCAAGGGATCATTTGAGCATCTATACCCTCTTCTTTTAATTCTTTTAAATCTTCCTTCGATGCACTACCATAAATACCCTTTGATTTTTTTTTACCATTATAATGAATTGATCTTGCTTCATAAGCAAAATTATCACCAACATAATTAAAATTATCTTTAATAAATTTTTGATAATCTTTTATAGTTTTTTTTACTTTAATATATTTTTCTAAGTTAATTTTTTCATCAGTTTTTGATTTATGACTTATTAGTCGAGGTGCCATAATTGTTTTTTCAACTTTTATTGAATTACAATTATGGCAATTCAAAAGTTTTTTCTTTTTTAATCTTTCATACTCATTTGAAGATGCAAACCAACTATCAAATTTTAAATTACATTCTTCACAAAACAGTTTATATTTAATCATTATTATTAATTAATCATACAATTTGGATTTTCAATAAGTTAACTTCTGTAATCTGCATTAATTTCAATATATTTTTTCGTTAAATCCATTGTATAAGCTGTGAAGTTTTTGTTTCCTGTAAAGGTTTCAATATTTATTTCTATATTTTCAGATTTCATATACTTTGCTGTTAGCTTTTCATCATAACTTTGATTTAATTTCCCACCTACTACAATTAATATACTTCCAAACTTAATTAATAACTTGTTTAGATTAATTTTGGGTCCTGCTTTACCAATTGCCATTATAATTCTTCCCCAATTTGGATCTTCTCCAGCAATTGCGGTTTTTACTAATGAAGAATTTGCAACTGAGAAAGCAATTTTTTTTGCATCTATTTCATTTTTGCACTTACTAACATTTATTGTTATGAATTTTGATGCTCCTTCACCATCAGAAACAACTCTTTTAGCTAGATTTAAAAGAACATTATTTAGAGCTTTATCAAAATTTTTAATTTTATTTTCATTTATACTTTTCACTTGGTAATTTTTAACTTCATTAGTTGCAAAAATAGTTGCCATGTCATTGGTGCTAGTATCCCCATCACAAGAAATAGCGTTAAATGTATTAGTTATATTTTTTTTTAATAACTTTCCCAAAATATCATTAGATAAAGTTGCATCAGTAAATATGTACGCAAGTGTAGTAGCCATATTTGGATGTATCATTCCTGAACCTTTGGCTATTCCATATATTTTTACTTTTTCACTTCCAATATAACATTCCTCCATAGCTAATTTTGGCTTCGTATCTGTGGTCAAGATTGCAAGTGCTGCCTTCATCCAAATAAATTTATTTTGGGTATAACGAATTTTTTTGATTAAATTTGGAATATTATCAAAAATTTTTTCATATGGAAAAATTTCTCCAATAGTACCAGTACAACCAAAAATTATATTTTTTGTAGAAATTTTTTTAGGATGATCCTCATCTTCCTCTTGTTTTTTATTTAGTAATTTGGCTGTCAAATCAGCTATTTTTTTTAAACTTTCATATCCTTGCTTTCCAGTGAAAGCATTAGCGTTTCTTGTATTTATGATGAGAGAATATATTTTTTTTGGTCTTTGTTTTATATTCCATTTTATATTTTCAGATACTATTTTTGATTGTGTATAAACAGAAGCGTAATTAGCACCTTCTCTGAAATAGAACATTGTTAAATCATCTCTGATATCTTTATATAAATTTGCTGAAACAACTGAAATTGAAAGACCGTCTAAATGATCAAGGTCTTGAAAATCAATCATTTTAGTATTTTTTGATTGAGATGATAAAAAATTTGTTAAATTAATTCCCATATTGTTTAAATTATTTATTTAATACATATATTAAACAATATAAGTAAAGAATAAATCAAATAGTCATGTTTAACCCATTAAATTTAATTACAAAATTTATCAAATCTAGTAATCAAAAAGAGCTAGATAGAATTGGTAAAATTGTTGAAAAAATAAACTTACATGAGGAAGATTTTAAAAATTTAAATGAAAACGACTTTCCAAAAAAAACTAATGAATTTAAAAATCAGATAAAAAATGGAAAAACTTTAGACGATTTGCTTCCAGAAGCTTTTGCTTTAGTCAGAGAGGCTGCTAAACGAACACGAAATGAAAGACACTTTAACGTCCAGTTAGTTGGAGGTGTAGCCTTACATGAGGGGAAAATTGCTGAAATGAGAACTGGAGAAGGAAAAACTTTAACCATAACACTTGCTGCCTACTTAAACGCATTAAGCGGTAAAGGTGTTCATATAGTTACAGTAAATGATTATCTTGCAAAAAGAGACTCAATTGAAATGGGACAAATTTATAATTTTCTTGGTCTTTCATCGGGATTTATTAACAACTATCAAGATGATTCTGAACGTAAAAAAAATTATGATTGTGATATCACTTATGCAACTAATAGTGAATTGGGTTTTGATTACTTAAGGGATAATATGAAATTTTCTGAAGAACAAATGGTTCAGAGAGATCATAATTTTTCAATAGTAGATGAAATAGATTCATGTTTGATTGACGAAGCAAGAACACCTTTAATAATTTCAGGAGCAGCTGAAGATAAAACAGCCCAATATCTGGCAATTGATAAGTTAATTAGAATCTTAAATAATAAAGACTTTGAAATAGATGAAAAAGAAAAGAGTATTTTATTAACAAATGATGGAATTAATAATGTTGAAAAACTTTTTTCTAACGCTGGTATTTTAAAAAATAATAATTTTTACGATCCAGAAAATTTACATTTAGTTCACCATGTTAATCAGGCTTTACGAGCAAATCATTTATTTGAAAAAGGTAGAGACTATATTGTTAAAGATGGAAGTCTTAAAATTATTGACGAACTTACTGGAAGAATTTTAGAAGGCAGACGTTTTGGAGATGGTTTGCATCAAGCATTAGAAGCAAAAGAAAAAATTCAAGTACAGGCTGAAAATCAAACGTTAGCTTCAATAACTTATCAAAATTATTTTAAACTTTATAAAAAAATATCAGGTTGTACTGGTACAGCCGCTACAGAATCTGAAGAGTTTTTTGAAATTTATAATCTACCTGTTGTTGTTATTCCAACAAATAAAGAAATGATCCGAAAAGATTTTAACGATTTAATTTTTAGAACAGAAAAAGAAAAAAATGATGCAATTATAGAGAAAATAATTGAAAGAAATAAATTAGGTCAGCCTATTTTAGTATTTACCTCAAGCATTAATAAATCTGAAATTTATTCAAATTTATTAAATCAAAAAAATATTAAACATGTAGTGTTAAATGCAAAAAATCATGAAAATGAAGCTGAGATAATTGCAAATGCAGGAAAAGAAAATTCATTAATAATTACAACAAGTATTTCAGGAAGAGGAGTTGATATTCAACTTGGTGGTAAGAAAGGTTCTATTCCAGAAGACCAACTTAAAATACATAAAGATAAAATTAAATCCTTAGGTGGTTTATTTGTAATTGGCACAGAAAGAATGGAATCTAGAAGAGTCGATAACCAGGCCAGAGGGAGATCTGGAAGACAAGGTGATGAAGGAAGTTCTGTATTTTACGTTAGTCTAGAGGATGATTTAATGAGAATTTTTGGATCAGATTCTATGAACAGTATGCTCGAAAAACTCGGACTTAAGGATGGCGAAAGTATTGATCATCCATGGATTAATAAAGCATTAGAGAGAGCCCAGCAGAAAGTAGAAGCTAGAAATTTTGATATAAGAAAAACACTTATCAAATTTGATAATGTTCTTAACGATCAAAGGCACGTTGTATTTTCACAAAGGAAAAATGCGATGAACAGTGAAAATATCTTTGATTATTCAAATAAATTTTTAAAAGAAATATGTGATGATTTAATAAAGTTAAAAATTTCAAATTTATCTAATCCAAAAAGTAATGAATTTAGTAATAAAACTAAGCAAATAGTTGGGAAAAGCTTTGAAGAAACTGAATTTAAGGATTTAATTGAAACGAAAGATAAGGATTTTAGAGAAAAGATTTCTAATAAATTTCAAGAAACTAGAAACGAACGGATTAAACTTCTAGGTCAAAATCATGCAAAAGAAATTGAAAAAAGAATTTTTCTACAATCGATTGATTTAAACTGGAAATCACACATTCAATATTTGGAACAATTAAGACAAGTTATAGGGTTAAGATCTTATGGTCAAAGAGATCCATTAGTTGAATATAAAAAAGAAGCATTTGAATTATTTTCAAATCTTTTAGAAAAATTAAAATTAGATTATGTAACTATTTTAATGAACTTAAAAGTAGTAATGGAGCCAAATAACGAAGAAAGAAATTCTAAAAGAATAAATCCATCTGACAATCCAAAATGTTTATTGTTAATTAAAAAAAATCAAAAAATTTCTAGAAACGATAGATGTGAGGCTACAGGAAAAAAATTTAAAAACTGTTGTGGAGCTTTATAGAATTTAAATTAGTAAAAAGATTGAAGAAACTAAAATTAATCCACCGATAATCGCTAGTAATATTTTTTTTGATTTAAAAATTTGATCTAAATTATTTTTCTTAATTGTTAATGTACTTAAATCGTCAGTACTAGTCATAAAACCATCATTCCTTCCAATTTTTAGAAATTTATTTTTTCTCTCAGTCATTATTTCCTCTGAGGATAATTCATCAAAATAATTTAAATTTTTTGTTAAAGTTTGTCTAACATTGTTTAATATTATATCTCTATCTCTATGTGCACCACCTAATGGTTCGTCAATTATTTCATCAATAACTTTTAACTTAAGTAAATCTTTAGCTGAAAGCTTCATAGCTTTCGCAGCATCTAGCATTTTTTTTGGATCTCTCCATAGAATAGTCGCACATCCCTCAGGGGATATTACTGAATAAATTGCATTTTCTAACATAAGGACTTTATTTGATGAAGCTAATGCAATTGCTCCACCAGAACCACCCTCGCCTATAATTATTGCAATTGTTGGAACTTTAAGCTCCATACAGCATTCAATTGATTTTGCAATTGCTTCGGCTTGTCCTCTCTCTTCTGCTCCTACACCTGGATATGCTCCTGGAGTATCAATAAAAGAGATTATGGGAATATTAAATTTGTTTGCTAAGTTCATTAATCTTATAGTTTTTCTATAACCCTCTGGTCTCATCATTCCAAAATTTCTCTCAATCCTACTATCTAAATCTTCTCCTTTTTCTTGACCTATAACTAAAACAGATTTTCCATTGAACTTTGCAAATCCAGTTAATACTGATTTATCCTCACCATAATATCTATCCCCAGATAATGAAATGAAGTCTTCAAACAAATTATCAATAAAAAATTTTGCTTTAGGCCTATCTTCATGACGAGCAACCATAGTAGTCTGCCAAGGATCTAAATTAGAATAAATATTTTTTAATTTTTCATCTATTTCTGTTTGAGTGCTTGAAATTTTTTGAGTATCGACTTCTGATAATCCCTCTTGGTTGTAAGGATCTTTCAATTTTTCTAGTTCGTTTTCTAGATCTTTGATTTCTGTTTCAAAATTTAGATAATTTTTCATTTTTTATTTATAGCGGATGGTTAAAATACAAAAAAGGCAATAAAATGATATTAAATAAGGTGTAATTCTTATTAATTGACTTAAATCATTTAACAGATACAAATTCATTATCGGGAGAGACTATTTATAGCGCCGAAGGAGCAACCACCCCGGAAACTCTCAGGCAAAAGGACCGATAAAGCATAACACTCTGGAAAGAGATTGATTTCCGCCGAAGGAGTAAAGCTCTCAGGCAAAAATACAGAAGGGGTACGAATTAAGTGCTATGCAAGAAAAATATATAAAAGTTAATAATCTTCAAGTATCAGAAAAACTATCAAACTTTGTGAGTGATGAACTATTAAAGAATACAAATGTATCTTCAGAAAATTTCTGGTTGGGTCTTGAAAAAACTCTAAATGAGCTTGCACCAAAAAATAAAAAATTAATTAATTTTAGAGAAGAATTACAAAAAAAAATAGATAATTGGCATATAGAAAATAAAGGTAAAGAAATTAAGCCAGAAGAGTATAAAAAATTTTTATTAGAAATTGGTTATTTAAAAAATGAAGGACCTGATTTTAAAATTGAAACAAAAAATGTTGATGAAGAGATTTCAAGTATAGCTGGACCTCAGTTGGTTGTGCCTGTCATGAATGCGAGATATGCATTAAATGCTGCCAACGCGAGATGGATGAGTTTGTATGATAGTCTTTATGGTACAGATGTAATTGAACAGTCCGAAGATAGCGTATCTGAAAGGTATGATCCTTTAAGAGGTGAAATGGTCATAAAATATGGAAGAGATTTTTTAGATAAGTATTTTCCATTAGCGGGATTGAGTTGGAATAAAATTACAAGTTTTGCAGTAAAATATGGAAAATTAAAAGTTTTAAAAGGTGCTGATATTTTTGATTTGGAAGACGAAAATAAATTTGTTGGGCACAGAGGCGAAAGCGATAATCCGTCTGCAATTATTCTAAAGAATAATAATTTACATATTGAAATTCTGAAAGACTCAAGAGCTTTTGCTGCTCAACAAGATCATGCTGGTATTAGTGATATTATACTCGAATCAGCAGTGTCAACAATTTGTGATAATGAAGATAGTGTAGCAGCTGTTGACTCAGAAGATAAAATTATTTGTTATAGAAATTGGCTAGGTCTAATGAAAGGAGACCTTAAGTCAAAATTTGAAAAAGAAGGAAAATTATTTGAGAGAAAATTAAATCCAAATAGAAGTTATATCTCAAAAGATGGTAAAGGTTTAAAATTGCATGGAAGAAGTCTTTTGCTAGTAAGAAATGTTGGTCATCTAATGACTAACCCTTCAATTTTATTAAGTGATGGAAGTGAAATACCTGAAGGAATTATGGATGCTTTTATAACTACAGCAGCTGCACTTCATGATATTAAAAATAAAAATAATTCAAGAACTGGATCAGTTTATATTGTAAAACCTAAAATGCATGGTCCAGACGAGACAGCATTTACAGATTTAATTTTTTCTAAAGTTGAGGAAGTTCTAAATTTACCTAAGTACACATGTAAGATTGGGATTATGGATGAAGAACGAAGAACATCAGCAAATTTGAAAGAATGTATTAGAAGTCTTAAAAATAGAGTTTTTTTTATCAATACTGGTTTCTTAGATAGAACTGGTGATGAAATGCATACATCAATGGAAGCTGGTCCTATGATTAAAAAAGGTGATATGAAATCATCTAAATGGATTAATGCATACGAAAATAACAATGTTGATATTGGTTTAAGTTGTGGGTTTTCTGGTAAAGCTCAAATTGGAAAAGGAATGTGGGCAATGCCAGACAAAATGAAAGATATGATGGAGCAAAAAACAGGACACTTAAAGGCAGGTGCAAACTGTGCATGGGTTCCTTCTCCAACAGCAGCTGCATTACATGCTTTACATTATCATGAAATAAATATTTTTAACGAACAAAAAAAATTAATTGATAGAAAACCAGCTAAGCTTGATGATCTATTAACCATCCCAATAGCAGATAGACCTAATTGGTCTGTAGAAGATATAAATAAAGAAATTTCTAATTCTGCACAAACTTTATTAGGGTATGTTGTGAGATGGGTCGATCAGGGTGTAGGTTGTTCTAAAGTACCAGATATTAACAACATAGGTTTGATGGAAGACAGAGCCACTCTTAGAATTTCATCTCAGCATATAGCAAACTGGATACATCATGGTATTACAACCAAAATACAAGTGACTGAAATAATGAAAGAGATGGCAAAAATAGTAGACAACCAGAACAAAGATGATCCACTATATGTTAAAATGAGCAGTGATTATGAAAACTCTATAGCATTTCAAACTGCGTGTGATTTAGTATTTAAAGGTAAAGAACAACCTTCAGGTTATACTGAACCATTACTTCATTTAAATAGATTGAAAAAAAAATCTAATCTGAGTTCGAAACCAAATTAGATCTATTTTTAAAAGCAGAAAATAAAGTTCCATCATCTAAACTTTCAATTTCTCCACCTACAGGTAATCCTTGTGCTAATTTGGTGATCTTAACATTCAAGTTTTTTAAACTATCTTGAATATAATATGCAGTTGTTTGACCTTCAACAGTTGCACTAGTTGCGAGTATGACTTCTTCTATCTTGTCTTTTTTAACTCTTTGCACTAAAGAACTAATTAATAAATCCTCTTTTTTTTGTCCAGCTGATGAAATAGTGCCTCCTAAAATGTGAAAATAACCTTTATATATATTGGAACTTTCTATACTCCACTGGTCAGATATATTTTCTACTACACAAATTTTCTCGTATTTTTTATCTACAATTTTACAATTTTCATAATCACACTCTATCGAAATAGATTTTAGAGCCCCACAAATTTTGCATCTAGAAATATTTTTATAAACATCTGCTAATGATTTTGCTAAAGGTTTTACTAATTCATCTCTGTTATTAATTAACTTTAATACAATCCGTTTTGCTGATTTAGGACCCAAGCCAGGCAATTTTGATATCAGTTTAATTAAATCATCTATCTCATTACCATTTTCCATATTTTATAAGGGCCATTTAAAACCTGGAATTCCAAACCCACCTGTTGCTTTTGAAATTTCCTCAGTTGTTTTTGATTTAAGTTGAGATTTGGCACTATTATGTGCTGCAACAATTAAATCTTCAATTATGGTTTTGTCTTCTTTCATAATTTCATCAGATAACTTTATTGTTTGCATCTCTCCCTCTCCATCCAAAATTATCTTTACAGAATTTGAACCCGAAACTCCCTCAACTCTAATTTCCTTAATCTTTTGTTGGCTTTCTTTCATTTTAGCCTCAAGTTCTTTTGCTTTATCTAAAATTTTACTAAAATCAGTCATTATCAGCTCCATCTTTTTTTGAATTTACATCTATTAATTCTGCATCAGGAAACCTATCCAACACTCTTTTAAATATTTCTGAATTTTTCATTTCATCTATCAATTGTTTTTTTTCATTTTTTTCTTTGTCTTTTAATGACATTTGCCCTTTTAATTTACTAAATGTAATAATCCATCGCTCACCAGTCCATTCAAAAAGTTTTGATGATAAATCTTTTACAAAATCTTTATCTAAACTTTCATTAAAAGATATTTCAATTCTATTTTTTTCGAATTTTACGAGATTAACGTTTTTTTCTAATTCGTATTTTAGTTTGATCTCCCTTTTTTTTGAACAGATTTCAATTAGATCCTCAAATACATTTATGTTAATTTTCTTTTCTGCTTTAATTTCTGTTTGTACTTCTGGTTTAGTTTTTTCTTCTTGTGCTACATTCTTAATTTGATTGATTGTTTTAGAAGTTAATTGAGTTTCTTGATTATTAACTAAATTTTCACTCTTCAAATCAATCTCAACTTTTTCAACTTTATTTTTAGATTTTACAGAACTTAAATGCATTAGTCTTATTAAAAACATTTCAATTGAAAGGTGTTGATTAGAAACAATATCAATTTCTTCTAGAGAAGAAATGGCAAATTGCCAAAATAATATCAGTACTTCTGAATCTATTTGATTTGATAAATTTTTAATTTTAGAAAATTCTTCATCATTTAATGAAAAGTTTGTACTTTCTAAAGTTAGAGAATTAATATTTTTAAAATAATAAAGTAACTCTAAGAAGTCATTAATAAAAACTTTTGGTTCAACACCTTGGTCATAAATTTTTCTATAAATATTTATTACTTTTGTTTCTTCACCTTTTAAAATCAGCTCAAATAAATCAATTAATTGTGATTTATCGAAATATCCAAAAATTTTCTGAGCTGAATTTAAATCCAATTCCTTTCCATCATCCAAACTTAATAATGCTCTATCTAATAATGATAAAGCATCTCTAACAGAACCTTCCGAAATTTTTACTATAAGCTTTAAAGCATCCTCTGTTATTTTTCCATTTTCCTTATCTTTAATTTTTTTTATATATTCTAATAATTCTGAGGATTTAATTCTAGACAAATCAAATCTTTGACATCTAGATACAACAGTAATAGGAATTTTTTTAATTTCTGTTGTTGCAAAAATAAATTTTAAATATTCTGGTGGCTCTTCTAAAGTTTTTAACAATGCATTAAATGCTTGTTTGCTAAGCATGTGAACTTCATCAATTATGAAAATTTTATATTTTGCAGATGTTGGCCCATATCTAGAAAATTCAATCAAATCTCTTACGTCATCTACGCCTGTTTTACTTGCGGCATCCATCTCAAGAACATCGATATGATTTGAGTTTGTAATCGCATCACAATTATCACATTTAATTTTACATTTATTTTCTATTCCATTTGAGCAATTAAGTGCTTTTGCAACAATTCTTGCAGTAGTAGTTTTTCCTATTCCCCTTATTCCAGTGAACAAATATGCATTAGGTATTTTGTCAGCTTTAATCGAATTGGTAATAGTTTCCGAAACAACCTCTTGACCTATAAGATCATCAAAAGTTTGTGGTCTATATTTTAATGCTAATACTTTTGAATTATTATTCATATATCTTTAAGGAGACTAGAACCTGAATAACTGTCTCTACGACTGCTTCCGTTAAGATCTGGTCGGGTTCAAGCAGCATCCACCTCTAGCCTCCAAAACCATTATAGCAGTTAAAATTTCTAATCTACAAGAAAAGATTCTTATTTTTTTTGTCTCAACTTATCTGCTTCGAAAACACCTAGAACGTGAAAATCCTCACAATGTAGACCTAGCTCTTCAAGAGATTTCTGAACTTTTGGATCTTCGATGTGTCCATCCAAATCACATAAGAAAAAATAAGAGTCGAAACTATTTTTTTCTGGGTAACTTTGTAATTTAGTTAAATTTACACCATTAATAGCAAAACCGCCTAGTGATTGATAGAGGGCAGCTGGCTTGCTTTTCAATTTAAATAAAAAAGAGGTTATGTAAGTTTTATCTTTAAATTCTGGTTGAGAAATATTTTTTCCCATAACCAAAAATCTTGTCAGATTTCCGCTTTCATTTTCTATATTTTGTTTAATTACTTCTAAGCCATAAATTTCGGCACTCAATGAGGATGCTATAGCTGATTGCTTAACATCTTTTGTTTTGGAAATCATTTCAGCAGATCCTGCTGTATCTGCTCTAATATGTTCTGCTAAATTATTTTCTTTTATAAATTTTGAACACTGGGACAATCCTTGTGCATGCGAGTAAACTTCTTTGATATCTTTTAATTTAGCACCAGGTTGTCCTAATAAGTTATGTTCAATTTTTTGAAAATGCTCTTTATAAATATTTAGCCTATGTTTAAATATTAAATATTCAATTCCAATATTACCAGTAATTCTATTCGACTCAGGAATTATAATTCTACTTTCTGGCTCTTCAGATGCTTTATTAAAACAATCATCAAAGGTTTTACAAGGTAATATTTCTGCTTTAGAGTCAATAGAAATCGCTGCCAAATGAGAATATGCACCAAAGGTTCCCTGAAAATAAATTTTACTCATCAATTCTTATATTCCATTATTTTTTTCAAGGCTAGATAATCTTCCTCTGTATCTACTCCTATTGGAGATGATTTGGCAAGTGAAACATTAATATCAATATTATTGTCTAATGCTCTTAATTGCTCTAACCGATTTTCTATTTCATTTTTAGATTGGCTTAATTGAACAAATTTTTCGAGTGACTCTTTTGAATAACAATAAACTCCAATATGATGATAAATATTATCTATCTGCTCTGACTTTCGTAAAAAAGATTTGCCCTTTGGAAAATTTTGCTCTCCTAGAGTATTTTCAGTAATGACCTTTACAATATTTTCATTTTTCAAGTTTTTATTGTCTTTTATTGTTGCACCAAGAGTTCCTATATTAGAAGGATTTTTTAACATTTTATCATTCAGTCTTACGATATCTTGAATGTCGATTGCTGGTTCGTCGCCTTGTAAATTCATTATAAAATCAACATCTTTAATATTTGATTTTTTAAGCGCCTCATGAATTCTATCTGTACCTGTCTTATGTTTATTGCTAGTTAAAATAGCATTGAAACCATTCCCTTTAACATCGTCAATAATTTCCTGGTCCTCTGTGGCTACAATCACATCTCCAATATTTGCTTCTTCCGCTTTTTTAGAGACATGTGAAATGATTGATAAACCATTTATTTTTAGCAAAGGTTTACCGGGCAGCCTGGTAGCGGACATTCTAGATGGTATAATTACTAAAGTTTTCATTATATTTTCAAATTATTATACTCATTAAACAACTATAGAGGCAAATTTATACATTAAATTTTAGCTTTTTTTTAATTTATCGTGTTATACGTTCACTACAAATTTAGAAAAAAATGGATTCTTTCGAAATAAATAAAATAGTTGCTGCGGTTTTAATGGTTGCGCTTCTTGTTATCGGTATTGGAAAATTATCTGATGTTATATTCTATGTAGAGAAACCTGAAACACCTGGTTATTCAGTTGAAGTAGAAGCTGCCACTACTGTATCCACAACCAGCTCAAGTACGACGTCAGACAAAATTGATATATCAGCATTAATGGCAATGGGAGATATTGCTCATGGTGAAAAAGTTTTTAAAAAATGTGCAGCTTGTCATTCAATTGTTAAAGGAGGAAAGAATGCTATAGGCCCAGCGCTATATAATGTTGTGGGAAGAAAAGTTGGAGCTATTGAAGACTATAAATATTCTAAAGCGTTAGCCGCATATGATAAGAGTTGGACTTTTGAAGAGTTGAATGGATTTTTAATAAAACCTGCTAAATGGATAAAGGGAACAAAGATGGCATATGCGGGTCTTAGAAAAGAAAAAGATAGAGCCTCTGTTATAAAATATCTAAATGAAAATTCAGACAGCCCTTTGCCGCTACCTTAATTTTCCAAAACAATATAATAAAATACTTTTTTGTACGTGAACTCTATTGAGTGCTTGTTGCCATACGTGAGATTTTTTTCCTAAGAAAACATCATCACTCACTTCATCTCCCCTAGGTAGACAATGTAAAAAAATACAACTTTTTTTTGCATAACTCATTAATTTTTTATCAATTTTAAAATTTTTAAACGCTTTTATTTTTTTCTTCTTATTAACTTTGTCATTTAAGGATATAACTTTATCAGAAAAAATTACGTCTGCATTAGAAACTACTTTTTTTGCATCATTATAAATATAAATTTGCTTATTATTTTTTTTAACCCAAGCTCTAACTTCTTTTCCTGGTTCAAATTTTTTTGGACAACCAATACTAAGCTTGAAAGAAAATTTTACCGATGCAGCTATTAAACTATCTAAAACATTATTGGAGTCACCTATCCAACAAATATTTAATTTTGAGATAGGTTTCTTCATTATTTCCTCAACAGTAAAAATATCTGATAAAACTTGTGTTGGATGAGATGAAGGACTTAAACCATTAATGATCGGTATAGATAAATATTTTTCAAAATTTTCAACCTTTTTATCGCTATCAGTTCTAAGCATAAATCCATCACCATAGGTCGAAAGAATTTTAGCTGTATCGGCAATACTCTCTCCGCCTTGACCCAGATGAAGTTCATTAGATCTTAAAGTCAAAGTACCACCACCTAATTGTTTGATAGCTAAATAAAAGCTTAATCTTGTTCGCAAACTAGATTTTTCAAACATCTGGATTAATAATTTTCCTTTTAAGGGTGCGCCCTTATCAACTTCAAGTGTGCTTAGTTTTTTTCTTAAACTTTTTCTTTTCTTGGCGTCGGTAATAATCTTTCTTAAATCTTTAGCAGGTATATCTTTTAGATTTATGAAATGTTTCATGATTATTTTATTTCTGAACAAACCTTATTAATTATTTTTAATGCTAAATCTATGTCTTTTATTTTAACATTTAGAGGAGGTAAAATACGAACAACATTTTCAGCAGCGCGGATAGTTAATAATTTATTGTCCATTAATTTTTTGATAAACTTTGTTTGATCTGTTTGAAGTTGAATTCCAATTAATAAACCTCTTCCTCTTATCTCCTTAATAATACTTGGATATTTTTCCTTTAACTTATTTAATTTCGAAAAAAAATATTTTGAAGATTTTTTTACGTTATTTAGAAATTTCTTTGTAGAAACAATATCCATGACTGTATTCCCAACAGCCATAGCTAAAGGATTACCGCCAAAAGTTGAACCATGCGTTCCTGGTTTCATGCCTGAAGCAACTTTTTTATTCATTAAAACTGCACCTATAGGAAAACCTCCACCTATTCCTTTTGCAATTGGGACTATATCAGGTTTTATTCCTGATTGTTCAAAAGCAAAAAAATCTGAAGACCTGCCTATTCCATCTTGCACAGAATCTGCTATGAGAAGTATTTTCTTTTTATTGCAAAGTTTTCTTAACTCTCTTAAACAGAAATCTGGAATTACCTTAATTCCACCCTCGCCCATTATATTTTCAACCATGATTGCTGCTGTTTTCTTAGTAATTTTTTTCTTTAATGATTTATGGTCCCCAAAAACAAAATGATCAAATCCTGGAACTTTTGGACCAAACCCTTCTGTCATTTTCTTAGATCCACTTGCAAAAATTGCAGCTAACGTTCTTCCATGAAACGCATTTTTAACACATAAAACTCTATTTTTATATGGTTTGCCTATTGAGTAAAAATACCTTCTAGCAACCTTTATTGCTGCCTCAGTAGCTTCTGCTCCTGAATTTTGAAACATAACATAATCAGCAAACGTTTTTTGGCACAACTTTTTAGCTAATTTTTCTCCCTCTGGAATTTGAAAAGCATTAGAAACATGCCAAAGTTTTTTTGATTGATCTCTTATTGTTTTAACTAATTTTGGATGAGCATGGCCTAATGAGTTAACGGCAATTCCTTGAACAAAATCTAAATATTTTTTACCATCAGTTGAAAAAAGATAACTTCCTTTTCCATACTTAAATGCAATTTTTTTTCTATTATAATTTTTTGCCAAATAACTCATAAATTTAATTTGTTTTATAAAGTTTAATTATTAATACAAGTTGGGATTGAAAATATACATACACATAATTTGCTAATTACTGTTGATAACTCTTAATTTTTGATTGTTTCATTTAAATTAATAACAGTATATTGTCATTTTATAAATATATAACACAACATATAGATATGAGCTGGACAGAGGAAAAAGTTGAATCTCTCAAAAAATTGTGGGGTTCTGGTAAAACTGCAAGTCAAATTGCTGAAATAATCGGCGGCATATCACGTAATGCTGTTATAGGAAAGGCCCATCGATTAAATCTATCGGCAAAAATAAAAACAAGAACTGCAACTTCCAATCAAAATTTTAATAACTCAACAAATGAAAAAAATATTCAAGCAGCAAAAAGAGGAAGAAAAAGTAAATTTAAGTCATTAATAATCGAAAAAGATTTTGAGCCAGAAAATCCTAAACAGCTAGAAGAGCTTGACGAGAATTCTTGTAAATGGCCTATTGGGCATCCTGATGAAAAATCATTTTATTTTTGTGGTAGATCATCATTGAAAGACTTTTCATATTGTAAACTTCATCTGCTTTATGCTTATCAACCAAAAGGTAAAAAAGAAGATGTAATTGAAAAAGATGAAGTTCCAGAATTTATAGAAAAGAAAATTAAATCTGCTTAATTTTGACTAGGCTTTTTTTCTAAATCGTTACTAGAGGTATATTTTTCTGTTGAGAATTGTCCGCCCTCTCTCCACATATAACAATACTTTTTAACCTCATCATTAAAATATCTTTTACTTGGCATTCCAATATCTGAATTAGTTTTATATTTTCCTGATGCGATATTATCATATTTTAAAAGTCTTAACTGATCCCTTGTAAGTAAAGGTTTAGGCAATATCTCAAAAAAACTTGCTGATAACTCTGCTAATTTTAAAGGGAAAGGTAATAAAATTCTTTTTTTATCAATAAGATTTAATAATCTTTGTAATATTTCTTTAAAAGTAATAATCTCTGGTCCCACACATTCTATAATTTTAGAATAGATGTTTTTTGAAATAACATGATGTATCGTATCAGTTAAATCACTACAAGCTATAGGGGCAAAACGACTGTTACCGCCATAATAAATGGGAAATACAGGAAGTCTACTCAATAAGGTCATGAAATTTGTAGTAAAATTATCTTCTACAGAATAAACAATCGATGGTCTTAAAATCGTAGCTAAAGGAAATCTTTTAAAGATTTCATTTTCTCCTTCAAGTTTACTTTTAGCATAATCAGAGTCGACTGCATCATTAATTCCTAGTGCTGATAAATGAATAAAATGTTTCAGATTATATTCTTTACAGAGCTTTGCTAAAATAGACGGAAAAACAGTATGGATGTTCTTGAATGTATTACCTCTTTTCTGCTCAAATAAAATACCAACTAGATTTATACAAATATCAGCCTTTTTAAAAAGTTCCCTAAGTTTATTTTCATCAAATATATTAGCCTCAACAATATTAATAAATCCTGCGTTTCCCAAAGTTTTAAGAACAATGCCTTTCTGGTGAATATTTCTTGTTACCGCAGTTACAGTATAGTTGTCTTTGGTCAATTTTCTTACAATTGAACGACCTATTTGACCTGAACATCCAAAAATTAAAACATTTTTAGCTTTCATAGACAATTTTTTGCTTTCATATATATATGTTTAAAAATGAGTAATAATATTCAATTATACAAAAATGATCTACCAGATGATTTAGATTTAGGCAATATAATAGCTGTAGATGGCGAATTTATGGGTTTAAACGTAAGACGTGATCCATTATGTTTAATTCAAATATCATCAGGCAATTCAGATGCTCATATAGTTCAATTTGATAGAAAAAATTATAATTCACCTAATTTAATAAAGATATTAAATGATGAAAAAATTACCAAAATTTTTCATTATGGTAGAGCTGATATGGCTCACATTAAACATTACCTAAAAACTGAAACCAATAACATTCTTGACACAAAAATAGCTTCAAAACTAGCAAGATCTTATTCCGATAATCATTCTCTCAAAACTTTAATTAAAGAATTTTTAAATATAGATGTAAGTAAACAATTTCAAAATTCTGACTTTGGGGGAGAATTAACGCCAGCGCAGCTTAAATATTGTGCAAATGACGTAATATATCTCCATAAAATTCATAAAGAACTTGATAACATACTTAAAAGAGAAAATAGAATAGAACTATATAAAGAATGTTTAAAATTTTTAAAAATTAGGGTAGATCTAGACCTAGCTTTATTTAAAGACGATATCTGGTCACATTAATGAAAAGTGAAAAATTTATTTTAGAAGCAAAAAATGTAATTGAACTTGAAATAGAAGCTTTAAAGAAATTAAAAAAAAGTATTAATAAATCATTTAAAGATGCAGTTATCAAAATTTCAAAATGTCAGTCAAAAATAATTTTCTGTGGTGTTGGAAAAAGTGGACTTATCGCCTCAAAAATTGCTGCAACATTTGCTTCTGTTGGTACACCTTCATTTAATCTAGCAGCTAGTGAAGCTTCACATGGTGATTTAGGCATGATATCAAAAAAAGATATCTTAGTTTTAATCAGTTACTCTGGTGAAACAAACGAATTAAAAAATATAATTCAATATGCTAATAGAAATAAAATTTTACTAATTGGAATGGTATCAAAAAAAGAATCGATTTTATATAAAGCTTCAGATATCAAACTTTTAATTCCGCAGGTCAAAGAAGCTGGTGGAATTGTTCCAACCTCCAGCACAACTACTCAACTTGCTTTAGGAGACGCTCTAGCTATTTCTGTAATGAAATTTAAAAAATTTGGTAAACAAGATTTTAAAAAATTACATCCAGCAGGTAGCCTTGGTGCACAACTTAGGACTGTAGAAGATATAATGCTTACGGGAAACAAAATTCCATTTGTTCAAGAATATCTTGGTATGAAAACTGCCTTGAAAATTTTGACAAATAAAAAACTTGGTTTTTTACTCATTCAAAATAAAAAAAAAGAAACAAAGGGAATTATCACTGATGGTCAAATAAGACGTTTTTCTGAAAAAAAAGAAAATTTACATAAAATGAAGGTGGGTCAAATAATGACAAAAAACCCTATAAGTATTGAAAAAGACTCTCTAGCGGTAAAAGCTTTAGCTTTAATGAATGAAAATAAAATAACGTCTTTATGTGTTTTTAATAAAAAAAATAAAAAGAAAACCATTGGTATTCTTCATATTCATAATATTTTGCAATCAAATATTTCTTGAATGGAGAAAAAAAATAATAAAATTTATTTAATTCTATTCTGTATTTTACTTTTATTATCTGTTTTTTTTCTAAATAGGAAAACACCACTTAATATTAACCAGACAATCAAAAACAACGATCTAAGTTTAGAAGAAGAAGAGCCACATACGTCAAATATTATCGAGTCCATCAGCTACTCATCAAAGGACTTAAAGGGTAATGAATATAAAATTTTTGCTAAAAATGGAGAAATAGATTTATTAGACACTGATGTAATATATTTAACTGATGTTACAGCATACATAATTTTGATAAATAAACCTGATATAATAAGTATTACATCAAATTTTGGGAAATATAATTCTTCAAATTTTGATACAATATTTTCAAAAAATGTAAACATAAATTATGTTGATAACTTAATAACAGGTGAGTATATGGAATATTCTATGCAAAATAATTTACTAATTATATCAAAAAATGTAATTTATAAAAACTTAGAAAATACTTTTAATGCGGATGTAATTGAACTTGATACTTTAACAAAAAATACAAAAATATTTATGCATGATACAAAAGATAAAGTTAGAGTTCAAAGTTTAAAATAAAATGAGTATTATAAAAAACTTTAGAATTAAATCTTTTAAAAAACCTTCGACAATTTTGTCATTCGAGAATATTTCTTTATCATATGGAAACAGAGTGATTTTAGATAACATCAGTTTTCAAATCAATGAAGGACAAATTTATGGCATGCTTGGTCCTAATGGAGTTGGCAAGTCTACAATATTTAATTTAATAACAGGTTTAATTAAAACAAATACTGGAAAAATAAAATTAAATAATACTGATGTTACAAATTATCCAGTCTACATTAGAGCAAAAGAATTTAAGATTGGTTATGTCCCACAATATGGTGGATATTTTCATGATTTAACTTTAGAACAAAATCTGAAAGCAATAGCAGAAATTGTCATAACAGAGAAAAATTCTATACAGAATAAAATAAATTATCTTACCTCTAAGTTTGAACTTGATAACCTCAAAAATGTAAAAGCAAAAAACTTATCTGGAGGTCAAAAAAAAAAATTAGTTATCGCATTATCTTTATTAAGTGACCCCAAAGTTCTTTTGTTAGATGAATGCTTTGCAGCTCTCGATGTTTTAACTATTAAAATGTTACAAGAAATTATTGTAAACTTACAGAGAGAAAGAAATATAACTATTTGTATATGTGATCATCAGGCAAGAGATTTGTTAGCATGTGTTGACTATGCAATGATACTTAGTAATTGCAAAATTATAGCTAAAGGCACACCTTCGCAGTTAGTAAATAACATTGAAGCAAAGACGGCTTATTTTGGTGATTCATTTAGATATAATTAGTATTAATAATGTCCAATCTTCAGGTAATTAAAAACAAAATAAAATCTTATAATAAAAAAATCTTTGTAAGTGGCGACAAGAGTTTGAGTATAAGATGGGTTCTATTTTCATCACTTGCTAATGGTGAGTCAAAAGCTTTTAATTTATTATATTCTGAAGATGTTTTAGCAGCATTAAATGCTATTAAAAAATTAGGAGCTAAAGTCAAAATAAGCAAAAAAATTTGTGTCATTAATGGAGTTGGTTTGAATGGTTATAAATTTAAAAAAAATTTAGTTATAAATGCAAAAAATTCTGGGACACTTGGAAGATTAATAATGGGATTATTGGTTGATACTAAAAGAAATATCAAAATTATTGGAGATAATAGTTTATCTAAAAGAGATTTCTTTAGAATAGCCGAACCATTAAGAAAATTTGGAGCACGAATTAATTTAAAAAAAAATGGTTTGCCTTTGACAATAAAAGGTTCAAATAATCTACAACCCATTAAATATTTCGAAAAAAGAGGATCAGCTCAATGTAAAAGTAGTGTAATACTCGCTGCTTTAAAAACACCTGGCAAAACATTCATCAAAGCAAAAAAATCTAGAAATCATACTGAATTGTTATGTAAATATCTAGGGTTACCAATTAGAATTAAAAAAGATAAAAATTATGATTACATCGAAATTAAAAAAGCAAATAAAGTAAAAATTTTAAATTATAATATTCCAGCTGATATTAGCTCTAGTGCTTTCTTTATTGTTTTAACTGCCTTAACTGAAAATTCTAAATTAAAAATAAAGAACGTAAATATTAATTCAACAAGAATTGGAATAATTACTATATTGAAACGTATGGGTGTGAAAATCCAATTTACAAATAAAAGAAGTTATAAGGGAGAGTTAATTTCTGATATTGTTGTTGAAAGTTCAGAAAAATTAAAATCAATTATTTGCCCTACCCATTTAAATTCTGGAGCAATAGATGAATTTTTAGTAATATTTTTAGTCGCAGCAAAAGCAAAAGGAGTTTCCTATTTTAAAGATTTAAGTGAATTAAATAAAAAGGAAAGCCCAAGATTAATATGGGGATCAAAAATTTTAAATATGATGGGAGTAAAAACAAAATTAACTGAAAATTCTATTAAAATATTTGGTAATCCAAATTTAAATATTGACAAAAAAATTATAATTAAAAATTATATGAAAGATCACAGAGTTTTTATGACAAGCGTAGTTGCAGCTTTATCATTTGGAGGTGATTGGAGAATATACGACAAAGATTCTATAAATACCTCTTTCCCGACCTTTCTCAAAAAAATTGAAGAATTGAAAAAATGATCAAAAAAAGAAAAAATATATTAAAAATAGCTATAGACTCACCAGCAGCTGCCGGAGCAGGAACTCTAGCAAAAGCAATAGCTAAACACTATAATTTAATATATTTGGATACAGGAAAAATCTACAGATATATCGCATACTTAAAGTTAAAAAATCCAAATAATTTTAATTATAAATTTATAAAAAATAAAATTAAATTACTTAATATTAAAGATCTTTCAAAAAAAACTTTGTTATCAGATAAAGTAGGAACTTCTGCTTCAATTATATCTAAAAATAAAAATATAAGAAAACTTGTACACTCTTTTCAAATAAATTTTGCTTATAATCCTCCAAAAAAATATAAAGGTTCTTGTTTAGATGGGCGCGATATTACCTATAACATCATACCAGACGCTGATATAAAATTTTATATCACAGCCAATATAAAAACTAGAGCTTTACGAAGATATAAAGAGTTAAAAGAGATAAAAAAAAATACTAATTATAATGAGGTATTAAAAAGCATTAAAAAACGCGATAAAAGTGACAAAAATAGAAAAATTGCACCACTGAAGAAAACGAAAGATTCACTATTGATTAATACAACAAACCTTACTAAAAGTGCTTGTTTTTTAAAAATAAAAAAAATAATAGACAGGAAAATTAATTATTAATGGAAATTTATAAAGATCTTTCTAATCCAGCATCACAAGAATTTGAGAAATTACTTAATAGTCAGCTTTCAAAGAACAATATTGAAGAAGGCAAAATAATTGACGGCAAAATAAATAAAATAACAGAAAAGTTTGTTTTTCTTTTTATTGAGGGTCTTAAATCAGATCCAGTTTTAGATATAAATGAATTAAAAAGCATGGGATTGACTGATAAAATTAAAATTGGTGAAAAAATTCCAGTTTTACTTGAAAAAATTGAAGACAAAAATGGAGATGTGCTTGTATCTGCGAGTAAAGCACAAAAAATAAAAGGCTGGGATAAATTAGTTGATGCTTATGAAAAAAATGAACCAATAATGGGTAAAATTACATCTAAATGTAAAGGTGGATGTATAGTAGAACACATAGAAACAGGTTCATTAATGTTTTTGCCAGGTTCACAGATAAGCGACAAACCTTTAAAAGATATAAGCCATTTAATGAACGAACCTCAAAAATTTGCATTGATCAAACTTGATCGTATTAGAGGTAATGCATGTGTTTCGAGAAGGGAAATTATTTCCTCGTTTAAGAAAGAAGATAAAGCTAAAATTATTTCAAAATATAAAGTTGGTGACGTAATAAAAAATGCAGAAGTAAAAGGTTTTTCAAGTTTTGGATGTTTTTTTAATGTCAATGGAGAGCTTGATGTTCTAGTTCATCTTCAAGAACTTAGTTACAGTAGAGTTGATCATCCAGACCAGGTTCTTGAAATAGGTCAAAAATCAGATTTAAAAGTTATTTCAGTAGATACTGATAAACTGCAAGTTGGATGCTCAATTAAACAGCTATCAGAAGATCCATTTGAACATATTGATAATTATGAACTTAATAAAATTTACAAAGCTAAAATTATGAAGTTAGCTGAGTTTGGTGCATTCTGCGAGTTAGAACCAGGTCTGACAACATTATTGCATAGTTCTGAACTATCTTGGACCAAGAAGAATTGCTCTGCAAAAAAAATGTTTAAACTTCACCAAGAAATTGATGTGGTGATTCAAGAAATTGATAAAGAAAAAAGAAGAGTTGCAGTTAGTTATAGATTAACGCAGGAAAACCCATATGAAAGTTTTTCAAAACGTTTTCCAGTTGATAGCATTTGCGAAGCTGAGATCGTAAGTAAAAATGATTATGCTATGTTTGTTAAAGTCGAAGACATTGAGTTAGAAGCTTTCTTGCATTGTAATGATCTAACTTACTTAAATAATGGTGAGGAAGAATTAAATAAATTCAAAAAAGGTGATAAAATTAAGGTTAAGGTTTTAGAAATAAAGGCCTCTGAACAAAAGATAAGAGTAGGACATAAGCAAACGCAAATTGATCCATTTGAATTCTTTAAGGATAAAGAAAAAAATCAAACAATAACAGTAAAAGTAATTAGTACTGATAATAAAGGTTTAATTGTGAGACCTGAGGGATGTGATATGGACTTTCAAATAAAAAAATCAGAAATTGCAATAAACTCTGCAGATGCAAGACCTTCAAGATGGACAGGTGGAGAAAAATTAGATGTAGCAATCAAAGAATTACAAATGGATAAAAGAAAAGTAAGCTTAAGTATAAAACTTTTAGAAGAAATTGAAAAAAAAGAGGCTTTAGAAAAATATGGTTCAGAAGGTTCTGGAAAAAATTTGCCTTTTTCTTCACTTTCTGAAGATCTAAAAAAAAAAGAAGATAAAAAAGAGTAATTTAAGAAGATTTAAATTGGCTATTGTAAAATCAAAGCTTTTAAAAAAACTTTCTAATAACTACCCAAATTTTTTAAAAAAAGATCTAGAAAAATTTACTGATATAATTTTAAGTGAAGTAAAAAGAGCCCTAAAAAGAGGTGATCGTGTTGAACTTAGAGGGTTCGGAGTTTTCTCGACTAATATACAAAAAGCTAGGATATCGAGAAACCCTAAAACAGGCGAAAAAGTAAATACTCCAGAAAAGAAAACTATTCACTTTAAAATGTCAAAAGACTTGTTTAAAAAATTGAATAATGAAGAATAAAACTGTCTTTGTAGCTTGCGACACATCAAATCTAAAAAAAATTATTAAAATAATCAAACAAACAAAAACAAAAAAAATCAAAATTATTCCAAAATTTGGTCTTCAATTCTTTTATTCTAAACACGGAAGAAAATTCTTAGAAAATATTAAAAATGACTTTTGGTTAGATTTAAAAATAAATGATATTCCACAAACAGCTTTATCCGCAATAGATAGCTTAAAAGATCTTAAAAAATGTAAATATATTACGGTGCATGCAAATGGTGGACTTGAAATGCTTAAAGCAATAAAAAAAGAAGCAAAAAGTATTAACAAAAACATTAAAATATTAGGTGTTACAGTTTTAACAAGTCTTAATAATAAATCTCTAAAAGAAATAGGTCATACTAAAAAAGTTAAACAATTAGTTTTAAAACAAGCAGCATTAATTAAAAAATCAGGATGCGATGGTATAGTTTGTTCTGCTCAAGAAGCTTTGATAGTTCGTAAAAGATACAAAAATTTATTAATAATAACTCCAGGAATAAGATTACCTGGTGATAATTCAAATGATCAATTGAGAGTTATGACTCCTAAACAAGCATTTGAAAATAAGGTTTCTGGTATTGTTATAGGAAGATCTCTTACAAAAGGTAACATTGGAAACAATACTAAAAAACTTATTGATCATTTAAACAAATGATCAAAGGTTGCAAGATTTGTGGTGTAAAAGACTCTAATACTTTAAATTATATAATTAATCATGCTCATCCACCAAAATTTATTGGCTTTATTTGTAATTACCCAAAAAGCTCAAGATATGTTGAACTTAACTCTCTAAACAAATTGTTAAATGTAAAAAAAAACAAAAGTGAATTTGTTGCTGTTTTAGTGAAACCTAACAATAAAATTTTAGAAGAAATAAAAAGTTTACCTTTTGATTATTATCAATTGTATGACTGTACCCCAAATGAAATAAAAATTATAAAACAAAAGTATCAAAAAAAAATTATTACAGCTTTAACAATAAAAGATGAAACCGATGTTCTTAGGTATAAGTCATTTGTTGACGTAACTGATGTATATTTATTTGATAGCAAAGGTTATGAAAAAAGTCATAGCTTTGATCATAACTTGATTAAAAATGTTAAATTAAATAAGGAATTAATGCTAGCTGGTAATATAAAATTCGATGATAATCTAAAAAATTATGAGAAAATTTCTAATTATTTAGATTTATCTGGTGGCTTGGAAACTTCTGGATTAAAAGATATATCCAAAATAAATATTTTTTTAAACAATTTAAATGAATTAATAAATGAAACTTAAAAAAAAAATTCCTCTAATCGACCAGCATGATCAATATGGTTTTTGGGGTGGAAAATTTGGAGGAAGTTTTATTCCTGAAACTTTAAAGAAACCTGTAGAGGATCTGACATTAGAGTTTTCAAAATTAAGAAATAATAAGAATTTTTTAAAAAAGAGAGATTTTTACTTTAAGAATTATATAGGATCACCCACATCCTTTGTAAAATTAGAAAATTTATCTAATCATTTAGGTGGCGCTCAAATATGGGCGAAAATCGTATCGGAGGCCAATGGTGGTGCCCACAAAATATACAATGCAACTGTTCATGCATTAATTTGCAAGGCTATGGGGAAAAAATATATAGTTGGTGACACAGGTGCTGGTTATGCTGGAAAAATGTTAAGTATGGCTGCAAAGAAATTTGGTCTTAAATGTAAAATTTTCATGGGTGCAAAAGATATCAAGAGGCAAAAACCAAATTGTGATGCTATGAGAAAAAATGGTGCTGAAATAGTTCCTGTATATTCAGGTAGTCAAACCTTGGTCGATGCAGTCAGTGAGTGTATGAGATATTGGGTATCAAATTGTGACACTACGCATATGTGCGTTGGAAGTACAGTTGGGCCAAATATCTTTGTAAAAATATGTGGATGGAGTACAGCACAAATTTCAAGAGAATTAAAAATTCAGATTAAACAAGAATTCAAAAAAATTCCAAAAAAGATTAAATTAATTAATTGTGTGGGAGGTGGAAGTTCGGCATATGGTTTTTGGAGTGAATTTATAGATTTTAATAAATCGCAAATAGAGTTGGTTGGTGTAGAGGCTGGAGGTCCAAAAAAATCAAAACTTCATGCAGCTCCTCTAAGCAGAAATGCTAAAATTGGAATTTTACATGGTGCAGCTTCTTATGTTTGTCAAAACAATGAAGGTCAAATTAATGATACTGAGTCGATTAGTGCTGGATTAGATTACCCAGGTGTAAGTCCTATACATTGTTTTTTAAAAGATACAAAAAGAGCCAGATACACTTACGCAACTGATGAAGAAGCACTAAAAGCACATGTGATGGTAACTAAATTTGAAAAACTTAATCCAAGTTTAGAACCTAGTCATGCTTTTGCTGAGGCGATAAAAATTGCACCAAAATTAAGTAAAAACACAATCATAATCGTTAACTCCTGTGGTGATGCTAAAAAAGATAGAGATATTTTAAGAGAAAGGTTGGGTAAAAATTAATGAATTCGTTAATTAGCGAAGCTTTCTCAGCTGCAAAAAAAGAGAACAGACCAGCTTTACTGACATATACTGTTGCTGGAGATAATACTAAAAAAAAATCCTTAGAGATATTAAAATCAATTTCTAATTACGCAGATATTTGTGAATTAGGTTTTCCACATAACACTCCTATTGCTGATGGAGGACAAATACAAACAAGTGCTTATAGAGCAATTAAAAATGGTATTAAAATTAATGATGTATTTTCAATAGTAAAAAATTTTAAAAAAATAAAAAAAAATAAACCAATTATACTGATGGGTTATTACAATATGATATATCAATATAATCAGAATAGATTTTTAGAAAAATGCAAGAAATCAAAAGTTGATGGTTTAATAGTTGTTGATTTACCTTATCCAGAAAATAAAAATTTTGCTTCAAAATGCAAAAAAAAAGGAATTAATTTTATTCAATTAGTTTCTCCAACGACTTCTAAAATAAGATTAAAAAAAATCATAAAAGACTCACACGATATGATTTATTATATAAGCATGTTATCCACCACAGGTGGAAAGCTTAAAGTGTCCCCAAAGAAAATATTAGAAAAATACAATAAAATAAAAAAACAAAATAAATCAAAAAATGTTGTTATTGGTTTTGGAATTACAGAAAAAACCATCCAATTTCTTAAAAAAGCTGATGGTTTGGTGGTAGGAAGTGCAATTTGTAAAGAAATCTCTAAATCTATTGAAAAGAGACAAAATGCTGTCACAAATGTTACTAATATCGTTAAAAGATTAAAAAATAAAATTCTATGAACTGGATAACAAAAATTATCAAAGCAGGTGAAAAAATTAAAACTGCTATACGTGAAAGAGCTACAAAAGAGGATATTGCAAAAAGTGATTGGACATCATGTTGTAAGGGTCCAATTTTAAAAAAAGATTTAGAGGAAAACTTGTGGGTTTGTCCAGATTGTAAGCGTCATCATAGAATAAAACCACATCAAAGATTTGATATATTGTTTGGAAAAAACAATTACGAAATTTTCAAAACTCCAATACCAAAAGACGATCCACTAAATTGGACAGACTCCAAACCTTACAAAGAAAGATTAAAAAGTGCCCGAAAAAAAACAGGATTAGAATGTGGAATGATGGTTGCTTCTGGAACTATAAATAATATTAAAATTACCGCTGTAGCTTCTGATTTTGATTTTTTCGGAGCTTCAATGGCAGCAGCAGAAGGTGAAGCTTTTTTATATGGAATACAGCATGCGATAGAAAATCAAACACCTTTTTTATGTATTAGCGCTGGTGGAGGAATGAGAATGATGGAAAGTTTAATTTCTTTATCTCAAATGACAAGAACAACACTTGCAATTAATGAATTAAAGAAAAACGGTCTTCCTTATATAGTTTGTATCACTGATCCTACTGCAGGGGGTATTACCGCGTCATACGCTATGTTAGGTGATATTCATATTGCAGAACCAGGAGCTTTAATTGCATTTGCAGGCGCAAGAGTAATACAAGGAACTGTTAAAGAAGAACTTCCAGAAGGTTTCCAAAAAAGTGAATATGTTGAAAAAACTGGTTTTGTAGATTTAATTGTTGAGCGTAAAGATCTTGCATCTAAAATTGGAACCTTATTATCAATATTGTTGAAGAAAAATTCTGATATAAGTGTTGGACAAAATGAAACTTCAGAAGATAGTCAGTCGCTTACAAGAGCTGCATCCTAAAGAAATAGATTTAAGTTTAGATCGTATTCAAAGTCTCTGCAAAAAATTAGGAAATCCTCAAGATAAAATCAAAGCAATTTCAATTGTTGGTACTAATGGAAAGTACTCAACTATCCAAGCAATGTTTTCTATTTTAAAGGAAGCAAATTTCAATTGTAATATCTACACTAGTCCTCATATCAAAAGTATCAATGAAAGGTTTGTTTTTAATAATGAAGAATTGAATGATGAAGATTTGGCAAATTTACTTGAAGAAGTTGAGGAAGCTAACAATGGTGAACCAATTACTTTTTTTGAAATACTGACTGCAGCCTATTTTTTAAAAGCATCTCAATACACAGATAATATCAATTTAGTTGAAAGTGGATTATTCTTTAGATTTGACGCTACTAATATCTTAAAAAATAACCTTGCTAGCGTTGTAACATCTATTGGCCTTGATCATTTAGATTGGCTACCTGAAAATGAACAAACTGTTGAAAAAATTATTTTTGAGAAAACATCAAGCTTATTAAACTCAAATATTATAGTTGCAAAACAAAGTACTAATAAAATTAAAGAAAATATTAAAAAAACAATTTCAAATAATAGATCAAATAAGTTTTTCCATAATGAAAATTATAGTTTTAGAATGCAAGAAAATGACTTCTTTTATTATGAAGATCAATTTGGGGGAATAAAATTACCTATGCCAAATGTTAAAGGTCAATTTCAATTAGAAAATGTCTCAACAGCAATTGCGACCCTAAGAATTTTGAAAGACTTTAAAATTAAAGATGACCACATTAAAAAAGGTATTTTAAAAATAAATTGTATTGCAAGATTACAAGAAATTAAATCTGGAAAACTTAAAGAGCTTGTAAAAGATCACAAACTTTATGTTGATGGATCTCATAACCCATTGGGAGCAAAAGTTTTGAATGAATACTTGGAAAGTTTAGATTGCAATAAACACATCATTCTTGGAATGATGGCTAATAAGGATCATAATGAATATATGAGTTTCTTTAAGGATATCTCTACATTAACTACAATAGATATACCTAATCAACCTAATTCAATTAAAGGAAGAGAGCTTAAAGATAAGCTAAACGGCTTTTCAAATATAAATTATAAGGAAAGTATAGAAGATGCTATAAAGTCAATCCCGGTAAAAGAAAACGATATAATCCTGATTACTGGATCGTTATATCTTGCTGGTGAAGTTTTAAATTTAAATTAGATATTTTTATCTAAAAATTCCTTCATGTGACTTTCGGGAACTCCACCAACTTTTCTATCTACTTCAACGCCTTTTTTATAGATAATAACTGTTGGAACACCTCTGATACCTGCTGCACTTCCGGTATTTATTCCACCATCTTCAACATCGGCATAATAGAAACCAGCCTTATCTTTATATTCATCAGATAACTTATCCATTACTGGTTTTAGTGCCTTACATGGACCACACCACTCAGCTGAAAACTGGATGACTGAAACATCTTCATTTTTAATTTTAGTATCAAAATCTTCGTCTTTAAAATTTGTAAGCATATTTCCTTTCTATTAATTAGAGCCTTAAAGTCAACTAGGCAATTTCATATTTTTTTTCAATGGACATAATAAATTCATTTATTTCATCTAATTTTTTTAGTTCCTCTTCATCATCTCGATTTGATGCTTGATCTCTTAAGGTATCAATTTCTTGATAGGCCATTCCTATAGTTTGCCACTTTTCTCTATTTTTGCTTAAAATTCGTCTAGCAATTTCACTTTTTATATTTTTATATAAATCTGGTGGCAAAATATGCGGTGCTTCTTGATAAATAATTTTTTGCCCAAACCAACTACATCTTTTATCTTGAAACTTATCCAACATTCTTAATTTATCTTCCCAAGAAGAACTATGCCAAGTTTTAAATAATTGGGTGTCTTTATTAGGAATGAATTTTTCATATAAAGTTTCTTCAGGTAACAGATCTTCCTGAGTTTGAGTTTGAGCTTTTTCTTCAGCGGCCTCTCTATTAATGATTTGAATATTTTTAGAAAAATTTTCACTATTTCTAACCATTTTTGCTCTTTTGTGGATTGTTTCTAAATCTAAGTCAGCATATGCCTTCTCTTTTAATGCAAACTTTTTATCTAAAACTACAGGAGCTTTGTTGGTTTTGATTACTCTAAGTGCTTTTGGACTAAACTTTTTTAAATAAACTTTAAGATCATTTATTGATAAATTTAACAAAGGTTCAGGATCTCTTCTTAAATCAAATAAATATCCCCAAGATGCATATGATGGATGAAAACAATGATCTGGATGTAATGTAGAGACAAGATATATCATATTTTTTCCCTTAACATTTTCGAAAATTGAATAAATCCCCTCACTTTTCAAGATAGTTTCAACGCTATTTTTTGTAGATGTACTTAAAAAATTTTCCCAATTGTCTTTATGTTTGTCTTTTATAATTCTTAAAATTTTTAAGCTTGTAAATGCATCATGATAAGCAGTGTGTTGTTGAGATGTATCAAATCCTTGTTGTCTAGCTAAACCTTCTAAAGCTAGACTTTCATTTCCAGCTTCTGTTAATTCAGTCTTTAATGTTTCAGGATTCAAGGTTTGTGCTACTCTTGCAACATGTAAACCGTCATGTTCTTTATTGGGTGATGAATGTGTAATGTAAGGATATCTATTCCCTTTAAAAAAATTAAAATGAAACATTCGTCTATCAAAATTTAAGTTACTCCAACCCATAAACAATGCTGGACCAGCTTTAGAGAAAAAATTTTCTACTGCACCTAAAAAATCGTAATGCGAGTAATTGCCTTTAGTAAGTAAATCAATACTTGTTGAATTTACTAATAAGGCCTTTGCACTTGGAACCTCACCCTCGGGCATTCTGCCACGAATATTTAGCTTACCAATTTCTTTTAAGTTTTTATCAACAACTACAGCACCTACTTCAATTATTGAGCCCCAGATTGTACTATTTGTTGTTTCTGTATCGTAAATTACTATTTTATCCATAAAATCCTAAGTTAAATCCGATAGCTCATTAAATTTTTTTAATCTTCCCAAAAACAAATTTTGATAAACAATTAAATCATGCCCTTGAATTTTAAACTCTTGGAATAATTTATCTACTGTGCAAACCAAAATTACACAAGAAGTGATATTGGAGTTATACACAATGTTATGTGCTAATGAGTATGCACTTGTTTGAAGAAGCCATGAGTCTATATATTCAGCCTTTTTAGGTTTGTTACTTTGTTTAAAATCTATTATTGTTTCTTTTCCCTCATAAACTCCAACACAATCAGCAGTACCTGCATACTTCTCTGGGTAATAAAGAGTGCATTCAACACCCCAAATTTCATCCAATCTATTTTTCAAACCTTTTTCTATAATTTCTTTAGCCATTAATTTGTATTGTTCGTTATCTTCAAAAAAACTTAAATTTTCTCTTCCAAGTAAATAAGACTCTAAGTAATTGTGCATTTGAGAACCTCTACTACTTGCTGCTTTTGTAATTGCCTCAGCCTCTTTTTGCCCAGTTCTTTCTCTCCAATTTGCTAATGCTGCTTTATCTTCTTCAGATCGAGTTGCATCTAAAATTGAAGTAACACTTGGTAATTTTGTTTCCCCTAATAAGTATCTTCTAATGCCATCAACTGTTGCTCTTGATGATTTTGGATAATCATATTTTTGATTCCACTGCATGAGATTTCTTATAGACGTTATTAAGGAAAAAAAGAAATTATTTTTTAAGCTGCCTATTTCGTTCAACAAATTTTTCGACGTTTTCAGTTTGTACAGCTTTCTCAACCTGCTCGGGATCTTTAATATTTTCTAATGTTCTTGAAATTGATCTTGCATCCGTTCCAAATTTATCGACAACTCCCATAGCATCTTCTAATTTTTTTCTAAGAACTATAATGTTGTCAAAATGTTTAGAAAATCTTGTACTGATTGTTTTTAAATGATTATAAATTTCCGTTGCACCTTTTTGTACCTTCAATGATTGAAATCCCATATATAAAGACTGTAAGTAAGCAGAAAGAGTATTAGGTCCACATATTACCACTTTATATTTTTTCATTAACTCTTGTGTTAATAATTCTTTTGTACTTGGGTCTTGGTATTCAGTTAACTCTTTGTATAAACTTTCTGTAGGAGCATATACGATTGCAAAATCAGTAGTTTTTGGTGGAACAATATATTTTTCATTAACACTTTTAGCTTTTGCTTTAAACGCTGAGGCTAATTTTGCTCTAGCATCTGCAACAGCCCTTTTGTCTTCCGCGTCATGACCATCGGTAATTGCTTTGAATTTTTCTACTGGAAAATGACTATCAACAGGAACTAAAACATCTCCTTGAAGCTTTATTGCAAATTCAACATTTTCACTGGTGTCCTCTTTCATTTTAACATTTGTCATGAATTGAGAGGCTGGTAGCAAATCTTTAATTAGAGCATCTAAGCTAAATTCTGCAAGAGTTCCATATTTCTTAACTCCAGCTAAAATTTTAGTTATCCCCTCTTGGCTTTGATTTAATAGTTGAACTTGTTGATTAAAATTACCAACCTTTTCCTCTACCTTAGTTAAAGTTTCAGTCATATCTTTAGTAACCCCAGTTGATAAATTATTAAATGAAGTCGACATTGCACCAAGTGAGCTATTGATCGTAGTGTTTAAGGTATCTTTTAAACTTGATATTTCTGATTTTAAATTAGCTATTTCCTCAGCTTCTTTGTTTTCATTTTCATCTTTTGGTTTATTTTTTAAATTTAGATAAAGAATAGCTAAAACCCCACCTAATAACAAAACTAGTAAAATTAACAATATATTATCCATGATTCTAATTTTTTATTTTATCGTAAATATTTGATTAATGTATTTAAATATTTAAAAATACTTTATGGAACTAATTTTAGTATTAAAAATATTCTTTATTATTTGTGTTATTGTTGCACTTTATGCAATTATTAGAAATCTAGATATTATCAAAATTATACTAATTTATTGGAAAGACTTAATTTTTAGAAAGTAATTTTACTATTTTTTTAAGACCCATTTTATTATTGGATGACTTAGAAATCATCATGCAGGCCTCTGATCTTAATATTTCTCCATCCTTTAAAATACGTAGATTGTTTGCTTTTAACGTTTCTCCAGTAGAAGTGATATCTGTAATTATTTCCGATGAGCCTGTAAAAGGATAAGCTTCAGTTGCACCCAAACTATCAATTAATTTGAATTGGGTAACGCCCTTTGAAAACAAAAATTCCCTTGTTAAGTTTGGATATTTTGTTGCTACTCTTAATCTTTTCTTTTTCTTATCTTTAAATTCAAATGCAATTTCTTCTAAATCTGCAACTGTTTGTACATCTATCCATGGATCAGGAATTGCGACTACTAATGTAGCCTTACCAAAATCATATCTTTTTAAAACATTAATTTTCTTTTGAGTGTTAATTTCACTTTCCTTTAATAAATCAAAGCCAGAAAAACCTATGTCCAAAGATCCGTCTCCAAGTCTTTCGATGATCTCTCTTGCATGAAGATATAAAATCTTAATATTTTTAAATTGTTTTATAGATCCTAAAAGATCTCTTTCTCCTCTTTCAGAAATGAGATTTAATTTTTTTTTTTTAAAAATATTTAAAACATCTTTTCTAAGTCTACCTTTGCTTGGAACTCCAATATTTAAAATAATTTTTGTCATTAGTAATTTAAATTTAAAGCAGCACCTACTGCTGGAGTTTGTTTTTTTGATCCTAAGTCTGAAATTAGACCATCATAACGACCACCATTAATAATATTTTTTAATGAGTTTTTAGATTTAATATCAATTTTAAAAACCATCCCAGTGTAATATTCCAATTGTCTTCCAAAGGATGCTGAAAATACTACATTTAATTTTGAAACCTTATTATTAGAGATTGGAAAATATTTTTGATCTACAGCTAGATTTATTTTGTTTTTTTTAAAAAATTTATTTAACTCAATTGCTGCTTTATTTATGGGACATTTAATTTTTAAGAAATCTTTAATTATTTTTGAAACATTCTTTCCTTTACTAGCTCTTCTAGGATCTTTTATTTTCTGATCAAACCTTTTTAATATTTCATTAATTGTTCTTCCTGCAACAATATTTGATAAATCCTCTTTAAGCATTTTCACGTAACGCTTTTTATCTATTTCTACAATTGTTGGATCAACATCTGAATTAGTTTCTAATCTTTTTAATAAATCATTAAAATATTCTTCTCTCCAGAAGTGTCTGGCTAATCTTAGCTTCCATCTCTTTGGAATATCCAATTTTGAAATTAACAAATTAAATATTTCAACATTTCCAATAGTTAGTGTTCCTGAAGAATATTTGATATTTTGAAGTGATTTAAGAGATGTATTTATAATTTCTTTATCGTCATTTTTCTCATCCTTAGATCCTAAAATTTCAAATCCAATTTGATTTCTAATGATTGAGTCTTTTTTGTTTTGTGATTTTCGATAAGCCTGACCACTGTAAAAAATTTTTTCCTTACCTTTTAAATTATTTTCCAAATACCTTAAACAAGATGCAATTGTTAAATCTGGTCTTAAACACAACTCGCTTCCATTCTGATCAGTAAAGGAGAAGATAAACTTTCTAAAATTTTCTCCTGATCTTTGAACAATATGATTAGCCTCAATTACTGAAGGTAAATCAATATATTTAAAACCCTTAGATTTTACTGATCTAAGGATGTTCTCAGATAAGTTTTTTGACTTCATCGATTAAATTTTCTTTTGGAAATGTTTTATTGTTTTCACCCTTAACACCTTTGAGACTTTTTATAGTGACTGTATTTTCATTAAATTCATTTTCACCACATATTATTGCAACATCCAACTCACGTTTATTTGCTAAGTTTAGTTGCTTGCCTAAATTTTTCTTTGTATCTAAAAAAATTTCAGCATTGATATTATTATTTCTTAATAAATTTAAAATATCATAGTAATTTTTAAGATATTTTTCATCCATTACACAAACTAAAACTGGTTTTTGACTATCTACTTTTATTTGATCTAATTGCATTAAAGCAAATAACAACCTATCAACTCCAAAACTAATTCCAGTGCCTGGAATATCCACACCTTTAAATCTCGAGATTAATTTTGCATAGGCTCCTCCAGAACAAATACTGCCTATATCGACCTCTTTGCCTTTGTTATTTGTAACTTTAAAATTTAGATTTGTTTCAACAATAAAATCTGAATAATAAGCTAATCCCCTAACAATTGTAAAATTTGTTTTGACCTGATTTATATTTGAACTGTAACCCAATAATTCAAATACTTGTTCTAATTCCTTTATACCTTCTTGAGACAATGGATTTTTTAATGTTTCTTTTAGTTCTTTTAAATCTTTAATTTTTAGAAAATTAAGTATTTCAGACACTTGTTCATCGTTTAAATCTGCACCCTTAGTGATTGCACCACTTATATCTTTTCTCTCTTTTTTTAGCAAATCTTCAACACCTTTTAAACCAAAACCTGGTTTATCTAATTTATCAATTGCCCTAATTACTTTTACTTGTTTTTCTTCTGATATTTTTAAATCATCAATTAACCCTTGAACTATTTTTCTATTACTAACGTTGATTGTAAATTGATCTTTTTTTAGACCACAATCTAACAAAGTACTTGATATTAAATTGCAAAGCTCCGCATTTGCTTGCGCAGGATTAACATTTCCCACGATATCAAAATCTGCTTGCATAAATTCTCTGTATCTTCCATTACCAGCCTTTTCATTTCTAAAGACATTTTGAATAGCATACCTTTTAAATATTGATGGAAGCTCTTGATTATTTTGTGCAACAAATCTAGCTAGTGGGCTCGAAAGATCATACCTAAGAGTAATGCTTTTTTCTCCATCCTGAAAAGAAAATACATCAGACATAGGATTAGCATCATCTTCTGCCAAAAAAGATCCTATATTTTCACTTATCTCAAACGAAGGGGTTTCTAAAGCCTCAGCTCCAAATTTAATAAAATTATTCTCAATAGCTTTTAAAAGCTTTTTTTTGAGAAGAAGTTTTTTATCCCAACGATCTTCAAATCCTGAAGGTAATCCAGGAATTAATTTTTTTTCTTTATTCATTTTTTGGTACCCGGGCTGAGAGTCGAACTCAAACTTAAAGTTCCACAAACTTCCGTGCTAACCATTACACCACCCGGGCTTATCCTCTTTGTTTTTATCTTATTTTATGTGGATTTAAAATTATAATATAAATAAATAGCCTATTGGCTATGGAAACAGTTTCTGTGAGTACTTCTAAAAGTCTTTCTGTATGTAATATTTATATTCATGAGCAGTCTTTTAGACAAAAAAAAATTAATATTCAAGGTCTAAATAGAAAAAGGACGTTTATCTATTTGATAGATAAAACGTCCTTTTAAATAATTTCTAAATTAGTCTATTTTTTTTAAATTAACTGCAGAAGGACCTTTGGGACCATCTTCTAATGTGAATTCAAGTTTGTCACCTTCATTGAGATATCTCATACCAGCAGCTTTTACCGCTGAAGCGTGAACAAAGGCATCTTTTTCTTTATCATCTCTTTCAATGAAGCCATATCCCTTTTTACCATTATACCATTTAATTTTTCCTTGTAGTGTACTCATCTTATTTCTTAGTCCTTTTGTTATTTATTATCTCTTAAAGGTAATTTCTTTTACGATTATTTCAAGATGAAACTTTATGGTGGTGGCTGAGGAAGGATTCGCACCTCCGACACAAGCCTTTTCAGGGCTCTGCTCTACTCCTGAGCTACTCAGCCTTATTTATCCCCTAAAGATAATTCTTCCTTTAGTAAGATCGTAAGGTGTCATTTCAACTGTCACATTATCACCTTGGAGAACTCTAATTCTGTTTTTTCTTAACTTACCAGCTGTATGGGCAGTAACAGTATGTCCATTTTCTAATTTTACTCTAAACATAGCGTTCGGAAGTAGGTCTATCACTGTACCTTTAAATTCCAGTAAGTCTTGTTTTGACAAATTTATTTTCTCCCTATTCGTTTTACTACAGATTGAGCGTGTCCAACTAACCCTTCGTAATTTGCAAGTGTTATAACTGATGGTCCAAGACTTTCAATACCCTTTTTTGATAAGTTTATGTATGAAATCCTTTTATAAAATTCATTTACACTTATACCGCTTGAGTATTTTGCAGAACCATTAGTTGGCAACACATGGTTTGATCCAACATTATAATCAGTCATTGCCATCACTGCATATTTTCCTAAGCATATTGATCCTGAATTTTTTATTTTTGGAACTAACGATTTATAATTTTTAATATTTAATTCTAAATGTTCTGGTGCAATTTTATTTATAACACTAATTATTTTAGCGTCTGAATAAACATACATAAGAATTCCATTATTAATTAAACTTCTTCTTGCAACAGAGGATCTTGGAATTACTTTTAATTGTTTGGTAATTTCAATTTTTACTTTATCTAGCAAATCTTTATCTTTTGAAATCAAAATACATTGTGCAAGAATATCATGTTCGGCTTGTCCAATTAAATCACTTGCAACCCACTCAGGATTTGAGAATTTGTCACAAACAACAGTCACTTCTGAAGGACCTGCGGTCATGCCTTCAATTCCAACAACACCAAAAACTTCTTTTTTTGCAGCCGCAACATAGGCGTTTCCTGGACCAACTATTTTATGAACTTTTTTAATTTTTTTAGTCCCATAGGATACTGCTGCAATAGCAGAAGGGCCTCCGATAGAATAAATTTCTTTTATTTTGCATTTTTTTGCTGCGTATAATACAGCTGGATTTTGTTTTCCTTTATAGCCTGGATTAATCATAACTATTCTCTTAACGCCTGCAACAATTGCTGGAATAGCATTCATCAATACACTTGATGGGTATGAAGCAGTAGAACCAGGAACATAAATTGCAACAGACTCTAAAGGCACATATTTATATTCAAGTTTGTTTTTTAATTTATCTGTATAAGAAATATTTTTAAATTTTTGAAGTGAATGAAATTTATAAATTCTATTATAAGCCGTATCGATTGCTTTCTTTACTTTTTTATCAAGTGAATTTATAGATTTTTTTATTTGTTTTGTGCTTGGAATGATTATGTTATTTTGATTAAATCTTTTCTCGTATTTTAATAATGCTTTATCACCATTTTTTTTTACATCTTTAATTATATTTGTTACAGAAACAGAATCTGATTGAATTTTTTTTTTTCTTTGTAAAAGCAAATTCTCTAATAATTTATCGAAATTTTTATTTTTACTATTTAATATCTTCATAACTATTTAATCTCACTTTGATCCTCTAATCTTGCTTCAATAGTTTCTGTAGTTAAAGCAATATGCGCATTGTTATTAAAAATAAGATTTATTTCATAAACATCATTATTTTTCAAATAATCTATACCTATTAGCTCTAAAACTGTTTCTTGATTTGATTGATCAATGTTCTTTGATCTTACTTTATCAACAAAATCAAACCTACAAATGCTATTGATTTTTTTATCTTCCTGATCACTTTCAACCTTGGTTCTTTCAATTGATAATAAAAAAACTTTATTGGAAGCGAGATATTTTATATCTGCAATTTTAACCTTAGCCCCTGAACTACAAGCTGAAATCATTTGTAAACCTTCTTGGTCACTTGCTATTATTTTTGCTAAATATTTATTCACTATTTTAATCTTTTAATTTTAACACCTATTTTTTTTAATTTATTTTCTATTTTTTCATAACCTCTATCTAAGTGATAAATTCTGTTAATATATGATTTACCAGTAGAAACTACAGCTGCTAGAACCAAAGCAACAGAAGCTCTTAAATCACTAGACATTAATTCGGCACCAATGAATTTAGTATTTCCTTCTATTGTAGCGGTATTATTTTTAATATTTATTTTTGCTCCTAATCTTTGCAATTCTGCAACATGCATAAATCTATTTTCAAAAATACTTTCAGTTATTGAACTTTTACCAACTGCTTTGCACATCAAAACCATCAATTGTGCTTGAAGGTCTGTAGGAATGCCTGGAAACTCTTTAGTTTTAATACTTTTTATTGATTTTATTTTTTCAGGTCCTTTAATTAAGATTTTATTTTCACTAGTTTTAATTTTAGCACCAACTTTTTTTAGTAATTTTATTTCTGTGCCAATAATTTTAGGATTTAAATTGTTTATTTGTAAATTGCCTTTTGCAAGTGTTGCAGCTACACAAAATGTGCCCGCTTCTATTCTATCAGCCATTACAGAATATTCAGTTTCATGTAAAGAATTTACACCTATAATTTTACAAACTCTTCCTCTCCATTTTATTTTCGCTCCAGCTTTATTTAAAAAATTTGTAAGATCTTTAATCTCAGGTTCTATTGCACAATTTTTTAAAACTGTTTTTCCTTTTGCTAAACATGCTGCTATTATAGAATTTTCAGTTGCCCCAACACTTATCTTTGGAAAATTTATAGTTGTTCCACTAAGTTTTCCTTTTGATTTTGCAAGAATATATCCATCTTTTAATTCATATTTCATACCAAGTTTTTTTAATGCAGCTAGATGATAATTAACTGGTCTAGCACCAATTAAACATCCGCCAGGTAAAGAGATTTTAGATTTATTGTATTTTGAAATAAGTGGACCTAACACTAAAATAGAACCACGCATTGTTTTGACTAAAGAATAACTAGCAAAAGTTTTCATATTTTTTTTATTTATAATTTTTGCTGTTTTTTTATCTCTTGATAAAATTATTTTAGAACCAAGAGACTTTAATAAATTTAACATTGTATTAATATCTCTAACTCTTGGTAAATTTTTGATAACCACAGGTTTATCAAATAATAATGTTGCAGCTAATATCGGTAGGGATGCATTCTTCGAACCTGAAATTGAAACATTACCCTTGATTTTACAAGGGCCATTAATCAGAAATTTATCCATAAATTACTTTTTAATTTTAGCAACTTGAATTGTGGTTTGACCCTGATATTTACCGTTCTTTGATTTATAAGTTGTTTCTGGCTGAGTATCTGATTTGAAAAATAAAAATTGTGCTATTCCCTCGTTTGAATAAATTTTTGCAGGGTTAGGTGTTGTATTACTTAGCTCAATTACAATATTTCCCTCAAATTCATTTTCAATTGGAGTAACATTGCAAATAATTCCTGTCCTTGCATAAGTGCTTTTTCCAACACAAATACATAAAACGTCTTTTGGTATTCTAAAATATTCTACTGTTTTAGCTAATACGAATGAATTTGGTGGTATAATACAGTGTGGTCCTTTTCGTTCTATAAAGTTATCATCAGAAAAATTCTTTGGATCAACCAAAGAACTATTTACATTAGTAAATATTCTATATTCATCGGAGATTCTTACATCATATCCCATACTACTTAATCCATAAGAAATTTTACCTTCAGAAACTTGATGATCCAAAAATGGCTCTATCATATTGTGCTCTTTGCACATTTTTTTTATCCAAGAATCAGGTTGAATTGACATTATTTATTTTTCTTTTTATTTTTTTTTTGGAAAATTTTTCTTTTCTTCAAATTTTTTCTAAGCGCCAAACTTAAACGCTCATTTTTTTCTTTTGAACTCATTCTTTGTTTGGGTTAGTCAAGAAATCTAAAGAAATTGGTTTGTTGGGATCTAGTGCAGGTGCTTTTTTCTCTTCTTTTTTTGGGCCTTCTTTAGCTAAACGTTTAGCTTTTTTTTCAGCAAGCTTTCTCTCCCTTTTAGCTTGCTTTTCCATAAGCTTATTACCTTTAGTTGATTTGTAGTCGTAATGAATTCCCATAACATTTTCCTAAAATAGATATAAATCATATTCATCAAAAAATTAAGGCAATAATTTGAAAAAAATGCTTTATTATCAATAAAATACAATTTGTCTCTAAGCTCCTGTAGTTAAATGGTATAACAAGTCATTGGTAATGACTAGTTCCCTGGTCAGTACAGGGTGGGAGCACCACTAATTTCTGTAAAAAAACTTTCTCAAAAATATTGTAATCAGAATTAAAATAAAGAAAGCTGAAATAGGAACATATATATCAGGTGAAAATATTATATCAGTTATTCCTGGTACTTCAGCATTTTGGTCTATAATTTTTTCTAATCCACTACCAATAGAAACTGCCAAAAAAATTTGAGGAATTATTCCAATCAATGTAGCAAAGAAAAAATTTATAACCTTAACATTAAATAAGGTTGGTAAGAGACAGCTCAGCTGCCAAGGTATACCACCTATAAAACGGTAAATTAATAAATAAATAAATTCAGATTGTTTAAATCTTATTTCCAAGTTTTGAAACTTATTTAAAAACTTTTCTCTAATAAGCTGTTTTAAAAAATAATTTCCGAAAATATATAAAAAAGTAGCACCAATACTCAAGCCTAAAACAACAACAAATGTACCTATCCATTTTCCAAATATAAAACCTCCCATTAAAGCAACTGGAGATCCGAATCCTAAAAAAGGGAAAACCCAAAGAATAGTTAATGCTAAAAAAATAATAGAAATTAAAAATAAGTTAGATTTTTTAAGTTCAAAAAAATAAGATTGGTTATCTCTTAGAAAATCATAGGATGTGATTTCTGAAAGACTAAATTTTGAAAAAAAGAAATACAAAAATACACAAATAATTAATAGATAAGATAAACCTATAAATAATTTAATTTTTTTTGTATTTTCCATGATTCTTCTTATTTTAATGCTTAATCTTCTATTTGCTATTTTAATTATTACTAATATAAAGGTGCAAAAATTATAAAAAACTATATCAAATCTAATTATGAAAAGAACTTATCAACCCTCAAATAAAAAAAGAGCTCGAAAACACGGATTTCGTTCAAAAATGAAAACTAAAGGTGGTAAAAAACTTTTGGCTAGAAGAAGAGCAAGAGGAAGAAAATCACTAACTGTTTCTGTATAGAATAATGAAAAGCAAAATACTTGCTCTTTCAAAAAACGAAGAATTTAAAAATTTACTTAAACAAAAAAAGATTACCAATAAATACGTAAGTATTTTTTTCGGAAAATTAATAAATAAAGATAAAAAAAGACTAAATATCAGTTTTGTAACTAAAAAAAAAATTGGTAATGCAGTAAAGAGAAATAAAATTAAAAGAAGATTAAGAAACATCATGAATGAAGCTGTTAAAAAAACAGAGATAAACTTTGATTATTCATTTCTTGTTATAGCTAAGTCTTCTATGCTAAATAATGAATACAAAATTATAAAAGAAACTCTTTTTCAGGATTTTGCAAAAATAAAATAATGAATATATTTACTTTAATTTTAATTAAATTTATCAAAGCCTATAAATATTTGATCAGTCCATTATTGGGTCATTCTTGTAGATATTTACCAACATGTTCTGAATACAGCATAGATGCTTTAAAAGAATATGGTTTTTTTAAAGGTTTATTAATTAGTATAAAAAGAATTTTATCCTGCCATCCAATAAAATTTTTAGGGGGTGGAGAAGGGTTTGATCCGGTTAAAAAAGAAATGAAGGATAATAAATAATGGAAACTAGAAATATAATTGCTGCCATAAGTTTATCAGCTGCTGTAATTATATTATACTCTCTATTTTTTGCACCACCTCCTGTAACGAAAGAAAATTTAACCGAAAAAACTAAAACTGGACAGAATTCAGATGCACCTAGTCTTGATCAAAAAGAAAATGTAACCGAAATTTCACGAGAAGAAGCATTACAACAAAGTAAAAGAATTCAATTTGAAAACCAAAGTATTGTTGGATCTATTTCATTAAAGGGGGCCGCAATAGACGATCTAACTTTCAAAGAATACAATGTTAGTTTAGAAAGCGATGAAAAAGTAAAATTTCTTGCACCACGAAGCTCTAAAGAAGGCTATATAATAGAAAGTGGTTTAATAACTACTGATAAAAATATCGATATTCCAAATGCAGATTCAATTTGGTCAGTTTCTGGAAATAAAAAATTAACTGATCAATCTCCTATAAAACTAAGTTGGACTAATGATCAAGGCATCACTTTTGAAAAAGAAATTGCATTAGATGATAAGTTTTTATTCACAATAAAACAAAGAGTTATAAATTCTACTGATAAAAACTATGACTTCTATTCTTATGGACAAATTATAAGAAATCAAATCCCAGAAGGTTTAACCGATTTTTACATTCTTCATGAAGGCCCTATCGCTACATTAGACGAAGAATTAATTGAGGAGGATTATGACGATATTGAAGAGAAAAAATTCTCAAGAACTGCCCAAAAAGGATGGTTAGGTCTAGGAGATAAATATTACATATCAACTCTAATTCCACCAAGAGAAAAAGAATTTAAAACTACGATGGATTACAAAAACAAATACAGAATAAACTTTGTTACAACTGAACCATTAGAGTTAACTGGAAACTCTTCTATAGAAGAAAACTTGCAAGTAATAGTAGCTGCAAAAAGAGTTGATGTAATTGATGGGTACGCAGAATCATTAAAAATTGATAAATTTGATCTTACGATTGATTGGGGATTCTTATACTTTTTAACACGTCCTTTGTTTACTGCTTTAGAATATTTCTTTAAAATATTTGGTAATTATGGATTAGCAATTATTGCTGTTACCGTTTGTATTCGTGTAGCATTTTTTCCACTTGCTAATTTTTCATTCAGAAGCATGGCTAAAATGAAAGCTCTTCAGCCTGAGATGGCAAGACTTAAAGAAGTACACAAAGATGACAAGATGAAATTGCAACAAGCAATGATGGCTCTTTACAAGAAGGAAAAAGTAAATCCCATGTCTGGATGTTTGCCAATTCTGATTCAAATACCTGTATTTTTTGCTTTGTATAAAGTTTTATTTGTAACGATAGAAATGCGTCATATGCCTTTTTATGGTTGGATCCAAGATTTAAGTGCTAAGGATCCTACTTCTATATTTAATTTATTTGGATTGTTTCCTTATGACGTACCTTCTTTCCTTGTAATTGGAGCATGGCCAGTTGCTATGGGGGTATCAATGTGGGTGCAACAAAAGTTAAATCCCGCTCCAACAGATCCAATGCAAGCAAAAATATTTATGTTCTTCCCTTTATTTTTAACAGTAATTCTTGCACCATTCCCAAGTGGGCTAGTAATTTATTGGACAGTTAATAACATTTTAACGATGGCTCAGCAGGTTGTAATAATGAAACGTACAACAGTTAAAACTGTAACCTAATTAAAAAATAATAAATGGACCTTGAAAAGATATTACCTAAAGATGGGCCACCGATTAATGAAGTAACTAAATATATTGAAAAATATAAAAATGATTTGATAGTAATTAAATATGGTGGAAATGTTTTAATTGATAGAAACGTATTTAATAATTTTATAACTGATCTTAGTGTTTTAAATAAATTAGGCCTTGCAACTGTGGTAATTCATGGTGGTGGACCTAGAATTAAAAGAGAGCTAGAAAAATCAAATATTCAATCAAAATTTATAAGAGGACTAAGAGTAACTGACAAAAATATAATTGATATTGTTGAATCTGTTTTGATTGATTTTAATAATGACATTGTTAATTCTTTAAAAGACAAAGGCACAGAGGCAACCTCTATTCACACAAAAAATAATAATGCTATAAAAACTATACCAGAAGCAGAAGAGCTTGGATTTGTAGGAATACCAAATGAGATTAATAATAAAAAAATATTAAATATAATTAATCAAAATAAAATTCCTATAATTTCTCCATTAGGATTAGGTAAAGAAAACCAAACATATAATATTAATGGAGATACAGCTGCGATGGCTATAGCAAAATCTTTAAAATCTAGAAGACTATTATTAATGACGAATGTTGATGGTGTTTTAGATAAAAATAAGAAATTAATAGAGGAAATTTCTTCATCTGAGGTTCTTGAGATGGTTAAAGATGAAACTATTACAGAAGGTATGATACCTAAAATAAACGCATGCTTAGACGCTGTAAATAATGGTGTAACAGCAGTTGGTATAATCAATGGCACAAAGCCACATTCGTGTTTATGGGAAATATTCTCTGACAAGGGCTCTGGGACCCTAATAAGACAATGAAAGAATTAAAAAATATTAAGAATATTTTGTTTGATTGTGACGGTGTGCTGTATGCTGATCTTGAAGGAGTATTTGGACAGGTCAGTAAAAAAATGACCCAATATATTTCAAATAAATTGGATGTAGATTTAAAAAAAGCAAAAGAATTGCAAACAAATTATTTTCATAAATACAACACTAGCCTTAATGGTTTAATGATCCATCATGACATACCTCCAAAAGAATTTTTAGACTACGTACATGATATTAATTTAGATTTTTTAGAAAAAGATACTGTTTTGAGGAATGAGCTAGAAAATACTAATCTAAACAAATTTGTGTTTACAAATGGTAGCAAAGAACATGTTAAGAATATTACTACTCACTTAGGAATTGATGATCAATTTAGTGGTGTTTTTGATATTGTCGATGCTGAATACAGTCCTAAACCTACAGCAAAAGCATTTGACCTTATGGTCAAAAAATTTCAAATCGATCCAACCGAGACACTTTATATCGAGGATATAGCAAAAAACTTATCTATTGGAAAAGAAAGAGGAGCAAAAACAGTTTGGCTAATCAATGATGAATACTGGGGTAAAAAAGAGTCTGATGAAGAGTATATTGATTACAAAATTGAAAATCTTTCTTTATTTTTAAAAGAAATAAGGTTATTAAAAAACTCATAAAAATATGAGTATTGAGAAAATTATAAATGAAGCTTGGGAAAATAAAGACCAAGTAAATCAAAATTCAGATAAATCTTTAAAGGATGCTGTGAATCAAATCATTGATGATTTAGACAGTGGGAAAGCAAGAGTAGCTGAAAAAATCAATGGTGAATGGGTTACACATCAACATCTAAAAAAAGCTATAATGTTAAGTTTTAGAATGTATCCAATGGAAAATTTAAATGGTCCATACAGTAGTTGGTATGACAAAGCTCATCTACTTAAAGGGAAAACAGCTGGATGGACAAAAGAAGATCATGAAAAAGCTGGTTTTAGAATGGTACCTAATTCACCTGTAAGAAAAGGATCATTTGTAGGAAAGAATGCGGTTTTAATGCCATGTTATGTAAATATTGGTGCATATATTGATGAAGGAACAATGATGGATACATTTAGTCGTGCAGGAAGTTGTTGTCAGATTGGAAAAAATTGTCATATCTCAGCTGGTACTGGAGTTGGAGGTGTATTAGAACCTGCTCAAGCATTACCAACGATTATTGAAGATAATGTTTTCTTAGGAGCAATGTCCGAAGTAGTTGAAGGTGTAATAGTTGGAGAAGGTTCTGTTCTAAGTATGGGAATGTATATTGGACAATCAACAAAAATTGTTAATAGAAAAACTGGTGAAATAACTTATGGAAAAATTCCACCTTATTCAGTGGTAGTTCCAGGATCCTTGCCAGATAAAAACAATCCACAAGCGCCATCTTTGTATTGTGCAGTAATAATTAAACAAGTTGATGAAAAGACAAGATCAAAAACATCAGTTAACGATCTTTTAAGAGAATAAAAATGCAAAAAATTAATGAACTTCAATTAGCTAAAGAGCTAATTAGGTTTCCATCTGTTACAAAAACTGATGCCGGTGTAATTAAATTTTTAGAAAAAAAATTAAAAAAAATCGGCTTTAAGACTAAAATTCTCGAGTTCAAAGATAAAAATAGTTATCCTGTAAAAAATCTTTATGCAAGACTTGGTACCGCAAGTCCAAATTTTTGTTATGCAGGTCATTTAGATGTTGTACCACCTGGCAATTTAAATGATTGGACTATTAATCCCTTTAAACCAGCTGTTAAAAAAGGATACTTAATTGGTAGAGGTGCAAATGATATGAAAAGCTCAATAGCTGCATTTGTTACTGCGGTTAGTAATTTTTCTAAAATAAATAAAAAATTCGTTGGGTCTATTAGTCTTCTAATCACTGGAGATGAAGAAGGAGTTGCAATTAATGGGACAAAAAAAGTTGTTGAGTATTTGAGAAAAAGAAAAGAAAAAATAGATTTTTGCTTAGTAGGAGAACCTACGAATCCAAATAAATTAGGAGAAATGATTAAAATTGGTCGTAGAGGGAGTATGACTGGAAAATTGACTGTCATTGGTATTCAAGGTCATGTTGCTTACCCAAATAGAGCCAACAATCCTTCAACAGCTTTAGTTCGAATACTAAAAGAGTTAAAAGAAATTAAATTTGATAGAGGTACAAAAGATTTTCAACCTACAAATTTGGAAATAACAAAAATTAACATTGATAATTCAGCTGACAATATAATTCCAGGTTTAGCTAGTGCTTCTTTTAATATTAGATTTAATAATAAACATACATCCTACAAATTAAAGAATAAAATAAACAAAATAATAAAACAAATTTGTAATAAAAATAAATCAAAATTTAAAATTGAATATAGTGTTTCTGGTGAGGCTTTTTTAACTAAACCAAACAAAACTACATTTATGATTCAAAATACAATTAAAAAAGTTACTAGAATTAAACCAAAATTATCAACAACTGGTGGCACGTCGGATGCTAGATTTATAAGAAAAATAGCTCCATGTTTAGAATTTGGGTTAGTAGGAAAAACTATGCATAAAGTAGGGGAATGTGTGTCCTTATCTGATTTAAAAAGATTAACTTTAATTTATACTAAAATCTTAGATAATTACTTTAAGTGAAAACAGGCTTAATTACATCAGATACATCTCAAAATCATGATACAGGTCCTGGGCATCCAGAACAAATAGCAAGGGTATCAGTCATAATAGAAAATTTTAAAAAACTTAATAATAAAAATCTTATATGGAAGAAACCATCTAAAGTTTCAGATGATATTCTATTAACCACACATGAAAATAATTATTTAAATTTAGTAAAAAGTTCTTTCCCAAAAAAAGGTTTTTCTTTACTTGATGGTGATACAATCATTTCACCTGGAAGCAAAGATGCAACTTTCGATGCAGTTGGATCAATAATTGCTGCAATTGATGGAGTAGAAAAAAAAGAATTTAGAAATGCATTTTGTGGTGTTCGACCTCCTGGACATCATAGTTCACAAAATAAAGCAGCTGGTTTTTGCATTTTAAATTCAGTGAGTATTGGTGCAAATTATTTGTTGAAAAAATATAAATATAAAAAAGTTGCAATAATAGATTTTGATGTACATCACGGTAATGGAACACAGGATATTTTTTATGAAAATGAAAATGTTCTTTTTATATCAACTCACCAATATCCCTACTACCCAGGAACTGGTTCTGAACAAGAAAGAGGTAAATTTAACAATATCTTTAATATACCTTTGCCAGCTGGCATAAGTTCAGAAGAATATTTAAACGTATTTGACCGTGTATTAAAAAAATTAGAGGAGTTTAGACCAGAGTTTATATTAATTAGCGCTGGTTTTGACGCCCATGAAGATGACCCCCTCGCTCAATTTAATTTAAAAACAGAGGATTATTTTACTATTACTAAAAGAGTATTAGAGGCTTCTAAAAAGTTTTGTAATGGAAAAGTTGTTTCAATTTTAGAGGGCGGTTATGACCTAAACGCACTTCGAGACAGCACTAAAAGACATGTTGATGCTCTTTTAGAATTTAATTGATAAATCTTAATAAAACTCTAAATAAAAATCTTCATGAAATTATATAAAATAAAAAAGTCTGGAATTGATAACAAAGGTAGAGGACTTTATGCAACTCGTGACATTAAAGAGGGAACCAAAATAATTGACTATGTCGGAAAACTTATAACAAAAAAACAAACACAAGATTCTGATAAGTACGATAATAGTAAACCAATATATTTATTCACAATAAATAAAAGATACGATCTAGATGGAGATTTTTCATGGAATACCGCAGGTTTAATCAATCATTCTTGTGATAATAATTGTGATTACGATGGAAAGGGATTGAAAATTTGGGTCAAAGCAATCAAAGATATTAAAAAAGGGGAGGAGTTTACCTGTGATTATGGATTTGGTTATGATGAAAATTACAAACAATTTCCTTGTAAATGTAAATCAAAAAACTGTTGTGGATATATTGTAAGAGCTGAGTCTAGATGGCGAATAAATAAAAAGTTTGCTATGAGCAATAAAAATAAATTAATAAAGAACTCTAAATAAAAATAAACCACTTGGTGGTGCTGGAGGAGCGCACAGTGTTCTTTTTTTTGACTTAAATCTCTTTTCAAAAGTTTTCAAATCCCATTTAGTTTCTCCTAAGTATTTTAAACAACCAACCATAGATCTAACCTGATGTTGTAAAAATGATTGAGAACTAAATTGAAATTCAATTTTATTTTTTGATGATTTAATTTTAATTGATTTAATAGTTTTAATTGGACTTTTAGCGTGACAGCTTGAAGATCTAAAAGTTGAATAATCATTAGTTCCTAATAACTTTTTTGCACCCTTTTTCATTAATTCTAAATTTAAAGGCCTACGAACATGCCATGCTCTATTTTTTTCAATTATTGGTTGGCTTATTTGATTAAAAATAAAGTATTTATAAATTCTTTGTTTTGCTGAAAATCTAGCATGAAATTTATTATTTCTTTTTTTAATATTTTTAATTGCAATGTCCTTTAAATTTAAAAAATGATTAATGGATTTTAAAAATTTAATTTTATCGGTTATTTTATTTTTGTAATCAAAGTGTGCAGATTGCTCAAATGCATGAACCCCTGCATCAGTTCTTCCTTGACCATGTAAAACAATTTTTTCTTTTAATAATTTCGATAATTTTTCTTGAATTAATCCTTGAATTGTTGGGCCCTTTTTTTGAATTTGCCATCCTCTATAATTTGTCCCTACATACTCAATAAGTATTTGGTATCTGTTCATAATAAAAATGAACCTTTTTTAATTTGTGTTCCTAAAACAAATTCTCCAATACTTTGGGACTTTTTTCCTTGTCTTTGAATTTTTTTAATTTTTATTGATTTTTTATCTCCACACGAAATTTCTAAATGTTCAGATAAAACCTCACCTGGTTTTCCTTGTGCTTGTCCAATTTCTGCTTTTAATATTTTATATCTCTCACCGTTAAACATAAAATAAGCTCCTGGAACTGGATAAAGTCCATTTATTTTACCTATTATATTTTTTGCATCTTCTTTCCAATTAATCTGCCCCTCTAATTTTTGAATTTTTGATGCGTATGTCGCTGATGAATGATCTTGTTCTACAAAGTTTGCTTTATCCTCATATATATCATCTATATTATCTAAAATTTTCTCTGCAGCCAAACTTGATAGCTTTTCATTAATATCTTCAGCATTTGAATTATTTTGTATATTAATTTTATAAACATTACATACCGGTCCTGTATCTAGTTCTTCTCCTATTTTCATAATACTAATTCCTGTCTCTTTATCTAAATTCATAATTGATCTTTGAATCGGGGCAGCACCTCTCCACTTTGGAAGAATAGATGCATGTATATTAATAAATCCTTTTTTAGTTAAATTTAAATATGACTTTGGTATAATTTGACCATAAGCAACAACTATTGCCAAATCTGCCTTTAAAGATTTAAAATATTCTAATTCCTCTAAATTTTCTTTTAATGAATTTGGTGTTCTAAATTCTATATTTAAAGTTTCTGAAATTAATTGGATAGGTGATTTGTTAATTTTTTGACCTCTTTTAGATTTTTGAGGTGGTTGTGTATAGACACAAGAAATAGGATATCCATTTTGATAAAGTGATTTTAAAATTGGAACAGCGAACATGGGAGTACCCATAAAAACTATTTTTTTTAGCATTTATTAAGCTTCTACAGAGGTAGATTTTAATTTTAATAATTTTTTAATTATCATTGCCCTTTTTAATTTTGAAAGATAATCAATAAATAGTATTCCCTCTAAATGGTCCATCTCGTGCTGAATACATGTTGCAAGAAGACCATCTGCCTTTAGCAATTTCTTCTCTCCATCATAATCAAGATATTCTACTTCACACTTACTAGGTCTATCAATTTCTGCAAACTGATTTGGCACAGAAAGACATCCTTCTTCATAAGTTGCTTTTAGTGGATCTTTATTTTTAATAACTGGATTTACGAAATATCTTGGCTCTTTTTTACTCTCATCTTTACTTATATCCATTACAATAATTCTCTTTGGTACACCAACTTGTATGGCCGCGAGACCAATTCCATTTGCGTCATACATTGTCTCAAGCATATCATCCATCAATTTTTGTTCTTCTTTACCAACAACATTGACTGGTTTAGAAATTTGTCTAAGTAATTTATTAGGTTCTGTTATTATAGTTCTGATAGCCATATCTTGATTTTATTATAATTTTTATACTTTTAAAGGAAGAACTTTTAGCAATAGTTTATTTCTAATTAAATCAACATTTAATTGATTTAAAGTATTGATAATAAAATAAACTGTGTCATCATCAATATTTTCTATATTTTCATCACCAATTACTTGAATAACTCTTAGTAAAGCAGCACCAATCTCATTATTATTTATCATTGTTTGAATATCAGCAGGCATCTCTGATTGTTTTATCTCATAAAGACCATCATATTTTTTTGAAATTTCAACTCCGTCAGATTTAAGCGCCTCTAGAAAAATTATATCTTTTTTAGATAAAAAATATTTTTTATCTTTTTTAATTTTCTTTAAAAATTTATCTAGATCAGCTTCAATTTTAGATTTTGCATAGTCCCCATTGAAATAATTTATAAGTTTTGATTGATGTAAAATTTTACTATTATATTTAATCTTTTTATCTACTGTCTCTTTCTTGTTTAGATTGCTATTATAAAATGTTGTAAAGTTTGAAGGCACATCCTCAACATTAATTTGACTTAAAAATTTTTTTAATTCCAAATCAAAGGCATCACCTATTTCATCAGATATAAATAGATCCTTTAATATCTTAATAAATTCTAATTTAATTGTTGGTTCTTCAGTTAAAAGAGTTCTTTGATATAAAAGAGCGCGTCCCTCGATTGAAGATAGAGATTTATATACCTCTTTTGCGTTTAAAAATTGATTAATATTAAATTGAAATTTTTTATAAAATTCGAACAACTCTTGCTCAGAATAATTTTTATCATTTACAGCTTTTTCTATTGTAGAAATTTTTTCTACATCAGTAATTTCTATATCTTGAATTTTGAAGAGCAAATTTGCAGCTGAAAGATATTTCCAAATTATTTTAGGTGTGCCCTCTCTTGGTTCATAAGAAAATTCAGGATTAGTTCTATGTGCTAAATGAAAATCTAAAATTGAGTTTATTGATATTTCTTTATCTGCTTCATCTATATATCCAAATAAATAATTTATTTTGTTTTCGAAATAATTATCTTCGAAACCTAACTCTTTTTTTAAATCTAAGATTAGTTGCGCCTCTTCATTTTTTCCATAATTAATTAAACAATATAAATTAAATTTGGATAGATATTCATCTTGGAGGGGTTCTGTATTTTTAGAAAAAATCTCACAAGATTTTTTTACATTTGATTCTGATAAATAACTATCAACTAAATATCTTGCTAATTTTGGATGCAAGTTTATTATTTGGTTTTTAATCAAATATTCTTCTATTAATTCTAAGTTTGAATTTTTTATTAACCAATCAGATTTAAAGCTCATAAATTCTTGCTCAGTAATATTTTGAGTTGGGGTATAAGCATTAGTTAATAAAGATATGTGCATTATATCAGATGCATCCTCAGAAAGATTAAACTTATTAATATTCTGAAATAAATTTTTTAATTTAGATCCATCAGAATTTGACCACATATCCATACTTAGGCCGTATTCGCTAGGATCGTATAATCCAACAATTTTAATTTCTTTTGATGAAAAATTTTTATCAAGTTTTATTGTCTCTTTTTCTTTGAGCGCCTGTAATTCATAAATGCTATTTTGACCTATGATTTCTGCATTTTCCTCAATTAATTTTTTTTCTAAATTTTCATTTTGTTGTTTTTTAATGTCCCAAATGTCGATTGGCTTTTCCTCAGCAAAAGTAAATAAAGAGAGAGAAAAATAAATAAAAGTTGATACAATTTTTTTATTTAACAATTTTAAAATTTTCATTTGAAATAATTTTTTCTATTTCTTTTTTTGGTGCAGGGAAATCAATTTTACTTAGAAAAAAAATAATTGCTAAAATTACAACTAATCCAATTATAGATTTTATAACAAATCCCACAATGCCTGCTTTGCTCGAACTTGAATTTTTAATGAATTGCATATAGTTTTAATTAATTTCAAATTAAGACATATTTATGTTTTTTCAATAAAAGAAACTTATGAAATCAAAAGAAAATCTAGTTTTTTTAGGGATGATGGGATCCGGGAAAACCTCTATAGGTCGCTTAGTAGCAAAAAAGTTGCGATATAATTTTATAGATACAGATAAAGAAATTGAAAAAAAATTAAACACTACAATAAAAAAAATATTTGAGAACAAAGGTGAAGAATTTTTTAGAAAAATTGAAGAAGAAATAACTTTAAAAAAACTTAAATTAAACGCTACTGTTATCTCTCTTGGAGGTGGGACTTTTACAAATAGTAATATAAGAAAAGAAATTTTAAAAAATCATTTATCTTTTTGGTTAAATTGGGATAGTAAGGTCTTAGTAAATAGGATTAAAAATAGTAGAAATAGACCATTAGCTATTAATGCAACAGATAGTGAATTAATTAGACTAATAAAAAAAAGATCTAGATTTTACTCAAAAGCTTTATACGAGATAAAATGCGATAGTTTAAAAAAAAATGAAATAGTTGATAAAATTTTAGAAATTTATGAAAAAAATTAAATTAAATATAAAGCAAAAAAATATCACCTATCCATTAATTATTGGAAACAACATAATCTCTAATTTTTCTAAATATGTAAAAAATTGTAATCTAAAAATTTCCAAATATTTCTTAGTGGTTGATAAAAATGTTCCGTCAAAAATGGTTAAAAAACTAACTAAATCATTAGATAATAAAAAAATATCTACATATTACTTTTATGCTACAGAAAAAAACAAAGTACAAAAAAATGTAGATGAAATTTTAAATATTATTTTAAAAAAAAATTTTTCTAGAAATGACTGCTTAATAGCAATTGGTGGGGGAATAACTGGAGATATTACAGCATACGCAGCGAGTTTATATAAAAGAGGAATTAATTTTATAAATGTTCCTACAACGTTATTATCTCAGGTAGACTCTTCAATTGGTGGTAAAACTGGTGTTAACACAAAAAATGGAAAAAATTTAATTGGAACTTTTTACCAGCCCAAAATTGTAATTAGTGATACAAATTTTCTTGAAACTTTAAGTAAGAGAGAAATAATTTGTGGTTATGCTGAAATTTTTAAACATTCAGTGATAGCCAATAATAAATTTTTTTCTTATTTAAACAAAAATATTAAAAATATTCTCAATTTAAAATCTCCATATATAGAAAAATCAATATTTGAAAGTTGCAAAATTAAAAAAAATATTGTTGAAAATGACGAAAAAGAAACGGGATTAAGAAAAACTTTAAATTTTGGACATACTTTTGGACACGCTTATGAGGCCGCTCTAAAATACTCAAAAAAATTAAATCATGGTGAAGCTGTTCTTTTAGGAATTAAGTCTGCAGTAAATTTTAGTATTAATGAAAAATTAATAAATAAGCAAAATTATTTAAAAATAGCAAATCACTTAAACAATTCTAATTTTCCAAGTAAATTGTCACAATATTTTAATTCAAAAGATGTAAACAAAATCATTTCTTATATGGCAAATGATAAAAAAAATAAGTCAAACAAAATAAATTTAATTCTTTTAAAAAAAATTGGAATTCCAATAATTGATAAAAGTTTTAATAAAAAGAAATTACATGCTTTTTTGAAAAAGGAGTTACTTTATTAATATTTGAATTGAGTGTATGTAGTTTTTCAATTCTTCTTTTAAAACCTTAAAAATTTTTTTATTACTCTCAATTTTGTTCATTTGCTTTAATTGTTTTGACTCTATAATTAATTTTAAATGGAATTTTCCTTTTTCATTACTTTTATGGTTTTTATGAATAAAAGATTTATCTTCAATATTTATACTTTCAATATTAATTTGATTTAATAATTTATTTTTTACAATTGTAATTAGCTCATTTATATTCATATATGTTATTATATATCATGAAAAATATTTGTGACTGGAATAATTGTAATGAAATAGGTGAATATAAGGCACCAGTTGAAAAAGATAACAGTAGAAAATTTAGAATGCTTTGCCTTGAACATGTTAAAGAATTTAATAAAAATTGGAACTATTTTTCAGGAATGGATGATGACCAGGTAATGGATTTTTTAAAGTCTGATATGACTTGGCACAAACCCACTCAAAGTTTTAGCTCCTCAGATAATTTTTTCAAAGTATTGTGGAACACAACTTTGAGAGATGAACTCGATAAAGAAAAAATAAATGGAGATTATAATCATATGCGTCAATTTAAATTTGATCATAAAGATATAAAAGCATTTGGAATATTGGGGGTTTCTGTGGGTTTAAAGTGGAAGAAAATACAAGATAAATTCAAATTACTTGTCAAAAAATTTCACCCTGATATGAATTCTGGAAATAAAAAATACGAGGAAAAACTTAAACTTATAACATTAGCTTACACTCAATTAAAAAATACCTATAGGGAAAAAATTGACACCAAACCTTAATACAGAACCAGATATTAAAGTTTCATTAAAACAAACTTTTGGAATTGATTCAGAAATGGAAGTAGACGCATTTTCAAAAAAAAATGAATATGTTCCTGAAATTGATAAAAACTACAAGTTCGATAGAGATACTACTTTAGCCATTATTTCAGGATTTGCATTTAATAAGAGAGTTTTAGTTCAAGGATATCATGGTACTGGAAAATCTACTCACATTGAGCAGATTGCTGCAAGATTAAATTGGCCTTGTATCCGTGTAAATTTAGATAGTCATGTAAGTAGAATTGATTTGATTGGAAAAGATGCGATCGTTCTTAAAGATGGTAAACAAGTAACCCAATTTAATGAAGGAATTTTACCATGGTCTATTCAAAATCCAGTTGCTCTTGTTTTTGATGAATATGATGCTGGTAGACCTGATGTAATGTTTGTAATTCAAAGAGTTTTAGAAGCTGAGGGAAATTTTACATTACTAGATAAAAATAAAGTAATTAAACAAAATAAATTTTTTAGATTATTTGCTACTTCAAATACTGTTGGACTTGGTGATACTACAGGTCTTTATCACGGTACGCAGCAAATTAATCAAGGTCAAATGGATAGATGGAATATAGTTACAACATTAAACTATCTGAGCCTAGATAGAGAAATGGACATTGTTTTGTCTAAAAATAAAAACTTAAATAACGTAAAAGGTAAAGAGAAGGTTGCCAACATGATAAAAGTGGCATCTTTAACACGTAAAGGATTTATTGCAGGAGATATTTCGACAGTGATGAGCCCAAGAACAGTATTACATTGGGCAGAAAATGCAGAAATATTTAAAGACACTGGTTACGCTTTTAGAGTAACTTTTCTAAATAAATGTGATGATATTGAAAAAAATACTATCGCAGAATATTATCAAAGATGTTTTGGTGAAGAATTACCAGAATCTTTGATTAATATTCAAATCTAATGAGTACTAAAGATAATAATTTAAAAGAAAAATTCAAAATTGCTTTAACTTCTACGGCAAAGGTAATTGCTGATGATTTTGATGTGAAAAAAACAAATTCTGAAGAAAAAAAAATAAAAGAATTTAATTTTCTGGAGATTGATAATTTAACTACTCCAGCTGATTTTATAAGATTACGTGCAGAGTCAGACTCCTCTGCTTTGAAAAAAAAATTTTGTAATGAAATAATTTACAAAAAAAACCTTCCCTCGAATACATCTTCTAGATCTCTTTATAATATTGCTGAAAAAATACGTTATGAGACTCTGGGAGGAAAAATGTTAAAAGGAATTGAGAAAAATTTTCAAGAAAATTATCATCAAGAAATAAATCGTAAAAGAAAAGATCAACTAAAAACTAAAGAGGATGTATCTGTTTCAGAGGCATTTGAGCTATATATGCTTAAGAATTTTCATAAAGTTAAGCTAAATCCTTTAACAACAAAAATGCTCAATTTTTGGGAAAGAGACTTTGAGGATGCTATAGAAAAACATAAAGAATTTTTACTTAAAAATCTTGAAGATCAAAATATTTATAGTTCAAAGTTTTCAGAAATATTGGAAGAAATGGATATTTTTCAAAGTGAAGATGAAGACGAAAGAAAAGAAGAAAATCAAGATCAAGGACAAGATAATCCATCAAATGAAGATGAAAATAATGATAAAGAAGATAATAAAGATGAAAAAGATGAAAATGTATCAGAGGCTTCACTAGATGCCGATTATAGTGTTGATGAATTTAACTTTGATGAACAATTGTCAGACACAGAGTCTGATGAACAAAGCTCAGAGCAAGTAGCTCAAAAAAAAATAGATAATATTAATTTAGACTATAAAATATTTACTACTCAATTTGATGAGGTTGTAAAAGCTGAAAATCTAGAAAATGCAGATGAAGCAACAAAACTAAGAAAAAATTTAGACCAACAATTAATAGGCTTTCAAGATATTATAACAAAACTTGCAAATAAACTTCAAAGACAATTGCTTGCAAAACAAAATAGAGCATGGGAATTTGATTTAGAGGAGGGATTATTAGACAGTTCAAAACTTCCAAGAATTATTATGGATCCATATAATTCTTTATCATTCAAAAAAGAAAAAGATTTAGATTTTAAAGATACAGTGGTGACTTTACTCATAGATAATTCTGGATCTATGAGAGGAAGACCAATCACTATTGCGGCTATTTGTGCAGATATCTTATCCAGAACGCTAGAAAGATGCTCTGTTAAAGTTGAAATTTTAGGTTTCACAACTAAAAATTGGAAGGGTGGACAGAGCAGAGAATTATGGACCAAAAATTCTAAACCTAAAACGCCAGGAAGATTGAACGACCTAAGACATATAATTTACAAAGGAGCAGATACCCATTGGAGACAGGCGAAAAATAATTTAGGACTAATGCTTAAAGAAGGATTGCTCAAAGAGAACATTGATGGAGAAGCTATATCGTGGGCCTATAATAGAATTAAAAAGAGAAAAGAAGAAAGAAAAATATTAATGGTTATTTCTGATGGAGCACCTGTAGATGACTCAACTCTTTCTGTAAATTCAGGTGACTTTTTAGAAAAACATTTAAAAAAGATTGTTAAGTTTATTGAAAATAAATCAGATATTGAAGTTTTGGCCATAGGAATTGGTCATGATGTTTCAAGATATTATAATAAAGCTATCAAGATTACTGACGTAAATGAATTAGGAGATGTTATGATATCTCAATTAAGCTCATTATTTGAGACAAAGAACAAATACCACTAAATATTAAATAATTCCTTATTCTTCCATCTAATCACAACTTCTGCACCATTACGCGTTTTTGAATTTCTACAATTAACTGATGCAAAATTTTTTTCTAATAAAGTTTTTCCAATAAACAAGCCTAGACCTAAACCCTCTTTAGATTTGTCTTTAGAATAATTTGATTTCAAATATGGCTCACCAATTTTTGAAATTATATCTCTAGGATAACCATCACCATCATCTTCAACTGTTATTTCAGTTATTTCACTATCACTTTTCAAATTAATAAAAATTGTATTTTTGGCAAATTTATTCGCGTTTCCAATAAAATTTCTTAACCCATAAACTAATTCTATAGATTTGGTTATCTTTTTTGAGTTTGAGTCCTGGTCAAAATTGAAGACAAATTCCTTTTTGCTTATTTCCTTAAATGAGGAAATAATTTCATGCAAATAATCTCGAATATTAATATCTTTATCAATAAATTCATCTTCTTCCACAGGATTTAATGTTAATCGCTTTAAAATTTCATTACATCGCTCGACTTGACTATTCAATAACTCTATATCTTTTTCTAAATCTTTTTGCCCCTTAAATTGTTTCATTAAATCATGCGCAACTATTGTTATCGTGGAAAGTGGCGTGCCTAAAGAATGTGCCGCTGCAGCAGCTTGACCACCTAAAGATAATAATTCATGTTCTTTAGCCATGACCTCTTCCATTTTTCCTAATGCTTCTTTTCTTAATCTAGATTGTGTACCAAATGTCATTGCAAAATAGTTTAAAAAAACTAATGCAATGATCAAAGAAGTTGGAATAGAATAATAAAAATAATGATTATTATGAAAATCACTATTTAGATTAATTGGCAAATCTTCATAATTAAAAGTTAGAAAAATAATTATAATTATTGTTAAACTTACTAATAATATATTAGTTTTTAAGCTCAAATTTGATGAAGAAAAAACACTTGGTATTAATATAAAAATTATAAATGGATTAGTTATTCCTCCAGATAAATAAAGAAGCACACCTAATTGCAAAATATCTATAAATAGGAAGATAAAAGCAGATCTATCTGATAATTGTGTTTTTTTATAAATAAAAATTAAATATAAATTACTTAATATTCCTAAAAAAATAACTAAATTTGAGGTAATAAAATCAAAACTAGGATTTAGAAATAAATATACAAAATTTACTGCAATTAATTGACCAATAATACCGATCCATCTAAGAGTTATATATGTTGATTTTTTAAAAGAATGATATTTTGAAGTTTCAAAGAACTTCATTTTTAAATATCAAGATTTCTAACATTTATAGCGTTAGAAACTATAAAATCTTTTCTTAATGCCACATCATTACCCATTAAAGTGTGGATTAAACTTTGATCTTTTTTCAAATCTTTTGAGTATTGTACTTGAAGTAGATTTCTTGTTTCTGGATCTAATGTAGTACTCCATAATTCTTCCGGATTCATTTCTCCAAGGCCTTTGAATCTTTGGATATTCATTTTTGATTTTTCCTCATCAATTTTTTTTGAATAATCTTTAGATCCCTTTTTAATTTTTTTTAACTCCTTATTATTATTTATTATGTAATCTTCTAACTCAATCTCATCCTTAATATATATACCTTTTGAACCTTTATTAATTTTAAATAATGGTGGTTGCGCTAAATATACATGACCATTTTCAATTAATTTATTAAACGGCTTATTATTAAAAAAAGTTAAAAGAAGAGCTCTTATATGAGATCCGTCAACATCAGCATCTGTCATTATAATTATTTTTCCATATCTCAAGTCTTTTAAATCAATCTCATGTGCTTTTGGATCTAATCCAAGTGCATTAATCAATGTAACTATTTCGTTTGAAGAAATCATTTTGGATAAAGCCTTTGTTCTTTGATCAGAACCATTTCCGTTTCCATTTTTCTTTAAATTAAAATCCTCTACGTAAGTATTAAGTATTTTGCCTCTTAAAGGTAAAACAGCCTGATTTGCTCTATTTCTTCCCTGTTTTGCAGAACCACCAGCTGAATCACCCTCAACAATGAATAATTCTGTTCCCTCTTGCTTACCGATTTGACAGTCAGCTAGTTTTCCAGGAAGACCGCTTAATTCAAGAGCACCTTTTCTTCTTACATTTTCTCTTGCTTTTCTAGCAACATCTCTAGCCATTGCAGCTTGAATGACTTTAGCTAAAATAATTTTTGCAATAGATGGATTTTGATCAAACCAAATTGATAATTTTTCATTTACTAGTGTTTCTACAATCATTCTTACTTCTGATGAAACTAACTTATCTTTTGTCTGAGAAGAAAATTTTGGATCAGGAATTTTAGTTGAAAGTACACAAGTAAGACCTTCCTTTATATCATCACCAGAAATTGCTAATTTATTTTTCTTTAGCAAATTATTTTCATTAGCATATTTATTGATTACCCTTGTTAAAGCACTTCTAAATCCCAATAAATGGGTTCCTCCATCTTTTTGAAAGATATTATTTGTGTATGGAAAAATATCTTCTGAATATCCTGCATTCCATTTTAAAGAACACTCTAATTCTATATTGTTTTTTTTACCTTCAATATAAATTGGTTTTCTAAATAAATCATTTCCATTTTTGTTTTTTAACTTTTCTCTTTTTTCATCTAAAAAATCTACAAATTCTAGAACACCTCCATCAAACTTAAACACTGATGTTTTTTCTTTCTTCTGACTTGAATCAGTAAATATTATTTTTATTCCTTTATTTAAAAATGCTAATTCTCGCATCCTTTTAATCAAAATATTAGCACTAAATTGTATTGAAGAAAAAATTTCTTTAGAGGGCAAAAAAGTTATTTGAGTTCCAGTATTTTGTGCTTTTCCTACTACCTTTAAAGGAGCTTTGGCCTCTCCATTTTGAAATTCAATTAAATGTTTTTTTCCATCTCTAAATATCTCTAACTTAAGCTTTTCTGAAAGCGCATTCACAACTGAAACACCAACACCATGCAGTCCACCTGAAACTTTATAAGAGTCATGATCAAACTTACCACCAGCATGAAGTTGAGTCATAATTACTTCTGCAGCTGATTTTTTTTCTCCTTTGTGGATATCAACAGGAATACCTCTTCCATCATCATTTATTGTAATTGTTCCGTCGGAATTGATTTTTACATTAATATTTTTACAATATCCTGCTAATGCCTCATCAATAGAGTTATCAACAACTTCATAGACCATATGATGTAAACCAGTTCCATCATCTGTATCTCCAATATACATTCCTGGTCTTTTTCTAACCGCTTCAAGACCCTTTAAAACTTTGATGGAGTCTGCCTGATATGTATTTTTATTTGTCATTTTTTTAAATTTTGGAAAAAGATAATTATAACATTTTTTCAAAAAATTGCTGATTTATCTTAACAAAAAAATTGTAAAATACTCAAATTACCCTTGAAAAATCAAGCTTATTTAATGGCGGAGAGAATGGGATTCGAACCCATGAAAGAATTTCTCCTTTACACGCTTTCCAAGCGTGCGCCTTCAACCACTCGGCCACCTCTCCATCTTAACAAATAAATTAAAATATAAATTTTTTTTTAAGGTTATGTATTAAAAAATCTTTATCAAACTTTTTTGTTAAATCTTTCTGAAATAAAAATAAATGAAGAAATATTTTAATCTTAAATAAATTTTTAAATATTTTATGCATAAAATTTAATTGAATAAAATTTGAATAATTTTTATTTTTATTTCCTACTAAATAATAATTTATAATACTTGATAAATATTCTTTAAAATATTTTATAAAATACTTGTGCTTATAAGAGTATCTTCCAGGTCTAAATATTGTTTTAATTTTATTATTGCGAACAGAGTACATTATATATGGGAAGAATCTTATTTTTTTTGAATATCCTTTTTGATCTAAATAAAATTTAATATACCTTTCTAAATTCCAGTTTTTTTTTTGATTTCATTTTTTCATACAAACTGTTTGGCTCAAGAAGTATGGGTTCAATTAAATTCAAATAATCGTATATATTTTTTCTAGATAAAATCGCATGTCTATCTGTATAGCCACCATATTTTTCACCATTTGGTATCCATATGTAATTAGAGTTTAAATTTGACATTTTAGGATGATGTATATTCCATATAAAATCAGATCTTGTTATTATGAATCTATCATATTTTTTAATCAATTTTTCTTTAATAATATTTTGTAATAAAAACCATCTATTGTATATCAACAATGCCCCTGTACCAGATCTTATCCTTGAAGATCCTTTAATTCTTGCCAACCAAAAATCTTTTATTTTAAGTAATTTTTTCCAATTAGGTCTTTTCAAAATTTTTTTTGATTTAATTAATTTATTCTGTGCTTTTTCAAAATATTTAGTGTAATCATCAGAATCTTTGTATTGCCATATATACTTTGCATTTTTATACATATGATTGTTTTTATTTTTTTTTTCTGCAACACAAAGCGCTAAATCTGCATGAAGACTTTTTAATAAATATGTATTAAAGCTATCCCAAGTTATATCTTGGGCTCTTGTTTGCCCTAATATACAAATTAATGTTTTTATTTTTTTTTTATTTACTGTCACCAATTCTAATCAATTTAATTTCGTTTCTATCTGTAATATATCTCCAGGGATCAATTACTATAGAACCTTTGTAAAAAGGAAAATTGTTAAAATAATCGTGCTTAGTTGCTATAAAATATAATTGTGGTTCAGTTTTCCATTGATATTTTTTTTCATATTCTTCAAAATTTCCATCAACAATTGGATCCCAAATATTAATTTGTTTTTGTTTTTCTTGAAGTATGTTTTTCAAAAGTATTGCTGGACTACCTAATGTCAAATTTGATTCTGATTTAAATGATTTTCCTAAAATATTTATTTTAAAATGTTTTGAATTTTCAATAATTAATTTGGCTAACCATTCAGTCTGATTTTCACGTTGCTTCATAATATGCTCAAACCAATTATGTGAAATATTAAGCTTTTCTGACAAGTAGCTCATTGCAATATTATCTCTTGGATGACAACCGCCACCATCACCCATACCTCCATCCATATAGTATCCTGAAATTAATCTCCTATTTGCAAGTTTTAATGCATTAGTCACATCATCTACATTGGTATTTGGCAACTTATGACATAATTCCATTAATGTGTTTGAAAAAGCTATTTTTGTAGAAATTAAAGTATTGTAAGCAACTTTTATAAGTTCCGCATTTTCTATTGTCGTATCATACAAAGGAGCATTAGTTATAGTCTTATAAAATTGCTTGCACACTTTATAAGCCTCTAAATCATCAACACCAAATAAAACAAATTCTGGATGAAGGAAATCTCTCATTGTAGAACCCATGGCAATAAAAAAAGGATTGTAACAAAGTTTTACTTTTTTACTTAATAAAGGTTTAATTTCTTTTCTAATTGTTCCAGGTAAAACTGTCGATATAATTATTACAATTTTATTAAATCCTTGTTTTTCAATTTCATTAGATAAATCTTTCATACCTTTGATCAGATATTCGTAATTAAAATCAGCTCTTTCTTTTGGTATTCTTGTAATACCCTCGTATTTTTCCTCGTGCGGAGTTTGAATAGGAACAAAGATTATATCTGAATTTCTAACAATACCTTCTAAGTCAAGAACTTGTAGTTTTGTGTTTTTTATATAATCATCAACCCAAATTTCTTTATAATTAATTTTTTTATTTTTTATATTTTCTAAAGTATTATTAGATATATCGGTACCAAAAATATCATGTCCTTTTGACTCTATTGCTAAAGCCACTGGTAAACCTAATTTTCCTAATCCTAAAAAACCTACTTTCATATTACTTTTTTATATAGAATAAAAATTTTAATCAATTATTTTTTATTTCTCATTGTTTATTTTAAGAACACCAATAAATGCTTCTTGAGGTATTTCAACTCTACCGAATTGTTTTGATCTTGCTTTACCTTTTTTTTGTTTCTCTAAAAGTTTTCTTTTTCTATCTGTTGCTCCACCACCATGAATTTTTGTTAAAACATCTTTTTTAAATCCTTTAATAGTTTCTCTTGCTATAATTTTTCCACCAATTGCAGCCTGGACTGGAATCATAAAATTATGGCGCGGTATTAAGTCTTTTAATTTCTCACATACTTCTCTTCCTGTTTTTTGTGCAAAATCTTTATGTATCATCATTGCTAAAGCATCAACAGCTTCGCCGTTTACTAAAATTCCAAGTTTAACAAGATCGCCCTCTCTGTGCTGTATAATTTCATAATCAAAGCTAGCGTAACCACTTGTCATAGATTTTAATTTATCATTAAAATCAAAAACAACCTCATTTAATGGAAGCTCATAATTTACAACGGCTCTATTTCCAGAATAGCTTAAATTAGTTTGAATACCTCTTTTATTCTGACACATTTTAATTATTGAGCCCAAATATTCATCTGGTGTAATAATTGTAGCTTTTATCCAAGGTTCTTCGATACACTTTATTAAAGTAGGATCGGGCAAACTTGATGGGTTTTGAAGATCAATTATGTCTCCATTATTGAGATAAACTTTATAAACTACACCTGGTGTTGTGGTTAATAAATTAACATCAAATTCTCTTTCTAATCTTTCTGTCACAATTTCCAAATGAAGTAATCCTAAAAAACCACATCTAAAACCTAAACCTAAAGCAGATGATGATTCTGGTTCGAATGAAAAACTTGCGTCGTTCAACTGTAATTTTGCTAAACCATCTTTTAATTTTTGAAACTCTGAACTGTCTACAGGAAATAATCCACAGAATACCACTGGTTTACTTGGTTTAAATCCTGGCAAAGCTTCATTTAATGGTTTTAAAGCATCACAAATTGTATCTCCAACTTTTGTTTCAGACAAAACTTTAATTCCTGTTGTAATAAATCCAATTTCACCTGTCTTTAGTTCATTTATGTCTACTGGCTTTGGAGTAAAAACCCCAACTTTTTCAACAATATATTCTTGATTAGTAGACATCATTTTTATTTTCATGTGTTTTGAAAGTTTACCATCTATCACTCTTACTAAAATCACTACACCTAGATATGTATCATACCAACTATCAACCAATAAACATTTTAGATCTGCTGAACTTTCTCCTTTTGGAGCGGGTAATGATGTGATTATTTGCTCTAAAATATCATGTATTCCTTCTCCTGTTTTACCTGAGCATGGAATTGCATTTTCAGTATCAATTCCTATTACGTCCTCAATTTGTTTTTTTGTTCTATCTAAATCAGATGCAGGTAAATCAACCTTGTTTAAAACAGGTATTATTTCATGATTAGTATCCAAGGCTTGATAAACATTTGCTAAAGTTTGAGCTTCTACTCCCTGTGTACTATCTACGATTAAAATTGAACCTTCACATGCATATAAAGATCTACTTACTTCGTAACTAAAATCTACATGACCTGGAGTATCAATAATATTTAAAATATAATTTTCTCCATTTTTAGCTTTATAATTTAGTTTAACTGTCTGAGCTTTAATTGTAATTCCTCTCTCTCGTTCAATATCCATAGAATCTAAAACTTGAGCTTTCATCTCTCTTTCGGTTAATCCACCACAACTATGAATAATCCGATCAGCAATAGTAGATTTTCCATGATCAATGTGTGCAATAATTGCAAAATTTCTTATATTATCAATCAAACTCATTAATTTATTTTAGGAACGAATTTTAGCACCAGTTTTATTTTCAACTGTTTCTATTATCAAATTATTAATTTTTTCTAAATCATTATCTGTTAAAGTTTTTTCTAAAGATTGAATTGTTACACTGATAGCAATTGATTTTTGATTTTCAGGAATATTATCCCCCTCATAAACATCAAATACTTTAATGTTTGAAATTAAATTTTTATCAATACTGGATATAATACTTACTAATTCTTGTACTTTTACTTTTCTATCAACAATAAATGCAAAATCTCTTTCAGATTTTTGAAAGTCGGATACTAAATATTTTGTTTTTTGATCTTTTAATGGTTTTTTTGGCAATTTTAAATTATCTAGAAATATTTCGAATCCTACTAGAGACTCTGTTTTGATATCTAGCATTTTGATTATGTTTGGATGAATTTCTCCAAAATAAGCAGCCACCTTATCTTTTCCCTTATTTAAAAATATCCTGCCTGATTTGCCCGGATGATAATAGTTGGGGCTTTCGTCATCTAAATAGAATTTTTCTGAGTCATAACCAGCTTCTACTAAAGTCTGTATGACATCTCTTTTAGTATCAAAAACATCTACATCTCTATCTTTTTCAATCCATGAAAGTCTAGATTTTTTTTCCAGCTGACAAGCCACAAATAACAGTATTCTGTTCTCCAGGTTGTGAACCATAAAATATTGGCCCTATTTCAAATATTGATAAATCTTTAATTCCTCTATCTAAGTTTTTGCTCATGTACATCACTAAATTTGAAAAAATAGAATTTCTTAATACTCCCAATTCAGAGCTAATTGGATTTACAATTTTTATTTCTTTATTGGCTTCTTTAAAGTGATCGTTATATTTTGAATCTGAAAAAGACCAAGTAATTGCTTCTAAATACCCTTTAGATGCTACTGCCCTTTGAAGAAAATGAAATAACTTTTGAGTTGGATTTAAAGTGTTTTTTGATCTTTCTTTAATAGGGTTTTCTATTTTTATTTTTTCATAACCACTAATTCTTACAAGTTCCTCAACTATATCAATTTCTTGAACAATATCTGGTCTCCAAGATGGAACTGATAATTTAAAGAATTTTTTTTCTGTTTTTAATTTAAAACCAAGTTTTTCTAAAATGTTTATCATTTCTTTGATTGAAATTTTAAAACCAGTTATTTTTTGAAATGTTTTTTGGTTCAAATTTTATTACTTTTTTTTTGTAAGATTCTATTTTTTGAATATCTATTTTACTAATTTCACCACCACAAATTTCCTTAATTAAAATAGCTGCTTTATTTAATCCATTTTCAATTGATAACTGATCAATACCTCTTTCAAATCTAAATTTAGCATCTGTATCAATATTCAGTTTTTTAGCAGTTTTTCTGATTGATCTTGGCTCAAAATAAGCCGACTCTAATAAAACATTTTTTGTATCTATCTCTGTACCAGATCTTACTCCTCCAATAATTCCACCTAGACCTAAGACACCTTTGTTGTCGCTTATTACACACATTCCATCATCTAGTTTATAATTTTTATTATCTAGAGCAGTAAATTCTTCTCCTGATTTTGAATTTCTAACGATTATTCCCTTGTCAATTTTGTCAGCATCGTATGCGTGCAAAGGACGATTAATATCAATCATGACATAGTTAGTTATATCTACAATTGCAGATATTGGTTTTTGGCCTATAGAGATTAATTTATCTTTCAACCATTGAGGACTTTCTGTATTTTTGACGTTAGTTATTAAGCAGCTACCAAAAGATAAACAGCATTGGTTTTTTTCTTTTGTTATTTTTACTTTTAAAGTCTGTTTTTTATTAGATTTAATTTTTTTATCTTTTTCTGGTTTTAAGTTTCCGAAACCTGCTGCTGATAAATCTCTCGCTATCCCCCGAACACCAAGACAGTCTGATCTATTTGGTGTAATTGATAAATCGATAAGATTAGAACTTGGTTTAGAAAAATAACTTTTTCCAATATTTTTACCATATTTCGATAACGACAGCTCAGTAATCCCATCACTTTCATCTGATAAATTCAATTCAGATTCAGAACAGAGCATTCCATAAGATGTAACATCTCTGATTTTAGCAACAACAAGTTTGGTTTTGTTTTTTGGGATTATAGCGCCTGGTGGGGCATATACAGTAAGAAGGCCCTCTCTTGCATTTTCAGCTCCACAAACAACTTTTTTGATTTCTTTATCACCAACATCAACATCACAAACTTTAAGTCTGTCTGCGTTAGGATGTTTTTCTGTTTTTAAGATTTTTGCTACCTTAAACAAATCTAACCCTTCAGATAAGTTTTCTATACTCTCAACCTCAAGACCTATGTCTGTTAGTTTCTCAAGAAGTTTATCTTCTTTAGCACTTATTTTTAAATGATCTTTTAGCCAATCATATGTAATCTTCATCTGCTTAAACCTCTGTAATTTGAAGGAACATCAAGTGGATCAAAACCAAAATGATTTAGCCATCTGTAGTCACAATCAAAAAAAGCTCTTAAATCATTAATGCCATATTTAAGCATTGCTAATCTATCTATACCTATACCAAAGGCATATCCTTGATATTTTGAAGGGTCTACTTTTACATTTTTTAAAACATTAGGATGCACCATGCCACAGCCTAAAATTTCAAGCCACTTATCTCCTTCTCCAATAATAATTTTGCCATCTTTTATTTCATAACCAATATCAACTTCTGCAGATGGTTCTGTGAATGGAAAATGACTAGGTCTAAATCTCATTTTAATTTTTTCAACTTCAAAAAATTCTTTAATGAAATAATTCAAGCATCCTTTCAAATGCCCCATATTAATATTTGTATCAATATGTAAACCTTCTACTTGATGAAACATTGGTGCGTGTGTTTGATCACTATCAGATCTATAAGTTCTTCCTGGAGCAATGATCTTAAATGGGGGTTTGTCTTTTAGCATAGTTCTAATTTGAACTGGTGAAGTATGTGTTCGTAATAAAACCTCTTTGCTTTCATCTAAGTAAAACGTATCATGCATATCTCTTGCTGGATGATTGTCAGGTGTGTTTAAAGCAGTAAAATTGTTATATTCATTTTCAACATCAGGGCCTTCCTCAACACTAAATCCTATTTCAGAGAAAATGGATGAAATTTCATCAATAGTTTGTGATACTGGATGAACTTTTCCTCTAACGAATGGTCTTTCAGGTAAAGTTATATCAACTTTTTCCTTTTCTAATTTTTCGTTTATTTTTTTTCCTTCTATCTCGCTAATTTTAGAAGTTATCAGATTTTGAAGTTCGTCTTTAGCTTGATTTAAATCTGATGCAAATTTTTTTCTATCAGTCTCTGGAATTGATCCTATTGTTTTAAATTTTGACGAAATTAAACCATTTTTACCAAAGAGCTCAGACTTGATTTCATTTATTTGATCAATGCTTAAATCATTTTCAAGCTTTGATATGAACTGATCTCTAATATTTTTTATCTCTGACATATTAGTAGATTATTTCCTTAAGAAATAAAAACAATAGCGAAGATTAATTTAAAGCTGATTGAGCTTTTTGTACAATTGTTTTGAATGCTTCTGGGCTATCGTAGGCAATTTCAGCAAGAATTTTTCTATCTATTTCAATACCACATTTATTTAATCCATTGATAAATTTTGAATAAGTTAAGCCCTCGGCTCTAACTCCAGCATTGATTCTCTGTATCCACAATGATTTAAAATCTCTTTTTTTATTTCTTCTGTCTCTGTAAGCGTATTGCATGGATTTTTCCATAGCTTGCTTAGCAACTCTAATAGTATTTTTTCTTCTACCCCATTGACCTTTTACAGCTTTTAAAACTTTTTTATGTTTAGCTTTACTAGTTACACCTCTTTTAACTCTTGCCATTATTAACCTCTTAAACTGTAAGGCATGTATGACTTAACAATTTTTCCATCTTGTTTAGACAATGTTGTAGTGCCTCTTAGTTTTCTTATTTGTGAATTCGTTCTTTTGATCATACCATGTCTTTTACCTGCTTGAGCAGAAATAACTTTACCCTTAGCTGATATTTTAAATCTTTTTTTTGCTGAGCTTTTTGTTTTTAGTTTTGGCATAATTCTGCGGACTTATACAAAGAAAGATATAATTTTACAACCTCTATTAAGGCTTATAAAGGCTGAATTACCATTATCATTTGCTTCCCATCAAACTTGGGATGCAATTCTACTTTACCGATATCCTTCATATCTTCTTTAATTTTGCCCATAAGTTCATTTCCTAGATGAGAATGCTGAAGTTCTCTGCCTTTAAATCTAATAGTGAATTTAACCTTATCTCCTTTTGCTATAAATTTTTTAGCATTTTTGACTTTAAACTCATAATCATGAGTTTCCGTAACAGGCCTCATTTTAATTTCTTTTAAAGAAACAATTTTTTGTTTTTTCTTTGCAAGATTTGCTTTTTTCTGAGCATCATACTTATATTTACCCATATCCATTATTTTACATACAGGAGGATTTGCATTAGGTGCTATTTCAATTAAATCTAAACCTTGATTTTTTGCCATGGAAATAGCTTCATTGGTATTCATCACTCCAAGATTTTCTCCATCACTTGCTATAACTTGCACATCAGGAGAAGAAATTCTATTATTAGATCTTGGACCTCTGTCCTTAGTTCTTCTTTGAAAATAATTTTGTTTGAAGTCTGCCACTTAGTTTGATGATGCTTTGTTTAAAGCAGAGAATGTTTTTAAGAATTGATCTATACCCATATTTTCTTGTTTGTTAGAGTCTAATCTTCTAATCGTTACTGAATTGGAGTCAACTTCTTTTTTACCACAAATTAATAAAAGCGGTATTTTTGCCAAAGAATGATCTCTAATTTTATAATTTAAATTATGATTTTTTAAATCTACTGCAGAACTTATACCTGAATTTTTAATTTTATTTGATACCTCAACTGCATAATCATTAAATTCTTCCGAAATAGGTATTACCATAGTCTGTAAAGGAGATATCCAAAATGGAAACTTACCTGCATAGTTTTCAATTAAAATTCCAATAAACCTCTCTAGAGAACCAAATAATGCTCTGTGCAACATAACAGGAACTTTTTTAGTTCCATCTTTGTCAACATAAGAAGCATCTAATCTTCCAGGCAAATTTAAATCTACTTGCAAAGTTCCACATTGCCAATCTCTGCCAATAGCATCTCGTAAAACAAATTCAATTTTAGGACCATAAAATGCTCCCTCACCTTTATTAATAGTATATTCTAATTTAGAAGCTTTAACAGCTTCAAGCAAAGAAGCTTCTGCTTTATCCCATACCAAATCATCACCAACTCTTACTTCTGGCCTATCTGCATATTTTAGAATTACATTCTCAAAACCAAGGTCCTTATAAATATCTAGTATTAAATTTGTAACAATTAAACATTCACTAGTAATTTGATCTTCAGTACAAAAAATATGGGCATCATCTTGAGTAAAAGCTCTTACTCTTAATAACCCATGTAGAGCGCCTGATGGCTCATAACGATGAACTTTCCCAAATTCAGCAAAACGTAAAGGAAGATCTCTGTAACTTTTTAGGCCTTGATTAAATACCTGAATATGACCAGGGCAATTCATCGGTTTAATTGCAAAAACTTTCTCATCTGGTGTTTCAGATGTGTACATGTTTTCCCCATATTTTTCCCAATGCCCAGATTTTTCCCATAATTGTCTATCAAGTACCTCTGGAGTATTTACCTCTTTATAACCAGCAGCATCTTGTCTGCTTCTCATGTAGTTAATGAGTTTTTGAAATAAACCCCATCCTCTTTCATGCCAAAATACTGAGCCAGGGCTTTCCTCTCTAAAATGAAATAAATCCATTTCTCTGCCTAACTTTCTATGATCTCTTTTTTCTGCTTCTTCTATTCTTTTTAAATATTCATCTAGATCTTTTTGAGTTGCCCAACTCGTACCATATATTCGCTGCAACATTTCATTATTAGAGTCTCCTCTCCAATATGCTCCTGATACTTTTGTGAGTTTAAAATATTTTCCGATTTTACCTGTGGAAGAGAGATGTGGACCTCTGCATAAATCATGCCATTCTCCATGAAAATAAATTGATACATCTTCGTTTTCAGGTATTGCTTCAATCAACTCAGCTTTATAAATTTCTCCTTTTTTTTTAAAATGGTTAATTGCTTTGTTTCTATCCCAAACTTCTCTTTTTGTTATTTCATTCCTATCAACAATTTCTTTCATTTTATTTTCAATTTTTACTAGATCATCCTCTGTGAATGGTTCTTTTCTAGCAAAGTCATAATAAAATCCATTTTCTATCACGGGTCCAATTGTTACTTGGGTGCCAGGAAACAATTCTTGAACAGCCATAGCTAATATATGAGCTGTGTCATGCCTTATAGTTTCCAAGCCCTCAGGATTTTTTGAGGTAAAAATTTTTACAGAACAATCATTTTCAATTAGAAAATCAAGATCTTTAAGCTCTCCATCAACACTTATAACCATAGCTTGTTTAGCTAATGATTTACTAATTTTTTCAGCCACTTCCAGTCCAGTGACTTTATTAGGAAAATCAATATTGTTTCCGTCAGGTAATGTTATTATAGGCATTTAATTTAACAATCTCTTATACTCTGAATAAGTAGAAAAGCACATTTTTTCAACATTAAATTTTTGAACTATGTTTTTTCTTCCCTCATTACCAATTGATTTTAATAGAGTTTCATCCATGTTAAGAGTTCTTAATATTTTATCACTTAATGATTTGGCATTTCCTGCTTCGTACAAAAAACCAGTTTTTTCATCAATTATTGTTTCATTAGAACCTCCAATGTTACTTGCTATAATTGGTTTTTCCATCGATTGTGCCTCAACAGCAACTCTACCAAAAGCCTCTGGTTCGGTTGAGGCTGAAACAATAATATCGGAAACTTTATAAGCTAATGCCATATCATTACAATGATCTATGAATCTTATTTGTTTAGACAATCTGTATTGCTCCGAAAGTCTTATTAATTTTTTCTTATATAAATCTCTACCTTGATCACTACCTAGAATGACAGCATAAAATGCTTCATAACCCAATTCTATGTTCACTAAATTAATTGCCTCTATAAAAACTTCCTGTCCTTTCCAGAAAGTTAATCTACCAGGTAAAAGGATAATTTTTTTATCTTTTTCGATGTCCCATTTTTTTAATAATTTTTTTTCTTCAATTTCAATTTTAGTTGTTGGGTCAAAGTAGTCGACGTTTATTCCTCTAAAAATAACCATTAATTTTTTTTTCTCATTTAAATATTTTGAATAATTTTTTTTAATATGAGAAAAAATAAAATTAGATCCTGCAATTATTAAATCTGCTCTAGTCATTACTGAATTATAAATTTTTTTTATATTGCTCTTAAAATTGTATGTTCCATGAAATGTAGTTACAAATTTTCGTCCTGTGATTTTTGTTGCTAACAAACATGACCAAGCAGGTGCTCTACTTCTAGCGTGAACAAGAGAAATATTGTAAACTAAAATTATTCCAATTAAGATAAAGGAATTAATTAAAATTAATAAAGGATTTTTGCTTTGCACTGGAAGTCTAAATATTTTAACTTTTTTTCTATCTACAAATTTAAGCAATTCACCACCACTTGTTACAATAAATGATTTGCAATTATTTTCTGGTAAATAATGTGCAATATCATAACAGCCTGTTTCAGCTCCTCCATAACCTAACTTTGGAATTACTTGTAAAACTTTTAAATCAGATGACATTTGATATGATTATATATTAATAGACAAAACTTATAAACGATTATGGCAAATTTCAGATTTCATCAAATATCAAATACAAAGAAAATTAGATATATTTCCAAAACTTTTAGGAATAGTTCTTTTATAGTTTTTTTGCATGGTTTTATGTCAGATCTTGAAGGCAAAAAACCAAATGCATTTTTGAAATTTGCTAAAAAAAATAAAATAAGTTTTTTAGCACTTGAGTACTCTGGTCATGGGAAATCTTCTGGAAAATTTGTAAATGGAAATATTTCAAAATGGAGTAAAGAGACGTCAATTTTAATAAAAAAATACGTTAAAAAAAAAGAATTTGTACTAATTGGTTCAAGTATGGGCGCATGGATTTCACTAAATCAATTCAAAATTTTCAAAAAACAAATTAAAGGATTTTTAGGAATAGGGGCTGCTCCTGAATTTTTAGAAAATTTAATGTGGAAAAAATTTACTAAAAAAATGAAAGAGGAAACAATACGTAAGGGCATTTATCAATTAAAGCATGGTAATTATGAATATCCAATAACTCTACAATTAATAAAAGATGGAAGAAAAAATAAAGTCTTAAATAAAAAAATTAATTCAAATATTAAAGTTACAATGGTGCATGGTGAAAAAGATGAGGCTGTTCCTGTCTCATATTCAAGAAAAGTTTTAAAATTATTTCCAAGCGCTAAGAAAAAATTAAATATTATAAAAAAAGGTGATCACAGTTTATCAAATAAAAAATGGTTAAATATAATTTTAAAAGAGCTTAAATTATTAATTTAGCTAACTTTTTTTATATCTTTTTTTAAAGTAATCGGATTTTTTAATTTATCCAACATTTCTTTAGGACATACCTGAACAAAATTATTTACTTCATCATCAAAGTTTTCAATTATTTTTTTCGATAATTGAGAATCAGTTTCTTTAAAGTGCTCACTGACTAAATTTTTTAAATATTCTTTCCAATAATCTGTCTCTACATTTTGCCAAACTACTGATTCTGGATTTACTTTCTTTTCAAATTGTTGAGATTTGTCATATATAAAGGCCATTCCACCTGTCATACCAGCTGCAAAATTATCACCAACATCTCCTAAAATTACTACAGTTCCACCAGTCATATATTCACATCCATTAGAATCACATCCTTCAATTACTGTAACTGCACCAGAATTTCTAACTGAAAATCTTTCACCAGCTTGGCCAGCAGCAAAAAGTTTTCCTGAAGTAGCTCCGTAAAGAACAGTATTTCCTAAAATTGTATTCTCATTTGAAACTAAATTGCTCTCTTCAGGTAATTTTATTGAAATAGTAGCTCCTGACAAACCTTTACCAACATAATCATTTGCATCTCCCTTTAATACAAGTTTCAAACCTTTAGAAGAAAATGCACCAAATGATTGACCTGCTGATCCTTTAAAATTTAAAACTAAAAAGTTTTCATCAAGTTTTTCATAACCATATTTTTTATACAAATGATGAGAAATTCTTGTGCCAACTGCCCTATGAGTATTTTTTATTTGATATTCTTTCTCAATTTTTTCAGAATTATCTAAAGCTTGTTCAATTTCTGGCCAAATTTGTTGGTCAAGAGTATCTGGTACACTATTTATTTTTTGATCCTCACAATACCTTGGATTATTTCCAGTATCAGCTTGAACAAATAAAGGATTTAAATCTAAATCGTCTAAATTTGGAGAACCCTTACTAACCTGTTTTAACAAGTCTGTCCTACCAATCACTTCATTTAATGATTTAAAGCCTAAATTTGCTAGTATTTCTCTTACTTCACTGGCTATAAATGTGAACAAATTAACTACTTTTTCTGGAGTTCCAGTAAACTTTTCTCTAAGCTTTTCATCTTGAGTGCAAACGCCTACAGGACATGTATTTGAATGACACTGCCTTACCATTATACATCCCATTGCAACTAATGCTGTAGTAGCAACACCATATTCTTCAGCACCCATCATTGCAGCTATCACCACATCTCTTCCAGTTTTAATTCCACCGTCTGTTCTTAATGTAACTTTATGTCTAAGATTATTTAAAGTTAATACTTGGTTTGCTTCCGTCAAACCCATTTCCCATGGTATTCCAACATACTTAACACTAGTCTGTGGTGTTGCTCCTGTTCCACCATTATGTCCAGAAATTAATATTATATCTGCTTTTGCTTTAGCTACACCAGCTGCAATTGTTCCTACTCCAGAGGAAGCAACAAGCTTAACTCCAATTCTTGCTTTAGGATTTATCTGTTTTAAATCATAAATTAGTTGTGCAAGATCTTCGATTGAATAAATATCATGATGTGGTGGTGGTGATATTAAAGTAACTCCAGGAGTCGAATGTCTAAGTTTAGCAATCTCCTCTGTAACTTTAAATCCTGGTAACTGGCCTCCCTCACCAGGCTTAGCGCCTTGTGCAATTTTAATTTCTATCTCATTACAATTATTAAGATAATTAACTGTAACTCCAAATCTTGCAGAAGCTATTTGTTTTACTCTTGAGTTTGCGCTGTCACCATTATCTAAAACTTTAAATCTAGTTGCGTCTTCACCGCCTTCACCGCTACATGAGGCACCTTTGATCCTATTCATACCAGTTGCCAATGTTTCATGTGCCTCTTTAGATAAGGCTCCATGAGACATGCTCCCACTTCCAAATCTTTTCAAAATATTTTCTATTGGCTCAACCTCAGAAATATCTATTGGCCCACTTAATTTTTTTTCTCTGAAATCAATTAAGTCTCTAAGATTAATAGGTGGTAAACTGTATATCCCATCCACATATCTTTTATAAGCTTCATAAGAATTAGATCCTACTGCACTTTGAAGTAAATGAATTAATCTTCCTTGATATTGATGAGTTTCGCCATTTTTACGATATCTATATATACCGCCTATCGGCAATATAGTTTCAGAACTTTCAAATGCCTCTTTATGGATTTCTCTGATTTTTTTCTCTATACCCGTAAGTCCAATACCTGAAATTTTAGAGACAACTCCTGGAAAATAATCTGCAACAATTGTTCTACTTAAACCTACGGTTTCAAAGTTACATCCACCTCTATAAGAACTTAGAACTGAAATACCCATCTTAGACATGATCTTTAATAAACCTGCGTTTACTGATTTTATGTATCTCTCTACGCATTCATCAAAGCTAAATTGACCAAATAATTTCTTTTCATGACGCTGAAATAAACTATCAAATGCTAAATATGGATTTACAGTAGTTGCTCCAACTCCTATTAATGTTGCAAAAGAGTGTGTATCTAAAGCCTCTCCAGATTGAACATTTATTGATACATATCCTCTTAGTTTTTTTTCAATAAGGAATGAATTAATTGATCCAACTGCTAAAAGCATTGGTATTGGAAGTTTTAAGTTAGAAAGCTCTTTGTCACTTAAGATCAATTGAGTAACTCCCTGTCTTACTGCAATTTCAGCTTCTTTTTGAATTTTTTTAATTGAATCAAATAAAGTTTCTTCCTCAGAAAAAGTACAATCAATTATAGATGAATTGTTGCCAAAAAAATTTATAAATTTTTCAAACTGAGAATTTGATAATATTGGACTATTTAAAACATAAATATTTTGCTTTGTTAAATTATCAAAATTTAAAATATTTCCAAGATTTCCAAATCTTGTTTTCAAACTCATAACTTTGTTTTCTCTTAAAGAGTCTATTGGCGGGTTTGTGACTTGACTAAAATTCTGTCTAAAAAAATGGTATAAAGGTCTATACCTATCTGACAAAACAGCCAATGGTGTATCGTCCCCCATAGATCCAGTTGCTTCTTTAGCATCTTCTGCCATAGGATGCAGTATGAGCTCAAGGTCTTCTAAACTTATTCCAAAAGTATATTGCCTTCTTCTTAAATCATCTCCCGAAAAAAAATTTTTTTCATCTGAAATGGTTAACTTGTCATCTAGGTCGATAATTTGTGAATTAAAGTGTTTATATTCTTTCGCTAAATAATCTTTTATTTGCTTATTAGTAAATACTTTTCCTTTTTCTATTCTAACTCCAATTATTTCCCCAGGACCCAATCTTCCCTTTGACAAAATTCTTTTTTCATTTAATTCAATCATTCCTGTTTCAGAACCTGCAAATAATAATTTGTCTTTTGTAATTGCGTATCTTAAAGGTCTTAATCCATTTCTATCATTTGCGGCTATAACCCACTCGTTATCAGTTCCAGCAATAGCAGCTGGTCCGTCCCATGGCTCCATAGTACTGTTTAAAAAATTAAATAATTGTTGGTGATCTTTTGGTAGAGTTTTATTTTTTTTAGACCATGCGTCTGGAACTAGCATAAGCTTCGCCAAAGGCGCAGGCTGACCAGATATATTTAATAATTCAAAAACATTGTCTAATGCAGCAGAGTCTGATGCTCCCTGTTGTATAACAGGTTTTAAGTTCTCAACATCGTCAAAAAGGGGGCTGTTCATCTCTTGTTCATGAACTTTCATCCAATTTTTATTTCCTCTATAAGTATTAATTTCTCCATTATGCGCTATAGCTCTAAAGGGTTGAGCTAAATTCCAACTAGGTGCTGTGTTTGTTGAAAATCTTTGATGAAAAATAGCAAACCTTGAAACAAATCTCTCATCTTTTAGATCAAGGTAGAAATCTGAGATAGCTTCAGCTAAAAACATTCCCTTGTAAATGATAGATTTAGAACTCAATGAACAAATATAAAAATTGTTTAAAGACTTTTTAAAAGCTTCATTTTCTATCTTTCTTCTAGTTTCATAAATTTTTCTTTCTAAATCTTTATTTGTTAATTCTGGATCATAAGGTTTAAACAATACTTGAATAATTTCAGGCATTGTTTGGAATGCTTTTTCTCCTAAAACTTTTGGATTAACTGGAACTTGTCTCCAGCCATAAATACTAAAATCGTTTTTTGTTAATTCACTTTCAACAATAGTTTTGCAACTTTCTTGTGCTGCGTAATCATTCCGAGGTAGAAATATCATGCCCACACATATTTCAGAATTGTCATATGTGTGTCCTGTCACTTCAATCTTTTCAATGAAGAAATCTTTTGGTATTTCAACATGAATTCCAGCTCCATCACCAGTTTTTCCATCGGCATCTACAGCGCCTCTATGCCAAACTGCTTTTAATGCTTCAATACCATACTCTACAACTTTACGAGATTTTTTACCTTCTGTTGATGCAATTATACCAACACCACAAGCATCGTGCTCCATGTCTTCTGAATAAACATTATTTTCTTTTAAAAGATGAAGGTTTTTTTTATAATTTTCCATTAAGCCACTCTTTTTTCCACTTTAGATTTACTCTCTAGATAAGTTTTAATTGAAGCTGCTGCATCTCTTCCATCTTTTATCGCCCAAACAACTAATGAAGCTCCTCTAACTATATCACCAGCTGCAAAAACTCCTTTTATATTTGTTTCCATAGTATCAAAATCTGTTTTAATAGTTCCCCACTTTGTTACTTGTAATTCACTACTGTCAAATAAATTTGGTAAATCCTCAGGATCAAAACCTAGTGCTTTGATGACCATATCTGCTTTTGTTTCGTAATTTGAACCTTCTTGCACTTGTGGCTTTCTTCTTCCTGTCTCATCTGGATCACCTAATTTAATTTGATCTACAATTATTTTTTCTACTTTATTTTTACCCTTAAATTCTTTAGGACTTGATAACCAAACAAACTCAACGCCTTCTTCTTCTGCGTTTGCAACTTCTCTAGCAGATCCTGGCATATTTTCTTTATCTCTTCTATACAAACATTTAACAGATTTTGCCTTCTGTCTTATAGAAGTTCTTACACAATCCATTGCTGTGTCACCTCCACCGATTACAACAACATCTTTACCTTCTGCGTTTAAAATTCCCTTATCAAACAACTCAACATCATCTCCTAGACCTTTTTTATTAGATGCTGTTAAAAAATCCATTGCAGGAAAAATATTATCAAGATCATTTCCAGGTAAGTTTACTTCTCTTGCTTTATAAACCCCTGTAGCAATTAAAATTGCATCGTGTTTTTTTCTCAATTGGTCTAGGCTTGCATCCTTACCAACTTCAAAATTTTGAACAAATTCAATTCCTCCATCCTTTAAGAGTTTTGTTCTTCGCTCTACAACTTCTTTTTCTAATTTAAAATTTGGAATTCCATAAATTAATAATCCTCCTGCTCTATCATATCTATCGTAGACAGTAATTTTATATCCATTTTTTCTTAATTGTTCTGCAGCAGCTAAACCAGCAGGACCTGCTCCTATAATTCCTACGCTTTGATTTTTTTCATTCGTTACTTTAATTGGTTTTACCCAACCCTGAGCCCAAGCATTATCTGTAATATATTTTTCTACTGATCCAATAGTTACTGTTCCATGACCAGACTGTTCAATTACACAATTTCCCTCGCATAATCTATCTTGGGGGCAAATTCGGCCACACACTTCAGGCATATTGTTTGTGCTTTGGGATAATTCATACGCCTCTTTTAATCTTCCCTCTGCTGTCAGTTTAAGCCAATCTGGAATGTTATTACTTAAAGGACAATGAACTTGGCAAAAAGGTACTCCACATTGCGAGCACCTACTCGACTGTTCTTTGGCTTTTTCATTAATATACTCGTCATAAATTTCATTAAAATCTTTCTTTCTCGTATCAACTTCTCTTTTAGGTGGAGTTTGTTGACCTATTTTAACAAATTTAAGCATTTTATCTGGCATAATATTATTTAAGTTTTGGCAAAATATACCCTGATTTATGTATATAAAGCATAAAATAGGTCATATATATTGACCTTAATTTTTAAATTATTACCGCCAATTAACACGTTTTTAATTATTGCATAGCTATTATGCTTAAATCGAATTGTTTTAAATAAATACTTTATAAGTTACGAAGAAACAATGTTTCAAAATATTATAGAAGTTTTAATTCTCTCCGCAATTCAAGGAATATCTGAATTTCTTCCTATTAGTTCTTCTGCTCATTTAATTTTGGTTTCTACTTTATATGAATTTAAATCTAGTTCTTTGCTTATTGATATCAGCCTCCATCTAGGTTCACTAATAGCTATAATTTATTTTTTTAAAGATGAATTGTTTGATATCAGAAAAAATAAAAGAATTTTAAATTTAATTGTATTAGGATCTATTCCATTAATAATTGTTGGATACATACTTTATAGTACAAATTTAATTTATCAGTTAAGAAATTTAGAAGTCATTGCTTGGACTACTTTAATATTCGCAATTATTTTATACATCTCAGACAAAAATCGATTTGATAAAAAAATTTCCTCAAATTTAAATTTTCAGTCAATAATATTTATAGGTGTTTTCCAAATTTTCTCTCTTGTACCCGGAGTGAGTAGGGCAGGAATTACTATAACAGCTGCGAGAATTTTAAAATTTAATAGAGTAGATTCAAGTAAGATATCTTTTTTACTTTCAATCCCAGCATTAGCTGGAGCTAGTGTCTTAAGTTTAAAAGATGTTTTTGAACAATCAATTCAGTTTAATTACTTAGTTGTTATCGCAATTATATCTTCTTTTATTTTTTCTTTCCTAACAGTTAAATTCTTTTTAATTTATATAAATAAATTTTCAATGAATGCGTTTGTAATTTATAGAATAATAATTGCTTTGATTTTATTTAGTTTAGTTTATTAAGTATATTTCTTTTTAATTAAAGGCAGTAATTGAGATAAAAGAACTCCGCATAGAATAAAAAAGCATCCAAGTAAATTATTAACATCTAGAATTTGATTTAAAATAAACCAAGCAGCTATAGTCGCAAATACACCTTCAAGTGAAAATATAATAGCTGCTGGTGCAGGTGTAATATTTCTTTGTGCATAAATTTGTAGAACAAATGCAAATCCGCCAGATAATATACCTGCATATAAAATTGAATAAATTTCCATTAAAATATTACTTAAAATAAATTCTTCATAAATAATTCCAATTATAAATGAAAAAATAGCCACAATTAAAGTCTGTGCAGCTCCTAAGGTAAGTGGAAGATTGTATTTAGTTATAATGATCCCAGTAAAAATAATATGAGTGCTCCAAAATAAAGCTCCTAGAACAACTAAAGTATCTCCTAATCTTACTGTTGCATCATGAAAATTTGTTAATAAATATCCTCCAATTAAACATAGAATTACAGAAGGCCATACACTCCAATGCATTGATTTTTTACCAAACAAAAAAATGATAATCGGTACCATTGGCACATAAAAAATTGTAAAAAAAGCAGCATTTGCAACATCTGTATAAAGCAAAGCAACTTGTTGAAGTGCAGAGCCTAAAAATAAAGAAATTCCAATTAACAATGAATAAATTATGAAAGTTTTTTTATCTAATTTAAATTCTGATTTAAAATTTTTTAATTCAAACAAAATCAAAAGCGGAGTTATGGCTAAAAAACCAACAAAAAACCTCACAGCATTAAATGTAAAAGGGCCAATATTATCCATGCCTGTGTCTTGGGCAATAAAAGTTGTTCCCCAAATGAAAGTGCACAATAAGGCACTAAATAATGATATGGATTTACTCATTTTTAATTAGACAGCTAGTTTATAAGCAAAATTTTTGCCTAAGTTTTCTTTTAGATCATTATTAAACCTAGCTGCTTCTGCACCATCAATAATTCTGTGATCATAAGATAAAGAAATTGGGAGCATAATCCTGGTTTGAAACTTACCATTCATAAAAATTTGTTTTTTTTCTGATCTTCCTACTCCTAATATAGCAACTTCAGGATAATTAATTATAGGTGTAAAAAAAGAACCTCCTATACCACCTAAACTCGTAATTGTCATCGAGCCACCAAACAATTCTTTTTTATCAATTTTTAAATTTCTACAAAGTTCACTTACCTCTTTTAACTCTTTACTTATCAGAGAAATTTTTTTGTTATTTGCATTTCTTATTTTTGGAACCATCAATCCATTTGGCGTATCAACTGCTATCCCAATATGGTAATATTTTTTTAAAGTCATTTTTCCAGTCTCAATTTCGTCAATAGAGGAATTAAAGCTAGGAAATTTCTTTAGAGATGCAACTAAAGCCTTTATTATAAATGCTAGAGGTGTAATTTTAATTTTTTCTCCAGTATACATATCGGTTAAGGAACTTCTAAAACTTTCCATCTCTGTTATGTCGGCTTCATCGTGATTTGTAACATGAGGAATTGTTGTCCATGAATTTGTAAGATATTTTGATGATAATTTTTTTACTCTTGGTATGTCTTTAATTTCTATTTCACCAAAATCAGAATGTTCAAATTCGTTTTTAATTTTATCTGGTTTACTATCTTTTACTACAACGTTGTTTTTTGAATTAGATGAAACAAATTTTTTAATATCATCTTCAACAACTCTGCCATCTTTCTGACTTCCCGCTACTTGATTAATATCTACACCAAGTTCTCTAGCAAATTTTCTAGCTTTTGGACTTGCAGATGAAATGTCTGAAAAATTATTTTTAGAAAATGTTTTTTCTTGGATTTCAGGTTTTATTACCTCAATATTTTTTGACTCTTTTTCAATTTCTGGTTTTTCTTTAACCTCTTGCTTTTTAACTTTTAAATCACTTTCTATAGTTAAAATTAAGTCGCCCTCAGAAACTTTGTCTCCTACTTTTATTTTTAAATTTTTAATTTTACCTTCTAAATTTGATGGTATTTCTACACTAGATTTATCACTTTCGATTGTTATTAGAGCATCATTTTTTTTAATTGATTGACCTTCTGTAACTAATACCTCAATAACCTCAACATCTTTAAAATCTCCAATATTAGGTACTTTAATCTCAGTTTCTGACATTATAATTTTGTTGGCATTGGTTTGTTAGTATCAATATTATACTTCTTCATTGCATCTTTTGCATATTTAGAAGTTATAAGCTGTTCTTTTGCTAAAATACTTAAACCATAAGCAACCAAATGTTCTTTATCTACCTCAAAAAATTTTCTTAAATTTTTTCTTGTATCACTTCTTCCAAAACCATCTGCTCCTAATGAATAAAAGCTTTTATTAGTATAAGGTCTGATTTGATCTGAATTCATTCTCATATAATCAGATGCAGCCATAATTGGGCCCTCTGTTTGGCCCAGGCATTGCTCAACATAAGATTTTTTAGGTTCTTTATCAGGATTCAAAAGATTAAATCTTTCTACCTCCATTCCATCTTTTCTTAATTCATTAAAACTTGTTACACTCCATATCTCGCTATCAATTTGATAATCATTTTGCAAAATCTCTGCAGCAGACATCATTTCCCTTAAGATTGTTCCTGATCCTAAAAGTTGGATTTTAGTTTTTTTGTATTTGTTAAATTCTTTTATTTTATACATACCCTTTAAAATGCCTTCCTCACAATTTTTATCTTTCGGCATTTCTGGATGTGTGTAATTTTCATTCATTGTTGTAATATAATAAAAAACATTCTCATTTTTCTCATGCATTCTTCTTAGACCTTCTCGAAAAATTACAGCTAACTCATAGTGAAATGTAGGATCATAAGTTACACAATTTGGAATAGTTGATGCAATTAAATGACTATGTCCATCCTGGTGTTGTAAGCCTTCTCCAGCTAATGTTGTTCTTCCAGCTGTTGCACCTACCAAAAATCCTCTAGCCTGACTATCCCCGGCTGCCCAAGCTAGATCTCCTATTCTTTGGAAACCAAACATTGAATAAAAAATATAAATTGGGATCATTTCGATATCATGATTAGTATATGCAGTGGCAGCAGCAATCCATGAAGACATAGCACCTGCCTCATTGATACCTTCTTCTAAAACTTGACCACTTTTATCTTCTCTATAAGAACTTAATTGAGCAGCATCTTCAGGTTCATATTTTTGTCCCTCATGTGCATAAATTCCAATTTTTTGAAAAAAACCTTCCATTCCAAAAGTTCTGGCTTCATCAGGAATAATTGGAACTAATCTAGGAGATATATTTTTATCTCTTAATAAATTAGTTAGCATTCTCACAAGTGCCATTGTAGTGGACATTTCTTTTTCACCAGTCGATACTTTCATAAAATCAAAAATATCTTTAGTTGGTGCTTTTATTGATTTTGCAAAAGTAGATCGCTCAGGTAAAAATCCACCTAATTTAATTCTTCTTTCTTTAAGATATTTTATTTCGGGTGATTTTTCATCAGGCTTAAAATATTCAATATTTCTTACCTGTTCATCTGTTAAAGGAACATCAAATCGATCTCTATAATACATCAAGTCATCAACATCTAATTTTTTAGTTTGATGAGTAGTATTTACACTTTCACCGGATTTTCCCATTCCATAACCTTTAATAGTTTTAGCAATAATTACTGTTGGGCTTCCTTTATTTTTAGTTGCCTTATCATATGCTGCAAAAACTTTATGAGGATCATGTCCACCTCTGTTTAGCCGCCATATATCTTTATCAGACATGCTTGAAACTAATTCTAATGTTTCAGGGGATTTTCCAAAAAACTTTTCTCTTACATAAGCACCATCTCTTGCTTTCATTGCTTGATACTCACCATCTACGGTTTCATTCATAATTTTTACTAATTGACCAGTTTTATCATTAGCAAGTAATGAGTCCCAATACGATCCCCAAATTACCTTTATTACATTCCACCCAGATCCTCTAAAACTTCCTTCAAGTTCTTGAATAATTTTTCCATTACCTCTAACTGGACCGTCCAATCTTTGAAGATTGCAATTAACTACAAAAATTAAATTATCTAAATTCTCTCTTGCAGCCAGCCCAATTGCTCCCATCGACTCTGGCTCATCCATTTCTCCATCACCTAAAAAGGCCCACACTTTTCTTCCTTCATCTTTAATCAAACCTCTATTGATTAAATATTTCATGTATCTGGCTTGATATATAGCAAGCATGGGGCCTAACCCCATCGATACTGTGGGGAACTGCCAAAATTTTGGCATTAACCATGGGTGTGGATATGACGATAGACCTCCAGGCTTTACCTCTTGTCTAAAACTATCTAATTGTTTCTCATTTAATCTACCTTCTAAGAAGGCTCTTGCATACATTCCTGGAGCACTATGCCCTTGGAAATAAATTAAATCTCCACCAAATTTATTATTTTTTGCTCTCCAAAAATGGTTCATGCCAACATCGTATAATGTTGCAGCAGATGCAAATGTACCAATGTGTCCACCAAGTTCAGGGTGTTTTTTATTTGCTCGAACTACCATTGCTGCTGCATTCCATCTAATTAACGATCTAATTCTTCTTTCAATATTTTGATCACCACTAGACTTTACTTCAGCCTCTGGGGGTATTGTATTAATGTAAGGTGTATTTTGAGTATAAGGAATATTCGCTCCTTCTCGATAAGCTTTGTTAATTAGTTCTTTAATCAAAAAATGAGCTCTTTGATTTCCATCTTTTGAAATAACTGCTGATAAAGACTCCAACCAATCTTGAGTTTCAAGCGGATCAATATCAGTCCCATTAACTACTTGTATTGTAGATTGTTTTTTCTCAATTATTGGTTCAGATATAATTTTTTCTTCCTCTTTTTTTTCAGCCATTGCTTCTTCAGCTTGTTTAATTATATTTTCTGTATCTTTTGGAAGAGTGCTTTCTGATGATGTTTTTGATGATGATTTAAGATTAAGCAACAAATCTCCTTTAGAAACTTTATCACCAACTTTAACTGCTAAACTATCTACTGTCCCAGCCACTGTAGAAGGAATTTCAACGCTTGATTTATCACTTTCAATTGTGACTAGTGGATCATTTTCTTTAATTTGATCACCAGGTTTTACAAGTATCTCTATAACCTCAACATTTTCAAAATCACCAATGTCAGGAACAAGTAATTTTTCGCTCATTTTTTAAAATGTTTTATATACCCAAAAAAACATTATTGGATTTTATTTTAACACATTAATAAGATTTTTTCGTTAATCTTGTAATTTTATTGTATAAAAAATAAAAAAATAAATGAATTTTAAGCTTTTTAGCTTCTCTCAATACACATAGCTATCCCCATACCACCACCAATACAGAGTGCCGCACAACCTTTTTTTTTATCTTGCTTGATCATTTCATGGACAAGTGTAACCAAAATTCTTGACCCAGAAGCTCCAATCGGATGACCTAAAGCGATTGCTCCTCCATTAACATTAACTTTTTGTTCAGGGATTTGTAATTCTTTAATTACCGCAATACTTTGTGCTGCAAAAGCCTCATTAATTTCAAATAAATCCACTTCATCTATTTTCCAATTTGCTTTAGATAATGCTTCTTGAATTGAAGGTATGGGTCCTAGTCCCATTAATGAAGGCTCAACTCCACAAGTAGCCCAAGATACAATTTTAACCAATGGCTCTAATGATTTTTTTTCTGCTTGTTCTCTAGACATTAAAACTAAGGCCGCAGCACCATCATTTATACCTGAGGAATTTCCAGGTGTTACAGTCCCATTTTCTTTGAATACTGTTTTTAAATTTTTTAAATCATCTATACTTAAATTTTCTCTAGGATGTTCATCTTTTTCAAAAATAAATTTTTTATCACCATCTTCAATTTGTAATTTAATCAGCTCATCCTGAAATTTATTTTCACTATATGCGTTTTCTGTTTTTTTCTGAGAATTTAAAGAAAAATTATCTTGTTCATCTCTTGAAATTTTATATTTTTCAGCAACATTCTCAGCTGTGACACCCATATGATAATCATTAAATGAATCTAGCAGACCATCTTTTATCATTGTATCTACTAATTTATTTTCAGAAAATTTTTTTTCTTCTCTATAATAAATTGCATGAGTTGCTCTAGACATATTTTCTTGACCACCTGCAATTACAATTTGGTTTTCTCCTAAACTTATTGATTGATATCCCGATACAACAGATCTTAATCCAGATCCACAAACCTGATTAACAATGTGAGCAGGTTTTGAAACTGGTACTCCGGCACCAATTGAAGCTTGTCTAGCAGGATTTTGACCAAGTCCAGAAGTTAAAACGTGCCCCATAATTACTTCATCAATCTCCTCTAAATCTAATTTTGATTTATAAATTACCTCTTTAATTGCTATTGATCCTAATTTTGATGCGCTAAGATTTTTTAACGATCCTTTGTATCTTCCAATTGGAGTTCTTAATGCTGAAGTAATAACAACATCGCTAGAATTTTTGCTCATAAAGTAATTAACATAATATTTTATAAGTTAAATTACATCAAAAACTTTGATATATGGGATATATTATTAAAAAGGACCGCTGGCCAAATTGGATAAGGCGCTCGGCTACGAACCGGGAGATTCCAGATTCGAGTTCTGGGCGGTCCACCAAAAAGGAAAAAAAATGTTTAATTGGCTTTTGAATGCATCTTTGCAAAAATCAGTAATTTATTTTTTTATAATTATTTTAATTATTTTATTAATTTTAACTTTTGTATTATAAAAAATTATGAGCAGTAAATTTGAGCAAATAAGTATTAAACCTGGATTTATGAAACACAATGGGGGTGTTTTATTTAGAGCTATTTCAGAAAATGAATATGAATTTAAATCTATAATTAATGAAAATCATTTAAATGCTGCTGGAATAACTCATGGGGGTTATTTATCTGCTTTAATAGATGCAGGAGCAGGAACAGCCGCACATAGAGCTGCAGGAAATGCTCCATGTGTAACTATCTCTTTAGATATAAAATTTATAGGCGCTTCAAAAGTTGGAGATGAAATTATTGGACATACAAAAATTTTAAAAAAAACAAATACTCTTGTGTTTTTATTTTGTGAGTTAAAGTGTAATGATAAAATAATTACCTCTGCCTCTGGAGTATGGAAAATTATTAAAATAAAGCCTTCTAATTTAGGTCCAGGTGGGTAATTTTACTCTTTTCTTTTTAAGTTAAAGTATCCAAATACTACTAACAATAATATTGCTATAGGATAAACGGTATTTTTGGGTGGTCTATCTGAATTTTCAATTTTAAATTCACTTATATAGTCTCCCATTTCAAAACCACTTTTTTTTGCTTCTCCATTCCATTTCAAATTATCAACAATAATTTTGTCATCTTGTTTCATTAATGTAATTCCATAGTCCTCTAAAGTAAATTTATCCTCAAAAGTATTTTTTGATATCACAAACAACTTATATCTTTCTCCGTATAAACTAGGCCTTGTTATTTTAATTTGAATTTCTTTTGTTGAGTCTAATTTCATTGAATTAATTTTAGTAATTTCCTCATAATTATATTTTGGATAAAATTTGTTTAAAACAAAGTCAGGTGATAACAAGGAAATAGAAATTACTAAGAAAATAATTATTTCATACCATTTAAGTTTATTTATAAACCATCCTTGAGTGGCTGAGGTAAATACTAAAATCCCAATTAAAGAAGTTATAATTACAATCAATCCATGCCAAATATTTTCAATACCAATAAGTAAAAGTTCATGGTTAAATAAAAATACAATCGGCAAAATTCCTGTTCTTAAACTATACCAAAAAGCTTGCACCCCTGTTCTTAAGGGATCTCCACCAGATATTCCTGCAGCTGCATAAGAGGCAAGTCCCACTGGTGGCGTTACATCAGCCATTAAGCCAAAATAAAAGACAAATAAATGAACTGCAATTAACGGAAAAATAAAACCTGAGGCATTCCCAACATCCACCAACACAGTCGCCATTAAAGAAGCAACAACAACATAATTTGCCGTTGTTGGCAAACCCATTCCTAAAAGCAAACATAGAATGATTGTTAAAAACAATAAAATAGTAACATTATCCTTGGCTATAGATTCTATAACTATTATTAAATTAGTACTTAAGCCTGTAGATCCAACTGCACCAACAATAATTCCTGCAGTTGCAATCGCTATACCAACAGCAACCATATTTAAAGCGCCTTTTTCAAAACCAACTATTGTTTGATTAAACCATTCTTTAAGAGCATCTTTTTTAATTTCATTTTTAATTAACAAATTTATTAAATTGACTAAAACCAAAGTAATGGTTGCATAAAAAATTGAATATGAGGCAGTAAATCTTAAATAAACCAAAGTATAAATTAAAACAAAAATTGGTATTAAAAAATGTATACCAGATAAAAAAGTTTTTTTTAAATGAGGAACATCTGCATCATCCATTCCTTTGAGATTTAATTTTAAAGCTTCTAAATGTGAAATATAAAATAATGCTATGTAAGAAATAATTGCTGGTAAGAAAGCATGTTTAACTATTTCAAAGTAAGTTACACCAATAAAACTTGCCATTACGAATGCAGCCGCGCCCATGACAGGTGGCATGATCTGACCATTGACTGATGAGGAAACCTCGATAGCACCAGCTTTTTCTTTTGAAAAACCAGTTTTTTTCATAATTGGAATTGTAAAAGTTCCAGTAGTAACTGTGTTTGCAATTGAAGATCCCGAAATTAATCCAGTCATACCTGAGCCTAATATTGCTGCCTTTGCAGGTCCTCCTCTCATTTTTCCAACCATTGCAAAAGCAAGATCTAAAAAATATTTTCCACCACCAGCAGTTTCAAGCAAAGCGCCAAATAAAACAAATAGGAAAATAAAATCTACTGATACCCCAATTGGAATTCCAAAAATTGCTTCTTGATCAAGCCACTGGAAGCCTACAAGTCTATTTAAAGACAAACCACCATGAGAAATTATTTCAGGCGCATACCTTCCAAAATATGAAAATAACAAAAAACAACTAGCTATAATTACCAAAGGTAAACCAATTGCTCTTCTGGTAGCCTCTAAAAGAATTAAAATTCCACATCCTCCTAAAATCAATTCTAATGGAAAATTTAATGTTTCTGATATCTTCAGATTTAAAAGAACACCCCCTCTCTCAACCAACTGATCATAAAAAAAATAAATATAAAGGCACGATATCGCTCCGATAAAACTGATCAAAACATCAAAAAACGAAATTTTTTTACCCTTTGAGATCGGGTAAATTAAAAAGGCTAAAGTTAAAGCAAAACCTAAATGAATTGCTCTTGCTGGTAATCCCTTAAACATTCCAAAATTAAACATAAATGGAAATGGTGAAGCGTACCAAAGTTGAAATAATGACCAAATAATTGCTATTGCTGAAACAATTTTTAAATGAAAACCAGTAATATTTCTAGTTGGTGATAAGTCTTCGCTTATTTTATTTTTAATTTTACTGCTGATTGAGTCGCTCATTAAAATTATTCATACCATAAAAAAAAGGCCCGGTAAAAATTACCAGGCCTTTTTAATTAATAAAAATTGGATTACATTAACCCAGCTTCTTTATAGTATTTTATTGCACCAGGATGTAATGGAGCAGATAAACCATCTTTAATCATGTTTTTCTTTTCCAAGAATCCAAATGCTGGATGTTGTTTTTTGAAATCATCAAAATTTTCCATCACAGCTTTTGTAACTAAATAAACAAGCTCTTCAGAAACATCCGCAGAAGTAACAACAGTAGCTTTTACACCAAAAGTTGTAGCATCTTTTTTCTGACCTGTGTAAGTTCCTTTAGGGATTACTGCCTGTGCATAATAATCTGCACCATCAATTAAACCTTGAACCTCAGAACCTGTTAAATTAATTGGAGATGCTTTAGCTGCACAAGTTGCTGCTTGTTCCATAGCACCATTTGGAAATCCAACAGAATAACCAAATGCATCTATTTTTCCGTCGCATAGCGCTTTAACTTGTTCAGAAGATGTAAGTTCAGTTGTTGATTTAAAGAAACTGTTATCAACACCCATTGCTTTCATCAGTTCTTCCATAGTTCCTCTTTGACCTGAACCAGGATTACCGATATTAACTACTTTTCCTTTTAATCCAGCAAAATCTTTAATTTTTGCTTTTTTTCTAGCCCAAATTTGAAAAGGCTCATTGTGAACTGAGAACACTGCTCTTAGATTACTAAATTGTTTTCCTTCCCATTTACTAGATCCATTAACAGCGTGATACTGCCAGTCTGATTGTGCTACACCAAATTGGAATTCTCCAGCTGCTATCTGACCAATATTGTAGTTAGATCCACCAGTGGATGGAGCAGTACATCTATAAGCTTTAGCTGTACCTTTTTTTCTTCCATGTTCAGCACTAATTGCTGATTTATGAAGCATTTTACATATAGCGTTCCCTGTTTGGAAATATACTCCTGTAGGTCCGCCTGTTCCTATCGTAAAGAACTCAGCTGATTTAGCAACAGTTGTCAAAGACAATGATGCAAATAAAATCAGTAAAGCACTTGATAGAGATGTGATTATTTTTTTCATTATTTACCCCTCTATATTATATGTCGTTATTTTTATAATTTTATTTTAACAAAAAATAATCGTAGGTGTATAGGGTGATTTTATAAGGATTCTGACCAATTCTTTAGTTTATTAACACCTTCTACTACTTTTGGCGCAAACTTATTAATTAATTTTTCATCAATTTTTTTTGTTTCATCAATATTTTTCATAAACTCTTGTCCATCAAAATCTGTAAAACTTAACCTTGCTAACATTTTATCTGGATTAAACCCAAAATCAGAACCTGGTAATAAAGCAACTCCAGTATTATTTAATATATCTTCACACATTTCTGATGAAGTTTTAAATTTGTTATTTAAAAATTCTGGCATCAAATAAAACCCTCCTTGAGGCTCATTAATTAATACCTTATTTGATTTTAAATTTAAAAAAACATATTTACCAATTGCACTTAAAATATTTATTGATTTTGAGATATAATTTGAATGATCGTTTTCATAAGCTTTAATTGCTGCATACTGAATAGGTGCACTCACAGCAGAAAAAGTTTCACTAGCTAATACATTGATCATATTTTTTAGATCGTTCAATTCATCTGGAATTATAAAATAACCAAGTCTCCATCCCCCTGCACCACACCATTTACTAAGTCCAGTACTAATAATAGTTGTTTCAGGACAATAACTTGAGATAGATTTAAAATTTTTTGAAAATGTTAATTCTGAATATATTTCATCTGATAAAATTATAAGATTATACTTTTTGGCAATTTTTGAAATTTCTTCTAATTTGTTACAAACCTGTCCGGAAGGATTGTTCGGTGAATTTAAAAATAATAAATAATTTTTATCTTTATCTTTTGATATAATTTTCTCAATTTGTGCTCCAGTAGGAAACCAGTTGTTTTCCCTTTCTGTTTGGAGAATTTGAATTTTATTTCTCCCTAAAATAGCTTGTGGTGCATATGAAACCCAACTGGGTGCTGGCAATATAATTTCACCATCAAAAATTACATGCAATAAAAACATTAATTCTTTAGTTCCTGGTCCAATAATTACATTGCTCGCTTTATAGTTATAATTTTTCTTTTTAGATGAATATTTTGCTACAGATTCTCTTAATTCCTGAAGACCTTGCATAGGTAGGTATTTATTTTGATAAGCATTATTTTTTAATTCTTCGACTATATCTTCAGGTACTTTAAATGGGGATTGTCCAAAACCAAATTTAAAAATTTTCTTACCTTGATCTTCTAATTTTTTGGAAGTTTCGTTAATTAAAAGAGTAGAAGATGGCTTTAAATTTTTAACTAATTTTTTTAACATTAAATTATTTTATTATTATAGGATTAAACTTATTTATGATAATCTCACTAACATTTAAAAGAAAATGAGAACTTTTTACCCTCCGATTCGGTCATGTTTTAGTCTATTTTTGTTCTTTAGCAGTAACAATATCTGGTAGGTAAAAAAAAAGAAGCACAAAAAATAGAAATGACTAAAAATAAGATTACAGCTGTTCTCGGTCCTACAAATACAGGCAAAACCTATCTTGCTATCGAAACCATGCTTTCTTTTGAGAGTGGCATGATTGGATTTCCACTTAGATTACTTGCAAGAGAAGTATATGACAAAGTAATCAAGAAAATAAGTTTAGATAAAGTTGCACTTATAACTGGAGAAGAAAAAATAATCCCATCTAATGCAAAATATTTTTTATGCACAGTGGAGTCTATGCCAATTGACAAACATCTTGAGTTTGTTGGCGTAGACGAGATTCAAATGTGCTCTGATCATGAAAGAGGTCATATTTTTACTGATAGACTTTTAAATATGAGGGGGGAAAAACTTACAATGCTAATGGGCTCAAGTACCATTAAAAATATTATTTCAAAATTAGATGGAGATATTGAATTTATAAATAGAGAAAGACTATCTAAACTTACCTACGCTGGTCATAAAAAAGTATCAAGAATTGACAGAAAAACAGCAATCATTGCGTTTTCAGCAGAGGAGGTTTACGCCATTGCTGAGTTAATAAGAAGACAAAAGGGTGGTGCCGCTATTGTAATGGGATCACTAAGTCCAAAAACAAGAAATGCTCAAGTTGAATTATATCAATCTGGAGATGTTGATTTTCTAGTTGCAACAGATGCAATTGGGATGGGAATAAACATGGATTTAGATTTTGTTTATTTTTCAAATGTTAAGAAATTTGATGGAAAAAAATTAAGAAGATTAAATTTATCTGAAATAGGTCAAATAGCCGGTAGAGCTGGTCGATACCTTAACGATGGAAGTTTTGGTATTACTGGTGATTGTAAAGAAATATCTCCAGAAGAGGTAGAATTATTAGAAAATCATAAATTTGAAGAAATTAGAACTTTGTTTTGGAGAAATTCAAATCTTAATTTCAATAACCCAATTAGTTTAATTAAAAGTTTAGAGGAAAAACCTCAGGTGGAATGGCTAAGAAAAATTAATGAATGTGAGGATGAAAAAGCACTTAAATATTTTTTAAAAGATCAAAAAATTTTAAATAAAGAATTTGATAGGAAAACTTTAATGCTCTTGTGGGAATGTTGCCAAATACCTGATTTTGTAAAAAAAACTTATGGAAATCATTTTGAAGTTATAGGAAATGTATTTAAATTTTTAACTAGCAAAAAAGGACTAATTTCTGAAGATTATATGAGATTACAGCTTATGAAACTAGATAAATTAGATGGAAATGTAGATTCTTTATCAAATAGAATTGCAAATGTCAGAACTTGGTCATATGTTTCGAATAAAAATAATTGGGTAGAAAATCAAAGTTATTGGATTGAAAAAACTAAACACTTAGAAGATAGACTTTCAGACAGATTACATGAAGAACTTACTAAAACTTTTATTGACAAAAGAGCAAGCGTGCTCGCTAGAGGTTTAAAACAAGATATGGAATTTAAAACTGAAATTTTACAAAACAATGATGTTAAAATTGACGATCAATTCATCGGAAAGATAAAAGGGCTAAAATTAGAACTAGATTTAAAAAAAGGTGCTTTGGAAACTGATATTAAATCTTTAAAAAAAGCTGCAAGACAAACTATTGGTCCGGAATTAGAAAAACGTGTTCAATCAATAATTGATACGGGATTAATTAATTTAAATGAAGATTTTAAAATTTACTGGAATGATTTCCCAATTGCCAAATTAACAACGGGTAATGATTATTTAAATCCTAATTTTGATTTAATCGTTGATGATATCATTGAACAAAACACTAAACAGAAATTAAATGATTATGTTAATAAATGGATACATTCAAAAATAAATAACGTTCTTAAAAGTTTAATTGATTTAAAAAATATAAAAGAAAATAATTCGTCAATTAAAGCACTAGCATACCAACTCTATGAAAATAATGGAGTATTAAAGCGAGATCAAGTTTCTGAATACCTAAAAAACTTAGAACAAGATGAAAGAAAAATTCTTAGAGACTTAGGAGTAAAGTTTGGGAGATATCATGTTTTCCTTTATCAATTAATCAAACCAGAAGCAGTATCTTTGCGAACATTATTGTGGAAAAATTTTTATCAAAAATTTCATAATTTAAAACCACCCACCTTTGGTTTGAATTTTTTAGACGATAAAGAAATAAAAAATAAAAACTTTATGCTTTTGTGTGGATTTGAAAGGTTTGATAATTTTTTTGTAAGAATTGATATTTTGGAAAGATTATTTGTATTAATAATAAATTCTAGTTCAAAGGAAAATTCTGAAATAAAATTAGTTCCAGAAATGTTAAATCTTTTAGGATGTAGTAAAGATAATTTCAAAAAATTACTTCAAAAAATGAATTATAAAATATTTGAAAAAGAAAATGAAACATTTTTTAAATATAGTCCTAATAAGAAATTTAAAAAAATTACAACAAAGAAGATCTCAAACGAAAATCCATTTAAAATATTAAAGAATTTAAATTTAAATTAAAATGTTTTTTAAAAAAGAAGAAACAAAAAATAATAATTTTCTCACAAAAGTTTGTGCTTTATTAATTCATGCTGCAAAAATAGATGAGAACTATACAGATAAAGAGGAAGAAATTATTAAAAGAACACTTAATGAGCTAGGTATAGAAAGTGAAAATGTTTCTAAAACAATTGAAGAAGCAAAAAAAATTGAAGAAAACTCAAATCAAATTTTAGACTTTACTCGAGAAGTAAAGGGATTACCCGAGAAAGATAAAATTAAAATTATTGAGGCTTTGTGGTCCATAATCTATTCAAACAAAGATGCTGATATATATGAAACTAATTTAATGAGACGACTTGCGGGTTTACTTTACATTGACAATAAAACAATGGGCGATATTAAAGAAAAAATTAAACAAAATTTAGAATGACATATATCGTTAACGACAATTGTATTAAGTGCAAGCTAACAGACTGTGTTGATGTCTGCCCAGTTGATTGCTTTTACGAAGGTAAAAATATGCTTGTAATTAAACCCGATGAGTGTATAGATTGTGGCGTTTGCGAGCCAGAATGTCCTGTCGATGCCATAAAAGCAGACACCGAACCTGGAAGTGAAAAATGGTTAGAGATCAATAAAAAATATTCTGAAATCTGGCCTAACATAAGTGAAAAAAAAGATCCACCATCGGATCACGAGAAATTTAAAAATGAGCAAAATAAGTACGAAAAATATTTTAAAGAAAATCTTTAAAGGCAAAACAGACAAAAAAGTGAAAAAAAAAGTTTCTAAAAAGAAAGTTGTAAAAGCTAAAAAAGCTAAAAAAGCTAAAAAAATAATTTCAAAAAAAATCAAAAAAGTTGCTAAAAAAGTTACACCTAAATTAACTAAAACAAAAAAAGCTGTTAAAATTACAGAAACCACAGCTGAACCTAAAGTAGATAATTTAAGGATTTCAAAAACAAATGAAGTTAAACCTGAAATAAAAAAAGTTAAAAAACAAGAAACCGAAAAAAGAGAATACAAAATTAAAGATCATGTTGTTTATCCAAAGCATGGGGTAGGGCAAATTACTGAATTTAAAAAGATCAATATTGGTGGAATTGATGTTGAAACTTATGTTATTAAATTTGAAAAAGACAAGGCGAACGGAATGGTCCCTGTAAACAAGCAGTCTCACTTACGGCCGTTAGCAACCATTAATCAAGTGAACAAGTGTATTTCAATTTTAAAAAGTAAACCAAAAATTAAAAGATCAATGTGGAGTCGAAGAGCGCAAGAATATGAAGCAAAAATATCTTCTGGAAAAATATATGAATTAGCTGAGGTTGTCAGAGATTTAAACAAGGGTGATGACCTTATGGTTGATCAGTCTTATAGTGAAAGACAATTATTTGAAAAAGCTTATGAAAGAATTTTGTCTGAATTTCAGATTGTTTTGAATGTATCGTTAGAAGATACTCAAAAAAAATTGGATAAAGCACTAAAAAGAAATTTAGGTGGGCAGCCTCAACCAGTAACAGTTGCAAAAACGCCAACTAGTGAACTACCTGTAGACGAGCCAATTTCTGATAACGACGAACCAATTGACGAGTAAAAAAAACGCCTCTCACACACTACTGTAATGAGAAGCGTTTTTTGTAAAGAATACTAAGTTACTATTTTCTTCTTCTTTTTTTTGCTTTTTTCTTAGCTTTTTTCTTAGCTTTTTTCTTAGTTTTCTTTGCCGCTTTTTTTCTTTTCTTAGGCATCTTTAGCTCCCTTTTTTAGTTAAACGAATCAAATTGATTCGTTGTTAACATATTTTTATTTTTTTCTATAAGTTATGTCAATTCTTTAATTAGAAGTTAAATTTTATAAAAATTTTTTTTAACTTTTTATTTTTATAAAACTTTTTTTTATTAATTTAGTTAATGTTTATGCGGTTAATAAACAACTTAAATTAAATATTTTAATAAAGATTTTCTAGCTGATTTTTATATTTTTCTGTAACTTTTTTTCTTTTTACTTTCATTGTTGGCGTCATTAAACCATTTTCAATAGAAAAATTTTCATCTATTAATTGAATTTTTTTTATCTTTTCTAATAAAGTTAGTTTTTTATTTATTTTTTCAATTACTTTATTTATTTTTTCTTTTTCATTTAAAAAATCTTTATTAGGAACAATTAAAGCAACTAAGTAATTTTTTTTATCACCATAAACCATACATTGATCTATCTCTGGTTCATTCGTAATCATATTTTCAATTTTAGCAGGTGAAATGTTATCTCCACCAGCACTTACTATGATATCTTTTTTTCTATCAGTAATTTTTAAATAACCATCATTTGGATCTATCTCTCCAATATCACCTGTATGTAACCATCCATTTATAATTACTTTCTCAGTTTCTTCTTTTTTGTTCCAATATCCCAACATTACATTTTCACCTTTAACTAAAATTTCTCCATCCTCAGCAATTTTGACTTCATTACCTTGAAATGGAGGTCCTACAGTTTCCACTTTAATTTTATGTATTGGATTACAACTTACCACCGGTGATGTTTCTGTTAAACCATAACCCTGAAGAGTAGGTAGCCCTACAGAATTCAAAAATTCTCCTATTTCTTTGTCTAGTGCCCCACCACCTGAAACGAAAGCTTTCAAGTTTCCACCGAACTGTTTTTTTATTTTTTTTCTTACTAATTTATCAACTATAAAATTGAGTAATTTTTCAGAAAATGTCATTTTTTGATTTAATAATTTTTTTCTTCCCAAACGAAGGGTTGCTTCAATCAATTTTGCTTTAAAACCTGTCTGCTTTTTTAAATTCATGTTTATTTTGTTGTAAAGGTTTTGGTAGAACCTTGGAACTGCTGTCATAATTGTGGGTTTTGCCTCAGATATATTTTCTAAAAGTTTTTCTATTTTTTCTGCATAGAATACTTTTGCTCCTACAGCTATCTGTGCAAATTGAACACAATGCTCATAAGAGTGTGAAAGAGGAAGCCAAGTTAAAAATACTGGTCTTGAATTAAACAATGGTTTCATAATTTCACATGCTCCTACGAGATTATTTAAAATTCCACCATGACTTAAAATTACTCCTTTTGGATTACCTCCAGTTCCAGAAGTATAAATAATACATGCTGGAGAATTTCTTTTTAATTTGTTATTTTCAATTTTATCTTCTGTTAATAAATTATTATTTATAATTAAATTAAAATCTAAATATTTTTCTTTGTTAATTATATTTAAACTATTTGTTACCTTGGTTTTTTCATCCAAAGTAATAACTTTTTTGATAAAGTCTTTTTCGTTAATTGAATTATTTAGTTTTTTTAACATTTCATTATTTGAAACAACAACTAAGCTAGGCTCACAATCTTCTATCAAGTACTTGTAATCATCTTCTGTATAAGTTGTGTATGCTGGAACTGTAATTCCACCAGCTACCATAATAGCTAAATCAGAAACAAACCACTCTGGTCTATTCTCCGAAACTAATAGACATCTATCACCTTCATTTATATTTTCTTTAATAACTTTTGATAATTTTAAAATATTCTTTTCAGTTTGTTCCCATGTATATGTTTTTTTATTGCTTGGGTTTAGCCATTCTAAAAAAATATCTTTTTTATTTTGTTTATTTGCTTGATTGACAAATAATTCGATCAAATTATTTAAATTATTTAAATTCATAGTTACTTGGTGGGCGAAGAGAGAATCGAACTCTCACTTCTTACGAAACACGATTTTGAGTCGTGCGCGTCTACCAGTTCCGCCATTCGCCCTAGGTATTCAATTAAATTATATTTAAATAGTATAAGAACTAAATTTATATTAAAACCAAAAAATGTTTCAAACACTTTACAAAAAATGTTTAGAATTAGCCGCACATAAAAGTTCAAATTTTTATTTAGGGCTTGTATCTTTTATAGAAAGTTCTTTTTTTCCTATACCTCCAGATGCAATGATAATCCCAATGGTTATTGCTAAAAAAAAAGAATATCTGAAAATATTTTTAATAGCATCAATATTTTCAGTTCTTGGAGGAATCTTTGGATATTTGATAGGTTATTTATTTTTTGATTTAGCAATGTATTTAATCGAATTTTATGGTTATCAAGATAAGGTTGAAAATTTAAAATTAAGCATGTCTCAAGGTAGTGGATTCCTCACATGGCTGAGTATTCTTTTTTTAGCTGGCTTTACTCCATTACCTTATAAAGCTTTTACGATTTCAAGTGGTTTAATTGCTTTTAATCTCCCTATTTTTATAATTGTTAGTTTAATTTCAAGAAGCCTGAGATTTTTTATAGTTGCCTATTTATCTTATAGATTTGGAGAATTATTTACAGAGTACATGGAAAAACATGGATCAAAATGGTTCACCATAATTGGAATAATTATAGTTATAATATCAGTTATAATATATTTAATTTTTAAATTTAATGGTTGAGATTAATAAAACAATAACATTAAAGTTAATTTTTTTAATTTGCATTATTGCTTTATCTTCAGCATTTTTTATTGAATATGTTTTAGGTCATCAACCTTGTAACTTATGTATACTGGAAAGAATTCCATACCTGTTAGCATTAATAATTATTTTATTAAATTATAAATTTATTCATCTTGAAAAATATTTCATTTTTTCTCTAATTTTAATTTTTTTAGCAGCTACTATTTTATCTTTATATCATTTGGGTATTGAGCAAGGTTTTATAGAGGAGTCTTTGGTTTGTGATTTAAAAAATGGGTCCAATCTGTTATCAAAAGAAGACATTTTAAAACAATTACAAGAAAAAAATGTAAGTTGCAAAGATGTTACATTTAAAATTTTAGGACTATCTCTTACAATTTACAATATTATAATATCAATTTTAATTATTTATTTTACAGCAAAAGCTTATTTAAATTATGACAAAAATTAGTAAGAAAAAAATAGAAGAATTTATTAGAGTTGATCATGCAGGAGAGCGAGGTGCAGTTAAAATTTATGAAGGACAGTTACTTGCACTAGACACGTTAGTCAAAGATGATGCTTTAAAAAAAACAATTGAAGAGATGAAAGTTCATGAAAAAGAACATTCTGATTTTTTTGAAGAAGAAATTAAAAAAAGAAACATAAAGCCGACAAAATTTTTACCATTGTGGGATTTATTAGGTGTGGGATTGGGTTTTGGTTCAACTTTGCTTGGAAAGAAAGCTGCTATGCTGTGCACAGCCTCAGTAGAGGAAGTTATTGATGAACATTACCTAAATCAAATAAAACAACTTGATAAAAATGAAGTAAAACTAAAAAAAAAAATAACTAAATTTAGAGAAGATGAACTAAATCATAAAGATATTGCTTATGAAAAAGGTGCAACAAAAAAAGGTCCCTATTTCTTATTAGATAAATTAATTAAAACAGGATCAAAAATTGCAATAAAAGTTTCTGAAAAATACTAGTTTATTTTTAATTCGTCTAAAATAAATTCACTCACAAGTTCCGATCCTTTTTTTGAAAGGTGAAAACTATCACTATAAAAAATAAAATTTTCAGAATGCGTTATACATCTTTTTTTTACATAAGTATTACAGAACTTTTTATGAGGATATACTCTCAATATATTTTCTCCTTCAATGCTGTCTAAAAATTCAAATGTTTTTTTATTTCTTTGTTTATAGACTTCATAGGATGTATCTGTAAGGTTGCCTGAAAAAAATTTATATTTCTTTAATCTGATTTTTGGATCAAATCCCACTTCTGGAATGGGATAGACAAGTATTATTTTCACATTACTTTTTTTTGCTATTTCTTGAATATTTTCTCTAAAATTTTCGTCAAGCATCTCTTTATCTATAACTAAAGAAGGTTCTTTTCTTAATTCAATTCCATTTTCTTGATTATTAAAATAAGAATTATTTAAAATTAATGAGAACCTACCACCAATTAAAACATAAGTTTCTTTCTCAGATGAGAGAATTATATCTCTTGCTAATAGGGTTTTTTTAAAAACTTCTACTACCAAATTTTTATCTGAAAAAAACTTTTTTGGATTAGTTTTTTTGTATTCTAAAAATTTTTTTGGAATTGTATAAGTTAAACTACCTGCTGAAAAATAATAAAAATTAAAATTTTTGAGTTTATTTTTTAAATAATATCCATATGAAGAAGTTTGAGAACTACCAATAAGTATAAAATTTTTTTCATTAAAATTATTTGAAAAACTGCAGTTTAATAAGTACTCTTCTGCATTTGTCATTTTTCTATCAAAACATTTTTTTTTATCTTTACCAACAATTAAGTCATAAGCTTGCATATTTTCATCTTAAATTAATGAATTATTTTTTTTATAAATTAAATTTAAATTAAAAACAAAATTTTCTATTTTTTTTTCATAATAAAGTAAATTTTTGGAATTGTTAAAAACAATCCCAATTATAAAAAAAAATACAAAAATATTTGTAATTATAATTTGTCTATATAAAAATATTTTTTCATTGATTAAATTTAATATTTGAAAGTTACGTAAATTTATTAATGTGAATGTTATTAAAATAAGAGCAAACAATGATACCTGAAAAATATAGTTCTCAAACCATGTATATATAAAAAAAATAACTGGCATATGTATTAAATATAAAGGATAAGAAACTTTGCCTATATATGTAAAATACTTAATTGATAAAAATTTATTTATAAAGTTGCCGTTGTTTGTTAATAAAAATAAAACGGTTGCTATTGTAAGTAAAATCTGAATGTATCTAAAATATAAAAGATCTTGTAAAAATAATTGCCATATTATAATTAAGACCAAAGCTACAAAGCTCATTCCATTTATATTAACTTTTTTTTTAAAATTAATTAAAAAGAAAACTAATGAACCTGCAAAAAATTGCCAAAATCTTGACAATGGTGAATAAAAATTAAAATAAGAATTATCTCTAAAAATAAAAAAAGTAAGAAATGAAAAAATCGTGATAAAAAGTAAAGAATAAACTACAAAATCATTTCCTAAATTAAATTTAAATTTTAATTTGTAAATTAATTTAAGTATTATTGGAAAAATTAGATAAAATTGTAATATTACACAAAATGCCCAAATTGGTAAAAATGGATTTATAATATTTTCTAATCCATATACGTTATTTATTTTATATAGATAAATATTTAAAATTCCAAAAATTGTAAAAATATATGATCTAAATATTGTTAAGAAATTTTCTAAATTACCTATAAACACAAAAAAAATTAAACAAATTGATGCACTAATAAATACTGATGGGTATAATTTAAAAAATCTAGTTTTATAAAATTTTCGTAAATTTAAATTTTGATTAATAAATATATTTGATATCAGGTATCCACTTATAACAAAAAAAATATTTACACCCCCACTAGAAAAGATTGTATTATCAAGATGAGATAAAATTATAAAAATAATTGCAAGCCCTCTCAAACCATCTATTTCTGGCCTGTATAATTTTATATCCATAAGTCTGGAGACAAGAAATTAATTTTCTAATTCTACATCCCAGTACAAATAATCTACCCAACTTTTATGTAAAAAATTTGGTGGAAAGTTTTTACCATTTTTGTGTAGATCCTCTGTTGATGGTCGATAAGGGTACTGATGCAACTTCATACCTGAATTTTTTAATAGTTTTCCACCTTTTTTCACATTGCATGCAGAACAAGCTGTCACAACATTATCCCAATTAGTTTCTCCCCCTTTAGATCTTGGCAATAAATGGTCAAAAGTTAATTCATCTTTACTTCCGCAATACTGGCAAGAAAATTTATCTCTTAAAAATACATTAAATCTAGTAAAACTTGGTTTAGCTTGAGGAATAATATAATCTTTTAATGCTATCACACTTGGTAGCTTCATGTTAAATGATGGACTTCTAATGATTCTATCGTAATTACTAACAATAGTAACTCGATCAAGGAAAACTGATTTAACTGTATCCTGCCAGGACCATAAAGATAGAGGATAATAACTTAATGGCCTATAGTCCGCATTAAGTACTAATGCTGGACACTTTTCTAAAGAAACATTTTGTTCAATAAAATTATTCATCAACTAATTTTAACTTAGTTAAACAATTTTATCAATAATAAGAGATGCTAAAGTTTTTTTAAAAGAAAATTTAAAGCTGTACTTGATGCCTCAATAGGAATATGATGATCACAATTTTTTATCAACAATGTATCAACTTTAACATTGTTTCTAATTAAAAAATCTTTTGCTTCTAGTAAATGTGTTGATGAGACAATTTGATCAGCTTCACCATGAATAAGTAATATTTCAGTATTATTTTTGATTCTATTTTTTAAATCTGTTTGATTTATTATCTTTCCAGAAAAACCAACTATACATAAAAATTTTTCTTCAAGTGTAAGACCAACATTCAAAGACATCATGCATCCCTGACTGAATCCTGATAAACATATTTGATTATTTGACAACTTAAATTCTTGTTTTATTTCATTAATAAATTTCTTTAAAACTTCCTCGGCTTTAATTGATTGCTCTAAAATGTAATCAGAATCCTCCTTTGTTAAATCAAACCATTGATAACCAGAGGGATTAATTGCGCATGGCTCATGACCATTAGGACAAATAAAAACCGTATTAGGCATATGTCTTTTCCAGTTTAAGGATAGCATACTTATATCTTTTCCATCACCTCCATAACCATGAAGCAAAATAATTGCATTTTTAATTTCAACACCATTTTCTGGTTTAATTATTATTGAATCTAGGCAAAATGTCATAGTTGATAAATTATGTATTTTATTTCAAAAAACAATCTAAAATAAAAAATTATGATATCAGGAATATTTGTAAAAGTTTTATCAATAGCACTTTTGATTGCTGTTGGAATAGTTTTAATTTTAGGTATAGGTACTCTTTTTAAAGGTGGAGAAGCTAGTAAAAAATATTCAAATAAATTGATGCAGCTAAGAGTTATTTTACAGTTTATTGCTATTATTGCTTTGGTTGGCTTTGCTTATTTTTTTAAAAATTAGTTATATTTTTTTATCCAATTAATAAAATTTTTATCTTCAAAATCAATTGAACCCATTATTCTAGCAAATTCTTGACCTTCTTTATTAATTAGAATTGTTGTAGGAACACCTCTTAAAGAAAACGTTTTTGCTAATGTAGTAGGTGGATCAAAATAAGGTTCGAAGTTTTTAATTTTAAGATCTATAAAAAATTTATTAACTTTGTCTAAAGTCTCTTTCCCAATATTAATTGCAAAAATTTTTATTTTATCCAATTCTGGATTAGCTTGGAGTTTATCTAAAGATGGCATTTCTTCTTTGCAAGGTTCACACCAGACCGCCCAAAAATTCAATATCAATAAGTTGCCATTATATTCATTGATATTAATTTTTTGATCTTTTTTGTCTAAAAAAATAACATTATCATATGTTTTTGGTGTTTTATGGATTACAATATTTTTAATACCAGGTAGTTCTTCAGCCACAACATTTGTTATCAAAAAAATAAATATTATTAAAAATCTCATGTTAAATAGGTATAATTAAATATCATGGCAAAAAATAAAAACAACCAAGCAATTTGGAGCACACGTATAAAAAAAAATGCATCAAGTTTGTTTCAAAAAGTCGGTAATTCAATAGATGTTGATAAAAGACTTTATAAAGAAGACATCCAGGGATCGATTGCTCATGTTGAAATGCTTTTTAAACAAAAAATAATTTCTTTTAAAATAAAAAATAAAATTATTTATGGACTAACAAAAATTGATAAGGAAATCACAAAAAATAAATTTGAGTTTAATAAAAAATATGAAGATATTCATATGAATATCGAAAAGAGACTTTTTCATATTATAGGTGAAGAAGCTGGCTATGTTCACACTGCAAGATCAAGAAATGATCAAGTAATTACTGATTTTAAAATTTGGATGAAAAATTCAACTAACGAAATAAATAGCAACATTAATAAAGTTATTAAGAGTACAATTAAGTTAGCTGAAAAAAATGTTGAGACTATTATGCCTGGATTTACACATCTTAAAAATGCCCAAGCTATTTCTTTTGCACATTATTTAATGTGTTATGTAGAAATGTTTAATAGGGACAAAAAGAGATTTTCTAATAATTTAGACAGTTTAAATGAAAATCCGTTAGGTGTTGCAGCTTTAGCAGGAACATCATTTAATATAGATAGAAATTATACAACTAAAAAACTTGGTTTTAAAATACCAACAAATAATTCTATAGATACTGTTTCAGATAGAGACTTTGTTTTAGATTTTTTATATGCTTCATCTGTGTGTGCTATGCATATTTCTAGAATTGCTGAAGAGCTAATTATTTGGAATTCTGATGGTTTTAACTTGATAAATTTATCTGATAAAGTTGTTACTGGATCATCCATAATGCCACAAAAGAAGAATCCTGATCTTCTAGAGTATTTGCGTGGAAAATCAGGAAATGCTTATGGAAATTTATTTTCAATGCTTACAATTTTAAAAGGCTTACCATTGTCTTATTTTAAAGATTTGCAAGACGATAAAGAGATTGTTTTCAAATCTAATGACAATCTAAATAATTGTTTAAAAATTTTTGATGAAATACTAAAAAATTGTAATCCAAATAAGAATAAAATGTTGGAACTTGCTAATTCTGGGTACACTACAGCAACTGATTTAGCTGACTATCTTGTGAAAAATCACTCAATGTCTTTTAGAAAAGCATATCAAAAAACTGCTGCTGTAGTTAATTTTGCTGAAAAAAGAAAAAAGAAATTAAATGAATTAACTTTAGAGGAATTAAGAAAAATTGAACCTAAACTTAAAGATAATGTATTAAAAGTATTTAATTTAAAAAATTCAATTAACTCAAAAAAATCTTATGGTGGAACTTCTTTTGATAATATTAAAAAAATGATAATGAAATATAAAAAAGATAAATGATTAAAAAATTTACTATAATTTTAGTATTATTTTGTGCAGTTATTTCTTGTGGGAAAAAAGGTGATCCTAAATACGTAGATCCAGATAAAAAAGCAGAAATAAAAGAGGTTTCAATTAACTTAACTTAATGAAATACACAAATAAAACATTAACAATAGAAAAAATCAATGTCCAAAAAATTGCAAATAAATTTGGAACTCCATTTTATTCTTACTCCTATTCTAAATTAAAAGAAAATATTAATAATTTTAAAAAAAACTTCAGATCTTTTTCACCACTTATTTGCTTTGCAGTTAAATCCAATACAAATGTTAATATAATTAGAGAAATTAAAAAATTTGGATTAGGCGCTGATGTTGTTTCTGTAGGAGAACTAATGATGGCACTAAAAGCAGGAATAAACCCAACCAAAATAGTATTTTCTGGTGTTGGTAAAACAACAAGTGAAATCAGTTTTGCTATTGATAAAAAAATTTTGCTTATTAACGCTGAGTCTTTAAGTGAAATAAAAGAAATAAACCGAATAGCAAAATCGAAAAATAAAAGAATAAAAATCGGTGTAAGACTAAACCCTAATACAGATGCAAAAACATTAAGTCAAATCTCTACTGGAAAAAAAGAAAATAAATTTGGTGTAAATAAAAATACATTTTATGAGATTATAAATTATTGCAAAAATTGCAAAAATATTGATTTAAAATGTCTAAGCGTTCATATAGGCAGTCAAATTTTAGACCATAGACCTTATGAAAAAATGCTTAAAGCAGTTAGTCGAATTCTCAATAAAACAAATCATAAATTTGAATTTGTAGATTTAGGTGGAGGTATGGGCATTACTTACACAGATAAAAATAAAAAACTTAATTATAAAAAATATAACACAGCCATTCTTAAATTTTTAAGAAGACATAAAGTTAAAATTATATTTGAGCCAGGTAGATCAATCATTGGCGATACTGGTACATTAGTATCAAAAATAATCTATATAAAAGATAGCGGAAGTAAAAAATTTATAATTTTAGATGCCGCAATGAACGATTTAATGAGACCTGCTTTGTATGGTGCGTTTCATAAAACCTTGGCTGTTACAAAATCTAACAAAAAATCAAAAAAACCATATGAATTTGTAGGTCCTATTTGTGAAAGTACAGATAAATTTGTTACATTAAAAAATTTTCAAGTTTTGAAAGAAAAAGATTTAATAGCAATATGTGATGTGGGAGCTTATGGAATGTCACTTAGCTCAAATTATAATTTAAGACCTAAACCAATAGAATTATTAATAAAGGGATCAAAAATTAAAGTAATAAGAAAAAGACAAAAGCATAAAGATATAATTTAGTTTTTGACAAAAATGATAAGAAACTTTTTATTTTCAATATTATTTTTTACTGGAATTATTTTTATTTCGATAATTTTTTTACCATCATTTTTTTTACCTAAAAAGTTTGTTTTAGTAGGAGGAAAATTAATGGGTCATTGGGCTAGTTTTTGTTTAAGATTTGTTCTTTCGGTAAAAATTTCCATCAAAGGAAGGGAAAATATTATTAATGATAAAAAATTTTTTATAGCAGCATCTCATCAATCAATGTTTGAAACTTTTTATTTACAAACAATTTTTAATTCACCTATATTTATTTTAAAAAAAGAATTATTGTTAATTCCAATATTTGGTTGGTACTTAAAAAAAATAGGTTCAATTTCAATAAAAAGAAATAAAGTTACAAAAGACAACTTGGGTTTTTTTGATGATATTTCGAAAATAATGGCTACTTCTAATAGACCTTTAATTATTTTTCCTCAAGGAACTAGAGTTCTTCCAGATGAAAGACCACCATTTAAAAAAGGAGCTTCGAGAATTTATGAACAGCTAAATGTTACATGTCAGCCAGTTGCAATTAACTCAGGATATGTGTGGCCTAAAATAGGTAAAAAGAAAGCTAATAAAACTATTACAATTTCTATTTTAAAACCAATTCCTTCAGGATTGCCAAAAGAAAATTTTATTCAAATTCTTGAAAAAAATATTTATTCGGAGTTAGACTTAATTACTTAGCCTTTCATAGGCATAACAACAAAAATACTATCAAAATCACCCGGATCCTTTATTAATGCTGGTGAGCCGGTATCATTGAAGAAAACTTCAACTCTTTCTCCATCTAGTTGTGAAGCAACATCTATCAAATATCTAGAGTTAAAACTTATTTCTAAATCGTGATCAAACTTAACACTTAAAGTTTCTTTACCATCACCACTATTTGTATTGTTTACTGACAGATTTAGAGTATCTTTAGATAAGTTAAATTTAACGCCATCTTTTTTATCTAATGAAACGGATGCTACTCTATCAACAGAATTTAAAAATAATTTTAAATCTATTTCTAGTTTTTTTTGATTATTTTTAGGTATAACTTGAACATAATTAGGAAATTTTCCATCAATTAGTTTCGAAATTAAAATACTATTATTTAATTCAAATTTAATTTTTGATTTCACATTTGAAACTTTTACATCTCCATCATAGCTATCCAACAAAGAACAAAGTTGAAAAATTGTTTTTTTAGGTAAAATTATTGGATCAAAATCAATTTTTTTCTCTAATCTAAGTTTTGAAATGGACATTCTATGACTATCGGTTGCAACCGCTGTTAAATAATTTTTATCCTCCACTTCAGTTTGATGAAAATAAATACCACTTAAATAATGCCTTGTTTCATCATTAGAAACTGAAAATTTGCACTTATTTAACAATTTCAAAAGTTGTTTTGATTTAATGATAAATTCATTTTGATTAAAATTTTCATCTGTAAGCGGAAACTCTGTTGCACTTATACAATTCAAATTAAAAATGGATTTTTCGGATTCTACTTGTAATTTACTTATATCTGTTAGAGAAAGATTTATTTTTTTTCCTGAGTTAAACTTTCTTATAATATCATACATTATTGAGGAAGTTGTAGTTGTTTTGCCCTCTTCTAAAATTTCTACATTATTTAACTGATGTATAAATATTAAATCTAGATCTGTTGCAGTAATAGTAAGTTTTGAATTACTTGCATCTAACAGAATATTTGAAAGAATTGGTAGTGTGCTTCTTTTCTCGATAACCCCTTGGCAGTAATTCAATGCTTGCTGAAGGTCCTGTTGATTAACGTTAAATTTCATTTTCTTTATTATTATATAAAATCTGGTTTTTTAATTTATTTATATTATCAACCATTTCTGGATCTTTTTCTTTTATCTTTTCAATAGTTTTTACTGAATGAATTATCGTTGTGTGGTCTCTATTAGAAAATTCTCTTCCAATTTCAGGTAATGATTTGGATGTCAAAATTTTAGTTAAATAAATTGCCGTTTGCCTAGGTCTTACTAAATATCTTGATCTTCTAGATGATAGCATTTCATTTTTGCTGATTTTGAAAAACTTACAAACAATTGTCTGAATTAGATCTATTGTAACCTTATTTTCTGCTAAATTTAATAAATCCTTTAAAACTACTTTAGTTTCTGCAAGATTTGGTACTTTATTGTAAATTCTTGAAAATGAAACAACTCTATTTATTGCTCCAACTAGTTCCCTTACACTTCCATTTATTTCATTACTTATAAAATCTTGAATTTCTCTAGAAACTTGTAATTGTTCAGAATACAGAGCATTCAATTCTTCAGTTTTTTTTTCAACTATTTTTTTTCTTAGCTCAAGGTCTGGATTTTGAATATCTACAACTAATCCGCCAGAAAATCTTGATTTAATTCTTTCTTGAATCCTTAATAGTTTGTTTGGTGATCGATCAGCCGATACAATTATTTGAGATCCCTTATCAAGTAATGCATTAAATGTATGAAAGAACTCCTCCTGCATAGCCTCTTTTCCACTTATAAATTGGATATCATCAATTAATAAAATATCTGTATTTCTAAAATATTCTTTAAACTTAACCATATCATTTGATTTAATTGATTTTACAAACTGATACATGAAACGTTCAGCAGAAATAAACATTACTTTATTATTTTTTTTAAGCTCTAAACCTATTGAATTTAATAAGTGAGTTTTTCCCATCCCAACACCACCATAAATATAAAGTGGATTATAATGAGATATATTTTCTGAAACTTTTAAAGAAGCCTCGTAAGCTAATTTGTTACTTGAACCTGTAATAAAATTATCAAATCTTTTATTTGGATCAATTCGATTATACTGAAGGTAAGAGTCTTTTATAAATGAAACATTTTCATTAGTATTATTCTCTTTAATATTATTTTCCTTTAAAGTGATATCTTGAGCTTTTTCAACTATTTTGAACTCAATTCTAATAATGTCTTTTTTAAATACCTTAATTATCTTTAATATTTGGTCTAAATACCTTGATGTAATCCAATCTCTAATGAATCTTGTTGGAACTGATAATAATAAGTAATTATTGAATTCCTCAACAAAAGAAATCTTTTTTAACCAGCTCTCATAAACTTCTAAGCCTAGTTTATTTTTCATTTCATTCTGTACTTGCTTCCATTCGAAACTTTCAGAAGAAAAATTATTAATATTTTTTGTATTTGTTAATTTATTCATAACTTAAGGGGAAATCTCAGTTAGAACTATTTAAAAAAATTTGCAACAAGTTAATAAAGAAATTTAAAAAAAAATAAAATCTATGATTGTGATTTATATTTAAAAAATAAATTCTAAATTAAACTTAAATTTAAAATTATAAATTGAATCGAATATAGATTGAATCAATTAATTGATTGAATTAAAATTAAATCAAATATAGATTGAATGACAATAATCCAAATATTTACTAAATCTAAATATAGTAACTTGATACAAAACTTAAATATATAATGTGGATATCAGGAGTTGTTTGAAAATTTAAACTAACGTTTAGATTGCAGCAATTTTTTTTGTTATTCTAGAAACATTTCTAGAAGCATTTTGTTTTTTTATTATTCCTGTTTTTGCAATTTTCATCAACTCAGAGTTTAACTTTGGTAAAAATTTCAGAGCTTCGTCTTTTTTTTTACCATCAATTAGAAGGTTCATTTTCTTAAGAGCATTTCTAAACCTGCTCTTTCTAGCTTTATTTACCGCTGTTTGTTTAGAAATTCTTCTAATTCTCTTAATTGCTGATTTTGTGTTTGCCATCTGCGCAGGGGTATAGCTTGAGAATTTAAGGTGGTCAACTAAATATTTAACTATTTTTGACAAGAAATACAAAAAAAAGTTGATCTATTTGATGTAATTTTTTTTTTTATAATACCCTTGCACTGCGTACGCTTGCAACCAGTACCGTCTTGCTGATAAACTTTAAACTCTTTTTGAAAGTTACCTTTGTTACCTGAAATATCTTTAAAATCTCTTATACTTGAACCTCCCTTATTAATTGCCTGTTGAAGTATTTTCTTAGAATTTAAAATAATATTTAAACATTCATTTTTGTTAAGTCTTTTTGCCTTTTTAAATGGATTTATTTTACTAGCGAAAAGAATTTCACTTGCATAAATATTACCTATTCCAGAAACAAATCTCTGATCAAGTAAGAAACTTTTTATATCCTTATTTTTTTTCTTAAAATAATTAACTACATAATTTAAGTTAAATTTGTCACTAAAAGGTTCGGGTCCCATTGATTTAAATTTTCTCTGTAGATCTTGATAATTTTTAATTATTTCAAAAAATCCAAAACGTCTTGGATCATTATAAATTACTTTCAAGCTATCAAATACAAACTCTGCATGATTGTGTTTTTTAGGTAAAAAAGGTGAATGATAAAAACTAGTATTCGTAAATTTTAGAGGCTTTTTCTTATCAAGAATATGAATTGTTCCTGACATTCCTAAATGGATTAAACAATAATCTTCATTTTGAAAATGGATAATCAAATATTTAGAAAATCTACTAACTTTAATTATTTTTTTATTTTTAAGAAAACTTTCAAAATCACTTGGTATTTTAAACCTTAAATTCCTGTTTCTGATTATTACTTTTTTTATGCTTTTTTTTTTGATCTTTTTATGAAGGGATTGTCTAACAATTTCTACTTCTGGTAATTCTGGCATTTGATACTATATTCAATATATATTTTTTTATGCAACAAAATCTTCAAAATAAAAAAGGACTTGTAGAAAATGTTTTTAATCAAGTCTACAACAAATATGACTTGATGAATGACTTTATGTCTATGGGTGTACATAGATATTGGAAAAAAAGTTTAATCAATATGATGAATCCAAGAGTGAATAGAAAATTAATAGATGTTGCGTGTGGAACGGGGGATGTTGGAAAGTTATTTTTAGATAGCACAAATAAAGAGGCTGAAATTACTTGTGTAGACCCTAATAAAGGAATGGTTAGTCAAGGAAAGCAAAAATTATCTAATTACAAAAATGTAAAATGGGTTATTTCTCCAGCAGAAAAATTACCAATAACAGACAATTCATTTGATTATTACACTATTAGCTTTGGGCTCAGAAATACAAAAAATTTAAATAAAGCACTTTCGGAAGCCTATAGAGTTTTAAAGCCTGGTGGACGCTATCTATGTCTGGAATTTTCTAAGATTCAAAATTCAAATCTTGATTTTGTATATAAAAATTATTCAAAACTTATTCCTATTATTGGTCAGTTTGTAGTTGGAGAAAAAGAACCTTACGAATACTTAATCAAAAGTATTGAACAATTTATTAATCAAGATGAATTAATAGAGTTGATGGAAAAAAATAATTTTCATAAATGTTCTTATAGAAATCTTTCTGGTGGTATTGTTTCAATTCATAGTGGTTGGAAAATTTAATGATTAAAAAACTTATTAATTTATTTAAATTAGGTAGAAAAATTGCAAAATCAGATATTTTAAAAATTGCATCAAAATTTAAAAAACCTCCTTTAGCTGTAACAATATTATTCCAAATTTTATCTATTTCATTTGAAAAAAAGCAACAAAGTAATTTAAGTGAGGATGATGGTGAAAGACTATCTAGGTCATTAGAATCTATGGGTACAACTTTCATCAAACTTGGTCAATTTCTCGCTACTAGACCAGATATAATTGGAGAAGAATTATCTTTAAAGCTAGAAAAACTTCAAGATCGATTACCCCCTTTTTCAATTCATGAAGCAAAAGAAATTATTAAAGAAGATCTTGGAGTTGATGCATTTAATTCAATAATTGATTTAAGTGAACCAGTTGCTGCTGCATCAATTGCACAAGTTCATAAAGCAAAAATAAATGATAATGGAACAATTAAAGATGTAGCAATAAAAATTTTAAGACCAAATATAAAAAAAATATTCAATGAGGAAATAGATGCAATGATGTTATTTGCATTTATTATTGAGTCATTTGTAAAAAAAACAAAAAGATTAAAACTTGTTGAAGTTGTTTTTTTACTTAAAGAAATAACTAATCTTGAAATGGATTTAAGATTCGAAGCTGCTGCGGCTAATGAATATGCTGAAAACACTAAAAATGATGCTGGATTTAAAGTTCCTGAAATTTATTGGAATTTTACTAGTGAAAATGTAATGACTTTGGATTGGATAGATGGAATTTCAATAAGAGAAGCCGAGGAGCTAAAGAAAAGAAATTTAGATACTAATAAAATAGCTGAAGATATTATCCAACATTTTTTAAGACATGCTGTGAGAGATGGTTTTTTTCATGCAGATATGCATCAAGGAAATATTTTTGTTGATAATAGTGGCCAAATTGTACCTATAGATTTTGGGATTATGGGCAGGTTAGACAAACTTAGTAAAAGGTTTTTAGCAGAAATTTTATTTGGATTTATTCAAAGAGATTATCGTAAAGTAGCTGAAGTTCATTTAGTGGCTGGATTAGTTCCAAAAGAAGTACCAATCGATGATCTAGCTCAAGCTTTGAGATCAATTGGTGAGCCTATATTTGGTCAGGAAGTAAAAGATATTTCGGGAGGTAAATTACTCAAACAATTGTTTGATGTAACAGAAAAATTTAATATGCAAACTCAACCTCAATTATTAATGTTGCAAAAAACTATGGTTGTTGTTGAAGGTGTAGCAAGAAAGTTAAATCCAAACACAAATATTTGGACAACTTCAAAGCCTGTACTAGAAAATTGGCTTAAAGAAACCAAAGATCCAATTAATAATTTAAATGAAACTTTAAAAAATACATCTGAAGTGATTAAACGTTTACCAGAATTTCCTGAGATTATGGATAAAGCAAATCAAGCATTAACGTTTTTAGCTAGTGGTCAAATTCCACAAAATTCAAATTCTTACACCGCTCTGAATGATAAGAAATCAGAAATGATAGCATTTAGAAATCAATCTATTATTGGTTTATTACTTCTTGTAATTTTTGGCCTTATAGTATTTTAATTCTGCAGATGAAAAATTTGTTAAATAAAAAAATACTATTTATTATCTGTGGAGGAATATCTGCTTATAAAAGTCTTGAAACAATTAGGCTTTTTAAAAAGAATGGTGCAGAAATAAAGACAATTCTCACATCAAGTGCAAAAGAGTTTGTAACTCCACTTTCAATAACATCACTTTCTCAAGGTAAAGTTTATAGTGATTTATTTAGTGTAGAAAATGAGGCTGAAATGGATCATATTTCACTTTCAAGATGGGCAGATATAATTGTAATTGCACCTGCAACGGCAAATACAATTTCGAAACTGGCTCAAGGAACAACTGATGATTTGGCATCCACTGTTGTTTTGGCATCAGATAAAGACATTATTTTAGTACCAGCAATGAATGTAAGAATGTGGGAGCATCCAACTACTAAAACAAATATAAAAAAATTAATAGGCTTTGGATATAAACTAATAGGTCCAGAGGTTGGTGATATGGCATGTGGTGAATATGGAGAGGGTAAAATGTCAGACCCATCATTAATTGCTGAAGAAGTTGATAAATATTTCTTAACTCAAAAAAATAACAAAAAATTTAAAGCATTAGTTACAGCAGGTCCAACTAATGAGTATATAGATCCAGTTCGTTTTATTACAAATAAATCAAGTGGCAAACAAGGATATGAATTAGCAAAATCATTATCCAAAAAAGGTTTTGATACAACATTAATATCAGGTCCAACTAATCTTGAAATAACTAAAGATATTAATCTTATAAAAGTTGAAACAGCAGATGAAATGTTAGTTGCTACTCAAGAAAATTTACCTGTTGATGTAGCAATTTTTTCTGCTGCGGTAGCTGATTTTAAAATTAACAAAAAATATGAAAATAAAATAAAAAAACAAGAGAACTTAAACTTAAATTTAGAAAAGAATGTAGATATACTTCATTATGTGTCTAACCATAACTCTATGAGACCCGAACTTGTCATTGGATTTGCAGCAGAAACCAATGAGATCGATAAAAATGCAGAAGAAAAATTAAACAAGAAAAATTGTGACTGGATAATTTCTAATGATGTGTCAAATAAAAATATAGGATTTAATTCTGATTATAATGAGGTTACAATTCATTACAAAAACGTAGATATTAAAAAAGAAAAACTTTCTTTCAAAAAAAAATCCCGAATTTCTGATGAAATAGTTGATAGAATAATTGATCAATTAAATTAATGGCAAAAGTTCTTATCAAAAAGTTAGATCCTGCGGTTGAATTACCTGCTTACAAAACATCAGGTGCATCAGGTATGGATTTAATGGCATTAGTAAAAGAACCTATAAATCTTAAACCAAACTCTTCATGTTTAGTTCCAACAGGGCTTGCAGTAGCCTTTTCTAGTAATTTCGAGATCCAAATAAGACCAAGATCTGGTTTATCAGCAAAAAACAACATTAGTGTTTTAAATACACCTGGAACTATTGATAGTGATTACAGGGGGGAAATAAAAGTAATCCTTTTTAATCATGGAGAAAGTGATTTTTTAATAAAAAATAAAGATAGAATAGCACAAATGATTTTAACTCCTGTAATTAAAATGGAATTTGAAGAAACAGATGATCTTCCAGAAACTGTTAGAGGAGAGGGTGGTTTTGGCTCGACTGGAAAATGAGCAAAAATTTAGGCAAAAAGGAAATAGATAAATTTTCGAGGCAAATAATTTTAAAAAACATTGGTCCATTAGGACAAAAAAAAATTTTAGTCTCAAAGGTTTTAATAATTGGAATGGGCGGTTTAGGATGCCCAGCAGCTGATTTTTTAACTAGATCTGGTATTGGGAAACTAGGAATTGTTGATCATGACATTGTCAGCCTATCAAATATTCATAGACAAAGTTTATATGATGAAAAAGATTTAAATAAGTCAAAAGTTATAATTGCTAAAAAAAAACTAAATAGAATTAACCCAAAAACAAAAATAGATATTTATAACTTTAAAATAGACAGAGTAAAATTTGAAAAAATAATAAAAAATTACGACTACATAATTGATGGTACTGACAATTTTGAAAGTAAATTTTTAATAAATGATTTAAGTTTAAAATATAAAAAATATCTTGTGACTGGAGCAATTAGTAAATTTGATGGTCATGTTTTTACTTTTGATTTTGGAGATAAAAATACTCCTTCTTTAAAAGACTTCTATCAAGAAGAATTTATTAATGATGAAATATTGAACTGTGAATACGAAGGAATATTAGGACCAGTAGCAGGAACAATTGGTACCATGCTAGCTAATGAAGTTTTGAAAAGAATATTAAAAATTGGACAAAATTTAAATGGATTTATTCTTATTATAGATTTATTAAATTTGAGCTTTAGAAAAGTTAAATTAAATAAAACTAAAAAAAGTGAAAATTAAAAATTTAATTAATAGTATTTTTATATTCTTTTTTTTAATATCCTTTATTGCCTCAAGTAATGCAGGAGAAATATTCGTTTCTCTTAAAAAAAATAAGGTAAATGTGCGTTATGGACCAAGTTTTGAATCAGACATTAAGTATATTTACAAAAAAATAAATTTACCTTTAAAACAAATTGATAAAAAAGAAAATTTTAGACGAATTATTGATTTTAAAAATAACAGCGGATGGATTCATATTTCACAATTAAAAAGAAATAATTCAGTGATAGCTACAAAAGATAAAGTTTTATTTAAAAAACCTACATCTTTTGCTAAACCAATTGCTCAAATAAAAGAGGGAAGATTATTAATTGTAGAAAAATGTGAACAAAATTGGTGTAAAATTATATCAAAAGAATTTGAAGGTTGGATTAAAACAGATAACATTTGGGGACTAAATTAACTAAAATCAGTAGATAAAGAGGCTATATTTTCTTTAGATAATTTTGTGCTATGAGAATACTCTTTATGGTCAATTCCAAGCTCAATTTCTGAGCTATTAGATTGAAATTTTTCTATTTGATCATCAGTAAAATTAAAATGAATAAACTGTACTGATGAAGCTTTTCCTTCAGAAGAAGTTCTATCAACATCTTCTTCGGGAACTGCTTTAATTTTCTCACCATTTATTTTCATAAATACTGTTTCTTCTATTCCACCAACTTGTCCTAGAAACGCAGCTCTTGATATAGGATTGTCTATTTCAAACATTAAAGTTGCTGTTAGTTCTTTGCCGTTAGGTATTAAAGGATTGTACGCAGTTAACTCATCCTGAAGTTGCTCATCACCACCTTTTTCAATGTATAGCATTTCTTGTACTTGAGCTAACATTGTTTCATAACTTTCAAAATAAAAAGTAGCATAAGGCCCTAAAGCAACTCTTCTATTTTTTTTATAATCAACAATACTTTTTCTTAATTCACGTCTCTTTTCTATATAAACATCTAAAGGCATGATGTCTTCTTTTTGAATTTCTCTTTTTTCTCTAGGCATGATCATAAGTTATAACTTTTTGCCACCAATTCGATAGGGTGTAGTGCCTCATCATTAGATATGTTTGTATCTACTTCTAACTGTTTTAAATGTTTACCAGCTAAAGGACAATCAGAAGCCATATACTTATTATTTTTAGTTTTTATTTGTCTAGCTGTAGGTCTTCCAACTTTATTTGCTAAATCATGAGTTTCTTTCATTACTCCAAAAGTTCCTCCATGACCTGCACATCTTTCAACTACATCAATTTTAATGTTTGGTATTAATTTTAACATATCTCTTGCTTTAATACCCATATTCTGTGCTCTAGCATGACAAGCATGATGTACGGTTACTCCTCCATCAATCTCATTTAATCCTTCTGCTAATCCCTCATTGTTTGCAATATCCACAACATACTCATCAATATCCATAACATTTGAAGATAATTTTTTAATTTTTTCATCGTTTGGTAATAACAAGGGCCATTCGAATTTTAACATTAATCCACAACTAGCTGTTAAGGTTACTACTTTATATCCTTTATCAATCCATTCAATTAAATCATTAGAAACTTTTTTCGCTTGTTCAACAACTTTTGGCAGATCTGCTTGCTCTAAAAATGGCATCCCACAACAACCAGGATAAGCTTCTTGAACCTCTACACCATTTTTTTTCAAAACTTTTAAAGCAGCAACACCCGTATTTTTTTTATTAAAATTTACAAAACAAGTTGAATAAATAACTACTTTTCTATCTTTAGAAGGTGTTAGATAATTTATCTTATCTTTATTTTTTTTAAAAAAATTAGAAAAAGTTTCTGAGTTATATTTTGGTAACTGAACTCTTTTATCTATTCCAGTAATTAGTTCTAAGATTTTTCTAATTAATTTATTTTTAATATTTGATGCCCAGTTAACTATTTTTGAGAACATAATACCAACTTTAGCGTTTCGATCTATTTGAGCTAATTGTGTTGGTACGCTTGGTAATTTACCTAATTTTTTTTGAGCCGTTCTATATCGCAGCATTAAATGTGGAAAATCCAAATCAAAATCATGAGGTGGAACATATGGGCATTTAGTCATAAAACACATGTCGCACAAAGTACATGCATCAACGACAGGAGCAAATTGATCACTAGATAAGCTTTCAACATCTTCATTTTTAGACTCATCAATCATGTCAAATAGTTTAGGAAATGAATCGCAGAGATTAAAACATCTTCTGCATCCATGACAAATATCAAACACTCTTCTCATTTCAGCATCTAATTTTTCAGGATTTAAAAAATCAGGATGCTCAAAATCTATAGGATGTCGTATAGGTGCACCTAAACTTCCTTCTTTGCTCATATAATTAAGTTTTTTGAAATTCGAATTGTTTTTAGTGGGCGTTAGTCGCCCACTAAGAAATTTGATTAGCTAATAGACTCTAAAGTTTTTTGAAATTTACCAGCGTGTGATTTTTCAGCTTTAGCTAAAGTTTCAAACCAGTCAGCAATTTCTTCAAAGCCTTCTTCTCTAGCTGTTTTAGCCATACCAGGGTACATATCAGTATACTCATGAGTTTCGCCTTGTACTGCCGAAGCTAAATTTGCTTTTGTTTCACCAATTGGCATACCAGTTCCTGGATCACCAACTTCTTCTAGATACTCCAAATGACCATGTGCGTGACCAGTTTCACCTTCGGCTGTTGATCTAAAAACTGCAGCTACATCATTGTAACCCTCTATGTCAGCTTTTTGTGCGAAATAAAGATATCTTCTATTTGCTTGACTTTCACCAGCAAATGCTTCTTTTAAATTTTCTTCTGTTTTACTTCCTTTTAAAGACATTTTTTCTCCTTTTTAATGATTAACAAATCATATAATGCATATTATCAGTATGTCAATAGTTTAGAATTATTATAATGTAGATTTTAAGTGTATGATTTAATTAAATTATTTTTGAGTTTGATTATCACTCGCAACTCTAACTAACACTTCAACAGAATTTATTTTTTTTCCTGTAATATTTTTTCTAATATTTATTTTATCTATATCGCTCTCATCACAATCGATTAGCTCATGCGTATCTTCATCAAAAAAATGATGATGTGCTGAGGTGTTTGTATCAAAATAACTTTTATGACTATCGATTGAAATTTCTTTTAAATATCCTTTTTTTTCAAATGCATGAACTGTGTTATAAACTGTGGCTAGAGATATCTTTTCATTCATTTTTTCAGATATCATTTTAACCAAATCGTTAATTGTGAAATGGAAAGTTTTTTCTCTATTATACAAAACTTCACACATTTTTATTCTTTGCTTAGTAGGTCTAAGCCCAACTTCTCTTAATTTTTCAATAAAATTGCAGTTTTTTGGCATTGTTTTTTATAATTATTCTAAAGTATGAATAAAAATATAGTGTTTTATTATATTATATTAGGATTAAATCAAGTATTAAGGGTGCTCTAATATGAAAAAAAACTCATACTCCTATGATGATCTAATAACTTGTGGGAATGGTGATCTTTTTGGTCCTGGTAATGCAAAATTACCACTCCCTCCAATGCTTATGTTTGACAGAATAACGGAAATCAATGAAAATAATGGAGCGTTTAATAAAGGCTCTTTAAAAGCTGAATTAGATATTAAAGATGATCTCTGGTTTTTTGATTGTCATTTTAAAAAAGATCCAGTTATGCCAGGGTGCTTAGGTTTAGATGCTATGTGGCAACTGGTAGGTTTTTTTCTGGGTTGGCTAGGAAATCCTGGAAAAGGAAGAGCTTTAGGAGTGGGTACTGTAAAATTTACAGGTGAAGTTTTACAGAGTGTAAAAAATGTAAGATATGAAATAGATATGAAGAAAATTATGTCTCCTGGAGGAACAACTGTCGGACTTGCAAATGGAATTGTTCTTGCAGATAATAAAAAAATATATTCAGCAGAAAGTTTAAAAGTGGGGTTATTTAAATAATGAGAAGAGTGGTTATTACAGGTTTAGGTGTTGTTTCTTGTTTAGGAAATAATCAAGAAGAAGTTCATCAATCTTTATTAAATTCAAAATCAGGAATTTCTTATGCTGAAGATTATAAAGAGCATAACTTGAAAAGCCATGTTCACGGTAAACCAAATATTAAACTTGAAGATCATATAGATAGAAAAACAATTAGATTTATGGGATCAGGCTCAGCTTACAATTATATTGCAATGAAAGAGGCTATTGAAGACTCTGGATTAGAAGAAAGTGAAGTAAGTAATTTTAAAACTGGGATTGTAATGGGTTCCGGTGGCCCATCAATTGAAAACGTAATACTTGCAGCAGACAAAACTAGAGCTAAAACTCCAAAACTAATGGGACCCTTTATTGTTCCAAGAACAATGGCCAGTACTGCCTCAGCAACACTTGCAGTACCATTTAAAATTAAAGGAACCAACTACACAATGAGTTCTGCATGTGCAACTAGTGGACACTGCATAGGAAATTCTATGGAATTAATTCAAATGGGCAAACAGGATATTGTTTTTGCAGGTGGAAGTGAAGAAATTCATTGGGCAATGACAGCAATGTTTGATGCAATGACTGCATTGTCTTCAAAATATAATGATACTCCTCAATCTGCGTCTAGAGCTTATGATAAAACTAGAGATGGGTTTGTAATTGCAGGTGGTGCAGGTGTATTAGTACTTGAAGAATACGAACATGCCAAAGCACGAGGTGCTAAAATATACGCAGAATTAACTGGTTATGGAGCAACTTCAGATGGATATGATATGGTAGCTCCATCAGGAGAGGGGGCTGTCAGATGTATGAAAATGGCGATGGCAACTGCTAAAAATAAAATTGATTACATTAATACTCACGGAACATCTACTCCAGTTGGAGATATAACTGAGCTCAATGCTATTAAAGAAACTTTTGGAGAAGACATTCCAAAAATAAGCTCAACAAAATCTTTATCGGGTCATCCTTTAGGGGCTGCTTCAGTGCATGAAGCAATCTATTGTTTGATAATGATGAAAAACAATTTCATAACAGGATCAGCAAATATTACAGATATGGATGATGATGCTAAAAGATTTCCTATAGTTTCAAAAACTGAAACGGGAGCAACTTTAAATACAGTAATGTCAAATAGCTTTGGTTTTGGTGGAACTAATGCAGCTTTAATTTTTGAAAAGGTTTAATTTATGAGTTTAATGAAAGGTAAAAAAGGATTAATCATGGGTGTGGCAAATGAAAGATCTATCGCCTGGGGTATTTCTCAAAAACTTGCTGAAGCAGGAGCTGAACTAGCATTTACATATTTGGGTGACGCTTTAAAAAAAAGAGTTATTCCTTTAGCAGAAAAATTAAATTCAAACATTACATTTAGTTGTGATGTTGAAAAAAAAGAAGAAGTTGTAAAATTATTTGAAGATATAAAATCTCAATGGGGTGAAATTGATTTTGTAGTTCATGCAGTTGCTTTTTCGGATAAATCAGAGTTATCAGGTGAGTACCTAAATACAACAAGAGAAAATTTTTTAAGAAGTATGTTAATTTCTTGTTTTTCATTTACTGAAGTAGCAAAAGAAGCTTCTAAAGTAATGAAAGAAGGCGGCAGTATGTTAACTCTTACTTACGAGTCCACAAAAGCTATTCCAAATTATAATGTAATGGGTGTTTGTAAATCAGCTCTTGAAGCTAGTGTTAAATATTTAGCTCGTGATTTAGGTGCCAAAGGTATGAGGGTAAATGCAATAAGCGCAGGACCTATAAAAACGTTAGCTGCATCTGCAATCGGAGATGCAAAATTCCTATATAAATGGAACGAAGACCATTCTTTTCTAAAGAGAAATGTGGATATCCATGATGTTGGAAATTCAGCATTATACCTATTAAGCGACCTGGCAAACGGTGTTACTGGTGAAATTCACTACGTAGATGCTGGATACAACAAGGTTGGAATGCCTGATCCTAAAAATATATCATAAATAAGTGAGATTATTATTTCTTTATTTATACAATATTAATATTAAACTATTTAAAAGAGTAATACCTTCAATTTTAAGAAAACAAATTTTTTTTTCTAAATTTCAAATAATAGATATAGGATTTTGTAAAATAAATTTAAATTTAAAAAACTCAATTGATCGTGAAATATACCTTAAAGGAACTTATGAAAGAGATAAAATAAATTTTCTTAGTAAAATTTCAAGATTTAATAATATTGATTATTTTTTAGATTTAGGTTCTTATATTGGTTATTATTCCTTATTTTTTAATAATATAAAAAATGTGTATGCTTTTGAACCAAATGAAAGAACATTCAAAATTCTTAAAAAAAATGTTCAAATAAATAATTTCAATATTAAAATCCACAATTTTGCATGCTCTAGTTTAAAAACGAAGAGAAAAATTTGGTATATAGATGAAAATAAAATGGGTGGCTCTAGCATTGATATGAATTATGACCCTGAAATATTTAAATATAAAAAACAAAATATAAAATTTGAAACCGTTAATTTAAATAAATTAGATAATATTTTGTGCTTAAAAAATAAAAATATTTTAATGAAAGTTGATGTTGAAAGACACGAATTAAATGCTTTAAGAGGTGCTGAAAAATTAACAAGAAATAATAAAATTACAATGCAAATAGAGATACATGACAATCTTAAAGCAAGAGTTTTTAATTATTTGAGAAGAAATAATTTTTATTTAATAAACTCTATTGGACAAGATTATTATTTCAAAAATTACTAATTTAATTTAATTTAATAAAATTTAGATATAAATATTTATAACCATTATAAATTTTAATGGTTATAAATATAAGATATTTAGGATTTACTCAGAAGCTTGTTTCATAGAAAGTTTAACTTTACCTCTATCGAAACCAATTACTTTAACTTTTACTTCGTCACCTTCTTTTACAACATCAGTAACTTTAGCTACTCTTTTATCTGCAAGCTCTGAAATATGAACCAGTCCATCTTGTTTTCCTAAGAAATTAACAAATGCACCAAACTCCATAATCTTCATTACTTTTCCTGAATAAATTTTATTTAGTTCAGCTTTTGCAGTTATATCTTTAATCATTTGCATTGCGATGTTTCTAGACTCTTCATCAGGAGCAGCAACAGTTACTACACCTTCATCATTAACATCTACTTTTGCTCCTGACTTTTCAACAATTTCTCTGATTGTTGCTCCACCTTTTCCAATTACAGCAGCAATGTCTTTTTTATCAACATTAACTTGTTCCATTTTTGGTGTATGTTTTCCAACATCAGATCTTGAAGCTGATAATGCTTTATTCATTTCTCCTAAGATATGAACTCTTCCATCTTTAGCTTGGCTTAATGCCTGTTCCATAATTTCAAATGTAATACCTGTAATTTTGATATCCATTTGAAGAGAAGTAATTCCATCTTTAGTTCCAGCAACTTTGAAGTCCATGTCACCAAGATGATCTTCATCACCTAAGATGTCTGAAAGGACGCTGAAATCATCTCCTTCTTTAATTAATCCCATTGCAATACCTGCAACTGGCTCTTTAATCGGCACTCCAGCATCCATTAATGCTAAAGAAGTTCCACAAACAGTAGCCATTGAAGAGGAACCATTAGATTCTGTAATCTCTGAAACTACTCTAAAAGTATATGGAAATGCTTCTTTTGTTGGTAATGAAGAATTAATTGCTCTCCATGCTAATTTACCATGACCAATTTCTCTTCTACCTGTTCCAATTCTACCAGTTTCTCCAACTGAAAAAGGAGGAAAATTGTAGTGAAGCATAAATCGCTCTCTTTGTAATCCATCTAAACTTTCAATTCTTTGCTCGTCATCAGATGTTCCTAAAGTTGCTACAACAATTGCTTGGGTTTCTCCTCTAGTAAATAATGCAGAACCATGTGCTCTTGGTAAAACACCCACTTCACATTCGATAGGTCTTACATCTGATAAACCTCTACCATCAATTCTATTTTTATTTTTTAGAATGTCTGTCCTTACAATTGATTTTTCAAGATTTTTTAACTGACTGTTAACATCTAGATCGGTGTAATTTTCATCCTCTTCATAAAGCTTTTTAGCTTTATCAGTAATATCTGAAATTTGATTTGATCTATCTTGTTTGTCTCTTGTTGCAAAAGCTTTCTTAAGGTCTTCTGTAAAAGTTTCTTCAAGTTTTTTCTTAACTTCTGATAAATCTTTCTTTTCAACAGTCCACTCGGGTTTTCTACATTCTTTTGCAAGTTCCTCAATCATCTCAATAACTGGAACAAATCCCTCATGTCCAAATTTAACTGCATTTAACATTTCTTCCTCTGTTAAACCACTTGCTTCAGACTCAACCATTAACACAGCATCTTTTGTACCCGCTACAACTAAATCTAATTTTGATTTTTCTAAATCTGCTTTAGATGGATTTAAAACATATTTACCATTAATAAAACCAACTCTTGAAGCTCCTACAGGACCCATAAATGGCATTCCCGATATGGCTAATGCTGCTGATGAAGCAGTGATTGATAAAATATCTGGTTCATTTTCTTTATCATATGAAATCACAGTTGGTAATAACTGAACTTCGTTTTTAAATTCATCAGGAAACAAAGGTCTGATTGGTCTATCAATTAATCTTGAGATTAATGTTTCGCTCTCGGTTGGTCTTGCTTCTCTTTTAAAATATCCACCTGGAATTTTTCCAGCTGCATAATATTTTTCTTGGTAATTTACAGATAATGGAAAGTAATCCATATCAGGATTTACTTTTTTTGCTCCTACTACTGTTGCTAGTACGACTGTCTCTCCACATGTTGCGATTATTGCACCGTCTGCCTGTCTTGCTACTTTACCTGTTTCTAAATTTATCTTTTTTCCTGCTACTTCAATTTCCTTCTTATATACTTTAAACATTTCATTTCCGTTTCGTTTCGTTCGTTTCGTTCCATTCCGTTCTATCTATCTTGACTTCTATTTTCTTAAATTCAATTTCGACAGTACATTTTTGTAAGAATCCATTTTATTTTTCTTTAGGTATTCTAACAATTTCTTTCTTCTATTTACCGCTCTCAACAATCCAACAGATGAATGTTTATCCTTTTTGAATTGCTTAATATGTTTAGAGAGAGTTTCAATTTTCTCTGTTAGCAAAGCGATTTGTATCTCTGAAGATCCAGTATCTTTATCATGCATTGCTAATTCTTGTGCCTTTTTGTTCATGCCTCTTTCTTCCTATTTATTTGTTTGTTTTATTAAGTTTTCTATTTTTTCCGCATACTCAAAAGATTCATCTTTTCTAAAAAGTAATTTTGGTAAAAATTTCATAACCACTTTTTGTGATAAAATTTTTCTAATTAAAAATGAGTATTCCTTTAAAATATTAATTGTTTCCTCAGCATCTTTTCCACCCAATGGAAGAACATATGCTTTAGCAATTTTTAAATCAGGACTCATTCTAACCTCAGTAACCGTTATAGTATTTGTTTCTAAATTCGGCACCTTAGCCTCATTCCTTATAAAAATCATGCTTAAAGACTGCTTAATCATTTCACCTACTCTTAACTGTCTTTGTGACACTGGTTTTCCTATTCTATCTGCCATTAAATTGACCTCTCTGTAGATGTAACACTAAATGCCTCTATTGTGTCATTTTTTTGGAAATCCATATAATCTTTAACGGTTATTCCACATTCTTGACCATCACTTACCTGTTTAACTTGGTTTTTTTCTCTAAATATTGTTGAAACTTTTCCAGTATAAATAATAGCACCATCTCTAATAATTCTTACATCTGAAGTACTATTAATTTCTCCTTCAGTTACTTTTGAGCCAGCAACTTTACCTGCACCCGAAACTTTAAATATTTCTAAAATTTGTGCAGTACCAGTAATTTTTTCTTGTACATCTGGTGCTAACAAACCTGACATCCTTTGTTTAATATAGTCTAGAACTTCATAAATAATATTGTAAGAAGATATTTTTATCTTCTCATTTTCAGCAAGTTTTTTTGCCTCTTTACTTGGTTTAACATTGAAAGCTATTAATACTGCATTTGAAGCTTTAGCTAATGTAACGTCTGTTTCTGTTACCATTCCAATATCTGATAAAATTATTTTAGGTTTAACCTCGTCATGTTTGATTTGACTAATTGCATTTTTGATTGCTTCAGATGATCCATGTACATCAGATTTAATAATTAAATTTAGTTCTTCAGTAGATTTATCTGAAAAAGCAGAATCTTGAGTTGCAAAAGATAGTGGATTTTTTCCATCCTTACTCTCTTGAGCTCTATTTTCACTCAGTGTCTTAGCTTCTTTTTCTGTATCAAGAACAATAAAATCATCTCCAGCTTTCGCTGCACCATTTATTCCTAAAATTTCAACAGGAGTAGAAGGTAATGCTTCATTAATATTTTTACCTTTATCATTAATAATAGCTCTTACTTTTCCCCACTTTAAACCACTTACAAAAAAATCACCTCTCTTAAGTGTTCCAGTTGTTACAATTATATTTGCAACTGGACCTCTGCCAACATCAATTTTTGACTCTAAAACTATTCCTGTAGCTTTAGATTCATAATCCGTTTTAAGATCTAAAATCTCTGCTTGTAGTATTATTGACTCTACTAATTTATCTAAGTTTTGTTTTGTTTTAGTTGAAATCTCAACCATTAAAGTATCACCAGATAAATCTTCAGCAATTAATTCATGCTCTAATAATTGATTTTTTATTTTTTGAGGATCTGCCTCTGGTAAATCACATTTATTTATAGCTACAACTATCGGAACATTTGCAGCTTTAGCATGTTTGATAGACTCAACTGTTTGAGGTTTAACTCCATCGTCAGCAGCAACTACTAAAACAACCACGTCTGTTAATTTTGATCCTCTTGCTCTCATCTCTGTAAAAGCAGCATGGCCTGGTGTATCAATAAATGTTAATTTATTATCTTGGCTTTCAATTTGATAAGCTCCAATATGTTGAGTGATTCCACCAAATTCTCCTGAAACTACATTTGCACTTCTAAGAACATCTAATACTGATGTCTTACCATGATCAACATGCCCCATTACAGTAACTATCGGAGGTCGATTTTTTAAATTTTCAGTTCTTGAAGCTTTTATTTTTTGAATTATTTCCTCTGCTTTCTCTTCTCTAATAGGATTATGACCAAATTCTCTAACTAAATATTCTGCAGTATCCGCAGCTAATGTTTGATTGATAGTCACAGTAACACCCATAGCAAATAAATGCTTAATTACATTGCTAGATTGTTCAGCCATCCTATTTGCTAGTTCTCTAACTGTAATTGCTTCAGGAATATTAACGTCTCTTTTAACTGGTTTTAAATTTTCTTGAGAATCTTCTTTAGTAGCGTTTTTAATTTCTTTTTGTCTTGCTCTCTTAACTGATGCTAAACTTCTTTGTTTTGCATCAATCTCGTCACTTAACGCTCTAGAAACTGTTAGTTTTAATTCTCTTTTCTTAGTACCTACTTTCAAAGTCTTCTTATCTTTATTTTCACTATCACCTTTAAGTCTTTTGGTAGCTCTTTGTTCTGCTAATTTTCTCTTTTCAAAATCATTTATTATAGGAGGTGATTTAGGATTGAATGAAGTTTTAAGTGGGACTCCTCTTTTAAAGGTTGAAGTTGTTGTTCTTGGATTATTGTTACTAGATCTTAAAGATCCACCTCTACTAGAGAATTTTCCAGTTTGTTTTTCAATTACTACAGAATTTTTTCCTTGAGTTTTTGCAATCTCAATATTCTTTATTGATTTTTTGGCTGAGCCTGAAATTGTTAATTTTGTTTTTTTTTCCATACCTCATCACTCAATCTTTATAAACAATGTTTCTCGCAGACATAATTAATTCATCCGCCTCTTCTTTTGATAGAGCAAAATCTTCCAAATAACCTTGTATTTTCACTCTCTCACCTTTAACCACATCATAACCACCAGTTAATTCATCAGATGCTAAATCTGCAAAATCTTCTAAACTTAGAATTTTTTGCTCACCTAATGTAACTAACATTCCCGGAGTTAATCCTCTTAAATTTATCAACGCATCTTCAAGACCTAGCTCTTTAATTCTCTGAGAAATATCTTCCTGATCTTTTTCATGAAACTCTTTAGCTCTTTCTATTAAGGCTATTGCTGTATCTTCTTCTATACCCTCAATTTTCATCAGATTTTCAGCTGAACTATCTTTAATATCATCAATAGTTGAATAACCTTCAGCAACAAGTAATTGACCCAATGTTTCGTCTAACTCTAAATTTTTTACAAAGTTCTCTGTTTTTTCTTTGAATTCTAATTGTCTTCGTTCAGAGTCTTCTGCATCTGTCATTATATTAATTTCATAATTTAAGAGTTTCGTAGCAAGTCTAACGTTTTGACCTCTTCTTCCGATTGCTTTACTTAAATTTTCTTCAGTTAGTATCACATCAAGTTTTTTTCTTTCACTGTCAACATTAACTCTTTGTACTTCAGCTGGAGATAACGCATTTGAGACTAAAATAGCAGGATCTTCTGACCAATTAACTATATCAATTTTCTCTCCTTGAAGTTCATTTACAACAGCTTGAACTCTTGAACCTCTCATACCAACACAAGCACCAACTGGGTCTAGGGATGTATCGACTGCTTTCACGCATATTTTAGCTCTACTTCCGGGGTCTCTTGAAGAAGACTTAATTTCTATTAATCCATCATAAATTTCGGGAACTTCTTGAACAAAAAGCTTTTCCATAAATTTAGGATGAGCTCTCGATAAAAATATTTGTTGCCCTCTAGGTTCTCTTCTTACATCATAACAATAAGCTTTTATACGATCACCTGCTTTAATGTTTTCACGAGGTATTAATTCATTTTTTTGAATTATTGCTTCAGTTCTTCCTAAATCAACAATTACATTTCCAAATTCTAATCTCTTTACAATTCCACTTAAAATAGAATCTTTTTTGTCAATGAAATCATTAAATTGTCTTTCTCTTTCAGCTTCTCTTACATTAAAACTAATCACTTGCTTTGCAGTTTGTGCAGCTATTCTTCCAAAATCAAATGAAGGAAGTGGCTGTAATACTTCATCACCAACAGACTTATCTTTGTTTAATTCATTCAAATTGATTGCATCTTCCAATTTTATCTCTGTATTTGCATTTTCAGGATTTTCAGCGATTATCAATTTTCTGAAAAGCTCAATATCTCCATTGTCTCTATTGATAGAAACTTTAATTTCATTTTCCTGACCAAATTTTGATTTTGCAGCTTTAGCAATACCAGTTTCCATAGAACTTATAATTAGTTCTTTATCAATTGATTTTTCTAAAGCTACAGCTTCAGCAATTCTTAATAATTCAAGTTTATCTGCTCTTTTATTCAACATAATTTTGTTTGCTCCAAAAAAAAATGGGCTAAAGCCCATTTTGTAAAGTTCAATAATGTAAGTGCAATATAGTAAAGTTTTTTTTTAATTCAACAGAAACTATTTAGAAAAAACGTTAGTTTTATCAGTTTTTTCCCATGAAAATGAACCATTTTCTTCAGGCGCTCTACCAAAATGACCATAGGCGGCTGTTTTTTCATATATTGGTTTATTTAAATTTAACATTTCTCTGATACCTCTAGGGCTCAAATCAAAATTTTCTTTAATCTTTTCGACAACAAATTTATTTTTATCTATGTCGTTATCAAATAAATCAACGTAAATAGAAAGTGGTTTTGATACACCAATTGCATAAGCTAATTGAATTAAACATTTTTCAGCAATTTTTGAACCCACAACATTTTTAGCAATATACCTTGCCGCGTAAGCTGCCGATCTGTCAACTTTAGTTGGATCTTTTCCTGAAAAAGCGCCACCACCATGAGGTGCAGCGCCACCATATGTATCGACAATAATTTTTCTACCTGTCAAACCACAATCTCCATCGGGACCACCAATCACGAAATTACCTGTTGGATTTACATAAAACTCATCTTCATTGAAACCATTAAGAAAATTCTCAGGAATAGATTTTAACATATAAGGTCTTAATAAATCTCTTACTTGTACTTGATTAACATCAGCTGAATGTTGTGAAGAGATAACTACAGATTTTACTTTTGAAGGTTTTCCATCAACATATTCAAATGTTACTTGGCTTTTTGAGTCTGGTTCAATATTTTTTAACTTTCCTGACTTTCTGTCTTCCGCCATCAATCTTAAAATTTTATGAGAATAATGAATTGGTGCTGGCATTAAAACATCTGTTTCATTACATGCGTATCCAAACATGATACCTTGATCTCCAGCTCCTTCATCTTTATTTCCTGATGAGTCCACTCCCATAGCAATATCAGCTGATTGGGAATGTAAATGACTTTCAATTTTTGTGGCTTCTTTCCAAGTAAATCCTTCTTGGTCATAACCAATATCTTTTATACAATTCCTTACTTTTTGAATTAATTCATCTTTTTTAATTTCTGGTCCCCTTATTTCACCAGCTAAAACAACTTTATTTGTAGTAGTTAGTGTTTCGCAGGCAACTCTAGAATACGGATCTCCAGAAATAAAACTATCAACAACCATATCTGAAATTCTATCAGAGACTTTATCCGGATGGCCTTCAGAGACAGACTCACTTGTGAAAAGATAATTTTTTAAATTACTCATTTCTAAGTTTTTTAAATGAAAATATTAAAAAAATATACAATAAAATTACTAATCCAAAAATTTTATTTCCATATTGAGAAAATAAAGTTGGTTTAATTTCTCTAGATTCAGTAAAATCAATGTAACCATTTTCATTTAAATTGAGTTTTTTTTCCACAACTCCAATGGGGTTTATTATAGCAGTAATTCCATTATTTGTTGATCGTAAGATATACTTTCCACTCTCAATAGCTCTAAATATATTATGAGCAAAATGCTGTGACGGACCAATTGAATTTCCAAACCAACCATCTTCAGAAATATTTAAAATAAAATCAAAATTGTTATTTTGAAATAATCTACCTGAATAAATTATTTCATAGCAGATAAGAGGTAGGATTTTTAAAGAAAACTCTTTAGTTTTAATATCTAATATTTTTCTGTTACTACCTGATGTATATGATTGATAATTATTAGTGACTGTTCTCAATCCAAAACTTCTTAATAGATTCTCCAATGGTAAAAATTCTCCAAAAGGAACGAGTTTTATTTTATTGTAAGAATTGATCAGATTTAACTTATGATCATAAATTGATAATGAATTAAAATATTTAATAATTTCATTTTCAGTAATTTTTGAATTTATACCAAGCACTAATATATGATTTTTATTTAACTTATCACTAAATAACCAATCGAATTCAATTAATGTATCTTGGTTAAGACCTGGTAATATACCTTCAGGCCAAATCAAAATTATTTTTTCATCTTTTGACAAATTACTAGTTTCAATCAACTCATTAATTGTAGAAACAGGATCAATATCAAACAAGAACCTATCTATGCTAATATTTGAACCTACAATTCTTATATTATAATCGTGCTGATTTATTTTGGCTTTATGAAACTTATCTATATTCTGGGAACCATAAACAAAAAATGAAAATGTTGTAATTAAAAATGCAATACAGATAGTTATATCTTTTCTTTTTTCTTTTAAAATAAATATTGATGGACTTATAAATAATGAAATACAAAAAAGATTGAAACTATAGGTGCCTATTACAGAAGTAATATTTAAAATTTCAACGTAATTTGAGAAACTATACGCAATTAAATTCCAAGGAAAACCAGTGAGTATTGTCCCTCTAATAAATTCTACTAATCCAAATATTAAAGAAAAAAGAAAAAAAGAACTCAAATTTTTATTTGGTTTTAAAACTACAAATAAGTATGCGACTAACGCATAAAACAAAGCCAAGAAACCAGGGATTAAAATTATAGTAAAAGGTATTAAAAACTCAAAATTTTGATCAAAAGTTAATGATATTGAGATCCAATATAGATTACTTACAAAATAACCAAACCCAAATAACCAACCATAAAGAAAAAATATTTTTTTATTTTTATTAGTCTCAACTTTTTTTACTAAAAATATATAGAATAAACTAAAAGTCAAAAAATTTATTATAAAGTAATTAAAAGGAGGTAAACTAAAAGAGGTAAAGACTCCTAATAAAATTAAAAAAATTAACTCAATGTAAAATTTTTTTTTCAATTTAATTTATTTTTGATTTTACAGATTTAAATAAAAGATTTTCCTCTCTCAACATTTTAGAATAATCTTTATTTTTTTTATGATCAAAACCTAAAAGATGAAGAAAACCGTGAATGAATATTTTAATAACTTTTTTTTTAAAAGATGTTAAATCTTGTGATCTTGGTTTATCAAGATAATTATAGCTAATGATAATATCTCCTAGATAAGTATTTTTTTTAATTTTTATTTTTTTATCTAATGGAAAAGACAATATATCAGTTGGTTTATTTTTCTTTCTAAAAACCTTATTTAATTTTTTAATATTTTTATTATTTGAAAGTAATAAAGTGAAGGTTATTTTTTTATTTAAAAATTTATATTTTTTTGGAAAAGCTTTACATATTTTATTAAAAAAAATATCTTTATTTTTTATCCTTTTTGACCAAGCCCCCTCCTCAGAGAGAACATTAACATTAATCATTATTTGAGTATGCTTTTACAATTTTAGAAACAAGCGGATGTCTAACTACATCCGAGTGATCAAAATCAACTATTGCTATTTCTTTTAAATGTCCAAGTAATTCTTTTGATCGAACTAATCCTGACATACTTTTATTTGGTAAATCAATTTGAGATGGGTCTCCATTTACAACTATTTTTGAATTTTCTCCAATTCGAGTTAAAAACATTTTAATCTGAGTATCAGTAGCATTTTGTGCCTCATCTAAAATTGCAAAAGAATTTTTGAGAGTTCTACCTCTCATAAATGCTAATGGCGCAATCTCAATATCTCCAATCTCAATCATTCTTTGTATTTTTTCAAAGTCAAAAAGGTCATATAAGGAATCGTACAAAGGTCTAAGATAAGGATCTACTTTTTCTTTCATATCGCCAGGCAAAAATCCCAAACGCTCACCTGCCTCTACAGCTGGTCTTGAAAGAATAATTCTCTCAATCTTTTTTTCTAAAAGCATAGTTAAACCTACGGCTACTGCCAAAAAAGTTTTTCCTGTTCCCGCTGGTCCAGCGGAAATTACAATATCACTCTCCCTCAAAGCTCTAACATAACTTTTTTGTTTTTCAGATCTGGGAATTATAGATTTTTTAGGAGTTTTGATAATATCCGTTACATTATTATTTTTGACTTTTTCATTTATCATAAAGTTATCAACTGATGAAAGTATATCTTTATTCTCTATACTTCCATTATTAATAAACTGATTAGCCAAAAATTGAATAGCGTTTTTAATTTTTTCATTCTTTTCAGGTGTTGATTTAATTAAAATTGAATTCCCTCTTGAGTATAAACTGCAATTTGTAATTTTTTCTAATTTTTGTAAATTTTTATTAAATTCTCCAACAACACCCATTAACAAGTTATTGTCATAAAATACAACGCTTAAAGAATTATTATCTGAATAAACAAATTTTAAAGCCTGATCGATATTTTTTTTAGTTATTCCACTCAAGTTCTATGCAACCTTCTTGTCTGAATTAGGTATAATTTCACCAAATAAAGTATTTCTGTTACTATCTTTAATTTTTACCTGCACTATTTTACCAATATCATTCATTTTACCATTAAAAATTACAGATGTCATATACTCAGATCTACCAAAAGCTTTACTTTTAACTTCGGTTAAATTTTCAACCAAAACATCAATAATTTTACCCTCTAATGATTTGTTCATTTGGATTTGATTTTGGAATAAAACAGTTTGAATTTTTTCTAATCTTTGAATAGAAATTTTTTTTTCAATTAGGTCTAAATTTTCAGCTACTGTTCCAGGTCGTGGGCTAAAGATAAAAGAGTAAGAGTTAATAAATTTAACTTTTTCAATTAAATTAAGACTATCTTTAAAATCTTGATCTTCTTCACCAGGATAACCTATTATAAAATCGCTTGAAAATTCTATCTTTGAATTAATTTCTTTTAATTGATCAAAAGTATTTAAATATTCCTCAATACTATGTTTTCTATTCATTGATCTTAAAATTTTATTAGATCCACTTTGAACAGGTAAATGCACTAGCGGCATTAGCTTTTTAGAAGTTTTGTAAACTTGAATTAGATCATCTGTCATATCTTTTGGGTGGGATGTTGTGTATCTAACTCTTTTAATTTCAGATATTTTTTCAATATTAAATATTAGATCTGATAGTCTGTATCCTTCATTTTCATAAGCATTGACATTTTGACCTAGTAAAATTATTTCTTTTGTACCGGTATCAGCTAAATATTTTGCCTCATCTAAAATTTGATTAAATGGTCGGGAATATTCTGGTCCACGTGTATACGGCACTACACAAAAATGGCAAAACTTATCACACCCCTCTTGTATAGTTAAGAAAGATGAAACCTTTCCAGCTTCATTTTTTATTTTACTTAAATATTTAAATTTAGAAACTGCATCAAATTCGGTTTCTTCAATCTTTTTAGTTTTTTTTGAATAATTTAAAATTGTATCGTTAATTTTATGATAAGCTTGTGGACCAATTACAAAATCAATGTAGGGTTCTCTTTTAAGCATCTCTTCATTTTCTGCTTGAGCAACACACCCTGCTATAATCACCAGCGGTTTTTTTTTAGATCTAAAAATTTTTTTTACTCTACCTATTTCATGATAAACTTTTTCTTTTGCTTTATCTCTGATATGACATGTATTTAAGAGATAACAATTTGCTTCCTCATATTTTTCTGTTTTTTCATAACCAATTTTTTTAACTGAATCAAAAATTCTATTTGAGTCATACTCATTCATTTGACAACCAAATGTTTTGATAAAAATTTTGTTTTTTTTTAATTTATCTAAGTCTCGCTGCATCTTCATCAATTTTTGCATTAAAGGAAACAGATCTTCTTTCCTCAGAAGAGTCTGCAAAAGGATAGACCGTATGCATCATATAACTTGGGAAAAAATAGAAATCTCCTTTTCTAGGCGTAATTATAAATGTTGGGTCACATAAAAATTTTTTTGATCCGTCAATCAATACCAATTTTCCATTATGATTATTTTTTTTATTATTCTGAGCAGGCTTACCCATATCTTGTGGTACTTTTAAATATCCTACACCTGATATTTGTCCACTATGGTAATGAATAGGATTATAATCATTTTTATATTGTTGAATAATCCATGATGCAATTATATCAAATTTTTTCATCGATATATTGTGTCCTTCAAGTAACCATTTTTGACACGAACTAGCTAGAAACTCAGCCCATTTAATTTTTTGCATAAATTCTATATCTAATCTAAATTCTCGATGGACGTTTCCTTCTAAATATTTTCCATGATCTAGACTAATTATTTTATCTTGATTTAAAATTAATTCATCAACATGTTTATTCATTATAGAAACTATTTCATTAGGAATTGTTACTTTAAGAATTGATGGGCCAAACGGTTTCAAGATTTCTGCAGTCATATCATTTTTTTTTAACACCGTATAATTCTAATTTATGATCTACTAGTGTATATCCATGCTTTTCTGCAACTTTTTTTTGAAGCTTTTCAATTTCTTCATCTACAAATTCGATAATTTCACCAGTCTTTACATCAATTAGATGATCATGATGACCTTCATTTAATTCTTCATATCTAGCTTTTCCACCTTTAAACTCATGCTTAGTTAATATTCCTGTCTCTTCAAATAATTTCACAGTTCTATAAACAGTTGCAATACTTATTTTTGGATCAATTTTAGATACTCTATTATAAAGTTCATCAACATCTGGATGGTCAGTTGACTCCGACATAACTTGAGCAATTACCCTTCTTTGATCAGTTAATTTAACACCCTTTGCTAAACACTTTTGTTCAATTGTTTCTGACATTAAATAATTTTAACTTAAATAAATGGGGTTAATCAAATTTTTTTTAATATTAAATTTATCGCACAAATCAGGGATATTTTCATATTTTATATCTTTTTCACCTTTAAAATCTTGAATACTATAACAATAATAATCTATACCATGAGTTAAATTTAATGCTTTCACTATAGAAAGTGAATTTCTTATTCCTGCAAAGCTTCCGGGACCCCTATTTAAATAAATTATACTGATGTCTTTCCAGTTTAATTGATGAGAATTTAGAAAATCATTAATAATCAAAGTTAATTTTTCATAATTAATTTTAGTATTCTCTTTAGTAATATTATAAATATCATTATTAGTAATGATCATTAAAAAAATTTTTTCTCCGGTTACATCAATTATCAGTTTATTCATAATTATTTTATTTTCTAACATCAGTTCTAAATCAGATGAAAATAATATCAAATACTATTCAAATGATGAAGGAATTCTATCAATTATGTATCATCGTTTTAATGAAAACAAGTACCCCTCAACCAATATTAAAATGGATATATTTAAGGAGCATATTAAAATAATAAAAAACTCAAATTTTAATTTTCATAATCCAAATAATTTTGAGAAACAATTTAATTTGCCAAAATTAAAAAAAGAAATTTTAATAACTATTGATGATGCTTTTGAATCTTTTTATACTGAAGCATGGCCTTATCTAAAGGAAAATAAAATTCCATTTATTTTATTCGTTTCAACTAAGCCAGTGGGAAAAAGAGGTTACATGACTTGGGAGCAAATTAAAGAGGTTGAAGGGAATGAATTTGCAAATATAGGACATCATTCTCATACTCATGAATATCTCATAGATGCAAGCAATGAAGAGTTTATTTTAGATATAGAAACGGCTAATAAAATTTTTCTAAGGGAACTTGGTTATGTACCTAGTCTATTTTCATATCCTTTTGGTGAATATTCTAAATTTATGAAAGATTATATTTCAAAAAATTTCAAATATGCCTTTGGTCAACATTCTGGGGTAATTGATTTAAATAAAGATAAATTTGAATTACCTAGATTTCCGATTAATGAAAAATACGGGGAGTTAAAAAGATTTAAATCAATAATAAATTATTTCCCACTTGAATATAAAAGAATATTTCCCGAGGAAAAACAATTATTCGAAAATACAAACCCTCCAAATTTTAAAGTTGAATTTTTCGAGGAGCAAAAAAATTTGTCAAAAATTAATTGTTATTCTAATGAGGGGAACGTTTGGGAAAAATCAAAAGTCAACTTTGTTGATAATTCTCTAACAATCGAATTTAGAGAACCATTCAAACCAAGAAGAGGAAGAATTAATTGTTCTCTGAATGATAATGGAAAATGGAGATGGTTTGGTGTTCAATTCCCAATAAAAGAAAATTAAATCAAACTTTCTAAATCTTTGCTTGAAGGTAGCAATCTAGCCTCATCAAAATCTTTTAAGCTATTCTGTATAATAATTTTTTGTAAAACCTCTATATATTGATTACCTGTTTCTGCATATTTATCTAGATGTTTAGACAAAATTATACTGTCTAAAGGTTTGTTTTGATTTCTAAGTTCTGTTCTTGCTTTTCTTAAATTTCTGTATGTTGAGTGGGTATTTAAATTTCTCAAATATGCTCTGACAGAAAGCTGTAAGCTGTGAAACTTCATAACTTTATGATCTTTTCCTACGTCGGCATTTTTAGGTTTTAATCCCTCCCCAGACCAAGTCCATTGACCAAATAAAGCATTTCCCTTCAATGCAAACCTTGAAGTACCCCAACCTGTTTCTTTAGCAGCTTGAGCTATTGCTAATGAGACTGGTATTTCATCCATTCGTACTTTTAAAGTAGATAAATCATTTTTTTTTACACCATATTGTTTATATTTTTTTTCTAACCATTTTTTTTCAATATCAGTGTTACTATTTTTATTTAAAATTGTGAATAACCTTTTTCTATCAACTCTAATTTTATTGTTTTCCTTAACAATTAAAGGGAGAACAATTTTTATAAACATATCTTTTCTTTTTTTAGTGTTAGCTATGTTTTTGATCTCATTCGGCAGAAGACCAATATCTATTGGTTTTACTAATTTTGTATTTCTTACATCTTTTAAATTATAATTTACCTCTTTAAATAAAGAGTCAATCTCGGATGTTGTATATCTAACTAAATTAATTTCAGAATTATTCTCTTCTAGAATGTCATATAATAAATCTCTCTCATCCGCATCTACTGTTGGGTCTTCTTCAATTAATTTATCTTTGTTTAAAGTATTATTTAAAATATTTTTTGAATTATTAGTAAACTCTTTTTGATTAAAATTTTTATCAGCAAAATTAATAAATATAGGGGCTACATAAAAGAATGAAACTACTATAAATGAACTTAGAAAAAAACGCGAAACAATATTAAAGCTTTTACTTTTTATAAAACCTGATTTTCTAATTTTTTTCATAAATTTTTAATGTATTGCAACAACCTCTTTTACTTCTGGTAAATAGTGACATAAAAGATTTTGAACACCTTGTTTTAAAGTCATAGTTGAACTAGGACATCCAGAACAACTTCCTTGTAATTGTACCTTTACAACTCCATCTTTAAATTCTTTAAATTTTATATCACCCCCATCTCTAGCAACAGCAGGTCTTATTTTTTGCTCTAAAATTTTTACAATTTTTTCCTCAATTTCACTTAGATTTGTAACTTCCTCTTTTATATTTTCGTCAATTACAAATTCTTTACCATCTGCATAAAAATCATTTATAAAAGAAATTACGATATGTTTTATTTCATCCCATTTAATGTTTTCGCTCTTATTTACTGAAATAAAATCTTGACCTAAAAAAATGCCCTCAACACCATTTATTGACAAAATATTTCTCACCAATTCATTTTGCATATCTTCTTTATTTGTAATTTCATAAGGACCACTGTTTGAAACTTTCTTCCCAGGAAGAAATTTCAAAGAATTTGGATTCGGTGTTACTTCTGTTTGAACGAACATAAATTATATATAGTGAATATTTTAAAAATTAAAACTTGATAATATATTTAGTTTAAAAACCTACTATTTCTTTAATTCTTTCAATCTTTTTGGATGCAATTAAATTAGCTTTTTCAACTCCATCTAGAAGAATTTTATCTAAATAACTTTTATCTCCTAAAAGTTTTTTTATCTCATTAGAAATAGGTTCAATTTTCTTCACAAGTTCTTCAGCTAATTGTTCTTTAAATTCTGAAAAATTTTTACCTGCAAAATTTTTTAATGAAGTTTCAAATGTAGAATTAGTTAAACTTGAATAAATTCCTAAAAGATTCTTTGCTTCCAATCTTTCATCAAGTTCGTTTATATCTTGTGGCATAGGCAAAGGATCAGTTTTTGCTTTTTTGATTTTGTTTATTATTTGATCTTTATCGTCTGTTAAATTTATTCTGCTTAAATCTGATAATTCTGATTTGCTCATTTTTTTTGAACCATCTTTTAAACTCATAATCCTTGAAAACTCTTTTTGTATTAATGGCTCAGGAACTTGAAGAAAGTTTTCTACCTCAAAATCATTATTAAATTTTTGTGCTATATCTCTACACAACTCTAGATGTTGTTTTTGATCATCACCTACGGGAACATGTGTGGCATCATATAAAAGAATGTCAGCTGCCATTAGAACAGGATAAGAATATAAACCAATACTAGCTTTCTCTTTATCTTTACCAGCTTTCTCCTTAAATTGGGTCATTCTATTTAGCCAACCCATTCTAGCAACACAGCTCAATATCCATGCTCCTTCCGCATGAGCTGCTACTCTGGATTGATTAAAAATTATACTTTTTTTTGGATCTATTCCACTTGCTATAAAAGTTGCAACTGTTTCTCTGATATTATTTTTTAATTCTTTAGGATCTTGCTTAACAGTGATGGCATGCAAATCTACTACACAAAAAATACATTTATTATCATTATCATTATTTAAATCTACAAAATTCTTTATAGCTCCTAAGTAATTTCCTAAGTGAAGATTACCTGTAGGCTGCACACCAGAAAATATTTTTTTACCCATAAATTTAATACTTTAATTTAATATCACTCATTTGAAAAGCTTTGATAAAATAACAAACTATTAAATAAAACATTAATCCTAATATAACAGATAAAACTAAATATAAAGATTTAATTGATTGATTAAATGCTAATTCGTTTTGAAAAATATTTAACAAAAAGTTAAAAAACAAACCCATCGAAATTGATGCAAAAGTTATTTTAATAAATTTTATAAAAAATATTTTATTAAAATAAAATAACTGTCGATTTTTTAAAAATAAAAATAACAGTACTGAATTAAACCAAGATGAAATGGATGTGGCTATTGGAATAATTATAAAACCAAATTCACTAAAATAATAAATACTAATAAAAATATTAAGTAATACTGAAATCAAAGAAATATAAAATGGAGTTTTAGTATCATGATTTGCAAAGAAAAAACTCGAAAAAACTTTTATCAAAGCAAAAGCAGGAAGCCCTAACGCAAAATAATATAACGCCAAACTTGAATTGTTCACTGAATTTTCATTAAAAGATCCATACCCAAATAAAGCTGAAATAATTTGTTCTGATCCAATAATTAAAGCGATCGTCGCTGGAAGGCTCAAAAATAAACTTAATTCTAAAGCTTTATTTTGTATAAGCAAAATCTTATTTTTTTTTCTAGATTGAATATGTTTTGAAAGCTGTGGAAGTATTACAACGCCTATAGCAATACCAGCTATAGCTAGGTTAATTTGATAAATTCTATCTGCATAATATAAATAAGAAACTGCACTTGCTTGAAATGATGCAATTATTGTACCCACCAAAATATTAATTTGGGTAACACCTGAGGAAAAAATACTCGGTAAAAGTTTTTTAAAAAAAAACTTAACTTTATTATTTACTTTAAATTTGTAATTAAATTCAAGCGAGTAATATTTTGATACGTATTTATATAAAAAAATTAATTGTAAAAAACCAGCAAAAGAAACACCATAAGACAAATAATATACTAACTGATCACCTAGACTTTTTGAAAAAATTAATACTAAAATTAAAACAATATTCAATATTATCGGGGCTGCAGCAGCAGCTGCGAATTTATTGTGTGAATTTAAGATTGCAGAAAAAAATGAGGCTAAACAAATAAAAAATAAAAAAGGAAAACTAATTCTTGTTAAATTAATTGCTACCTCCATTTTTTCTAAATCTCCCACAAACCCTGGGGCAATAATTGAAACAAATGCAGGCATGAAAATCTCAATTATTATTGTTAAAAATAACAACCCTAAAAAAAGGAGATTAAAAATATCGTTAGCAAATTTGTTTGATTGTTTTTTTCCTTTAGTAATTTCTGATGAATAACTTGGAACGAATGCTGCATTAAAGGTGCCTTCAGCAAACAATCTTCTAAAAGTATTTGGAATTCTAAATGCTACAAAAAAAGCATCAGCCAACATTCCTGTTCCTAGAAAAATTGCTATTAAAATATCTCTTAAATAACCCAGTAATCTACTAATGATAGTATAAAAACCAAATGTGCCTGTTGACTTAAGTAAGTTCATAAATCATATTAGTCTTAATTTTACCCCAATTGTACACTTATTGTTATCAGAAATGAAAAAAACAAAAATCGATCATTACACAGATAAAGAAGCTTTGGATTTTCATAAAGACAAAAAACCAGGCAAGATTGAGATTATTTCTTCAAAAAATATGACAACTAAGCGTGATCTCGCTTTAGCTTATTCTCCAGGAGTTGCTGCTCCTGTAAAAAAGATAAGTGAAAATCCAGAAGCAGCTTATGATTACACGAGTAAAGGAAACCTTGTTGCTGTAATAAGTAATGGTTCAGCAATATTAGGAATGGGAAATTTAGGTGCTCTTGCATCAAAGCCTGTGATGGAAGGAAAGGCCGTATTATTTAAAAGATTTGCAGATATCGATTCCATAGATTTAGAGATTGATTGTAAAGATTCAGAGGAAATCATTAATTCAATTAAAAATTTTGCACCTAGCTTTGGTGGAATAAATTTAGAAGATATAGCAGCCCCAGATTGTTTTATAATAGAGCAAAAATTAAAAGAAATTTTGGATATTCCTGTTTTTCATGATGATCAACATGGAACAGCAATTATAACCACTGCAGCATTAATTAATGCTTTAGATATTTGTGGTAAATCAATAAAAAAAATTAAAGTTGTAGTTAATGGTGCAGGAGCTTCGGCACAAGCTTGTACTGAGTTATTTAAAAACTCAGGAGTAGAATCTGAAAATATAATAATGTTAGACAGAAAGGGAGTTATTTACGAAGGAAGAACTGAGGGAATTGATCAATGGAAATCCAGATATGCAGTTAAGACTAAACATAGAACTTTAGAGGATGCTATTAACGGTGCAGATGTTTTTTTAGGATTATCGACAAAAGGTGTTCTAAAAAAAGAGATGGTTAAATCCATGGCAAAAAATCCAATTATATTTGCTTGTGCTAATCCTGATCCAGAAATTACCCCAGAAGAAATTAATGAAGTTAGAAATGATGCAATTGTTGCAACAGGAAGATCAGATTACCCCAATCAAGTAAATAATTTAATTGGATTTCCTTATATCTTTAGAGGAGCTTTAGATGTTAGATCCAAAACGATAAATGAAGAAATGAAAGTTGCTGCAGCTAATGCAATAGCTAAACTTGCAAGAGAAGATGTCCCTGATGAAGTGGTTGCAGCTATGGGTGGTGAAAGACCTCATTATGGAAGAGATTATATTATTCCATCTACTTTTGACCCAAGACTAATCAGTGTAATACCAGCAGCTGTAGCAAAAGCAGCGATAGAAAGTGGAGTTGCTAGAAAAAAAATAGATGACTTTGAAGTTTATAAGGAACAACTTAAGCAAAGACTAGACCCAACAGTAACCATCATGCAGGGTATAAATTCATTTATTAAAAAAAATCAAAAAAGAATTGTTTTTGCAGATGGTGAAGATGAAAATACTTTAAAAGCCGCTATAGCATTTAAAAATTCAAAATTGGGTATTCCAATCCTAGTTGGTAAAGAAAGTAAAATTAAAGAACAAATTAAAAATATTGGTTATAGTGAAAATTTTGACATAGAAATTGTTAACTCTAGAGACGAAGAAAAAAGAAAAAGATACGTTAAACATTTATTTGAAAAATTACAAAGAGAGCAAGGATTATTAGAAAGAGATTGTGACAGAATGATCAGAAATGATAGGGTCGTTTGGGCTACTAGTATGGTTGCTTGTGGGGATGCTGATGGAGCTGTAACTGGTAATACAAGAAGATTTGGCGCCTCATTTGAAAAAATTAAGCAAGTTGTTGATGTAAGAGAAGGTGAAATTATGTTTGGTTTAAACATGATCGTTCATAAAGGAAGAACAATTTTTGTTGGTGATACAAGTGTCCATGAATATCCAACTTCTGAACAAATGGCTGAGATAGCCATTTCAACAGCTAGAGTAGTGAGGCTTTTTGGTTTTGATCCTAAAGTTGCTTTTGTATCACACTCTACATTTGGACAACCTCTTACAAGTAGAACAAAACATATTCGAAACGCGGTTGAGATATTAAAAGAAAGAAAAGTTGACTTTGAATTTGATGGAGATATGCAGCCTGATGTTGCTCTTAATCCAGAGTATGAGGAACTATATCCTTTTGCAAAGATAGTTGGTAAAGCAAATATTTTAATTATGCCTGGACAACATAGTGCAGCAATTTCATATAAATTGATGAAGACGATAGGAGACACAAAGGTTATTGGTCCATTATTAATTGGACTTGGGCTTCCTATTGAAATTGCACCTTTAAGATCATCAACTTCAGAGATACTTAACTTAGCATCTATTGCTGCCTACTCTTCTGAGGTAATTGATTATAAAAGATAATTATTCTCTTTGAATTCTTAAATCTTCAACAAGAAGGATGCTTGCGATTACATCCTCTACATCAACTATTTCTTTGGCTTCACTTATTACTAAATCTTTTTCTTCAGAAGTTAAGGCAATACCATAAACATAAATTTTCTTTTTATAAGTATCAATTTGATAATTTGTTGCTTTTATATTTTTATTTACAATAAGTGCAGTTCTTAGTTGTGAAGTAATAAGCAAATCTTTTGCAGACTGTTTGAAATTAAATTCTTCTTTAATTTTGATATCATTTCTAACAGATCTAGCACCTTTTGTTTCCCATGCTAGTTTTGTGATTAGTAATTTTTCCTCTGGTTGATCTACTTTTCCAGTTATAAAAATTTTACCATCCAAAACTTTTGTTTTCACTGATAGAAAATATTTTTTATCTTTAGCTAAAATTTTTGCACTAATACTTTTCTGCATAATAGAGTCATCTATTTGAGTGCCAACTGTTCTAGGATCTAAGGCAACTGAAACACCAGTTCCAAAAAGACCTTTAGAACCAACGCCAACACATCCAGTTAAAATAAAACTTACGAATATTAAAATTAATAATTTATTTTTCATTTTTTAATTCCAAACAATAATTGTATATTTCTTTTTTACGAACATTGGAAGTTTGACTTAAAATATCTGTAATTTCTTTAGTGGATAATTTTTTAATCATTTTTTTAATAATATTCATATCTGATTCCGTAAGTTTTTCAGATAAATTTTTATTTATTTTTTTTTCAGAAATAACAACTGTGAGCTCACCTTTCGGTTCTTTTTCAAATAATTCTAATTCATCTACATTTTTTCTAATAAATTCTTCGTAAATTTTCGTTATTTCCCTACAAAAAACTATCTTTCTCCCATTAAAATTTTTTTTTATTTCAGGTATGATTTTATTAATTTTTTTAGGAGAAATAAAAAAAACTAAGGAATTTTCAAATTTTGAAATTTTTTTTAATTCATTAGATAATTGCTCTTTTTTGTCTGAAAAAAATCCACAAAACAAATATTTATCTGAAAAACCACTGATTGAGACAGCTGCAGCAACAGCTGAGGGTCCAGGAATGGGAAATATTCTTATCTCGTTATCAATGCATTCATTGATTAAAATTGAACCGGGATCAGAAATACTAGGTGTACCAGCATCAGATATCAAAGAAATTATTTTCCCAGATTTTAGATAATCAATGACTTTGATTACGTTTTTTTTCTCATTAAATTTATGATTTGAAATTAATTTTGATTTTATTTGATATTTATCTAGAAGAATTTTTGAAACGCGAGTATCTTCGCATAAAATATAATGGGATTGCTGTAAAACTTCAATTGCTCTTAACGTTATATCTTTTAGATTTCCTAAAGGAGTTGATACAAGATAAAGACCATTTTCGTATTCTTTTAATTTAAATTGTGGTTTTATGATCATAATTTAGCTTAAAAAATATTATACTAGCATCAAAATGACCAAATTAATTAAAATTATTCATTTTATTTTTTTAAGTTTTTACATTCTGTTTTTTTCAACCGTCAATGCTCAAGAAAAAATCAAAATAGGATTATTGGTACCTATGACAGGAGAAAATAAAGAAATTGGAGAGTCAATCATTAAAGCAGTTGGATTAGCTGTTAAAGATATAGATAATAATCTAATAGAAATCCATCCAAAAGATACAGCAACTAAAGCAAACCAAACTTTAAAATCAGCATTTGAATTAAGTGAGATGGGGATAAAGATTGTTATAGGTCCTGTGTTCTATGAAAGTTTAACTTATTTAGATGAAATGAAGGATTTAACTTTTTTATCATTAACAAATAAAACTTTAGATCTTCCCAAAAATGTAATTTCAGCTGGAATTAATTCTACATCACAATTTAATACAATAAAAAAATTTTTAGAAACTAATCAAATACAGAAAACTGTATTTTTAACACCAATCAGAGATTACGAATTTGAAATTAAAAGGGGAATGAAAAATTCAAAAATTAAAATTTATAAAGATTATGAATATAATACAGAACCTACAAAACTAACAAAACAAATAGAAGAAATCACAAACTATAGAACTAGAAAGCAAAATTTAGAGGACGAAATAAATAGGATAAAAAATTCGAATGATCCAAATAAAGAAAAAAAAATAAAAAGACTGGAAAAAAGATATACTTTAGGTGGTTTAAATTTTGATGCTGTTGTAATTGCAGATTTTGATGAAAGTCTAAAAAGTGTATCTACATCGCTTTTATACACTGATGTACTTCCTAAAAATAAATACTTTATAACTTTAAATCAATGGTTCGATGAAAGTTTATTAAACGAAACTGATATTCAGCCATTATATTATCCATCAATAAATAAAAAAAATTTTGACAGATACAAAATAAAATACTTTAACGCATTTAATGAAGATCCTACTCATTTATCTTTATTGAGTTATGATCTTGTTGGTTTAGTTTATTATTTATCGCTAAACTCAAAAAAAGAAAACTTAAATAAAATTTTTAAGAGAAAAAATTCATTCAAAGGAAAAATAGGAATTTTTGATATCAAAAATAATAAAATTAATCACAGATTAAATTTTTATAAAATTGAAGATCAAAAACTTATAGAAATTTTCTAATTTTTTTAAAAGCCTGAAATCTATGATCCATCTTATATTTTTGAGACGGCTTCATTTCTCCAAAAGTTTTTCTCTTTTTAAAAGGTATAAAAATTGGATCATATCCAAATCCATTTTTACCTCTTGGTTTGTCTGAAATATATCCCTCTACTATTCCCAACACACAAGCAATTTTTTTATTTAAATAAGAAATAGAAAGAGCACAAATAAACCTTGCTTTAATTTTTTTATTTTTCCAATTTTTATCTTTTTTATTTAGCTCTCTATAAACTCTTCTTATGGCTTTATCAAAATCCCCATGCCTTCCTCCCCACCTTGCAGAATAAATTCCAGGGTTTTTATTCAAAAAATCTATCTCTAAACCTGAGTCATCAGCCAAACACATTAATCCTGTTTTCTTTGAAAAATATTTAGATTTAATTAGTGAGTTCTCTTTAAATGACTTACCATTTTCAACTGGGCTTCTAAGGTTAAACGATGATGTAGAATAAATTTTGATGCTTTTTGGTAATAAACTCTTAATTTCTCTAAGCTTACCACTGTTATTAGTTCCAATAAATAATTTATTAATTTTTTGTTTAGACATCTAGAAATTCCTAAAATCCTTACCATATATGAAGCTATGGAAAAAGAAGAAAACCAAAATAGAACTTTTGCAGATCAAAATCAGGATATAGCTAAAGAAGCTGAAAAATCCGAAAAAAGCTCAGCTGAAGAAAATAAGCAAGAAACAGATCAAGAACTCACAGAAGAAATAAAAGAACCAACTCCAGAAGAAAAAATTGCTGAACTCGAAGACAAAGTAGCAAGAACTTTTGCCGAAATGGAAAATCAAAGAAGAAGATTTGAAAAAGAAAAAGAAGATGCTTTTGAATATGGTGGCTATAGTTTTGCCAAAGAAGCATTAAATTTGATTGATAATTTAGATAGATCAAAACATGTTCTTGAAAGTGACGATAAGTTAAAAGACACCAACGCATTAAAGAAGACACTTGAACATTTAGACATTATTAAAAAAGATCTAATCTCGATATTTGAAAAAAATAATATTAAACCAATAGATTGCCTTAATAAAAAACTAGATCCAAACTTTCATCAAGCAATGATGGAGATAGAGGATGATACAAAAGAACCTGGAACAATAATCCAAGAAATTCAAAAAGGTTTTACTATAAAAGACAGACTACTTAGGCCCTCTTTAGTAGGAGTGTCAAAAAAAGTTACAACAAAAGAAGAAAAAACTGAGGAAAATCAGGAAATTCCAGAAAATAAATAATTATGAGATCAACTTGTAGTTTTACATTTAAACCCTATATGACGAAGGAGAGACATTAAATTATGAGTAAAATTATTGGAATAGACTTAGGAACAACAAATTCATGTGTTGCCATTATGGAGGGAACACAAGCAAAAGTCTTAGAAAATGCTGAAGGAGCAAGAACTACTCCATCAGTTGTAGCATTTACAGATGAAAATGAAAAATTAATTGGACAACCAGCAAAAAGACAGGCTGTTACAAATCCAGAGAATACTATCTTTGCTGTTAAAAGATTAATTGGAAGAAACTTTGAAGACCCAACTGTGAAAAAAGATGTGGAGGCTGCACCTTTCAAAATAGTCAATTCTGAAAAAGGTGATGCTTGGATAGAAGCTAAAGGTGAAAAATATTCACCTTCTCAAATATCTGCTTTCATTTTACAAAAAATGAAAGAAACAGCAGAAAAATATTTAGGTCAGGCTGTGACTAAAGCTGTCATTACAGTACCAGCATATTTTAACGATGCACAAAGACAGGCAACCAAAGATGCAGGAAAAATTGCTGGATTAGAAGTTTTAAGAATTATTAATGAACCTACTGCAGCATCACTTGCATATGGTTTAGATAAAAAACAAAATAAAAAAATTGCCGTATATGATTTGGGTGGAGGAACATTTGATGTTTCTATTTTAGAACTTGGTGATGGTGTTTTTGAAGTTAAATCAACTAATGGTGATACTTTTTTAGGTGGTGAAGATTTTGATAATGCTGTGGTTGATTACTTAATTTCTGAATTTAAGAAAGATAATGGAATTGATCTTAAGTCAGACAAACTTGCTTTACAAAGATTAAAAGAAGCTGCCGAAAAAGCAAAAATAGAATTATCATCTGCAGAACAAACAGATATAAACTTACCTTTTATTACTGCAGATAAAACAGGTCCTAAGCATATTAATTTAAAAATGACTAGAGCTAAACTTGAAGCTTTAGTTGAAGACTTAATTGCTAGAACTATACCTCCATGCAAGACTGCATTAAAAGATGCTGGAATTACAGCAAGTGAGATTGACGAAGTGGTTATGGTTGGTGGTATGACTAGAATGCCAAAAGTAATTGAAGAAGTAAAAAACTTTTTTGGAAAAGATCCTAATAAAAGTGTGAACCCTGATGAAGTGGTTGCAATGGGTGCTGCTATTCAAGCAGGTGTATTACAAGGTGATGTTAAAGATGTACTTCTGTTAGATGTAACTCCACTATCACTTGGTATCGAAACACTTGGAGGAGTTTCTACGAAACTAATTGATAAAAACACAACAATACCAACTAAAAAAAGTCAGGTATTTTCAACTGCTGAAGACAATCAGCCAGCTGTATCTATTAGAGTTCTACAGGGTGAGAGAGAAATGGCAGCTGACAATAAAGCTTTGGGAAATTTTGAATTAATAGGTATTGCACCAGCACCAAGAGGAGTACCTCAAATTGAAGTTACATTTGATATTGATGCTAATGGTATCGTAAATGTTTCGGCAAAAGATAAGGGAACTGGTAAAGAACAAAAAATTCAAATCCAAGCTTCCGGTGGACTAAGTGATGAAGAAATTGAAAAAATGGTTAAAGATGCGGAAGCTAATAAAGAAGCTGATAAAAAGAAAAGAGAGTCAGTTGATGTTAGAAATCAAGCAGATACTTTAATTCATTCTACTGAAAAAAATTTAAAAGAGCATGGATCTAAAATTTCAGATGCAGAAAAGAAAGCTATTGAAGATGCATCATCTGCAATAAAAGAGGCTTTAAAAGGTGAGGATATTGAAGATATTAAGAAAAAAACTGAGGCTCTAGTTCAAGCTTCAATGAAACTTGGTGAAGCAATCTATAAATCACAACAAAGTGCAAAACCTGAGTCTGGAAAAGATGATGGTGGAGATGATGCAGGTAAAAAAGACGAGAATGTTGTTGATGCTGATTTCGAAGAAGTAAAAGACGAGAATAAAGAAAAAAGCGCTTAAACTGACATTTAATTGTCTGGGGTAATTTGATGGCTAAAAGAGACTATTACGATGTCCTAGGCGTTAATAAAAACGCAAGCCCTGAAGAATTAAAATCTGCATACAGAAAGTTAGCCGTTAAATATCATCCTGATAAAAATCCTGGGGACACTAAGGCTGAAGAAAAATTCAAAGAAGCTAGTGAAGCCTACGGAATACTTTCAGACAATGACAAGAAACAAAACTACGATAACTTTGGTCATGCAGCTTTCGAAAATGGTGGTGGCAGACCAGGTGGAGGTTTTGGTGGATTTAGTGGAGCAGATTTTTCAGATATTTTTGAAGATTTCTTTGGAGATTTTGGGGGAGGTGGAAGATCAAGAAATAGAAAATCTAATAATAGAGGTTCTGACTTAAGGTATGATTTATCTATTTCTCTAGAAGAGGCTTATCATGGAAAAAAGCAAGACATTAAATTTTCAACGTCAGAACAGTGTGGTACTTGTAAAGGTAATGGATCTAAGCCTGGTTATTCACCAGACAGATGCTCATATTGTGGTGGTAATGGTAGAGTAAGATCCAATCAAGGTTTCTTTACTGTTCAACAAACATGTCCTCAATGTAACGGAAATGGTGAGGAAATTACTCATCCTTGCACCGATTGTAATGGTCAGGGAAAAAAACAAGCATCTAAGAAAATATCTGTAACCATTCCAAAAGGTGTTGATGATGGAACAAGGATTAGATTATCAGGAAAAGGTGAAGCAGGAACAAGAGGTGGAGCAACAGGTGATTTATATTTGTTTATCAATGTTCACTCTCATGATTTATTTAAAAGATCAGATGAAAACTTATTCTTTGAATTTCCTCTTTCTTTAGCTGATGCTGCTTTAGGAACAACTATAGAGATACCAACTATAGATGGTGGAAAAGCAAAAATAAAAATCCCTGATGGAACTCAGAATGGTAAACAATTTAGATTAAAAGGTAAAGGAATGCCGTTTATGAGACGAGGTGATTATGGAGATTTATATGTTCAAGTAAAAACAGAAGTTCCAGTATACTTAAATAAAAAGCAAAAAGAATTGTTAGAACAATTCAGAAAAATTGAAAACGAAAAATCAAATCCAAGTATTAAAAAATTTTTTGAAAAAGCGAAAAATTTTTGGAAAAGTTAAATTAAGAATTGAACAAAATTTTTCAAAAGATTATAGATTTTTATATTAAAAAAAATAATCGCCTTTTATATTTTATTTTTTATTCTTTTTTTAAAAATTTTAAAAACATCAAAGTCATACTATCATTCTCAAACTATAAATTTTATGCTTCTACTCAGAAAAAAGACTTGAGTAAATGGATGATTAGAAATTTATCTCAATGGGATAAAAAAAATTTAAATATAATAATAAAACTTATTAAAAAATATAATTCAAGCTTCATTGACTGTGGTTGTAATTTTGGCGCATACTCGATACCAATTGCAAGAAAATTTAAAGAAAAAACTATTTATAGTATTGACGCTTCAGATAAAGCAATTTTTAAATTAAAAGAAAATATCAAATTAAATCAAATTAAAAATATAAAGTATTTTAATTTTGGAATTGGTTCAAAAAATAATGTTAATTATTTTGATGACAATTTAGAAAAATTTAAAAATTCTGGCTCGTTTAGATTTACAAAAAAAAAGACAAAAAAAAAAATTAAAATTAAATAAACACATAGTTATTAAAATTGACCTTGAAGGCTATGATTTTTTTGCTTTAAAAGGAATGAGAGAAATATTTAAAAAATCAAATGTTATTATTTTTTTTGAATTTTCAAAGCTTCTATTTAAACATCATAAAAATTTTAATTATGAATTTGAAAGATTTTTGAATAGATATAAATTAAATTTATATAATCTTGATTTTGAAAAAATAAAAATTAAAGAACTCAAATATTTACTTAGCAAAAGCAAGAAAAATAGTGAGACGATAGGAGATTATATAATTACTAATTTGAAATTAAAATAATAGTAATTATAAAAATACTATTTTAAAATATTATAAAATGAAAAAAATTAATTTAGCGATCTCTGGATGTATGGGTAGGATGGGTCAGCAATTAATTAAGTCTTCAAAGAAGAATAAAAATTTTAAACTAGTTACACTTACAGAAAATAGATTAATAAATAAAAAATTTAATGGGGTTAAACCCGAATTAAATTCTGACAAAGCTTTTAAAAAAACTGATGTGATTATTGACTTCACGGTACCAAATTGCACTCTTGAAATTCTCAAAATAGCATCAAAATTTAAGAAAAAAGTAGTAATTGGTACTACAGGATTTACTAGAAGCCAAGAAAATCAAATTAAAACATATTCAAAAAAAATACCTATTCTAAAAGCGGGTAACATGAGCTTAGGTGTAAATTTATTAATGTATTTAACAGAAATTGCATCAAAATCACTAAATGATGAATATTTGAGCAAAATATTTGAGGTACATCACAAACATAAAAAAGATTATCCATCAGGTACCGCCTTAATGCTTGGAAAAGGAATAGCGGATGGAAAAAATAAAAATTTATATAATTTAATTGGTAAAAAATTCTTAAATAAAAAATCATTCCCTTATGGAAAAAAAATTAATTTTAACTCAATAAGAAAAGGTGAAATTATTGGTGAACATGAAGTAAAATTCTCGAGTGGAAAAGAAATAATTACATTAAACCATGAGGCTTTTGATAGAGCACTTTACTCAGATGGAGCTTTAACTGCCTCTAAGTGGTTGATGAAAAAAAAACCAGGCTTATATTCTATGAGAGATTTGCTTAACTTTTCATAATGAATGAAAAACAAAAAGCAAAAATCATAATTAAAATTCTAAATAAAATTTATCCTAAGGCACCTGTTCCTCTAAAAAGTAAAAATACTTTCACACTTTTAATTTCCGTGCTACTTTCTGCACAATGCACTGATGTTAATGTTAATAATGTAACAAAAGATATCTATCCTAAATACCATAAACCAGAACACTTTGTAAAATTAGGAAGAAAAAAGATTGAAAAATTAATTAAAAAAATTGGTATTTTTAGAGTTAAAGCTAAGAGCATTTACTTAATGTCAAAGCAATTGTTAGAAAAACACAAAGGTAAAGTTCCTAAAACCTTTGAAGAACTTGAAAAATTACCTGGTGTAGGACACAAAACAGCAAGCGTAGTAATGTCTCAAGGCTTTGGATATCCAGCTTTTGCGGTTGATACTCATATTCATAGACTTGCGCAAAGATGGGGTTTAACAAGTGGGAAAAATGTAGTTCAAACTGAAAAAGATTTAAAAAGAATATTTCCTAAAAAAACATGGTCTAAACTTCATTTACAAATAATTTTTTATGGTAGAGAATATTGTAAAGCAAGAGATTGTTATGGTTTAAAATGCAAAATATGCACTACTTGCTACCCAAATAGAAAAAAAACTGTTATTACCAAAAAAGCTTAATATGAAAGTTTTAGGAATAGGAAATGCAATTGTGGATGTCATTTGTAAAGTTGATGACAGCTTTATTATGAAAAATAATCTCACAAAAAGTACTATGAAATTATTTTTTGATCAAAGTGAATTCCATAATTTATTAACAAATCTTAAAATCGAAAAAACAGTTTCTGGAGGTTCAGTAGCAAACTCTATAGTTGGATTATCACAACTTGGTGATAAAGTTGGATTTATAGGTAAGGTCTCTGATGATGAATTTGGGAGCAAGTACGAGGAAGGTTTAAAAAAAGAAAATGTAGAATACTTTTATTCAAAAAAAAAAGAAGAATTACCAACTGGAACGTGTTTAATATTGGTAACACCAGACTCAGAAAGAACAATGTGTACTTTTCTAGGAACAGCAGGAAAAATAAACGAGAATGATGTTAGTTCAGATGCGATTAAAAAAAGTGAAATAATATTTTTAGAGGGTTATTTGTGGGATGAAGGAGAGCCCAAGAAAGCCTTTGACAAAGCTATAAATAATGCAAACAAAGTTGCTATGTCACTATCTGATTTATTTTGTGTGGATAGACACAAACCTCATTTTTTAAACCTAGTTAAAAATAAACTTGATATAACCTTCGCTAATGAACAAGAAATTACCTCATTAATTGAAGCGAAAAATTTTAATGAAGTTATAAGCTTTTCAAAACAACTCCATAAATTAGTAATTATAACTAGAGGAGAAAAAGGAGCAGTTGCAGTTAATGGTGATGAAGTTATTGAAAGTGATATACAGAAAAATCTAAAAATTATTGATCTTACAGGTGCAGGTGATCTTTTTGCTGCTGGTTTTTTACATGGGTACATTAACAAATTATCTACTAAAGAGTGTCTCGAAAAAGGTACTGAGATGTCATCTAAAGTAATACAGCAAATTGGGGCAAGACTTTAACTTAAGTTTTCTTTCTTTTAAAACTCCCCTTACCTTTTTTAGGCTTAACTATTTTTGGTTTGTACTTTTTAGTAAATAAATCTTTAGCCATAGGATTTTTCTTATTTGATTTGATAGCCATTTTTTTCACTAATTATGAAATCTTTATCATTAAATGTATTTAAAATTTTTTTTCTTAATCGATAAATATGAGTTTCAACAGTATGGGTTTCTATATCAGACTGATAACTCCAAACCTTTTCCTGCAGTTCATGAATACTAACAGGTTTGTCTGATTTAGATAAATAAGTAATTGTATTAATTTCTTTCTCAGTCAACTTAAGCTTATTATCTCTTGTTAACATCTCTCTAGAATTAAGGTCTATGATATAATTATTTACTTTTACCTTGGACTGGTTGTTGAATTGTAATTTTAAAAATTCAATATTTATCTTTTCAAGTAGCTTAAAAATATTAATTGGTCCGTTATCTAAAACAAATTGATTATCAATAGCTGAATATTTTTTATTTGAAATTACTAAATAATTGTTAAGATTTTTAATGGAATCACTTAAATAATTCTCGTTGTCTGTATAAGTAATCTTAAAATTCAAATCTAAACCAAGTTCTTCGAGAATTTGATATAATTCATTAAACTTATATATTATTAAATTTTGACCACTCACAGAAAGAGAATATGACAATTTTAGTAAAAAATAAACACACTCTTCAAATAGGCGAATTTAAGTTTAAGTGTTGTATTGGAAAAAATGGTTCTACAAAAAGCAAGAAAGAGGGAGATAAAAAAACACCAAAGGGGACCTTTGAAATTGAAAATCTATATTTGCGAAAAGATAGAATAAAAAAACCATTAACTTTATTAAAATGTATATCAATTAAAAAAAATATGGGTTGGGTTAACGATATTCGTTTCCCAAAAAAATATAACAAACTTTTCAAAATAAAAAAAAAAGTCAAACATGAAAAGTTAAAAAGAAAAGATTATAAATATGATTTACTTATTCCAATTAAATATAACTTTGAAAAACCTATTCCCGGTCTAGGTAGTTGTATTTTTATCCATCTGACTAAAGATTATAAGCCTACGGCAGGATGTATTGCTTTAAAGGAAAAAGACTTTTTGATTATGCTGAAATTAATAAAAAAAAATTCAAAAATAAAAATCTTTTAAGATCTTTGACCAAAGATACTAGATCCAACTCTAACATATGTTGACAAATATTTGACAGCAGTGAGATAATCTGAGGACATTCCCATACTTAATTCTGTAAACCCAAGATCTTTATTCAACTTATTCATCTCTTCAAAATAACTTTCTGGATCAAAATTTATTGGAGGAATACACATTAAACCAATCAAATCTAAACCAATTTCTTTACAATAGGAGGCTAGTTGACCTGTTTGACTTTTATTCACTCCTGATTTTTGACCCTCATTACCAATGTTAACCTGCAGAAATATTTTTATTTTTTTATTTATTTTATTTTGTTCGTCTGAAATTTTTTTTGCTAATTTTTGACTATCTACAGAATGAATGTAATCAAAAATTTGAACAGCATACTTTACTTTATTGGTTTGCAGTTTTCCAATCATGTGTAATTTTAACTTTGAATTAGTTTTTTTAATCTCAGTCCATTTTTCTACAGCCTCTTGAACTTTATTTTCACCATAATTTATGTGACCATGCTCAATAAGTGGTAATATTTTGTCTATTTTGAATGTTTTAGATACAGCAATAATTTTAGTATGATTAGCAATATTTAATTTATTAATCTGGACTTTGATATTATTTTCAATGTCTAATAAGTTTTTTACAATATTGTGCATATAGCTATGATTAAAAAATATTACTTTATTAATAAATTTGACACAAATAATATAGATAAACAAGATAAACAAACCGTTATAATTTATAGAAACTATTTAACAAAAACACCTGACCAAACTCTTATTTTGAAAATTAAGAAATATTGTAAAAAAAAGTCACTAAGGTTTTATCTATCAAATAACATCAAGTTAGCAATTAAACTTGATCTAGACGGTGCTTATATCCCTTCTTTTAACAAAAGTTTAAAACATTTAGCCTACTCTTATAAAAAAAACTTCAGAATTATTGGATCAGCTCACAATCTCAGAGAAATTAGGACTAAAGAAATTCAAAATGTTAGGAAAATTTTTTTATCTTCACTATTTAAAAAAAATAAAAATTTTCTAGGGATAAATAAATTTAAATTACTTTCTAAACTTACCAAAAATAAGATTGTTGTGCTCGGCGGAATTTCGAAACAAAATATAAAAAAACTTTCTCTATTAAAAAAATCTGAATTTGCAGGAATATCTTTTTTTGAATAAAAAAAAGGCCCCTAAAAAGGGGCCCTTTTAAAGTCTAAATTCTAATTATATTAGAATGCAAACGCTAAACTTAGATCATAAGCTGATCTGTCAGCAGTTTGTGAACCTGCAACGTTATCTACTGTGTTATGAGCTGCTTTTAAAGTCATAGAACCCATTACGTAAGATACAGATAGACCCATAGAGTCTTGATCTGCTAACGTAGAGTTTTCATAATCAATAGATGATTGGTTGTAAGACACAGACATTTCATCGCTCATAGCGTAAGAAATACCAAAAGCTGTAAAGTCTTTGTCAGCATTTGTTGTTTCTGAGTCTGATTCTGATGTTTGGTAACCAACTGTGAAAGCGTCCATTGCATACTTCACGTACATGTTAGTTATGTCAACTGATGCACTCGCTGTAGCATTGTTTTCACCAGTTGCTGCACCAATAGTTAAACCATCGATACCTGTGTAAGTAATACCGTAGTCAGAAGAACTCTCAACTACAGTAGCTTTGTTTGATGGAACGTATGCAGCCGCTAAAGTAACACCATCCATTAAAGATGAGTTCGAATAGTGGAACATATTATCACCACCTACACCGCCAGGAATTGCACTTGCGCCTGTTACGATATCCCAAGACTCTTCGTAAGCCGTTGGAGTTACGTCATCGATTGCGTTAAGTACTGAACTTCCACCTGTACCAGAGAAAGTTAAAGTACCAGTATCACCCATATCAATAGTTAGGATTCTAGTATCCATAATAGCACCTACAGCACCATCACTTGAATCGATTATTTGTTTAACAGTAACATTAAAACCATTGTCCAATTCTCCAGACCCTGTAAATGTTAATCCGTCGTTCATAGACCAACCGTTACCAGTGTCTACTTTTTCTTCACCAGTAAATCCGATAGATGCACCACCAGATACTGACATTTCTACTGCGTTAGCAGAGAAAGAAACTAGAGCACCTGCTAATGCAGTTAACCCTACTTTTTTAAAGTTGTTCATATTAATTACTCCTTTTTGTAATTGTTATTATTAATAATAAACAGAGCCTATATATTGGAATTTTAGGGTGTTTACCCATATTTGAATAATTTTTAAAAAATTTAAGAAAAAATGTTGCATTTTTGCAACATCTAATTAGTGTTGAATTTACTATATTTTTTGGAGTTTTTAAATTATATCTTTATGAAAATTAATATTACAGGCATTAAATTGCAATGATTTCAAAAAAACTAATAAATATAGCATTTTTTATAGGTTTTATAACATTTTTATTAAACTCTTGTGCGCCATTCAACTCGGTTGATGCAAGAAAGTTTCCGCCTGAACCTGAAAAAAGAGTTAAAAAAAACCTAGAGGAAGGTAGAGGATTTAGATTAAACGATAAATTAAAAAAAAAAGGAACAAATTACGAATTTGCTAGCTCAAATCCTTTATGGAGAGCTTCCTTAGATGTTTTAGACTTTTTACCACTTGCTTCTGTTAATTATAGTGGGGGTTTAATTATAACAGATTGGTACTCAACAGAACAAGACAACAATGAGAGTATAAAAATTTCTGTAAGATTTTTAACCAACGAAGTTAGATCAGATGCAATAAATATAAAAATTTTTACAAAAAAATGTGATAATATTAATAACTGCCAAATTTATGAAAGTTCAGGTGAATTAAATACTACACTTAAAAAGAAGATTTTAAAAATTGCAAAAATATACGAAGTAGAAAAAAAAGACAGAAATTTTAAACCTTATGAAGGAAAAATATATTAATATTTTTTAATATTTTTTTAATTGCATTTTGTGGATAGATATAATTTCAAAACTGTTGAAGAAAAATGGCAGAAATTCTGGGAAAAAAATAATGTTTTCTCCTCAAAGATAAATAAAAATAAAAAAAAATTTTATTGTTTGGAAATGTTTCCGTATCCATCTGGGAAAATCCATATGGGTCATGTTAGGAATTACACTATAGGGGATGTTTTAGCACGGTTTAAAATACTTCAAGGCTACAATGTTTTACATCCGATGGGTTGGGACTCATTTGGCATGCCAGCAGAAAACGCTGCAAGACAAAATAATTTAGATCCAAAGACCTGGACAGAAAAGAATATTTCTACAATGAAAAAACAGCTAAAAAGACTTGGTTTATCAATAGATTGGGATAGGGAAATATCAACTTGTTCTTCAGATTATTATAAACATCAACAAGAGTTTTTCTTAGAACTTTATGACAAAGGATTAGTTTACAGAAAAGAAAATTATGTAAATTGGGATCCTGTTGATGAAACTGTGCTTGCTAACGAACAAGTTATAGACGGCAAAGGTTGGAGGTCTGGAGCTATTGTTGAGAGAAAAAAACTCAATCAATGGTTCTTTAATATAACTAAATTTTCCAAAGATTTATTAGATGGCCTAGAAAATCTAGATAATTGGCCAAAAAAAGTAAAAGTAATGCAAAAAAATTGGATAGGTAAATCTTATGGTTGTGAGGTCAAATTTAAAATTGAATCCAACAAAGATATAGATGAAATTAAATGCTACACAACTAGGCCAGATACTTTGTTTGGAATGTCTTTTCTTGCAGTTTCTATTGATCATCCAATTTCAAATTTTTTTTCTAGTAATCAAGATTTTATTAAATTTAAAAAAGAATGTTCTAAAACAGGGACAACAGAAGAGTCTATCGCAGCTGCTGAAAAATTAGGATTTAAAACTGATCTCTTAGCGATCAACCCTTTAGATGAAACAAAAAAAGTTCCAGTTTACTTTGCAAACTTTGTGTTAATGGATTACGGTTTAGGGGCTGTATTTGGATGTCCTGCGCATGACCAGAGAGACTTAGAATTTGCATCGAAGTATAATTTGGAAGTTATTCCAGTTGTTACACCAGAAAAAAATAAAAGTATCAAAATTAAAAATAAAGCTTATACCGAGTCAGGATATCTTTTTAATTCTAAATTTTTAAATAATTTAAGAGTACCAGAAGAATCAATTCCAAAAACAATCGAATTCCTTGAAAAAGAAAATATAGGTCAAAAAAAAACCAATTTTAGATTAAAGGATTGGGGTATTTCGAGGCAAAGATACTGGGGCTGTCCTATACCCATAGCGTACGATGAAAATAACAATCCAATTAAAATTCCAAGAGATATGCTTCCAGTAAAGTTACCAGAAGTAAGTAAATTCAATTCCAAAGGAAATCCTTTAGATGAAATTGAAGATTGGAAAAACATAAAAATTGATGGAAAAAAATATAGAAGAGAAACTGATACTCTTGATACTTTTGTTGACTCTTCATGGTATTTTCTGAGATTTTGCTCTCCGAAGAACAATAGCTATGGTTTCAAAGATGAAGAAATAAAATACTGGATGCCTGTTGACCAATATATTGGTGGCGTAGAACATGCAATTTTGCACTTATTATATTCTAGGTTTTTTATGCATGCACTTTCACATCAAAATAAGAATTTTGAAATTAAAGAGCCATTTGCTGGACTATTTACACAAGGAATGGTTTGTCATGAAACATATAAGGACAAAAATAATAATTGGATAAGTCCAGACGAATTAATTACAATTAATGGTAAAAAATTCCTTAAAGCTGACGAAACTAATGAAATCAAAGTTGGACCTTCAGAATCTATGTCAAAATCAAAAAGGAATACTATTGATCCAGAAATAATAATAGAAAATTATGGAGCTGATGCAGTGAGACTGTTTATATTAT